>CAWKOD010000059.1:0-41095 GCA_963850885.1 uncultured Alphaproteobacteria bacterium | reverse complement strand
GCAGTGTGCCGCCTGACGCGGCTACTTCGGCATCCGTGCCTTCACCGGGTCCTTGACGTTCTCGACCTTGTCGAACGCCACGTTCTGCGGCTCGCCGTTCACCTTCTCGACCTTGCGGATGTAGATGGTCTGCACCACGTCGCGGGTCTCGGGATCGATCGACATCGGCCCGCGCGGGCTGTCCCACTTCAGCCCCTTGGCTGCCGCGATCAGCGCGTCGCCGTCGGTCTTGCCGCCGCCCTTCTTCACCGCCTCGTAGATGACGTGCATGCCGTCGTAGCCGCCGATCGAGAAGAAGTCCGGGTTGCGCTTGTGCATCTCGTTGAACAGCTTGACGAAGGCGACATTCTTCGGCGCCTTGTCGGTGTACTCGTAGTGCCAGGCGGTGATCATACCGAGGCTCGCATCGCCCATGCTCTTGAGCGCCTGCTCGGACGTGGTCTCGCCGGAGCCGAGCACCTTGATCTTGTTGAGATCGATGCCGCGTTCGGCGATCGCCTTGCCGAGCGCCGCCGGCTGTGCGCCGCCGGGCACGAACACCATGATCGACTTCTGGGTTGAGGTCCTTGGCACGCTGCACGAAGGCGGAGAAGTCGGGGTTCGCCACCGGGAAGCGCACCGAGCCGGTGATCTCGCCGCCGGCCTCCTTGAAGGCGCGCTGGAAGCCCGCCTCGAAGTCGTGGCCGGGGCCGTAGTCGGTCACCATCGTGTAGGACTTCTTGATGCCGCCCTTGGTCGCGGCCCAGGTCCCGAAGGTCTCGGCCACCTGCGGCAGCGTTACCGAGGAGCGCACCATGTAGGGCGACTTGGTCGTCACGATCGAGGTCGCGGCGTTCATCACCACCATGAACTTCTTGGCCTCCGCCGACACGTCGCCCGCGGCGAGCGCGTTCGGTGTCAGCACGAAGCCCGCGATGATGTCGACCTTGTCGCGCACCACCAGCTCCTGCGTGAGGCGCTTGGCGACATCGGGCGCCATGCCGCCGGAATCCTTGACGATCAGTTCGATCTTCTTGCCGCCGATCGTCTCGCCGTGTTCCTTCATGTAGGTCTTGACGCCGTTCTGCATCTGGATGCCGGCGTCGGCGAACTGGCCCGACAGCGTCATGACTAGGCCGATCTTGAGGGTGTCCTGAGCGCCGGCGGGCGCGGCGCTAGCGAGCAGAATGGCGGCGACGGCGCTCATTGCGGTGGTGGCAAATCGCATCGTTATCCTCCCGGAAATGTGATGGCTTGGCGTGGAGCATCGGCAGGCTCCACGCCGGTGTCAACTTGGCGTGTTGTCACTCTTTAAGTATGGATAGTATGGATGCGGCAGCGCTTATTTCATCCGCGCCTTCACCGGATCCTTGACGTTTTCGAACTTGTCGATCTCCACGTTGCGCAAGCCATCGGGGGTCTTCTCGACCTTCTGGATGTAAACCGTGAGAATGATGTCGCGCGTCTCCGGGTCGATCTCGACCGGACCGCGCGGGCTTTCCCACTTCATGCCTTTGGCCGCCGCGATCAGTGAATCGCCGTCGGTTTTGCCGCCGGTCTTCTTCAGCGTCTCATAGATCAAGTGCATGCCGTCGTAGCCGCCGATTGAGAAGATGTCGGGGTAGCGCTTGTAGTCGTCGTGAAACGCCTTGGCGAATGCCTTGCCCTTCGCGGATTGATGATTGTAGTCGAAGTGCGCGGCGGTCACGATGCCGATCGAGATATCGCCCATGCTCTTGAGCGCGCTTTCGTCGCCCAGCACGTCCTGGCCCAGGATCCTCGTCTTCTTCGGGTCAATGCCGCGCTCGGCCAGTGCCTTGCCGATCGCCGCGGGCTGCGTGCCGCCAGGAATCCAGATGTAGATCGCGTCGGGATTGGAATCCTTGGCGCGTTGGATGAACGCCGAGAAGTCGGGGTTCGCCACCGGGAAACGCACCGAGCCGACGATCTCGCCGCCGGCCTCCTTGACGCCGAGCTGGAACGCGGCTTCGGCGTCATGGCCGGGGCCGAAGTCGGAGACCATCGAATAGATTTTCTTGGCGCCGCCCTTCTTCACCGCCCAAGTGCCGAGCGTCTGGTTGAGCATCGGCGTGGTCACTGACGTGCGTGCCATATAGGGCGACTTGGTGGTGATGATCGAAGTCGCGGCGTTCATGATCACGGTGAATTTCTTGGCTTCGGCCGAGACGTCGCCAACCGCGAGTGCGTTGGGCGTCAGGATCAGTCCGCCGAAAATGTCGACCTTGTCGCGCGTGACCAGCTCTTGCGCGAGGCGCTTGGCGACATCGGGTGCGATGCCGCCGGAATCCTTGCGGATGATCTCGATCTTCTTGCCGGCGACGGTGTCGCCGTGCTGTTTCATGTAGAGCTTGATGGCATTGTCCATCTGCGTCGCCGTATCGGCGAACTGGCCGGAGTACGGCATGATCAAGCCGACCTTGACCGTGCCCTGTTGGGCGCTGGCCGTGGACGCAAGGGCGACAAGCGCAGCCGCGCCCGCCAATCCGGCAATCGATGTGCGCATGAAATCCTCCCGCTCGCTGACGGCTTGGCAGCCGTTCTCAGCCGTTCTTGCGCCAACGGTAGTCGTGACGGGATACCGGGTCAATTTGGCCGGGGCCGGCCCACTCCGGGCGGCGATCGGGTCAGTGGGCGGAAGCGTGCCTGCTAGTGCGCCATCGGGTCATAGGTCCCGAACGTCCAGACATTGCCTTCCGGATCCTTGCAGGTGTAATCGCGGCCGCCGTAGTCCTGCGTCTCCGGCTCGCGGGTGATCTCCGCTCCCGCGGCTTTGGCGCGGGCAAAATGCGCGTCGGCGTTGTCGACCACGACATAGACGCTCATGGTGACGCCGCCGACGTCGCCGGGGCGCCGCAACAGCTCGCCGTGTTTGGTGTCTTTCGCCGAGCCCAGCATGATCATGCCGTTGCCGTGGGTGAGCTGGGCATGGGCGATCGATCCGTCCTTGTCCTCATAGACGGCGTTTTTTGTGAAGCCAAAGGCCGTGCAGAGGAATTCGATCGCCGCCTTGGCGTCCTTGTAATGCAGGGCGGGAATGACGCTGATCTCGGCTGCCATCGGATCAATCCATCTTGATGTTGAGCTGCCGGATCACCGGGATCCAATCCTCGGCGGTCTTGCGCATGATCGCGGCCATCTCCTCCGACGAACTGGGCGTGGGTTCGAACCCAATGGCGGCGAACCGATCCTTCAGCGCGGGATCGCCGACCACCTTGCGCAGCTCCGCCGACAGGCGGTCGATCACCGGCTTCGGCGTCGCTGCCGGCGCCAATACCATGAACTGCACATTGGAATTGATGCCGGTGAGGCCCTGCTCGTCGGTGGTCGGAACGTCGGGAATGAGCGCCGATCGCTTCGGCGCGATCACGGCGACCGCCTTGAGCTGCTTCTCCTTGATCAAGGGCAGCATGGTGCCCGCCGCGAAGCTGCCGAGGTCGACCCGGCCGGTAACGAGGTCGGTCATCGCCGGCGCGCCACCGCGATAAAGAATGTGAGTGAGCTTGACGCCGCTGCGGCGGCCGATCTCCTCGGCGGCCAGATGCTGGATCAGCCCGTAGCCGGCGCTGCTCAGCGTCAGGCCGTCCGGCCTGCTCTTGCCCCATTCGATCAGGGTCTTCAGATCGGTCGGTGGATTGGCGGTGGCGGTCACGAGCATGGTCGGCGTGAGACCGATGCCGCCGACCGGGACGAGGTCTTTCAACGCGTCGTAGCCGGGCCGGCTGAAGCTCACCGTGAAGGTAGCGATCGAGGCGGCGTTGACCAGGAGCGTGCAGCCGTCCGGTGCGGACTGGACCACGGCCACGGTGCCGATGTTGCCGGTCGCGCCGGCGCGGTTCTCGATCACCACGGTCTTCTTCAACGCCGGTTCGAGTCGTTCCGCGATCAGCCGCGCCGCAACGTCGGTCGCGCCGCCGGCGGGGTAGGGCACGACCAGGCGCAGCGGCGAGCAGGTCAGGTCCTGCGCCGATGCGGCGCTCGCCGCGAGCAGCAAGCCGAAAGTGGCCAGGCTTATCCTCATCGCATTATCCTCTGACGACGCGTGTGATGACGCGCGTGTGCGAGCAATCCACGTGCCAGTTCATCGCAGGTGCGGCATCACCTCCGAGGCGAACATCTGCATGTTCCGTTTCGTCAGTTCGTCCGACAGGGTGCCAAACTGCAGCATGGTGATGAGCTTGCCGGCGCGGGTCTCGTCGCGGAGCTTGGAAAGCTGATCGCGCACGGTCTGCGGCGAGCCGACCACGACGACGCCGGTCTCGGCCAGTTCCTCCATGGTCAGGCGCTTCTGCGCGCCCAGCGCCTTTCGCATCCGCAGGGTGTTCTTCATCGACGACAGCGACATGTAGCCCGGCGGCAGCAGCATCTGGAACGGCACCGCAAGGAAGTCGTTGAACAGCGTCTCGATGCCTTCCTTGGCTTCCTTCCGCGCCCGCTCGTCGGTATCGGCGACATAAACCGGCGAGGCCCAGCCGAGCTGATCGGGCGAGGCCTCGTACCCGTACTGCGTGGCCTGATCGCGATAGATGTTGAGATAGCGCGCCACCAGCTCGCGGCTGGAGAAGGTGACCAGGAATGGATACTTGCGCTCCGGCGCCGCCGCCCATTTCACCGTCTCCGACGAGCCCATCGACGGAATCCAGATCTGCGGATGCGGGCTCTGGTAGGGGCGGGGCCAGATGTTGACGTAGCGCACGTTGAAGTGCTCGCCCTCGAATGACGTCGGGCCGGGCTTGGTCCAGGCCTGCACGATCAGGTCGTGGGCCTCCTGGTAGCGCTCGTGCGACCAATGCGGGTTGATGCCGGTCGAGTGATACTCGTTGCCGATGCCGCGCACAAAGCCGGTGATGATGCGGCCGCGCGACAGGTTGTCGAGCATCGCGAACTCTTCGGCGATGTTGACCGGGTTGTTCACCAGCGGCAGCGCGCGGCCGATGATGGCGATCTTGGCCTTGCTGGTGCGCGCAATCAGGCTGGCGGCGATCAAATTCGGCGCCGGCATCATGCCATAGGCGGTCTGATGATGCTCGTTGACCGCGATCACATCGAAGCCGAGCTTCTCGGCATAGACGAGCTGGTCGATGTAGGACTGATACTCGTCGGCGCCCTTCTTTGGATCATAAAGATTGTTCGGCAGCACGACCCAGGCCGAGTTGTACTTGCGGCGCTCGACCATATCGAGCGGACGATACGGCATCAGATGAAAGAATGTGAACTGCATCAGCGTGTCCCCGCGTAAAGACGGATGATTTCCTTCGCGGTGATCTCCGGCTTCTCGACCGCCGGCACGTGACCGCACCCGGGCACGATCTCGACGCGGCTGCCCGGAATCCGCTCGCCCCAGCGCGTCGCATAGGCGTTCGGGAACAGCTTGTCTTCCTTGCCCCACATCACCAGCGTTGGAACCGTGATGCGGTGCAGCCAGCGCTCCAGTGACGGATTGTACCAGCGCGGCTCCCAGCCGAACTTCGCCGTGGCGAAGCGGTTGGTCAGCAGAATGTCGGCCTGCTCGTCGGTCGGCTGCATCGCCAGGATCTGATCGGGGATCGCCTGGTTGTAATAAAGATTGCGGATGGACTCTTCGGGACCCCAGATGAAGTTGTCGCCGCTCGGCATGCCCTTGATGCGGATGCCGGCAGGTCCCAACAGCGACAGCGTTTTGATTCGTGAGCAGTTGCGCGACGCGGCCTCCGCCGCTGCCCAGCCGCCGAGCGACTGGCCGACCAGATGAACCTCGTGCGGCCCGAACGCGTCGAGGAAATCGAGGTAGTACATCGCCAGATCGCCGATGTTGCGCAGCCAGGCAGGATTGTCCGATGTGCCGAAACCCGGGTGCTCGGGCACGAACACCTCGAACTGCTTGGCGAGCAGATCGAACACCGGCAGCCAGACCGGCAAGCCGTTGGCGCCGTGCAGGAACAACAGCGGCGGGCCGGAGCCGCCCCGCAGCATCCGGACATTGACGTCCCGGACCTTGTGTTTCGTTTCCGTCCCCGGCATGGCATTGTTCTCCTCACGCACCGTCGGGGGCAATCTACAGGTCCAAGCCTTCGTTGCAATCCAGGGATAAACATGGCTGCCATCGATACCGAGCGTTTCCGGCTTCGTCGATTTGTGGAGCGTCTGGTGCAGCTTGGCGAATGCGAGGTGCACGAGCAGCTGATCGATTTGATCGACGTCGGCGCGGTGCTTGACGGCAATCCGCGCGCCACCTGGTTCAAGGCGGTGGGGCCCGAGAAGGCTGAGCTCATTGGCAACGTCATGGGCTCCCGCAAGCGGCTCGCGCTCGCGCTCGACACCGATGAGACCGGGCTGCTCGCCGCCATTACCGAACGGCTCGCCAGTCCGCACAAGCCGGTGAAGGTTGCGGCCAAGGACGCGCCGGTTCAGCAGGTTGTGCTGAAAGGCGAGGCGGCCGACCTCTGCACGCTGCCGGTGCATCTGCAGCACGGCGAGGACGGCGCGCCCTATATCTCCGCCGGCCTCGACGTCATGCAGTTCCGCGACAGCGGCCACACCAACATCGGCTGCCGCCGCATCATGCTGCGCGGGCCGCGCACCGCCGGCATCGACATGATCGCGCCGAGCGACGCCCGCGCGATCTTTCTCGAAGCGGTGGCGAAGGGAGAAAAGACGCCGGTCGCCTATGTGGTCGGCTCGACGCCGTGCGATTTCATGGCGGCGGTCTGCATGAACCCGCCGATGGACGAATTGGAGGTGCTGGGGGCGCTGCGCGGCGCGCCGGTGCCGATCGTCAAATGCGTCACCAACGACATCTATGTTCCAGCCGACGCCGAATACGTGCTGGAGGGCTATCTCGATCCCAAGGGCCACGTCGAGCCGGAAGGGCCTTACGGCGAATACGTCGGCTATTACGGCGTGGTGAAGAAAAACCCGGTGTTCCACCTCACCGCCATCACCCACCGCAAGGATGCGCTGTTCCAGACCGTCACCATCGGCGGCAAGCAGCTCGGCCGCACCGACACCGCGCAGCTCACCACGGTGAAGACGGAATCCGCCGCCTGGGCCGGCCTTGTCACCGCGGTGCGCGAGCCGGTGGCGTGCTTCGCGACACCGTCGAGCGGCGGCATGTACAACGTCCGCGTTTCGATCCGGCAGCGCGTGCCTGGCGAGGCGCGCAACGCCATCGCCGCGGTGTTCGGCAGCATGGCGGAATGCAAACAGGTGTTCGTGTTCGATGACGACATCGACGTGTTCTCCGACGAGCAGTGCGACTGGGCATTGGCGACGCGCTACCAGGGCGACCGCGATACCATCCAGGCCTCGGGTTTCCGCGTGGTGCCGCTCGATCCGTCGCTTTCGGGCGCCCGCACCGGCGCCAAGATCGGCTTCGACTGCACCATTCCGTTCGGCAAGCGGCAATCGCTGGAGTGGGGCATCCCGACCGCGCCGATGATGCCGAAGGCCAATGGCCACGGCAAGAAATCGGTGGCCGATACGCTCGCCGCCGGTCCCGCAAGCTTCCTTGAGCTGATGGTCGCGGCTGGCTCGCGCGACGGCCGCGAACTGGTGCGCGAGCTCGATGCGCTTTATTCAGCCGACAAGCTCACGCGCCACGAGAGCGGCCGTTACATGCTCAAGGGCAAATAGTCTACACGCGCCATAGCAGCAGGCGGGCGATTGACTCGGGAATCGCCAGATAATTGACGATCAGGCCGGTGTCGATCGACACCATCAGCGCGCCTATCACCGAAAATCACCACGCCGGCGAGCACCAGCGGCCCCACGATCTCGTGCGCGGGATTGAGCCAGGTCGAGAACAGCATCCGAAACGCCAGCGACAATTGTAACAGCGGCATTACCAGCATGACCGGCGCCACCGACACCGCCGCGAAGAAGAAGCCCTGCGCCGCCGCGACGAACAGACCGGACAAGGCGAACCAGCGGGCGTTGCCGCGGCTCATCGCCAAGACGTTTTGCCGGACCCGCGACGACAACAGCGCCAGCGACACCACGGCTGTCGCCGCGACATA
The DNA here is from genome assembly GCA_963850885.1 of uncultured Alphaproteobacteria bacterium. Classification (GTDB taxonomy): domain Bacteria; phylum Pseudomonadota; class Alphaproteobacteria; order Rhizobiales; family Xanthobacteraceae; genus Z2-YC6860. Next base: position 33,104 of record CAWKOD010000059.1, on the reverse strand, counting down.
GGAGATCAGCCCGCCGAGAATGCCGGTCAACGGTCCGGTGTTCTCGAGCGCAAAGCGCGCCATGACCGGGGTGGTGCCGTAGGCGATGGCGGCAAGAGACGCAAACAGATATCCGGCGAGATAGCGCGGCGCGAACAAGGGCAAGGCCGATTCCTTTGTTCCCACCACGGCGGTTCGCGCCGGCGCTCGCTGCGTGATCAGCGAGCCCGCGAGGATCAGCGCGCCGCCGAGCATCTGCAAGGCGGTGCACGGCTCGTGCAGCACGACCACCGCCAGCACCATCGTCACCACGACCTGAAGCTGCACCACCGGCGCGGTCAGGTTGACGCCCGCGACCGCATTTGCCCGGAAGTTGCAGTAGCGCCCGAAGACAAAATGGAGCACGCCGAGACCGGCCATCCAGGCCACGGCGGTGTTCGGAAATTGCGGCAGTCGGAACAATTCGCCGGTGAGAAAGACGAGGGGAAGAAAGCAGGCGACGCCAAGCGGCACGCTCACCGCCATGGCCTGGATCGGGGTGCCGCTCACCACGCCGCGGCGGACCGTGGCGTTGTTCAGGGCGAACGAGGCCGCCGACAGAATCGCAAAGAGTGATCCCAGCACTTAAAACCCCGACTGCTTCGCACCGGCGCGACGCGGTTCGATGGTGTCAGATTGTCTGCGGACTGTCCCGTCCGGTTTGGCGGGTGCCTTAGAGCGTCAGAGTTCCTGCGATGCAGGTCGTAACCGCTCCGCCAATCCAAATCTCAAGCCGCTCGACGTGCACACGTCCCGAACGACCCAAAGCTGTGCCTTGGCTAGCAACATAGGTCGAGGGCGCAATACCAGTTCCAATTAGCCATTGCGCGAGGCCAGCATTCAAACTGCCGGTCACAGGGTCTTCGTATCCACCGGCCGTGAAGGCACGCACTTCGAACTGCGCATCCGAACCATCTTTCGCGCTGACCCATGCTCCAACAACACCAACGCGGAGCGACAATGCCGCGTAATTCGGACGAAGAGCCAGTACGTCATCCCGAGAACGCAGCAAGACCGCCAACCAGCCCGGACCGTTGTCGACCCAGTTGGCCGCAATGATTGCGTCCGGCGGCAAGTGCAGCCCTTCTTTAATAATAGTCGGACTAGGCCCTCGCCTTGGCCTGCGCGGCCAGGAAATTCCGCAACCGCTCGCGCACCGCATCGGCGGATTGCGGCGTCCATTTGCGGAAGCCCTCGCCGGTGCGCATCCCCAATTTTCCGGACGCGACCAGGTCCTTGATAAGCTTGGTCGGCTCGGTGCCGCGGTCGAGATCGGCCATCAGCGTGTTTTGAATGTCGAGGGTGAGATCAACGCCGACCAGGTCGGTCTGCTCCATCGGCCCGAGCACGGCCATCCGCGCGCCGAAGCCGCTTTTGACCACCTCGTCGATGGTGTCGGCATCGCAGACGCCCGCCGCGATCAGCGCGATCGCCTCGCGCTTCAAGGCATGTTGCAGCCGGTTGCCGACGAAGCCCGGGATATCCTTCTTCACATGCACCGGATTGCGCCCGGCGTCGCGCAACAGCGCCATGGTCTTTTGCACGGTCTCGGCGCTGGTCTTTTCATTCTGCGTCACTTCGACGAGCGGAACGAGATGTGGCGGATTCCAGAAATGCGTGCCGACCACCCGTTCGCGATGCTTGAGCTTCTCGCCGATCCGCGTCGACGGAATGGCCGAGCTGTTGCTGGCGAGGATCGTGTCCGGCGCTGTCAAGGTCTTCGAGCTCGGCGAACAGTTGCTGCTTGAGCGGCAGCTTTTCCGGGGCGGCTTCGAACACGAAGGAGACGCCCTGCATCGCCGGCGCGAGCTGCTCGTGCGCGGAAATGCGGCCGAGCAGGGCGGGGTCGCCGCCGAGCAGTGCGCGGGCGCTCTCCAGCCGCTCGCTTAATGTTTCGCGCCATTGGGTTGACGGATCGTGGATGCGGACGGTATGGCCGGCCGCCGCCAGCAGGTAGGCGATGCCGTGGCCCATCAGGCCCGCGCCGATCACGCCGATATTCAAGCCCTTCATGCCGTTTCCTCTGTGTTTCGCCGCAGCCAAGCCGTTCGTTAACGGCTGCGCAAGCCTGTTTGTCAATCAATCCGCAAGCGTGTCTGGCAACGTCTTCGTAAGCGCGTTCGTCAAGGAAGCCGCAAGCCTGTTCCTCAACGGGATCTCAATGCGAATGCGAGATGCTCGCTCCCATCAAGCGCCAATGAAAACAAAAGGCGCATGGGGAGTCGTTGATGTTGCGCGTGCGTTCACGCGTGCTGCTGCGCTTTGCGGCAGCCGGCATCTTGATGCTGGCCGCTGCAAACAGCGCCAATGGCGGCACGGCCATCGGACCATTGGACCAGCATCGCGAAGCCGTCGATGAGCTGCGCTATCCGTGGTCCTCGATCGGCAAGCTGTACAACGAGACCGGCGCCTCCTGCAGCGGCGTGGTGATTGCGCGCGACAAGATCCTGACCGCGGCGCATTGCCTGTTCAACGCCCGCACCCGGCGGTTCATTCCGGCCGGGGCGCTGCACTTCCTGGTGGGCTATCGGACCGGCCGCTATTCCGCTCACGCGCGGGTCGCGAGCTACGAGATTGGCGCGGGCTTCGACCCGCTGCGCTATGACCAGACCTCCGAGGCCGACTGGGCGGTGTTGACCGTGACCGAAAGCCTGCCGGCGGAGATCGAGCCGTTGCGGCTTCGCCGCGAGCCTTCGCCGAGCGGGACCAAGGCCGTGCTGGTGGGCTATCCGCAGGATCGCGCCTTCGCCATGACCGCCGACCGCGATTGCGAATTGCGGGACAAGATCAGCGCCGGCCGTCTGCTGCTGCACACCTGCCGGAGCACCTACGGCTATTCGGGCGGACCGATCCTGGTCGGCACCGGCGGCCGTGAGATGGAGGTCGCCGGCATCCAGATCGCCTCGATGCGAAGCGACGGCACGGAAAAGATGATTGCGGTGCCGGCGCAGGCGATCGGGCGCCAGGATCGCGAGAATATCATCGAGCCGCCGACGGCGGTCGTGGCCTCGACCGGCGAGGTAGCGGCGGCTTGCGATGCCGCTTCCGGCGGCGAAGCCATGGCATCGGAGCTTGGCGTCGTTGGCGGCGATCCGCGCGCGGTTGGATTTCGAACAACCGGACGTCGTTTCGTCCATTCCGGATCAGCCCGCCGATGCGGCCCGCGTCATGGCGTGGCTGGCATCCGAGCCGTTCGCCATCGCCATTCCGTAGCGCACGCGTCAGGCGGCTTTGCCGTGCGGCGAATCTCTGAGCGAGATCGATTCCCAGGCCGCGACCACGATCAGCACCGCGGTGGTGGCGGACGACAGCAACAGCGGCGTCGTGACCGGCACGGCCGGGATCAGCAGCACGAGCAATCCAAGTCCGACCAGATGCGAGAGCGGCAGGTTGGGCGCCGAAAGGCGCTTGAACAGCAGATTGCCGAACAGATAGAGCGCCGGGCCGCCGATCAGCACCGCGGCGGTGCCGATGTCGTTGTGGCTATTGGGATGATGCAGCGCCAGATCGTCGCCGACCGCAGCGACGATGATGCCCGCGACCAGCAGGATGTGGAGATAAGTGTAGCCGTTGCGCGCCAGCCGTCCGGGGTCCTTGGACGAAGCGATCTGACGGCTGGCGCGTTCGGCGCCGATGTTGAAATAGATCACCCACATCGCAACGCTGCCGGTGAACGCCACCAGGAACGCGCCGATGTGCTCGGCGGTCCAGGCGAGGCCGGCAAAGGTCGCGCCGGTGACCAGCACCGACTCGCCGAGCGCGATGATGACGAACAGGCCGCAGCGCTCGGCCATGTGGCCGCCCTCGACGGTCCATTCGGTGGTGGCCGAGCGGCCGAGCACCGGCACCCAGAAACCGAACAGCGGCGCAGCGGTTTCGATGCCGACCGCGATGGCCCACAACGTCAGCCGGGCCGGGCCTTCGGCCAAGGCTCCGGCGATCCAGAGCAACGCCGTCGTGCCCTGCCAGAGGACGATGCGGACGAAATTCAGGAAATTGCCGGCGTCATGGTTCTTCAGCGCCCAGAGCATGAACAGGCTGCGGCCGACCTGCGTGACGGCAAACGATATGGCGAACGACAACGCGCGGTCGTCGAACGCCTTCGGGATCGACGCCGCGAGAACGAGCCCGGCCAGCATCAATGCCGAACAGCATGAGGCGGACGGCGGTGCGCTCGGGATTGAGCCAGTTGGTGATCCACGCGGTGTCGATCCAGGCCCACCACATCGCCAGCATCAGCACGGCGGTCTGCAACGCACCGAGCGGCGTCAGGTGCTCCAACAGCCCGTGCGAAAGCTGCGTGACGGCGAACACGAACACCAGGTCGTAGAACAGCTCGACGTAAGTGACGCGGCTGTCGTCGCGGCCGCCGCGGGGCCGCAGATGACTGACGCGCGCCGCAAACGGGCTCGCGCGGTGGGAAGTCGGGCGGCATTGAGCGGCTCCGGGATTGCCGATAGGGTCGGGCGAATCCCCGACCGCGCGATTCAAGCGCAGTTCGCCCGCCAAGACCAGCGCAACACGCGCATCATACGTTGGAGCCGATGACGGCCCTCGAACAGCTCGGCGCCTTCGTCGCCACCCATCAGCCCGACCAGCGTGCGCGTGCGGAGGTGCGGCTGCACACAGCCGACACCATCGGCGCCTGGATCGCCGCCTGCGGCACCGCGGAGGGGCGGGCGCTGCTGGCCTTCCGCAAGGACGCCGACGGGCTGGCCGACCGCGTCGCGATCAACGTGGCGCTGGCGCGTTTGAGCGAGATCGACGACATCCATCTTGCATCGATGACCACGCCCGGCGCGATCGTGGTGCCGGCGGCGCTGACCATCGCAGCCTCCTTGCCGGACGTGGCGTCCGACGATATCGCGGCGGCCATCATCGCGGGCTACGAGGCGATGATCCGGCTGGGCGCCGCGATCGATGGCCCGAGCGTGCTCTATCGCGGCATCTGGCCGACTTATTTCGCGGCGCCGTTCGGCGCCGCCGCGGTTGCCGCAAGGTTGCTCAAGCTCGACGACAAGCAGACCGCAAACGCGCTCGCCACCGCGCTGATCATGGCGGCGCCGGGCGCCGGCCATCATGCGGCGCCGACCACGGCGCGCTGGCTCGCGGTCGGTCACGCCGCCGGCCGCGGCCTGCAGGCCGCGCTGTCGGCGGGGGCGGGTTTCACCTCCGATGTGAAGCTCGCCGACGGCGATTTCCTGAAGAACATCTTCGGCATCACGTTGAACGCGGCGCTGTTGGGCGGCGGTTTGGGCGGACTCGCCTTGAGCCAGACCTCGTTCAAGCCCTGGTGCGCGGCGCGCCAGACCATGGCGGCGACCCAGGCGCTGAAAGAGATCATGGCGGAGGGCGTGTCGGCGGAGTTGATTTTGCGCATCGGCGTCGCCGTGCTGCCGCCGCATGTCAAGATGATCGATCACGGCGTCACCGCAGGCGACCGCTTCTCGCATCTGACCAGCGTGCAATATCAAATGGCGGTCGCGGCGCTCGAGCCGGACCGGGCCTATAGCTTGAGCGGGCCGTCAGGCGCGATCTCGCCGGCGCTCGCGGCCTTCATGGCGCGCATCCAGGTTCGGGCCGAGGAGGGGCTGCTCGCCGCCGGCTATCCGCAAGTATGGGCGGCCCACGTGACGGTGACGGCATCGACCCGGCGCGAACGCACCGTGACCCATGTGCCGGGCGATCCGGCGCGGCCGTTCGGCGAAGCCGATCTGAAGGCGAAGTTCATCCGCGTCACCGCAGGAATACTCGACCGCGACCGTGCCGAGGCGGAGTTCGCGGCGGCGCTGACCGCGCTCGAGCGGCCGGCGGCGTTCATTCGCGAGATGGGGCAGATCGGCCGGGCGTAAGTTCTATTGCAGTCCGTAGCCCACCAGCACCGTACGGCAGCGACTGCTGATCTTGTCGCGGTTCTGGCCAAAGCAGAGCAGCACGTTCTGAACGTTCGGGATGGCGTCGCGGCAGAGCCGCACCGCATCCGGCATGCAGGCGGCCTTGTCGGAGGCGCTGACCTTGATGGCCGGGACGGCCTGTTCTTCGGCGGACGCGGACGTCGCGCCAATCACCAGACAAATGGCAATAAACAGGGCATGCCGGAAAGACATCGGCGTCCTCCCCTCGAAGGGCTTCGCTGATCAATGGAACTCGGTCGCACTGTTAACGCGGATGCGGTTCCAAGGTTCCACGAAACTGCCTTAAAGATTCTCATCCCGGCCATAACAGGGGCGAGGCGGCCGCCGATGGGGCCAAAATGCGGGAGATGGCAGGCGTTGCGGATTCAGCGCTCAAATGGTGAGCGTATTGACCATCCGGCTCTCGATGTCGCTCCGCACATACGCATAGACCCGTGGGCTGCGGGCCGACAGGATCTGCAGCGCGGCCAGCACGGCGTTGGCCGGCTCCAGCACCGTCATCACCGGAACCTTGCTCGGCGCGCGAAGCGACGACCAGACGTCCTCGGGGAAATCCTTGGCGCTCGCCGGCACCGTGATGACCGGAACGGTGGACTGCGCCGACAGCACCGGCCCGGCGCCGTTCGACCGGCCGATGAAGGCGATCACGACCGAGTCCGGCACCTCCTGGATCATCCGGTTCAGGATGCCCGCGCCCGCCACCGGCTCCTTGTGAATGGAGCAGGTCACGACCGTCATCAGGTCCTTCAGCTCGCCGAGCGCCTCGGAAAACGCCTCGGTCTTGTCGCTCTCCGAGCCGCGCCACAGGATGATGCGCTGCCGCGGCACGCGGAAATGCGCGGTGGTCTCCGCCACCTGCTTGTATTTCGCCGCCACCGTGTCGAGCGCGCCGCCGTCGCGATAGACCTGCTTGTCGATATAGGCGCCGTTCTCCAGCACCCGCCACGAGTTGTTGTCGATCACGTCGGCCAGCAGCAGGTTGCCCTTGGCGTCGAAGCCGAACTCGACCTTGAAATCGACCAGCGTACCGCCTTCCAGCGACCAGGCCCGCTCCAGCACCATGAAGGCCTGGCGCGCGATCCGCCGCATCTCCGGGAAGAACTTGTATTCCTCCGGATGGCTGAACACGTCCGCGGTCTGCAAGCGTGAGGAACGGCTCGGAGCCGAGAATGGGCTTCGCCGGATTGAACAGCTTGATCTGCGCGCCGCCGTCCTCGTATTGCATCAGCGGATCGTCGGCGACGAGCGGTCTTGCCCTTCCAGTCCTTGTCCTTGGTCTTGAGATAGAACTCGACCAGGAGCTTCGGAAACAACTGTCCCTTGGCGTAATGCGGGCTGCGCTTCAGCGCCGAGCCGTGCGCCTCGCGCCGCACCACCACCTCGTACGGCAGCATCGTGCAGGGCGGCGCGATGAACGAGGTCGCGCTGTTCTGCTCCTCGAAGGCGACGGGCAGGCCGCAGGCCTTGAGCAGGCGGAACACGTTGCAGGTGGTGGCGGTGGCGAGCCGGCCCTTGTCGGGGATGACATCATGCTTGGCGCCGTCGCCCGCGGTGATGTCGTCTTTCGCGACCACCGAGACGAGATCGGAGCCGTTGATGCGGAATATTTTCTTGGTCTTTCCCTCGGTCACGAGCGCGCCGAGTGAAAGGGCTTTCGAATGTCCGGCCGTTGGGGCGTCCACGAGGTCTTCCTCTGTACGAAAAAGAAACGCCGAGAATAATCGTTCCGGCCCCTCAGCATCTAGGGCGGCGAGGGGTCTTTTCAACACGGAAAGCGGAAGGGTTCCGGTCCCGATCGGCGGCCGATCGCTCTCCGCGGGCATGACAGGCTGGTTGCAAGTCGTCCGATTGAGGGAAGGGTGCTGCATCCGTGCTGCTGGTTTGGTGCTCATCATGTTTCATCATTTCATGAAGCCATGCGCCATCGTTCCGGGGGAGCGGGCGCCCGGCCGCCGTCTGGGATTGTTCCCCCAGTCCGAGGGGGCGAAGCGCCGACAAGCGCTGGTGCGGAACGCCGCACCCGGTGGCCGCCTTACGGCAAAGCCCGTCCCTTCAGCGGAAGGGAACAGCCGGTCCATGACGCGGACCGGCACGCCTTTCGGCGCTTCACCGCGGCGTTTTTCCTTAGTCCTCGGGACCGCCTTCTGGAAACGGACAGGGGCGCCCATTACGGAACGCCCTTGATTCCACGGGTTTCCCCCGCTTTCATCCGCTCCACCAGCCCGTTGCCGGACGGACCCATGTAGTTGGGCCGGGCGGTGTCTCCCGAGGCCCCCGGAGGCCCGGCTGACGAGGCCGAACCCTCAGGCGCCGCATCCCTCCCCGTTCGCATGCGTCTCATGAGAACGCCCTCGGTCGGGTGGGACGGGGATATTGAACACCAGTCATAAAGAACAAATCAAGAACAAAGGGATAATTCCTGTGAATATGGCGAGGCTCTGCAGGATGCCGAAATGACGCCTCAGACACTCCGGCGTCGCTCCCTTGCGCCGCCGGCTGCGCGCGATGCCGCCTCCTGAACGTAGAAGCGGACATGACGCGGCGCGAGTTCTTCACACTGGTTGGGGTGTGGCGCGGGGGCGGCCGAGCGACGGATAGATATGAGGTGCGGCCTGTCTCGGCAGCTTACGAGATGCCTAGGCGTCAGAGCTTTCGGAAAAGCACCGCCGTGAGCGAGACCGGCGCAGGGCACCTACCGCGCATGGATTGTTGCACTAGTAGTGCTCCAAAGCCAGATCGTTCCATGAAACCGAAACGGAAAAGCTCTGCCGAAAGCGGGCCTAGTTTTTCCGTCTGCCGCGGCGATAGTTCGGCGCAATACGCTTCGCTATTGCGCCGAACGGGCTACCGCGACGGCGGTTTCAGTAACGCGTTGTGCGTATCGGCGATGCCGAGCGATGTCGCTCTATCGGAGGCAATGCGGACGGCATTTGCTCAATGTGAGTTCTTCGCATGTTGACCCAAAGGACACATTGGTCACTGCTGCGCGCCGAACATAACGCGGGCCAGTTTGATGTCCGCAAGCAAAGCCCAGAAGCCAATCCCTTCACCTGACAAAACCCTCGGACGTTGTCATATAAATCGGGTGGAAGTCCGCGTTCGCTTTCTTGAACTCGTCCGAGGGCGTGCCATAGATCACCCAGCGAGTGAGCTTGGCCACAGCGAAGAACTCCTTCGAGTGTGGCGCAAAGCTTGCAGTTTGGTGGAACAGAGCCGCCTTTGAATCTGTGTAGCGCTCGAAGATGTCAACCGTCTTCTGGTCGTCCCCGATGTTGAACTCAAACTGCAGCGCGCCCGGCTCCTTCTCTGTCGCGGCCACAAGCTTTGGCACCAGCGGCTTGAACTTGTCCATCTGATCGACGGTAACGGTGAATACCCAGTACACCTGTTCGCTTCGCATCCCTGCCTCCATGGTATGGCGCCTCAAGGCACACACGACGATGACAATTGGCGCAACTGCCAAATGCGTATTGGAGACAATTGGTGCAACCGCCAAATGCGTATTGGACCGTAGTCCAATAGCTTAGGGGGCCGCGATGCTCGCGCTTAGGCGCGCTCCACTGCGCAACCGGCGCGTCGCTTCAATGTCTGCAATCTGGCACGAAACAGCGGTTCAACAATGTCCGCTCCTGGCAGCACTAAACCGACACGGTTCTAGGTGCCTCAAAACGTCGGTTTCTGACCCGAAAGAGACATGCCGGCGTATAAGCAGCGTAACGACTGCCTATCGTTCAAAGGCCTGAGCCTGCCGGGCAATCCGTTTACGCACCCGCTGCCGTGGCCGCGTTGGCGTTACCGTCCATCTCTCTTTCGGCGCCGGGCAAGGTGAACTGAAACACGGCGCCGCGCGGTTCGTTCGCCTCGACCCACAGCCGGCCCCCATGGACATTGATGATCGAGCGGCAGATCGACAGGCCCATTCCTGTTCCGCTCGACTTCGTCGTGTAAAAAGTCTGGAAAATGCGCTCGCGATGGTTCGGATCGATGCCCGGTCCGGAATCACGCACGGCCACACGGACCCCTGTGCTGGTCTTGCCCGGTAATGATGGACAGTTCTCTTGCCCCTGCCTCAACCAAGCCCATGGCTTCGACCGCGTTCAGGATCAGGTTCAGCACCACCTGCTGCAACTGAACGCGATCCCCCTGAACGGGAAGCAAGTCATCCGTAAGGCGGGTCTGAACCGAGACTTCATTCTTAGTAATGGCGGTACGCGCCAAGACGATCACCTCGTCGATCGCCTCATTGAGATCAAAACGAGCCTTGCGCGGGGGCGCTTTCTTCATCTGATCGCGGACGCGGTCGACGATGTCTCCGGCGCGATCGGTATCGCCCACAACGCAGTCGAGTGCCTCCCTGACCTCGCCCAAGTTCGGCGGCTGCATATCCAGAAAATTCCGGGCCGCACGCGCGTTGTTGCGCGCGGTGGCGATCGGTTGCATGATTTCGTGAGACAGCGAGGCAGCCAATTCTCCCATCATGCTCACGCGGTTCATGTGGGCGAAATCCGATTGCAGTTGCTGCAATCGCTCCAGCGCTCGCGTGCGATCCTCGATGTCTACCAGGAGACAGTACCAGCGCGTGATACGCCCGGACTCGTCGCGAATTGGGGCGCCGCGGTTTTCAAACCACCGATATTCGCCGTCGAAGCGTCTCAGGCGTAGTTCTTGATGGAAGGGAGTACCGGTGGCCAGTGATGTCTTATAAGATTTCAAGCGACACGGGGAAGGTCTTCAGGATGTACCGCATCGCTTGTTCCCCAGTTCTTAAGCTCTTCGACAGTCCGGCCAAAATACTCGATGATTGGGCGATTGACGGCTTCAAGTTCGCCGCTCGGAGCCATGATCGCAACGAGACCAGCTATCCCGTCAATTGCTGACCGGAACTTCGCCTCGCTCTCCCGCAATGCTTGCTCTGTGCGCTTTCGTTCCGTCACATCGACGTGCGTGCTGACAGTTTCCACCAGCGCGCCGAGTGGGGAAAATTCATGATGGGTGTTTCCTTCCAGGTATTTGACCGTTCCATCAGGCAGTAGGAGTCTGAACTCCGCAAAGAAATCTCTTTTCTCGCGCAATGCCTCTTGGACTTGCCCCCACACCCCTTCTCGATCGTCTGGGTGAATGCGTCGCCACATATCTTCTCGGCTCGGAAGGCCCTTCAGCGGATCAAGCCCCCAGATCCGGTAACTCTCCTCCGACCAAAAGAGATAACGCATCGTTGTCGCGTCGTAGACCCAATTACCGGTGTGGCTTAGCCTCTGTGCCTGCGCTAGCCAGGCTTCATCGCGACGCAGCGCGTCTTCGGCCTTCTTGCCTTCATCGATGTCAATGGAGAAACCGTACCATTGAATGATGTTTCCACGATGGTCGCGCAGAGGCTCAGCGCGTACGCTATGCCAGCGATACTCGCCGTCCACCCGGCGTAGACGGTTCACGCGCTGAAAGGGCTCCCCAGTTTGAAATGCGTGATTAAGAGCCCTTTCGGTTTCTGGAACGTCGTCCGGATGCACGGTGCCGGCGATGTCCGGCTTTAAATCTTGACGTGGTCGATTCCCAAAATAGTCGCGAAGGCGCTGGTTGACATAGGTCGGTTGGCCGTCGGGGTTCACTGACCAGAAGTGACATGGAACGCTCTCGATCAATTGGCGCTGCTTGCGCTCGCTTTCGCGAAGGGCTTCCTCGGCTCGCTTGCGTTCCGTTAAGTCGAGCACAAAGGCGACACCTTGACTGCCACCTTCCTCGAAGGTCGCCACGCCGATCAGCACGGGAACACGGCTGCCGTCTTTCCGGAAGCACTCCTTCTCGAATGGCTGAAGAATTCCGGTCGCCCTGTGCTCTTGTATCAATCGGCTGTCTCGTTCGCGCCACTCCGGAGGAGTGAGGTCCGTCCACCGTAAGCGGCCCGCGACGAGATCCTCATGTTCGTATCCCACGATGCGGAGAAAGGCTTCGTTGGCCTCCAGAATCCGGCCGTCGAAATCCCACATGAAGATGCCGATGATGTTGGCGTCGACCAGGCGCCGGATCCTGCCTTCCTGGGAGCGGCGACGGTGGCGTAAAAGCGCGTCGTCTCCGCCAGCAGAACGACCAGGACGATCGTCGAGGTGAGCAGCGAAAACAGGCGGCCTGCATAGAAGCCGAGGCTGAAACGCCCGCTGACGAATATGGCGCCGAGTGCCATTTCCAGAATTGCCGCCAGAGCGACGATCATCAGCCATTGATCGAGCAGCGAGCGCCGGCGAAGCCACAGGACCGCGACCGCGCTCGCGGACAACAGCATCGTGCTCGCCCCCGCCGCGCGCGCCGCCGGCGTGAAGCCAACCCTGTCCGCGAACAACACCGGCAGGTAGTTGTTGCCGGCGGTGGCGAGCAGGGTCAGTCCGCAGGCGAGCGTGAGAACGAGCGCGACGCTTCCGACGATCACGGCGAGCGACGACGGCTCAGCCGGGCCCGGATCGGATTTTTCGTCCCTCATCAATCCGTAGCCCAGCAGCGCCATGGGGAAAAGCAAGTGCCAGAACCAATAGAGCGACGCTGTGGTCTGAAGGCCGGCGCCAAGCAGACCGGTCGGAGAAAATGCGCCCGGAAACGTGAGCGCGTGCGGAATGATCGTCAGGGCCGAGAAGAGGTAGCCGCAGGCGAGGACGAGGAGAGCGCGCAGGCGATAGATCGCGAACTGCGAGAACAGCAGCACCGAAGTGACCAGGTCGGTCACGAATATGACCCCCTCGAACGCGGGAATGAATGCGTTTATCTCCGCAAGCTGAGTTTTTGCGAACGGGGCAACAAGTGCGAGCGCCACGACTTGACATGCGGCGACGGCGATCGCCCACCGAGTCTGCCAACGTGTCGGCGGCACACTCAACAGCCACGTCTCTGCGCCTGTGGGGCCACGCGCATTCATTGGCGTCATCTCAGTGCTGAGAGCCAACGTCTGCGTACACGCCGTTTCCCGAAGCCGCCGTTCAAAATGGGACTTCGGCCTGTCCGCTGGGCCATCTCCTTGGTGAGGCTACCTCAGTCAGTTTTGGACTGGAAGGCGATTACCGCTATTCGAAAGGGAGCCCTGATGTCGCTTAATGGTACATCTCGGAAGTCGCGGCATGCCCGACATTCCTGACGCTATCGGAGGGATAGCGGACATTGAGCAAACAGCATCTTCCAAGCTCAATTTGAGAGGCACTGCTGTTACTTGTGCCAGGGATCGTCACCGAATGGCCGAGACGCAGCGGGGGCTGGCGTTGGAGAAGAGAAGAAGGTGCGCGCGCGGCCGTTGCCGCGCTGGGTCACATGTTGCGGCAGGCCGGGGATAACGACGCGAGCGAGGCGGGCCATGCCGTAGGATGGCGGTGTTGGATTGGTTGGATTGGGAAATCAATTAAGTGCGCTGTCACCGCAATTGCGGAACGGCGGCGGCTACGGCGCCTGCTCCGCAGCGATGAGCTTCTTCAGCACCTGCTTGTAGCGCACCGGGCCGACGTCGATGGCCAAGGTCAGCGGGTCCATGCTGGTCTGCGCGGCGTCGATGATGCGCTGCTGCGCCTCGATCACCGGGGCGTCCTGGTCCTCGAAGGCGAAGCGGCGGGTCGCCGCGATCTTCTCCTGGATCTGCCGGTTCAGCTCGTCGCCCTGGCTGAAAATGCCGAAGCGCACCGCCGTGAAGAAATAATGCGTCGTCTCGTCGGTCTCCGGCGTCAGGATATGGACCGCGTGATAGCCGCTGCCCTGTTCCGGCGTCTCGCCGGGCCGGCAGACGCCCGTCACCAGCCGCAAGGTCGACGGCGCCATCCAGCGGATGCGGGTGAACTTGTCGACCTTCGCCGGCACGTCCGGCCACATCAGCTTGTTCATGCCCGGCGGCTCGCCGGCGCGGGCGTAGCGCGACACCACGATGTCGTCGCCCTCCTGGTCGACGCCGATGTCGGATTCGACCGTGTCGGCGTTGCCGAGAATGCCGGCGTGCAGATACGAGGTGTGGGAGAGGTCGAGCAGGTTGTCGATCACCAGCTCGTAGTTGGCCTTGACCATGATCTTGTCGAGCTTGGTGGTGTGCAGCTCCGGCGCGTTGTCCATCACGCTGAAGTCCGGAATCTTGGACGGATCGGCCGGCTGGTCGCCCATCCAGATCCAGATCGCCTTGTGCTTCTCGGTCACCGGATAGCTCTTCACGCGCGCCCGCGGCGGGATGTTCTTGTTGCCGTGCGGATTGAGCACGCAGACGCCGGTCTTGTCGTATTCGAGCCCGTGATAGGGGCACTGGATGCGGTTGCCGCCGACGATGTGGCCCATGCTCAAGGGCGCGAAGCGGTGCGCGCAACGGTCGGCGAGGGCGGCCGACCTCGCCGTTGCCCTGCCGGTACAGCACCACCGGCTCTTTCAGGATGGTCAGACCGAGCACGCCGCCGTCGCCGACCGCCTCGGACCACGCGGCGACATACCAGGCGTTCCGCATATAAGTGCCGCTGATCAGCTTCTTCTTGCTCTCGACGAGCGCGGCGTCATGGCCGATCTGGATGTTCATGGAGCGTCCTCCAGGCGAAGCGCCGGTTCTTTCGAATTATCGTGCCGCCGGTCCGATAGGGTCAAGTCAGGCTCAAGCGCGTCTTCGCCTTCTGGATCGCGCTCCAGATGCGGTGCGGCGTCGCCGGCATATCCATGTGCTCGACGCCATAGTCCTTCAGCGCGTCCATGATGGCGTTCATCACCACCGCCAGCGCCGGCGTGATGCCGGCTTCGCCGCCGCCTTTGACGCGCAGCGGATTGCCCTTGGTCGGGTCCTCGGTCAGCGCGATGTCGAACGACGGCACCAGATGCGCGCGGGGAATGCCGTAATCCATGAAGCTGCCGGTCAGCACCTGGCCGTTGTCGTCGTAGCGGACGTCCTCCACCAGCGCCTGACCGATGCCCTGGACGATGCCGCCGTGCACCTGGCCATGCAGAATGAGCGGATTGATCGCCTGGCCGGCGTCGTCGATCGAGCCGTAGCGCGGGATGCTGATCGCGCCGGTGTCGGGATCGATCTCGACCTCGCAGATCGCGCAGCCGGTCGGATAGGCCGGGATGCGGCCGGTGAAGGTCTTCTTCGATTGCAGCTTCTGGCCGGCGGCGAGCGCAGGGTTGTCGTCCATCGCCTGCGCCACGTCGTAGATCGTCAGCCGCCGGTTGCTCTTCGGCGTGACGAACAGCCCGTCGGTGAAATCGATCTCGGCCTCGGCCACGTCGAGCATCTTGGCCGCCACCGCCTTGGCCTGCGCCACCACGTCGCCGGACGCCTGGAACATCAAGGTGCCGCCGAGCCGCATCGAGCGGTCGGAATGGGTGCCGCTGCCGGACGGGATTTTCGCGGTGTCGCCGCCGATGAAGACGATGTCCTCCGGATGCACGCCGAGCAGGTCCGCCATCACCTGGGCGAAGCTCGTCTCGTGGCCCTGGCCGGTCGACTGGGTGCCGACCGCGAGCTCGACCTTGCCGGTGCCGAGCACGGTCACCTCGACCCGCTCGTGCGGAATGCCGACCGGCGTCTCCAGATAATTCGAGATGCCGATGCCGCGGAGCTTGCCGCGTTTGCGGGACTCGCGCCGGCGCGCGGCGAAGCCCTTCCAGTCGGCAACCTCGATCATGCGCTTCATGTTGCCGGCGAAATCGCCGCTGTCGTAGAGCAGCCCGCTGGCGGTGCGATAGGGCAGCTTCTTCTTCGGGATGACGTTCTTCTGGCGCAGGCGCACGCGATCCATGCCGAGCTTGTCGGCGGCGAGATCGATCAGCCGCTCCAGCACCAGCGTCGCCTCGGGGCGGCCGGCGCCGCGAAACGGCGCCGTCGGCACGGTGTTGGTCATCATCGAGCGGCAGCGCATGTGCATCAGCGGGATGTCGTAGACCGTGGTGGCGACGCGATAGGCGTTGCTCAGCGGCACATAGGTCACGGTCTGGCCGCCGCAGGTGCCGATGTGGTCGACCTGATAGGCGGTGATGCGGCCGTCCTTGGTCAGCGCTAGCCGTGCTGTGGTGACGAGATCGCGGCCCGCATAGTCGGTGAGAAAGGATTCGGAGCGGTCGTTGGTCCATTTCACCGGCCGGCCGACGCGCTTCGCCGCCCACAGGATCGTGGTCTGCTCGGGATAGAGGTTGTTGCGCAGTCCAAAGCCGCCGCCGACGTCGGGGCAGACGAAACGGATTTTTTCGAGCGGCAGGCCCCAGCTTTCCGCCAGCACCATGCGCGGCGCGTGAACGCCCTGGTTGCCGGAAATCAGCGTGTAGGAATCCGCCGCGGCATCGTAGGACGCAACGCCCGACCGCGGCTCCATCTGGCAATTGGCGATGCGCTGGTTGACGAAGGTCTGCTCGACGACGAGATCGGCCGCGTCGAACGCCGCCCGCACCGCCGCGGCGTCGCCGAAATCCTGGTCGAGCGCGATGTTGTCCGCAGCCGACGGCCAGATCGGCTCGGCGCCGTCGGCCTCGCGCACGTCGGTCACCGCCGGCAGCACCTCGTAGTCCACCGCGACTGCTTCGGCGGCGTCGCGCGCGGCGAAGGCGGTTTCCGCCACCACCACCGCGACCGCTTCGCCCGGATAGCGCACGCGGTCGGCCACCAGCGGATATTGCGGCTCTTCGAGCACCGGCCGCTTTTCCGGCGCGAAGGCGCGGAGCTTGATGTCGATCGCGCCGGCCGGATTGGCTCGTTGCACCGCGCCCTTGAGGCCGTCGGCGATGTAGTCCGCGCCGGTCAGCACTGCGATCACGCCCGGCATTTTCTTCGCCGCGCTGGTGTCGATCGTCTTGACCTTGGCGTGCGCGTGCGGCGAGCGCACGAACACGGCGTAGGCCTGCCCCGGCATCGAAATGTCGTCGGAGTAGCGGCCGGCGCCGCGCACGAGGCGCAGGTCCTCGAAGCGCGGCATCGGGCGTCCAATGTAAGGGCCGCCTTCGGCTCTCGGTTTGCGATCCATCGCGGGCCGTCGGTTCTTTCTTGTGGTTGAGCGGGCGGCAGACTATCCAACGCACGCGATCGTTGCCAGCGCAACCGGTTGGACGGGCGTCGGAAAACACTATAATTCGGGGCAGGGAGTACGCCGATGAATGTCGTCGAAAAAACCGGAGCGAACCTGCGTCCGAATGCGGTGGACTTCGACCGCTTCCGGTTGCGCCGCTATATCGAGAGCCTGGCCGGCATCGGCGAGCTCGACACCCGCAACGAGCCGGTCGATCTCGCCGGCATCGCCGAGGTGATGGAGGGCAACCAGAAGGCGGTGCTGTTCCGCTCGGCCGGTCCGGAGAAGGCGGAACTCGTCGGCAACGTGATGGGCGGCCGCAACCGGATCGCGGCGGCGTTCGGGGTCAAGCCCGGAGAGCTGCTGAAAGAAGTCCAGCGGCGGCTCCGCAACAAGCCCGACGTTT
Organism: uncultured Alphaproteobacteria bacterium; assembly: GCA_963850885.1. GTDB lineage: Bacteria > Pseudomonadota > Alphaproteobacteria > Rhizobiales > Xanthobacteraceae > Z2-YC6860. The sequence goes on along the minus strand of CAWKOD010000059.1, from coordinate 15,777 downwards.
TCGAGGTGTCGCGCGCCGAGGCGCCGTGCCAGGCGGTGGTGCTGACCGGCAAGGACGCCGACGTCACCAAGCTTCCGGTGCATCTGCAGCACGGCGCCGACGGCGGCCCCTATATCTCCGCCTCGATCGACTATGTCGTCGATCCGAAGACCGGCTTGACCAACGTCGGCCTGCGCCGGCTGATGCTGCGCTCGCAGCATGAAACCGGCGTCGATCTCGTGGCGCCGAGCGATCTGCAAGGCGATCTACGAGGCCAATGCCGCGGCAGGCAAGCCCACGCCGGTCAGCTTCGTGGTCGGCGCGCATCCGATCGATCATGTCGCCGGCGTGATGCGGTTGCCGATCGACGAACTCGGCATCGTTGCGATGCTGCGCGACGCGCCGCTCGCGGTGGTGAAATGCATCACCAACGACATCCGCGTGCCGGCCGACGCCGAATACGTCATCGAGGGCTATCTTCGACGAGAAGGGCCATCGCGAGCCGGAAGGGCCCTACGGCGAGTTCCTCGGCTATTACGGCGCGGTCAAGCGCAACCCGGTGTTCCACGTCACCGCGATCACGCGCCGCAACGACGCGCTGTTCCAGACCTCGACCATCGGCGGCAAGACGCTTGGCCGCACCGACACCGCGCAGCTTTCGGCGCTGCGGACCGAGGTCGCGATCTGGCATGCGCTGCAATCGGCGGTGCGCGAGCCGGTCGCGGTCTATGCCACCACATCGAGCGGCGGCGCCTTCAACGTCCGCGTCGCGATCCGCCAGCGCGTGCCGGGCGAGGCGCGAAACGCCATCGGCGCCTGCATGGGCGCGCTGGCCAACTGCAAGAACGTCTATGTGGTCGATCCCGACGTCGACATCTTCTCCGACGAGCAGATGGACTGGGCGATGGCGACGCGCTTTCAGCCCGACCGCGACCTGATCGTGATGAGCGGCATGCGCACCTTGCCGCTCGATCCGTCGCTGCCGCCGGGCGCCCGGGTCGGCGCCAAAGCCGGCTACGACCTGACTTGGCCGTTCGGCACCGGCGATCGCCTCGAGGTCCGGGTGCCGGCGCCGCCCACGTTCGCGGGCAGGCGCTTCCCCTCGGTCGAAGCAGCCCTGGCCGATGGTCCGAAGTTCTTCGAGGAGCTCATGACCGCAGTGGGCAGCCGCGACGGCCGCGAGGTGGTGCGCACGTTGGGCGGCCTGCGCGACAAGCTGGCGCTCGACCGCGACGGCGAAGGGCGCTACTTCATCAAGTCGGGACCTATTAAGTCAGGACCTGCAGGCAGCAAATAGCCGAGCGGCCAGGGAGAAGACCATGAGAGTTTCGTCGTGGGTTGTGCTGGCCGCGCTGGGCGTTGCCGGGTGTGGCGCCGCGGGCGCCCAAGCAATGCCAGGAGCAGACCGTCAAGGTCGGCATCGCGCGCTCGACCTCGAACGCCGCCGAGCTGATGGCGCTGAAGCACGGCTACTTCAAGGAAGCCGGCATCAAGCTCGAGTGGGACGACATCGACACCACGGCGAACGTGATCGCGCTGCTGGCGCAGAACCAGTTCCAGATCGTGGCCGGCGGCATCTCGGCCGGCATCTTCAACGCACTGGAGAAGGACCTGCCCATCACCATTCTGTCCGACCGCGTCTCGACGCCGATCGGGCACAATCTGATGCTGCGGCCGGAGCTCAAGGACACGGTGAAAAGCCTGAAGGACCTGAAGGGCCGGCCGGTGGCGAGCAATGGAGCAGGCTCGGTCTCGACCTACGAAACCGGCAAGATGCTGGAGCGCGAAGGCCTCAAGCTCACGGACGTCGACCTCAAGATATTGCCGTTCACCCAGATGGGCATCGCGCTCAAGAACAAGGCGATCGATGCAGCGCTTCTCATCCCGCCGTTCACCTGGAATCTCGAGGCGCAAGGGATCGCGATCCCGTTCGGCGACGTCGACGCGCTGGTGCAGCCGCAGCCGATGACGATCGCCGTCATCATGGCCAACAGCGATTGGGTGAAGGCCAACCCCGACCTGGTTCGCCGTTACATGACGGCGTGGCTGCGCGGCGCGCGGATGTATTGCCAAGCCTATCACGGGGCGTCGAACCGCCAGGAGATCATCGACGAGCTGGTCAACACCAAGACCGCTCCGAGCCGGGAGCTCCTGGAAAAATATCCGTGGCCGGCGCGCAGCCCGAACGGGAAGATCAACGTCGCCAGCATGCTCGACATCAACAAGTGGTACGTGGAGAACAAGATGTCGGCCAAACAGTTCCCAGCGGAGCGCATCATCGATCCCACCTACATCGACTACGCCATTGGCAAGCTCGGGCCGTTCGAGCTCCAGAACAAGGACAGCAAGCTGCCGGGCTGCCGGGACTGATACAGGCCCGGATGGGAGAAGCTTGATGCCGGTGCAACGGCGCGGCGCGGCGGTCGAGATCGCGGGCCTGCGCCGCGAATACATCAGCGAGCAGGGCAGCGTCGTCGCCATTGACCATGTCGATCTTAGCGTCGCGCCTGGTGAATTCCTGTGCATCGTCGGCCCGAGCGGCTGCGGAAAATCGACGCTCTTGCGCATTCTCGCAGGCCTCGACAAGCAGACCTCAGGCACCATCAAGGTCGATGCCGCCGGCTGGGCGGTCGAGAACGCCATGGTGTTCCAGGACAGCGGGCTGTTTCCCTGGATGAGCGTCGAAAAGAACGTCCGCTTCGGCCTCGACACCCGCGGCGTGCCGCGCGAGGAGGCCGACGCCCGCGTCGAGGCCGCGCTCAGGCTCGTCGGCCTCACCAGGTTCCGCAAGCATTACCCGCACCAGCTCTCCGGCGGCATGCGCCAGCGCAGCGCCATCGCGCGCGCCTTCGTCACCGATCCGGGCATGCTCCTGATGGATGAGCCGTTCGCAGCGCTCGACGCGCAGAACCGGGTGCTCCTTCAAGCCGAGCTGGTGCGGCTATGGGAGCAGACCGGCAAGACCGTGATCTATGTGACGCACTCCATCGAGGAGGCGCTCTTGATGGGCGACCGCACCGTGATCATGACGGCGCAGCCCGGACGCATCAAACAGGTCATCGAGGTGCCGTTCCCCCATCCGCGCGACCTGATGCAGCTTTCGGCCTCGGCCGCGTTCGGCAAGCTCAAGCTCGACATCTGGCGGGTGCTGGAGGAAGAGGTGACGCGGGCGCGGGCGGAGATGGAAAAATGAGTCCCAAGACGCAGGAGCGGCTGCTCTTTCTGATTTCGCCGATCGGGCTGATAGCGCTCTGGCAGGTGCTGCTGATGGCCGGCATCGGCGACCGCCGCTTCGTGCCGGCGCCAAGCGACATCGCCTGGCGCTACTGGGAGATGTTGGCGAGCGGAGAGCTTGCAACGCACGCGCTCGTGACGCTCTGGCGCGTGTTTGCGGGTTTTTTCCTTGGCAGCATTCCCGGCATCGCGGTGGGCCTTTTGATGGCGATGTTCCGCCCGGTCCGCATCTTCTTCGATCCGCTGATCGCCAGCCTGTTTCCGATCCCGAAGATCGCGCTGATGCCGTTGCTGCTGCTTGCCTTCGGTTTCGGCGACGCCTCGAAGATCGCTCTCGTCGTCATCGCGGTTTTCTTCCCGGTGGCGGTGAACACCTACGTCGGCGCGGCGAATATCGAGAAAATCTACTGGGACGTGGCGAAGAACTACGGCGCCAGCCAGTCGGTGATCTTCCGCCGCATCGTATTCTTCGGCGCGCTGCCGATGATCTTCGCGGGGCTTCGCATTTCGCTCGCGGTGTCGTTCATCGTGCTGGTTGCGGCCGAGTTCGTCGCCACCAAGGCCGGCATCGGCTATCTGATCTGGAACTCATGGGAGCTTTTGCAGGTCGATGTCATGTTTGTCGGCATCGTCACCGTCGGCATCCTCGGCCTGATCGCGACGGTGTGTCTGCAGGAGATCGAGCGCAAGGTCATTCCCTGGAAGGCGGAGTAGGGGCCTTTATTCTTGCGGCATGCGCGAGCCCTTTGAGCCTCATCCTGAGGAGCACTCGCGACGCGAGTGCGTCTCGAAGGATGGCTACATCGGGGCCGCCCCATCCTTCGAGACGCGCGCACGAGCGCGCTCCTCAGGATGAGGCGGAGCAGAACTCAGTGCGGGTTACTTCTTCGGCTTCCAGTCCTTCTTCCACGCCGGCGGAATTTCCGAATCGATCAACACGAAGCAGATGCGGCATGGCTTGCCCGACTTGTTGACCCAGGCGTGATTGGTGCCCTGCTGCACCAGCACGTCGCCGGCCTTGCAACGCACTTCGGTATCGTCGAGCAGCATGTCGATCTCGCCGTCCATCACGATGGCGTAGTCGATCGACCGCGTGCGGTGGGTGTACAGGTGACGCTGATAGCCCTGCGTCGCCGGATCGATCCCCATCTGCTGGAGGATGGCGTGGTGATCGACGCCATGCGGCAGTTCGCCTTTGATCGGCGCGAAGTCGACGATGCGGCAGATCGAGCCGCTCTTGGGCGGCGGTACGCCGGTCTTCTGCGCGGCCTGGTCGCGCGTGTGCGACAGGTCGCACGGGCTCTCGTTGGTGATCCAGAGCAGCTGCGTGACGTTGCCTTCGCCGCGCTGGTTGACGTAGGGCGTCGGCGCGTCGATGAGGACCACGGCCTTGCCGTCGGCGTCATGGCCGGTGACGATGCGGCGGACTGGATTCTTGTCCATTTACTTTCACTCCCATTGACCATTTGTGGCGGCATCCTTCTGGGCGCGCGGTCCAATGTCAATGCGGCTAGTGTGGTGGTTCAGAAATTCCCTCCGCTCTCGCCGCGAGTTCGATGAGGGAATTTCTGAACCAAACCACACTAGGTTCATATGTTTGCTACTGTCCCTTGATTCCGAAGTTCGCATCGGCGGCTACCGCAATGGCGTGCGAACGTCGGAATCGGGACACTAGCGCAAGGCACTCGTGCGACAGCATGACCTCGCGCCGCTATTTCCGACCGGCAAGCGAAGCTCTATTGTCCGCGACAATAATCGTTTTGGAGGAAGCCATGCGCCGCGTCCCGTTCGTCGTCATGCTCGCCTCGCTGCTGGCCCCGCTGCTCGGCATCACGCCGGCCTCGGCACAAGCCTGGCCGACCCGGACCGTCAAGTTCATTCTCACGCTCGGCCCCGGCAGCGGCACCGATATCGGCGGCAGGCTCCTGGCGGACCGGCTGACCAAGAAATGGGGCCAGCCGGTGGTGATCGAGAACCGGCCTGGCGGCGACGGCATCGTCGCCATCAACGCCTTTGTCAGCGCCAAGGATGATCACATCCTGCTGTTGTCGCCGACGTCGTCGTTCATCGCGCATCCGTGGATGCACGAAAATCGGCCGTACAAGGCCGAGGACCTCGCTCCGATCGCGCGGGTGTCGAACACCGTGATCGGGATTTCGGTGCCGGCCGTGATGGCGGTCAAATCGCTCGCCGAGTTGGTGGCGCTGGCGAAGTCGAAGCCCGGCGAGCTCAACTGGGCCGGCGTCACCGGCGCGCTCGACTTCAACTTTTCTGGCTGGCTCAAGGTCGCCAACCTCGACATGAAGAAGGTGCCGTATCGCAATCCCGTCGAAGCCGCCAACGACCTTGCGACCAATCGCGTGCAGGTCTACGAATTGGCGGTCGCGATCGCGCAGCCGCAGCTTCAGGCTGGCAACATCAAGCTCTTGGCGGTGGTCAATACCGCCCGTGCGCCAGGTTATCCGGACATCCCGACGGTGGCCGAGGCCGGCCAGCCGGCGCTGACCATCGACGGGCTCGTCGGCCTGTTTGGCCCGCCGACCATGCCGATGGCGCTCCGCCAGAAGATCGCGGCCGACATCAAGGAGGTGATGGAAAACGACGCCATCATCAAGGATCGGCTGAACGCCACGGCGCAACTGTTCGCCCCCGGCGGGCCGGAGGAGTTCGCCAAGTCGATCGAGAGCCAGCGGTCGCTGATCGCCAAGAACGCCAAGGACCTCGGCATCGCGGAGAAGCCGTAAAGGGCATCAGACTTGCTTGCTCGTCATCGCCCAATCGGAGAGACCCATGCGCCGCGCCCCTCGACCTCTGTCCGCCATTTCGTTCGCGGTTCTGATCGCGCTTGCTGTGTCGGTCGTGCCCGCGTGGGCCCAAACGCAAGCTCAGCCGCAAGCTTGGCCGACGCGCTCGGTCCGCTTCATCCTGACGCTCGGCCCCGGCAGCGGCACCGATATCGGCGCGCGTCTCCTCTCGGACCGACTGGCCAAGAAATGGAACCAGTCGGTGGTGATCGAGAACAAGCCCGGCGGCGACAGCATCGTCGGCATTGCCGCCTTCGTTGGCGCCAAGGACGACCACATCCTGCTGATGTCGCCGACCTCGGCGTTCACCGCGCATCCGTTTCTGCACGACAACCTGCCGTACAAGCCGGAGGATCTCGCGCCGATCGCGCGCGTCTCCAATACCTTCATTGGCATCACCGTGCCGGTCGCCTCGCCGGCCAATTCGCTGAGTGAATTCGCCAGCCTGTTGCGCTCCAAGCCTGGCGAGCTGAACTGGGCGGGCGTTACCGGCGCCAACGCCTTCATGTTCGAGGCCTGGCTCAACGCCAACAAGCTTGACATGAAGAAGGTGCCGTACCGCAACGCTGTCGACGCGGCGCGGGACCTCGCCGAGAACCGCGTGCAGCTCTACGAGTTCGCAGTCGCCATCGCGCAGCCGCAGATCGAGGCCGGCAAAATCAAGCTGCTCGCGGTGCTCAACTCCGTGCGGACCCCGGCCTATCCCGACATTCCGACGGTGGCGGAGGCCGGCCACCCGGCGCTGACCATTGACGGGCTGGTTGGCCTGTTCGGCCCGCCGAGCATGCCGACGGCGTTGCGCGAGCGGATCGCGGCCGACGTCAAGGAGGTCATGGAGGGTGATCCGATCATCAAGGACCGCCTGACCCGGACCGGGCAGGCCTTCAACCCCGGCGGACCCGCCGAATTCGGCACCTCGATCGAAACGCAGCGCGCCACGGTTGCGGCTGCGGCCACCGCGATCGGGCTTCAGGCCAAGCAATAGGAGTTACGCGTCGGGCGGCGCGAGCGGCGGCGAACGCTCGTCGGTCAGGCAGCCGTCGGCGACCGTGCCGTGGTGCTGCTTGCCGCAGTGCGGGCATTGCACGCTGATCGGAAATTCCGACACGCTCTTGAGATTTTCCGAGACCAGCTCGATCCCCGACGGAATCGGCTTGTTGGTATAGGGGCAGCGGAACATCAGTTGAGGCATGGGCTTCCCTGGCCGGGACTTAAGTCTTCAACGCCGGCCGGGCTTCTGAAGTTCCCGGAGCCTATTTTGCCAGCCGCGCCACAGCGCCTGCGACCCGCTCGCCGAACGCCTTGGTGCCGAGCGGACCGCCGAGATCGGGCGTTCGCGTCTCCGGCTTGGCAATGGTCTGGTCGAGCGCGCGCTCGATGAGGTCGGCGGCTTTCAGGAATTTTTCGTCGCTCCGCTGTTCGCCGAGCCAGGTGAGCAGCATCGCCACTGAGCCGATCAGCGAGGCCGGATTGGCGACGTCCTTGCCGGCGATGTCGGGCGCCGAACCGTGCTGGGCTTGCGCCAGCGCGTGCTCGCTTCCGGCATTGATCGAGGCGGCGAGACCCAGGCTGCCGGAAATCTCCGCGGCTTCGTCGGAAAGAATATCGCCGAACGCGTTGGTGGCGAGGATCACGTCGAAGCGGCTGGCGTCGCGCACGAGCAGCGCCGCCATCGCGTCCATGATCTGCTCTTCGTATTCGACCTGCGGATAGTTTTTTTGCACCGCCCGCACGCATTCGAGGAACAGCCCGTCGGTGACGCGCAATACATTTGCCTTGTGCACGGCGGTCACCTTCTTGCGCGGCCGCTGCATGGCGAGCTTGAACGCGGTCTCGGCGATCCGCGTCGAGCCGGTGCGCGTGATCTTACGCACCGCCAGCGCCACGTCCGGCGTCGGCATGAACTCGCCGTGGCCCATGAACATGTTGCGGTCGGCGTAGAAGCCCTCGGTGTTCTCGCGCACCACCACGAGGTCGACTGGCTTGCCGCAGCGCGGCGGCATGCCGGGCCGCGATTTCGCCGGGCGGATGTTGGCGTAGAGATCGAGCCGCTTTCGCATCTCGCCGGATGGATTGAGTCCGCCCTGGGCGACCGGCGGATAATCGTTGTGCGAGACGGGTCCGAGGATCACGCCGTCGGCGCGCTTGCCGGCCTCGAAGGATGAATTGGGGAGGGTCGAGCCATGCGCCTTCAGCGCCGGAAAGCCGATCGGCACTTCCTCGAACGTCAGCCCGAGCGAAACGAGCCGGTCCACCTCGCGCAGCACATGCAGCGTCGCCGCCATGATCTCCGGCCCGATGCCGTCGCCCGGCATGACGACGAGATGCGTGCGGTTGGCCATGATCTGAAGCTCCCGATTTTTCGGCAGCCGATCATTGTCCCGCGGTTGAGTCAAACCTCGGCTTTTAAGTCGTTTTGGGCGCGAGCGCGCGCGCGCCTACGAGGATGCCGAACGCGATCAGCGCCGTGATCACCGCCTGCCAATGGCCGGCCGCGGCAAGACCGAACGTGCCGGCCCACGAGATCGAGGAGAATGCTTCCGCGAAAGTCGCGACCCGCGACGAGGTCTGGCGGCGGCGGAAGTGCTTGCGCCGGGCTTGGGTGCGGAACCAGAGCTGAATCAGCGTCGCCGAGGCGGCCGAAACGGCAATGCCGACGGCCGCGATCAGCGCATCGTGCGGCGAGGCAAGCGCCATGGCGACGATGAAGGGCGCGAACACCAGCGCGACGCTGCCGGTAACGGCTTCCATCTTGGCGCGAACGATCCAGTTGGCCGGGATCGGCGCGGTGGCGACGAGGTCCGGCGCGTCCTCGCCGGAGATCGCAAGCCAGGCGAGGCCGCCGGCGAGCTGGCCCGCCGCCATCACCAGCACCGGAACGAGCAACACGAGGTCGTCATTGCGGCTGCCGAAGGCGCGCCACAGCATCAGGCCCGGCGGCAGCAGATAGAGCAGCTGCATCAAGGTCTGCGAGGCGAGCCAGGGGTCACGGCGCAGCAGCGTCCATTCCTTTCGTCGCAACGCGGCGCGCGGCGATACCCGGCGGAAGCCGCTGCGCCAGCGCCGCTGCATCACGCCTGAGTCCGACACGCCGGCCGCGGCAGTGGCGTGGTCGCCGAAGCGCGCCGAGAACAGCGCGATGGCTGCGGCGAGCAGCAGGGTGCCGCCGCTCAACACGGCGGCGAGCGCGGTCATGTCGCCCAGCACCGCGCGGGCCGGCCACCACACCACGCTCTCGATCGCCGGCACCAGCGACACCAGCAGGTCCGACTTCAGGAATGTGAAATACGACAGCGTGCCGTAGGAGAGAATCGCGGCGATCTGCAATCCGATCACGAAGGTGGCGCCGACGATGGCGGCGACGATCTGCGCCGCGAGCCGCGTCCGCTTCGGCCCGATGGTGCGGAACAGGGCGACCGTCAGCGCGACCGCCAGCGCCGCGGCCAAGGCGCCGACCGCGATCACCACGCCATAGGCGCTGAACCAGCGCGCCCCGCCGCGCCAGACCAGGATGTTGATGAAGGGCGCCGCCAGCAGCACCGCCATCAGCACGGTCGAGGCCGCCATGGTGGCGATGCGCACCGCGAACACCCGCCGCGACGCCACCGGCGACGACAGGATCAGATCGAGGTCGGAGCGCGCGTAGAACGCCCGCGTCACCGATTCCATCGCCTGCGACATCATCAGCGACCAAGCCAGCACGGCGCAGCCGGTGATCACGACCAGGGTGCCGCGGTCGGCGCCGGGCTCAACCTCGGCGAATTTGGCGACGATCGAGAAGGCAACCAGATGCATGAACAGCGCGAACGCCACGAGCGCCAGCGTGACGATCCGGATGCGATGCGGCTTGCCGGCGGTCAGCATCGACCACCAGTCGCGCCACGCCAGGCGGAACTCGTGATGCGCCAGGAACGTGAGCGAGGCGGGATGGCTCACGCCGCTTCGACCTGCTCGGCGACCAGGGTGAGGAAGGTGTCCTCCAGGCTCGAATGACCCTTGCCGGCCTTCGCCCGCAGTTCGTCGAGCGTGCCCTGGGCGATCAGGCGGCCGCCGGCGATGACGCCGATGCGGTCGGCCATGCGCTCGGCGACTTCGAGGATGTGCGTGGTCATGATGACGGTGCCGCCCGCCGCGACCCGCTCGCGCAACACGGTCTTGACCTGCCGCGCCGAGCCGGCGTCGAGGCCGGTCAGCGGCTCGTCGAGGATGATCAGCCGCGGCTCATGAACGAGCGCGCCGGCGAGCGCCACCTTCTGCCGCATGCCCTTGGAGAAGCCTTCGCAGCGCTCGTTGGCGTGGGGACCGAGCCCGAGCCAGCCGATCAGTTCGTTCGCTCGCGCTTCGGCGAGCTTCGGCTCGATGCCCCAGAGGCCGGCGACGAATTCGAGATATTCGGTGGGGGTGAGCTTGTCGTAGATCATCGGCTCGTCCGACACCCAGGCCATGATCCGCTTGGCTTCGACCGGATCGGCGAGCGCGTCGATGCCGAACACCGAGATCGCGCCTTGGTCGGGCGCCAGAAGGCCGGCGACCATGCGCAAGGTCGTGGTCTTGCCGGCGCCGTTCGGTCCGAGCAGGCAGTAGAATTCGCCGGTGCGCACGGTCAGGTCGAGGCCGTCGACCGCGGGCCGGTCGAAGCGCTTGGTGAGGGCGCGGATTTCGAGCGCGGCGAGCGGACTGTGCTGGTTCATGAGCGGCCTTTCACGGCCACTCTAGTTGAGAGAAGTTTCCTGCCGGTGAATCAAAAAATCGACAAATTGCATTGAATTATAGGCAGTTAGGGCCCGGCCGAAGCGACCTCGGCGCGGGTCACGAAGGCGTCGGCGAAAAACCCGTCGTCCGAAAGCCCGGCGGCGAGGAATTCGCGTTGCGCGGCCTGGGTCATCACCGGCACGCCGCAGACATAAGCCTCATAGCCCGCAAGCCGCGGATGATCCTCGAGCACGGCCTTGTGCACGAGGTTGTGGCGGATGCCCGGCTCGGGCGCGTCGGAAATGACCGGCACATATTTGAACTGCGGGTTCTGCGCCGCCCATTGGTGCGGCAGCTCGGAATAGAGGCCGCTCAATGTCCGCGCGCCCCAATAAAGCGTCATGGCGCGCCGGATGTTCTTGATGAACATGTCCTCGATGATCGACTTGATCGGCGCGAAGCCGGTCGAGCCGGCGACGAACAGGATCGGCTTGTCGCTCTCCCGCAAGGTGAAATCGCCGAACGGGACTTCCAGCTTCAGCCGGTCGCCGCGCTTAAGATTCTCGAACACATAGCTGGTGAACGCGCCGCCCGGCACGTGGCGGATGTGCAGTTGCGCGCCGTCGCTCTCGCGCGGCGGATTGGCCATCGAGAAGTCGCGGCGCTCGCCGTTGTCGAGAATGAGGTTGAGATGCTGCCCGGCCTTGAACTTGACGCGGATGCCGGCGGGAAAGCGCAGATGCACCAGCATGACGTCGTCGGCGAGCTTTTGCAGGCGGAACACCCGCGCATCGATGGTCTTGCGCGCAAACGGATCGGCCTTGCTGATCGATCGCGGCGCGATAACCAGATCGGAGCGCGGCCGGGCGTTGCAGAACAGCACCTGGCCCTCGGCGCGTTCGGCGGCGCCGAGCGCATCGCCGGCAAAGGCCCGCACCTCGCCGGAGATGACGCGGCCCTTGCAGGTGCCGCAGACGCCCTTGCGGCAGGAGAAGGGGATTTCGAGGCCCGCCCGCTGCGCGGCATCCAGCACGGATTTGTTCGGCTCGCAGGGGAAGCGGAACGCACTGTTCTGAACGGCGACTTGGAAAGTCATGACGACTGGTTACAGCGGCAGCGCCATCAGCGTGTCGATGCGCGAGGAATTGCACACCGCGAGACGCTTGGCGAATTTCAGATCGCTGCCGACGACGCGATAGGTGTCGAGGTAGAGTCCGGTCGCGAAGATGCTGGTCTCGCCGTCGTGCATGACGCGCACCACCATGAACGGTGTCTCGCTCTCGGCGGTGTCGCCGCCGTTGCTCACGATATTCGGCAGGCCGAGGATGTGACGATAGCTTTGCTTCTCGTACACGTTGGCTTCGCGCAGCGCCGCGATCCGGTCGACCAGCATGCCCTTGGTGTCGGCGTAGATGATGCCGGCCTCGAACCCGGCTTTGCGGTTCTCGGCCGTCGTCACGATGTAGAGGCATGGATCGACGAAAAAGTCCGGCCAGGACTCCAGGGCATTGCTGTCGATGCAGCGGATATAGGCGGCCTGCAGCGCGAGGATGCGCTCGAGCGTGATTGCGCCCGGCATCAGATTGCCATCAGCCCGCGATAGCACTTCCAGAAGCCGCGCACCGAGGCTTCGGTGGCGCGGGTGCCCTGGCCGGTGGTGCCGGAGCCGCCCATCTCGACCACGGCGCGTTCGCCGCCGGCTGCGGCGACGCCGCGCTGCACGAAGCCGCCGACGGCGCCGTCCTCCATCGAGACGTAGCCCGCAGGTCCTGCGAGATTGTTCTGGCGCAGCCGCCGCGTCTTCATTTCCGGCGTGTCGTCGGCAAAGCCGAACGTGGTCCAGTTCAGCGCCGTCTGCGTCTGGCCTTTCGGCAGAACCTGCCGCACCGCCAGCGCGTTCTGGATCTGCTGCAGCACCAGGTTCGGAAATACCGAAAGGATCTGCATGTGGCAGCCGTCGCCGAATTCGTCGGCGTTGTCGAGCAGGCTCGGGTCCTTCAGCGCGAAGCCCTCGATGTCCGAGCGAATTCCCATCGCGGCGTAGTCGTTCTCCTGGTTGGCCTTGTCGATGAACGAGAAGCTCGCGTGGCTGCCGCCGTTCGGGCTCACCACTAGTCCGCCGCGCTGCGACAGCCGATTGATGCGGAACGTCGTGAAGAACGTGTGCAGCAGCGAGGCGTGATAGGTGTCTTTGACGTTCTCGAAATAGAGCTTCCAGTTGTTCGGCAGCATCTGGGTGAAGCGGCCGGTCACCGTCACCGGCTTGTGCAGCACGCGCTTGATCTTGGCCGCGACCTCGTCGCCGAGATATTCCTCGATCGGCGGCACGTCGTCGGACAGCGAGCCGAACACCAGACCGCAGAAGTTGGCGATGCGGAGCTTGCGCGGCCCGTGGTCGGCGCGGCAGAACGTCTTGTCCATGCCGCCCTTGCCATTGACGCCGTCCTCGAACGCGACCGCCTTGAGGTTGCCTTTCAGGTCGTAGTTCCAGGCGTGATAGACGCAGGTGAAGTCGCGGGCGTGGCCGCCCTGGTCGAGAGCGATCAGCGCGCCGCGGTGGGCGCAGCGGTTCTCGAAGGCGTAGATTTCGTCGTCGAAGTCGCGGGCCACGACCACCGGCATCGAGCCCACGAAGGTTACGCGGTAGTCGCCGGGCTTTTGCACCTCCGCTTCGAGGCAGAGGAAATTCCACACCGGGCCTTCGAACAGCCGCTGCTGCTCCAGCGCAGTGATTTCGGGCGACTGGTAGATCCAGTACGGAATGCGCGTCAGCGCGCCCTCCGGCCATTCCATCGGCTGGGCCGTGTTCGGAATGGCGGTGGGCGGGACGTTGACGTTCATTGCAACCTCGAAAGGTGTCAGCCCGTCTTGCGGGCAGGGGCGGTCGCGTCCCACCACGGGCAGACGTCGCGCGCCAGCTTGTAATTGCCTTCCATCACGTTGAGCGGCAGGCGATAGCCCTTCTCGGCGTTGGAAATGCGAAGTTCGCGCGCCTCGTTGCGCTGCTGTTCGTTGAGCCAGTAGCGCTCGTGACCCCACAGGCTCGGGCCCTGGGTGATGACCTCGGGCGTCCAGTTCTGGGTGTCGATGGTGCGGCCGCCCCAGCCGTATTCGAACATGAACTTCGACGGCGACCACGAGTAGAACGAATGAACCTGGTCGTTGTAGTGGCGGCCGAAGGTGGTGGCGATCATCTCCGGCGTCTGCTGCGCGATGTCGTAGCACTGGCCGACGTCGTCGAGATAGCAGGTCTCGACCATCAGGTGATGGATGCCGACCTTGCCGGACTCGATGAAGGCGACGCTGTGGTGGCGCGGATTGACGTGGAAGAAATACGCCGCGAACGGCTTGGTGAAGTAGTCGCTGAGATGGAAGCCGAGGATGTCCTGGTAGAACGGCAGGATGTCGCCGATCTTCTCGCAGTGGAGCACGGCGTGGCCCATGCCGAGCGGGCCGGTGCGGAAGCCGGAGATGGCGCGGCCGGGCTTGAACGGGTCGGTGGTGGTCTCGGCGCCGTGGAAAATTTCGAGCCGGTTGCCGGCGGGGTCCTGCAGCACGATCAGGTCGCGGACCTTGCGCTCCTCGGCGAGCGCCCGGGAGCCGCGCGCGAACGAAACCTTGTGGCGTTCGAGATTGGCGGCGTAAGCGTCGAGCGCCGTTGCGTCCGCCACCTCCCAGCCGAAGAATCCCGGCGCGTCGCCCGTGTCCTCGTGCACCACGAGGCGCTGCTTCTTGTCGTCCATGCGGAACGAGGCGGTGCCGCGGCTCTTATCCACCAGCTGCATGCCGAGGAACCGTTCGGCGTAGGCCGTCCAGTCCTCCAGATTCTTGGTGCGAAGGCCGATGTAGCCGAGCGTTTGCAAGCTCATCGCAGCTCTCTCTGTTGCCGATCCCTGGCCGGGGACAACGTCTGATTTGCCCACTTTATACCACGTCCGGGCGCCCGGACGGAACGTTTCGATATGCCGATCCTGCATAGGCCGGCACGGCCTTGATACGGGGTCGCACCCGGTCGCCAGCCAATCGCAACCGTGCTGATATGCGCGAGCCGGAATTTGAGGAGGCTGTCCATGCGGTTCGGCCGGGTTTCCGTTCTTGTTTCCGTTCTTGGGCTTTCACTGCTGCTGCCGTGGATCGGCTCCGCATCCGCCCAAAGCAACTGGCCGAACCGGCCGCTGACCATGGTGGTGGGATTTGCCGCCGGCGGCGGCACCGACGTGCTCGGCCGCATCATCGGCAGGAAACTCTCCGAGGTGCTCGGCCAGCAGGTGGTGATCGAGAACGTCGGCGGCGCCGGCGGCATGGTCGGGACCGCGCGCGTCGCCAAGGCCGCACCGGACGGCTACACCTTCGTGCTCGGCAGCCGCGCCGACGCCATCAACCAGACGCTCTACAAGAAGCCGCTCTACAATCTCCTCGACGATCTCGTCCCGGTGATCTTGATCGCCGATCAGCCGACCATTCTCATCACGCCGCAATGAATTCCCGGCCAACACCATGCCGGAGTTCATCGCCTATGTGAAAAAGAACCAGGCGACGATGCAGGTCGCCTCGGCCGGCGCGGGCTCGACCGGCCACATCGATTGCCAGCTGCTCAACGCCGCGATCGGGGTGAACGTCACCCACGTGCCCTATCGCGGCGGCGGGCCGGCGATGCAGGACATCATCGGCGGCCGCGTCGATTACATCTGCACGCTCACCGGCTCGGCGGTGCCGCTGGTCGAAGGCAAGACGGTCAAGGCCATCGCGGTGCTGACCAAGGAGCGCGCGCCGATGCTGCCGGAGGTCAAAAGCTCGTGGGAGCAGGGCTTCACCGATCTCGAAGCCTCGACCTGGTTCGGCTTCATGGCGCCGAAGGGCACGCCGAAGGAGATCGTCGACAAGCTGCACGACGCGACCGCCGCGGCGATGGAGGACAAGGAGGTGCAGAAGCAGATGCTGGCGGCCGGCGCCATCATCGTGGCGCCGGACCGCCGCTCGACCGAGTATTTCAAGGCCTACATTCCGAAGGAGATCGAGAAGAACGGCGCGCCGATCCGCGCCGCCGGCCTGTCGATGGAGTGATTTC
>CAWKOD010000058.1:0-65451 GCA_963850885.1 uncultured Alphaproteobacteria bacterium | reverse complement strand
AAGGAATGACCGGCGCCGCTGGCCGCAAATACAATCTGCTGGCGCTCGTCGCCTGTATAGCCGGACTTGTTGTGGCCCTCGGCCTTGGCAAGGCGTTCGATATCAAGATGGGCCACACGCTAGGCATCTACGCCGGCTCGATGACGAGCACGGCCACGCTGCAAGCCGCCCTCGATGTCATGAAAAGCACCGACCCGTCGATCGGCTATTCGATCGCTTATCCCTTTGGCGTCATTGGCCCGATCTTGTGCATATATTTCATGACGCGTCTCGTGCAGCCAAAATTTCCGCCGAAGGTGCAGCGGTTTCACATGGGCGAAATTACGCTTGCTTCGCACTATGTCGGGCGGACTCTCGATGATCTCATCGCCGATCTGCCGGATGGCGTACAGGTCACCATGGTTCGCAAGGGTGATCAGAACATCGTACCGGCTGCCGATCTGACGCTCGCCTCCGGCGACGGTGTCTTGATCGTGGCGGATCGCGAGGAGGCAATCGCCGAGGCGGCGGCAAAAATTGGAAGACTTGAGGCTGGACGTATTATCAAAGATCGTTCGGCTCTCGACTACATCCGCGTATTCGTCGGCAAAGCCGGCCTGGTTGGAATTCCACTCGCGCGGCTGCCAATGCCGGCCGGCTTTCCAGCCCATTTGTTGCATGTTCGTCGCTATGACATGGACGTCGTCCCAACTCCCGACTTGACCCTTGAGTTCGGCGACCGCGTCGGCGTCCTGATGCCTCCCAACCGCAAGGAGGATATCAGGAAACACTTTGGCGACACGGTGAAGGCCACGTCGGAGTTCAGCTACGTCTCACTCGGGCTTGGCATGGTGCTCGGCCTTCTGATCGGGCTTATTCCGATTCCGATTCCGGGCGTCGGTATTGTCACGCTCGGCATCGCGGGCGGCCCTCTGCTTGTCGCGCTCGTTCTGGGAAATTGCGCCGGACCGGACCCTTGCTCTGGGTGATGCCGCTCCCGGCCAATATTGTGTTGCGGAACTACGGGTTGGCAATGTTCCTGGCTGCCGTCGGCATCAATGCAGGCCAGCCGTTTGTCCGCACCGTGTCCGAAACCGGATTTACAATGCTCTTCATCGGGATGGCGGTCCTGCTGACGACGGTGATCATCGTGCTGTTGGTGGGCCACTACCTGATGAAAATACCATACGACGACCTGGTCGGAGTGGCATCAGGAGCGACCGGAAATCCGGCCATCCTGGTCTACTCGACTCGGATGGCGCCAACCGAACGCCCCGATATCGGCTACGCCATGATCTTCCCGTCCATGACGATGGTGAAAGTGATAGCCGTGCAGATCGTCGGTCTCCTGGCCCTGGCGCCCAGTTAGTTGGCGGCGCGGGTCCAGAGTGCAAGCGCCTGGCGCTCTTGTGCCGAGTTGGATGGGTTACCAATGAATGACATCTCGTCTGATCCGGCCGAACCCCTGTCGCCTCAGATCGTCACGTTCGACGCAATCATGCCGGCGGAGATGGCTGTTCGTGCCGAGAGAACAGGCGCCCTGCGAGCGTCAAGCAACCTGTTGACCTCGTTGGTGCTGAGTTTATTGGCGGGAGCTTTCATTTCTTTCGGCGCCGTGTTTGCGACGACCGTCAGTGCCGGCCACATTGTCATTTCGCCGGCCGACGGCGCGACATTTTCCGCAGCATTGCCCTATGGCGCCGTGCGTCTTCTCACCGGCCTCGCCTTCACTTTGGGTTTGATTTGGTCGTGATCGCGGGAGCGGAGCTGTTTACCGGAAACAATCTCATTGTCATGGCCTGGGCGAGCGGAAAGGTGACGACCCGCGCCCTGCTGCGCAATTGGGCGATCGTGTTCGCCGGAAATTCCGTGGGCGCGTTGCTGACTGCGGCGCTGATGTTTGTCAGCACACAATATACGTTTGGAGATGGTGCAGTGGGTTTGGCGGCGCTGAAGACGGCCAACGCCAAAGCATCGCTGGCGTTTGTTCCCGCCTTGACGCTCGGGATCATGTGTAACGCGTTGGTCTGTCTGGGCGTTTGGATGTGTTACAGCGCGCGAACGACTGTAGGCAAGATTTTTGCGATTGTGCCTCCCGTTGCAGCCTTCGTTGCGGCCGGGTTTGAGCACAGCATCGCCAACATTTATTTCATCCCGCTGGCACTGTTCATAAAGGCGGGCGCGGCGGAGCCATTCTGGACTTCAATTGGCAAGACAGGAGCGGATTTTCCCGCTCTGACGTGGAGCAACTTTTTGGTCGGCAACCTTCTTCCAGTCACCGTTGGCAATATCATCGGTGGCTCGGCAATGGTCGCTGCGACTTATTGGTTTGTCTACTTGCGAAAGAGCAAGCCCGTCGGCGCCAATTATCGCTGAACTGGCCAGTCGTCCCAGGTATGAATTCGATCTCAGCGATCAGCCGAGCCGACATGGCGTCTAAACCTCTGGATAGGTTTAGTAGCGCCTTCCGACAGGCGATTCCTACACTCGGACAATAGAGGAAAGGCCAGGTGCCCCATAGGTTTATTGCCAGTACCGATATGGGAGGCGGAAGTGCACAAGATCATCCTGGCCGGAGCACTGGCAGGCGTGACATTTTTCGAGGTTGTCGGTTCGGAGGGGCACACCTCAAGGATCGAAGGCAGCGTACCGCAGCGCGAGCTGAAAGGGGATCGCCTTCCCGCGGGACCGGCTTGCTCGCCGTCGGCGTGGCAGCATGACAGCACCGGTTGTGTGCGAAAGCAGACGCCAGCGGCTGAGCATCCGCCGCAGATCCGCGAGGTGCAGGTCGCCATTGCCGATCGCTCTTTGACGGCACCCACCGCGTTTATCGACCGCTGCGATTGTCCCCACGGAGATCCGCCATGTCCAACCTCTGCAACGACATCCTTTTGACGCGGGCTCCCATTGTCGGACTGGTAGCGGGCGCTTTATTCGCAACTTCCCCCGCCATCGCCCAATCGCTGGGATACGCTTCATCGTCCAACCAGCAATTTTCGCTGTTCGGGCAAACCATTCCCAATGAAGCAAGAGTTGAAGAGATCCGGAGGCCGCCGAAGCGCCGACGTATCTGCGGCGTCACGTTGTCGCTTACAATACCCGCGAAGCGCCCGGGACCGTCATCATCGACACCCCAAACACGCAGCTTTACTACGTGCTCGGGGGCGGCAAGGCGATCAGCTACGGTATCGGTGTTGGGCGCGACGGCTTTACCTGGTCGGGAGTGCAGGCGATAGCGCGCAAGGCCGAATGGCCCGATTGGATCCCGCCGGCGGAGATGATCCAGCGTCAACCGTATTTGCCGCGGTTTATGGCCGGCGGCCCCGGCAATCCGCTCGGTGCTCGTGCTCTCTATCTCGGCGACACCGCCTTTCGAATCCACGGTACCAATGCGCCGGAGACGATCGGCAGACACGTATCCAGCGGATGCATCCGGATGGTGAACGACGATGTGATCGATCTTTACGGCCGCGTCGGAATCGGCACCAAGGTCATCGTATTGCCGGACCGGCCGCTCGGGACCACGCGTCTCGTCGAGGGCCGACAGCCAATTGCCGACAGGGCGCCCCGAGCAGCCCGAGCCTTCGGATTGTATTGAGCATCAACAGAATGCAGAGAAACGCGAACCAGGTCACCCTGTCCCCCTCCCCCCCGACCGGGCTCGCGCGCGGCTGGCTCTTCCCCCGGAGCCAGCCGCACCTTTTTTGACTTCGTCTGGAGATGTCGCCCGACCGATCGCACCTAAACCAAAATCCTAGATGTCCGACCATTAGGCATAACCGCGGCTTGCCGCCAGATAATTGAGCGAACCACAGCATGCAGCAAGTTCTCGAAAAATAAGAAGCGCGCGAAGCAATGGAGCTCGATCGAGCCGCGGAGGTATGCGATGGATTGGACGTTAGTGCGCGCTGGCCGCAACACACACATCAAGATCGTGGCGGTTGCTCTTGCCGCCGTTATTGTTCTCGTCACGGTTGGCATTCACGCTCGAATCGAACGCAATGATGTGGCCAGCGGCCCGGCGGTTATCAAAGCTGGCGCCCCGGCAGCCTACGCGGGCCAAGAAAGGTCCAGCGTTCGCTAGGGCCGAACAGCCTCGAGCAAATGCGCCTGCAAAAGATCTCGCGGTTGATATCCGCGCAGACGCCCTTAATTGAGATGAAGAACGACGTGCGTGACTTCCGATTCGCGAGTTGTGCTCATACGGAGTCCGCTTCTTTCGCACACCTTAAGCATCGGCATGTTTTCGGGCAGGATCTCCGCGATCAGTTCGCGGAGGCCGGCTGCGCGAGCAATAGCAGATAGATGGCGCATCAATATCGATCCGATACCTTGCCCTTGGTATTGATCGATCACAGTGAATGCGATTTCCGCCTTTGCGGGCTGCACGACGACATAACGTCCGCCACCGACGACAACCTTTCGTCCTGCTTCCTCTATCAACGCGACCAAGGCGACATGCTTGTCGAAGTCAACGTTTAGAAAGAATGCATGCTCTCTCTCGGTGAAGTGGCGTTTTACAGCAAAAAATCGTCGATAAAGAGACGATGGACCGATGCGATCGACGGCCGATAAAAAATCCGCGCGGTCCTCCGATTTGAATGCGCGGATTTCAAGCCTGCGCGCATTGGGCAGCCACTCAACCGCCGAATAATGGGCTGCATCTATGGTCATCAAGGCGCCGCCAGGCATATCCATGCAACACCGGCCTGAACGTAATCCCCATTATCGACGGTTTGCTCGCCGTTCGAAACGCTTCGTTGCTAGCATGGGCATCGACAAACTGCCTCTAGGACCAAGGAGCAATGCTCCTAAACAATCGTTCGGGGCTGGCTTTTGACCCGCATCGGATGCACATGTCGTTGACGACGACAGCCCCTTTCGGTGCAATAATGTGGGCTGGTACGATGCCACATGTCGTCAACCGTAAATGGGGAAGATAGACCGGCTGCCGCTGCACCCAACGAGCAGTGGATGTCCTGTTGTGCTATGGCGCCTCGATGTCGCTGGGGAAAGACCGCGGCGCGGACGCGCCGGTGGTTTGAGGTGATGGCGCGAAAATTGGGTGTCGATGGGGTGGCGGGAAGTATTTCGCTCGATAGCATTACCGCGAGCGTTCGGCGCTCCTGCGAATGGGCCACGGCAGTACGTGAGATCGGGCCGCGGGGGATCAATGCCGCACGTATCGCCGAATTAGAACAATTTGCTAAACGCTGGCACCTGGAGCGGCACCGCGCGAGATCGCGGTCAAGCTTTTGGAAATAGAGTCCACACTGCCCCGATATTCTAATGTCCAGATTGCTGAGATCGACGCGCCATCGTCGAAGGCGTTATGACCCTAGTGCGAACCCCAGAATATGAAACTCCCATAAGATATCAGACCGGCTAACACCGCCAGGTGAACGGCCAATAAATAAATCAATGCGCTTCCAAGATGTAAATCAGCCCACATGAAACACGCGTCGCACATGTGTCCCGAACTCGTTCGGAAATACAAGGTAGCGCGAACGTCATGTCGAGAATAAGACTAGAGTGCGCAATCCCATATGGCAGAATTGCTCAGTTGGCCCGCGGGATCTTTCTTTCCTGCACGCGCCTGCAGCCTCTGCACTCGGAACATCGCAACATTGTCAGTACTATCGCAACAAATGCCGCTCTCGCAGCTAAGAACCCGCCCCTATGGCGGGTTGGTTCTCGAGGCGAAGAATCGCCAACATCATAACAGCTCTGCGTTGGGTTCGAACATCGAACTGCATTCGAGGCGTTACCCTTGACGGCGCTCCCGCTGAAGAGTTTTGCTTGCAAACCGAGCTCAAGCCGCGTGGAACGGTGCGGGCAACTCTAGAATCGTGACTTAACTCGAAACCATCTTCAAAACATCTTCTGCACGAGCAGGTTTGACGATCATGCCAACGCCGTGCGGCTTAATCATGTCGATAACTTCTTTTCTCGTGTCTCCTGTCACCACGATGGCGGGAATTTCTCGGCGCAGACTTTGCGTAGTGCTTTGATGGTCTCCACCCCGTTCATTTTTCCCGGAAGATTATAATCCGAGATTATGAGATCGGGGACTTTGCCCTCGGCGACACATGGAGCGCCTGATCTGCGGTCGCGACCGCGATAACATCCAACCCGTAAGATCCAACAGCGAAGTGAATGCCAGTCGCACGCCACCTTCGTCTTCAATGAGAAGCACCGTTCCCGACAAAGCGAGACTGGCCGTTGTTCCGCTGCGCTCTCTTGCCCGGCCATGCGGTCGGGCGTGTCCCAGTGGGACTTCGATTGAAAATCCCGAGCCCTTGCCTGGTGTAGATTTTACGTCGACGCGATGGTCGAGTGTCTTTGCCATTCGCTGCACGATCGCGAGGCCCAAGCCAAATCCTCCGAGGTGCGCTGTCCGAGGGACTTGATAGTGCTCCTCGAATATACGCGGAATATCCTCGCCCATAATTCCAACGCCGCTATCCCATACCTCAATTCGAGCCTTGTTATCGACGCGACGACATCCCACCAAGATCCGGCCCTGATCTGTATATCGGACGGCGTTGGAAAGCAGGTTTCGGAGCATCTCTTCCAGCATTCGTCGATCGCTTCGGATCCAAAGGCCGGATCTCACGATGCGCCATTTCAACCCTTTTCCTTTGCGGGCTTCAGAAAATCGGCGGCCAAAGGCGCGAACAGCGCATGACTGGAAAGTCGCTGATAGAAGGGCGAAGGATGCCGGCCTCAAGCCGATTGATGTCCAGAAGGCTGATCAGCATGCCGTTCATAACATTCACGGTATGGTCGATCTGAGCGATCAGCGTGCGGCCTTCGTGCCGTGAACCTGTGGCCTCAGCGCGGCTTGCAGCAAATTCAGGGTTTGCAGCGGCTGGCGAAGATCGTGACTGGCCGCAGCCAGAAAGCTCGTCTTGGCCCGGTCAGCCTCACTTGCGGCTTGTAAAGCACGAGCTCGCAGTTCGGGAACGAGATGCCGCCGCTCGGCGAAAAATGCCGCGAGTACCAGGGCGCAGAGCGCCAGTGCCAGGATGCTGAACTGCGCGGCCAGGATGCGTTCGGAGGCCGAAGGTTCCAGGTTGCCAAAAATCCCAATTCCGAACGTTGTGGCCCAGACGATCGTAAGGGCGAAGATCAAGATCGCTACAGCCGTAAACGCTGGCCTGCAACGTGCAGCGATCCAGAGGAACAGTGGGAACAGCGAGCCAATTGTTACTTCGACGGCCCACGCCTCACTCGGCAGATGAACAAGGGCTGCACTTAGCGCAGCTACCAGCCCCAGAGCTAAGCTGCCTTCGAACAATTTCGCCACGGGATGGCGGCTCGCGGGCGGAGGTCAGCTCCAGCAATACGGGCGCGACGGCGATTACGCCGATCGCATCGGACGAAAACCAATGCTGCCATATCGTCAATGGCGGCGCTGCTTGATGGTGTGGAAAAACACGTAACCCAGCGTGCCGCCGATCCCGGATATCGCGGTCGCGAGATTGTTACCGCGATGAAACCCAGCACATGATGCAGCGGTCCAGGCTAAAAGGGAACCCGAAGAACCGATCGATCAATGTGGCGATAAGCAGGGCCTCGGCTGCGTTGCACGCGGCAAAACAATCGCACTCCAGATGTTCCGGTCGCCGAGGAGATTGGCTGCAAGCGTCGCGCCGACCACGCCCACCATGACCGGCAGCCGAGCCGACCGGCCCAACGCCAACAAGCATTCCAGCGGCAACACCTGCGGCCGGCCAAAAAACCGCAACTCCATCGGGCTTCGTCAGCAATTCGAGGCTCAATCGCGCCGCAGGAAATAAATTATTCCCACCCCGGCTGCGAGGGACGATGAAGCCAAAAGGCTCATAGGCAGGTCAGGAAAGAGACGCGCGCGATGACCTGCTGATTTCGAGCGGACAAGCATAATCGTACCAACAGTTTTCGGCGGGCTAGTTGGCCGAAATTATACCAGGATCGCAAGCAAACGCAGTGCTGCTCGCTTTTTGAATGGTAATCAGCGGATTAATTTTGGACGCCACCAGTTCGGGGAGCAAAATTGCACGCCTAATCACAGCATAACGTGCATAGCGCGCCCTTGCGTCTTCCTTAAGACGTCGTCACTTTCGATCGCTCCCCCCAAGCAGCCACTGCTGAAGGTAACTTGCTGCTTTGACGCCCGTTCTGCTGCAGCTTGCCGTAATCGCTTGCGATGTGAGCCCTCGTCACTCTGGAGCGCTCCCCTAGGCAGCCACTGCCGAAGGCAAATTGCTGCTTTGACGCCCGTTCTGCTGCAAGCTCGCGGTAATCGCTTGCGATGTGACGAAATCGTGTGGCCACCCAAGCCGAAAGGCAACCACTAGCCAGTTCGTCACATCGGCGGGCACGAAATAGAAGCTCGTCTATCTCGGTCGTCATCCATTCCCCCCATGGCGGCGCAGGAACAAAGCCTTTGTGAAGGGTCGCAAAGAACTGTTGGACGCGAACAATAATCACCAAGTTTATTTTGGGTTATACCTTTGGATAGGTCGTAATCGAGCGACAATGTCAGCCAGGTTCGGATTGCTGGCTTCTTGCTCATCCGATTGCGAGGACAGAGGTGCCATGATCAAGTACAGCTTTACGGTTGCAATCGCGGCGTAGTTGGAAAGATCCATGATGCGGAAACGGCAACATGGCGCGGCTTCGGGCTTGGCGTCATTTGACGTCAGGTCGACCGTGATCGAATCCGCCGACGCGATTGCGCGCAGCATCGAACGCGCGGAGACCCTGATAGGTCAAGGCCGCATTCGCCTATGTTCATCCGGGATTGTGAATTCTGAATATCGAAAGTGAAAGCCCCGGGGAACGGGGCTTTCACAACAACATCGCTGGTTGCGGGGGAGGGCTCACAGCGATGTAACGCACCAACTCGGGCCTAGGCATGTAGTTCCTGCACTTTGCCATTCAGGTCGCCAGAGCAATCAGTGCAAAGATAAGCAGGAACAACACGCCGAAGGTTGCCGCCAGCATCCGCGCAACCCGGCGGGTTTCGGGACGCGGCCTCATTGTGGCAGCGGGGATGGTCATGCGTCTCGTCAACCGCACGCCCACACGCGACGCGCAACTGGCCCCAACGCCGTGTACACCACGGCGCGCCGGTAGCACGAGTCGGGTCCGTAGCTGAACTCGCGATTGCCGCAGGCATCGGTGCCGTACGCCGGGAGCCGCCCGCCGCAGAAGTCCGCGGCTGACCAGCCCACGTCGCCCCAAGCATAGCCTCTGATCCGGTGGCGAGCCGAGGCCTCAGTGGGCGCGAATGTGGCGGCGAGAACCGCCGCTGCGCAGACTGCTAGCAACATCTTTGGCATAGCCCGCTCCTGTCGAAGTTCCATGCAGCACAATTCTCACCGAGTTCCATTGGTCCCATTGGCTTCAGTGCGCCGCCGATCGACGCGAGCAGCCACGCGGGATGGATTACGCCTCAAAACAACGGGGCGCCGGTGGCGTGGGACCACCCACGCCGAGCTCTCTGTAGGACCCGCGTGGGGTATTATTTTTGGCCAATGCAGGTTGTGCGCGACGTCGCGAGGAATTTTGGGTCGTCAACATCGGACGCCGCATGATTGAGGAGACACTTAGCTCCAGGTCTAGGATGGCGGCGCGACCGAGCTGGCGTCTGCGTAGATGGCCGGAACGATCGCATCCTTGTCCCAGACGCTGGGCGGATCATAGGCCCAGACCCATTCGGACGAGCCGTGAACGCTGCCTTTGCCGGAGGCGACCATGTCCTTTTGTTGCGCGCTGTCGCGCATGTGCTTGAAGCGGGCATTGGCGAGCGAGAGACGCTGCACCGCGTGGACCCGCGGAATGCGGACGCGGCGGAAGTTCGCGAACGCCTCGACCGGATTGCCGCCGGCTTCGAGCCAACGCGCCAGGATATAGGCGTCCTCGAAGGCCTGGCAGGCGCCCTGACCGGCGTTCGGCAGCATGGCATGCGCCGCGTCGCCGATGAGCTGGATCCGGCCGCGGCCCCAATTCTCCGTCAGCGGCCGCGTGAACAGGCCCCACTTCGAACATTCGGTCACCAGGCTGAGGAGTTTTTTGAGCCGCGGCTCCGGGTTCGGAAAGCTCAAGCGCATCTCGTCGGGGTCGCCGCGGGTCGACCAGCCTTCCTCGACCCACTTGTCGGTGTCCTCTTGCGTGACGATGTTCACGAGCTTCTCGCCGCGGATGTAATAGGCCAGCAGATGACAACCGGGGCCGACCCATTGGATGTGTCCGGTCGGCTCCAGCACCTCGCGCGGAACATCGCCGCCGTTCAGGAGCGCGCGCCAGACCATTTGCCCCGTATAGGTGGGATTGTCGTTGCCGTAGAGCGCATGGCGGATGACCGAGCGCACCCCGTCGGCGCCGATCACGAACTCGGCTTCGACCTTGGCGCCGTTGGCGAACGCGAGAGTGACGCCGTCGCTGCGCTCCTCGACCCCAACGAGGCGATGGTCAAGATGGATCAAGCGGTGGTCCAATCCGCTCGCCAAAGCATTCAGCAGGTCGGCGCGGTGAAACGAATAGTACGGCGCGCCGAAACGAGCGGCGTTTTTCCGCCGGTCATTGAACTCGATAAACTCACCGGTCTGCATGTTCCGCGTATAGATGCCCGGGGAAGAAGTGCCCACGGCGGCGATCTTTTCGCCGAGCCCGATGGCAATCAGCGCCCGTGTTGCGTTCGGGGCCACGTTGACGGCTGCGCCGATTTCGCCCAAGGCGGGCGCCGTTTCAAAGACTTCGGCCGCAATCCCGAAGCGGGCCAGCGCATTCGCTGCGGCCAATCCCGCGAGCCCACCCCCGACGATCACCATGCGCGCCATCGTCTGCATCACTCCATAAAGCGGTGCGCAAAAAGCTGCTGGACAGAACTCATGCGCCGAACCGCAACGGTAAGCCGGTCATAGCAAATCTGCAAACGGGCGTCGATTGTCGATGCCCGGCTCAACCGTTGACTTGATGACGGAGTGAGGTTTTCAGGAAACTGATGAAATCGGCGGTTTTGGCAGGCAGACGTTTTACTCTTGCGCAGTACGCGGACATTCGTTCGGGCGAGAGCGCAACGTTTTTGAAGATGACGTCGAGCTTTTTATCAGCGATTTCCTTCTGAACGGCGTGGAGCGGCACTCTGATGATCCCCGAGCCGTTGAGCGCCATTCGAATGAGTACGGCGCTGCTGTTGGACGACAGCGATCCCTTTCACCTCGACGAGCAGGGGACGGGGCGAATTTCGGAATGGCCAGCTTTTGGGGCCCGAGTACAGGTCGGCGAGACAGTTGTGCTCGCGAAGATCTTGGGGCGTCTTCGGTCGGCCGAACTTTCGAAAATATTGGGGTGAACCGCAGATCACATGGCGAATGGCCCCGAGGTCGTGCGCAACAACGCCGGGAAGCGATGGCTTCTGACTGCTGACAATGATGTCAAATCCGCCTTCGGCCGAAATGAGATTGTCAGGAACGACGGAGAGATGAACCCGGACACCGGGATGTTGCTCGACGAATTGGGTCGTCAGCGGGGCGAGAATAAATCGCGAATAGTCGCTCGTCGCCTGAATGCGCAATGTGCCAAACGGTCCAGTCTCGATGTTGCGTCGCTCGGTGACATAATTATCGAGCTTGGCGAGGATCTCCAGGCACTGCTGAAACAGGCCGCGACCTGCTTCTGTCAAGGCCAAGCCATGGGTCGACCGGTTGAGAACGCTGAAACCCAGCAACTCTTCCAGCTCCTTCATCCGCTTGCTGACGACCGATGGCCTGGTGCGCAGCTCGGCAGCAGCTTTGGTGAAGCTCTGGCACTGCGCGACCCGGACGAACGTATTGAGCTTGTTCAAGTCCCGGAGCACAGCGGTAACAGGCATCTCTCTAGCCATTAGAGCCTCGTAAAGCCGCCTGGGAGGCGAGGACGCCGCCGGAACAACAGTTGTTCCAAGATCTTGGCTACCAATCTAGACGGCTCAAATGTAAAATGTCTCTTCAACGTGCGGAATACGGATTCGAAATCCGTCCCGGCCCCTGGAGGGATACGCCATGCTCAAGGAATACCACTACGACCATCTCATTCGTTGGCCGCGCGGGGAACGGGCCTGCGTCTTTCTGACCTTCGACTTCCAAGGCGGCGAGGACGTGAAGCCGGATAAGAACGGCGTCCTCAATTACGAAATGTGGAGCCAGGGCGAATACGGCCCCCACCACGCGATCTATCGGCTGCTGCGGATTTTGAAGGAAGAGGACATCAAGGCCACGTTCCTGACGTGCGGCGCCATCGCCGAGCGCTTCCCGCAGGCGGTGCAGGCCATCCTCGACCACGGCCATGTGGTGGAGGGCCATGGGTTCAACCACGAGATCGCCCGCTATCTGCCGCGCGACGAAGAAGATCAGGTGATGAAGAAGACCATCGCCATGATTCAGAAGGTGACCGGCCGGCGCTGCTATGGCTGGCGCTCGTGCACCCAGAGCACGAACTCCATCGAACTCATGATCGAAAACGGATTCGTCTTCAACACCAATTGCTTCCACGAGGAGATGCCGTTCCTGTGGGAGAAGAACGGCAAGCTGCTGGTGGAATTGCCGCGGCAGCCGTTCGGTGACGGCACGCTGTTCGGCCACCGCCATGGCGAATACGGCAATCCGCATCACGGGCTGGAGACCTGGAAGGCCTATTTCGACGAGCTCTATTCGGAAAGCAGCCCGGAGAGCCCGAAGTACATCCCGTTCACGATGCATCCCGTACATCATCGGCCGGCCGGGCCGCACGCTGGCGCTGCGCGGCATCATCCAGCACATGAAGAAGGCCGGCAGTCTCTGGTTCCCGACCGGGATCGAGCTTGCCGAGTACTGCCTCA
The DNA here is from genome assembly GCA_963850885.1 of uncultured Alphaproteobacteria bacterium. Taxonomy (GTDB): domain Bacteria; phylum Pseudomonadota; class Alphaproteobacteria; order Rhizobiales; family Xanthobacteraceae; genus Z2-YC6860. Next base: position 52,625 of record CAWKOD010000058.1, on the reverse strand, counting down.
ACAACGTGTTCCAGGCTGAAGCCCAGAAACTTCGCGCCTCCGCCGGCTGATGCGAATACTGGCGCAGCACTGCGTCAATATCGGATGACTGCGGGGTGACCGGCGCGACAATGCGCCGGTCCCTCTGTTCGCGCAAAACAATGCAGCACAGTCAGTGCGCCTTCCACATCAGGCGGCTGGAGGCTTGCTCGATCACCCGAACAATCGTCAGAACCCGGCGAGGCTGAGGGATGCGCAAAGCAAGAACTGGTGGCGTTGCGCTCGGGCTGGCCGCGGCGATCTTGCTGTCAGCGCTGCCGGCCCAGGCTGAGCCGATCGAGGATTTCTACCGCGGCAAGACCTTGCGCATGCTGATCGGCTACGGGCCGGGCGGCGGCTATGACATCTACGGCCGGCTCGTCGCCGAGTTTCTGCCGCGGCATCTGCCCGGCAAGCCGACGATCATCGCGCAGAACATGCCGGGGGCGGGGAGCTTTGCGGCGGCAAGTTACATTTACGACGTCGCGCCCAAGGACGGCACCGTGTTCGGCAGTCTCGCCCAGACGCTGGCGCTCGACAGCATGACCAACACCAACGCCAAGATCGACGTGGCGAAAATGCCGTATATCGGTCGCGTGGTGACCAACATCGATGTCGGTGCCGCGCTGACAAAGACCGGCATCAAATCGTTCGAGGATGTCCGCTCGAAACAATACAATGTCGGCGCGTCGGGCGGCGGTTCCACCACGGTGCTGTTCCCGACCGCGCTCAACACCTACGCCGGAGCGAAGTTCAAATTGATCCGCGGCTACAGCGGCACGATCAACATCCTGCTCGCGATGGAACGGAGCGAGGTCGATATCGTCGGGGCCTATGGCCTTCCCGGAATTCTGGTGAGCCAACCGGGCTGGGTGCATAAGGGTGAAGCGTCGATCCTTTATCAGGCCTCGCTGAAGCGGCATCGCCTGCTGCCGAACGTGCCGGCGATTCCGGAGCTCGCGCAGTCTGACGAGGGTCGTGAGGTGCTCCGGGCGGCGGCCAGCACCGGCGACGTCGGACGTTCCATTCTGACGACGCCGGGCGTGCCCCCGGAGAGGCTGGCGGCGCTGCGATCGGCGTTTCAAGCGATGCTCAACGATCCGGATTTCCTCGCGGCTTGCGAGAAGCGAAACCTGATGGTCGATGGCGCCGCCGGCGAAGAGATCGACCAGATCGTCCGCGATACGTTGCGGTTGCCGCAGGCCGTGGCCGAGAAAATCGGGCAAATGATGCAGTAGCTTCAGCGTTTGGCCGATAGCCTTTGCAGATAGTTCTGCCATGGCCGATCGGCGTCGAAATTTTCGGTGGAATTGATTTCCAGTTCTGACTCGTTCAAGGCCGTGATCTTCGAACTGAGCGCCAACGCGGCGCTTTGCGCCTGGGCGTTGATGCGGGTGTAGATGGTCCGGATGGTGGCCTCGCGCACCGAACGTCCCACCACGGTGTCCCCGTGGCCCCGCATCAAGACCACCGGATTGGCGCCAAGCGTCTTGGCGAGGGCGTCGCCCAGATGGGCATTGAGGACCAGCATGCCGCGCTTGCTCTCGGACGCATTGGCATCGCGGATCTCGAACAGCGGCGTTTCCGGCGGCAGGAAGCCGGCTTGGGCGACGACCGGTTTCAACGGGACACCGGCGATGCCAAACGGAAGAACCGCCATATCGTGCGTATGGATCACGGACTGAATGTCGCCCCGCGCCTTATAGACCTGGCAGTGGATGTAGCGCTCGCCGTTCAACCGCGGCGCATTGGGTGCGACGGGCTTGCAGTCGAGGCCGACCTCGACGATGTCGGCACGGGTGACGAGCGCGGGCGCCATGGCGCGCGGCATGAAAGAAATGCTCGGGATTCTGAGCGGAGCGCGCGCTGATGTGGCCGAAGCTGTCCAGAATTCCTTCGTTCGCCAGGATATGACTCGCGGTGACGATATCTGCGATGCGGGCTTCATCATCGTTGGCGGGATTGCTTTGGGCGTGACCGGGCGTGGCAACGAAAGCGGCGGCGAACAGGAGCGCGGCGCACGCAACGGTGGTTTCTTTCACTGTCATGGCACTCTTCCGGCTTGAGGGTCAGTGGTCTTTATTCCGCAGGATCGGTTCCAAGGCTCGATGTCTTCGTTGAGAAATTAGCTGACGGTGGGACTACATAGCTAGGCAGGATCGCCGCAAGTTGTACGAAATGTCGTACTACAGGCGGCGACAACGTCCGGCTATGATGGGTCGGCGCCGGATCGGGGCGGGCCGAGATTGACGATGGTTTTATTCAAGCGACGTCTTGCCTCGCCAGTCTGCGCCGGTTTCGCCGCAATCGGTGTGTTGTTGCTCACCACCGCGCCGGTATGGCCGGCGGATCCGGTCGCGGAATTCTATTCGGGCAAGACCATCAAGGTGCTGGTCGGCTTTGGCGACCGGCGGCGGCTACGATCTCTACGCGCGGACGCTGGCGCGTTACATGGGTCGCTATATCCCGGGCAACCCGACGTTCGTGGTTCAGAATATGCCGGGCGCGGGCGGCCTCAAGGCCGTGAATTATCTCTACGGCGTGGCGCCCAAGGACGGCACGGTGCTTGGCACCTTCGCCCGCGGCATCGTCGTCGAGCCGCTGCTCAGCCGAGCCGAGGGCGCACAATTCGATGCGGCCAAGTTCACCTGGATCGGAAGCATCGCGAACGAGGTCAGTGTCTGCGCATTTCACGACGGCAGCGGGATCAAGACCTGGCGCGACATGCAGACCAAAAGCCACGTGATCGGCGCTTCCGGATCGGGGGCTGACAGTAACGTATTTCCGACGGTCCTGCGCAATATGTTTCATCTGCCGATGAGGATCGTGGCTGGATATTCCGGCGGCGCCGACCTCGTGCTGGCGGTCGAGCGTCACGAAATTGATGGCCGCTGCGGGTGGTCGTGGACGAGCCTGCTCAGCCGCAACAAGGCTCTCCTCACCGACCGGAAAAATCAACGTCACGCTGCAACTTGCGCTGCAGAAGCACGAAGACCTTGCCACCGTGCCGTTGGTGATGGATCTGATCGACGACCCGAACGAGAAAGCCGCGCTTCGGCTGATTGTTTCGCGTCAAAGTATCGCTCGCCCGTTCGCGGCGCCGCCGGGCATCCCGGCGGATCGCGCGCGGGCGCTCCGCGATGCGTTCGATGCGACGATGAAGGACGCCGACTTTCTCCATGAAGCGGCGCAACTCGACCTGGAGGTGAGACCGGTCGCCGGTATCGAGGTCCAGGCCCTGATCAACGATATCTATGCCTCGCCAGCGCCGATCGTGAAGCGGGCGTCCGAGGTGCTGCAGGAACGATGATGAACGACACAAACGCGAACCGTCGACGCAATCTCGGCTTCTTTTTCGACGACACGGTTCGTCGGCTTCCGGACAAGGTTGCCATCATCGACCTGTTCGGTGGGCGCGAGCGCACATCCACCTACCGGCAGCTCGATGAGCGGATGAATCGCGTGGCGAGCATGCTGGCCGCATTGGGCGTACGCCCGGGCGAGCGCGTCGCCATGCTGATCGGCAATCGCGTGGAGTTCATCGAGTTCTTCTTCGGGGCGATGCGGGCTGGTGCTATTCCGCTTCTTCTCAACACGCGGCTCGCTGCCGATACGCTCGTACAGCTGATCACCGACGCGGACTGCGCGCTGGTGATCGTCGATCCCGCCTGCAATCGAGACGCGCTGCCGATTGCCGGCCGGGTGCCGGCTCGCCATCGCATGCTGCTTGACCAGGACAAGGAAGGCTTCCTCTCGTTCGAGGCGGAAATGGCGAAGCCCGCCCCGGCCGTGGCGCCGCCGCCGATCGCGGACGACGCGCAAGCGTTCCAGCCCTACACGTCCGGATCGACCGGGCGGCCCAAGGGCGCCATCATGACCCACCACGGCATGTTGTGGTACGTCGCCTACAACCAGCGCTATTGGCCGTCGGCCGAAAGCTCGCGCGGTCTCGTGGCGCTGCCGCTGTTTCACAAGAACGCCCTGCGCGGGACGGTCAAGCCGATGCTGTATGCCGGCGGATCGTTCGTGCTGATGCCGGGCTATGAGCCGCGCGCCTATCTCGAAGCCCTGGCCAAATACAAGTGCACCTACTCGCGCGGCGTCGCGGCGGTGTTCACGATGTTCCTGCAGTATCGCGATCTGCTGAAGACGCTTGATCTTACGAGCCTGCGCAGCATGACGATCGGCTCGGCGGTGGTGACGCCGGAACTGCTTGAGCTGGTCAACCGGGCGCTGCCGCACATCAAGGTCGAGGAAAGCTATGGATTGACCGAGGGCGGCAGCCCGCTTCGCCCGCCGATCGACGGACGCCCGGTGCCGCGCGGCAGCCCTGGTGCGCCCGCGCCCGAAATCGAGCTCAAGCTGATCGATGCGAACGGCAACGAGACCGACGATGAGGGCGAACTGCTGATCCGGTGCCCTTATGTCTGTCTCGGCTATTACAACGAACCCGAGATCACGCGGGCGAAGCTCCACGATGGCTGGCTGCGAACCGGCGACGTCTTTTACAAAGACAAGGATGACTTCTTCTATTTCCGCAGCCGGATCGATGACATGTTCAGTTGCGGCGGCGAGAACGTCTATCCGAAGGAGGTCGAAAACCTGCTGTTTTCTCATCCGGACGTGGTCAATGCGGTGGTCGCGCCGGTGCCGCATCAGATGAAAGGCTTCGCGCCGGCCGCCATGGTGATGGTGCGCGACGGCTCGACGATGACGGTGGAAGAGCTGAAGGCCTTTTGCCTCGAAAAGGGGCCGGCCTATTCGCACCCTCGCTTCATCGACATCGTCCCAGCCCTGCCGCTCAACGGCGCCGGCAAGGTGGACCGCGGCATCGTTCAGGCCAAGCTCACCGCTGCTCATGGTGCCGCGAGCGCCGCCGCAAGCAGCGCCAAGGGCTGATCGCCGTCCATGCCGGATTCATCACACGACCTGAACGCCGTCACGTCGCTGATCACGGCGGAGCACGCCAGAGCCCTGATGGTCGATCTGGCGCGCGTACCAAGTCCGCTGACGGAGCTTCTGGAGGCCGAGCCGAAGCTGCGCGCGTTCATTGATATCGCCGTCGAGCCTCGGCTGCGCGAGATGGGGCTGACTGACATCCACCGCGACAGCATGGGCAATCTGCTGGCGACCTGTGGGAGCGGCACGAGCGGCCGCTCGCTGATGCTGGTGACGAACGCGATGAACCAGCCGGCGGCGACGATGCCGAATCCCTACGGCGGTGAAGTGCGCGACGGAACCCCGTATGGCCTGCCGGGCGAGGTCGTGCTGGGCAAGGGCCTGAGCGAACAGAAGGCGCCGCTGGCTGCGATCCTGCTTGCCCTTCGGTCCATTCTCGCCGCCCGGATACCGTTGTCGGGCCAATTCGTGTTCCTGTGCTGCGTGTCCGGCGAGACCGGGCGTCACGACGCCATCCGCAGCATCATCGAGGCGACCGGCGCACGGGCCGAGATGGCGGTTCTCAATGGCACCGGCAACCGGATCAGCCTGGGCAACAGAGGGCGCGTCGACGTGACCATCAGAGTGCATGGCAGTCCGGGTCACAGCAGCCGGCCGGCCAGCGCCTGCAATGCCATCACCGGCGCGATCGAAGTGATCCGGCGGCTCGACGACGGACTGCGGTTCACCGCCTCGCATCCGGCGCTGGGCCACCCGACGCTCGCCGTCAACCATATCCGCAGCGCTCCGGCATCGACGCACACCATCCAGGACCGCTGCGAGATCGGGATCGATCGTCGGCTCCTGCCGGGCGAAGACCCGGATGCGGCGGTCGCTGAGATTTCGGCCATCGCCAAGACCGTGAATGGCGCCAAGGATCCGGCGAGCGGCAAACCTTGGCGGGTCGAGGTTGTGAAGGGGCCATTCATGTACCCCTCCCTCGTCAGCGAGTCATCGAAGATCGTCGGCGCCCTGACGCGGGCCTCGCAGTCGGTGCTGGGCGCCGCGCCGGAGATGTTTTACCAGACCAATGCGTTCGACCAGGGCTATCTCAACCATATCGGTATCGAGGCTTGCACCTATGGCCCGGGCGAAGAAAAATACGCCCACACCGATCTCGACATGGCCTCGGTCGATCGGACCCGCGACGCCGCCAAGGTCTATGCCGCGTTGATTGTCCAGCAACTCGCCTGATCGAGGGCATCTTTCCCGCGGCAACAAAACAATGGCAAAGTCCTCGGTGCAGGAGCGCAGCGACAATATGCGTAAAGTGGCCATCCGCCCCGGGGTTTGGATGGCCTATGAGGACCATTGGTTTGGCGAGCCGTGGACCGCGCCCGAGACCGTGGTGATGGTTCACGGCAATTCCGAGTCTTCGCGGGCATGGACCTGCTGGGTTCCGCACCTCGCGCGACACTACCGCGTCATCCGGCCGGATCTGCCGGGGTTTGGCCAGTCGCCCGAGCCGGCGGACTACGGCTGGAGCGCCGACGAGCTTGCCGCCGACATCGGGCGCTTCCTCGACGCGCTCGGCATCGAGACCTGTCATCTGATCGGCGCGAAGTATGGCGGCTCGGCCTGCATGCGGTTCGCGATCGACCAGCCGCATCGCCTGCGCTCGCTCTGCCTGTTCGGATCGCCGGTGCGGGGCAGCGGCAGCGGCAACGCCGACCTGATCCGCGCCAAGGGCGTCCGGCAATGGGCCGCCGACACCATGCGGTCGCGGCTCGGCAGCGCCGCGTCCGCAGCGCAGCTGAAATGGTGGGCCGACGAGCTCATGGGCAAGACGCCGGTGCGCGCGGCCTACAGCGCGTCGGCGTCGCGCATCGACATGGATCTCGAGAACGAACTGCCGCGGATCACCGCGCCGACGCTCATCGTGACCACGCAAGAGAGCGGGCTGCAATCGGTCGAGGCGGTCGAACGCTATGCGCGGCGCATCCCGGTTTCGCGCGTGATTGTGCTGCCGGGCGACAGCTATCACATCGCGGCGGTCGAGCCGGACCTTTGCGCGCGGCATGCGCTGGAGTTCATGCAACAGGCGGACGCGATGCGGGCGAGAGCAGCGGAGTGACGACGCGACGCGCAGTCATCGCGGCGCTCGCCGCTTGCGGCGGCAGCGCGGCGCTGCCGGTCGCGCCGCGCGTTCGCGCAGACGGCCTATCCGACCCGCCCGGTCCGCATCATCGTGCCGTTCGCCCCGGGCGGCGGCGCCGACATCGTGTCGCGGCTGATACAACCGCACCTGCAGAACCTGCTCGGGCAGGCCGTCATCGTCGAGAACCGCGCCGGCGCTGCGGGCCGGATCGGCACCGGCGTGGTGGCGAAGTCCGATCCCGACGGCCATACGCTGTTGGTCTCGACCGAATCCTCGCTGGTGATCGCTCCGCACATCGGCCAGTCGATCGGCTACGATCCGCTGAAGGATTTCGCGCCGGTCTCGCTGCTCACGCGCAACACCGTCATGCTGGTGGTGCATCCGTCGGTGCCGGCGCAAACGTTGCAGGAGTTCATGGCTCTGGCGCGCGCCAAACCCGGGCAGTTGTTCTACGCCTCGTCCGGCGTCGGCGGCCCGAACCATCTCGCCGGCGAGATTTTCAACCGCACCACCGGCCTTCAGATCACCCATGTGCCGTTCCAAGGCACCGGCCTGGCGCTGCAGGCGGTGATCTCCAATCAGGTCGGCGCGATGTGGGGCTTCATGGCCGGCCTGATCCCGCACATCCGCGGCGGATCGTTGCGGGCGCTGGCCGTCGGCGGCATGGAGCGCTCGGCGGCTCTGCCGAATGTGCCGACGGTCGCGGAAGCCGGCGTGCCCGGCTACGAGGCGGTGTCGTGGATCGGCATGGTCGCGCCGGCAGGCCTGCCGGGGCCCGTCATGGACAAGCTGTGGGGCGCGGTCCACGCGGCCATGGAGGAGAAGTCCGTCAACGACAACCTCGCGAGCGGCGGCTCCGAGATCGTGGCGAGCAAGCCCGAGGAGTTCCGGCAGGTGATCGAGCGCGACTACGCCAAATACGGCAAGCTGTCCGATCTGTTCAAAACGGCGAACTGAGCGGGGCCATGGACGCATCCAAATCCACCATGGCGCTGGCGCAATTCGCGGCGAACCTCGATGCGGCAAAACTGCCGGCCGACGTGCGGCAGAAGCTCGGCTGGCTGTTGCTCGATCACTTGCGCGTCTGCTCGATTGGCGCGCGGCTGCCGTGGAGCGACTGGTCGCGCCGCTATGTTGGCCTGGTCGGCAAGGCGGGGACGTCGCATGTGCTGTTCTCGCCCGACACCGTCAATCCCCAGCACGCGACCTTGCTCAACGTCACCTTCGGCTCGAGCTTCGATGCCGACGACACCCATGTCGGCGCCATGCTGCATCCCGGCGTCGCGGCCTGGTCGGCGGCGCTCGCGGTCGCCGAGCACACCGGCGCGTCGGGGCCGGAGGTCCTGGCTGCGGTCGTCGCCGGCTATGAAACCACGATCCGCATCGGGCTCGCGGTGCAGCCGAGCCATTTCAAGCGCGGCTTCCAGAGCACCGGCACCTGCGACGGGTTCGGTACCGCGGCGGCGGCGGGACGGCTGTTGTTTCGCGGCACGGATGCGGCGCGCAAGATCGCCGACGCGCTGGGATTGGCCGGCGGCTACGCCAGCGGCCTGGCGCAGTTCTATTATTCCGGAGGATCGGCCAAGCGCATCCACGCGGCGCACGCCGCCGAGGGCGGCGTCGCCGCGGCGCTGCTCGCGGCGGAGGGCTACGGCGGGCCCAACGACATCATCGAAGGGCAGGGCGGCTTTGCCCGCGCTTATGCCGATGGTTGGAATCCGGCGCTGATCGAGGAGGGGCTCGGCCGGCGCTTCCATCTGATGGACGTGCTGGTGAAGTCGCACGCGGCGGCGGCGCGCGTCGCGGCCGGCATCGATGCGATGCTGGAGCTGCGCCAGCAGCACCAATTCGCCATCGGCGACATCGCCAGCATGGCGCTCGGCATCCCGAAGATCATCCAGGGCCGGCTGACCAATCCGCATCCGGTCGACCTGCAGGCGGCGCAGATGTGCCTGCCGTTCAGCGTCGCGCTGGCGTCGAAGGTTGCGCTTGCGCCAGGAGGCATCTCGACTCTCGGAATTGAGGACTTCGAAGCCGGCCTCAAGGACCAAAGCCTGCATGCGCTCGAGGAGCGCACCGCGATTGCGCTGGACGACGAGGTGGAGGCGGCGAGCAACGAGCTTTCCACGGCCGCGCGCGTCACCGTGACGCTGCGCGACGGGCGCACGCTGTCCGGGTTCGTGCCGGCGCCCAAGGGCAGCCCGTCCCAGCCCTTCACCGGCGCGGAGCACGAGGCGCGCTTCATCCAGGAGCTGTCGAGCCGCGTGCCGGAGAAAGTCTGTTCCGACATCGTGGCGATGTCGCGTAATCTCGACCAGCTTGATCCGCGCTGGCTCGGGGGTGCGTTGAGCGGTCACCCAAGGCCATAAGATGGGGTAATCGGCCGGCGGCTTGTGGATAGCTGAAGATTTTTGGTGCTGCGCTTCAGGCTGATGGTGAAACGAGGTCCGCGTTGAGCGGCCTCAAGCATTAGAAGGAGAAGCGCAGCATGGACCATTTTGTTGGAATGGACGTTTCGGTCAAGGACACAAGCATCTGCATTGTGGATGACACGGGCAGGATCGTTCGGGAAGTGAAAGCGGCGAGCGAACCCGAGGCTCTGCTGGCGGTGCTGACAAACCCCGCCTACCGCTTCAAGCGGATTGGATTGGAAGCTGGACCGCTGTCGCAATGGCTGTTCAGCGCTCTCGCCGAAGCGGGCTTGCCCGTAATCTGTGTCGAGACGCGGCACATGCGGGCGGCATTGAAGGCGCAGATCAACAAGACCGACCGCAACGATGCCCGTGGCATCGCGCAGATGATGCGGGTTGGGCTTTACCGTCCAGTGCATGTGAAGACGCTGCGCAGTCAGAAACTGCGGATGCTGCTGACGCATCGCCAGTTGTTGCAATCCAAGGCCATCGCCGTTGAGAACGACCTGCGCGGCACGTTGCGCAACTTCGGCCTCAAGGTCGGCATGGTTGGGAAGGTAAAGTTCGAGGCCCGGATCAGGGAGCTTGTCGAGAACCTCCCGGACTTGGCCGTTCTGGTCGAACCGATGCTCATTGTCCGGCGGGTGCTGCGCGAACAGATCGTCATCCTGCATCGCCGCCTGTTGGCCATCGTCCGGGACGATGAGGTGTGCCAGCGCTTGATGACGACCCCTGGCGTTGGCCCCGTGGTGTCGCTGACCTATCGCGCCACCGTCGACATTCCGGCTCGCTTCCGCAAATCCAAGTCCGTCGGGGCGGTGTTTGGGCTGACGTGCGCCAAGTATCAATCGGGTGAGGTCGATTGGGACGGCAGAATATCGCGCTGTGGAGATGAGATGATGCGGACGATGCTCTACGAAGCAGCTCAGGCCATGATGCGCTCCAAGAAATGGTCTTGGCTCAAGGCCTGGGCGATGCAGATCGCCCGGCGCCGCGGGATGAAAAAGGCGACCGTGGCCTTGGCGCGACGGCTGGCTGTGATCATGCACCGCATTTGGGTTGATGGCACCGAGTTCCGGTGGACCCGAGAACCCGTTACAGCAGCCGCATGACAAGCCCGCAAAGCCAAACGCTATAGGAGGAAACTCGAGTTCCACCCTGCGGTGGAAAGATGTCCCTCGCGGGACGATGGATGAGGTGAGTTCGCTTGGTCGCTTGGATCCTGCCGTTCATTTGACGGCAAGGCCGCCCAATAGATTGTTCCGCCTCGTCCTCGAATCCCATGGTGGAAGGGCCCAGTGCCCATTCCGTAGAGAAGCGCGAGCCCGTGAGTGACATCGACACTGCAGTGGTGGATAGCCTGAAAGTGCTTGACCCCAACCGGCCGATTAGAGAAGGCGACATTCGTAACGTTACCGCCGCACGAACAGCGGCGAGGCTTTCAAAAGCCGACGGCACTGCAAGCAACAAAATGTATGATTGAGAGATACGCCAGGAGCATCTCGGGAGGAAGGACAATGCGAGGCTTTTTCAGATCGAAGCTGCTGCTGGCTTTGACGTTGAGCGGGATCATGACGCCGCTGTTGGCCTTGCCAAGCGCGCAGGCGTTCCCCGACCGTCCGGTCAAGCTCGTTGTCGGCTCGCCGGCAGGCGGTCCCCCGGACATCATGGCACGGCTCTTATCGGACAAAATGGGCGCGGCTCTTGGCCAGCCGGTTATCATCGAGAACCGGGCCGGCGGAGCCGGCGGTACGATCGCCGCCCGATCGGTCATCGCTTCGGAGCCTGACGGGCATACGCTGATGATGGGCAGCACCAGCACGATTCTCATCGCGCCGCTGATCTACAAGAATGCCGGTTACAGCGCAGAAACGTTCGCGCCGGTTGCCGGTCTTTCGGAGAGCACCGAAGTCCTCGCCGTGCATCCGTCGGTCAAGGCCAACTCCGTCGCCGAACTGGTCAACCTGGCGAAGTCGCAACCGGGGATGCTGAGGTACGGTTCGGCAGGGGTCGGCACGCTTCCGCATCTTGAAGGCGAACTGTTGAAAGCGCGCGCTCAGATCGAAATGGCCCACGTTCCCTATCGCGGCGGCGGTCCGGCGCTGACGGGCTTGTTGGGCGGGGAGGTTCAAATTTTCTTCTCGGCTCTGACGCAAATGCTCCCGTATATTCGTGGCGGTCAATTGCGGGGACTGGCCGTCACCAGCGAAAAACGCAGCCCGCTCGCGCCGGAACTTCCGACCATGGTGGAGAGCGGGTACGATCAGTTCGTGACCGCATCGATCAATTTCATTGTCGCGCCTCCCGGCACTCCGCTTGCCGTCAGGCAGCAGCTCAGCCAAGCAGTGGCCAGTGCGCTCGCCAGTGCGGAAGTTGCGCAAGCGTTCGCAAAAATCGGCGCCCTGGCGCGACCGGGCTCGCCAGAGGAGCTTGCGGCTTACCTAGCCCAGCAACAGCTGCTCTGGTCTCGAAACGTGGAGGCCACCCGAATCTCGGTGGATTGATGTGCGCCGGAGGCCATTGCAAACGTTCCCATCCGGCAGGATGATCAGGCAGGCCCGCGAAGGCCTTGGCTCCACGCGGGTCCAAGGAGGAAGCAATGGCCACGAACTTCATTGTGAACGGCAAGCCGGCGGCGACTGACGCGCCTGCCGCAACCCCACTGTTGTGGGTGATCCGCGAGGATCTCAAGCTCACCGGCACCAAGTTCGGCTGCGGCACGGGATTGTGCGGCGCCTGCATGGTGCACGTCGACGGCAAGCGCGCATTCTCCTGCCAGACTCAGGTGTCCGAGATCGCCGGCAAGTCGGTGACCACCATCGAGGGCCTGTCCTCCGATTCCAGCCACCCGGTGCAGAAGGCCTGGCTCGCCGAGCGGGTGCCGCAATGCGGCTACTGTCAGTCCGGTCAAATCATGAGCGCGGCCGATCTGCTCAAGCAGAAGCCCAAGCCGACGCGCGCCGAGATCGTCGAGCACATGAGCACGAACATCTGCCGCTGCGGCACCTACCAACGCATTGTGCGCGCTGTCGAGCGCGCCGCGAAGGAGGCGTGACATGAACAAGCCCATCAGGAGTTTCGAAACTGCGCTGTCGCGCCGACAGGTGATGATCGGCGTCGCCGGATTGACGTTCGCCATTGCAGGCGCGGGCCACGCCGACGCCGCGGTCCTGGCGGCCGAGCGCGCCGGTAGCGCGTTGAACCCGTGGGTCAGCATCGCGACCGACGGCACCATCACCATCATGTCGGCCGCGACCGAGATGGGGCAGGGGTCGATGACCTCGCTGCCGTTGATCATCGCGGAGGAGCTCGACGCCGACTGGAGCCGGGTGAAGATCGTGCCGGCGCCGGTCAACGAGAAGATCTACGGCAATCCGGGCTTTGGCGGCATGATGTACACCGCCGGCTCCAATGCGGTGACGAGCTATTACCGTCCGCTGCGGGTCATGGGCGCGCAGGTACGCCGCGTGCTGCTCGACAATGCGGCGCGCAAGTGGAGTGTTCCGGTCGAGGAACTGACCACCGAACCGAGCACGGTGGTGCACGCGAAATCCGGACGCCGGCTGAGTTACGGCGACATCGCTTCCTTCGCCGAGGTGCCGGCCCAGGCGCCGGAGATCAAGCCGGAGCAACTCAAAAAGCCGGCCGACTTCCGCCTGATAGGCACCGACGTGATGCGGATCGAACTGCCGAACAAGGTCAACGGCAGCGCGCAATACGGCATCGACATCCAGGTGCCGGGAATGCTGTACGGCACCGTGCTGCGGGCTCCGGTCGAAGGCTCCGTCCCGGACAAGATCAATGACGCCAAGGCGAAGGCAATCCCCGGCGTCACCGCCGTCGTCCGTCTGCCGCACGGCGTCGGCGTGGTGGCGCAAACCGCTTGGGCCGCTTTCGCCGGACGGCAGGCGCTGCTCGGCGCGGTGACGTGGACCCGGACCGGGATGGCCTGGGGCTTCGACAGCGACAAGGGGCACGACGCCTTTGCGGCCAGCGCCAAGGATCTGAAGCAGCTCACCATCGACTGGAGCGCCAAAGGCAATCTTCGCGGCGAGATTCAGAAGGCCGCGAGCATGGTTGAGGGCGAGTATAGCTGCGACTACGCCTATCACGCGCAGATGGAGCCGCTGAACGCGGTCGCTTCGGTTTCGTCCGCGGGCGATGCGGTCGAGATCTGGGCCGGTACGCAAAGCCAGACCACGGCCTCGGAAGCGCCGGCCAAGCTGCTCGGCATTCCGCGCGACAAGGTGAAGCTGCACGACCTTCTGATGGGCGGCGGTTTCGGGCGCCGCGGCAATCGCGACGTCGATTTCATCGTCGACGCGGTGATGCTGTCGAAAGAGGTCGGCAAGCCCGTCAAGGCGATGTGGACGCGTGAGGACGACGTGCACAACGGCCGGTTCCGTCCGTTGTCGGCGCATTACCTTCGCGCCGGTTTTGATGCCGCGGGCACGCTGAACACATGGCATCACCGTGTTGCGGCGGACCGCATCACGCCGTTCATGGACCCGGTGCGCTTTCAGGAGCGTGGCGGCAAGGACGGCATGGTGATGGCCGGAACCGACTTGAACGGCTACAACGTTCCGCACCAGCTGGTCGAGCAGCTCTACCGCGACACCGGCGTGCGCACCAACCCGCTTCGCGGCATCGGGGTGACCGCCAACAAGTTCGCCACCGAAGCCTTCATGGATGAACTTGCGCACAAGCGTGGGATCGATCCACTTGCGTTCCGCCTCGAACTGCTGAAGGGCACACCGCGCGCCCACAAGGTGGTCGAGCGGGTGGCGCAGATGGCGGAATGGGGCAAGAAGCGTGAGGGCCGCGCTCTCGGCCTGGCCTATATCGACTATTCCGGCAGCCAGGTTGCCGGCATCGCCGAGGTTTCGCTCAACCGCGCGACCGGTCAGATCAAGGTGCATAACTTCTGGTGCACCATCGACTGCGGCGTCGCGATCCAGCCCGACAACATCATCGCGCAGACCGAAGGCAGCATCGTCTACGGTCTCGGCATGACCCTGAGCGAGAGCATCTCGATCAAGGATGGCGTGGTCGAGCAGTCGAACTTCTACGACTACTCGCTGCCGCGCATGAGCGACGTGCCGGAGATGCACGTCGAGCTGATCCAGACCGACAACCATCCGACCGGGGCGGGACAGATGTCGACGCCGCTGATTGCGCCGGCGATTTCGAACGCGATCATGCAGCTCGCCGGGGTCCGGCTGCGGCACACCCCGTTCACCCCGGAACGGGTGAAGAAGACCTTGGCATAGGCTTGCCAAGTATCGCTTTATTTGTGCGATGAAACACTCCCTATAGCCGAACGTCAGGCTTGCTTTCTGCATGGCGCCGGAACCATGATTTGCTGCCGCTGGTGAGGCGCCGTTGGCGGTTGCGCTCCGACGCGCATGACGGACAAAAAGCCGACAAAACTATAATTGCGGCTCGCTGGCAGGGAGGAATGGATGGCTTCGGTCGCGATCCGCGACGTCCGCAAAGCCTTCGGCTCGACGACCGTCATCCACGGCGTCGATGTCGCCATCCTCGACGGCGAGTTCGTCGTGCTGGTCGGCCCCTCGGGTTGCGGCAAGTCCACCCTGCTGCGCATGATCGCTGGCCTCGAGAACATCACATCGGGTGAAATCCACATCGGCGATCGGCTGGTCAACGACCTGCCGCCGAAGGAACGCGACGTCGCCATGGTGTTCCAGAATTACGCGCTCTATCCGCATATGACGGTCGCGGCCAACATGGCGTTCTCGCTCAAGCTGCGCGGCGCGCCGCAAACCGAGATCGACGCGCGTGTGAAGCGCGCGGCCGACATCCTTGGGCTCGGACCTTATCTGCAGCGATTTCCCCGTCAGCTCTCCGGCGGCCAGCGCCAGCGCGTCGCCATGGGTCGCGCCATCGTGCGGGACCCGCAGGTGTTTCTGTTCGACGAGCCGCTGTCCAATCTCGATGCCAAGCTGCGCGTGCAGATGCGCACGGAAATCAAGGAGCTGCACCAGCGGCTCAAGACCACGACGGTCTACGTCACCCACGACCAGATCGAGGCCATGACCATGGCCGACAAGATCGTGGTGATGCACGATGGCCTGGTCGAGCAGATCGGCGCTCCGCTCGAACTCTATGACAAGCCGAAGAATCTTTTTGTCGCCGGCTTCATCGGCTCGCCGGCGATGAATTTCCTGAAAGGCGCCGTTCGCCTCAACGGCAAAATGGAGTTTGAAGTTCCGGGCGGCGCGCGCCTGCCGTTGGCCGCGGCACCGGCCGGCAGCGACGGACGCGCCGCGATCTACGGCGTGCGGCCCGAGCATTTCGTCATCGCCGATGACGGCGCCGAGGCTGCCATCCAGGTGATCGAGCCGACCGGTGCTGAAATCCAGGTGGTCGCCAAGCTCGGCGGCGAAGACATCATCGCGGTGTTCCGCGAGCGTCACCAATTCAAGCCGGGCGATAAGATCCGGCTCAAGCCAGATCCGAAGTTCGTTCATCTGTTCGACGAGACGTCGGGACAACGACTTATCGCTTAACGACACAGCACAAAGGGAGGAACGACAATGAATCAATTCACTCGCCGCGCTTTGGTGAAGGGCGGCACGGCGGCGGCCGCGGCCGGCGCGCTGACCGGACCGGCTTTGCTGGAATGGGCCAAGGCCTGGGCGCAGGCGGCGCCCTGGAAGCCCGAAAAAGGCGCGCAGCTTTCCATGCTGCGCTGGAAATATTTCGTGCAGTCGGAAGACGACGCCTTCGTCAAGCTGATGGAGGCTTTCACCCAGGCGACTGGCGTGAAGGTCAACATTTCGCGCGAGTCCTACGAGGACGTGCAGCCCAAGGCCTCGGTCGCCGCCAACACCGGCGCCGGACCGGACCTGTTCTGGGGCCTTTATTCGCTGCCGCATCTGTTCCCGCAGAAGTGCGTCGACGTCTCCGACGTTGCCGACTATCTCGGCAAGAAATACGGCGGCTGGGTCGACAGCGCGGTGAAGTACGGCAAGAGCGGCAACAAGTGGATCGCGGTGCCGGTCTGCTACAGCGGCAACCTGATGAACTACCGCATCGAGGCATCGAAGAAAGCCGGCTTCTCCAAGTTCCCGGCCACCACCGACGAGTTGCTCGCCTACGCCAAGGCGATGAAGGCGCAAGGCACGCCGGGCGGCCTGGCGCTCGGCCACGCCTCAGGCGACGGCAATGGCTGGATTTACTGGTGCCTGTGGGCGCACGGCGGCAACCACGTCGACGCCAAGGACAAGGTCACCATCGTCTCGCCGGAAACCGAGAAGGCGCTCAACTTCGCCAAGGCGCTCTACGCCGAGATGGTGCCCGGCACGGCGTCATGGAACGACGCGTTCAACAACAAGGCGTTCCTCGGCAACGAGATCCACTGGACCAACAACGGCATCTCGATCTACGTCGCGGCGGGCAACGACCCGACCAAGAAGAACATCGCCGAGGACATGGACCACGCCTACATGCCGATCGGTCCGGTCGGCAAGCCGACCGAGCTGCATCTGATGTATCCCATCCTGGCGATGACCCACACCAAGTATCCGCAGGCCTGCAAGGCGCTGATGGCGTTCATGTTGGAGGCGGATCAATTCAACAAATGGATCGAAGCCGCGAAGGGCTACCTCACGCACTGCCTCAATGCCTACGACAGCAATCCGGTCTGGACCGCCGATCCCAAGCGCACGGTGTTCCGCGACGTCGCCAAGCGGACGCTGACGGCGGGCGGGCAGGGCTCGGTCGGCGAGAAGGCGGCGGCGGCCATCGCCGACTTCGTGCTGCTCGATATGTTCGCGAGCTACTGCACCGGCCGCGAGGACGCCAAGGCCGCCATGCGGATCGCCGAGCGGCAATTGCAGCGAATCTATCGCTGACGGCTTTGCAATACCGGACGCGGCGTGACGCCGCGTCCGGGACCTCGAACCAGATCGAACATGACCGACGCCGCCCTCAATCGAGTAAAGCCCCTCCCGCGCGCGACCAGCGCATGGGATCGGCTGAAGGTCAACCGCAACTGGCTGGCGCTGTGGTTCATGCTGCCGGCGGCGGCATTCCTGATCCTGTTCCTCGCCTATCCGCTGGGCCTCGGCGTCTGGCTGTCGTTCACCGACGCCCGCATCGGCCGCAGCGGCGCGTTCATCGGGCTGGAAAACTACGAATGGCTTTGGGACGATTCCGTCTTCTGGCTCTCGGTGTTCAACACGCTGCTCTACACCATCGTCGCGAGCATCTTCAAATTCGCGATCGGACTCTATCTCGCGCTGCTGCTCAATGAGAATCTGCCGTTCAAGGCGATGCTGCGCGCCGTCGTGCTCATCCCGTTCATTGTGCCGACGGTGCTGTCCGCCATCGCCTTCTGGTGGCTCTACGACAGCCAGTTCTCGATCATATCGTGGTCGCTGCGGAAGCTCGGCCTGATCTCGACCAATATCGACTTCCTGGGCGACGTCTGGAACGCGCGCTGGTCGGTGATCTTCGCCAACATCTGGCGCGGCGTGCCGTTCGTCGCCATCACGCTGCTCGCCGGCCTGCAGACCGTGTCGCCGACACTCTATGAAGCCGCCACCATTGACGGCGCCAGCCGCTGGCAGATCTTCCGCCACGTCACCTACCCGCTGCTCACGCCGATCATCGCGGTGGTCATGACCTTCTCGGTGCTGTTCACCTTCACCGATTTCCAGCTGATCTGGGTGCTGACGCGCGGCGGTCCGGTCAATGCCACGCAACTGATGGCGACGCTGTCCTATCAACGCGCCATTCTGGGCGGGCACCTCGGCGAAGGCGCCGCGATTTCGACGGCGATGATTCCGTTCCTGCTCGGCGCCATCCTGATCTCCTGGTTCGGCTTGCAGCGACGAAAATGGCAGCAGGGCGAGAGCAATGACTGACGCGCTCATTCCCAAGCTCGCCGGACCGAAAGCCGTGCTGCACGGCGTTGCGCCGCTCGCCGACCATTCCGAGGGCATGAGCTATCTGGAACGGCTGCCGCGGCGCCTGGTCACGCTCTACCTGCCGCTGTCGATCATTCTGATCGTGCTGTTGTTCCCGTTCTATTGGATGGCGCTCACCGCCATCAAACCGGACGAGCAGCTGCTCGACCTGGAAACGTTCAGCCCGTTCTGGACCTGGAATCCGACGTTCAAGCACATCCACAAGCTGCTGTTCGAAACCTATTATCCGCTGTGGCTGTGGAACACGATGTTTGTCGCGGTCTGCGCGACCATCCTTTCCATCGTCGCCAGCGTGCTGGCGGCCTATGCCATCGTTCGGCTGCGCTATCGCGGCGCGCAGTGGGTCGGCGGCGCGATCTTCCTGGCGTATCTGGTGCCGCCGTCGATCCTGTTCATCCCGCTGTCGTCGGTGGTCTTCCAATACGGCCTGTTCGACACGCCGTTCGCGCTCATCCTCACCTATCCGACCATCCTGATTCCATTCTCGACCTGGCTGCTGATGGGCTATTTCAAGACCATCCCGTTCGAGCTCGAAGAATGCGCGCTGATCGACGGCGCCAGCCGCTGGCAGATCCTGGTGAAGATCGTGCTGCCGCTGTCGATACCGGGCTTGATCTCGGCCTTCATCTTCTGCTTCACGCTGTGCTGGAACGAGTTCATCTACGCGCTGACCTTCCTGTCCTCGACGCAGAACAAGACGGTGCCGGTCGCCATCGTCAACGAGTTCGTCGATGGCGACATCTATCGCTGGGGCTCGCTGATGGCCGGCGCCCTGGTCGGCTCGCTGCCGCTGGTGATTCTGTACGCCTTCTTCGTCGAACACTATGTGTCGGCGATGACCGGCGCCGTGAAGGAGTGAGGCAGCAGTCCCGGCACCTGCAACGGCTCCTCGTGGACCGCCATAAAGCGGTGTACTGTGTCGGAATTTGCTCTCGAAATCAGACGTGCCGGGAGCTGTCCGTTCGTGCCAATCAGACAGCGACGGTGCATCGCGAAAGCCTTCCCGCAAACAATTTAGGAAACCGCCATGAAACGTTCCATCGTCGGCAATTTTTACATTTCGGCAATGGGCGCGGCCGCGCTGCCAGCCGTGTCGCGCTTCGCTTGGGCGCAATGGCTATCGGACGCAGCCGGTGCAGCCATTTGTTATCGACATACCGGCCGGGGGCCGGTAGCTAACGCTCGCCTATCTGAGGCGAGTCGTTATCGCGAGCGCCCGAGGCCACACCCTCCTTGTTGGCCACGATCGCGAATGTCGGCCAGTGCGACGATCTACGAGAAACTCGTGGTAGCACGTTTGCATGGTCGTGACGTTGCTCGCTCGTCGCAGGTCTCGACCGCCAGCCCGCAGTTCGTCGCTCGATGCAACCTCTTCAATTTCACCCAAGACACTTCGCCGAGTTCATTGCCTACGCTAAAGCGCAATCCGGGGAGCGTCATACATGGCGTCGCGCCTGCCGAAATCGGTACCGGAACTAACCGCATATGCGCGGGCGAGTCCAGTTCAAGATGACGTGGCTGGAGTCGATATCGGTTCAGCGTGCCTCACATCGCGCCGGGACGCTCTTGCGCGGAAGTCACCGGCATCATGCTGCACGTGCCCACATCGGTGAGCAGGTTTTGCTCTCGGCAGTCGTCCAGGCGATCGACGACTCGACGTCACGATCAGATGTCCGGCAGGCTTAGAGCGTGCGCTGGCGGTTACGTCTGTCGAGCACGCGCGGCGGCGTTGCCCGACGTTCCGTCTGTGGCCGAATTCGTGCCGACGCTACGAGGCGAGCATCTTTGTCGGGATCGTTGCGCCGAGGGGTACGCCAGCCGACATCGTCGACACACTAAACAGAATATTAACGCTCGCGCTTAACGATCCCAGAATGAAAGCGCGGACTTCGCCGAACTTGGCCGACACTCCACTTGCGCTGTCGCCTGCCGATTTCGCCAAGCTCATTGCGGACGACACCGAAAAATGGGCAAAGTGGTCGCGAGCTTCGCAGGTCTTAAGCTGCAGTAGAACGTGCATCGCTCGCGCGCCATTCCATAACTTCTCGTTCCGCGAATTGGTCCACACGGCCTAGTCTGACCCGATAAGCTGAAGCTTCCTAAATTCGGAGGCATCGATGAAGCGCCGGGAGTTCATCGCTCTGATTGGCGGTGCGGCCGCTGGGTATCCGATCATGGCGCTGGGGCAACCGGCCGCGCAGTCGGATGCGCTCAACACCTATAACAAAGCCGTCAACGACTTCAGGTCGATCTTGGGCCAGCGCCGCGCCCAGATCGATTCGAAACAACCCCTGCCGAACTTGCCGGGCCAGGACCTTTATCTGGCGCGCAACAAAATGATGGGTGCGTACAAGGATCTCACCGACGCGGTTCCGGCAAAAATCGGCAGGCCGAATAAATTCGGAATTCCTCCGGCGTATTTCGATGCCGACAACGAGCCGCTGCTCGACGAGTACTACAGCCTCATCGGCCTCTTGGAGGCGCCGCCCGCCAATGCGCAATATTCGGACACGCCGTTCAAGGACGTTGTCGACCTCGCAACCGCCATTGGACGCGCCAAGGGCCTCGATGCGGTGAATGCGGATGTGGCCGGCCGTATCATGCTGGGCATTTTCTTTGCCGAGACATCCGGTCATCAGAACGCGGGGAATGCGCGCTCGAATGAGTACAAAGGCAGTTTCCAGACCGGAGTGTCCGAGGATCAGGCTGGCCAAAAGAAATGGGCGGCGATCAAAAAATCGATCGCAGCCTTCGATCCGGCGCTAGAGGCGCGCGACAACAGGGAAGAGGCGCGGGTCGGCAATCTCGATCGCCGCTTCAATCATTGGATCGCCGTGCGCAACGGCCTGATGAACGCCCACGCCGACCTGTTCCCGCAGATCCCGCAGATCGTCAAAACGCTGCCCGATCCGATCGATCAGATGAGGGTCTTTGAGCTCATCCAGATCATTCCCAGTCCGACCAAGTCCGCGCTCAAATCAGGCAACTTCGCCAAATATCAAATTTCCGAGCCGCGGATCATGGGCTATCTGCGCAACAACAGCATGTTCACCTTTGGACAAGCCGACCGGGCCAGGACATCGGCGAACTTCCGCGAAATTCTCGATGCGATGTGGATGTTCAATGTCAAATTTGACCAGGCGCTGGCCAAGTTCAATGAGATCAAGGCTCAGCGCAAGGGCTGAGCGTGTTGCCGTCAATCGTTGCCGCGTCGCTCACGCGGCGTTGCGGCCGCGCGCCAAGCCGTTGAGGTGCTCGATCACCTCGTCGACGTGCATCACGTCGGCGTATTTGTGATGCAGATCGAACAGATTGACCTTGTGGCTCAGCATCGAGCGGTCATAGGTGCATTCCTCGACCACGACGTTGTGGAAGCCGTAGGAATAGGCATCGACCGTGCTGGCGCGCACGCAGCCTGACGTGCTTTCGCCGAAGATGATCAGGCTGTCCACGCCGGCTTTGCGCAGATGCGCGACCAGCGGCGTGCCGAAGAAGCCCGAAGCGCGCTCCTTGTAGACGACCAGCTCACCCGGCATCGGCGCGAGCTCCTCCTTGATGTGATAGAGCGACTCCGCCTCCGCGCCCATCCGGCGATGGGTCGAGCGCACGCCGTCGGTGTCGGCATGACGGGTGGTGTAGAACACCGGCAGGCCGGCCTTGCGCGCGGCGGCAAGCAGCGCCCGCGTCGGCTCGATGGCCTTCCAGGCGTTTTCGCCGCAGGAGCCTTCGTGCAGCCGGTTGACCTCGCGCACCGGGCGATTGCCGCCCTGATAGGCCTTGTTATAGAGGTCGATCGCCAGCACGGCGGGGTTTCGCCCGACGCGGACCTCGCGGCGATAGGGCTGGTAGATCTCGAGGATCTCCTCGTCGACGATGTCCTTCCAGCAATGGTCCTCGAAATCGCGTGCCATGGGGCGTCTCCTATTCGTGCCGCACATTCCGGCTGAAATCGTAATCGACCGCGAGGTCGGCCGCATAGTGTTGCATGCGCGTTGACCGGTCGTAACCGGGCGCCAGCACCTGCGCAAGGAACGCGCGCTGGTGGGCCCAGGCTGCTTCCGCCTGGGCGCGGCGGTAACGCCCCGGCATGGTGTCGTTGAGCCAGCCATGCGGCGCGTCGCGGTAGACATGAATGTCGTAGGATTTTCCGTGGCGCTCCAGGCAATCGCGAAAGCGCCGGATATCTTCGATCGAGATCAGATGATCGGTCTCGCCGAACATGCCAAGCACCGGACAGTCGACCGCGGCGATGATCTCGTCGAGCGGGCGCGGATACTTGCCGTTGACCGCCCATTCGCGCGGCTGGGCGGCGCCGTACCAGACCAGCGCCGCGGCGATCGGGCGGGATGCCGCGACCACGAGCGGCAGCCGGCCGGTCTGACAGATGCCCATGATCGCCAGCCGCGCCGTATCGGCTTGCGGGATGGCCTGCAATGCGTCGATGGCGGCGCCGAGCGCGATGACGGCGTCGGGATCGCTGACGTCGCAATTGGCGTCGCCGCGGTGGAGCGCGTCCTGGTCCGGGTGCTTGAAGTAGAGGTCCGGCGCGATGGCGACATAACCGTCGCGCGCAAAACGCTCCGCCAGCTCGCGGGTGTGGCGGACCAGGCCGTAGCGTTCGTGCACGACGACCACGGACTGGGGCCTTCGCCGCGCCATCCGGCACGGCGACGAAGGCCGGCATGCCGCCGCCGCAGTCAAGCGTCCGCGTCCGGATGCCGGTCATGGCTTCGATGCTTCCGCGAGGAAGCTCGCGTCGATGAACCGATCGAGCGGCGGAGCCGCGGCGAGGTCGCCGAGCGCGACCAGCGCGTCGAAGTTGGCCTTGATGCCGTCCTCGAACAGCGCGGCCCCGCGGGCGATCACCCCCTGTTTGATGTAGAGATCGTAGGTGGCGGCTGCGATCTGTGGCGCGGCCTTGGTGTGTTTGGCCAGGATCGCGACGACCTCGTCGCGATTGGCGGGCTCATAGATATACTTCGTCGCCTTGATGTGGGCGCGAAGGAAAGCCAGCACCGTGGCGCGATTTTGCGCGGCCCAGCGGGTGTCGACGAGGATGTTGTTCTGCGCCCAGTTCGGCAGGTATTGCGGCACGCTGCCGAGATCGACGTAGCCCTGTTCGAGCGCGGAGAAGTCGACCGGGTTGGTCAGCATGGCGGCGGCCACGGCGCCCGACACGAGCTGCGCAAAGCGGGCCGGCGTGCCGCCGGCGAACAGCAGATCGTAGTCCTGGTCGGCGAGATTGTTCTTCCGCGCCATCACCCGCAGAAAGTAGAGCGTCACATCGGTCAGGCCGCCGACGCTGATGGTCTTGCCCTTCAGATCGCTCCAGCTCTTGATGGTCTTGGCGGCGACGACGCGGAACGGCGCGTTCGATGCGGCGCCGGCGACGATCCGGATCGGCGCGCCGCGCAGGATGGCGCGCAGCGACTGATCGGTCGCGGCTTGCGCGACGTTGAGCGAGCCGGCCGCGAGCTGTTGCAGCACGCCGACCGCGGCGCCGGCAATGATGGTGTCGACCTTGAGATCCTCGGCCTCGTAGTATTTCTTTTCCATGGCGACGTAATGCGCCAGGTTGAATGCGGTGTTGCTGGTGGTGCCGAAGGTAATCTCGGTCCCCGCCTGCGCCGGGCGCCACGCTGCGCAGGCCAGGATCAAGAGGGCGGAGGCGATGATGGCACGCCGTCTCATCATTATCCCCGATGTTTGAAACCACGCCGCGCAGTGCCGGATTCGGCCCATTGCAGCACGACTGGGCGGCGATTTGAACCGGAGAACATGGCGGGCAGGGGGTATGACCGCCGGACGACTGGCGTTATCATGACAAAAAAGAGCCAGCGTCTCGTTCTTGGAGGGAATTGCCCCATGCAGGATGTTGTCGACATTGAGGTCACGCCGTTGTCAGCCGCGTGCGGTGCGGAAATCAAAGGGGTCGATCTCACCAAGCCGCTCTCCGAAGCTGCGGTCGAGGCCATCAAGGACGCCTGGGGCAAGCACCTCGTGCTGGTGTTCCGCGGCCAGAATGTCTCTCAGGACGATCAGCTTCGGTTCGCCACCTATTTCGGCGATCTCGGTCTTCGCAAGAAAGCGCCGGAACAGCTCCGCAGCCGCACCGAGGGCACCGTACAGGACAGCAACAAGGACAGTGACAAGGTCCTGCTGGTGACCAACATCAAGGTCGACGGCAAGCCGATCGGCGCGTTCGGCGATGGCGAGTTCTGGTTCCACATCGATTCCGGCTACACGCCGCGGCCGTACAAGTACACCTTCCTCTATGCGCTCGAATTGCCGTCGACCGGCGGCAACACGATGTTCTCCAATATGTACCGGGCTTACGAGGCGGTGCCGGCGGCGCTCAAGGAAAAGCTCAAGGGCAGGAAGGCGCTGCACATCCACGAATACAACCGCGCCAAGCAGGCCGGTTCATCGGGCGACATCAGCGGCATCCCGCATCACTACCATCCGCTGTTCATCACCCACCCCGACACCGGCCGCAAGACGCTGTTCGTCGACCGGCTGATGACGACGCGGATCGAAGGCATGGACCAGGCCGAGAGCGACGCGATCCTCAATCAGCTCTACGAGATCGGCGAACGGCGCGAGTTCATCTTCGAGCATGTCTGGAAGCTCGGCGACTTCCTGATGTGGGACAACCGTTGCACGATCCACGCCCGCACCGACTTTCCCAAGGAAGAGCGCCGCCTGCTGCGCCGCTGCACCGTCGAAGGCGAGCCGCTTTACGAATAGAGCATCGGGAGAACTGCCATGACCAATCCACGATTGCCGGTCCTCGATCGGTTCATCGGCGACCTGCGCGCCATCTGGGCGGCGGATTCGGAAAATGAGCGCCGCATGGCGAAAGCCAAGCCGCTGCTCGAGAAGCTCGTGAAGGACGCGACGTTGAAGGCGCATTCGACCGAATGGCCGTCCACCGAGGGCCGCAAGAATCTCCTGCTCTACGTCGATCCGGACCACCATTTCGTGATCAACGCCGTGGTGCGCATGCCGGGGCGGACCGGCAGCGTGCACGATCACGCCGACGCCTGGGTGCTTTACGGTCTGCTCGACGGATCGGAAAGCCTGGAGCGCTTCGAACGCATCGACGACGGCAGCCGCCCCGGCTATGCCGAGGTGAAGCTGTCCTCGGTCACCACCGGCACGCAAGGCAAGGTCGATCTGGTGCCGCCGAAGGCAATCCATGCCGAGCAAGGCGGCCCGGCCCGCTCGGTTGCGATCATCGTGCGCACCCAGAAGCTCGGCGAGGGAACGGTGCTGCAGCGCCGCTACGACCCCAAAGCGAAAACGGTGGTCGAGCAATACGGCCCAACGCAAATCCCCTATGAAGTCGTCGCCTGACGCCGTTCAACGATGATGCCAAAGGCCTGCGCGCGAATGCTGGCTGTCGTGGCGTGCGCCGCGATGCCGGGCGTGGCGCAGGCGCAAAACCCGGTCGAATTCAGGACCATCAACATCGTCGTCGGCTCATCGGCGGGCGGCGGCTACGACACTTATGCTCGCGTTCTGGCCCGGCACATCAGCCGGTATATCCCGGGCCAGCCGAGCATCGTCGTGCAGAACATGCCGGGAGCTTCGAGTCTCAAAGCCGTGAAATATCTGGACACCGGCCCGCCGACCGACGGCAGCGTCATCACCGCGTTCAATCCGGGACTCCTCAACGAATTTCTTCTCAGCGCCGACAAGATCGGCTTCAAGTTCACCGACGTCGCCTTCGTCGGCAGCATCACCCGCGATCTGCGCGCCTGCTACGCCTGGGGCGCCACCGGCATCAAAACCTTCGACGATCTGAAGAAGGCCAAGCAATTCAACATGGGCGCGCCGGCGCCGGGCACCTCGTCGTATATCAACGAAGCGGTGCTGAAGAACATGTTCGGCATCGCGGTCCGGCAGGTGACGGGCTACGCCGGCAGCGCCCAGCAGCGGATGGCGATCGAGCGCGGCGAGCTCGATGGCGACTGCGGCGCCTGGAGCAGCGTGACGCCGGACTGGGTCGCCAACGATCGGATCAACCCGCTGATCACCTTCACGCCGTTGCCGATACCGAAGCTCAAGCCGGGCGTGCCGTTTGCCGGCGATCTGGCGCCGACCCAGGAGGCCAAGGACGTGCTCAATATCCTGATGGCCGCCGATGCGCTCGGCCGCCCGTTCGTCGTGTCGAAGCAAGTGCCCGCCGATCGGCTCGCCGTCCTTCGCACGGCCTTCGACAGAGCGATCAAGGATGCGCAGTTTCTTGCGGAAACCCAGAAGCTGGACCTTCCGGTCGAGGGCCCGATTGCGGGACCGGAGGCCGAGCAGATCGTTGCATCGATCTACGCCGCGCCGCCGGCGGTGATTGCCCGTGCCCAAGCCATCGTCGGCAAATAGGTGTGCGTTACTTCCAAATGGAATGGATGAGTGTTCCGATCGAATAGACGAGCGCGCACGCGACCAGGAACAGGATCGTCCACATCAGATAATCGACCTGCCTCCTGAAAGCGGAAGAGGCTTCCTTCATCACCTTTGATTGTTTGAAGAATACCGTTCGCAAGAACAGAATGACCGGCATCGCAGCCACGAGAATCGCGATCAGCTTGATCATGCCACTCGGCTCATTTCGGACGGAGCGGCGCGTCGAAGATCGGCGCGCCGCCGGTTCGTTCGAGGTAGCGGCCGAAACGGAACTTGACCTCCGGCCCGTCGAGCGGCGGCGAGGGCAGGTGGCGGCCGAGCGGATCGACATGAAGGACGGCGAAGGCGTGGCCGGGCACCTTGATCATGTCGTCGAGGCCCTGACCAAGACCCTCGAGCGTCGAAAATTCGTAGACCCGCTCGACGCCGGCGGCCTTCGCCACCGCGGCGTAGTCCATCAGCTCGGCGAACGGATGACCGAGGTCGTTGGTCGAGCCATAGACGCCGTTTGCGATCACGAAGTGCTTGAGGTTGGGCAGCGCCAGCTGGCGCTCGACGATCAGCATGCCGGGGTTCATGCAGAACGCGCCGTCGCCGTTGAAGGCGACCACGGTGCGCTTGGTGCCGAGCGCAATGCCGGCGGCGAACACCGAGGCGAGGCTCATCGAGGCTTCGAGATAGAACACCCGTTCGGTCTCGCCGGTGATCGTCCCACCACAGTTCGGAGCTGTTGCCCGCCGAGGTGACGATGATCTCGTCCTTCAGCCGGTCGGCCAAGAGCCGGAAGCAGGCTTCGAAGTTCATCTCAAGCCTCCCCGCGCAGCACTTCGCGCGTGAAGCCGACCACCACCGGCCGCGACAGGGTGCGGCTGTGCTGGTAGGCGGTCGCAAGGCGCGGAATGTCGTCGGCCTGTCTCGATCGGCACGAACGGGATGTCGATCGCCTGGATCACCTGTTCCAGATAGAGCGCGTTGGACTGATGAAATTTGGCGCGGTCGCCCGGCCGGCCGCGGAGCGTGATGCCGATCAAGAGCGGGATCTGGTAGGTGTAGTTGATCTTGGTGATGGCGTAGATGCAGGTGAGGAAGCCGGACGCGCCCATCAGGGCGAACGTGCCGATGCCGCTGAAGAACGCGCCGGAGCACAGCCCGATCGCCGATTCCTCGCGGTTGACCGCGACATGCCGGAACCGCGCGTCGCTGGCGTATTGGGTGATCAGGCTGGTGATCCAGCCGTCCGGCAGGCTCGCGACCAGCGATATGCCGCATTCGGCGGAAGTCTCGACAATGCGCCGCGCCACGGTGTCCGCAGTCGGAGAGCTCATTCCGCAACCCGCCCGATCTGTTTCAGCGCTTCCTCCTGGAACCGGAAGTCGGTCCACGATTTCGAGCGGAATCGATTTGGCGCCGTTTTCCACCGCGAGCTTCGCCACGTAGTCCTGGCCCTTGCGGGTCATCCCGCCGTTGACGCCCCAGCCGCGCATCGCGAGCAGCGCATCGTAGGCGGCGCCGGCGAGCTTCATGTCGGTCTCGCCGGTGTACTTGCGGTAGATTTCGAGCGTGCGCTCGCGGTTCGCCGCCATGAAGCGGCAGGCCTCGATGATCGAGCGGGTGATCGCGACCGCCACCTCCGGCTGCTTCTCGGCCAGCTCGCGCCGGATCACCAGGAGCTCGTGAGGATAGTCGGGGTTGCCGCGCACCACGCGTTCGAGCT
The DNA here is from genome assembly GCA_963850885.1 of uncultured Alphaproteobacteria bacterium. Lineage (GTDB taxonomy): Bacteria > Pseudomonadota > Alphaproteobacteria > Rhizobiales > Xanthobacteraceae > Z2-YC6860. The sequence goes on along the minus strand of CAWKOD010000058.1, from coordinate 24,086 downwards.
CGACGACGTTGCTGTCGCGCTGCGCCACCAGCGCGTAATCGAGATGCAGCAGCGCGCCCTTGACGCGGTTGTTGACGAGCGCCAGCCGCCGTTCGCTCGGGCCGCCGATCGGGACCCAGGTGATGTCGGTCTTCGCCAGGCCGGCGCGCTCCAGCACCGGAAACATCAGGTATTGCGACAGCGCGCCCGGCCGGGAGATCGCGAACGGCTTGCCGGCGAGGTCCTTGAGCGTTTTGATCTCGGGCTGCACCATGATCAGGTAGGAAAGGTATTGCGCCGGTGCGGATACCGCGACCAGCTTGAAACCGGCGGCGGCGGCGTTGAGCACGCCTTCGGCGTCGGTATCGGCCACGTCGACCCGGCCGGCCGCCAGCGCCTGCGTGACCAGCGGCCCGGAGTTCATCTGCAGGATGTCGTCGACCTCAAGCCCGTTGCGCCGGTAGATGCCTTCCTCGTAGGCGACCTGCATGTAAAGAGTGTGCATCGACGGCGGCACGCTGACCGAGGCGACGCGGATTTTCACCGGATCGGCGGCAAAGCTGGACGACATCGCCGCGGCCAGAAGCCCCGCGATCAACATGGTCGGAAGGATGTGACGCGCCATTTCGGTTGGCTCCGGATGAGGAACCCAGCGCGCCATCCTGGCGCATCTGCCGGGACCCGTACAGGCTATTCGCCGACCACCCGCCACGGCGCAACCCATCGCTCGAAGCGGACGATGAGGTGGGTGATGGCGATGCTCAGCACCGCGAGCACGACGATCGGCACGAACAGTTCCGCGGTCCGGAACGTATTGCCGTAGAACACCACCATATGGCCGAGGCCGGACAGCGCCGTGAACATCTCGGCGACGACGACGCCGACCAGCGCGCGGCCGAGCCCCAGCCGGATGCCGGCGATGAAGAACGGCACCGCGGCGTAGAGCACCACGCGGCGGAAGATCTGCCATCGGTTGCAGCCGAAGGCGCGGGCGGTTTCGATGAAGGCCGGCGACACATTCATCACGCCGATCTGGGCGTTGATGATGACCGGAAACACCGCGACCAGCCAGGTCAGGAACACCTTGGCTTCGTAACCCAGCCCGAGCCAGATGATCACCAGCGGCACCATCGCCACCGTCGGCATCGCGTAGAACGCGTTGACATAGGGGTTGAGCACCCGGCGGAGCATCTGGAACGTGCCCATGGCGATGCCGACCGCCATGCCGCTGACGATGGCGAGGCCGAAGCCGACCAGCAGCACGCTGGTGGTCTGCCAAAGCTGGCGCGGCAGCTCGCCCGTCCGGATCGTGGTCACGAACGCCACGGCAATGGCGCTCGGCGGCGGCAGGAATTGCGGCGGGATGACGAAGCGTGACAGCAGCTCCCAGGCCACGAACACGCCGATGTGCGTTGCCGCCAGGATCAGCACCGTCCTGGGCCTCGCCGCGATCGAGGTCATGCGGCCTTGCCTCCCTCGGAGAGCAGCGACCACAGGTGCTCGCGCATGGTGGCGAACTCCCGGCTGGCGCGAACGGCGTCGGCCTCGCGCGGCCGGGGCAGATCGACGCGGACCTCCTCGAGGATGCGGCCCGGCCGCGTGCCCATCACCAGGATGCGGTCGGAGAAGAAGATCGCCTCGTCCATGTTGTGGGTGATGAACACCACGGTCTTCGGCGACTGCGCGAGAATGACGGCGATCTCGCGTTGCAGCTGTTCCCGGGTGATGGCGTCGAGCGCACCGAACGGCTCGTCGAGCAGCAGCACGTCGGGGTCGAGCGCGAGCGCGCGGGCGAGGCCGACCCGTTGCTGCATGCCGCCGGACAATTCGTGGGGATAGTGGCCGACGAAGCCCTCAAGTCCGACCAGCCGCACGAAGCGTTCGGTGCGCTCCTCAATCTGCGCGGCCGGCAGCTTCGCCACCTCGAGCCCGAAGGTGATGTTGCGGGCGACGGTCAGCCAGGGGAACAGGTTGAACTGCTGAAACACCATCGCGCTCGACGGCGACGGCTTTTGCACGCGCTTGCCGGAAATCGAAATCTCGCCCTGGGTGCTCGGCTCCAGGCCGTGCATGATCCGGAGCAGCGTGGTCTTGCCGCAGCCGCTCGGCCCGATGATCGAAATGACCTCGCCCGCGTCGACCGTGAAACGGATGTTGCGCAGGACTTCGAGCGTGCCGCGGGCACCCTCGAATGTTTTGCCGATGTCTTTGACTTGCAGCATGCGGAATTATTGCCGGTCGATGCCGGACCTTGTGACTCGGAGCCTGCCCAATAGCCATGACGTTGATTGCAACGCGATGCTAATCCGAAAACGAGTCCGGGAGGAGGCCGCTCGGGCACAATCCACCTACAACTGGCAAGGAAACAGCCGAACCCTGCCCGCTGACGGCGCGAGTTCTTGCAGGCGCGCTTTGATTACAGATGGCCGTACATCGTGCCGCCTGGGCAGACCATGACGTCAAATCCGCTCGGCTCACCGGAGAAAGTGTGTCCGCCCCTCGGGTAGCAACCCCGCTGTACCGGCAGGCAGCCGACTTGCGTGCAGGCGATCTGCGGCTGCGCTGCGTAGCTGCCGCGGGCGGCCTGTGACATGTGGTGGGGACGGTGATGCTTGGCAGCGGCCTCGGCCGCGACGGGAACCACGAGTACGGCGAGGGCAAGTGCGACGGCTTTCATAATGACCTCAGTTGGTTATGACCTCAGTTGTTTGCATTCGCATATTGAACGCGCGAACCGGTGTCCCGATCCGTGAGGCGACTTCGAAAGCAAGTCGCCGGTTCCGTTCGGTTCCGTGGGGAACGTCGCGCCGGCTGACACTAGGCGCGTTCTTCGTCACGGCGAGTGAACGTCGTCCGGTGCGTACGCCCGACACCGCTGGTCCGCGATAATGAATGCACCGGAGCCATCGTCTCCGAGCCAAAGCTGACGGGCCTACCATCCGCCGACATCAAAAGCCGATGCTGGACGCGGACAGCGAGAATTTGGCTCCGGTCGTGTGATGCAAATGCCGGAACCATCGAATTTGGGGACAAGGCTGCTGGCATGCGCGGCCATCACGTTCGCGCAAGCTGTGCGAGCTTCTTTTAGACCCATGCACGCGATTGCTCATCGCGACAGCCTGTCGGTCCCATCATTGCACTCACGCGCATGACGCGCGGGCGCCTGTCTCGGGTGCAGCGGCTTATCGGTACAGCGTTGATTATTCGAGGGTCGCGAGCTGCATGTCTCGCTCGTACCCCTGACAAAAACTCAGGCGGCACTCATTTCGTTCCACTGAACTGTGGTATCGGACCACTGAACTGCGGTATCGGATGATCTGGCATGCGCGAACGCCAAGCCGTGCGGCCGGCCCGTCCGGTTCCAAGCCGGGCCATAAATCTTCGTTCAGACCGGCTTCGCGGATCTTCTTGTTCCATCGTCACCGCGACATTGCCATTTGTAGACAAGCGCACGGTATTGCCTTCGACTTCGGCCACCAGGCTCCGCTTGATGAAATGATGGTGCCCCTCTCTGAGCGCCTTCACCGCTGTCTTTTTTGGTGAGCTCTGATTCGTCCGCCTTCGACCTTGCTCGACCGTGCCGACGTGAACGCCATCGGCGCCGATGACTTCCATATGTTCTTTGATGTTCATTCGAATCGTTCTGCCGTGGATCCAGACCAACGCAGGACAGGCCGGATGGTTGCGGAGGCCATGCAAGCAAACACCTGCTCAAGATGAACATGCCGCCTGCGCAAAAAACGCTGACGCTGCGGCCTGTTGCAGCGAGCGCGCTTTGGAATGCCGTCACAACGTCCGTGTCACTTTGCTGAGGTGGGGCGGATTGTCGGGATCGAAGCCGCGCCGGCGCGCCGCCGCCTCGATGGCGCGATAGGCCGGGATCAGCATCAGGACCGGATCGCAAACCGGGTGACCGTCGCCGATCCAGGGCAGCGTCCCGGCGGCGCCGCCGGCGGTGAACGCCGTCGCCACCAGCGTCACTCAGGTCGCGGACGAAGTCGTCGATCGCCGTGGCGGCCTCATCGTTCTGCCGCAGCACCAGCACGGGCGTTGCCGGCGTGATCGAGGCGCGGGGGCCGTGCTGCAGCTCGGCCGCGCTGTAACCGAGCGCCGGGACCCGCAGGACTTCGGCCACTTTGAGCGCGATCTCGCGGACGCAACCGAGGCCGTAGCCCCGGCCGACGACAAAGGACACTGCGGCGCCGGCCGCACTGTCGGCCCAGGCCGACCAGTCGCAGGCGAGCGCGCCGGACAGGCGGACCGGCAGATGCTGGAGGCCGTCGTTCAGTTCGTCGTCGCGCGCCAGCGCCGCCACCAGCCGCGGCGCCGGCGATCATCGACAGCACCACCGACTTGGTCGCCGCGACGGAGTGTTCGGCTCCGGCGCCGATCGGCAGCACCAGCTCGGACGCGGCGGCGGCCGGAGAGTTTTCGTCATTGACGATGGCCAGCGTCAGCGCGCCGGACTGGCGCGCCACCTCGGTGGCTTTGATGATGTCGGGGCTGCGCCCGGACTGCGACACCACGACGAACAAGGCATCGCGCATGTCCGGAGGCCGCTGGTAGGCGGTCACGACGGAAGGCGCGGCGGCCGATCCGAGCAGGCCGAGCCGCGCTTCGAACAGGTAGCGCAGATAAACGCCGGCATGACCCGAGCTGCCGCGCCCGCAGAACACGACGATGCGCGGCTTGGCCTGCTCGATCCGTTCGGCGATCGCGGCGAACAGATCGGTGCGCGCCAGAAGACGCTCGGCCACCGCCGGAATTTCGGCGGTCTCGCGCGCCATCGCGCTTGCGGTCTGCGGTTCAGCCATCCTTGGCCTTTGGATTCGTTGATGGCGGAGCGCAGATTGCCGCCGTGGCGCTGCAGCAGCTGCGCGGCATCGCTGCGGCTCAATCCGAAGCCGATCAGGATGGCGGTCTTCACGTCGCCGTCGGCCTGTTCGAGATGGCGCGCTAGCGTCCTCTTCCGGACAGCGGACGATCTCGCTGACGATGGTTGCGGCGCGCCGGCGGAGCTTGGCGTTCCGCGCCCGCATGTCCACCATCAGCCCGCGATAGACGCGGCCCATCTTCACCATCACGGCGGTCGAGAACAGGTTGAGCACGATCTTCTGGGCGGTGCCGGCCTTCATCCGGGTCGAGCCGGCGATCACTTCGCTGCCGGTGTCGGCCAGGATGCGATGGCGCGCGACCTGAAACAGCGGCGCGTCCGGGTTGTTGGCGACCGCGATCGTCACCGCGCCCGCGGCGCTCGACGCCCGCAAAGCGCCGATCGTAAAGGGCGTCGTGCCGCTCGCCGCGATGCCGATGACGACGTCGTTGGCGCCGATGTTCGCGTCCGCCATGGCTTGCGCGCCGGCGGCCTCGTTGTCTTCGGCGCCCTCGGCGCTGCGGACCAGCGCGTCAAGTCCGCCCGCCATGGCAAACACCACACGATCGGTGGGCCAGTCGAAGGTCGGCGGCAGCTCGCTGCCGTCCTGCACGCCGATCCGCCCCGACGTGCCGGCGCCGGCGTAGACGATCCGGCCGCCGCGCTGCAGCGCCGGCACCGCGTCCTCGACGGCCGCGGCGATCGCGCCGAGCGCGCCGCGCACCGCCGCCGCCGCCGCAAGCTGCTCCTCGAACATCGCCGCGATCATCTCGGCTGCGGACCAGGAATCGAGTTCGACGTAGCGCGGATTGATTTGCTCGGTGCGCATGACCTGTCTCGCTTAGCCCTTCATGACGGCACGCCGGGCGAGATGCAAGGCGCCGTCCACCGCATCGCCCTCGACCGGAACCAGCCGGCGCTGGACGTCCGGAGCGAGCCACGGCTGCATCGAAGAGGCGAGCCCGCCGAGCAGCGCGATGCGGGACGCGCCGCATTCGGCGAGCCGCCGCACCAGTTCGTCGATCTGCTCGGCGGCGTCGCGGACGATCCGCCGCGCCACCGGATCGCCGGCGTCGGCATGCCGCATCACCAGCGGCGCGAAGGTCGCATAGTCCGTGGCCGTCGCGCGGATCCATCCAGGCCACGGCCTCGAACGGATCGTTGTGGAAACGCGTCATCACGTCGCGCGTGAGATTGCTGTCGACGGCGCGATCGTCATAGGCGCGGAGCGCCAGGCGAATGGCGTGCAGCCCGACGATCGGCGCCGCTGCCCTCGTCGGAGATCGGAAAGCCATAGCCGCCGACCCGGACCTCGCGTCCGCCGACCACGGCAAAGCCGACGCTGCCGGTGCCGACGATGACGATGCCGCCATCGCGGGCGCCGTGCGCGCCGATGCAGGCGATGGTGGCGTCATGAACGTAGGCGACCGAGCGGAACGGATGCGGCCGCTGCATCAGCTCTTCGAGCGCGCCTTTGCGGCCGACGCCGGCAAGCCCGACGGCGGCATGCACCGAGCCGAGCGCGTCGGCGCCAAGCCCGGCTTCGTCGAGCGCGGCGCGGCAGGCCTTTACCACTTCGGCCAGCGAGCGGTCGATGCCGAGGCGCAGCGCCGCCGGGCCGGCAATGCCGGTGCCGAGCAGGCGTCCTTCCGCGTCCTGGATGCGCGCGCGGCATCCGGTGCCGCCGCCATCGACGCCGGCGAACAGCGGACCGGGTTGTGCAGCGGCCGTCATTCTGCGACCCGCCGGATATCGGCGCCGCATTGCACCAGCTTGCGGTCGAGCGCCTCATAGCCGCGATCGAGATGATAGACGCGGTTGACGGTGGTTTCGCCTTCGGCGACCAGGGCGGCGAGCACCAGGCTCACCGATGCGCGCAGGTCGGTCGCCATCACCTCCGCGCCGTGCAGCCGATCGACGCCACGCACCAGCGCCGTCGAGCCTTGCAGCGAGATGTTGGCGCCGAGCCGCCCGAGCTCGGGCACGTGCATGAAGCGGCTCTCGAACACCGTCTCGCGAATGACCGACGCGCCGGGCGCGATGGTCATCAAGGCCATGAACTGCGCCTGCAGGTCGGTGGGAAATCCCGGATAGGGTTCGGTCGAGACGTCGACGGCCCGCAACGGGCCGGAGCGCACCACCATCAGCCCGCGATCGGTCGGCCAGATCTGAGCGCCGGCGCTTTCCAGCACCGCGCCGACCGAGCCCAGGTGCTCGAGATGGGCGCCGAGAATCTCGAGATGACCGCCGGTGATCGCGGCGGCGATGGCGTAGGTGCCGGCCTCGATGCGGTCGGTGATCAGATCGTGGCGGGCGCGGTGCAGCGCATCCACCCCCTGCACCAGAATCCGATGCGTGCCGACACCCTGAATGCGCGCGCCCATCGCGACCAGGCAGAGTGCGAGGTCGGAGATTTCGGGATCGCGCGCCGCGTTGAAGATCTCGCTTTCGCCGCGCGCCAGCACCGTCGCCATCAGGGCGGTCTCGGTCGCCCCGACCGATGGCGAGGACAGCACGATGCGGCCGCCGTGCAGCCCGCCGTCTTGGGTCTTCGCGTGAATGTAGCCGGCCTCGACGTTGACTTCGGCGCCGAGCGCCTCCAGCGCCTTGAGATGCAGGTCGATCGGCCGCGCGCCGATCGCGCAGCCGCCGGGCAGCGACACCCGCGCCGAACCGAACCGCGCCAGCAGCGGCGCCAGCACCAGAATGCTGGCGCGCATGCGGCGGACGAGGTCGTAGGGCGCCTGCGCGCTGCGGGCGCCGGCGGCGTCCAGCACCAGCATCCCGCCGGGACGGCGGTCGGCGGTCACGCCGAACTCGCCCATCAGCGCGAGCATGGTGGTGACGTCCGTCACTTCGGGAATGTTGCCCAGCTCCAGCGGTTCGGCGCTGAGCAGCGCCGCGGCGATCTGCGGCAGCGCCGCGTTCTTCGCGCCGCAGATCTGGACCGAGCCTTCGATGCGTCGGCCGCCGCGAATGACCAACCGGTCCATGCTGTTTCTCCCTCGGCCCTGGGCTGCGATCAGCAAACGCGGCACCGGCGGTATTGCGCCAGCGGGTGATGCCCTGGGTATTCGACGTCCTTTACCTTAGATTGGATTCGTTGCGCCACTAATCCAGCCCGCCATGGATATTGATGAGCCCGGGTCGAAATAATCCTTCAATACCGGACCGTCATGCCGTCCTGGCGGACCGTGTTTTTGACGGTCACCGCTGGCATGCCGAAGCCGCGGTGCTGATTCGGGACGGCCGCATCGTCGGGGATCGGGCCTGGGGCGAGGTGCCGGCCGATTGGCCGCAGACGCGCCTGCCGGCCGGCGCGGTCCTGGCCCCGGGCTTCATCGATCTGCAGGTCAATGGCGGCGGCGGCGTTCTCCTCAACGATCAACCGACGGCCGACGGCATGCGCGCCATCGCCCGGGCGCACCGCCGCTTTGGCACGACGGCGTGCCTGCCGACCCTGATCACCGATACGCGCGAGCAGATGCGGACCGCCGTCGCTTCGGCTCGCTCCGTCGGCGGCCGGGACGGCATTCTCGGCCTGCACCTGGAAGGGCCGTTCATCAGTCCGAAGCGTCCGGGCATCCACCGGCCCGATCGGATCGCGCAACCCGGTGCGGGCGACCTGGAGGAATTGTGCGAACTCGCCGGCGCCGGCCGGTCATTGGTGACGCTGGCGCCCGAATGTGTTCCGGCGGGCTTTGTCCGGACGTTGGCCTCCTCGGGTGTGCGGATTTCGATCGGGCACAGCGAGGCGTCCGCCGCCGTTGTCATGCAGGCCGTCGCCGATGGCGCGACCGGCGTCACCCACCTGTTCAACGCCATGCCGCCGTTGAGCGCGCGTGACCCGGGCATCGTCGGCACGGCGCTGGCGGAACGCCGGCTGACCGCCGGTCTCATCGTCGACGGCATCCATGTCGATCCGGTTTCGGTCCGCGCCGCGTTCACGGCCAAGGGCGCCGACCGCATGGCGCTCGTCACCGACGCGATGCCGACGGTCGGGACATCGCTCGACCGTTTCGAGCTGATGGGCCGAACCGATCAAGCTTGCCGACGGACGGCTGACTTCGGCAGGAGGGCACGCTCGCCGGCGCGCACCTGGATATGGCCTCGGCGGTGCGCAATGCGGTCACGGCTGGCCCAGCTCCCGCTCGAGGACGCGCTGCGCGCCGCCTCGCTCACCCCCGCGCGATTTCTCGGCCTCGACCACGAGCGCGGCGTCGCTTATTCCGGGCGCGCGCGCCGATCTCGTTGCTCTCGATCAGGAGCTGACGGTGGTCGCCACCTGGGTCGACGGCAGCACCGATCGATTTGAAGTGGGGTCTCGCTGCATCTAGCTTCCGTAGCGCAAATATTCTTGCCGCTCGCCCGACCACGCCCGCTCATCCGCGAGCGCCAGTGCGTCCAGGTCCTGCGGCATCGCCGACGCATCGTCGACCCATTCGCGCAACAACGGTCCGCCGTTGATGACATCGATGGCGAGCTTGCCGTGCTCGTATTCGTAGGCGAAATCGCGCCACAGCACGTAGTCCGGATACAACCGGCGGATCGCCTTGAAGGCGAGCGCCTGGAGGCGCCACGGCCGGAACGCCGGGTGGTCGTAATCGGGACCTTCGGTGTGGATCTGCACGCCGTGACAAAGCTTGCCCGCATGCTTGTGAAACGTCGGCTCGAACCAGCACTCGCGCAGGCGGCAGCCGGCGAGCCAGCGCGGCGCCAGCCGCTCCATCTCCGTCATGACCGCCCGCGCATCGATATCGGGCGCGCCGAACAGTTCGAGCGGCCGCGTGGTGCCGCGGCCTTCCGAGAGCGTCGTGCCCTCGAGCATCACCGTCCCCGCATAGGCGCGCGCCATCCACAGGTTCGGCGCGTTGGGGCTGGGATTGATCCACGCGCGCTCGCCGAGCGGCCAGCCGAACCCCGGCGCGGCATCGGGCTGCCAATCCTGCATCTCGATGACCCGATAATCGACATCGAGCTTGAGCGTTTTGACGAACCACAGACCGAGCTCGCCGAGCGTGAGCCCATGACGCATCGGCAGCGGTCCGGCGCCGACAAAGCTTTCCCAGCCGGCGCGCAAGGTCGAACCTTCGACCGGCCGGCCGACCGGATTGGGCCGGTCCAGCACCCAGACCGCTTTGCGATGCCGCGCCGCCGCTTCGAGCACGTAACGCAGCGTCGTGATGAACGTATAGATGCGACAGCCCAGGTCCTGCAGGTCGACGAGGAGCACGTCGAATGCATCCATCATCGCGTCGGTCGGCTTGCCGCACCTCGCCATAGAGGCTGAACACCGGGATGCCATGCACCGGATCGTTGAAGTCCGGCGACTCGATCATGTTGTCCTGCTTGTCGCCGCGCAGGCCATGCTGCGGACCGAAGGCGGCGGTGATCTTGATGTCGCCGCAGGCGGCGAGCGCATCGAGCGAATGCGTCAGATCGGCCGTGACGGAAGCCGGATGCGCGAGCAGCGCCACGCGCCGGCCCTTGAGCGGCGCGCGCAAGGCGGGCTCGGCGATCAGTCGATCGATGCCGAACTTCATGACGGCACGGCCGGAGAAAATTCAAGCGCGAAACTATCGGCGTGATGGAAGTCCGGCTTGCCGGGCGGATGCGCCAAGGCCCAATAGGACTTGCCGCCGCTCTGGTCCTCGATCAGCGCCGACAGACCGAGCCGCCACGAGGCTTCGGGCGGCAAATCCGGCAGGCGATCCAGCTCCAGCGAGGCCTGCAATGTGTATGAGTCGAGGCCCGATCGCACTTCGATCGCAGGCGCGCCGATCTCGGCCGCCACGCGCATGCCGCTGCGGTAGCTGTCGAACCGATAGGCCGCCCATTCCGTCGAAGGCGCAAAGTTGAATTCGTAATACGAGGGGCCCGACGCGGCGCGGACAAAGGCCTCGAAGCAGGTGTGCCGCCAAAGCTCGTCGGCGCGCGCGGACGGCACGACAGGCGGCAGGCGGACATCGCTGATCTGTGCCGGTCACGACATAGGACAACACCAGACGATCTGCGCGCGGCCGGGCAACCGCCACTTCGACGCGCGCCGCTGCGAAGCAGCGGGAGTCCGGATGGAGTCTTCAACACGTGGTGCATGTCGGCATTCTATAGGTCGGATCGATGGTGTCATATGGGACAGAGATTGAAGGGACATTAAGTGGAAAACGTGCAAGGACGTGTTCCATACAGAGAGCGCGCGGCCGGGCGGCGAAATCATGCCGCGACTGTCACGCCAAGCCTCAGTGAACGAGCCGCTGTACGGCCTGGCCCTATCCCGCCGCCTCTTTCTTCTTCTCCGCCAGGTAGCGCTCCGCCGTCATCGGCGAGCCGTCCGGCGTCTGCTTCACCTGCACGCCGGCGAAATTCGTCGCCTCCTCGACCCAGCTCTTCGGCGCCGGCAGGCCCCACAGGTTCGAGTTGGCGTTCGGCTTCACCGGACACATCATCGGCTCGTCGTCGATGTCGATGATCTGGATGCCGGGCAGCAGCAACTCGGTGCGGTGGCCGTCCGGGTCGCGCACATAGAGATAATAGGAGTGCTGGTGGCCGTGGCGGCCCGGTCCGTGCTCGAGACGGTCGGCGAAGCCGAGATTGCCGGCGACGTCGCAGGCCCGCACGATGTCCTCGAACGCCTCGACCACATAGCCGCCGTGGTGGAAGCGCGGGCCCGAGCGCGTCAGCAGCACGATGTCCCAGGGGTTGTCCTTGCGATGCAGGAAGGTGCCGACGACGCGCTGCGCCGATTCGACATAGAGGTAGTCGGAAATCCGAAACCCCAGATCCATGTAGAATTTCGCGGTCGCGAGCACGTCCGGCACCAGCACCTGGTAGTGATCCATCCGCAGCGCGCCGGCGCCGCGGTGCGAATGAATCTTGGTGTGCATGCGCGGCACGGTCTTCATGGTGGCGACGAGCTCGACCGGCGTGCCGGCGGGATCGTTGAAGTGCAGGGTGCGGTCCTGGTGCGGCGCCTCGACGAACGTGGCCTTGATGCCGGTCTTGTCGAAATGCGCCTTGGCCTTGTCCAGGTCCTCGTCCATGAACACGCGGAAGCCGACGCGCTCGCATTGCGGCTGGCCCGTGGTCTTCTTCAAGGTCAGCGAATGGTGCGCGCGCTCCTCGACGCCGCGCAGCCAGAGCGTATTGGCATCCTCGTCGCTGACGATCAGGCCCATCACCTCGGTGTAGAACTCGCGGCTCTTGGCGAGATCGCGCACCGTGAACACCAGATGGCTCGCGCGCGTGATGTTGAACGGCGGATTGAAGTTGGTTTTCGGGATATTCGGGTCTGACATTATCTCAAGTCTTTATCTGCACGCCGGTCTCGCGCACGATCGCGCCCCATTGGCCAAGCTCGCGGTCGATCATTTCGCCGTACTGCTCCGGCGACATCACGCCCGGCTCGTAGGACGCGGTCACCAGCGTATCGTGGACCGGACCGCTCCGGTTCATCTTCACGATCTCGGCGGCAAACGCCTTGATCAATTTTTGCGACGTGCCCTTGGGCGCCAGCAGCCCGTTGGAAACGCGCAGATCGTCGAAGCCGTCGTAGCCCAGTTCCTTGAAGGTCGGCACCTCGGGGGCGGTGTTCGAGCGCTTGTCGCCGGTGACGGCGAGCGCGATCACCTTGCCGGCGTCGCGGATGCCCTTGGAATTGCCCGGCGTGTCGAAGGTGAACTGCAGGGTGCCGGCCGCGGTGGCGAGCAGCTGCTGGGTCGTGCCGGCATAGGGCACGTGCTGGCCCTGGATGCCGGTCTGCTTGAGCAGCACCTCCGTCACCAGATGTCCGCCGGTGCCGATGCCGGGCGAGCCCCAGTTGAGCACCCCCGGCCGCGCCTTGGCGTAGGCGACGAACTCCTTCAGCGTTTTCACGCCGAGGTCCGGGTTCACCACCAGGAGGAACGGGAAGGTGAACATGAGCGCGATCGGATCGAAGTCGCGCTTGACGTTCACCGGGTTGCCGCTGATCACCAGCGGCGCCAGCACGATGAAGCTGTTGGAGGCGAGCAGGATGGTGTGGCCGTCGGCGGCCGAGCGCGCCACCGCCATGCAGCCGATCGAGCCGGAGCCGCCCGGCATGTTTTCCAGCACGAAGCTCTGGCCGAACGTGTTCTTCAGATTGTCGGCATAGAGCCGGAAATTCTGGCTCGGTCCGCCGGTCGCGGTCGGCGAGATCACCCGCACCGTCCGCGACGGCCAGCCGTCGACGGTGCTCTGAGAATGGGCCGGTCGACCGAGCCCCGCCGAAAGTCCGGCCGCCCCCGCGAGAGCGACAAAATTCCGCCGCGTCGTCATCGAAGTCCTCCCTGAAGCGTGCTTTTCTCTTTGGGATAAGCATGCTTGATGTGCGCCGGCGGGTTCAAGCCCCAATGCCGCGCAAGCCGGGAGTGAATGACATGACCGAGCGTCTGTTGCCGACCACCGTGGTGGGCAGCTACCCACAACCGGACTGGCTGGTGGATCGCGCGCTGCTGCGGCACCATGGTGCCGCGCGTCCGCGTCCGCGAGCTGTGGCGGGTGCCAGGAGCCCTATCTGGCGCAGGCGCAGGACGACGCCACGCTGCTCGCGATCCGCGACATGGAGCGCGCCGACATCGACATCATCACCGACGGCGAGATGCGCCGCGAAAGCTATTCCAACCGCTTCGCCACCGCGCTCGACGGCATCGACAACGACAATCCCGCGACCATCACCAACCGGGCCGGCCGCTCGCTCAACGTGCCGCGCGTGGTCGGCAAGGTGCGGCGCAAGGGCCCGGTCGAGGTCGGCGACATGGAATTCCTCCGCCGCAACACCACCCGCAAGGCCAAGATCACCCTGCCCGGCCCCTTCACCATGGCGCAGCAGGCCAAGAACGACTTCTACAAGGACGCCGACGAGATGGTGATGGACTTCGCCGCCGCGGTGAACGAAGAGGCGCACGCGTCTGCAGGCCGCCGGCGCCGACGTGATCCAGATCGACGATCCGTGGCTCCGCAACGATCCCGATGCCGCCAAGCGCATCGCGGTGCGCGCGCTCGACCGCGCGCTCGCGGGGCTGAAGGTGCCGACCGTGGTGCATCTGTGCTTCGGCTACGGCGCGGTGGTGCCGAAGGAAAAGCCGGTCGGCTATTCGTTCCTGCCGCAATTGGCCGGCAGCACGGTCGATCAGATCTCCATCGAGGCGGCGCAGCCCAAGCTCGACCTCGGCATCCTCAAGGACTTCTCGGACAAGACCATCGTGCTGGGCGTGATCGAACTGGCCGACGAAACGGTCGAAACCGCGCAGGTGGTCGCGGACCGCATCCGTGCGGCGCTGAAATTCATCGATGCGAAGCGGCTGATCCCGGCGCCGGACTGCGGGATGAAATATCTTTCGCGCGCGTCGGCGTTCGGCAAATTGATGGCGCTGAGCGAAGGCGCGGCCATCGTGAGAAAGGAACTTGGAAGGTGCAGATTGACACGTCCAAAGGAATGGATGAGCGTTCCGATCGAATAGAGGAGCGCAGGGACCAGGAACAGGATCCCACACCAGAAATCGACCTGCTTCCTAAAGCGAAGAAGCTTCCTTCATCACCTTCGATTGTTTGAAGAATACCGTTCGCAAAAACAGAATGACCGGCATCGCAGCGACGAGAATGGCAATCAGCTTGTACATGTCGCTCGGCTCATTCAGACCGCGATGGATACGATATTTCGATCAAAGGCCGTTCACGCTCATCCCTGGTAATCTCGAAATGTCGGGTAACATCCAGCTATCCTCACATCAACCCATCGCCTTGCAAAGGACCCAGCACGCCATGAAGGCTGTTTACATCGAACAATTCGGCGGACCTGAGGTCGTGAAATACGGCGACCTTCCCGATCCGACCGCCGCAGCAGGCCAAATTGTCGTCGATGCGTTTGCCGCAAGCGTCAACGGCGCCGACTGGAAGGTGCGCGCCGGCCACTACGGCAAGGCGACGTTTCCCCTGGTCTGGGCCGCGATTTCTCCGGCGTGGTCAGCGCGGTGGGCGAAGGCGTCGCGGATCTGCGCATCGGCGATGAAGTGTTCGGTGTTCTGGAGGCGGGCCGGGAAGGGGCCTATGCCGAAAAGATCGCCATCGGCGCCGCCATCGTCGCGAAGAAGCCAGGCGGCCTGTCGCATGTCGACGCCGCGGCTCTGGCGCTCACCGGTCTCACCGCGCTTGTTCGGTCGAGGACTCGCTGAAGCTGAAGTCCGGCGAGACGATCCTGATCCAGGGCGGCGCCGGCGGGGTGGCGAGCTTCGCCATCCAGCTGGCCAAGCATCTCGGCGCCCGCGTCATCACCACCGCGAGCGCGGCCAACCTGTCCTATCTGCGCGACCTCGGCGCCGATCAGGTCATCGATTACAACGCCACCGACTTCACCAAGGTCGTGAGCAACTGCGATGCGGTGTTCGACACCGTGGGCGGCGACGTGGCGACGCGGTCCTTCGCGGTTCTCAAGCCGGGCGGCCGCGCCGCCTTCATTGCGTCCGGCGCGAAGGCGCCGACGCCCGAGCGCAGCGACGTGACGGCCTTGCGGCCGGCCGTCGGCCGCGACCGGCCGCATCTCGATCGCGTTGCCGCGCTCTATCAGGCCGGCGTCATCCGTTCGCCCGAGGTCAAGCTCTATAAATTGTCCGAAGCCGTCGAAGCCCTGCGGGTGAGCGAGGCGCGGCACTTCAGAGGCAAGCTGGTGTTCAAGGTGCGGTGAGGGACGGCTTTGCGCCGGGGCCGCTGATCGGGGTGTTTGTGCGGGCCGTCGGCTACCAAGCGCTGCGCCGCTATCTTATTTCGTAGCCTTCACCCCATGCTTCGCCCGATACTCCCTTGCCGCTCGTTCATAGACTGAGCGGATACAGACCACACTCGCGCTGCAATTCTGTTCGCTCCACCAGTCTCTTTCTCTCTGAAGGGAGTCGCTATGGCAAGCCACCGGGACGAGACCCGGATTTACAACAGGAACAAGTTCAAGCTCGGTCTTTTCGGAATGAATTGCCTGGGCGGGCTCAGTCTGACCAAAGCTCCCGAGAGGTGGGATGCGTCGTGGGACAACAATGTCAAAGCGGCGCGACTCGCCGATGAAGCCGGCCTGGAGTTTCTGCTGCCGATCGGCCGTTGGCACGGATACCAGGGCGAAAGCGATACGCAGGGCACGACCTTTGAGACGCTGGCCTGGGCATGTGGGCTATTGGCTTCGACGAAAGACATTACGACTTTTGGGACGCTCCACGTCGCGTTCGTCAATCCTGTTTTTGCCGCCAAGCAGATGGTCACGGCGGATCACATCGGCCACGGGCGGTTCGGGCTCAACGTCGTCTCCGGCTGGAATCCGGTCGAATTCGGTATGATGGGCGTCGCGCTGGGCGACCATGACGGACGCTATGACTACAGCGAGGAGTGGCTGACCATCGTTAAACGCATCTGGTCCGAAGATAAGCCTTTCGACTTCGATGGTCACCACTACAAATTGAAGGCGGTGATGGCGAAGCCGAAGCCATGGTGGGGCAGCCGGCCAATTCTCGTCAGTGCGGGGAATTCGAAGACCGGCAGCGATTTCGCCGCGCGCAACGCGGATTGTTTGTTCACGACGGTGCCTCCCAAGCATGAAGATCTGCAGTCGAAGCTCAGGGCCTTTCGCGACGCGGCGCCGCCGGGACAGTTGCGCAACATCTTCGCAAGCTGTCACCTGATGGTCCGGCGCACCCGCAAAGAGGCGGAGGATTACCACCACTACATCGTCTACGAGAAGGGCGACTGGGAGGCGGCCGACTACGCACTCAATCTCCGCGGTCAGCGGATCAACGCCTGGATCGCGACCGACGACGAGAAAAAGCTGAAGGCCCGGCTCATCAGTGGTGCGGGTTTTCCGTTGGTCGGCAGCTATGATGACGCGGTGGAAACGATGCAGCGCCTGCACGGCGCAGGTCTCGATGGATTGGCGTTGGGGATGATTAACTACGTCAATGACTTTCCGGCGATCAGAGACGAGTTGCTGCCCCGGATGGAGCGGGTCGGGCTGCGCGAGCCACAGCACCACGCCGCGGCCCAGCGCCTGGACGACCTGGTCCATTAGCTCTGTGTCCAGAGAACAAATAGGAGAGGGACCTGGATGAAGATCGTCGAGACGCTCATCGAGGAAACGATTTTTCCGAGAAAAGACAAAGACTGGAAATTCGCCCTCGCGGCGAGTCCGGCGACGCAGGGTTGGACCGTCAGCATTCGGGCGGAAGACGGCACGGTCGGCTACGGGTACGCCGCCACGATGAATCACTACGGCGCGCCGCATGCGGCCGTAAAAGGCGCGCTCGATGGCCTGTGCAAACCCCTCATCGGACGCGATTCGCGTGAGATCGCCGGCATATTGGATGATCTCGACCGCGTCATGCTGGGCAACAATCTGGCAAAATGCGGCATCGATTGCGCGTTGCACGATCTCATGGCACGCCGGCTTGGCGTCCCGGTCTGCGATCTGTTCGGCGGCCCGGCCGTCCGGGAATTCCCGAGCCTTGCGGATTTTGCCGATCAAATCGCCCGCCGACATGGCCAAGAATGCACGGGCCTTGGCGGATCGAGGTGTCCAATATTTCAAGATCAAGGTCCACGGCGAGGTCAACGAGGACGTAGAGCGAGTTGCAGCCATTCGAGCCGAGCTCGGGCCGAAAGCCCACCTGACCATCGACGCCAACCAGTCTTACTCGGCCAAGGATGCGATCCGCGCTCTTAACTTGATGGCGCCGTATGGCATCGATCTGGCGGAGCAACCGGTCAAGGTTGCCGATCTCGTGGGACTGAAGGCTGTCACGCAAGCCGTTCCAATCACCATCGAAGCTGACGAAGCTGCTTACTCGCTCGATCAGGTCATGATCCTGGTGCGGGAACGCATCGTCGACGCGATCAGCTTGAAGATCACCAAACTCGGCGGCTTAAGGAGGACTTATGCCGCTGCGCAAATCTGCGATGCCGGTGGCGTGAAATATCGCATGGGCGCGCATGTCGGCCCGATGCTGCTGGCGGCTCACGCCATGCAGCTTGCGGCCGCTTTGCCTGGCATCTGGTACGCGTCCGAGCTGAGCGAGTTCGATGCTCTGACGGAGGATCCCTGGGAGGGCCTGAACCTGGTCGACGGCGTTCTCCATCTGTCGGACGCCATTGGCTGCGGCATCACGCCGAAGGCCGCGGCCGATGCACGTTTCTCTGTCGCCAAACCAAAGACGGCAACGGCGCGGATCGCTTGATGCTCTGTGCAGTAAGATGGACGTGGCAGAACCGGCATGTGGAATAGGAAAAGCGCCGTGATATTTCCGCGCCGTGGATTTTTGAAACTGCGCCATGAGCGCGGCCGCGGTGGCGGCTTTGCCGCGCGCCGCAAGCGCGGAGGTCTATCCCTCGCGCCCGGTGCGCATCATCACCCCGTTCGGTTCGGCTGGCGCGCCGGACATCATCACGCGCATGCTCGCGCAATGGCTGACGGAGCGGCTCGGGCAATCGTTTGTCGTCGAGATCAGGGCCGGCGGGGCCGGACAAATCGGCACCGAGGCCGTCGTGAGGGCGGCGCCCGACGGTTATACGCTGTTGGTGCTCGCGCCCTCGCACGTCATCAACGCGACGCTCTACGACAAGCTCAGCTACAATTTTCTCCGCGACATCGCGCCGGTCGCGTCCATGATCAGTTCCCCGAATGTGCTGGTGGTAAATCCTTCGCTTCCGGTCAACAGCGTTCCGGAGCTGATTGCTTATGCCAAGGCCAACCCCGGCAAACTCAACATGGGTTCGGTCGGTATCGGCGGCAATCCTCATGTCGCCGGCGAACTGTTCAAGATCATGAGCGGCATCGACATGGTGCACGTGCCGTATCGCAGCGCCGCCGCGGTCCTGACCGATCTGATGGCCGGGCAAGTGCAGGTCTACTTCGCCAGCTCCTTGTCCTCGAAGGAATACATCAAGAACGGTCAATTGCGGGCGCTCGCCATCACGGCCGCAACCCGGACGGACCTTGTGCCCGGGGTGCCGGCTCTCGCTGAATTTCTTCCCGGTTATGAGGCGAGCGCATGGTTCGGCATTGGTGCTCCCGCCAATACGCCCGCGGAAATCATCGACAAGCTCAATGCGGAAATCAACAGAGCTCTCGCCGATCCAAAGATTCTGGCGAGCCTCGATCGCCTCGGCGCCATGCCGATGGTGGGAACGCCCGCCGAGTTCGGAACGTTTCTCGCTGAAGAGCAGGACAAGTGGGCGAAGGTCATCCGGGCCGCCAACCTTAAGCCGGAATGATGCGAGGCAAGCTGGTAAGGTGGAGCGGCGCCGGAGTGAGCGCCTGGGGGACAAGATGCATCGTTGGATCGTCATCGCGTTTGCCGCGCTGCTGTCGAGCTTGCCTGTGTCCGCTCAGGCACAGGACTATCCGGTGCGGACCATCCGGGCGATCACCAATCTGAGCGCCGGCGGCTTGAGCGACATCTTCATGCGTGCGCTGGGCGAGGAACTGCACAGGCGCTGGGGTCAGCCCATCATCGTCGAGAACCGTCCCGGCGGGGCTTACAACATCGGCGCGCGCGCGTGCCAGGACGCGGCCCCCGACGGTTACACCATCTGCATCCTGTTGTCGGATGCGGTGGTCTACAATCCGCACCTGTACAAGAGTCTGCCGTTCGACGAGCGGGGCATCCAGCCGGTGATGAACCTGTTCTATCTGATCCAGACGCTGGCGGTGAATTCGGCGCTGGGGGTCAAGACCATCGACGAGCTGGTCGCATACTCCAAAGCCAAGCCGAAAACGCTGAGCTACCAGAGCGCCTCGCCGGCGCCGGCGCTCTACATGGAGCAACTGAGAGAGCAGAAGGGCGCCGATTGGGTGCGCGTGCCGTTCAAGGGCGGCGCGGATTCCGTCAACGCCATGCTCAGCGGGGCGACGCCGGTCTCGCTGCTCGGCGAGGGCAACATCATTGGCCACATCCAGGCAGGCACGGTCACGCCGCTCGTCATGCTGAACAACCTCCGCTCGCCCAACTTCCCGAACGTGCCGACGCTTGAGGACGTCGGCTATCGCGGCGCGGCGTCGCGTGCCTGGTTTGGGCTGTTCGTGCCCACCGGCACGCCGCGTCCCATGGTCGACAAGATCGTGAAGGAGGTTTCCAGCGTTCTCGCCGAACCGGCGTTCAGGGAGAAACAGCTTACGGCGCGCAGCCTCGTGCCCGCGGGCAGCGTCACGGAGAAATTTGCCGATGAGCTCAAGCGAGATCGGGCCGAGGCGGAGCAAGTGGTGAAGGCCGCCGGACTGACGCCGCAATAGTGTCCGGTCTAGCCCCTGCCGGTGCGAGCCTTCCAAGCATTTCGGAAACTTGCTAGCCTGTAAACGGCTGCCGAGCATATAAGAAATTCATCGCCGTTGCGCAGGACTGCGGTTCATGAAGCCCGCGCCGTTCGTTCGTCACGTCCCGAGAACGGTCGATGAGGCGATCGGGATGCTGGCCGAGTTCGGCCCACAGGACGGCCGCGTTCTGGCCGGCGGTCAGAGCCTCGTTCCGATCATGGCGTTCCGGATGGCGCGCCCCGCCCACCTGATCGACATCAACGGCGTCGCCGAGTTGGACCGGCATTCGCGCGACGGCAATACGCTGTCGATCGGCGCCGGCGTCCGCCACGCGGCCTTTCACCGCCCGATCGTCGATGCGGGCGCTGGGCCGTCTGCTCGCGACCGTCGTGCGTCACATCGCGCACTATCCGATCCGGATCCGCGGCACGTTCTGCGGCAGCATCGCGCACGCCGATCCGGCGTCGGAGTGGTGTCTGGTCGCGGCGACGCTCGACGCCGGGATGGTCGCTCGGAGCAAGCGCGGACAGCGGATCATCGCCGCGGAAGATTTCTTCCAAGGCATCATGACGACCGCGCTCGCGGACGATGAAATCCTCGCCGAGGTGCGCCTGCCGATCATCGCCGATCAGACCCGCTTCGGCTTCGTCGAGTTCAACCGCCGCGCCGGCGATTTTGCCATCGTGGCGGCGTTGGTGACCTATCGGATCGCCGACGGCGTGATCGCCGAGGCGCGGGTCGGGATCGGCGGCGCCGAGGCGCGCCCGCGGCGGATCGCCGAAGCCGAGGCCGCGCTGCACGGCCGCCCGCCGACGATCGCGACGTTCCGCGCGGCGGCAGAGGCAGCGGCCGACGCCGTCGATCCGATCGAAGACATCCAGTCGGATGCGGACTACCGCCGCGATCTGGTTCGCACCATCACGCGCCGGGCGCTGGAGCGCGCCGTCGAATGAGCGCGCCCACCAAAGGATCGGGTACGACATGGGTCGGCCGGTCGATCCGCCGGCTCGAAGATCCGGCGCTGGTGCGCGGGCAGGGACATTTCACCGCCGATCTGCCGGCGGTGCATTGGCTACGTTTCGTCAGCAGCCCGATCGCCTCCGGCCGCATCACGCGCATCAAATCGCCGCCCGAAGGCGCCAGCGTGTTCACCGGCGTCGATCTTCAGGGCGTGAAGCCGATCAAGCCGATGCTGCACAAGTTCAATTACATGCCGGTCGCGCAGCCGATCCTGCCGCGGACGTCGTGCGGTTCGTCGGCGAGCCGATCGCCGGGCCGTGGGCCGCCAGCAAGGAGGAGGCCGAGGACATCGCCGATCTGGTCGAGATCGAGCTCGCGTCGCTGACGCCCGTGACCGATGCGCGGCTGGCGCTCGCGGCCGGCGCGCCGATTGTTCATGCCGAGGCGCCGGCCAACGTCATCGTCGAAGGCCGGGTCAAGACGCCGAATTTCGATGCGACGTGGGCCGCGGCGCACCGGCGGATCAAATTCGAAGCGCTGTCGCGCCGGCAGAATGCGACGCCGCTCGAGGCGCGCGCCGGACATGCCGTCTACGACGCGGCGATCGGGCCGCGTCACGCTGACCTGCACCACGCAGATGCCGCACCTGATGCGGACCGCGATCGCCGACGTGCTGGGCATGCCGGAATTCGACCTGCGCGTGATTGCGCCCGATGTCGGCGGCGGCTTCGGCCAGAAGATGTCGCTGACGCCGGAATATGTCGTGCTGGTCTGGCTGGCGCGGCATCTGCGAAGTTCGGTGGCCTGGACCGAGGACCGGCGGGAAAACCTGATGGCCGGCTTTCACAGCCGCGATCAGGTCATCGCGCTCGAAGGCGCCTTCGACCAGGACGCCAGGCTCTCGCGCTGTCGGCGGATATCGTCGCCAATGTCGGCGCCTATTCCTGCTTTCCGACCACCTGCGGGGTCGAGCCGCTGATGGCGATGGCGGAGTTGCCGGGACCTTATGACGTCCAGGCCTATGCTTGTGTTTCGCGCGGCGTCGTCACCAACACCTGCCCGATGGCGCCGTACCGCGGTGTGTCGCGCCCGGTGATCACCTTCGCGCTCGAGCGGCTGATGGACAAGGCGGCCGCGGCGTTCGGCATTGATCCAGTCGACATCCGCCGCCGCAACCTGATCGACCATTTTCCCTACACCTCGGCGATGGGGCTGGTGTTCGACGAGGCGAGCTACCGCGAGACCTTGGAGATGGCGGTCCGCGCGGTCGATCTGCCGGCGTTTCGCGCCCGGCAGACGAAGGCGCGCGCCGACGGCCGCTTTCTCGGCATCGGCTTTGCGACCTTCTCCGAGCGGACCGGCTACGGCAGCCCGGCTTTTGCCGCGCGCGGCATGGAGATCACGCCGGGCTGGGAAACCGTCGAACTGACCATGGACCCCTCCGGCCTGGTCGAGGTGCGGATCGGATCGTCGCCGCACGGCCAGGGGCTGCGGACGACGCTGGCTCAGATCATTGCCGACGAAATCGGCCTGGAGCCGCAGCAGATCAGGGTCGTGCATGGCGACACCGACCGCTCACCCTATGGCTGGGGCACCTTCGCCAGCCGCTCGCTGGTGATCTCCGGCGGCGCCAGCCTGATCGCGGCGCGGAAAATGCGAGCGAAGCTGCTCACGCTCGCGAGCCATCTGCTGGAGGCGTCCGCCGCCGACATCGTGCTCGAAGACGGCATGGCCAAGGTCAGCGGCACCGATCGCTCGGTTTCGATCGCGTCGATGTCGCGCGCCGCCTATCATCAGACCCATCGTTTCAAGGGCGAGATCGAACCCGGCATGACGGAGACCGGAAGCTACGATCCGGCTGGCACGTTTTCCAACGCCTGCCATGTGGCGATGGTCGAGGTCG
The DNA here is from genome assembly GCA_963850885.1 of uncultured Alphaproteobacteria bacterium. Lineage (GTDB taxonomy): Bacteria > Pseudomonadota > Alphaproteobacteria > Rhizobiales > Xanthobacteraceae > Z2-YC6860. The sequence goes on along the minus strand of CAWKOD010000058.1, from coordinate 1,073 downwards.
ACGTCGAAACCGGGCGCGTGACGATCGAAAAATTCCTGGTGGCCGAAGACGCCGGCCGCATCATCAACCCGATGATCGCGGACGGTCAGGTCCATGGCGGCATCGCCCAGGGCATCGGCAACGCGCTGCTCGAAGAGATTATCTATGACGAGAGCGGCGACATCCTCACCACGACGCTGGCCGATTATCTGCCGCCGACCGCGCGCGAAATCCCGACGATCGAGCTGCATCACATGGAAACCTGCAGCGACGCCTCGATCACCAAGGCGAAGGGCGTCGGCGAGGGCGGCGCGATCGGCGCGCCCGCCGCGGTGCTCAACGCCATCAACGACGCGCTGACGCCGTTCGGCGTCGAGATCGACGAAATTCCGGCGACACCGCAGAAAATCCGGGCGGCGTTGCGCGGAGCGACGGAGAAGCGCGCATGACCGGCAAGGTCGATATCACCCTCAACATCAACGGGCGCGATCATGCCATCCGCGTCGAACCGCGCCGCACGCTGGCCGACGCCATCCGCGAGGACTGCGGCCAGACCGGAACCCATATCGGCTGCGAGCACGGCGTCTGCGGCGCCTGTACGGTCATCGTCGGCGGCGATCCGGTGCGCTCCTGCCTGATGTTCGCGGCGCAGGCCGAAGGCGTGGCGATCCGCACCGTCGAGAGCCTCGCCAACGGCGACACGCTGCATCCGTTGCAGCGCGCCTTCATGGACGCACCACGGCCTGCAATGCGGTTTCTGCACGCCGGGATTCCTGATGCTGATGACACGGTGCTGGAACGCGAGCCGGACATCAGCGACGACGACATTCTCGATGTGCTGGCGTCCAACCTCTGCCGCTGCACCGGCTATCAGAACATCGTCAAGGCGGTCCGTGCCGCCGCGGCCGAGATGCGCGCCACCTGAATGGGAGTCTCGATCCGTGCCTGACGATAACGACAAATTCGTCGGCCGGTCGGTCACCCGCCTGGAAGACCGGCCGCTGCTGCTGGGCCAGGGCCGCTTTGCCGCCGATGTGAATTTTCCCGACCAGTTGCACATGCGCGTGGTGCGGTCGTCGCACGCCAACGCCAGG
>CAWKOD010000057.1:0-22064 GCA_963850885.1 uncultured Alphaproteobacteria bacterium | reverse complement strand
GGGGAGTCGCTAGAGGCGCGGGCGGTTATCCGATATCTACCCATCCTTCATCACGGGACACTTACGGTCTTGTCGTTTTCGTATCTCGTCTTTTTTGATTCTGGTCGTCGACCAAGTTGAACCCAGCTCGCCCCACAAATTCCGGTACCAGTCGGACTGCATCAAGCGCCGACAACGCAGCGCGTCACGAGGTCGACAGCTGGGTGGTCGTAAGAGACCGATGAAGCGCATCGACGGCATCCCGCGTGGACCCCACTCCCACGCCGGATAGAAAACCGAAGACATCAGGCTCTTCATCATTCCCGGCGGGACATTTGATCAGCAGCCGGTCAGTTGGCCGTCACTGATAGCGGTCAGGTGCTCAGCAATGGCATCGATGTGCCAGCCGTGCATGTAACTTGCGCGCAGGCTCGACCACGTGCCAAGCCATCTTGATGAACGACTTGAGCGAGAGCTGGCCCACTTTAGCGATTACTTCTCGCGTCTCGTTTAGAGCTGCCGCCTGGATCCGCTGGCGGATCGCGCTGGGCGACGGCGGCGCTCGGAGACACGATCTGATCCATGCTGAGCATCGTCAGCTTGCCTTCTCTTTGTCTTTGTCCTTATCAGAGCCAATAACTTCCGCGAGGACTTTTTCATAGTTGACGTCTTCGGTGATGCTCGGCGTGAGCAGCGCGTCGATGTCGTCCGTCTCGTTCTGCGGCGGCGGTAGCGAGTGCCTGCCTGCCTTGGCGGCGATACGTTCGAGGCTCAGCAATTCCTCTTGGTTCAGCTTATCCAGATCGATGGAAAACTCTGGTGCCTCTGCCGGCAGATCAGCATCAGAAATTTTGGCGAGAGCTGCCAGCAATGATGTCGGATGCTTGATGCCGACGCGCATGACGAAACCCGTGACGCCACCATAGCCGAGGTTGTTCATGCCGAGGTTGTTCGCGGCAGCGATGATAGCTTCCTTCAGGTCGCGGCTGAGCTTGTTCTTGCTGCCATGCGGACGACCCTTACCCTGCTTGTTGCCCTTCTTGAAACGGGTTGCGCTATTATCCTGCGCCATCGGCGTCACTCCTTCAGGCCCTTCTTGAAGGCCGTGCTTGGTGCATATCTATGTTGACGTTTATTCATGTGGCTCAGTGATAATGATGTCGGGAGGCGGCACTCTTCATGATCATTACTCGCTGGTCGATTGGCGTGTTTGGCCTTGCAACCACTCGCGCAGGGCGTCCTCTCCATAGCGGATGCAACGTCCAGAGTCTGAGAAACGCCGGTCCATCGCCGCGCATCCGGGCCTTGGCGAGCCAAGACAAACTCAGGCGCAGGAAATCGGCCGCGTCGTTTGGGGTGAGCAAACGCTTGGCGCCGTTTGGCTCCGGAGCCGCTTTGAGAACCGCGCCATCGCGCGGCTTGCGGCTGGTTCTCTCGGGTCTGGTATCCGCCATTGCCGCCTTGTAAAAATAACGTGCTGGCGCATCGTAGTTGCGTAATTTAAGCTGGGGGCATTGATTGTGCCAGACGGGATGCGTCACTCGGTGATAAATTGTAAGTACGTTTCGCTGGAGAACTCGGATGGGAAGGCGAGGCCCGCAACCAAAGGGGGAATACGGCGGCAAGATCGGTCGAACGGCTGTGCTCTCTACTAGGCTTCAGCCAGATACCCGGAAGCGGCTTGTAGCGGCGGCGGGAACCAGTGGACGGAGCCTGAGCCAGGAATTGGAACACCGAATTCGCCGGACCTTCATCGAAGACGATAAGGCAATCGAGTTCTACGGTAGCCAGTCGAACGCTGCTATCCTGAAGCTGATTGGTGCCGTGATTCAGTCGACCTGTACGAGTTGGTTCGTGAAGACCGCCGACGGCTGGGTTCCCGACCTTAAGAAGGATCCTGAGGAATGGCTTCGCGACCCAAAGCTATTTGATCAGGTACTCACGGCAGTCGTTCACGCGTTGATTTGGTTTAAGCCCAATGGGGGCCGCGATGAGCATTTCATCTCCTACATTCGACCGCCGAACAGATCATCAATGAAATCCGCTCTGCCGACCCATCACTCCCAATTACAAAAAGGTCGACCCGTCAGCACGCTATGGCAATGCTCAAGGACAAGTTGGGTGACCTAGCGCGCCATCGACATCCCTATGATGATTGGCTTGAAAAGGAGCCTCCGGTTCGTATTGTTGTTCCGAAACCGGCACAGCGGAAACACAAATGAAAGGATGCATCCGCAAATCCTCTCCGCTACGCCAGTGATCATGCGGCCCTCAGTTCCGTTCGGGCGTTGGCGTATTTGAGAAGTTCGCCTAGGTGCGCTCCCCAGATGTCCAACGCTTTTTCACGTTCCGTGAGGAACTCGTGCCTCTGATATACCGCCGCTACCCCCGAGATTGTCCCGGCCTGGTGGTTGAGAATTCTTGTCAGCCACATGTGGCGCAACGCCTAACCGGGCCATCCCCGACACACACGTTCGGCGCAAATCATGAAGGCGCCATTCGGTCACACCCGAGAGCTGATCCAACCTCCGTTTGCACTTGCTGAACTCTTGAAAGGATTTGGTTCCAAGCGTTGAGAAAACGAATGGCTCCTTCTTGTCTGCCCGCTTGAGCACAGCCATTGATTGTTCAGATAGGTGGACGACATGTTCCTTGGCATTCTTTGTCCGTGATTTGGGGAGTGTCCAGGCTCGTTGCGCGAGGTCCAGCTCGTTCCAGGTCATCCGTGCGACCTCTTCGCGGCGCTGCCCGGTAAGCGCCAACAATTCCACGATGCCACCATAAGGACCGTCCATCACCCTAGCCGCAAGGATGACTTGCGCGAGTTCCTGGTCGTTCAGAACTCTTTCTCTGGTGACTTCCTTGGCCGGCAACGGGACGCCTTCAGCGGGGGACTGGTCAAGCACGGCTCGTCCGACGCACCAACGGAGGAACGTCTTGATCGACTTCAAGGTCTTGTTGGCGGCGACGGGAGCCCCGCGCTGTTCGATCGCCGAGATGACTTCAACCACATCTCGTTTGCTGATCTCGTGAATGCTCCTGCCGATCCAAGTCTTTCCGACTTCACGGCGAAGCAGCCTAGCGATCTCGCCGCCGGAGCGGTTCTGGGACAGACGTTGCGCGATGAAGCTTTCCAGCAGATCCTCGACCCGATCTGCCACCACTCGTCGCTTCGCCTCCCGCTTCTCGGCCGCCAGGTCCCGACCTTCCAGCTTCGCTGCAAATACCTTCTCTGCTGCAATGCGTGCCTGATGAAGAGTCACGCGTCCGTAAGGCCCGATGGTGTATTTGCGCAGCTTCGATCCTGCGCCGCCGGTGCGGTAGAGCACGACGAATACCTTGCGGCCCTTCGGCGTAACTTTAACGCCAAAGCCCGGAAAACTAGCGTCCCAGTAAACGGTGTCTGTTTGAGATGTCCGCAGCGCGTCGATAGCGCTCTTGGTTAATCTGACGCGGGGCATGACAAGGTACCTGTCGGGCGGTGCTACCTTGACGGCATATAGGTAGCACGGAAAATGAAATGACAGGATCGAGCGTGATCCGACGTCCGCATTCGCGCAAGAGAAATCAATGTGTTATGAACCGCCAGCAATCAACTTCCATCTCGGGACACACCAACTCCGAGAACCTTGTGGGAGAGGGGAAGGGTGCGCGGGGAGAGGCTACAAACAATCGACCCGCCGCGACCTACTTTCCCGCGAGCCACGCCGCGTAGCGCGCCTTGAGCGCCTCGGTTTCGGCGCGCCCGTCATAGTGCACCGGCTCGGCCAGCGAACGGCCGGCGGCATGCACGCGATAGGCCATGTAGCGGTACTGCGCGGGATATTTCGCGGCATCCGACTTCGCCATCATCGCATCGAATTTTGCCGACGGCTCGACCGGATCGAGCCGATCCTTCTCGTACAGCGCGGCGCGCTCGACCATGCGCCAGGCGCCGTCGCGCTTCTCGATGCGGTCGAGGAAGCGGCCGTTGGAGGTGAGATCGACCTCGACGCCCTCGATGGTCTGGCGCACCAGAATGGCCACATTGGTTTCGGCGGTGGCGCGCGAACCGTTCACCGCGACGCGCGCCGGCCAGAGCTGGTGCTTGGCGACGCTGCCGCGGCCGAAGTTGTTCCGGCAATGGGCGACGAACTCCACATAGGGCCCGCGAAACCACGACACCGCGATCTCGCCGCCGGGATGGAAGATCGCGGCGAGATCGTCCCAGTGCCCCTGGTCGCGCGCGAAGCCCCAGTTCTGGATCAGTTCAGCGCAGGCGATCTTGCCGTCGGTACTCCATGCGGCTCCTGTGGATCGTTCGGGGAAAAGTCGCGATTGTGGCCGGGCCAACCGGTCGATAAGCCTGTCTATATCCGGTTGATAATTCCTGTGGAAGTTGCCTCCCGCCGCGTGCATAAACCGCTGTGACCAACGCCCGAAACAAATCCAGCACAAGCGGCGCGAGCTTTATCGCGCGCCTGACCGCCGACGAGGCGCCGGCGCGCCGCATCGCCAATTTCCTGGCCGAGAGCCTCGACCCGGCCGAGGTCGTGTGCGCGGCCTTCGAGCGGCCGGACAAGAGCTGGCAGGTCGACATTCATTTCCGCAAACAGCCGGTGAAGGCCGAACTGCGCGAGATGATCGCGCTGGCCGGCGGCGAGAAATCGGCGAGCACCGTGGTCGTCGAGCGCGTCAAGCCGCGCGACTGGGTCAAGGAAAGCCTGGCGGGACTGCAGCCGGTCACCGCCGGCCGCTTCATCGTGCATGGCGCGCACGACCGCGCCCGCGTGCCCGGCCATTGCATCGGCATCGAGATCGAGGCCGCGACCGCCTTCGGCACCGGCCACCACGGCACCACCCGCGGCTGCCTGCTGGCGCTGGATATGCTGGCGCGCCGCAGCCGGCGGCCGCGTCACATTCTCGATCTCGGCACCGGTTCAGGCGTGCTGGCGATCGCCGCGGCGAAGCTGTTCCGCGTGCCGGTGCTGGCGACCGACATCGATCCGCGCGCCGTTGTGAATGCGCGCGCCAACGCGCGGCAGAACGGCGTCGGCGCGCTGGTCACCGTGGTGCATGCCGGTGATCTGCGCGCGCCGGAACTGATCAAGCGCGCGCCGTTCGATCTGGCGATGGCGAACATTCTGCTGCGTCCGCTGCAGAAGCTGGCAGCGCCGGTGGCGCGGCAGCTCATGCCGAATGCGCGGATGGTGCTGTCGGGAATCCTGGCCGCGCAGCAGAACGCGGCGCTCGCCGCCTACCGGTCGCAGGGGCTGGTGCTGGAGCGCTCGTTCGCGCTGGACGGCTGGGTAACGCCGGTGATGGTGGCGCTGTCGGCCTGAACGCGGCTGATCACCTCGTGCGAATGGCGCATCTGCCACGCGGCAAACGTATCCAGCCAGCGGAGCAATGCTCCGCGCGGCGGGATTGTTTCCGGTGAATTCGGCCTGCGAACAGCGAGCGCAGCCATGGGCTTATCCTCAGATGGCGGAAGTTGTCGCTCTGACCCAACCAACTTCGGCGTTGCATCCATAATAACGATTCGAGGTTCCATCAGCAGCGGCAATGGAGCATAGGACTATTGCCCCTGCTGCATAATGTCGCACCTGGCCACATAAGGCTCTGAATATCAATAACAAAACCTTACCGAGGTGCGTGTGGCCGAACCCAAGGCATCCAGACACATTCCGGTGACTGGTCATGCCGCAGGCTGTTAGCGGACGAAAGGCAGCGAATCCTCGTTCCGGGCGCTGATCTTCAGCCCGGCCTCTTCAAGCTCGCGCGGCAGGCGCAGAGCCATGGCGAGCGAGCTCCTGCATGGCCTGCCTCTGGCGGGCCTCGATGAACCGGGCAAACAGGCCCTTGCGCTTGCGCGCCGGTGCCGCGGTTGGCGTTGCGGCCTGGGCGGTCGCGGCAATGTCGTAGGTGAGCGTAGACATAGGGGACTCCTCTGCTTCGAACGACTGCCGGCAGCCCCTTCACTGCCCGTCTTTTCTGCATCGCAACATAGAGCGATTCGACCCAATCGAGTAGGCTCAAGATCGCATGGCTCACCTGCTAAGCATTGATAATTAAACGATTAATTCAATTTTTTGATCGGACCGATCACGCCCCGCGATAATATCAAGAATGCCCATCATATTGCGGTGCACATTGATATGAGACGAGCCGCTTGGTGCCTTCTCGGGCGCGCAATTGCCCGGCCCTGCCCCGGCTCCTAGATTGCCGCGCATGTTCGAGGCCCGTTTCCAGTCGTTCGACGACCCGCAACCGGCGCAGACCGGGCCTCGCGTGCAGGCGCTGCGCGCCGAACTGGCCAAGCGCGGGCTTTCGGGCCTGATCCTGCCCCGCGCCGACCGGCATCAGAACGAATACGTGCCGCCCTCCGAAGAGCGGCTGGCGTGGCTGACCGGCTTCACCGGATCGGCCGGGACGACCGTGGTGCTCGCCGACCAGGCCGCGTTGTTCGTCGACGGCCGCTACACGCTGGCGGCGCGGACCCAGGTCGAAACAGCGGTGTTCACCATCGTGCCGATCGCCGACACCACGCCGGAGCGCTGGCTCGAGCAGAACCTGCCGTCGGGTGCCAAGCTCGGCTACGACCCCTGGCTGCACACCGCCGAGGGCGCGGAGCGCCTCGCCCGCGCCTGCGCCAACGCCGGCGCGACGCTCGTTCCGGCCGAGCCGAACCCCATCGACACGATCTGGACCGACCGGCCGGCGCCGCCGCTCGGCCCGGTGGTGCTGCACGATCTGCGCTTCGCCGGCGAAGCGGCGAATGCCAAGCTCGACAAGATCCGCGCCGAGATCGGCAGCCTCCGCGCCGACGCGCTGGTGATCTCCGATCCGCACGCAGTGGCCTGGACCTTCAACATCCGCGGCTCGGACGTGGCCCATACGCCGCTGCCGCTCGCCTTCGCCATCGTGCCGAAAGAAGGACGGCCAACGCTCTATATCGACGGCGCGAAGCTTTCCAACGCGGTGCGCCACAAGCTCGAAGAGATCGACCGAGGTGCGCGAGCCCGGCGCCTTCATCGGCGATCTCAAATCGCTCGGCGGCGCGCATCGCAATGTGCGGCTCGATCAGGCGACCGGCGCGGATGCGCTGTCGCGCATCATCGGCGACGCCGGCGGCAAGGTGACGCGCGGGCTCGACCCGATCGCGATGATGAAGGCGGTCAAGAATCCGGTCGAGATCGCCGGCGCGCGCGAGGCGCACCGGCGCGACGGCGCCGCGGTGACGCGCTTCCTCGCCTGGTTCGACCGCGAGGCGCCGAACGGCCAGCTCACCGAGATCGGCGCTGTCGAGGCGCTGGAAAGCTTTCGCCGCGACACCGGGCTTGCTCAAGGACGTGTCGTTCCCGAGCATCTCCGGCGCCGGGCCGGACGGCGCCATCGTGCACTACCGGGTGACGCGCGCGACCGACCGCAAGATCGCGCCGAACGAACTGTTCCTGATCGACTCCGGCGGACAGTACGAGGACGGCACCACCGACATCACCCGCACCGTCGCGGTCGGCGAGCCGACGCCGGAGATGCGCGAGCGCTTCACCCTGGTGCTCAAGGGCCATATCGCCATCGCGCGTGCGGTGTTTCCCGACGGCATCGCCGGCTCGCAGCTCGATCCGTTCGCGCGGCAGGCGCTGTGGGCGCACGGCCTCGACTTCGATCACGGCACCGGACACGGCGTCGGCAGCTATCTGTCGGTGCACGAGGGCCCGGCGCGCATCTCCAAGCTCGGCAACACGCCGCTGAAGCGCGGCATGATCCTGTCGAACGAGCCCGGCTACTACAAAGCCGGCGAATACGGCATCCGGATCGAGAACCTGGTGCTGGTGGTGGCGGGCGAGCAGGTCGCGGACGCCGAGAAGCCGCTCAACGCCTTCGAGACGCTGACCTTGGCGCCGATCGACCGCCGGCTGGTCGAGCGCAAGCTGCTCGACGCCGGCGAGGCGGCGTGGCTCGACGCCTATCACGCCGAGGTCGCGCGGACGCTGTCGCCGCTTGGTCGACGACGCGACGCGGCGCTGGCTCGCCGCCGCGACCCGCCCGCTCGGACCGGCTTAAGGCGCCGCGCGTGGACGACCTCGCGCCAAACGGCTGCACGACCATCCGCGCTCGGCCGAAACCGCAAAGCCGTGGGGCCTGCTCCTGCTGCTGATGGCGATGACGTCGATCGGCCCGACCACGCTCAACGTCGTGGTGCCGGCGCTGCCGCAGATGGCCAATCGCCTCGCCTCCGACGTCGCCACCATCCAGCTCGCCGTCACGGTCTATCTGCTCGCGCTCGCCGCGGGCCAGCTGGTGATGGGGCCGCTGTCGGACCGCTTCGGCCGCCGGCCGGTGGTCCTCGCCGGCCTGGCGCTGACCGCCGCGGCGAGCGTGCTCGCCATTTCGGTCGGCACCGTCGGCAGCCTGATCGTCGCGCGCGTGCTGCAGGCGCTCGGCGCCTCGGCCGGCATCGTGGTGAGCCGCGCCATCATCCGCGACCTGTTCGACAGGAACCGCGCCGCGTCGATGATCGGCCTTGTCGCCACCGTCATGGTGGTGGTGCCGACGCTGGGCCCGCTGATCGGCGGGTTGCTCGAAACCGGCTTCGGCTGGCAGGCGATCTTCATGTTCACCGCCGTCACCAGCGCGGTGGTGGTGGTCTGGGCCGCCATCGCGCTGCCGGAAACGCGCAAGCTGAACGCCGCGCCGGGCGCGCGGCAGAGCTTCGTTCGCCGACCTCTCCGACCTGGCGCGGAGCGCGAAATTCTGGCGGCTATGTCTGCGCCGGCGCGTTCGGCTCGGCGACCTTCTTTGCGTTTCTCGGCGGCGGACCGCACGTCATCATCACGTTGATGGAGCGGAGCCCCGCGGAATACGGCGTGTGGTTCGCGGTCTGCTCGATCGGCTACATGGCCGGCAATTACGGCGCCTCGCGGCTGTCGACCCGCTACGGCATCGACACGATGATCTGGTGGGGCATCGGCTTCGAGGCCGTGGGCGTGGTGCTGTCGGCCATCCTCGCGATGTTCGCGATGCACTGGGGTCCGTTCATCGTGTTCGGCCCGCAACTGATCGTCAATTTCGGCAACGGCCTGCTGCTGCCCGGCGCGATCTCCGGCGCGGTCAGCGTGCGCGCCGCAGGCGGCCGGCACCGCCGCCGGCATCATCGGCTTCACCCAGATGGCGCTCGGCGCCGCGATCACGCAGTACGCCGGCACGCTGCTGGCGGAATCGCCGACGGCGGTGCCGCTGGCGATGCTGATGGTGGCGCTGGTCGCGGCGCTGGCGATGTCAGCTTCGCGCCTGCTGGTGCGGCGGCCCTGACGGCTCTATCGTTGGCGGCAATGCTAAGGGGAAACGCCATGACAACGAAAATCTGTGCCAGCTGCTGCCGGTCTGCGCTGCGCTGGCCATGCTGGTCTGCGCCCGCCGCGCGCGGCGAAACGCTCGACGAGCTCTACCAGAAGGCCAAGGCCGAGAAAGAGGTGGTGTTCTATTCCGGCGGGCCCGCCGCGCCGCACGAGAACCGCGCCAAGCTGTTCATGCAGCAGTTCCCCGGCATCGAGGTGAAGGTGACCGGCGGCTTCAGCAATGTGCTGAACGAGCAGATCGAAAAGCAGATGGCGGACAAGAAGCTCGCCGTCGACATGGCGTTCTTCCAGACCGTGCAGGATTTCGTCGCCTGGAAGCGGCAGGGCAAGCTGACGCTGTTCAAGCCGGACGGCTTCGATCAGATCCTGCCGAACTTCCGCGATCCGGACGGCGCCTATATGGCGTTCTCCGCCAACGCGCTGACCTACGCCTACAACACCGCGGCGGTGAAGCCCGAGGACGCGCCGAAGTCGGCGCTGGATTTCCTCAAGCCGATGTTCGCCGGCAAGATGATCAGCGTCTATCCGGCCGACGACGATGCCGCGCTCTATCTGTTCCATCTCATCGTGCAGAAGTACGGCTGGGCGTGGATGGACAAGTACACCGCCAACAAAGCGAACTACGTCCAGGGCCATCTGCCGGTGGCGCGGAGCGTCGCCTCCGGCGAGAACATCGCGACGCTCGACGCCTCGTCGTCGGTGTGGCCGTTCAAGCGCGAGGGCAAGCTCGAGGTGGTGTGGTCGGAGGTCGACGAGACGCCGGTGTTCACCTTGACCGGCGGCATCTTCAAGGACGCGCCGCATCCGAACGCCGCCAAGCTTTATCTGACCTGGTTCCTGGCCAAGGAGCAGCAGGCCAGGGTCGGCTCGTTCTCCACGCGCGTCGACGTGCCGCCGCCGGAGGGCTTCAAGCCGCTGACGTCGTACAAGATCGCCAACAACTATCGGGAGTTCATGACCGACGACAAGCTGGTCACGGAATTGCGCAAGCGCATGGAAGGCTATACCGGCCCGCCGGTGAACAAGGGCGGGGTGCGGTAGCCGATCGTCTCGCGCGGCCTCATGCTGAGCCGCGCGAAGCGCGGCGTCTCGAAGCATGGGCTGCAAGCGAGATTGCGGCCACCCTTCGAGACGCTGCCCTTCGGGCCGCTCCTCGGGGTGAGGCACCGCCGCCGTTGCATCGCTACTTCCCGCCGACCAGCTTGAACCAATCGTCCTCGGTCAGCACCGCGACGCCGTGCTTCTTGGCCTCGGCGAGCTTCGAGCCGGCGCCGGGGCCCGCGACCAGATAGTCGGTCTTCTTCGACACCGAGCCCGAGACCTTGGCGCCGAGGCGCTCGGCCATCGCCTTGGCCTCGTCGCGCGTCATCTTTTCCAGCGAGCCGGTGAACACCACGGTCTTGCCGGCGACCGGCGTGTCGGTCTTCGGCTTCTCGGCGTCGGCGATCGTGACCTGCTCGACCAGCCGCTCGACCAGCTTTCCGGTTGTGCGTCTCGCCGAAATAGTCGGCGATGGCCTCGATCACCGTCTCGCCGATCTGGTCGAGCGCGTCCATCTCGGCCTTGGTCTCCTCGTCGCCGTCGACGACCTTGAGGCAGGCGTCGTGGAACGCCTCCCAGGTGCCGTAGCCGCGGGCGAGCGCGACCGCCGTGGTCTCGCCGACGTGGCGGATGCCGAGCGCATAGATGAAGCGCTCCAGCGAAATGCTCGCGCCGCGCCTCGATCGCCTGATAGAGGTTGCGGACCGAGGTTTCGCCGTAACCCTCGACCTCCTTGAGGTTGATCTTCTTGTCGCGCGCCGCAAGCGTGAAGATGTCGGCCGGCTCCTTGACCCAGCCGTTCTCGTAGAACAGCTCGATCTGCTTCTCGCCCAGCCCGTCGATGTCGAAGGCGCGGCGCGAGACGAAATGCATCAGGTGCTGGGTGCGCTGGAACGGGCAGGCGAACTCGCCGGTGCAATGGGCGCGCGCGCCCTGCTCGCCGCCGGCGATGACCTCGCGCACCACTTCGGTCTTCAGCGGGCACGGACATTTTTTCGGGAAACGCATAGGGCTTGGCGCCGCGCGGCTTGTCCTGCACGACCTCGACCACCTGCGGGATCACGTCGCCGGCGCGCTGGATCGTCACGGTGTCGCCGATCCGCACGCCGAGCCGCTCGATCTCGTCCTGGTTGTGCAGGGTCGCGTTCTGCACCACCACGCCGCCGACCGTGACCGGCTCGAGCTTGGCGACCGGCGTGAGCGCGCCGGTGCGGCCGACCTGGATCTCGATGTCGCGGACGATGGTGGCGGCGCGCTCGGCCGCGAACTTGTGCGCGATCGCCCAGCGCGGCGTCCGCGACACGAAGCCGAGCCGCTGCTGCCAGTCGAGCCGGTCGACCTTGTAGACGACGCCGTCGATGTCGTAGTCGAGCTCGGCGCGCTGCAATCCGATGTCGCGGTGAAACGCCAGCAGCTCCTCGACCGACGTGCAGGTCGTCCACAGCGGATTGGTCTGGAAGCCGGCCTTCTTGAACCACTTCAGCATGCCGGATTGCGTTGTCGGCCGGCATCTCGCTCATCTCGCCCCAGGCGTAGGCGAAGAAATGCAGCGGCCGCGACGCGGTGATCGACGGATCGAGCTGGCGCAGCGAGCCGGCCGCGGTGTTGCGCGGATTGACGTAGAGCTGCTTGCCGGCCTCGGCCTGCTGCTTGTTGAGCGCGAGGAAGGCGGCCTTGGTCATGTAGACCTCGCCGCGCACCTCGCAGACCGCCGGCACGTCCTTGCCCTTGAGCTTGCTGCGGCACCTCCTTGATGGTCTTGATGTTGGCGGTGACGTCCTCGCCTTCGGCGCCGTCGCCGCGGGTCGCGGCCTTGACCAGCGCGCCGTCCTCGTAGCGCAGCGACATCGACAGGCCGTCGATCTTCGGCTCGGCGGTGAAGACGAGCTTTTCGTCCTCCTTCAGATTGAGGAAGCGGCGGATGCGGCCGACGAAATCGGCGACGTCCTCCTCGCTGAAGGCGTTGTCCAGCGACAGCATCGGCACCGCGTGGCGCACCTTGGCGAAGCCGCGCGACGGCGCCGCGCCGACCTTGCGCGACAGGCTGTCCAGCGTGCGCAGATCCGGGAAACTTCGCCTCGATCGCGTTGTAGCGCCGCCGCAGCGCGTCGTATTCCGCGTCGGACACGGTCGGCGCGTCCTTCTGGTAGTAGCGCTCGTCGTGCGCCTTGATCTCGGCCTCCAGCCGGGCGTGCTCGCGCTCGGCCTGGCGCGGCGTCATGTCCTCGACGGCGAGCTTGGAATCGCGGGGCGGTTTGGGCGCTTTCATCGCCTCTGGTAATTCCATGACGCGGAGGCGACGGCCGCAAGCCGATTGAAGTGCGCCGGTTCCGGGCCTACGCTCGAGGCCGGCAGGATTCCCCGCTCGTTGAGCCCCGCTTTTGGAGCGATTGCGATGACCGTCCTGTCCCGCCTTCTGTGGCTTGTCCTGGCTCGCTGCTTTGCCGCTGTCCGCCTCGGCCGACACCGTCCGCATCTATGTCACCAACAGCGCCGGCGACAGCATCCACGTCATCGACCCGGCGACCAACAAGGTCGTGCAGGTCTTCAAGGGCCCCGAGGCGATGCACGGCGTGGCCTTCTCGCCCGACGGCGCGCGGGTCTATGTCAGCAACGAGGCGCAATCGACCCTCGACGTGTTCGACCGCAAGAGCGGCAAGCTCATCAAGCAGGTGCCGCTGAGCAACCGGCCGAACAACATCGCCGTCGCCAAGGACGGCCGCATCGTGGTCGGCATCGCCCGCGGCGAAGGCGCGCTCGACATCGTCGACCCGGCGACGCTGACGCTGAAAAAGATCCATCCCGGTCCACGGCCGCCTGCACAACGTCTATGTCACGCCGGACGGCAAATACGTCATCACCGGCTCGATCCGGGAGAGCCTTCTCACCGTCATCGATCTCGCGACCGAGCAGGTCGCCTGGGAGCTCAAGCTCAGCGGCGGCGTCCGCCCGATGACGATCGAGACCAATCCGGACGGCTCGACCAAGCGCATCTTCGCGCAGCTCTCCGACCTCAACGGCTTCGCGGTGGTCGATTTCGCCGACCGCAAGGAAACCGCCCGCGTCGAGCTGCCGAAGCCCGCGCGCGACTTCGAAACCGACAGCGGGCGGAATTCCGCGCCGTCGCACGGCATCGGCGTCACCCCGGACAACAAGACGCTGTGGGTGACCAGCATCCCGAACAACGCGGTGTTCGTCTATTCGCTCGACGACCTGAAGATGGTCGGCCAGGTCGCGCTGCCGGCGCTCAAGCTGCCGGGCCACGAGGCGATCTCGGCGGTGGCCAACTGGGTCACCTTCACGCCGGACTCCAAGACGATCTACGTGTCGAACGCCGGATCGCGGTCGGTCACCGCGATCGACGTCGCCGCCATGAAGGTGAAGGCCGTCGTGCCGGTCGGCGAGGTGCCGAAGCGCATCAACACGCTGGTGATCCGCGACGGCTCGAATGCTAGTTCTTCTTCGAACGGCCGCCGAGCGTCGCTCCATTGACGAAGGCGGCCATCGTCTTCCAGTCCGGGTCGTTGACCGACATGAACTGCCGGCCGCCGGAGTGAAACACGTCGCCGCCGCCTTCGGGCGCCAGCGGATGCATCAACAGCCGGCTCACCATCGGCTCGCCGGGATTGACGAGCTTCGACACCGTCTCGAAATTCTTGCGCGACTGCTCGTCGCTCCAGCGCTTTCGCGCCGGATGACAGCGGCTCGAGCTTGAGGAAGTTGTTGGATTCGGAATGGCACACCACGCAGCGGGTGTGGCCCGCCTTCTTCTTCAGAAAGATCGGCTCGACCCGGGCCTTGTAGAAATCGTAGTCGAGGGTGGGCTTCGCTTTCGGCTGGGCGACGAGATCCGTGGGTGCGATCGCGCCAGCACCATAACCGCCAGCAAGCATCGTCGAACGGCGAAAAATCATCGGCCACCTCCCAGCACGCTTTTGTTCTTTGCCGAAAGGCTAGCAGAGCGCCGCCGCCCGCGCGATGGCGTCGAAGGCTGTTTCAATCCGCCCGACCGCGGGTGTAGCATTCGTGGCCGCCGACCGTCGGGCAACACGATGGCGGCTCATTGAATGGGGAGGCCGCTCGATGTCATCCGAATACGATCCCGCCGCGAACCGCCGCCGCTTCCTGCAATACCTCGCCGCGAGCCCGCTGCTGGCCGCAGGCGGCGCGCAGGCCCTCGCCGAAACGATCCTGCCGAAGACGATGGTGCCCGACCCGCTGATGTGGGGGCCGCGGCAGTCGGACCATCTCATCAAGACGCCGAAGGAAGCCATCAACGTCTTCGATCTCGAGCCGGTCTGCCGGCAGAACGTGCCGCCGGCGCATTTCGGCTACATGGCGTCGGGCATCGACGACGAGGTGACCTTGCGCGCCAACCGCGAAGGCTTCCTGAAATTCCAGCTCCGGCCGCGCCGTCTCGTCGACGTCAGCAAGGTCGACATGAGCGTCGACATCCTCGGCACCAAATACAGTCTCGCCGATCGTGTGCGCCCCGGTCGGCGGCCAGCGCTCGTTCCACGACGATGCGGAGTCGGGCGTCGCGCGCGCCGCCAAGGCCGGCGACCACCTGCAAATCCTCTCCACCATGACGTCGGACACCGTCGAGGACGTCACCAAGGCGCGCGGCGCGCCGATCTGGATGCAGCTCTACGCCACCAACAAGTGGGAGGTGGCGGCGGCCATCACCAAGCGCGCCGAGAACGCCGGCTGCACGGCGCTCGCCGTCACCGTCGACCGCAACGGCGGCCGCAACCAGGAAACGCTGGCGCGGCTGCGGCCCTCCGACACCCGCGACTGCAGCGGCTGCCACGACCGCAGCAGCCTGCAATCGAGCCTGAAGACCCGCGCGATGTGGAAGGACCTCGATCTCACCGGGCTGCGCAACACCCAGTCGTCGGCCATGACCTGGGATTTCTTCAAGCGGATGCGCGACCACACCAAGATGAAGCTCCTGGCCAAGGGCATCCTGGCCTGGGAGGACGCGGTGATGGCGGCCGACGCCGGCCTCGACGGCATCATCGTGTCGAACCACGGCGCCCGCTCGGAGGATTCCGGCCGCTCCACCATCGACGCGCTGCCGGAGATCGTCGAGGCGGTGAAGGGCCGCATCCCGATCCTGGTGGATTCCGGGTTCCGCCGCGGCTCCGACGTGGTGAAGGCTTTGTGCATGGGCGCGACCGCGGTTTGCGTCGGCCGGCCCTATATCTGGGGCCTCGGCGCCTTCGGCCAGGCCGGCGTCGAGCGCGCTTTGGAGCTTCTCCGCGATCGAAACCCAGCGCTATGATGCAACAGGTTGGCGCCCCGAGCGTTAAAGCGCTGGTTCCCGCGATGGTGCGGCGGGCCTGAGTGAGGCCACAAGGGCCTGCGCCCGGAGGGCCCTCGGCAACGGGGGCCCTCCTCTTTCCCCGAACCCAACCCCGATGCGCGCATCGGGGGCCGGCTGATCCCGAAATTCAAATCACCCCATGAAATCGATCGACGCGCTCTGCTGGTGGCTTGAACACACGGCCTTGAGCCAGACGATCCAGAGCGTCGACTGGATCGTTCCCGCGGTCCAGACCATCCATATTCTGGCCATCACGGTCGTCGCGGCCTCGGCGCTGATGATCGACCTGCGTCTGATCGGCGTCTTCAGCGCCGACCGGCCCCTGCGGGAAGTCTCGGCGCGCTTCCTGCCGCTGGTGTGGTGGCCGTTGCTGGTGCTGCTCGCCACCGGAGCGATCATGATCATCGGCGAGCCGGCGCGATCGCTGAAAAATCCGGCGTTCCAGCTCAAGATGGCGCTGCTCGTCACCGTGCTCGTCGTCACCGCGCTCTATCAACTCCTGCTGCGGCGCGATCCGGCCGCTTGGCTCGCCGGCGAGCAGCCGCCGTGGCACGGCCACCGCCATCGCGACGCTCTCCATGCTGCTGTGGACCGGCATCATCTTCGCCGGCCGCTGGATTGCGTATTACTCGTAGCCAGAACGAAAGCCGATTTGGATATGACTTTTCCCGCAGAGCTTGAGCAATTTCTGAAATGGCTGGAGGCGACGCCGCTCGCGGTGACGATCCTCGAGAACGAAATCCTGTTCCCCTGGATCGAATCCATCCATGTGCTCGCCATCGTTCTCGTGGTCGGAACCATTTCGATCATCGACCTGCGGCTCCTCGGCGTCGCCTCGCTCGAACGCGCCGCCACCCGTCTCATGGCGCGACGTGTTGCCGTGGACCTGGGGCGCCTTCGTCATCGCGGCCATCACCGGCAGCCTGCTGTTTTCCAGCAACGCTCCGAAGTACGCCCACAACTTTTTCTTCCAAGGCAAGATGGTCCTGTTGGCGGCGGCGGGCGTCAACATGGCGATCTTCCACGCGTTCGGCCTTCGCGACGTCGCGCGCTGGGATACGACGCGGCGCACGCCGCCGGCGGCCAAGGCTGCGGGCGCGGTGTCGCTGTTGCTCTGGATCGCGGTGGTCGCATTCGGCCGGTGGATCGGCTTCACGTTGCACTAGATAGGTTGTAGATTCCGCGACCGAACACGGAGTGGCATCGATGCGAATACCGGCTCTTGCGCGTTCTCGCTCGCAGTCCTGACGATCGTCGATTGCCCTTGCGCCGCCGAGCCGCCGCAACCACGCCGCGGAAGCGCCCAAAAAGGCGCCGACCGTCATCAATCCGGCGCCGACCGCGCAGGATTGGGCGGACATCGCCAAATTGCCGGACTGGAGCGGCGTGTGGAATCCGAAGATCACCGACCAGGACGCCCAGGTCAAAACCAATCCGCCGCCCTGGAATGAGAAGGCCGCAAAGCAGATCGCATTTCATGTTCGCCGAGGAGAAGGCCGGCCGGCCGCCGCTGATCTTCTTCGGTTGTCTTCCCGAGAGCCATCCGTCCTGGATGCTGGTCACCCACAACGCGATGGAAATCCTGTTCACGCCGGGACGCGTCACGATGCTCGGCGAGTCCGACGGCAACCGGCTGCGCCGCATCTACACCGACGGCCGTCCGCATCCCGATGATCCCGACCCGTCGTTCCACGGGCATTCGATCGGCCATTGGGAGGGCGACACGCTCGTGGTCGACACGGTGGGCATCCTGCCGCAGGCGCCGCTCGCCATCAGCGAGGCGGCCGGCGTGCCGAACAACGGCGACATGCGCGTGGTCGAGCGCATCCATCTCGCCGACAAGGACATCCTGCATGTCGATCTGGAGATCTTCGCGCCGAAGATCCTGACCAAGCCTTGGAAAACGACGCGCATCTTCTTCCGCCAGCGGGCGCGCAAGTTCGACATCGTCGAAGGCGTTTGCGTTCAGGGCGACTATTCCGAGCGCGTCGACGCCAATGGCGACCACGTCTTCGTGCCGGTGGAGAAAACCATCTGGGGCAATATCGTCCCGAAATAACGCGGAATGATCATTTGGAGCTTATCGATGAAACAGCTTGTCAGGTCGGCGTTGGCGCTTATCGGCGCTTGGCGGCGTCGCCGCCGGCATCTCGTCGGTCGCGGCGCACCACTCCACCACCATGTTCGACCACAGCCAAGACCCTCACCATCAACGGCACCGTCGTGGAACTGCGCTGGGTCAATCCGCACGTCAGCCTGTCCGTCAACGGCACTCTCAAGGACAGCGAGGAGGCCGGCGTCTGGGTGATGGAGATGACCAGCCCCGGCAATCTGGTGCGCGCCGGCGGCTGGACGCGAAATTCGGTGAAGGCCGGTGAAAAGGTGCAGGTCGACTTCAGCCCGCTGCGCGACACCAGCCTGAAGGGCGGCGCCTTGAAAAAGCTCACGATCGTGGACGACCGGCCAGGTTCTCACGGCCAACATTCGCGCCCAGGAAATGCCGGGGCTCGAGTGAGCCGGGTCCGGAGTCGATACGACGTGGCATCTCGGCAGCCGCTCACAGCGGCTCGCCGCTGTCGCGGCCTGCCTTGCCGCTCGCAGCGGCGATATTCGCATCGAGCTTTACCGCGCTCGGCCAGGACGGAGCCTTGCCGCCGCCGAAGGATACGATTTTCGCGCGGAAGATCCTGATGGGCGCCATCGACATGAACATGGACGAGATCGAGACCATGTTGGCGCCGGGCGGCAAGTTCGAACCGGCCGAAGCGGTCGAGCACTCGGACACGATCTCGATCATGCTGATGTCGTTCCCGCACCTGTTTCCGCCCAGCACCAACCAGTGGCAACCGAACGTCGATCGCGATCCGGCGACGGACACCGTCGGCCTCGCCCGACCTGTGGCGCAATTTCTCGGATTTCTATCAACGCGCGCAGACGGCATCGAAGCTTGCGCTCGATGCGACGCGCGCCAAAACCGGAAACGAGTTCAAGGGGCTGATCGGGCAATTGCGCGCCGCGTGCAATTCCTGCCATGCGGCCTATATGAAAACCGAATAACGACAGCAGCGCCTGGGCCCGCTGCCCGGCGCGGATGCGGCAACGCGCCAACCGATTGTCAATTCCGGCCACGCCCCATTTTTCGTCCACGCCGGCAGCACCGCCGGGTTGACGACGTAGCGCGGCGGCCGGCCGGACAGGATCAGGTCGAGGTTCTCGCGGGTCGCCACTTCGAGCGAATGATGCGCCTCGACGGTGTGGCCGATCATGTGCGGCGTCAGGATCGCATTCGGCAGCCCGCGCAGCGGGCTCGTGGCCGGCAGCGGCTCGACCGAGAAGCAATCGAGCGCTGCGCCCGCGATCGCCTTGCTTTTGAGCGCATCGGCCAGCGCCGCCTCGTCGACGATGGCGCCGCGCGCGGTGTTGACCAGGATCGCGGTCTGCTTCATCAGCCGCAGCTTCTCGGCGCTGATGAGCCCGCGAGTCTCGGGATTGAGGCTCGCCAGCACCACGACGACGTCGCTCGTTCGCATCAGCGTATCGAGATCGACCCGTGGCATCGGCGGCAGGCCGGTGAGGTCGGCGTCGCGGCGCGCGCTGTACTGCATGGCAGCGCCCCACGGCGCCAGCAGGCGCGCGGTCTCGCGGCCGATCTTGCCGAGGCCAACGAGGCCGATGGTCTTGCCGCGCAACTGGCTCGCCGGGAGTTGCGGCGGACGCCACAGGCCTTGCCGGACGCGATCCTGCGCGCCGGCGAGATCGTAGAGCGCGGCGAGGATCAGCAGCACCGTCGCCTCGGCCATGCCGATGATGTTTTCCTCAGTCTGCGCATTGCCGATGACCACCGTCTGCTCGGTGGCGGCCGCGACATCGACGCCGTCGACGCCGGTCACGGCGGACACGATGGCGCGCAGCCGCGGTGCGCCGGCGAGTATCGCCCGCGTCAGCGGAAACACCGCCACGCACAACAGCACGTCGACGCCGGCCAGCGGATCGGGCGTCGCGGTGAAGGCCTCGCGATGCGCGTAGCGGGTGATGCGGTGCCCGGCCTTGCGGAGGTCGGCGCTGATTTCGTCGAACATCTGGTTGTGGGAGTGCCAGCCGACGATGCCGACATCGAGAGGCGTTACATTTCAGGCGCACATCTGTTTATTGATCATGACCTTTTCCGAAAACCGCTGCACCTTTTCGGGTCATGCTCAGCCGGCCGCCGCGCGAATGAGCTTCTCGGCGGCGGCGCGCGCCTCGGCGGTGATCTCGGCGCCGGCCAGCATCCGGGCGATCTCCTCGCGGCGGCGCGGGGCTTCGAGCTCGGTGACGCGGGTCGCCACCCGCTTGCCCTTCTCCAGCGCGTCCTTGGTGATGAGATAATGCCGCTCGGCGCGGGCGGCGACCTGCGGCGCGTGGGTGACGGTGACCACCTGGACGCGGTCGCCGAGCCGCGCCAGCCGCACGCCGATGGCGTCGGCGACCGCGCCGCCCACGCCGGTGTCGATCTCGTCGAACACCAGCGTCGGCGCCGAACCGCGGTCGGCCAGCACCACCTTCAGCGCCAGGAGAAAGCGCGCGAGCTCGCCGCCGGAGGCGACCTTCATCATCGGGCCCGGCCGCGTGCCGGGATTGGTCTGCACCCAGAATTCGACGCGGTCGATGCCGTTCGGGCCGGCGGTCGCTGCGTCGCTTTCGATCTGCGTGGAGAATTTCGCGCGTTCGAGCTTCAGGGGCTTCAACTCGCCGTTGACCGCCTTGTCGAGCTTCTCCGCGGCCTTCTTCCGTGCCGCCGACAGCTTGGCCGCATCCGCGGCGTAGCGCGTGCCGGCCTCCTTCGCAGCCTTTTCCAGCGCCGCGAGCCGCTCAGCGCCGGCATCGATCAAGGCGAGATCGCCGACGTATTTTTCGGCCAGCGCATTGAGCGCATCGACCGGAGAATTGTACTTGCGGCCGGCGGCGCGAAGCGCGAACAACCGCTCCTCGATCCGCTCCAGCTCCTGCGGATCGTGATCGGCGACGCGAAGCGCGTGCTCCAGATGGCCTCGCGCCTCGTCGAGCGCGTTGAGCGCGGCATCGATCGCCTTCACCGCCGGCTCGACCAAGGTGGGCGCCTGCGCGCCGCGGCGCTCCAGCCGCCGCACCGCCGCCGACAGCGCCGGCACCGGCGAGGCCGCGCCCGCCACCGCGTCATGGGCTTCGCGCAAGATCCCCCGCCACCTTCTCGGATTGCATCATGGTGGTGCGGCGTTCGGCCAGCGCGGTTTCCTCGCCCGCCTCGGGCGCGAGCTTTTGCAATTCTTCGACCGCGTGACGCAGCCAATCGGCCTCGCGCGCCGCCCGCTCGATCTCGGCGCGATGCTTGGCTACGGCCTCCTCGGCGTCGCGCCGCGCATTCCACAATTTCTCGACAGCAACCGCGTCGTCCTCGAGCCGGCCATAGGCGTCGAGCAACCCGCGATGGGTGCCGGCGTCGACCAGGGCGCGGGCGTCGTGCTGGCCGTGGATCTCGACCAGCGCGGCGCCCAGCGCCTGCAGCGCCTGCACGCTGACCGGCTGGTCGTTGACGAAGGCGCGGGTGCGGCCGTCGGCGAACTGCACGCGGCGCAGGATCACCGGCTCATCGACGGCGATGTCGGTGAGCAGCGCGCGCGCCGGATGCTTCGCCGGCAGTTCGAACATCGCGGTGACCTGGCCCTGCTCGGCGCCCTGGCGCACCAGGGTGACGTCGCCGCGGGCGCCCAGCGCCAGCGCGAAGGCGTCGAGCAGGATCGACTTGCCGGCGCCGGTCTCGCCGGTCAGCACGGAAAGTCCCGACACGAAATCGATGTCGAGCCGGTCGATCAGAACGATGTCTCGGATCGAGAGTCGGGCCAGCATGCCCTGTCCTTCAAAAGCGCGAATCCAACGGGACCGGCAGAATAGCGGATGCCCGCTGGCGCGGGACAGCACATATCGGCGCTGTGGATGGCGAACTTATTGTTTGAGCACGATCGGTCCGAAGACCGGAACCCATATCCTGGGATGGTGTCTCGGGATCGTGCTCTAGCTTTTGCTGCTGGCGAAGGGCGACTTGATGTTCGCGAAGGCGCGGCTGATCCACGAGCCTTTGTTCTCGGTCGGCTCCAGGCCACCCGCCCGCACCAGCCGGTAGGCGTCGGAATACCAGGGACTGTCCGGGAAGTTGTGGCCGAGCACCGCTGCCGCGGTCTGCGCCTCGCTGGCAACGCCGAGCGAAAGATACGCCTCGGAGAGACGCATCAGCGCCTCCTCGACGTGCCGGGTGGTCTGATACTGCGTGACCACGATCTTGAACCGGTTGATGGCGCCGGTGAAATCCTTCCGCTTCAGGTAGTAGCGGCCGGTGTCCATCTCCTTGCCGGCGAGTTGGT
>CAWKOD010000056.1:0-126490 GCA_963850885.1 uncultured Alphaproteobacteria bacterium | reverse complement strand
CACCAGCGGAATGACGTTGAAAAAGTAGGGGCCGAGCTGCGCTAAATCCGGCGCCACACCGCCACCATTCATCGACACCACCTTTTCGCGCTCGCCGACCCGAGCGATCGCTTTGGATACGCCGGACATTGCGGTCATTACCACCGGCTCGAGTTCACGCGTACCAGTTGTCCATGGCGGAGAGGCAAGCTGTGGCGCCCCTTGGCTGTCTTCGTGATGAAGCGTGAAAGGCTTCGACATAATCTTATCCGTAAAGACGTGTTCAGCTTCAAGGTCGGCGCCGCCGCGAAACATCTCACCGAACGAGGTCATCGGGAAGCTATTGGGAAACAGTGTTCCGATGTGATAACCCTCTTGCGCGCAGGCAACTTGCGTACCCGACGCGATCGCGGCGCCCGCCGGCACCATTCGCCCGAATCGCAAAGCTTTCGGCATTTTGGCCTCCCAATTTGTGCATCGCGGTACACATTGACGACGATGGTGATGGATCGATGCGGTTTCGGCAATAGCCAAGGGCAGCGCGCAGCCAACTACGGGCGAATGCTGATCAAATGCAGGAAGTTTGAGATGGACCCGCTGGCTATTTTGACGGGAAGAGCCGGCACGAAGCGATGTTGGCTCCTGCGCCTAAGGCCGCAAGCTTTGCCCACACCACGTCTTCGGTGACACGGCCCGCACCGGCCGAGGTATCGAAGCCACAATCCGTCCCGGCAATAACCCGGCTTGGATCACCGAGCGCCCTGGCGACGCGTTCGATCCGTTCGGCCACCACTTCAGGGTGTTCGACGAAATTCGTGAGCGTGTCGATTACACCGGCCACGACGACCTGATTATCATCGAGCGCGTTATTTTCGAGGCAGCGGATTTCATGCGAGTGGCGTGGATTGGCAAACGGCAGCACCAACGCGCCGACATTCATTTTTGTGATCAGCGGCAGAATATCGGCAAGTGGCACGTCGCAGTCGTGCGGTCCTTCGTAGTTTCCCCAACAGGTATGCATCCGGACTCTATCGCGCGGAATATCGCGTAACGTGTCGTTGATGGTTGCGACAACGGTTCGACGAAGTCGAGGAAGTCGGAGAGCGGGCGATCCTGGAAAGAGATGTGGCGTTCCAACGCCAGATCGGGGCAGTCAATCTGCAGCAAAAATCCCTGCCTGACAATCGTTTCATATTCGACCTGCAAGGCCCGGCCGAGTGCCGCGAGATAGGCAGCCTCGGTGTCATAATGCTCATTGCGCACGGCAGCTGCCACGATCCCGGGAGATGGCGCGGTGAGAAACGGCTCTACAAATCCCGGCTGACGGGCCTTTGTGCGGGCGTCGAGTACGCGGCGGAAATCAGCACATTCGTTCTCTGTTTGCGCCGCGCCAGTATATCGAATTTCCCCGATCGCTTTTGGCGGTGCGAAGTTACTGACCATTTCCTTGGCGTTAAATTGCTGCTCCAGCACCTCCTTGAAAAGAGGATAGCGTTCGACATCACCGCGCGGCCAACGCTTCCAAGCGCCGCCAAATCCGGACATCCGGCGCCGGACGTAGAGAAAAAATCCTTCCCGTTGCTGCTCCCCGTTATTGCCAATGTCGATCCCCGCTGCGATCTGCTTAGGTACGATTTCCTTCAGCGCGTTTTTGCCAGCCGACTCGATCTCCGTGGAATCCACCGGCTCTCCCCGCGAGCGCCGGGCATAGAGCGCAGTCAATTGCGGCGGCCGGGGCAGGCTGCCGGTGTGAGTTGTCAGAATTCGATCACTGCTCTTTTGCAATCCCGTCACCTCTTGTCCGCCCCATGGCTCACGACAAGGCATCGTATCGGTTAGAACTACCATCCTGACAGGGGGCCAGGAGTGATTTCGACCTAGCTCGTTGCTCACACGGCTGATGTCCGAGATGGGTCAGAACGCAAACGATCTGCTTGCGGAAAAGCGCGGAGCGCTGCGTGCAGTATGGCCGTTCGCGGGGACCGGCTTATACCAAAACTCGGAAATCTTACTGGTATATGGCTCGATGTTGCGGGGACGATCGCGTCGTAAACGCAAGTTAAAAAAATCAAGCACCTGGACGGGAGCGGCAAACCTGACGCAACGACGCAGATGGGTCGCGAGCGCAGCGAGTTGGTATTAGCATCCAATCATGGCGACTCAACCGTGCAGGCGATTGGGTTCTTCTTGTCGAGAAACAGCGCCGCATCGCCCCTTAAGCCATCGAACCAGACGCCGGAACGGCGCCGTCGTGACGGGCCGCGGCCTTTATTAAGCCGCCTGCTAGATCCGCGAGTGATTTAGCAGCCGCGGGTGGCTACTTCAAATAGTCTGAACTCGCTTAGGCCGGTTTTCTATTTTTTGCCGCTTTTATTTTTCACACCTTTTCTCAAACGTACGCCGGGGCCACCAGCGTTTTCATCGATGAATTCGACGCCAGACCGCGCCAGCGCAGTTTGCATCGCGATAATTGCATCATCAGAGACCTGCCTTCGGTCCCGCTCGAAATCCACGATCGTGGAAAGCCCCAGTTTTGCCGCATCCGCAAGCTGCGGTTGGGTCATGTCCATCAGCGCTCGTGCAATCCGGGGAGCCTCAACGACTCGCTCGAGATGGAAAACCGGCCAACAGCACGTCGAAGGGACTGCCCCTCAAGTGAGGTGAACACCATTAGCCAGCCATGTCGGCCTTGATCGCGATGAAGGCTAGCATCGCCCACTTCTTTTGCGAACCAGCTCTGCACGCGTAGCGCTGGTATCGTCGCAGCTGCGGCAATGCCAACCGGACTGCCTGAATTTCATCACGTGGCTCACGCGGATGCCAAAGCTGCACCGGCGGGGGTCTGGAGGCGAAGGTCGCCTTGTCGACATTGGTTGGAAAGAAAATGCCGGGGTATTGCGATTGTTCTTCACCGATCAATTTTATCTCTTCGAACAAGGCCCGCGCTTGCGCAAGGCTGGCATTCGATCTGCTGAGCGGAACCGCCGTAGAATCGCGCAGCCACTCGATTGCCGCGATTTCTTCGGCGCGAGCTGTTCGTATGATGAGATCACATTCAGCAATGATCGTCGCTTGTTCCCGGAGATTCGGATCGTCATTGCCCTCGCAAAGCGCGCTGGCCAACCGCTCGATTTCCTCGCTGTAGCATGGATTGGTGTGATGGATCCTGTTCAGTCCATGCCGAAGAGCATTTTGGCTGGATCGCGCTTTGCCCTTTCTGCTCCTGGGCCCGGAACTTCGTAGAGCATTCCGACGATTTGCAAGGCGTTTGCGTTCGCTGGTCACGTCGGCTCCCCTGCAGGATCCGTGGAAGAACCGTCAGAAGGTGAAATGGATGCTGGCTGATTTTCGGCTGGCGCAGATGCCTCGGCAGGAGCACCGCTAGACGCCTCATCAACGCAAGCCGCGTCATCGGCAGCTTTCGTCACTTTTGCCTCGTCGGAGGGAGCAAGAGGGACCTCGTCAGGCGAAACAGTGACCTTGGCCTCGATTTCTTTAGTTGGCGGCGCGTTGTCCTGTGCAAACTCGCGGTACCAGAACGACCATTTGGCTCCCTCGTTTCTCCGATCGGCGGCGCCATTCCCCAGGTAGTCGGATTGATTTCAGTCCTCAGTAAAGGCGGCAGTCCGAACAGCTCCTTGATCTGAGCGACCGCGCGTTCTGCTTCTTCTTGTTCATGATTTGACATCGGATTCTCCGTGGAGTTGGCGAGATTTGGCATAGATTCACCGGCGCGGCTCAGGTGCGAAAAGGTCGGTAAAAAGGGCTTCTGCTCAAACGTCGGCTCGGCAGACATGGAGCTTGAACGGAATGAGGCCACACAGTCACCATTTCAGTTTATGAAACTCCGATTACTCATTGATTAATATAAGGAACTATCTTCCGTGTTCAGCTTTCAGCGAAGACTGACGGCCAAAGTTTTGAGGGTATCCTGGCAATAGAGCAACGATAGGTTGCAGTTTGGCAAAACGAACCCATCCCATCCACTTGGAGATAGGTGGAGGCAGCCTTTTTCCTGTCCGCAAAGGCTTGCTAAGCATCTCCCGTGAGGGAGCACTCCATGCACCGTTTCGGCATGATGGCATTGGCGGCGGCGGGTCTGTTCTTGGCCTCCGTCGCAGCTGCGCTCGCCGCGCCGCCGCAGATTCAGGCGCCGCATGCGCTGCTGGTCGAAGCCGAGACCGGCTCCGTCCTGTTCGAGAAGGCGGCCGACGATCTGGTCGCGCCGGCGAGCCTCGCCAAGCTGATGACCGTCAACGTGGTGTTCGACCAGCTCCAGCTCGGCAACATCAGCCTCGACGACGAATACGTCATCAGCGTCAACGCCTGGCGGAAGGGCGGCGCGCCGTCGCACGGCTCGACCATGTACGCGGCGCTGCACAGCAAGGTGAAGGTCGAGGACCTGCTCAAGGGCGTCATGATCCAGTCCGCCAACGACGGCTGCATCGCGCTCGCCGAAGGCATCGCCGGCAACGAAGACCGAATTCGTGCGGATGATGAACGACCGGGCCCGCGAGATCGGCCTGACCAAGTCGATCTTCACCAATGTCGACGGCCTGCCCGATCCGAAGATGCGGGTGACGCCGCGCGAGCTCGCCGTGATGGCGCGCTACATCGTGCTGAACTATCCCGACTACTACAAATGGTTCGGCGAGCGCGAATTCACCTGGAACAAGATCCGCCAGCAGAACCGCAATCCGCTGCTCGGCGCCATCGAGGGCGCCGACGGCATGAAGACCGGCTTCACCAACGAGGCCGGCTACAACCTGGTCGGCTCCGCGGTGCAGAACGGCGTGCGGCTGATCGTCGTGGTCACCGGACTGAAGAATCCCAAGGACCGCGCCGACGACGCCAAGAAGCTCCTGGATTACGGCTTCAAGAATTTCGACTCCCGCGTGCTGTTCGCCGAAGGCCAGACCGTGGCCGAGGCCAAGGTCTATGGCGGCGCGCAGGGCCGCGTTCCGGTCGCCGCCAAGGGCACGGTCAAGCTGATGGTGCCGCGCGGCGTCAGCGACAAGATCGTCGCCAAGATGGTCTACACCGGACCGGTCCGGGCGCCGGTGCAGGAAGGGCAGGCGATCGGCAACCTGCAGGTCTGGCGCGGCGACGCCAAGGTTCTCGAGGTGCCGGTGCAGGCGTCCGAAAGCGTCGCGGCGGGCTCGATCTCGCGACGCGCCCTCGATGCCGCGTCGGAACTTGTGATCAACCTGTTTCGCTCCGCCGCCAAACGGATATAAGTCGGCGGCCTGCCTTGCTGCGGCCGGGAACGGGCGGCAGGACAGAGGCCTCAGGCAAGCAGCGGCGGATCGATGGGCGGACGCTTCATCACATTCGAGGGCGGCGAGGGCACCGGCAAGTCGACGCATGCGGCGATGCTGGCGAGCGGCTTCGCGCGTTCGGCATCCGCGCCGTGCTGACGCGGGAGCCCGGCGGCTCGCCCGGCGCCGAGATCATGCGCTACGTCCTGCTGTCGGGCGCGGCGCGCCCGCTCGGCGCCCAACGCCGAGGCGGTGCTGTTTGCCGCCGCCCGCGACGATCATCTCACCACGCTGATCCGGCCCGCGCTCGCGCAGGGCCAATGGGTGGTGTGCGACCGCTTCGCCGACTCCACCCGCATCTACCAGGGCGTGGCCGGCAACGTCGATCACATGGCGATCCGGGCGATGGAGCGCATCATCGTCGGCGACACCAAACCGGACCTCACCTTCATCCTCGACGTGCCGGCCAAGGAGGGCATGCGCCGCGCCGACAAGCGCCGCGGCGACGGCGGCGCCGACCGGTTCGAGGGCGAGGCGCTGGCGTTTCATGAAAAGCTGCGCGACGGCTTTCTGACGCTCGCGGCCAACGAGCCCGATCGCTGCGTGCTGATCGACGCCACCACGCCGAAGGAGGAGGTCGCCGAGCAGATCTGGCGCGTGGTGCTGAAGAAGCTCGATCCCGCCACCGCGCCGATCCAATTCGAGGACGAAGCGGTTTGAGGCCCGAGCTGGCACCGATGACCGAGGACGATCCCGCATCCGCGTGCGACGACCGAGCTGTTCGGCCATGCCGAGGCCGAACAGACGCTGCTCGACGCCTATCGCGGCGGCCGCATTCCGCACGCCTGGCTGATCGGCGGCGAGCCGGCATCGGCAAGGCGACGCTGGCCTATCGCATGGCGCGCTTCGTGCTGGCGCATCCCGATCCGGCCGCGCCTGCGGTGCAGAAGGCGAAATCGCTCGCCGTCCCCGCCGATCATCCGGTGGCGCGCCGCATCGCCGGGCAGGCGCACGGCGATCTTCTGGTGCTCGAGCGCGTCATCAACGAGAAGACCGGCAAGCTCTTCACCGTGACCCGCGTCGACGACGTCCGGCGCACCGTGCCGTTCTTCGGCTCGACCGCGGGCGAGGGCGGCTGGCGCGTGGCGATCGTCGATCCGCTGGAGGACCTGAACCGGGAGGGCGAGAACGCGCTGCTCAAGGTGCTGGAGGAGCCGCCGCCCCGCGCGCTGCTGCTGCTGGTCAGCCATGCGCCCGGCCGCGTGCTGCCGACCATCCGCTCGCGCTGCCGCACCTTGATCCTGCGCCCGCTCGCCGACGCGGACGTCGCCCGCGCCGCGACCGCGGCGATGGGCGAAGCTGCCGACGCCGACGCCATCCGCGACCGCCGCCGCCGCGGCCGACGGCTCGGTCGGGCGCGCGCTGATGCTGCTCGAGGGCGACGCGCTGGAGCTGCGCCAGCAGGTGGTCGGCCTGCTCGATCGCCTGCCGGCGCTCGATCCGCGCGCGCTGCACGCGCTCGGCGACGAGATCGCCGGCACCCAGGCCGAGACGCTCGCGGCCTTCGTGGATGCCGTCAACGCCTGGCTCAGCGCCCGTCTCAACAGCGGACCGCAGGAAGGGCCGCGGCTGGCGCGTGTCGCCGAGGTCTGGACCAGCGTGAACCGCGCGATGCGCGAGGCCGAGGCCTACAATCTCGATCGCAAGCCCCTGGTGTTTTCGGTGTTCGGGCAACTGGCCGACGCGGCGCGCGGCTGAAGCAGCAATCCCGCCGCTTGCCGAGGCGGCGGCGCGGTTGATACCAACGGGGCCACATGCCCGATCAGCCCCGCTATTACATCACCACCGCGATCTCCTATCCGAACGGCCCCCCGCATATCGGGCATGCCTACGAGGTGATCGCGACCGACGCCATCGCCCGCTTCATGCGGCTCGACGGCTATGACGTGTTCTTCCTCACCGGCACCGACGAGCACGGCCAGAAGATCCAGCAGACCGCGGCCAAGGAGGGCATCACCGCGCAGCGAGCTGGTCGACCGCAACGTGCTGCAGTTCCGCGCCATGGTCGAGCGGATGAACTGCTCGAACGACGATTTCATCCGCACCACCGAGGAGCGGCATCACCGCTCGTCGGAGGAAATCTGGCGGCGGATGGAGAAGAACGGCGACATCTATCTCGACAAATACGCCGGCTGGTATTCGGTGCGCGACGAGGCCTATTACGCCGAGGACGAGACGCACCTGAACGAGCACAAGGTCCGCCTCTCCAGCAAGACCGGCACGCCGGTCGAGTGGGTCGAGGAGGAGAGCTATTTCTTCAAGCTCTCGGCCTATCAGCAGAAGCTGCTCGATCTCTATGCGCGCGAGAATTACGTGCTGCCGAAGGAGCGGCTGAACGAAGTGGCGAGCTTCGTGCAGGGCGGCCTGCAGGACCTGTCGATCTCGCGCACCACCTTCGACTGGGGCATCCGCGTGCCCGGCAATCCCAAGCACATCATGTATGTCTGGGTCGATGCGCTGACCAACTACATCACGGCGGCCGGCTTTCCCGACAGCGACAGCGAAAAGTTCAAGCGCTACTGGCCGGCCGACCTGCACGTGATCGGCAAGGACATCGTGCGCTTCCACGCGGTCTATTGGCCGGCGTTCCTGATGTCGGCCGGCATCGAGGTGCCGCGCCGCATCTTCTCGCACGGCTTTCTGTTCAACCGCGGCGAGAAAATGTCGAAGTCGGTCGGCAACGTGATCGATCCCGTTCACGATGACCGACACCTACGGCGTCGATCAGTTCCGCTATTTCTTCCTGCGCGAGGTGCCGTTCGGCCAGGACGGCAACTACAGCCACGAGGCGATCGTCAACCGCATCAACGCCGACCTCGCCAACGACCTCGGCAATCTGGCGCAGCGCTCGCTGACCATGATCAACAAGCAACTGGGCGGCGTGCTGCCGAAGCCCGGCGCGTTCAGCGACAACGACAAGGCGATCCTGGCCGCGGCCGACGACATGATCGGCGCGGCGCGCGAGCACATGAAGACGCAGCAGCTTCACCAGGTGCTCAACACGGTCTGGGCCGTGGTCGCCGACGCCAACCGCTATTTCGCCGGCGAAGCGCCCTGGGCGCTGGCCAAGACCGATCCGGCGAAGCAGGGCACGGTGCTCTACGTCACCGCCGAGGTGCTCCGGCAGGTCGGCATCCTGTGCCAGCCGTTCATGCCGGCGTCGGCGGGCAAGCTGCTCGATCTGCTCGGGCTGCCGGCCGACCGAGCGGCAGTTCGCCCGGCTCGGCGAGCGCGAACCAGCGCATCGCGCCGGGCACAACGCTGCCGGCGCCCGCGCCGGTGTTCCCGCGCTATGTCGAGCCGGAAGCCGCCGAAGGCGTAAGGCGCCATGCTTGTCGACAGCCATTGCCATCTCGATTTCCCCGACTTCAAGGACGAGCTCGACGGCGTGGTCGAGCGCGCCAGGGCGGCCGGCATCGGCCGCATGGTCACGATCTCGACCCGGGTGCGCCGGCAGGCCGATCTGCTGGCCATCGCCGAGCGTTTTCCGGACGTGTTCTGCTCGGTCGGCACCCATCCGCACCACGCCCACGAGGAACTCGACATCGGCACGGCCGATCTGGTCGGAGCGCACCCGCCATCCCAAGGTGGTGGCGATCGGGGAGGCGGGGCTCGACTACCATTATGACAACTCGCCGCGCGACGCGCAGGAGCAGGGCTTCCGCGCCCATATCGCGGCCGCCCGCGAGACCGGCCTGCCGCTGGTGATCCATGCCCGCGAAGCCGACGACGACGTCGCCAAAATCCTGCGCGAGGAAACGGGGAAGGGCGCCTTCCCGGCGGTGCTGCATTGCTTCACCGGCGGCCGCGATCTGGCCTTCACCGGCATCGAGCTCGGCCTCTACGTGTCGTTCACCGGCATCCTGACCTACAAGAAGACCGACGAGCTGCGCGCCATCGCCAAGGATCTGCCGGCCGACCGCATCCTGGTCGAGACCGACTCGCCCTATCTCGCCCCCGGCAAGTTCCGCGGCAAGCGCTGCGAGCCGGCCTATGTGGCGGAGACCGCCAGGGTGCTGGCCGAGACCCGCGGCGTGTCGCCCGACGACATCGCCCGCCAGACCACGGAGAACTTCTTCCGCCTGTTCAGCAAGGTGCCGCGGCCGTCGGCGGGCGCCGACAAGCTTGCGCAGTCTGCCAAATTTAAAGGGCCGCATGACCCTCCGCTTCACCATTCTCGGCTGCGGCTCCTCCATGGGCGTGCCGCGGCCGGCGCTGGGCTGGGGCGCCTGCGACCCGAACAACCCGAAAAACCGCCGGCGGCGGACCTCGCTTCTGGTCGAGCGGCGCGGGCCCAAAGGCCAGCACCCGGGTCCTGGTCGACACCTCGCCGGACCTCCGCGAGCAGCTGCTCGACGCCAACGTCGAATGGCTCGACGGCGTGCTGATGACCCACGAGCACGCCGACCACTGCCACGGCATCGACGACCTCCGCGCGCTGTTCGTCCGCAAGCGCCGGCGGCTGGACATGTATCTCAGCGAAACGGCGTCCCAGATCATCCGGCCCCGGTTTGACTATTGCTTCCAGACGCCG
Source organism: uncultured Alphaproteobacteria bacterium (assembly GCA_963850885.1). Taxonomy (GTDB): domain Bacteria; phylum Pseudomonadota; class Alphaproteobacteria; order Rhizobiales; family Xanthobacteraceae; genus Z2-YC6860. The sequence goes on along the minus strand of CAWKOD010000056.1, from coordinate 116,659 downwards.
CCGGGCAGCGAATACCCGCCGATCGTGACCGAGCACCGGCTGGCTGCCCGGCCAGCCCGTGACCATCGAGGGGGAAGGGGGCCCGATCACCGCCCTGCCCATCCTGCAGCAGCATGGCGACATCGCCTCGCTGGGCTTCCGGTTCGGCGGCTTCGGCTATTCCTGCGACCTGAGCGGCCTGCCCGCCGAGAGCGTGGCGGCGCTGGCCGGGCTCGAGGTCTGGGTGGTCGATGCGCTCCGCTACACGCCGCACCCGAGCCATTTCAGCCTGGCCGATGCGCTGGCCTGGATCGAGCGGCTCAAGCCGGGGCGGGCGATCCTGACCAACCTGCACGCCGATCTCGATTACGAGACGCTCCGCAAGGAACTGCCGCCTCATGTGGTGCCGGCCTATGACGGCATCGCGGTCGAATTAGCGAGCTAAAGTTAGAACTGCGATTTTGTCTCAGAACTATCTGTAAATCGTCATATTTTGCATTTTAGCAACACCTTCAGTCGCATCGATGATATTTATGAATATTTGAGCAAATTCATATGCTTGTGCTTTATCTTCAACTGCGGCCAGTTCCGTCAGTCTGGCACGATCCATGCTAGCGACGGATATTCCAGATGCCTGATAGCGAGATAAATATTCCATAATATGTCTTATGCGAATTAGGATCGCCAGACATTCGCGAATGCTCGCCGCATTTGCGGAACAGAAAGTTCCCCTCGTCGTTGTCGGCCGACGGTCCCACGGCACGTCGCCTCCCATTTCATGTCCGCCAACTCCGAGGTGACCCCGTGAGCAACAACAAGGTGACCAAGCTCAAGCCGCGCTCCAAGCCCGCCGCAGCGCTTGATACCCCGACCGATCTCGACGAAGCCGCGGTGAAGGCCGTCTCCGAGGCCCTCAACGGCCTCCTGGCCGACGCTTTCGCGCTCTACCTGAAGACCAAGAATTTCCATTGGCACGTCAGCGGGCCGCATTTCCGCGACTACCACCTGATGCTGGACGAGCAGGCCGCGGACATCTTTGCCGCCACCGATGACATGGCCGAGCGGGTCCGCAAGATCGGCGGCACCACGCTCCGCTCGATCGGCCATATCGCCAAGCTCCAGACCATCGAGGACAACGACGCCGAGTTCGTGCCGCCCGGCGTGATGCTGCGCGAGCTGATGAACGACAACAAGAAGGTCGCCGAGAATATGCGGAAGGCCCACGAGGTCTGCGACGACCACGACGACGTCGCCTCCGCGAGCCTGATCGAGAACTGGCTCGACCAGACCGAGAAGCGGACCTGGTTCCTGTTCGAGGCGGCCCGCGGCGCCAGCAACGACGGGCACTGAGGCCCGCCTGCGTTAACGTTTGAGGAGGCCAAGAGGCCCCGATCTCCGGATCGGGGCCCTCTCTTTGCGTGACGCTTCCTGTGGGACGCGTCCGGCTGGTGTCGCTCCGGCGCGATGGCTTTGTTAGGTTCGGCGGATGAAGCCCTCCCGCGACATCGCCCGGCTCCTGGAGATCATGGCGGCGCTGCGCACGCCGGGCACCGGCTGCCCCTGGGACCTGGAGCAGAATTTCTCGACCATCGCGCCCTACACGCTCGAAGAGGCCTACGAGGTGGCCGACGCCATCGCCCGCGGCGACCTCGCCGACCTCCGCGAAGAGCTGGGCGACCTCCTCCTCCAGGTCGTGTTCCACGCCCGCATGGCGGAGGAGCAAGGCGCCTTCGATTTCGGCGGCGTGGTCGAGGCCATCACCGAAAAGCTCGTCCGCCGCCATCCCCATGTGTTCGGCGAGGCGCGGGGCCTGTCGCCGAAGCAGGTCGAGGGCCTGTGGGAGCGCATCAAGGCCGAGGAAAAGGCCGAGCGCGCCGCCCGCGGCGGCAAGCCGGAGGACACCGGCGCGCTGGCCGGCGTGCCGGTGGCGATGCCGGCCCTCACCCGCGCCCTGAAGCTCCAGGCCAAGGCCGGCAAGGTCGGCTTCGACTGGAACGACCCGATGGCGGTGCTGTCCAAGATCCGCGAGGAATGCGACGAGATCGAAGCCGAGATCGCCTCGGGCGACCGCGAGCAAGGCCGACGGCCGAGGTCGGCGATCTGCTGTTTGCCGTGGTCAATCTGGCCCGGCATCTCGATGCCGACCCGGAGGCCACGCTGCGCGCCGCCAACCAGAAATTCGCGCGGCGCTTCGGCTCGATCGAGCAGGCGCTGGCCGCGCAAGGCAAGCGGCCGCAGGATTCGACCCTCGCCGAGATGGATGCGCTGTGGGACGCCGCCAAGGCCGCCGAAAAGTAGCGCCCTACTCCACCCCGGCCGCCTTCAGATATTGCGGATCGACGAAGCGCTCCGGCGGCGGCAACGGTCGCGCCAGCATGCCGCCCTCGCCCATGAATGCGATCACCTGGGCCAGGCCCGCGATGCTGAACTCGGCCTGTTTCGGCATGACGCCGCGATCCGGCTCGAAATAGAGCGCCAGCGTTTGCCGCGCGATGTCCTCGGTCGATCCGGTCACCGCCACCATCGTCTTGATGACCTCGGCGCGGTTCGCCGGATCGCGGATGAACCGGAACGACGACGCGATGGCGCGGACGAAGCGCACCAGAACGTCCTTGTTGGCCGCGGCCCATGAGCGCTTCACCGCCAGCAGCTGGAACTGGAATGCCGACACCGCCTCGGTCGACAGTCCGAGCCGGCGGTAGCCCTGCGTCAGCGCGATCAGGTCGTCCGGCTGGCCGAGCGGCACGCCATCGCATTCGCCGCGCTTGAGGCATTCGAAGCGCACCGGCGTGCCGACCAGTTCCTTGACGCGATAGTCGGCCGTCGCCAAGCCCCTTCAGCGCCAGGAGCTTCCGCATCGAGATGGAGATCGTATCGATCGGCAGCGACAGGCCGAGCAGCCTGCCCTTGAGATCGGCAAAGCTCGCGATCTCCGGCTTCACGATCAGGCTGTAGATCGGATTGGCGGTTTCGCTGGCGATGCCGACGGCATCGGAGCCGCGCAACACCGCCTGGATCAGGTAGGGCGTGGCGGTCTGCGTCACGTCGACCGCGCCCTGCTCCAGGGCCACGACCATCTTGTCGGTGCCGCCCGGAATGGTGATGCGTTCGAGCTTGATCTGCTCGCGGGCGAAGAAGCCCTTCTGCTCGGCGATATGCAGATAGACCGACGACGTGCCGCGCACGGTCGAAGGGATTTGCCCGAACCGCAGCGTCACGGTCTCGGCCTGCGGAGGGATGCAGCAAGCCGATCCAGGCCGTGGCCGCGACGGCGGCCAGTAGGCGTCCGTTCATGGCTCCCTCCCCGCCGCCGATGCTTCAATGCATCGGGAATTTTGCCTTCACCGTCTCGGTCCGGGTCGGATCGACCCGCACCGTCATGGCCATCTTGCCATTGTCGCCGAGCGATTTCTCCATCACCTCGGTGTGGCGGTACAGCCAGCTCATGCCGGCGCCGTCGGCCGGATCGACGACGAGATCGAGCACCACGCGCCGCAGGCCGAGCCGCGCCTCGATCGCCTTGACCAGATCGTCGATGCCCTGCCCGCTCAGCGCCGACACCAGCACCGGCCGCTGATCCTCGGGCCGCCGCTCGGCCAGATTTTTCAGGCGCGCCCGGCCGTCGGCATCGAGCCGGTCGATCTTGTTCCACACTTCGATCAGCCGCTGCTCTTCGTTGGGATCGATGCCGAGCGCGCTCAAGACCTCCTCGACGTCGTGCGACTGCGCCTCGGTGTCCTCGTGCGAAACGTCGCGGACGTGCAGGATGACGTCCGCCTCGATCACCTCTTCGAGCGTGGCGCGGAAGGCCGCCACCAGCATGGTCGGCAGATCGGAGATGAAGCCCACGGTGTCGGACAGGATGATCTTCATGCCGCCCGGCAATTGCACCGCCCGCAGCGTCGGGTCGAGCGTGGCGAACAGCATGTCGGCTTGCAGCACGCTGGCGCTGGTCATGCGGTTGAACAGCGTCGATTTGCCGGCGTTGGTGTAGCCGACCAGCGCCGCGATCGGATACGGCACGCGCGCGCGGCTGTCGCGATGAAGCTTGCGCCGCTTCTTGACCTTGTCGAGCTCGGTTTCGATCCGCTGCATGCGCTCGCCGATCAGGCGGCGATCGATTTCGAGCTGGCTTTCGCCCGGCCCGCCGAGGAAGCCGAAGCCGCCGCGCTGGCGCTCCAGATGGGTCCAGCTCTTCACCAGGCGGCTGCGCTGATAGGTCAGATGCGCGAGCTCGACCTGGAGCGCGCCCTCCTTGGTCGTGTGCCCGGCGGCCGAAGATTTCCAGGATCAGCCCGGTGCGATCGAGCACCTTGGCGCCCCACGCCTTCTCCAGATTGCGCTGCTGCACCGGCGACAGCGCGCAATCGCAAACCACGATGCCGGCTTCGAGGCTTTTGACGAGGCCCGCGATCTCGTCGACCTTGCCGGTGCCCATGTAGGTCGCGGGCCGGGTCTGGTTGATCGGAACGATGCCGGATTGCACGACCTCGAGATCGATGGCGCGGGCAAGCCCGATCGCCTCCTCGAGCCGCGCCGCCGGTTCGCGCTCGTTCTGCGGGCCGTGCGTGGCGATCTGCCGCGCCGGCACGCGGCGCCGGTACGGCCCGATCACGATCGCGCGGCCGCTGCCCGAGCGCGTGGGGCTCAGGCCGTCGGCATCCGTGTCGCGGCGTCGTGGCTCCAATTAGGCTTTATCTCCGGCGGGCGGCTCTTCGCCACCCTCGAACAGCTGGATCGGATGACCCGGCATGATCGTAGAGATGGCGTGCTTGTAGACCAATTGCGAGTGGCCATCCCGCCGCAGCAGCACGCAGAAATTATCGAACCAAGTCACCACGCCCTGCAGTTTGACGCCGTTGACCAGAAAAATGGTCAGCGGAACTTTGCTTTTGCGAACGTGATTGAGAAAGGTGTCCTGAAGGTTTTGTGCTCGTTCGGCTGCCATTGCCGTTGCTTCCCATTATTTTTTGCCCGCGAACCCCATCGCGAGACCGTTTATTCGCAAGTCGCCTGGCCATGTGATTATGGGCCATTGGACTTGGGGCATGGGTATTAGATGGCACGCCTGTTTTAGGTGCAAGCCCAAGTTCGCGGCGCGATTGCACAAAATCGTGTGCTTTTTGAGCAGGCGCTTTTTAGCTAACGTGCTGTGATGTCACGATGTTTCGGCGTAGCGGTGAAAGTCCCGCCGCAGCGCCGACGCGATCAGCCCGGGCGCGCCGTTGCCGACCGGACGGCCGTCGATCTTCACCACCGGGAGCACGATCTGACTCGCCGAGGTGATGAAAGCCTCCCGCGCGGCGTGCGCTTCATCCAGCGTGAAGGCGCGTTCTTCGAGCTTGAGCCCCTGCGCCGCGATCACGTCGAGCACGACCGTGCGGGTGATGCCCTTGAGGATGCCGTGGTCGGCCTGGCGGGTGACCACCTTGCCGTCGCGCGTCACGATCCAGGCGTTCGACGACGAGCCTTCGGTGACGCAGCCCTGCGCGTCGACGAACCAGGCTTCGCGGGCGCCCTGCTCGCGCGCCGCCTGCTTCGCCAGCACGTTGGGCAGCAGCGACACCGACTTGATGTCGACGCGCGCCCAGCGGTTTTCCGGCACCGAGATGACGGCGACGCCGTCGGCCGCCATCTTCTCGGCGCCGGCGAGGTCGAGATTGCGGGCGGTGACCACGATGCTCGGCGCGGTGCCGGCCGGCGGAAACGCATGGTCGCGGCGCGACACGCCGCGGCTGATCTGCAGATAGACGATGCCCCAGCGGACGCGGTTTCGGCGAACGACTTCGTGCAGCACGACGCTGAGCGCGGCAGGCTTCATCGGCATGGCGATGCGCAGCTCTGAGAGCGAGAACTGCAGCCGCGCCATGTGCCGGCGCTCGTCGATCAGCCGGCCGCCCCTCACCTCGCAGACTTCATAGACGCCGTCGGAGAACTGATAGCCGCGGTCCTCGACGTTGACGCTCGCCGCGGCGAGCGGGAGGTAGCGGCCGTTGACATAGGCGATGCGGGACATCGATGCAGCCTTGATACAGAGCCTGGCGAATTAGCCGATGCCCAGCGCCTTGAGCTTGCGGTGCAGCGCCGAGCGTTCCATGCCGACGAACTCGGCGGTGCGGGAAATATTGCCGCCGAAGCGGTTGATCTGAGCCAGCAGATATTCGCGCTCGAACAACTCGCGGGCCTCGCGCAGCGGCAGGCCCATGAGCTGCTCGCCGCCGTTGCCGTTGGGCATCGCCGGCACCATCGAGCCGACGTCCTGCGGCAGCATGCTGGCGCTGATCACGGCGTTGGGCTCGCCGCCGGCCAGGATCATCAGCCGCTCGACGTTGTTGCGAAGCTGCCGGACGTTGCCCGGCCAGTCGTGCGATTGCAGCACCGCCATGGCGTCGGTGCCGATCTGGCGTTGCGGCAGGCCGGTCGTCTGCGAAATCTGCTCCATGAAGAAGGCGACCAGGTCGGGGATGTCCTCGCGCCGCTCGGACAGCGGCGGCACGCGCACCGGCACCACCGAGAGCCGGTGATAGAGGTCCTCCCGGAAGCGGCCGCCGGCGATCTCGGCCTCGATGTTGCGGCTGGTCGAGGACACGATGCGGACGTCGACGGCGACCTTGGTCGAGCCGCCGACCCGCTGGAACGTCTGGTCGACCAGCACGCGCAGGATCTTGTTCTGGGTCTCGCGCGGCATGTCGGCGATCTCGTCGATGAACAGCGTGCCGCCGTGGGCCTCTTCCAGCGCGCCGACCTTGCGCTGCTGGGTGCCGTTCGTTTGCTCGACGCCGAACAGCTCGACTTCCATCAGTTCCGGGCGTGATGGCGGCAGCGTTGATCACGACGAACGGCCCGCCCGCGCGTGCCGACAGCGAATGCAGATGGCGGGCGGCGAGCTCCTTGCCCGAGCCCGATGGGCCGATAATCATGATGCGGCTGTTGGTCGGCGCGATCTTATCGACCGCCTGGCGAAGCTGGTTGATCGACGGCGAATGGCCCACCATGCTGATCGGAACCGGCGTCAGCGCCTTGAGCTCCTTCACCTCGCGCCTGAGCCGCGAGGTTTCGAGTGCGCGATCGGCCACCAGCACCAGCCGGTCGGCCTTGAACGGCTTCTCGATGAAGTCGTAGGCGCCCCGTTTGATCGCCGCGACCGCGGTCTCGATGTTGCCGTGACCGGAGATCATCACCACGGGCATTTCGGGATGCTGCTCCTTGACGGTGTCGAGCAGTTGCAGGCCGTCGAGCCGGCTGCCCTGGAGCCAGATGTCGAGGAACAGAAGGTTCGGCCGGCGCGACTTGATCTCGTTCAGCGCGCCGTCGCTGTCACGGGCGGTGCGGGTGGCGTAGCCCTCGTCCTGCAGAAGACCCGCGACCAGCTCGCAGATGTCGGCTTCGTCATCAACAATCAGAATATCGGACGCCATATCTCAGTGCTCGCTCTCAATTACTCGGCGATGACTTGGTCTTGCTCCGGGACTGGCGCGCTGATCGCGGCGCCTCGCGCCAGAAGCAACGTGCTCGTCGATGAAGTGCAGCCGCATCCAGGCGCCGCGCTCGCCCGGGAACTTCTCCGAGGCGTCATGCAGCTCGATGCCGCCGCCGTGCTCCTCGAGAATGCGGCCGACGATGGCAAGGCCCAGGCCGGTGCCCTTCTCGCGGGTGGTGACATAGGGCTCGAGCAGCCGGTTGCGGTTTTCCTTCGGCAGGCCGATGCCGTTGTCGATCACGTCGATGAAGATGTCGTTGCCCTCGCGCGCGGCGGTCACGCGGATGCGGCCGCGGCCGCGCACGCTCTGCGGCACGGCGGCGATGGCCTCGGTGGCGTTCTTGATGATGTTGGTGAGCCCCTGCGAGATCAGCCGGCGGTCGAACCGCGCCGGCATCGGATCCTCGGCCAGCTCCAGATCGATATCGATGTCGTCGTTGCCGACGCGCATCAGGAACACCACCTGGCGCACCGTGTCGGCGACGTCCTCGGCCGCGATCACGGCCTTCGGCATGCGCGCGAACTTCGAGAACTCGTCGACCATGCGCTTGATGTCGTCGACCTGGCGCACGATCGTGTCGGTGCATTGATAGAACACGGCGGGATCGTCGGTGATGGTCTTGCCGTATTTGCGCCGCAGCCGCTCCGCCGAGAGCTGGATTGGGGTCAGCGGGTTCTTGATCTCGTGGGCGATGCGCCGCGCGATGTCGGCCCAGGCCGAGGTGCGCTGCGCCGTCACCAGTTCGGTGATGTCGTCGAGCGTGATGACGTAGCCGCGCTCGGAATCCGGCGACTGCTCGGTGGTGACGCGCACCGACAGGTTGCGCTCGCGGTTCTGACGATTGATCGTCACCTGCCCCTGCACCAGTCGCTGGATGCCCAATTGCGCGTTGGAGAAAATCTCCTTCAACTCCGGCAGGATTTCCGACAACGGATGGCCGATGACGTCGGCCTCCAGACGATCGACAAGCTTTTCCGCCGAGCGGTTGAGAATGCTGATGCGGCCCTCGCCATCGACGCCGATCACGCCGGCGCTGGCGCCCGCCAGCACGGCTTCGGTGAATCGCCGCCGCTGGTCGATCAGGTCGCGGGCGCGCACGATGTCGTCGCGTTGCGTGCGCAACTCGGTAGGTCATCCGGTTGAAGGTCTCGCCGAGCTGGCCGAGATCGCCCTCCGAGCGCAGCACCGGCACCTGGACGTAGAGGTTGCCGGTCGAGACGATATTGGCGGCGCCGATCAGGCGGCGGATCGGCGCGACCAGCCGGTTGGCGAAATTGAGACCGAGCCAGGCCGCCGACAACAGCACCGCAAGCGCGATCACGGTGTACATCAGCGCAAAGGCAAGCTGCACGCCGAACCGCCTCGCCTGCAGATTGGCGAAATCGCTGACGGTCGCCTGGGTTTCGCGCAAATGTGCGACGACGCGCGGATCGAGCGGGCGAATGATGCTGAGATAGGCATTGTCGTAGCCGCGCAGCTTGACGACGGCGGCAACCGAATTTGTGTTGAACAGCATGCCGATTTGCGGCTCGTTCTCGTTGACGGTCGCAAGGCCGGCGGTGTCCGGCATGGGGACCGGCTGCTCCGATTGGATGTCGGCGCGTTCGATGATCGCGGCGTCGGCGCCGATGAGCATCGCGGCCGACAATCCGCGCACCCTCGCCTGCGCGGTGAAGAATTGCTTGAATCGCTCGCGCTCGGAATCGAACAGCGGCTTGGCGCGCGTCACGTCGAACGACATCGCCATGATGTCGCCGCGGATCAGTTGCGCGTGCTCCTGCAGATAGGCGTCGGCGACGGTCAACGAGTTCTCGATGATCGCGCGGGTCCGCGTCGAGAACAGCCGGTCGAGGCCGCGGTCGAGCGTGACGCTGGCCACCACCGCCACCAGGATCGCCGGCACCGCCGCGATCACGGCGAACAGGCCGACGATCTGGACGTGCAGCCGCGCCGCGGCCCGGCCGCGCCGGCGCGCCTGCACCACCAGCCAGACCTCGTGGGCGATGATGCCGACCAGCAGGAATACGGTCACCGCGTTGATCAGAAGCAGCGTGACGACGACCGCATGGGTCGGCGTGATCGGCGTGAGATCGGCCAGCACGACGAATGTGGCGAAGGCCGACAGCATCGCCAGCGCCGCGGCGAGCGGACCCAGCACGCGCACGGCGCGGTTGGTCGCAGGCGCGGCGATTTCGGCAGGCGTCGTCTGATCCACGCTGGCGATACTGGTCATTGAGCCCCGAGAAAAGCCCGCACAGCCCCGGCGGGAGCAGTCGCGCGTGGGCTCGACCGGCCCACTGATGCTTTTATACAACAATGTTGCCGAATTGAGACAATTCTCGGGCGGGGCTTGCCGCCCAAGAATTGCGCCAGGATCGCGCAGGTCGGGGTCCGGGGTGCTAGCCGCTGGTCCGGATCACCTGGATATCCAGGTCGCGGATCTTCTTGCGCAGCGTGTTGCGGTTGAGGCCCAGCAGGTCGGCGGCCCGGATCTGGTTGCCGCGGGTTGCGGCCAAGCGCCGCCGACAGCAGCGGATATTCCACCTCGCGCAGGATGCGGTGGTACAGGCCGGGCGGCGGCAGGCCGTTGTCGAAGCCGCCGAAATAGCGCGTCAGGTTGCGTTCGACCGCGGCCGAAAGCGTGTCCTCGATCGACGGCCTTTTCGACGCTGGCGGCGGCGGGCTGCGCCAATTCGGTGTCGATCACGGCCGCGGTGATGGTTTCCTGCGGATAGAGCGCGGCGAGCCGGCGCGCCAGGTTCTCCAGCTCGCGCACGTTGCCGGGCCAGCGATAGCGCTTCAGGCGGTCGAGCGCGGCCTGGTCGATCTGCTTCTGCGGCAGGCCCTCGCGCTCGGCCAGTGCGAAGAAATGCCGGATCAGATCGGGGATGTCCTCGACTGCGCTCGCGGAGCGGCGGCAGCCGCAGCGGCACGACGTTGAGCCGGAAGAACAGGTCCTCGCGGAACAGGCCCTGCTGGATCAGGATGCGCAGGTCCTTGTTGGTGGCGGCGATGATGCGGACGTCGCTCTTGATCGGAGTGCGGCCGCCGACGGTGGTGTATTCGCCCTGCTGCAGCACGCGAAGCAGCCGCGTCTGCGCCTCCATCGGCATGTCGCCGATCTCGTCGAGAAACAGCGTGCCGCCCTCGGCCTGCTCGAAGCGGCCGGAGCTGCGCGTGTTGGCGCCGGTGAAGGCGCCCTTCTCGTGACCGAACAGCTCGGACTCGACGAGGTCGCGCGGGATCGCCGCCATGTTGATGGCGACGAACTGGCCGCCGCGCCGCTTGCCGTAGTCGTGCAGCGCGCGCGCGACCAGCTCCTTGCCGGTGCCGGACTCGCCGGAGATCATCACCGTCAGGTCGGTCTGCATCAGGCGCGCGACCAGACGATAGATTTCCTGCATCGCCGCCGAGCGGCCGACCAGCGGGATGGCGTCGAAGTCCTCGGGCTTGCCGGGCTCGCGCGGGCGCTCCTTGGGCTCCGACAGCGCGCGGCCGACGATGGCGATCAGCTCTTTAAGATCGAACGGCTTGGGCAGGTATTCGTAAGCGCCGCGCTCGGAGGCGCGGATCGCGGTCATGAACGTGTTCTGCGCGCTCATGATCAGAACCGGCAGATTGGGCCGCAGCTTCTTGATCCGCGGCAGCAGATCGAAGGCGTTCTCGTCCGGCATCACCACGTCGGTGATGACGAGATCGCCCTCGCCCTGGCTGACCCAACGCCACAGCGTCGCGGCGTTGCCGGTCGACCGCACCTCGTAACCGGCGCGCGACAGCGCCTGGTTGAGCACGGTTCGTATCGCCGCATCGTCGTCGGCGACCAGAATGCTTCCCGCTGGCATGGAGCCCTCTTCGGTCCTCTGATCCATTAAGCGGGTGCCGGCCCGGCGCCGTCACCAGTGAACATGGGCATCAGCACGCGGAACACCGTGTGCCGAACTTGCGATTCGCATTCGATGATGCCGCCGTGGTCGCCGACGATCTTGGCGACGAGCGCCAGGCCGAGCCCGCTTCCGGTCGGCTTGGTGCTCACGAACGGATCGAACAGATGCGGCATCAGGTCCTCGGGCACGCCCGGCCCGTTGTCCCTGACGCAGAATTCGAGCGGCAGCGACACGCGGCGTCTTGGAGCCCGGCAGCTTCAGCCGGACGCCCGGCCGGAACGCGGTGGTGAGCTGGATCTCGCCGTCGGTCGCGGCCTCGCCGATCGACTCGGCGGCGTTCTTCACCAGATTGAGAAACACCTGGATCAGCTGATCGCGGTTGGCGAACACCGGCGGCAGCGACGGATCGTAGGTTTCGGTGAACTTGATGCGGCGCGCGAAGCCCGATTGCGCCAGCCGTTTGACGTGATCGAGCACGACATGGATGTTGACCGGCTCGCGCTCGACCGGACGCTCGTCGGAGAACACCTCCATGCGGTCGACGAGCTTCACGATGCGGTCGGCCTCGTCGCAGATGAGCCGCGTCAGCGTGCGGTCGTCGTCGTCGGCGGATTGTTCGAGCAGCTGCGCCGCGCCGCGGATGCCGGACAGCGGGTTCTTGATCTCGTGCGCCAGCATGGCGGCGAGCGCGCTCACCGAGCGCGCCGCGCCGCGGTGGGTGAGCTGGCGATCCATCTTGTCGGCGATGGTGCGCTCCTGCAGCATCACCACGACATGGTCGGGCCGCTCCGGCAGCGGAGCGACATGCAGATCGACCAGCCGGTCGCCGGGATTGCGCGGCGTCGACAGATCGACCTTGTATTCGTTCACCGCGGCGCCGCGATGGCGCACCTGCTCGACCAGCGCGAGCAGCGGGCTGCCGAACGGCACGAGATCGCGCAGCATCTGCCGGCGCAGCAGCAGCACCGAAGCCTCGAAGAAGTTTTCCGCGGCGACATTGGCGTCGGCGATCCTGCCGTTGGAGTCGACGATGATGACGGGCAGCGGCAGCGCGTTGAGCACCGCATCGGCGGCGCCGAGCGGCGGCAGTTCGCTGGAGCGGAGCGCGGTGTCGCTCATGCCGCGGCCCCGCAAGCGAAGGCGTCATAGGCTTCCGCCAGCCGCGCCCGTGCGTCGGTCGGCGTTTCGCTGGTCAGCACGTTGCCGCGCCAGCGCTTGAGCGTGTCGAGCGCGACGCCGGCGGTCGAGGCCGCGGCGTCGAGCGCCCAGCCGAGATGCTTGCGGGCGTGCTTCAGCCCGATCCGCAGGCCGTGATGCGCCAGCATCTCGTCGTAGAGCGCGGCGATCAGCGAAAACTGAACGGCGAGCGGCGGCGCGCTCTCGCGCCGGCCGGTTTCGAGATAGCGCGCGATCTGGCCCGGGAACCACGGCCGCCCCTGCGCCGCGCGGCCGACCATGACGACGTCGGCGCCGGAGGCGCGCAGCGCCGCGTCGGCGTCGTCGAAGCTGCGGATGTCGCCGTTGACCGCAAGCGGAATCGAGATCGCGTCCTTGACCGCGCGCACCGCGGCCCAGTCGGCGGTGCCGGTGTAGAACTGGCAGCGCGTGCGGCCATGCACGCTGACCATGCGGACGCCGGCCTGCCTCCGCGCGCCGGGCAAGTTCCGGCGCGTTGATCGTGCGGTCGTCCCAGCCGAGCCGCATCTTCAGCGTCACCGGCACGGCGACCGCGCCGACGGTCGCTTCGATCAGGCTGAGCGCATGATCGAGGTCGCGCATCAGCGCCGAACCCGATTGCCGGTTGGCGACGTGCTTGGCCGGGCAGCCCATGTTGATGTCGATGATCTCCGCGCCCGCGCCTTCGGCGATGCGCGCGCCCTCCGCCATCCAGTGCGGCTCGCAGCCGGCGAGCTGGACGACATGAATGCCGGTGCCCTGTCCTTCGGCGCGCAGCACAGCATTGCGGCGGCCCTCGATCAGCGCATCGCTGGCGGTCATCTCGGAGACGACGAGGCCGGCGCCGAGCTGCGCCACCAGCCGCCGGAACGGCGCATCGGTGATGCCCGACATCGGCGCAAGCATCACCTGATTCCGCACTGCAACGTTGCCGATGCAGAATGCCGGTGTCCCAAATGCCGTCATTTCGTCGATAGTCGCCCGATTCACGGCCTGCCTACATTTTAGGCTATCAGAAAGTCTGCATAGAGTTTAGCCATTAATTGCCAAGGCGCAAGTGCTGCGTTGCAACATAATCGGTTCCGGTGGAAATCCTTTTGCCTCATCGGGGAACGCGGTAAAGGCAGGGCCGGATCGTGAATTCAGGTCGGAATCTGCAATGGGCCCCTCTGTCGCCGCCGTGATTGTTGCCGCCGGACGCGGGCTTCGCGCCGGCGGCAATTTGCCCAAGCAATACCGTGAGTTGGCCGGCGAACCGGTGATCCGTTCGAGCCTGTCGCTATTTGCCTGGCATGGCCAGATCGGGGCGGTGCAGGCGGTGATCCATCCGGACGACCGCGGCTCCTACGAGGCGGCCGCCAAGGGCCTGCGGCTCCTCCCCCCGGTGTCGGGGGGCGCATCGCGGCAGGCCTCGGTGCGGGCCGGCCTCGAAGCGCTCGCGCGGCCGCGCCCCCGACATCGTGCTCATCCATGACGCGGCGCGGCCGTTCTGCTCGACCGAGCTCGTTTCGCGCGCCATCGTCGCCTGCGGCGAGACCGGCGCCGCCATCCCGGCGCTGGAGGTCACCGACACGATCAAGCGGGTCGACGCCGGCGGCCATGTCGCGGGAACCGTCGATCGCGCGCAGCTCCGCGCGGTGCAGACGCCGCAGGCGTTCAAATTCGCCGCGCTGCTTCGAGGCGCATCAGCGCGCCGCCAAGGAAGGCCGCGACGATTTCACCGACGACGCCGCGCTTGCCGAATGGGCGGGCATCAAGGTCGCAACATTTGCGGGAGAAAGCGGCAACGTGAAGCTCACCACCGACGAGGATTTCGCCAAGGCCGAGTCGCGGCGGATCGCAAGCCTCGCCGACCTCCGTCTCGGCAACGGCTTCGACGTGCACGCCTTCGGCGACGGCGATCATGTCTGGCTTGGCGGCGTCAAGATTCCGCACGACCGCGGGCTGACCGGGCATTCGGACGCCGACGTCGCGCTGCACGCGCTGGTCGACGCCATCCTCGGCGCGCTCGCCGACGGCGATATCGGCAAGCATTTCTCGCCGAACGATCCGCGCTGGCGCGGCGCGTCGTCCGACCAGTTCCTGAAATTCGCGGTCGAGCGCGTGAACAAGCGCGGCGGCCGGATCGCCCATCTCGATCTCACCATCGTGTGCGAAGCGCCGCGCATCGGTCCGCACCGCGATGCGATCCGCAAGCGAATCGCCGAGATCGCCGAGATGTCGATCGAGCGCGTGGCGGTGAAGGCGACGACCAGCGAGCAGCTCGGCTTCACCGGCCGCAAGGAAGGCATCGTCGCGATGGCGACCGCCACGGTGCGCCTGCCCTGGTCCTGGTGACGGGATTTTGCTGATGGCCGACCGGGAGACCGAGGCTGCCGCGACCGCCCTGCTCGACCTCTGCAAGGCGAAGAAGCTCATGGTGGCGACGGCGGAGTCCTGCACCGGCGGTCTCGTCGCCGGCGCGCTGACCGACATCGCCGGGTCGTCGGCGGTGGTCGACCGCGGC
Source organism: uncultured Alphaproteobacteria bacterium (assembly GCA_963850885.1). GTDB lineage: Bacteria > Pseudomonadota > Alphaproteobacteria > Rhizobiales > Xanthobacteraceae > Z2-YC6860. The sequence continues at coordinate 101,633 of CAWKOD010000056.1, read as the reverse complement.
TTCGTCACCTACACCAACGCGGCCAAGCACCAGATGCTCGGCGTGCCGCATGAGACGATCGAGCGTCACGGCGCGGTGAGCCGCGAAACCGCCGAGGCGATGGCGCGTGGCGCGCTCGGCCATGCCAATGCCGATCTCGCGGTGTCGATCACCGGAATTGCCGGCCCCGGCGGCGGCACCGCCGACAAGCCGGTCGGGCTCGTGCATTTCGCCGCGGCGTCGCGCGGCGGCAGCCTCGTTCATCGCGAGCGGCGCTTTGGCGACATCGGGCGCGGCGAGGTGCGGCGGCTTTCGGTGCTGGAAGCGCTGGCGATGCTGACCGAACTGGCCAAAAACTAAGCCGTTTTGCGCCGCCCATACACCTGATCGGCGCGCGCCTCGAAGGCCGCGGCGAAGCGGCGGAACGCCACATCGAACATGCCGCCCATCAGCATGCCCAGCGTGCGGCTGCGAAACTCATAGTCGATGAAGAACTCGACCTCGCAGGCGTCGTCGCCGGCCGGCCGGAACGTCCAGCGGTTCTGCATGTGGCTGAACGGGCCTTGCAGATACTCCACCAGGATTTGCAGCTTCGGCCGGTCGAGCGTGACGCGGCTGCGAAAGCTCTCGCGGACGAGTTTGAACGACACCGTCATGTCGGCGACGATGGTCTCGATGCCGTCGCCCGACGGCGTTCGCTCGCGCACCTTCAGCGCTTTGCACAGCGGCACGAACTCGGGATAGCTCTCGACATCGGCGACCAGGTCGAACATGTCGGCCGCCGAATGGCGCACCCGGCGCCTGGTCGTGAACTGCGGCATCAGCTTGCTTTGTACGGGCGCATGATCTTGATCCGAAAACCGGCTCTCACTTTTCGGGATCATGCGCGAGCTTCTCGCGCCGCCTTCAATCGCGCGAAATCCTCGCCGGCGTGGTGCGAGGAGCGCGTCAGCGGCGACGACGACACCATCAGGAAGCCCTTGGCGAAGGCGATGGTCTTCAGCGCCTCGAATTCGTCCGGCGGCACGAAGCGCATCACCGGATGATGCTTGCGGGTCGGCTGCAGATACTGGCCGATGGTGAGGAAATCGACGCCGGCCGAGCGCAGGTCGTCCATCACCTGCAGCACTTCGTTTCGTTCTTCGCCCAGGCCCACCATGATGCCGGACTTGGTGAACATCGTGGCGTCGATCTCCTTGACGCGCTGCAGCAGCCGGAGCGAGGCGAAATAGCGCGCGCCCGGCCGCACCGTCAGATAGAGCGACGGCACGGTTTCGAGATTGTGGTTGAACACGTCGGGCCGCGCCGCGACCACCTGCTCGACCGCGCCGTCCTTGCGGAGAAAATCCGGCGTCAGCACCTCGATCGTGGTGCTTGGACAGCGCGCCCGGATGGCGCGGATGGTCTGCGCGAAATGGTCGGCGCCGCCGTCGGCCAGATCGTCGCGATCGACCGAGGTGACGACGATATGGGCGAGGCCGAGCTTCGCGGTCGCCTCGCCGACATGCACCGGCTCGTTCGGATCGAGCGCGCCCGGCAAGCCGGTCTTGACGTTGCAGAACGCGCAGGCCCGCGTGCAGGTGTCGCCCATGATCATGAAGGTGGCGTGCTTCTTCTCCCAGCACTCGCCGATGTTGGGGCAGCCGGCCTCCTCGCACACGGTGTGCAGGCCGTTCTCCCGCATGATCGCGTGCGTCGCCGCATAGCCCTTCGACACCGGCGCCTTGACGCGGATCCAGTCGGGCTTGCGCAGCACGGCGGAGTCCGGCCGATGCGCCTTTTCCGGATGGCGCGGCTTGCCTGTGGTGTGGTCGAGAACGACGGTCATGGTGTCCCTTACTTACGAAGGCGGACGCCCGCCCGCAACTGGGCCGCTCATCAACGCGATTTCACGGCCTTTCCACGGTCACTTTAGCACAGGGCCGATTCCCGCTTCTGCGCCTAGCCCGATGGATTTCGGCTAGACTGCGCGCATGAATTAACCGTTCGGCCCGATCACCTTGGCGCGCTTCATGCTCTGCGCGCCGTTCTTCGTCATGCTGGTGCTGATGCTGATCGAGGCGTCGCTCAGCGCCGCCACGACCTATCTCGTCATCGAGGCCGGCCGCGACGTGGCGAAAGGCACCTTCCTGCTCGCCGATCTGATGTGGATCCTGGCGGCGCAATCGGCGGCCTATGTCGTCGGCGCGGTGAGCTGGATTTTTGCCGAGCGCACCGGCTTTCTCGCCTATGGCGCGCTACATGCTGCGCTTTGCCCGCGACAATCGCCACAAGACCAAGCTGCTCGGCGACAAGGAGGCGCGCGAACGGGTCGAGCCGTTTCTCACCGGCGAGACGTTCTACGTCTATTTCCATCTGCTCTACGAGATCGAGGGCGATCTGCGCATCCTGCTCGCGCTCATCCTCAACGTGATCGTGCTCGGCACCCAGATCGACGGCGCCTTGCCGATCGCCTATGTGGCGGTGTTCGTGGTGCTGTTCCTGATGCAATGGACCATGCGAAAGCGCGTCGCCGGCGCCTACCGCGAAAACCAGCGGATGACCAACCGCATGACCGCGCAGGGCTACACCGCCTGGGACAACGTGTTCGCCGGCAACCGCTACAACCTTCGGCTCTGGCTCGGCGGCTTCAAGAGCAAGCTCCGCGACGGGCTGGATGCGCAGATCCGCGCCATCATGACCAAGGAGGGCCTGAGCGCGGCGAGCGGCATCGTCGGCCTCGCGATCGTGTTCGCCGCGATGGCCTACATCGCGGTCCGCAACACCGGCGACATGGAGGTGATGATCGCGCTCGCCGCCACGCTGCCGCGGCAGATCGAGATGACCAACGACATCCACACCTTCACGTCGGGCTGGAACGAGCTGCTGGCGAGCTGGGCGCGGTTGACCGGCGTCGCCGACAACATGCATCCGGACGCCGACCCGGACTTCGACGCCCGCATGAAGCTCGATCGGCTGGTGCTGCGCGAGGGCGGCAACGCGTCGAGCGTCACCTCGCTCGACGACGCCATGAGCCTGATCTTCAAAGAGCCGACCGGCCGCATCAACGTGCGCGGGCCGAACGGCGCCGGCAAATCGACCTTGCTGACCAGCCTGAAAGCGGCGGTCAAGACCCGCGCCTATTATTGGCCGACCGCGGACCGGCTGGCGTTCGCCTTCACGCAGGGCCGCGACGAGGTCGAGACCGACGAGGACGGCAATCCGATCGAGCCGAGCGACGCCAAGAAGATCGGCTTTTCCTCCGGCGAGCGGCAGTTGCGCGCGCTGCAGGAGATCGTGCGCCACACCGACGCGCCGATCTATCTGCTCGACGAATGGGACGCCAATCTCGATCCGAACAACCGCGCCGCGGCCGACGCGCTGGTCGAGGAGCTTGCCCGGCGCGCCCGGGTGGTCGAGATTTCGCACCGGGACCGGGTTTGAAGGAGATCGAGCGATGCTGACCCGCCGCGCCGCGTTGTCCGGCCTCGCCGCCGCAAGCCTGCCGTCAGCCTGTCGCCGCGCCTTCGCGCAGGCCTTCCCGAGCCGCACCATCACCATCGTCGTGCCCTACCCGCCCGGCGGGCCGATCGACACGCTGGCGCGGCTGATCGCCCAGGAGGCGGCGGCCGATCTCAAGCAGCCGGTCGTGGTCGAGAACCGCCCCGGCGCCTCGGGCATCGTCGGCACCGGCGCCGTGGCGCGCGCCGAGCCGGACGGCTACACGCTGATCCTCGGCACCAACCAGACCCACGCCACCAACCAGAGCCTGATCAAGAGCTGGACCTTCGACGCGGTGAAGGATTTTGCGCCGGTCGCCGGCGTCGCCGCGATGCCGCATGTGCTGGTGGTGCGGAAGGACTTCGAAGCCAAAAGCGTCGGCGACGTGGTGGCGATGGCCAAGGCCAAGCCCGGCGCGCTGACCTTCGGCTCGATGGGCAACGGCTCGGGCGCGCATCTGGCGGCCGAGCTGTTCAAGACCAAGGCCGGCATCGACATGCTGCATGTGCCGTACAAGGGGCTGGCGCCGATGACGACGGAGCTGCTGGCCGGCCGCGTCGATCTCAGCATCGCGCCGCTGCCCGGGCTGATCGCGCAGCAGATCGCATCGGGAAACATCCGCGCGCTCGGCATCGCCAGCGCGCGGCGGACGCCGCAGCTCGACACCGTGCCGACCTTTGCCGAAGCCGGCGTTGCGGGCGTCGAGGCCGACGCCTGGTCGGCGCTGTTTGCGCCGGCGAAGACGCCGTCCGCGGTGATCGATCAGCTGTACAAGGCGGTGGCGGCGGCGATGGCCAAGGAGTCCGTGCGGGCCAGCCTCGCGCGCCAGGGCCTGCCGGTGGCGCTGAAGACGCCGGCCGAGATGTCCGCCATGCTGCCGGGCGAAGTCGCGAAATGGGCGGCGGTCATCAAGCTCGCGAATGTGACGGTGGAGTAGCGTAGCTGGCGCAAAGCAGACCCGACTGCGCCGTGGCCTGCAGCAGTTGTCACGCTCGTCACCGCCGACCGACGCCGGCCAAGCGTGTTAGACCTGCACTTTTGCAGGGCCTCGATCGCGCCGGGTCGTCTGACCGGTTTGCTCCGTCTCAACAACATATCCGGCGCGACGGATGAGCCATTCGGCGAGTACGCACAGCGATAGGCCAAGCGATATAAAACGCTGAAATGAAAAGGACGAGGAAGGTCATCAAGCCCAAGGTAGGATATCGGTAGTCCACCACCCTGCTGATCAGAAGCGCCTGATGTAGCGAAGAACGAAGACGACGACAAGAATTAATTCTCGGGATCCGCTTCAAGATGCGCTGTCGTTTTCTGACAAATGCATCGAACAGGTCCGCGTGGTATTTTACCAACTGACTATCAGGCATTTCAAGGCTGACTTATTCGTCACGATTCTGGGGCTATATACCTTGGGCCGAAGTGAACACCTCTCGCGCCTGGCCTCGCTTCGCCGGGGTTTCTTTTTGGTTGTGGCACGTTACGGCACTACCTTCAGATCGAAAAACTTCGCCGCGTTGCGCCACAGGATGTTCTCCTTGTCGGCGGGCGAAATCGCGAGATCGTTGACGATATCGACGTGCTCCTTCGGGATCGATCGGCACCGGGCCGTAGTCGGTGCCGAACATGACGCGGTCGGCGCCGAACACCTCGACCGCCTCGCGCACGTGCGGCGCCCAGAACCCCATGGTGTCGACGTGCAGGAGCTTGAGATATTCGCTCGGCATCTGCTTGCAGCGGATCACCGAGTGCTCGGGCATGCCGTCGCAGCCGAGCCGGTAGCCGAAATCGAGCCGGCCCATGCACGGCAGCAGCCCGCCGCCCATGTGCGCCACCACGATCTTCAGCCGCGGATAGCGGTCGAACAGGCCGGACAGGATCATCCGCGCCAGCGCCATGGCGGTGTCGAACGGCCGGCCGATCAATTCGTCGAGCTTGAACTGGTCCATCTGCTGCTCGTTGCCGATCGGCACCCGCGGCGGATGGATGAACACCGGCACCTGGCGGTCCTGCGCCCACTCCCAGAACGCAAAGGAATCCTCGCCGTCGATGAAACGGCCGTGCCAGCTCGAGCAGATCAGCAGGCCCTTGAACTTCAGCGACGTCGAGGCAGCGCTCGCCCTCGGCGATATGGCTCTTGTCCAGCGGGTTGAGCGTGCCCATGCCCCAGTTGCCGGGCGCGCGGGCGACGATCCCGGCGATGCCGTCGTTGACCGCCTGGCAGATGTCGAGCGACGGCGATTTCGATATGGCCGCCATCACCTCGGCGGCGAACGGCGTCGAGATGATGCGGCCGGTGATGCCGGCCTTGGCGCAGGTCTCCTGCTGCAGTTCGAAATCGCCCATCTCGTGATAGGAGACCGCCGGCAGCCCGCGATAGTTGGTCACCGTGTTCTTGCCGACCGGCGTGCCGCGCAACGCCTCGGCGACGCCGAAGCGGTCGCCGGGCGGACGCGGCGGCGAGCAATGGGTGTGGATGTCGATGATGGGCATGAGCTTGTCGGGACGCAGGCGTCACATGTTCAGCACGCGGCCGTAGGCGTCGAGCACCGATTCCTTCATCGTCTCCGACAAGGTCGGATGCGGGAAGATCGTGTGCATCAGCTCCTCTTCGGTGGTTTCGAGATTCATCGCCACGACGAAGCCCTGGATCAGCTCGGTCACCTCGGGGCCGACCAGATGCGCGCCGAGCAGCTGGCCGGTCTTCTTGTCGAAGATCGTCTTGACCATGCCCTGGTCTTCGCCGAGCGCCACCGCCTTGCCGTTGCCGATGAACGGGAAGCGGCCGACGCGGATGTCGAGCTTCTTGTCCTTGGCGGCCTGCTCGGTCAGCCCGACCGAGGCGACCTGCGGCGCGCAATAGGTGCAGCCCGGGATCATCCGCTTGTCCATCGGATGCGGGTGCAGGCCCTTGATCGCCTCGACGCAGATGACGCCCTCGTGCTCGGCCTTGTGCGCCAGCATCGGCGGGCCGGCGACGTCGCCGATGGCGTAGATGCCCGGCACGTTGGTCTTGCAGAAGCCGTCGATCGCGATGGTGCCGCGCTCGATCTTCACGCCGAGCTTTTCCAGGCCGAGGTTCTCGATGTTGCCGACCACGCCGACCGCGGCGATGACGCGATCGACCGTGATCTCGCTGGTCTTGCCCTTGCCGTCGTCGATCGTGGCGGTGACGCTGTCGGCCTTCTTGTCGAGCTTGGTGACCTTGGCGCCGGACATGATCTTCATGCCCTGCTTCTCGAATTGCTTGCGGGCAAACGCCGCGATCTCGGCGTCCTCCACCGGCAGGATTTGCGGCAGCACCTCGACCACCGTCACCTCGGCGCCGAGCGTGCGATAGAACGAGGCGAACTCGATGCCGATCGCGCCGGAGCCGACCACCAGCAGCGACTTCGGCATCTTGTCGGGATTCATCGCCTCGAAATAGGTCCAGACCAGTTTCTTGTCGGGCTCGAGCCCCGGCAGCACGCGCGGCCGCGCGCCGGTCGCGACGATGATGTGCTTGGCCTGCATAGGCGCCGGGGCCGAGCGCGTCCTTCGGCGCCGGCGTCTTGCTGGCCTTCACCGTGATCTTGCCGGGCGCGTCGATCGTGGCTTCGCCCCAGATCACCGAGACCTTGTTCTTCTTCATCAGGAAGCCGACGCCGGAGTTCATCCGGCCGGCGACGCCGCGCGAGCGCTTGATGATCGCGGCCGCGTCGAAGCCGACATTGTCGGCCTTCAGCCCGTAATCCTTGGCGTGCTGCATGTAGTGGTAGATCTCGGCCGAGCGCAGCAGCGCCTTGGTCGGGATGCAGCCCCAGTTCGAGCAGATGCCGCCGAGGAAGTCGCGCTCGACGATGGCGGTCTTGAAGCCGAGCTGCGCCGCGCGGATCGCGGTGACGTAGCCGCCCGGTCCCGAGCCGATGATGATGATGTCGAAATTGGTGTCGGCCATATGTCAGTCCCGTTTCCTCACGTGCGCGGTGGGCCGCTCAGAGCGGCAATTCCTTGGCGGATTTAAACTCGTCTGGCGCCGCCTCGCGCGGCGCCAGTGGCGGCGCTCCCAGACGCCGGTTCAGCATGCGCTCCCTGATATAGCATTCGATCCAGGCCATCACGAGCAGTGCGGCGAGCGCGGCGCCGGTGACCGTTGCGACGAACTCCCACAGGAGATCGCCGCCTGAGCGGTTCAGCGTGCCCTGCGAGAAACGCCAGGCCGAACGGATTGAGGATCGACGAGCGCCGGCCACGGCGGTGGTGACCCAGGGCCACCGCGTCAACTCCTCGTCGCCATGGGTCCTGAGCCAGCGCCGCCGCACCAACCCCCATTGCACCAGCACGGCCAGCAGCGCCGGGACGATCAGCTCCAGCGTGATGTAGGTGTTCTCGACGCCCACGGTATAGGGGTTGTGCGAGCGGTCGGCGATCTTCTGGACGAGGCCCGGCAGCGCCACCGGCGCAAGCGCGACGATGCCGAGGACCACGGCGACGACGGTCAGCACGCCGGCCCGCCGCGTCACCCGATAGGCGAGCGCGAACACCGCCAGCGCCACGATCGTGAAGGCCACGACGCCCAGGATGACCAGGCCGAACTCGCCGCTGGCGTTGAAAAAGTCGCCGAGCTGAAGCGCTGCCAGCAGCGCCACCAGCATCGAGATCAGCAGCATTCCGAGAAAGGCGAAGACAGCGGCCATGCTGCGTTAAAACTCCAAGGCGGCGAACGGCGCCGCCTATTCCACGAGAAGCTTGAGCTCCTCCACGACCGGCCGGATCTGAGCGACCTGCCGGCGCAGCATCTCTCGCATCTCGGCCTGCGTCGATCCGGATGGCTCGGCGCCGACGTCGGTCATGCGCTTCTGCACATCCGGATGCTTCACCGCCGCCGCGATTTCCTGCTGGAGTCGCGCAACCACAGGCTCCGGCGTGCCCTTGGGCGCGAGGAAGCCGTTCCAACCTTGCAGTTCGAGATTGGGGAAGCCGAGCTCGCGTACGGTCGGCACGTTCGGCAGGGCGACGGATTTCGTCGCCACCCCGAGCGCCTTCATCTGGCCCGAGCGCACGCGCTCGAGCGAGCTGGACAGCTGATCGCCGCCGAATTGCACGCGGCCGGCGATCAGGTCCGTGACCAGTGGCGCGGCGCCGCGGTACGGCACATGATCCATCTTGATGCCGGCGTCGCGTTTCAGCACCTCGCCCATCAGATGCAGGATGCTGCCGGGTCCGGTCGAGCCGTAGAACAGCGGCGTGGTCGTCGTCTTGGCGTAGGTGACGAATTCCTTGAGGTCGTTCGCCGGCACGGAATTGTTGGCGAGCAGCAAGCAGCGGCACATAGGCGCCGACCGAGACCGGAACGAAATCGTCGAAATCATGCCGGGCGCGCTTGGCAAACAGCAGCGACGACGTCGTGGTGGAAAAGGTGATGTTGTGAAACAGCAGCGCATGCCCATCGGGCGCGGCCTTGGCGACCTGATCGGCGCCGATCGAGCCGCCGCCACCGCCGACATTTTCGACGACAAAGCTCTGACCCATGGTTTCAGACAGGCGCTTGGCGATCAGCCGCGCCAGCAGGTCGGTGGTGGCGCCGGCCGGGAACGGCACCACGATCCGCACCGCGCGGCTCGGAAATTGCGCCTGCGCGCGCAGCACGCCCGGCATCGCGACCGCCATGACGGCTGTCGCCGCGCCGGCCAGGATTTCACGCCGTGTCTTGATCATTCGCCTCTCCCCCGGAAGACGGCAATTCCAAAGACAATCGGCAAAGCCATGCGGCGCCCCTGAACGTGAGGATCACACCACCATCATCACCGGATTTTCGATCAGCGCCTTGAACGCGCCGATCAGCTCGGCGCCGAGCGCGCCGTCGACCGCGCGGTGATCGCAGGACAGCGTCACGCTCATGATGTGGGCGGCTTCGATCTTGCCGTTCTTGACGATGGCCCGCTCCTCGCCGGCGCCGACCGCGAGGATGGTGGCGTGCGGCGGATTGATCACCGCGGTGAAGTCCTTGATGCCGTACATGCCGAGGTTCGACACCGCCGTGGTGCCGCCCTGGTATTCGTTCGGCTTGAGCTTGCGGGCGCGGGCGCGCGCGGCGAAATCCTTCATCTCGTTGGAGATGGTGGACAGCGACTTGCTCTCGGCATGGCGGATGATCGGCGTGATCAGACCGCCGCGGCATCGCCACCGCGACGCCGACGTCGGAATGCTTGTGCTTGAGCATGCCGCCTTCGGTCCAGCTCACGTTGGCGTCGGGGATGCGTTGCAGCGCGAGCGCCAGCGCCTTGAGGACGAAGTCGTTGACCGAAAGCTTGTAGGCCGGCTTGCCGTCCTTGTCCTTCGGCGCGGCGGCGTTGATCTCCTCGCGCGCTGCCAGGAGCTTGCCGATGTTGCAGTCCATCGTCAGATAGAAATGCGGGATGGTCTGCATCGACTGGGTGAGCCGCTGCGCGATGGTGCGGCGCATGCCGTCGTGCGGCACGACCTCGTAGCTGCCCTCTTCGAACAGCGCGCGGACCTGGGCGTCCGACATCGACGGCGCAACGGACGGGGGCCGACGGAGCGCCGGCCGGCGCGCCCGCGGGCTTCATGCCCTTGCCGGATTTCGCGCCTTCGACGTCGCGGGCGATGATGCGGCCGTGCGGGCCCGAGCCCTGGATGCGCGACACCTCGATGCCGGCTTCCTTGGCCAGCCGCCGGGCCAGCGGCGACGCGAACACGCGATCGCCCGAGGACGATGCTTGCGGCGCAGCGGATTGGGGCTTCGGCGCTGCTGCGGCGGGTGCCGCCGACGGCGCGGGCTTTGGAGCGTCGGCCTTCGGAGCCGCAGTCTTCGGAGCCGCAGTCTTGGGCGCAGCGGCGGCTTGCGGCTTCGGTGCCGGTGCAGCACTGCCCGCGCCGGCAGCGGCCGCTTTCACGTCCTCGCCCTCGCCGGCCAGCACCGCGATCACCTGGTTGACCGGCACGTCGGCGGTGCCTTCCGCCACCACGATCTTGGCGATGGTGCCCTCGTCGACCGCCTCCACCTCCATGGTGGCCTTGTCGGTCTCGATCTCGGCGATGATGTCGCCGGATTTGACCTTGTCGCCCTCCTTCTTCAGCCACTTGGCAAGGTTGCCCTTCTCCATCGTGGGCGACAGCGCCGGCATGAGGATGTTGATCGGCATGGCGTCAGCGCTTCTTTCTTGCCGCTTTTTTTGCGACTTTTTTCGCGGATTTCTTGGCGGGTTTTTTGGCGGCTTTCACCGGGCGCGCGCCCATCTCGGCGGCGAACGCCTCGACGATCTCGATGGTGACGTCCTTCTTGTTCAAGCCGGTCTTCTGCGCCGCGTAGATCGCGCCGAGACGGGCGGCGACCTCGGCCAGCACCTCGCCCCATTGCGCCGGCGCCTTGAAGGCCGGCAACGCCGAGACATAAAGCTCGTCGTCGATGATGCCGAGACGCAGGATTTCCAGGCCGCCGTTTTCCAGCGCCTCCTCGGGCAGCGCCAGCGCCTGATAAATCCGCGGATCGTCGTTGCCGTTGGCCATGACGCGTTACCGGTAGCAGACCGCTTTCGCCGCCTCGACCACGTCGGCGACGGTGGGCAGCGCGAGCTTTTCCAGATTGGCGGCGTAGGGCATCGGCACGTCCTTGCCGGACACCCGCATCACCGGCGCGTCGAGATAGTCGAAGGCGTGTTCGATGACGCGCGCGGCGATCTCGGCGCCGATGCCGGCCTGCGGCCAGCCTTCCTCCACCGTGACGATACGCCCGGTCTTTTTGACCGACGCGACGATGGTGTCGGTGTCCATCGGACGGAGCGTGCGCAGGTCGATGACCTCGGCCTCGATGCCTTCCTTGGCGAGTTCCTCGGCGGCCTTGAGCGCGTAGCTCATGCCCATGGAGAACGACACGATGGTGACGTCCTTGCCGTCGCGCGCGATCCGCGCCTTGCCGATCGGCAGCACGAAGTCGTCGAGCTTCGGCACCGGAAAGCTCTGGCCGTAGAGGATTTCGTTTTCGAGGAAGATCACCGGATTGGGATCGCGGATCGCGGCCTTCAACAGCCCCTTGGCGTCGCTCGCCGTGTAAGGCGCGATCACCTTCAGTCCGGGGATGTGCGAATACCAGGCCGAGTAGTCCTGGCTGTGCTGGGCGGCGACGCGGGCGGCCGCGCCGTTCGGCCCGCGGAACACGATCGAGGAGGCCATCTGGCCGCCGGACATGTAGCGGGTCTTGGCGGCGGAGTTGATGATCTGGTCCATCGCCTGCATGGCGAAGTTGAAGGTCATGAACTCGACGATGGGTTTCAGCCCGGCCAGCGCCGCGCCGACGCCGAGGCCGGCAAAGCCATGCTCGGTGATCGGCGTGTCGACCACGCGATGCGAGCCGAACTCCTGCAGCAGGCCCTGGGTGACCTTGTAGGCGCCCTGATATTCCGCGACCTCCTCGCCCATCACGAACACCGACGGATCGCGGCGCATCTCCTCGGCCATGGCGTCGCGCAGCGCCTCGCGCATGGTCATGGTGACCATCTCGGTGCCTTCCGGCACGTCCGGCTCGGGCTGCAGCTTCGGCTGCGGCGGAGCGGCGGCCGCGGATGGCGCTTTCTTGGGTTCAGCGGGCTCTTTGGATTGCGGCGCTTCGGCCTCGACGGCCTTCGGCTGCTGGTGCGGGTTTGGCGGCAGCGGGCGCACTTGCCGCGGAGGCGTCTTCGCCCTCGCTCAGGATGGTGGCGATCGGCGTGTTGACGGCGACGTCATTGGTGCCTTCGGGAACCAGGATCTTGCCGAGCGTGCCTTCGTCGACCGCCTCGACCTCCATCGTCGCCTTGTCGGTCTCGATCTCGGCGATCACGTCGCCGGATTTGACCTTGTCGCCCTCCTGTCTTCAGCCACTTGGCGAGGTTGCCCTTCTCCATGGTCGGCGAGAGGGCTGGCATCAGCACTTGAATCGGCATCGAACAAAATTCCTCAACGCGCAGTCTGTTTAGGCATGATCTTTTCCGAAATACCGGTTCCCACTTTTCGGGATCATGCCTCAGGCGTAGATGTCGGTGTAAAGCTCGGACGGATCGGGCTCGGGATCGTTGGTGGCGAATTCGGCGGCCTCGTTGACGGTCTCGCGCACCTTGGCGTCGATCTTCTTCAACTCGTCCTCGCTCGCCCATTTCTTCTCGATCAGCCGCAGGCGCACCTGCTCGATCGGATCGTGCTCGCTGCGCACCTTCTCGACCTCCTCGCGCGTGCGGTACTTGGCCGGGTCGGACATCGAGTGGCCGCGATAGCGGTAGGTCATCATCTCCAGGATGATCGGGCCGTTGCCCTCGCGGCACCATTTGGTGGCCTTGTCGGCGGCGGCCTTCACCGCGCGCACGTCCATGCCGTCGACCTGCTGGCCCGGAATGCCGTGGGCCGCGCCGCGATGGTAGAGATCGATCGTCGCCGACGCGCGCTTGAGCGAAGTGCCCATGGCGTATTGGTTGTTCTCGATGATGTAGATCGCCGGCAGCGATCCAGAGCTTCGCCATGTTGAAGCTTTCGTAGACCTGGCCCTGGTTGGCGGCGCCGTCGCCGAAATAGGTCAGCGAGACATTGTCCTTGCCGCGGTACTTGCTGGCGAAGGCGAGGCCGGTGCCGAGCGGCACCTGCGCCGCGACGATGCCGTGGCCGCCGAAGAAGCCCTTCTCGGCGGAGAACATGTGCATCGAGCCGCCCTTGCCCTTGGAATAGCCGTGGGTGCGGCCGGTCAGTTCCGCCATGACGCCCTTGGCGTCCATGCCGGCCGCCAGCATGTGGCCGTGGTCGCGGTAGCCGGTGATGATGGCATCGCCCTTTTTGAGCGCCATCTGCATGCCGACCACCACGGCCTCCTGGCCGATGTAGAGGTGGCAGAAGCCGCCGATCAGGCCCATGCCGTACATCTGGCCGGCCTTCTCCTCGAAGCGGCGGATCAGCAGCATGTCGCGGTAGGCGGCGAGTTCCTCGCTCTTGCCGAGATCGGCGACTGGGCGCGGCTGTCGCCTTGGTGTCATCCGCCTTGTCGGACGGACGCTGCGCAGCGGCAGGCTGCTGCGCCTTGTTCTTGGCGACGGCCATGGCTCTCCTCGGGCAAGTCGCCGTCGATCGACGGCCATCAATTCAATAGCGTACATCCTAAGCTGGCGAAAGCGTGTGACAAGCCCGCGCACAGGGCTGGCGCGCAACGCACAAACATTTGAGTTGGAAGGTGATTTGGCGGCGGCGGTTCCGGCGCGTGCAGGGCAGCCCGTCAGGGCCGCTTGAGCATCAGGGTCAGATCACGCGGGTCGAGATAGTTGAGGACGGCCCTCGCCCGCTCGTCGAGCGTGTCCGGATCGATGCTGCTCGATTGCAGCAATTTGACCCGGCGCTGCCACTCGGCGCGCTCCTGCTTGAGCCGGCCGAGTTCGTCGGTCAGCGCGGCGAACTGCTGATCGAGGTCCTGCTGGGCCCGCAGCCCGTGGTTGCCGGTGTAGGCGTTGACGCCGAAATAGCCGATCACCAGCGCACAGCCGACATAGAGGCCAAGTGTGGTCAGAAATGTGCGAAGCTTTCGCCGGGTGACCATGCCGGCAAAATGCGGTGATCCGCGTTAAAGGGGCGTTACCGGCTGGATCAGCCCGCAGGGTCGTTTTTCCGGCAGGAGCGCAGCGCCGAGCCATCCCGCGGACCGGCAAATGGCTTATGATCGCCGCCGATGAGCGCTCCTCCCCCGCAAAAAGTTCTTGCCGATCTGTGGCGCGCCGCCGGCCAGCCTGAGGCCGGTCTGGAGGCCGATCACCCTGACCGGCGCGGAACCGGCGCTGCCGTCCTCGTTCGCGGTCGGCACCGCGGCGCAGGCGACCGTCGCGGCGTCGCGCGCTCGCCGCCAACGAATTGTGGCATCTGCGCACCGGCCGGCGGCAGCGCGTCAGCGTCGACATGCGCCACGCCGGCATCGAATTCCGCAGCGAGCGCTACCTGCGCATCGACGGCAAGCCGCCGCACGAGCATCGCGACAAGACCGTCGGCGTCTATCGCACCGGCGACGGCCGCTGGATCCGGCTGCACACCAACCTGCCGCATCACCGCGCCGGCACGCTGAAGCTCCTCGGCGCCGAATACGACCGCGCCTCGGTGCAGCGCGCGCATCGACGGCTGGGAGGCGTTCAAGCTGGAGGACGCCGCCGCGGCGGCCGGCCTCGTCGTCACCGCGACGCGGTCGTTCGCCGAATGGGACGCCCATCCGCAAGGCCGCGCGGTGGCGGGCCTGCCGCTGTTCTCCATCGAACGGATCGGCGACGCGCCGGCCGCAACCGCTGCCCGCCGGCGATCGTCCGCTCGCCGGCGTCAAGGTGCTGGACCTGACCCGCGTCATCGCCGGCCCGGTGTGCGGGCGGACGCTCGCGGCCCACGGCGCCGACGTGCTCAACATCACCGCCGCGCATCTGCCGGCGATGGAGGCGCTGGTGATCGACACCAACCGCGGCAAGCTCACGGCGCAGATCGATCTGCGCGAAGCGCGCGGCCGCGACAGGCTCGCCGGCCTGCTTCGCGAGGCGGACATTTTCGTCCAGGGCTATCGGCCGGGCGCCATCGCCCAATACGGCTTCAGCGCCGAGGAGGCCGCGCGCATCAAGCCCGGCATCGTCTGCGTCTCGCTCTGCGCCTACGGCCACGAAGGCCCGTGGGCGGGCCGGCGCGGCTTCGACTCGCTGGTGCAGAACGCCGACGGCCTCAACGTCGCCGAGGCGGAAGCCGCCGGCGGACCGGGCCCAACCCGGAGCCGATGCCGCTGCCGGCCCAGGCGCTCGACCACGCCACCGGCTATCTGATGGCGTTCGGCGCCATGACGGCGCTGAAGCGCCGCGCCACCGAAGGCGGCAGCTGGCATGTGCGCTGCTCGCTGGCGCAGACCGGCCACTGGGTCCGCCATCTCGGCCGCATCGAGGGCGGCCTCGCCTGCCCCGACCCGAGCTTCGACGACGTGCGCGACCTGATGGAGGACAGCGCCTCCGGCTTCGGCCGGCTGACCGGCGTGCGCCATTCCGCGGTGATGTCGGAAACGCCGGCGCGCTGGCTGCGGCCGTCGGTGCCGCTCGGCACCCACGCGCCGGAATGGCCGCGCTGAGGTTTACTTGAAGGCCTTGATCGCGGCCCGGCCGAGATATTTCGCCTGGGGCCCCAGCTCCTGCTCGATCCGCAGAAGCTGGTTGTACTTCGCGGTGCGGTCGGAGCGCGCCACCGAGCCGGTCTTGATCTGCCCGCAGTTGGTGGCGACCGCGAGATCGGCGATGGTGGAATCCTCGGTCTCGCCGGAGCGGTGCGACATCACCGCGGTGTAGCCCGCCTTGTGGGCGGTCTCGACCGCCGCCAGCGCCTCGGTCAGCGTGCCGATCTGGTTGACCTTCACCAGGATCGAGTTGCCGAGGCCCTTCTCGATGCACTCGTTCAGCCGCTTGACGTTGGTCACCATCAGGTCGTCGCCGACCAGCTGGCATTTCTTTCCGATCAGGTCGGTGACGCGCTTCCAGCCGTCGAAATCGTCCTCGGCCATGCCGTCCTCGATCGAGGCGATCGGATAGCGCGAGGTCGAGCTCGGCGAGGTATTTCGCCTGCTCGTCGATGGAGCGGGTTTTCCCTTCGCCCTCATAGACATAGGAGCCGTTCTTGAAGAATTCGGTTGAAGCCGGATCGAGCGCCAGGACGACATCCTCGCCGGGCTTGTAGCCGGCGGTCTCGATCGCCTTCATGACGAAGCCCAGGGCCTCCTCGGCCGACTTCAGGTTCGGCGCAAAGCCGCCCTCGTCGCCGACATTGGTGTTGAGGCCCTTGTCGTGCAGCGCCTTCTTCAGGGTCTGGAACACCTCGACGCCCATCCGCAGGCCTTCGGAGAAGGTCTCGGCGCCGACCGGCATGATCATGAATTCCTGGAAGTCGATCGGGTTGTCGGCGTGCACGCCGCCGTTGACGATGTTCATCATCGGCGCCGGCAGCACGCGGGCCTGGGTGCCGCCGACATAGCGATAGAGCGGCATGTTGTTGGCGATGGCGGCGGCCTTGGCGACCGCGAGCGAGACGCCGAGAATGGCGTTGGCGCCGAGCCGCGCCTTGTTGGGCGTGCCGTCGAGCGCGATCATGGTCTCGTCGATCTTGCCCTGGGCCTCGGCCTCCATGCCGCCGATGGCGTCGAAAATCTCGCCCTCGACCGCGGCGACGGCGTTGCGCACGCCCTTGCCGAAATAGCGCTTCTTGTCGCCGTCGCGGAGCTCCACCGCCTCGTGCGCGCCGGTCGAGGCGCCGGACGGCACCGCGGCGCGGCCGCGCGAGCCGTCTTCGAGAATGACATCGACCTCGACGGTCGGATTGCCGCGGCTGTCGAGCACTTCGCGGCCGATGATTTCGGTGATGGCGGTCATAGTATTGCCTGATGTTCCTTGGCGTTTCCGGGCGGTTCTACAGGCGTGGACGGCCCTTGTCATGCCCCGCGCCGACAAGGCAGGGTGCCCTCCGATGGCAAGAAAAACGCTCCAACTCGGCCGCCCGGTGCCGCAGCCCGCCTCGCCCGACAAGGCGAAGCTCGACCGCGTGCCGAACCCGCATCCCGACACCGACTATGTCGCGCGCTTCACCGCGCCGGAGTTCACCACGCTCTGCCCGATCACCGGCCAGCCGGATTTCGCCCATCTGGTGATCGACTATGTGCCGGGAAAATGGCTGGTGGAGTCGAAATCGCTGAAGCTTTATCTCGCGAGCTTCCGCAACCACGGCGCCTTCCACGAGGATTGCACCGTCGGCATCGGCAAGCGGGTCGCGGACCTGCTCAAGCCGAAATGGCTCCGCATCGGCGGCTACTGGTATCCGCGCGGCGGCATGCCGATCGACGTGTTCTGGCAGATCGGCAAGTTGCCGAAAGGCGTCTGGGTGCCGGACCAGGGCGTCGCGCCCTATCGCGGGCGCGGCTATGATTCCGCATGTCTTGGAAGGTGGATTCGGGTATCGCCAGCGGTTTCGGCTTCACCAGAAGCTGCGCGCTGATCGCGCCGATCAGCACCATGGCGACGCCGGCGATCGACAGCGTGACCGGCGCGCCCAGCCGCTCGAGCCCGATGCCATAGAGGATCGGGCTGATGCCGCCGCCGATGAAGAACGAGAAGGTGTGGAACGCCACCGCCGAGCTCCGGGTCGCCGGCGCGAACTCGGTGACATAGACCTGGATGCTGGCGTGCAGCATGTAGAAGCCGCAGCCCATGGCGGCGAAGGCCAGCGCCTGCACCGGCCAGGATGGACCTGCTCCGACGATGAACAGGCCGATGGCGGCGAGCGCGCCGCCGGCCGTCATGATCTGCTTCGGGCCGAGCCAGCGCAGCAATTGCCGCACGCTCAGCGAATAGACCATGCCGCCGACCGCAAAGGCCGCAACGACAAGCCCCGCGATGGTCGCGCGCGTCTCGCCGGCCTTCGCCAGCAGCACCGCGACGTAAGGAAAGATGCCGAACAGAAACAGCGCCTCGAGCGCGACGGTCGTGTAGCAGATGCGCGCGGCGCGGATCGCAAAGATGGCGCGGTTCCGCGACAGCACCGAACGGATGTCGAGCGGATGCCTTTCGCCGCGCGGCAGATCGCGCAGGCCGAAAGTGCCGAGCAGCAGCGCCGCGAGGCTGATGAAGCCCAGGATCACGAACATGCCGCGCCAGTGGATCAAATCGGCGACGATGCCGGAGGCGGCGGCGCCCAGAAGATTGCCGGAGATGGTGGCGGTGAGCAGCCGCCCGATCATCACCTGGCGCTGCGCCAGCGGCACGAAATCGGAAATCAGCGCCATGCCGACCGGAAAGCTGCCGCCGCAGGCGGCGCCGGCGAGGATGCGGAGCACGAACAGCAGCCAGAAGTCGGTCACCACGGCGGACAGAAACGACGACACCGTGAGCAGAGCCAGGCACGCGATCATCATCCGCGACTTGCCGAAGGCGTCCGCCATCGGGCCGAGAATGGGCTGCGCCAGCCCATAGGCGGCGAAGGCCGCCGCCAGCAACGCCACGGTCGTCGTCGAGATGGCGAAATCCGCCGCGATCTGCGGCACCACCGGATCGATGGCGCGAACGCTCAACGCCGAACTGAAGATCAGGAAGCTGACGATGTTGAGCGTTCGGTTCATGTCGGGACTTGGCGGCGCAGCAGTTGGGCACACGTGAACCCGACGGCCAGCACCACCAACGCGCCGAACAGGATCGTCGGCTCCGCCCCGCCATGGGCAAATCCGAAGCCATACACCACCGGGCCGATCGCCTGGCCGAGATAGAACGACGACGAATGCAGCGAGGCCGCCGCGCCGCGCGCGGTCTGCGACAGGTCAGTGACATGGACCTGGATGCAGGAGTGCAGCAGGTAGAAGCCGAGCCCGAACGCGCCATAGATCGCGACCTGCATCTGCCAGGGAAAGTGAAACGCGATCAGCGCGAGCCCGCCCGCGGCGATGACGCCGCCGGCCAGCATCAGGGTGCGCTGCGGCACCGCCTTCACCAGATACGGCACCACGAGCGAATAGAGGATGCCGCCGACCGCGAAGCTTCCGATCAAGAGGCCGGCGATCGACGCCCGCGTCTCGCCGATGCCGCGCAGCAGGATGGCCGACGTAAGGGAACAGTCCCTGGATGAAGATCGCTTCGAGGAACACGGCGCCGAAGCAGACCTTGGCGCGCGGGTCGGCAAACACGCCCTTGAAGTTCGCGATGACCGCGGCGCGGCTGAAGGGAGGCTTTGGCGGGATCGGCCGGTTGCGGAACGACCAGAACGCCAGGAGCGACACCGCGAGCGAGAACGTCCCGAGAATGGCAAAGACGCCGCGCCAGCCGAACAGATCGCCGATCACCCCGGAAATGGCGGCGCCGAGCACGTTGGCGGTGAGCGCGATGCCGAGCAGCCGCGCGATCGCGACCTGCCGCTGGTTCATCGGCACGAGGTCGCCGAGCAGCGCCATCGCCACCGGGAACACGCCGCCGGCGACGAGCCCGGCCACGATCCGCATGGCAACCAGCAGCGTAAAGTTCGAGGCGACCGCGCAGATCAGCGCGGCAATCGCCATCACCAGCACGCAGGCGTTCATCAGCCGGGTCCGGCCGAAGAAATCGCCGGTGACGCCCAGCACCGGCTGGATCAGCGCATAGGGAAACGCGAACGCGGTCGACAGCAGCGCCGCGGTCTTCACATCGATGGCGAGATCGGCGGCGATCATCGGGATGACCGGATCGACCGCGCGGGTGAAGATCGTCTGGGCAAAGACGACGAGGGCGACGATTTTGAAGATGGGCGGGATGGCGCGCCTCGCTTGGTGTTCAGCCCTCAGCTCTTGGCGAAGCGGTCGAATTCCATCAGCCGGCGCAGCAGCGCTTCCATGTCCTTGAGCGGAACCATGTTCGGACCGTCCGACGGCGCGCGATCGGGATCCTGATGCGTCTCGATGAACACGCCGGCGACGCCGACCGCGACCGCAGCGCGCGCCAGCACCGGCACGAATTCGCGCTCGCCGCCCGACGAGGTGCCCTGCCCGCCCGGCTGCTGCACCGAATGCGTGGCGTCGAAGATCACCGGCGCGCCGGTGTCGCGAGCCAGGATCGGCAGCGCGCGCATGTCGGAGACGAGCGTGTTGTAGCCGAACGAGGCGCCGCGCTCGGTCACCAGCACGTTGCGGTTTCCGGCGGCGGTGATTTTCGCCACCACGTTCTTCATGTCCCAGGGCGCCAGGAACTGGCCCTTCTTGACGTTGACGGTCTTGCCGGTTTTCGCCGCGGCGATCAGCAGATCGGTCTGCCGGCAGAGGAACGCCGGGATCTGCAGCACATCGACGGCGGGCGCGACGCGGGCGCACTGCTCGATCTCGTGAACGTCGGTCAGCACCGCAACACCCAAGCTGTCGCGGATGTCGGCGAAAATCGGCAGCGCCTGGTCGAGGCCCATGCCGCGCGCGCTGTTTGAACTCGTTCGGTTCGCCTTGTCGAACGAGGTTTTGTAGACGAGGCCGATCTTCAGCCGCGCCGCGATCTCCTTCAGCGCCTGGGCCATTTCCAGGGCATGGGCGCGGCTCTCCAGCGCGCAGGGGCCGGCGATCAGCGTCAGCGGCAGCCGATTGCCGAAGCGCGCGGTCCCGACCTCGACGATGGAGTTGGGAATGAGATCAGCGTTCATGATCACCCTCGAGCCGGACCATGAAGGCCCCCGATTGCGGGGTCAACGCTCAATTCCTTTCGAATGCCAGGGTCTATCGGATCGCCGAGAACGCCGTCGGCCGCAGGAACGAAGTCTTGATGTTGGCGATGAGCAGCCCGTCCTTCTCGCTCTCGTCGCGCGCCTTGTGCCACTCCGGGTCAGCCTGGAATGCGTTCCACTTCTGCTCGCGCTCGGCCAGCGACTCCCACGCCAGCAGATAATGCAGGTCGTTGTTGCCGTCGCCGATCAGCACGGTCCAGAAGCCGGTCGGCCGGATGCCGTGCTTCTTCCAGACGTCGAGGGTCTTGGTCTCGAACCGCTTGAGCAGAGCCGGCAGCTTGCCGGGAATGCATTGGTAGACGCGAAGCTCGTAGATCATGGTGTTCCTCCCGATTGCGGCGTTCAACGCAATCATGCCCGGCTAACGGCCAGGCATGCAAAGCAAAATCCGCGATTTTTGCCGCTATACCAGCCGGCTCTGATCGACCGCCGCGCCGATGAAGGACGAGAACAGCGGGTGCGGCTCGAACGGCCGCGATTTCAGCTCGGGGTGGAACTGCACGCCGATGAACCAGGGGTGATCCTGGTATTCGATCGTCTCGGGCAGCACGCCATCGGGCGACATCCCGGCGAACCGCATGCCGTGCTGCTCGAGACGGCTCTTGTAGGCAGTGTTGACCTCGTAGCGGTGACGGTGCCGCTCGGAGATTTCGGTCGAGCCGTAGATGTCGGCGATGCGGCTGCCGCGCTGCAGCTCGGCAGCGTAGGCGCCGAGCCGCATGGTGCCGCCGAGGTCGCCGTTGGCGGCGCGCTTCTCCAGCGCATTGCCCTTGAGCCATTCGGTCATCAGGCCGACCGCGGGCTCCGAGGTGGGAGCGAATTCAGTCGAGTTGGCTTCGGCGATGCCGAGCAGGTTTCGCACCGCCTCGATCACCGCCATCTGCATGCCGAAACAGATGCCGAAGTACGGCACGTGGCGTTCGCGGGCGAACTGCGCCGCGCGGATCTTGCCCTCGGCGCCGCGCTGGCCGAAGCCGCCCGGCACCAGGATGCCGTTGACGTGCTCGAGGAACGGCGCCGGGTCTTCCTTCTCGAACACCTCGGACTCGATCCAGTCGAGATTGACCTTGACCTTGTTGGCGATGCCGCCGTGCGACAGCGCCTCGGTCAGCGATTTGTAGGCGTCCTTCATGCCGGTGTATTTGCCGACAATGGCGATCGTCACCTGCCCTTCCGGATTGCGGATGCGCTCGTTGATGAGCTGCCAGCGCGCCAGGTCCGGCCGCTTGCCGGGGTCGAGCCCGAATGCGGCGAGCACCTCGGTGTCGAAGCCCTCGGCCGAATAGGCCTCCGGCACCGCGTAGATGTTGTCGACGTCGCGCGCCTCGATCACTGCGGTCTCGCGCACATTGCAGAACAGCGACAGCTTGCGGCGCTCTTCCTTCGGGATTTCGCGGTCGGTGCGGCACAGCAGAATGTCGGGCTGGATGCCGATCGAGAGCAGTTCCTTGACCGAGTGCTGGGTGGGCTTGGTTTTCAGCTCGCCCGCGCTCGGAATGTACGGCATCAGCGTGAGGTGAACGTAGATCGCGTGCTGGCGCGGCAGTTCGTTGCCGAACTGGCGGATCGCTTCGAGGAACGGCAGGCTCTCGATGTCGCCGACCGTGCCGCCGATCTCCATCAGCACGAAATCGACGCCGTCGTTGCCGTCGCGGATGAAATCCTTGATGGCGTTGGTGACGTGCGGGATCACCTGAATCGTGGCGCCGAGATAATCGCCGCGCCGCTCCTTGGCGAGAATGTCCTGGTAGATGCGGCCGGTGGTGATGTTGTCGCGCTTGGTCGCCGGATTGCCGGTGAAGCGCTCGTAATGGCCGAGGTCGAGATCGGTCTCGGCGCCGTCGTCGGTGACGAACACCTCGCCGTGCTGATAGGGCGACATCGTGCCCGGGTCGACGTTGAGGTAGGGATCGAGCTTGCGGAGCCGGACGGAGTAGCCGCGCGCCTGCAGGCAGGCGCCGAGCGCCGCCGACGCGAGACCCTTGCCCAGTGAGGAGACCACGCCGCCGGTGATGAAGATGTACCGCGCCATGGGGCTCAATCCTTAAGCCTGCCGAATCGATTCGACGAGAGCGCAGGACGGGAACGTGCCATGCAGACCCCCGCGCGTTGTGGAAAAGCAGGAAAAGTACTGACGCTGCAAATAGTTTGTCTCGACATCCTCATATCTCACTTCGCCCAAAAGCGAAGGGCCGGTTTCCCGGCCCTTGCTGATGTTTCTACTGTCTCGGCACTTGCGGCCCGGACGGTGCGGCTGGCGCCGCCGGTGCCGGCTGTGGAGTTCCACCGCCGAGCTGGTTGAGCACGCCGCCTCCTGGGCCCGGCACCGCCGGCGCTCCCGGTATCGCGGGCGTTCCGCCGCCGTCGATGATCGACCGTGGCTTGCGATCGAAGCTCGCCAGGATCGACAGGAACAGGCTCGTTGCAAAGAACAGCGCCGCCAGAATGCCGGTGGCGCGGGTGAGTATGTTGGCGGTGCCGCGGTTCGACATGAAGCCGCCGCCCGAGCCGCCGCCCATGCCAAGCCCGCCGCCTTCGGACTTCTGGATCAGGACCAGGCCCACCATGGCGAGCACGATCATCAGGTGAATCAGGATAACGACAGTCTGCATGAACGATCCGCTCAAACGCGTCAGGGGCCGACGGGCCCGGTCCGCGATCCCTCATATGGGAATTCGGGGCGGTTTCTACACGATCCCCCCGCCCACTTCCACCCCGGCCTGTTGCGGCCCCTTGGGGGCCGGAACAGCCTATTGTAGGGTCTCGGTTGCGTCAGCGGTATGCGGCGGCGATGCCCAGAAAGTCCTCTGCTTTCAAACTGGCGCCGCCGACCAGGGCGCCATCCACGTTGGCGACCGCCATCAGCTCCTTGGCGTTCGATGGCTTCACCGAGCCGCCGTAAAGAATGCGCACCGCCCTTCCGGCCGCACCGTGACGCTCGACGATGCGCTTGCGAATGAATTCATGGGCCTGCGCCACATCGGCGGTGGTCGGCGTGAGGCCCGTGCCGATGGCCCAGACCGGCTCGTAGGCGACCACCAGGCGCGCCGCGGTGACGCCGTCAGGCAGCGAGCCGTCGAGCTGGCGGCCCAGCACGCTGAGCGTATGGCCGGCCTCGCGCTCGGCGCGGGTCTCGCCGATGCAGACGATCGCGGTCAAGCCCGCTCGCCACGCGGCCTGGGACTTGGCGCGCACCTCGGCGTCGGTTTCCTTGTGCAGGGTGCGGCGCTCGGAGTGGCCGACGATCACCGCCTTGGCGCCGAGGTCGGCCAGCATCTCCGCCGAAATATCGCCGGTGAAGGCGCCGGAGGGCTCGGCATGGCAATCCTGACCGCCGATCTCGATCTTGGAGCCGAGCGCAACGTGCGCGAACGTCATGATCAGGGTGGCCGGCGGGCAGATCATGAGATCGACCTTGGTCCAAAGGTCCCCCGCGCCCGCCATGACCTTGCCGAGCTCGGCGGCCGAGGCCTTGAGCCCGTTCATCTTCCAATTGCCCGCGACCAGCGGGCGGCGCGTCGGATCGGCCATCGTTTCCCCCTCAAACGAGCGGTTAGCAGAGCGTTCGAGGCCGCGCCAGAGGCCACCCGCCCGCGATCCACGCGAGTTGCGGCGCGGTGGACCCCCCTCTATATTCCGGCGCAATCGGCCTTGAATCGGCCGCTCATCCAGACAAACGAACGGTTTCATGCTTCGAGGTATTCACAAAGCCTCTTCCAATTGGATCGGCCGCGCCGTCATGGGCGTGCTTCTCGGCCTGATCGCTATCAGCTTCGGCATCTGGGGCATCGGCGACATCTTCCGGGGCTTCGGCACCAACACCGTCGCCACGGTCGGCAGCACCGAAATCCGCCTCGACACCTTCCGCCAGCTCTACCAGGACCGGCTGCAGCAGATCGGCCGCCAGTTGAACCGCCCGATCCTGCCCGACCAGGCCCGGGCGCTTGGCCTCGATCGGCAGTTGCTCAACGAGGTCATCGCCGAAACCGCAATGGACGAGCGGGCGCGCGCGATGCGGCTCAACGTCAGCGACGCCGAGCTCGCCCGACGGATCACCGACGCCCCGGACTTCAAGGGCATCACCGGCCAGTTCGACCGCGCGCGGTTCGATGCCTACCTCCGCAACATGGGCTACAGCGAAGCGCGGCTCATGTCCGAGCAGCGCAAGATCACGCTGCGCGCGCAACTGCTGGGCACGATCAGCGGCGAAGCGCCGGTTCCGAAAACCGCGCTGGATGCGTTCAACCGCTTCCAGAACGAAGAGCGTGGGATCGAGTATGTCGTGCTTGGCCCCGCCCAGGCGGCCGACATCGGGGAGCCTACGCCCGAGGTGCTCGCCAAATATTTCGAGGAGCGCAAGGTCGTGTTTCGCGCGCCGGAGTTCCGCAAGATCACATTGGTGGTGCTCACCCCGGCCGATCTCGCCTCCCGCATCGAGGTGACCGACGCTGATTTGAAGAAGGCCTACACCGACCGCCGGGCGCGCTACGAGACACCGGAGCGCCGGCATCTGAAGCAGATCGTGTTCCCGAACATGGAGGAGGCCAAGGCCGCGGCCGACAAGCTTGCCTCCGGCGCAACACCAGCCACGACGTTCGAGGCGCTGGCCGCCGAGCGCGGGCTGAAGGAGAGCGACATCGATCTCGGCACGGTGGCGAAGACCGCCGTGGTCGATCGCGACATCGCCGACGCCGCCTTCGCGCTCAAGTCCGGCGAGGTCAGCGCGCCGGTCGCGGGACGCTTCGGCATCGCGATCGTCAAGGTCGACGCCATCGAGGCTGGCAAGACCCGGCCGTTCGAGGAAATATCCGCCGAGCTCAAGCGCGACATGCAGAACGAGCGGGCCAAGAACGAAATCACCAACGTTCAGGAAAAGATCGAGGACGAGCGGCTCGGCGGCGCGACGCTGGCGGACGCGGCGCGCAAGTTCAATCTGACGCCGCGGGTGATCGAGGCGATCGACCGCAACGGCAAGGATGCCAACGGCAACCCGGTCCCCGACCTGCCGCAGAACGCCGACGTGTTGTCCGCGGCCTTCGCCGCCGAGATCCACGGCGAGAACGAGCCGATCCGGGTGCCCAACAACGGCGGCTACGTCTGGTTCGATGTCGACGCGATCACGCCGGCACGCGACATGCCGCTCGACGAGGTGAAAGACAAGGTCGTGGCGCGCTGGCGCGACGACGAGATGGCGACGCGGCTCCGCACCAAGGCCACCGAGATGCTGGACAAGATCAAGGCGGGCACCTCGTTCGCTGACGTCGCAGCGGCCGACAAGCTCAATGTCGAATGGCGCCCCGGCTTCAAGCGCGGCGCTCCCGCCGACCGGGCTGTCGCCGGCCGCCGTCGCCGAGGTTTTCAAGACGCCGCAGGATCAAGCCGGCACCGCCGAAGGCGCAAGCCCGACCGAGCGGCTGGTGTTTCGCGTGACCGAAATCAAGGTGCCGCCGCTCGATCCGGAGGCCGCCGACGTCAAGCGCATCGACGAGGCGCTGCGGTCGCGCACCACCGAAGACCTGATCGCGCAGTATCTCGCCCGGGTGCAAAGCGAGATCGGCGTCACCGTCAATGCGAGCGCGCTGAATCAGGTCAGTGGCGGCGGCACGCAGAACTGACGCCACCATGCAGATCGAGCCAACGGCCGACGCCTTCGCCGCGCGCTACGACCGGGGCGAAGCGCAGGTGCTGTGGACCACGCTGGTCGCCGACCTGGAAACCCCGGTTTCCGCATTCCTGAAGATCGCCGGCTCCCGGCCGATGAGCTTTCTGTTCGAGTCGGTCGAGGGCGGCGCGGTGCGCGGCCGCTATTCGGTGATCGGGCTCGATCCCGACCTGATCTGGCGAACCAACGGCGCGCGCGCCGAGATCAACCGCGACGCGGAGCGCAAGCCGCTGGCCTTCGCGCCCTGCCCGCAGCCGCCGCTCGAGGCGTTGCGCGCGCTCATTGCCGAGAGCCGCATCGCGCTGCCCGACGACCTGCCGCCGATGGCGGCGGGCGTGTTCGGCTATCTCGGCTACGACATGGTGCGGCTGATGGAGGAACTGCCCGCCTCCCATCCCGATCCGATCGGCATTCCCGATGCGGTGCTGATCCGGCCGACGCTCGTCGTGGTGTTCGACGCGGTCAAGGACAGCATCACCGTGGTCACGCCGGTGCGGCCGGAGTCCGGTGTCACGGCGAAGGCGGCGCTGGCGCGCGCCGAGCTAGCGGCTGTCGGCCGTGGTCGATGCGCTCGACCGGCCGCTCGACAAGGCGGCCACGGCGAGCGAGCCCGGACCGCTCGACATCCCGGCGAAGTCCAACACCTCTCCCGCCGAATTCCGCACCATGGTGCAGAAGGCCAAGGACTACATCCTGGCCGGCGATATTTTCCAGGTGGTGCTGTCGCAGCGCTTCGAGGCGCCGTTCACGCTGCCGCCGCTGGCGCTCTATCGCGCGCTGCGCCGGGTCAATCCGGCGCCGTTTCTGTATTTCCTCGACTTCGGCGGCTACGCCATCGCCGGATCGAGCCCGGAGGTGCTGGTGCGGTTGCGCGACGGCACGGTGACGATCCGGCCGCTCGCCGGCACGCGACCGCGCGGCGAAACGCCCCATGAGGACAAGGCGCTGGAGGAACAGCTCCTGGCCGATCCGAAGGAGCGCGCCGAGCATCTGATGCTGCTCGATCTGGGGCGCAACGACGTCGGCCGCGTTGCCAAGATCGGCTCCGTCAAAGTGACCGATCAGTTCTTCATCGAGCGCTACAGCCACGTCATGCACATCGTCTCCAACGTCGAGGGCACGCTGGCCGACAAGCACGACGCGCTCGACGCGCTGGCCGCGGGATTTCCCGCCGGCACGGTGTCGGGCGCGCCGAAGGTGCGGGCGATGCAGATCATCGACGAGCTCGAGAAGGAAAAGCGCGGGCTCTATGCCGGCTGCGTCGGCTATTTCTCCGCCGCCGGCGAAATGGATAGCTGCATCGTGCTGCGCACCGCGCTGATCAAGGACGGCACCATGTATGTGCAGTCCGGCGCCGGCATCGTCGCCGACAGCGATCCGGCGAGCGAACTGGCCGAATGCGTCAACAAGGCCAAGGCGCTGTTCCGCGCCGCCGAAGAGGCCCGGCGCTTTGCCTCCGCCGCCGGCCGCGGCCAATAGGGCCGCTTGACCCCCTTCCGACCGCCCCCTAAGACCCGAAATGTGCTAGGGAAACGGCCAAGGAAGCGGCAATGATCGTGCTGGTCGACAACTACGACAGCTTCACCTTCAACCTCGTCCATTACCTGGGCGGGCTTGGGGCGGACGTGGCCGTGCATCGCAACGACAAGATCGCCGTCGGCGACGTGCTGGCGGCCGAGCCCGAGGCGATCGTGCTGTCGCCCGGCCCCTGCACCCCGAACGAGGCCGGCATCTGCCTCGATCTGATCGAGCAGGCTTCGCCGCAACATTCCGATCCTCGGCGTCTGCCTCGGCCATCAGGCCATCGGCCAGGCGTTCGGCGGCCAGGTCGTGCGCGCGCCGCGCCGGTGCACGGCAAGCTTTCCGAAATGCGCCACCAGGGCGAAGGCGTGTTCCGCGGCATCAACGGCCCGTTCAAGGCGACGCGCTATCACTCGCTGGTGGTCGAGCGCGGCAGCTTGCCGGAGACGCTCAGCGTCACCGCCGAAACCGATGACGGCCTGATCATGGGGCTTTCGCACAAGACGCTGCCCGTGCACGGCGTGCAATTTCATCCGGAAAGCATCGCGTCCGAGCACGGCCACCTGATGCTGAAGAATTTTCTCGAGCTTGCCGCGCAGTGGAATGCTGCGCGCGGCCGCACAGAGTTCACTGAGGAGGCGTTGTGAGCGACGATTTCAAGGCCTTCATCGCCAAGGTCGCTGCCGGCAACGCGCTCACGCGCGACGAGGCGTCGCACGCCTTCGATCGCATGATGTCGGGCGAAGCCACGCCATCGCAGATGGGCGCCATGCTGATGGCGATGCGCGTGCGCGGCGAAACCGTCGACGAGATCACCGGCGCGGCCAGCACCATGCGCGCCAAGATGACGAAGGTGGCCGCCCCGCCTGACGCCATCGATGTGGTCGGCACCGGCGGCGACGCCTCCGGCTCCTACAACGTCTCGACCTGCGCCGCGCTGATTGTCGCGGGCTGCGGCGTGCCGGTCGCCAAGCACGGCAACCGGGCGCTGTCGTCGAAATCGGGCGCTGCCGACGTGCTCGGCGCGCTCGGCGTGAAGATCGAGCTCCGTCCGGACGAAATCACCCGCTGCATCTACGAGGCCGGGTATCGGCTTCATGTTCGCGCCCGCGCACCATCCGGCGACCAAGAACGTCGCGCCGACGCGGGTCGAGCTCGGCACCCGCACGATCTTCAATCTGCTCGGACCGCTCTCCAATCCTGCCGGCGTCAAACGTCAGATGATCGGCGTGTTCTCGCGGCAATGGATCGAGCCGATGGCGCAAGTGTCGAAGCTGCTCGGCTCCGAAACCGTCTGGGTGGCGCATGGCTCCGACGGTCTCGACGAGATCACCACGTCCGGCCCGACCCACATCGCGGCGCTGGAGAACGGCGTGGTGCGCACCTTCGACATCAATCCGGAGGATATCGGGGTTGCGCGCGTGCAAGCCGGAAGCGCTGAAGGGCGGCGACGCGCAGGCCAATGCCGCGGCGCTGATGACGGTGCTCAAGGGCAACAAGGGACCGTACCGCGACATCGCGGTCTTCAATGCCGCGGCGTCATTGATCGTCGCCGGCAAGGCCAAGGATTTGAAGGAAGGCGCGGCGCTTGCGGCGAAATCGCTCGACAGCGGCGAAGCCGAGGGCCGGCTTGAGCGCCTGATCAAGGTCTCGAACGCGCAATGAGCGACATCCTCAAGAAAATCGAGGACTACAAGCGCGAGGAGATCGCGGCGGCCAAGCGCGCGCGCTCCTATGCCGACGTGGAGGCGGCGGCGAAGGCGGCCCCTGCCCCGCGCGGATTTCTCAAAGCCATCGAGCGGCGGATCGCGGCTGGCGAATACGCGCTGATCGCCGAGATCAAGAAGGCGAGCCCCTCGGCCGGTCTCATTCGCGCCGATTTCGATCCGCCGGCGCTTGCGCGCGCCTATGAGGCCGGCGGCGCGGCGTGCCTGTCGGTGCTGACCGACGGGCCGTCGTTCCAGGGCAAGGCCGGAGTTTCTCACCGCCGCGCGCGCCGCATGCTCGCTGCCGGCGCTGCGCAAGGATTTCATGTTCGAGCCCTATCAGGTCGCCGAATCGCGCGCGATGGGCGCCGACTGCATCCTCATCATCATGGCGTCGCTCGACGACGCCGCGGCGAGAGAGATCGAAGACGCGGCGCTGTCGTTCGGCATGGACGTGCTGGTCGAGGTGCACGACGAGGACGAGCTCGACCGCGCGCTGAAGCTCAAATCGCGGCTGATCGGCATCAACAACCGCGATCTCAAGGTGTTCAAGACCTCGCTGTCGGTCAGCGAGCGGCTGGCGCCGCGGGTGCCCGCCGGCAAGGTGATCGTCGGCGAGAGCGGCATCCACACGCCGGCCGATCTGGCGCGGCTTGCCGCGGTCGGCATTCGCGCGTTCCTGGTCGGCGAAAGCCTGATGCGCCAGAGCGACGTGGCGGCCGCGACCCGCGCGCTGCTGGCGCGCGAGCGCGTGCCCGCAGCCGCGAGATGGCGGTGACCGAGTGGCCGCACCAAAGCTCAGCCATCTCGGCAAGGGCGGCGAGGCGCGAATGGTCGACGTCTCCGGCAAGGATGCGACCGAGCGCACGGCGGTGGCCGAGGGCCGCGTCGTGATGCAGACCGAGACGCTCGACATCGTGCTCAACGGCAACGCGGTGAAGGGCGATGTGCTGGGCGCCGCCCGCATCGCCGGCATCATGGCGGCCAAGCGCACGCACCAGCTCATCCCGCTCTGCCATCCGCTGCCGATCACCAAGGTCGCGATCGACATCGAGCCGGACCATTCGCTGCCGGGCTTCGTGCTGCAGGCGACCGTCAAGGTCACCGGCCAGACCGGCGTCGAGATGGAGGCGCTGACCGCCGTGTCGGTCGCGTGCCTGACGCTCTACGACATGGTCAAGGCGGTCGAGAAAGGCATGCGGATCGAAGGCATCCGGCTGCTCGAAAAGCAGCGGCGGCAAGTCCGGCCACTATCGCGGCCGAAGGAGCTAAGGAGTAGTATGGCGGCGTTGTTGTCGGTGGCCGACGCGCTCGCCCGCGTGCTCGATGGCGTCGAGCCGCTGCCGCCGCGAAGATGCGCCGCTGATCGAAGCCGACGGCCGGGTGCTGGCCGCGGACGTCGCGGCGCTGCGCACCCAGCCGCCGGCCGATCTCTCCGCCATGGACGGCTATGCGGTGCGCGCGGCCGATGTGGCGAACGTGCCGGTGACGCTCAAGGTCGCCGGCGAAGTCGCGGCCGGCCATCCGTTCGACGGCGAGGTGCGTCCAGGCGAAGCCGCCCGCATCTTCACCGGCGGCGTGGTGCCGCCCGGCGCCGACACCATCGTGATCCAGGAGAACACCAGCCGCGACGGCGAGCGCGTGGTCGTCAATCACGCCCGAGACGTGCCGGGCGGCATATCCGCCGCGCCGGCCTCGATTTCAAGGAAGGCCAGGTGCTGCTGCCGCGCGGCAAGCGGCTCACCGACCGCGACGTGATGCTGGCCGCGGCCATGAGCCATCCGGCGGTGCCGGTGCACCGCCGGCCCAAGGTCGCGGTGCTTGCCACCGGCGACGAGCTGAAGCCGCCGGGCAGCGCGCTCGGCCCGGGCGAGATCGTCTATTCCAACGGCTTTGCGCTGATGGCGCTGGCGCGCAACGAAGGCGCCGACGGTGATCGACCTCGGCATCGTGCCGGACAAGGTCGAGGCCACCGTCGCCGCGATCCGCCGGGCGCGCGACGCCGGCGCCGATGTGCTGGTGACCACCGGCGGCGCTTCGGTCGGCGACTACGACCTGGTGCAGCGCGGCTTGAAGGCCGAAGGGCTGGAGCTTTCGTTCTGGCGCGTGGCGCTGCGCCCCGGCCGGCCGATGATGAACGGCCGGCTTGGCGCGATGCATGTGCTCGGCCTGCCCGGCAATCCGGTGTCGGCCTATGTCTGCGCGTTCCTGTTCCTGGTGCCGCTGCTCCGCAGGCTTGCCGGCCGCACCGATCTCGAGGCCGCCGCGCGAATCGGCGGTGCTCGGCTGCGACATGCCGGAAAACGACGAGCGGGCGGATTATCTGCGCGCCACGCTCGCGCCGGGGCCGGACGGAACTTTCGTCGCGACGCCGATCAAGATCCAGGACTTCGTCGATGATGGCGGCGCTCGCAAAGGCCGATTGTCTCGTGGTTCGCGAGGCCTTCGCGCCCGCGGCCAAAGCCGGATCGCGTTGTGTCGATCCTTAGGCTTACGCGGCCGTTTTAGCGGTCCTTCGACTTGTTCACGCCAAATTAAAGGGTTGCGGAACACACATAGAACATATAGTGTCCGTTCATGATTTGTTTTCGGCCGCTGGTCAGCGGCCGGAAACCCGGGAGAAACCAAGGCATGCTCACTCGCAAGCAATTCGAGCTTCTGCGCTTCATCAACGAGCGATTGAAGGAATCGGGGATTCCGCCCTCGTTCGACGAGATGAAGGACGCGCTCGATCTGCGGTCCAAATCCGGCATTCACCGGCTGATCACGGCGCTGGAGGAGCGCGGCTTCATCCGCCGCCTGCCCAACCGGGCGCGCGCCATCGAGGTGATCAAGCTGCCCGACCAGAGTCGGCCAGGGCACGGGACGCCGCGGCTTCACGCCGAGCGTCATCGAAGGCACGCTCGGGCGGGTGCGCACGGGTTCCGAGGACGACAGCGGCCGTCCGGTCGCCATTCCGATGATGGGCCGGATCGCCGCCGGCACGCCGATCGAAGCGATCCAGACCAAGACCCAGGTCATCAACATGCCGCCCGACATGCTCGGCAGCGGCGACCACTTCGCGCTCGAAGTGCGCGGCGATTCGATGATCGAGGCCGGCATCCTCGAAGGCGACACGGTGCTGATCAAGAAGACCGAGGCCGCCGACACCGGCGACATCGTGGTGGCGCTGATCGACGAGGAGGAAGCGACGCTCAAGCGCTTCCGCCGCCGCGGCGCCTCGATTGCGCTCGAGCCCGCCAACACCGCCTACGAGGTGCGGATCCTGCCGCCGACGCGGGTGCGCATCCAGGGCAAGATGGTCGGGCTGTTCCGGCGCTACTGAGCGCGCGTCAGTCGCCTGCTTCCAGATCCTCCGCCCGCGGCGTCGCATCGCGCGGCTGCGGCCGCGCGGCGGGCAGCGGCGGTTTCGTCCGGCGCGACCGATGCCGCGCGCCCAGGGCCGTCCTGGCCGGCGGGCCGGGCCGCGGTGATCTCGAAGCCCTCGCCGTTTCGCCGGAGCGCGATCGCGCCGTTGCCGCGCGAGACCTTGCGGTCGATCGCCAGCGCCTTGCACTCGGCCGGGCAGCTCGCGGCTCGGTGACGACGACCGCCGCCAGCCGGCAGTCCTCCTCGAAAGCATCGGGCGTCAGCACCTGCGAGACGAGCTTGCCGTCCGCGAGCCTCGCGATGCAGCCGGACGCGTCGCAGCGGAAGCCCTGCCCCAGCGTCTTGTCGTCCGGCAGCCGCGCGTCGCCGTCGGCGGCGAGCCATTCCTTGACGGCAAAGGCGTCGCGCGCGGTGCGATGGATCGGCAGCCGCCCGTCGGCGCCGCGCACCGCCAGCGCCGCGCCGTCCGCCGACACCAGCACATCCGGCAACGGCGCGCGGACCGCCCACAGGCTTGCGGCGACGACCAGCGCGCCGCCGCTCCAGCGCAGCGGCGTTTTCAGCAGGCACAGCAGCGACGAGCCCGCCGGTGCCGAGCAGCAGCGGGCCGACCCGAACGCCGCCATCCGCCCGACCGCGCCCGGCAGATGCGCCACGAACAGCGCGACCGCGATCATCCAGTCGATGCCGTCGCCCATCAGCCGCCAGAACAGGCCGTCGAAGCCGAACGGGATGGCGATCAGCCCGAGCAGGCCCATCGGCATCACCCAGACCGACACGATCGGCATGGCGAGCAGATTGGCGATCACGCCATAGGGCGCGAGCCGATGGAAATGGAAGGCGGCGTAAGGCGTTGTCGCCAGTCCCGCAACCAACGACGCAAGAATGAGCGCGACGATCTCGCGGCCGCCCCACAGCGCGACACGGGCGCCCCGTCGAGGTGTCGGCGCCGGCCATCATCCACGGCAGGCCGCGCTCGTAGGCGGCAATCAGCGCCAGCGTCGCCGCAAACGACATCTGGAAGCTCGGATGCACGACCGACTGCGGCGCGAGCAGCAGCACGCCGAAGGCCGCGATCGCGAGCGTGCGGAGCGTCAGCGCCGGCCGGTCGGCCATCACGCCGATCAGCACGATCGCGGTCATGATGAAGGAGCGCTGGGTCGCGACCTCGGAGCCCGACAGCAGCAGATAGCCGAACGCCGCGATCAGCGCGCCGACCGCGGACCATTTCTTGATCGGGCGGGCGCTGGCGAGGCCGGGGATCAGCGCCAGGCAGGCGCGCAGCACGAAGAACACCACGCCCGCCACCAGTGCCATGTGATAGCCGGAGATCGACAGCACGTGGGCGAGGCTCGAGATGTACATGGCGTCGTTGACCGGCGCCGAGATCGCGTCGCGCTTGCCGGTGATCAGCGCCGAGGCGATGGAGCCGCGGTCGCCCGGCAGCACCGCGCGGATGCGGGCGTCGAGGCCGTCGCGGAGCCCTGGATCGAGGCGGCGTAGCGCAGCCACAGGCCGGGCGGCGACGGCGCCTCCGCGGGCTTGATCGCGCCCAGCACGAAGCCGGTCGCGCCGATGCCCTGGAAATAGAGGTCGCGGGCGAAGTCGTAGCCGCCGGGCCGCAGCGGCTCGAGCGGCGGGCTCAGCCGCGCGCGGAACGTCACATAGGCGCCGACCGGCGGCGCGGTGCCCTTCTTCACCGAGACGCGGACGCGGTCGGGCTTTTGCTCCAGGCGATTGCCTTCGAGCGACAGCGCGCGAACCACGATGCGGTCGGTGCGCTCGCGCTCCTCGCGGACCTCGACAAAGCCCGCGACGGCGACGTTGCCGGCCGGCCGCGCCAGGATCGGATGCGCCACCTGGACGGATTTCAACGTGGCGATGGCGAAGCCCGCGGCGACGGCGGCAAAGGCGAGCGCCATCGGGAAACGCGATCGGGCGTCGCCGCGCGACGAATCGCGATGACGCAGCAGAATGCGGCGAGGCCCGACGCCCGCCCACCACGCCGGCTCGCGGTCGGCGGTGAAATAGAGCGCGATGCCAAGCCCGAAGGCGACCGGCAGCCACGGCAGCAGGCGTCCGGGGCCGGTGTCGGCGATCGCCCAGTTGCGGAATTGCTCGGCGGCGCGTCCGAAGTCCGGAAGGCTGTCCGCCCAGGTCCAGCGCACGGCGGCGCCGCTCTGCGGCGTCCCACGTCCCGACCCGGCCACGGCTCCCGCCGCTACCCCTGCCCCAATCCGCCATGCGCTAGCGTCCCCACGCGCGCTTGTCGGAACGCTCGACGCTCCGATCAGGCCGGCTCTGCCGCCGACCTCCTTGGCGAATGTATCACGCAATCCGACGGTGCGGTTGAACACCGGGCGGTCGGGCGTCGAATCCGGGTCGCGGACGAAATAGCCCTGCCGCTCGAACTGCACCGGCTCGGCTGAATTGCTCGCCGCCGCCAATTCCGGCTCGACGCGGGCATCGCTCAGAACCTCCAGCGACTGCGGATTGAGGTCGGCGGTAAACCCCTCGCCGCCGGTCGGATCGGGCTTGGTGAACAGCGGATTGTAGATGCGGACTTCCGCGGGCTTGGAATCCTTGGCCGACACCCAATGGATCGTCGCCTTGACCTTGCGGCCATCCGGGGCGTTGCCGCCGCGGGTCGCCGGATCGTAGGTGCAGCGCAGCTCGATCACCTCGCCGGCCGCGTTCTTCACCGCCTCGCGGCAGGTGATGAAATAGGCGTAGCGCAGCCGCACCTCCATGCCGGGCGACAGCCGGAAGAACTTCTTCGGCGGGTTCTCCATGAAGTCGTCGCGCTCGATGTAGAGCTCGCGGCCGAATTTGATCTTGCGGGAGCCGGCGTCCGGATTGTCCGGATGGTTGACGGCGTCGAGCTCCTCGCCCGGCCCTTCGGATAGTTTTCGATCACCACCTTGAGCGGGCGGAGCACCGCCATCCGCCGCAGCGCGGTCTTGTTCAGCGCCTCGCGGATCGAGAAGTCGAGCACGTTGGCGTCGACCACGCTGTTGGCCTTCGCCACGCCGATGCGCTTGACGAAATCGCGGATCGCGCCGGGCGGCACGCCGCGGCGGCGCAGACCGGCCAGCGTCGGCATCCGCGGATCGTCCCAGCCTTTGACATGGCCGTCGCGGACCAGCGTGGTCAGCACGCGCTTCGACAGCACCGTGTAGGTCAGGTTCAGCCGCGCGAACTCGTACTGGTGCGGCTTCGACGGCACCGGCAGGTTCGCCAGGAACCAGTCGTAGAGCGGCCGGTGATCCTCGAACTCCAAGGTGCAGATCGAATGGGTGATGCCCTCGATCGCGTCGGACTGCCCGTGGGCGAAGTCGTAGCTCGGATAGATCGACCAGGTGGTGCCGGTGCGCGGGTGCGGCGCCTTGCAGGATGCGATAGAGCACCGGGTCGCGCAGATTGATGTTGCCGGACGCCATGTCGATCTTGGCGCGCAGCACGCGGGCGCCGTTCGGAAATTCGCCGGCCTTCATGCGGCGGAACAGGTCGAGATTTTCGTCTACCGGGCGGTCGCGGAACGGGCTGTTCTTGCCCGGCTCGGTCAGGGTGCCGCGGCTCGTCCGCATGTCGTGCTGGGACTGGTCGTCGACATAGGCCAGGCCTGTCCGGATCAGGTGTTCGGCCCATTCGTAGAGCCGCTCGAAATAGTCGGAGGCGTGGAACAGGTTCTTGCCCCAGTCGAAGCCGAGCCAGCGCACGTCGCTCTCGATGGCGTCGATGTACTCCTGCTCCTCCTTGGTCGGATTGGTGTCGTCGAAGCGCAGGTGGCAGCGCCCGCCGAACTCCTCGGCGATGCCGAAGTTGAGGCAGATCGACTTGGCATGGCCGATGTGGAGATAGCCGTTCGGCTCCGGCGGAAAGCGCGTCACCACCGTCGAATGCCGCTTGGCGTCGAGATCGGCCTGGACGATGTCGCGAATGAAATCGCGCCCGCCTTCTGCTATAGGCTCTGCCGTTGCCATGCGTGATTCACCTGCCGCCTCGCGCGGCCCCGCCTTGTGCCAAATCCCCGCCAGTACGCCAAGCGGTTCAGGCAGATGTATGATGTCTTTTATGCTACAGGGTGCGGAACATTGAGCGCTGCCATTCCATTGCTGCTTCATCCGATATGACCGAACCCGTCGTTACGCGATTTGCGCCCTCGCCCACCGGCTTCCTGCACATCGGCGGGGGCCGCACCGCGTTGTTCAACTGGCTCTACGCGCGGCGCCATGGCGGCAAGATGCTGCTGCGGATCGAGGACACCGACCGCGAGCGCTCCACCGAACCGGCGATTGCCGCGATCCTCGACGGGCTGTCCTGGCTCGGCCTCGATTGGGATGGCGACACCGTCTACCAGTACTCGCGCGTGGCGCGGCATCGCGAGGTGGCCGAGCAGATGCTGGCCTCCGGTCACGCCTATCGCTGCTACGCCTCGCCGGACGAGCTCACCGCGATGCGCGAGAAGGCCCGCGCCGAGGGCAAGACGCGGCTCTACGACGGCCGCTGGCGCGACCGCGATCCGGGCGACGCACCGCCCGGGATCAAGCCCGCGATCCGGCTCAAGGCGCCGCTGACCGGCGAGACCGTGGTCGAGGACCAGGTCCAGGGCCGCGTCACCTGGCAGAACGAGAACCTCGACGATTTCGTGCTGCTGCGCTCCGACGGCAATCCGACCTACATGCTGGCGGTGGTGGTGGACGACCACGACATGGGCGTCACCCACATCATCCGCGGCGACGACCACCTCAACAACGGCGCGCGGCAGACCCAGATCTACCAGGCGCTCGGCTGGAAGGTGCCGGTGATGGCGCATATCCCGCTGATCCACGGGCCGGACGGCTCCAAGCTGTCCAAGCGCCACGGCGCACTCGGCGTCGATGCCTATCGGGCCATGGGCTACCTGCCGGCGGCGATGCGCAACTATCTGGTGCGGCTCGGCTGGGCCCATGGCGACCAGGAAATCTTCTCCACCGAGGAGATGATCGCGGCGTTCGATCTGCCGCAGATCGGCCGCTCGCCGGCGCGCTTCGATTTCGCCAAGCTCGAAAGCCTCAACGGCCACTACATGCGATCGAGCTCGGACAGCGACCTGCTGGCGGCGATCGACCAGCTGCTGCCGCACCTGCCGGGCGGCGCCGAAACGGCGGCGAAGCTGACACCCGCGGTCCGCGAGCAGGTCATGGCGGCCATGCCCGAATTAAAGGAGCGCGCGAAGACGCTGGTCGATCTGGTGGACGCGGCAAGCTTTCTTTGGGCGATCACGACCGCTGGCGCTCGATGACAAAGCAGCGACGCTGCTGACCCCCGAGGCCCGCGCTCTGGTGGCCGAAATCCTGCCCGACCTGGAAGCGGTCGAGCCGTGGACGGCGGAAGCGGCGGAACAGGCGGTGCGCGGCTATGCCGAGCGCAAGGCCGCCAAGCTCGGATCGGTGGCGCAACCGCTGCGGGCGGCCCTGACCGGAAAGACCACCTCGCCCGGCATATTCAACGTCCTGGCCGTGCTGGGCCGTGAGGAAAGCCTGGCGCGGCTGCGCGATCAGGCCGCCGCAAGCTGACCCAGCCGGGCCGGCTTGCCCCCGCACCTTGCAGTGCACAACTGAATGGGATACCCAAAATAGCTGGGGTTTCACGCGGTCTCCGCCCGCGCGCCAGCACGAGCAATGCACCGTCCGGTCGCGGGGCCGACGGGTTCGAGGGTCACGATCATGGACGCGAAATCCGGCGCCAACACCAAAATGGCCAAGCTTTCGGTCGGCGACAAAGATTGGTCGTTCCCGATCTACGGCGGCTCGATCGGGCCGGATGTGATCGATATCGGCAAGCTCTACGCCCAAACCGGAATGTTCACCTACGACCCGGGCTTCACCTCGACCGGAAGCTGCGAGTCCAAGATCACCTACATCGACGGCGACGAAGGCGTCCTGCTCTACCGCGGCGTGCCGATCGAGCAACTGGCCGAGCACGGCGATTTCCTCGAGACCTGCTACCTGCTGCTTTACGGGGAAATGCCGACGGTCGCAGCAGAAGGCCGACTTCGACTACCGGGTCACGCGCCACACCATGGTGCACGAGCAGATGAGCCGGTTCCTGCAGGGCTTCCGGCGCGACGCGCATCCGATGGCGGTGATGACCGGCTCGGTCGGCGCATTGTCGGCGTTCTATCACGACTCCACCGACATCTCCGATCCGACCCAGCGGATGATCGCCTCGATCCGCATGATCGCCAAGATGCCGACCCTGGCGGCCATGGCCTACAAGTACACGGTCGGCCAGCCG
Organism: uncultured Alphaproteobacteria bacterium; assembly: GCA_963850885.1. Lineage (GTDB taxonomy): Bacteria > Pseudomonadota > Alphaproteobacteria > Rhizobiales > Xanthobacteraceae > Z2-YC6860. The sequence goes on along the minus strand of CAWKOD010000056.1, from coordinate 62,414 downwards.
TTCGTTTATCCGAAGAACGACCTCGACTACGCGACGAACTTCCTGCGCATGTGCTTTGCGGTGCCGGCCGAGGACTACAAGGCCAATCCGGTGCTGGCGCGGGCGATGGACCGCATCTTCATCCTGCACGCCGATCACGAGCAGAACGCCTCGACGTCGACCGTGCGGCTCGCCGGCTCGACCGGCGCCAATCCGTTCGCCTGCATCGCCGCCGGTATCGCGGCGCTTTGGGGCCCGGCCCACGGCGGCGCCAACGAAGCGGCGCTGAAGATGATCGGCGAGATCGGCACCGTCGACCGCATCCCGGAGTACATCAAGCGCGCCAAGGACCCGAAGGACAATTTCCGCCTGATGGGCTTCGGCCACCGCGTCTACAAGAACTACGATCCGCGCGCCAAGATCATGCAGAAGACCGCGCATGAGGTGCTGTCCGAGATGGGCCACCGCGACGATCCGACGCTGCAGGTGGCGATGGAGCTCGAGCGCATCGCGCTGCACGACGACTATTTCATCGAGAAGAAGCTTTACCCGAATGTCGATTTCTATTCGGGCATCACGCTGAGGGCGATGGGCTTCCCGACCAGCATGTTCACCGTGCTGTTCGCGGTGGCGCGCGCGGTGGGCTGGATCGCGCAGTGGAAGGAAATGATCGAGGATCCGACCCAGCGCATCGGCCGGCCGCGCCAGCTCTACACCGGCGCGACAAAGCGGGATTACGTTCCGATCTCGCGGCGAAAGTAGGCGGGAGTTCCATGGTAGTCAATTTATGGCTGAAAGGGGCGCCCCAGGGCGCCCCTTTTGCTTGAGCGGCAGGATCGCCCGCGTCATTGCGTCGTGACGCCGAATTGCTTGACCACCGGCCGCCAGGCCTGCTGTTCGGCACGAATGTAGTTGCGGGTCTCGGCCGGAGACAGATGGCGGACATAGGTGGCGGAGGTCTCCAGCCTCGACCTCACCTCGGGAATGTCGAGCACGGTGCGCAGGTCGGCATTCACTTTGCGCACCACGTCGTCCGGCATGCCGCTGGGCGCCAACAGCGCCGTCCAGCCGCGCGACTGGTAGCCCGGAAGCGTCTCCGCCGCGGTCGGCAGATCCGGCCAGTTGGGCAGCCGGCTCGGCGAGGTGATGGCGAGCGGCTTCACGGCGTTGCCCTGCAGCGCGCCGGTGAACGCTCCGATGCCCTCCACCATGAGCGATACGCGGCCGCCGATCACATCCTGGAGCGCTGGGGGCGCGCCCGGATAAGGAACGAAGGTGAGCTTGATGCCGGCTTGGCTCGCGAACATTTCCCCGGTCATGTTCGGCAGCGAACCGCGGAAATTGCCGGCATAGGTCAATTCGCCGGGCTTGGTCTTGGCGAGCGCGATCAGTTCCGGCAGCGTGCCGACGCCGACCGCGGTGCCGGCGACGATCATGAACGGCGACTCGCCGATGAGACCGATCGGCACCAGATCGCGCTCGAAGTCGAGCGGCAGCTTGGAATTGGTTTCCGGCAGCACCACCAGCGACGACGAACTCGGCATGTAAAGCGTGTGGTTGTCGCGCTCGGCTGTTGCCAGGCCCTGGAGCGCGATCAGTCCGCCGGCGCCCGGGCGGTTGAGGATCAGAATCTGCTGACCCCAGATTTGCGCGAGGCGATCGGTGACGATGCGCGCAGTCACGTCGGGAGCGCTGCCCGCGGCGGTGGCCATGATGACTTTGACGGGCTTGGACGGCCAGTTTTGCGCCTGCGCCGACCCGCATCCGACCGTTGCGGCGGTCAGCAGCCATAGCGCCGCGGCTTGCCACCGCTGCGATAATTTTGCCATCGCGCCCTCCCCGCTGTCGCAGGATCGCCGGCCGGAGCTTAGCCGTTTGTCTTCGGCACAGCCATCGTGCCGCCGTCCCGCCGGGCCAGTCCCAGCACGATGTCGGCGGCGCGGGCGGCGGGCGTGCGCGAGCCGATCTCCATGATGGCATCGAGCGTCGCGAAAGCCTCGACCTGGCGCCGCCGCTCCGGCGTGTCGCCGATGAGCGGGGCGAGCGCCTCCGCGAGCCGCTCTGGCGTACATTCCTCCTGCACCAGCTCCGGCACGACGTTTTGCCCGAGCACCAGATTGGCGAGGATGTAGGACGGCACGCGGACCAGCCGCCGGATCACCCAAGCTTCGAGCGGCGCGACCTTATAGGCCGCGACCATCGGCACGCCGGCGACCGCGAGCTCGAGCGTGGTGGTTCCGGATTTCGCCAGCGCCGCCCGCGCCACACGCAGGGCCGCCTGCTTGTCCGCCTCCTCGACCACGATGCGGGGCTTGATCGGCCAAGTCGAAATCGGCCAAGTCGAGGTCGCTTCCGTGACCTGCGCGAGGAGATGCGGAACGGTCGGCACCACCACCTCGATCGGCCCGGTGCGTTCCGCAACGCGCGCCAGCGTCTCCCCGAAGATGCCGGCGAGCCTTGTGACCTCGCTGCTGCGGCTGCCCGGCATGGCCAGCACGACCGGCGGATCGGAGCTGCGGCGCCGCGCCTCGGCCTCGTTCGGACGCAGCTTGGAAACATCGCTCGATCAGCGGATGACCGACATAGCTGCACGGCGGGCCGCCGAGTCTGCGATGCACGTCGGGCTCGAACGGCAGCAGCGCCAGCACGTGATCGACATAGGCGCTCATCGCCCGCGCCCGCCCCGCCCGCCAGGCCCAGACCGACGGCGACACGTAGTCGATGATCGGGATCGAGCGGTCGAACCAATGCGCGTAACGCGCAACCCGGAGCGTAAATGCCGGGCTGTCGATGATCACCAGGGCATGCGGGCGCTGTGCCAGCACCGCTCGAACCGTCTGCACCATGTGCCGAATGATGCGCGGCAACCGTCGCTGGGATGGCAGCAAAACCGATGATGGAAAAATCGCCGACGGGAAACAGGCTGTCGAGACCCGCGGCGGTCATCTCGGTGCCGCCGACGCCGGAAAAGCGCACCGGACCGGCGGACCGTTGGCGCAGCGCCTTCATCAGCGCAGCACCAAGTCGATCTCCGGATTCCTCGGCGGCGACCAGGAAAATCTCCAGTTCGCCCGGCGGCAATTCTCCCGGCGACCGGGGCGATGCGGTGGTCATCGGACCGTCCCATCGGCGCCGACGCCGATGACGAAAATCTTGGCGCCATCGGCGGCGGCGGCGATACGCTCGGGCTCCGCCACGATGGTCGATCCGGCGACCACGGCGATACCTGCAAGACCCGCCGCGCTGACGGCTCCGACCGTGGGCGGACCGATCACCGGCAGGTCGATGCGCTGATCCTGGCCGAGCTTAGCGGCCTTGATGAGAACGCCGGTGCCCACCGGCGTATTGATGCGCCTGCTGCGCCGCAGCTCCGCCACGCGCGCCAGCATCTGGTCGGTGCCTTCCGGCCCTTCCAACGCCAGAACATGGTTGTTGGCGACGACCACCGCTTGGCCAATGTCGAAGGGGCTGGTGGCGTTGAGTAACGCCAGGCCGCGAGCGATATCGGCACGCTCCTGCTCACTGGGCGTGCGGGCGCCGAGCGGCCCGGGCGGCATCAGCAGTTCGGGCGCGATGTCCTTCGGCCCCAGCAGACGAAAGCCATGCTGCTCGAACAGCCGCCCGATCCCCGCCTGCAGATGATCGTCGCCACCCCGGAACAGCCGCACCAGCTGCGGCATCAGCCGGACCGCCCCGAAGTCAGGCCGCATCTGCCAAAGCGAAGGCCGCACGACCGAGCCGATGAACGTTACGTCGCGGCATCCCTCTTGGGCGGCGAGCCGCTGGAAACGCCCGAACTGGCCGATCCAAGACCAATGATGCGGATAGGCGGCGACACGCTCCGGGTCGGCCCATTCGCGGAGCGCAAACAAAACGACGCGGCGGCCGCGCCGCACCGCGGCGTCCGCCAGCGCAAACGGCAGACTACCACCGCCGCAAATGATCGCCAGCGCGGCTCTCGCCGTTCGATGCGTCCGGTGTCCGCCCGGTCATGGCATCGCGCTCATACCGCAGCATCTGAATCGGCGTTGTCGCCGGACGCAGGCATCATCGGCGAGCGCTTGCCGCCCTCGCGGATGAACGACACGATTTTTCCGACCACCGGATCGCCGGAAAAATGCTTGCTGGTGCGTTCCAGGCGCTCGGCGAATGTATCGTCGCCGAAGAACAACATCTGGTAGGCGCTGCGAATGCGGTGGAGATCGGCGCGGCTGAACTTGCGTCGTTTCAATCCGACCACATTGAGCCCGACCAGCACCGCCTTCGGCCCGAACGCAAACCCGAACGGGATAATATCGCGGGTGATCCCGCTCATGCCGCCCAGCATCGCGCCCTCGCCGACGCGAACGAACTGGTGCACCGCGGTGTTGCCGCCGATGAACACATGATTGGCGATCGAGACATGGCCGCCAAGCACCGCACCGTTGGCGAAAGTGACGTCGTCGCCGACATGGCAATCGTGGCCGATGTGCGAATTGGCCATCAGAAAGCAGCGGTCGCCGACGCTGGTGACTTCGCCGTGGTCCTCGGTGCCGGTGCTGATCGTTACGCCTTCGCGGATCTGGCAGTTGCGGCCGACGTTGAGCCGGGTGGCGCCGCCGCGGTAGCCGGTCGATTGCGGCGCGGTGCCGAGCGAGGCAAATGGATAGATAACGGTCTGCTCGCCGATCGTTGTCACGCCGGTGACATTGACGTGCGACAACAGCCGCACGCCGGCGCGCAATTCCACGTTCGGTCCGACCGTGCAGAACGGACCGACTTCGACGTCATCCGCCAGTCTGGCGCCGTCGGCCACGCGTGACAAAGGATCGATCCGCGGCAATGTCAGCCCTCGACTGCGATCATGGCGCCGAGCTCGGCTTCGGCCACGATCTCGCCGCCGACCTTGGCTTCGCCGCGGAACCACCACATGTTCTTGCGCCGCTTGATTCTGGTCATGTGATACTCGAGCACGTCGCCCGGTATCACCGGCTTGCGAAACTTCGCCTTGTCGATGGTCAGAAAGTAGACGAGCGCCGGCTTGGTCTGTCCCGGCATCGAGCGGATGCAGAGCGTACCGGCGGTCTGCGCCATGCCTTCCAGCACGAGGACGCCCGGCATCACCGGATTGTTGGGAAAATGGCCGACGAATTGCGGCTCGTTGGCGGTGACGTTCTTGATGCCGATGCCGTGTTCGTCGCCGCGGATTTCAATGATGCGGTCGACCAGCAGGAAGGGGTAGCGGTGGGGCAGCGCGGCGAGGATTTCGCGAATCCCAATGGCCTCAAGGGTCTCGCCGCTCATGTCTCATCTCCCCCATGGGCCGGCCCGAGGACATTGTCCTGCCCAATCATCGGCGTGGCTTGATACAGCCGCCGCTGATTCCAAAAGAATTCGTGCGGCTTTGCTACGCGTCTAGAATTTCGTGCCGCCGCCGAAGCGGAATTGCTGGATCCGATCGTAACCCTGCTTGGCAAGCGGGAACGAATAGTCGAAGCGCAGCGGACCGAACGGCGAGTTCCAGATCAGACCGACGCCGACCGAGGCGCGGATCGCGCCGGAATCAGGCGCGGGCTGAAGCGTTTCACCGGTCACGTTCCAGCTGGTCGGACCTCTGTAATCCCAAAGCGAGCCGGCATCGGCGAAGACCGCGCCCTTGAGGCCGGCGTCCTTGGGCAGGAAGGAGAACGGCGCCTGCGCCTCCAGGCTGGCGCCCCAATACATGCGTGCCGCCCAGCGGATCCTGGTTGGTGCCGGGCGTGATATCGCGCGGGCCAATGCCGGACGGTGCGAAGCCGCGAACCAGGTTCGGTCCCATCTGGAAATGATCCAGCATGCGGAGGTCCTTGCCGCCCCAGCCGGCGATATGGCCGCCCTGCAGATGGAGCACGGCAACGACGTCGGAGAACATCTCGTAGTAGCTGCGGGTGTCGACGGTCGTGCGAATGAAGTTGACGTCGCCACCGACGCCGGCGAAATCCTGCTTGAATTCGGCGTAAGTGCCGGCGGTCGGGTTCCGGTTGTTGTCGAGCGTGTTGTAGGCGACCGTATACCCAAGCATCGAGACGAGAACCGCGCCCGCTGCGAGCTCTTTGCGGACCGCCAGCGAGGCTTCGCCATTGGCGTAACAGTTACCGCCGTCCGTACGAAGCGCTTCGTTTGTCGGACTGACACCGACGGGGTCGCTCCTGCCCCACGCCGTTGACACCGGGCACTGGATTATTCACGAGGGCGTTGGGGGAGAACTGACAGTCGTTGTATTGGATCGGCAGCGTGATTTTCTGCGAGTAGATGTTGTAACGCGCCTGGAACGAAAGCTCTTCGCTCAGCGCAAACCCGGCGCGGGTCGCCATGCCCAGCGTCTGGCTGTTGTACGAAATGTAGTTGGTCGCCAGCGTTTGCTTGGCATAGAGGTCGATGCCGACGCCGAGGCGATTGCCCATGAAATAGGGCTCGGCGAACGACAGTTCGAAGCCTCGCGCGTATTGGCCGTACTGCACCGCGAACCTGCGCGTATTGGCCCTGACCGAGCAGGTTGCGCTCGGAGACGCTGAGCTCGGCCATCCAGCCGCTGGCGGTCGAATAACCGCCCGAGACCGAGAACTCGCCGGTCGGGATTTCCTCGACATCGACGTTGAGCACGACTTCGATCCGGCGCCGAGCCCGGCTCGTTGGTGATCTTGACGGTCTTGAAATAGTTGAGGTTCTTCAGGCGCCGCTCGGCGCGATCGACGAGCGCGCGATTGTAGGCATCGCCCTCGCCGATATCGAATTCGCGGCGAATCACGTAGTCGCGCGTGCGGCGTATTGCCGCGGATGTTGATCCGCTCGATGTAGACGCGCGGGCCGTCTTCGACGGTGAACGTGACGTTGATGGTGTGGGTCGCCAGATCGCGGTCGCCACGCGGACGAACCACGGCGAATGGATAGCCGCGGCGGGCGACTTCGATCGACATGTTCTCGACCGACTTTTCCACCGCCTCGGCGTTGTACACGTCACCGCGAGCCGGCCTTGGAACGGCCGTACAGCGTATTCGGGTCCACTTGCGGAACGTTCGACTGAATATCGATCTTGCCGAACCGATAGCGCTCGCCCTCATCGAGCGTGAAGGTGACGATGAAGCCCTTCTTCACCGGATCGTAAACCGACACCGCCGAAACCACGCGCACGTCGGCGTAACCGTGCTTGAGATAGAAGCGGCGGATCAGGTCGCGATCGGCTTCGATGCGGTCCGGATCGTAGATGTCAGCCGACTGGAAAAACGCAAGGATCCAAAACCACGAGGTTTCGTTCGTCTTGATTTCGTCCTTCAGACGCTGGTCGCCATAGGCTTTGTTGCCGACGAAGATGATCTTCTTGACGCCGGTCTTGTCGCCTTCCTTGATCTCGAACACGAGATCGACGCGATTGTTCGGAAGCTCGATGATCTTCGGCTCGACGCGGGCGTCGAAGCGGCCGTTGCGCCGGTAGATCTCGACGATGCGCTGCACGTCGGCTTGCACTGTCGGACGCGAGAGCGTGCCGCGGGTCTTCGACTGCACTTCGTTGGCGAGTTGGTCGTCCTTGAGCTTCGAGTTGCCTTCGAACGCGACCCGGTTGATCACCGGATTTTCGACCACCGTGACGACCAGCCGACCCCCGGCCTGGTTGATGCGCACGTCCTGGAACAGGCCGGTGGCATAGAGCGCCTTGAGCGCCTGGTCGATCTTGTAGCTGTCGAGGCGTTCGCCGGCGTTGAGCCGGAAGTAGGAGCGGATGGTTTCGGCTTCGACCCGGCGGTTGCCTTCGACGACGATCGCGCCCGAGGATTGTGCGGACGGCATAACTCGCCGTCGCGACCGCCCCCACTGCGGTGCACAAAGACAATCCCGGCGAGGACCATGCCGACCAGGCAAAGGCCCCGAAGCTGCCGCACCCACAACTTCATTCGCAACGCGCCCTTCCCCACACTCTTGCACCGACTGACTGGCGGTATTGCGGAATCCACCCAGCACCATGTTTCTACAGGCTTTTTCCCACTCCGCAACCCAAGCAAATGTGACATTTTCCGCCTTCCCAGCGGCCAATGCCCCCCAAAACCCCAGTCAAGACGCCCAAAGCCGCGGCAACAACTGAATGGTGTCATTAAAGACTGTAAATATCATCAACATCACGACAATCGCGAAACCGATCCGAAAGCCGATTTCCTGGGCTCGCGCCGACAGCGGGCGGCCCCGGGTCGCTTCGATCCAGGTAGAACAAAAGGTGACCGCCATCGAGCAGCGGCACCGGGAACAGGTTCAGAAGCCCGATCGACACCGACAACATGGCCGCCAGATGCAGCACCGGCATGAAGCCCAGCGTGGCGACCTGGCCGGAGATCTGAGCGATCCGGATCGGCCCGCCGAGTTGGTCGGCGCATTCGCGGCCGGCGAACAGTCCGCCGATGTAGGAGAACGTCCGGTCGATGATGAACCAGGTTTCCTTGGCGCCGAGCCAGACCGCCGCCAGTGGATCGACGTGCTCGGTTTTGACGTCGCCTGGGGTCATCGATCGGCTGACGCCGAGCACGGCCTGGCAGGTGTTGTTGCCGAAGCCGTCCTTGCCTTGCTTGAGCGCGGGCGTCGCCGTCAGCGTCATCGGCGCGCCGCCGCGATCGATCTGGAATGTCAGCGTGCGACCGGCATTGGCGCTGACGATGCGCTGCATGTCGGAGAAGCTTTCGATCGTCCGCCCGTCGATCGCGAGCACGACATCGCCCGGCTTGAGTCCGGCGGCGGCGGCGGCGGAATCGGGCAGCACGGCATCGACCCGCGCCGTCGTCGTCTGCCGGCCATAGAGCGCGAAAATCGTGGCAAAGATCACGATAGCCAGGATGAAATTGGCGATCGGGCCGGCGGCGACGATGGCCGCGCGGCGCCCGACCGGCTGATGGAAGAAGCTCTGGCGCTTCTCCGCCTCGGTCATGTTGGCGACGGCGGCCTCGTCCGGCACGCTCGCGGCGTTGTCATCGCCGAAAAACTTCACGTAGCCGCCGAGCGGAATCGCACGACAGCTTCCAGCGAGTTCCATAGCGATCGTTGAAGCCGACAATTTCCGGACCGAAACCCACAGAAAAAGTTAGCACCCGCACGCCGCACCAGCGCGCGACCAGGAAGTGGCCGAGCTCATGGAAGAAGACGACGACGCTCAATCCGAACAGAAACGGGATGATCCAGCCGGTCCAACCCGCGCCCCAGAGCCCAAAATTGCTGAAAATGTCCATTTCGGACCTGTCCCCACCCGTTCGGCTACGCCCCAGACCGAATTGCTAGAATGACTTTGCGGCTATTTCGGGCAAGAGGTCATGCGCCAATGATCTTGCCATATGGTCAACGGCAAGCGCCTCATCGATATCTTGGGGTTCCGCGGTGGCATTTCGGCGTTCCGCCGCCTCGAGCGTGGCCTCGACCAGGTCGGCGATGCCGCCGAAGCCGATCTGTCCGCCGATAAAAGCCGCAACGGCCACTTCGTTCGCGGCGTTGAGGATGGTCGGAGCCGCGCCGCCGGTCTCGAGCGCGCGGCGGCCGAGCGCCAGCGCCGGAAAGCGGTCCGGGTCCGGCGCCTCGAAGGTCAACGAGCCGACCTTGGCGAGATCGAGCTTCGCCGCCGGACCGTCGATTCGGACCGGCCAGGCCAGGCAATGGGCGATCGGAATGCGCATGTCGGGCGAGCCGAGCTGCGCCACCACCGAGCCGTCGCGGTATTCGACCATGCCGTGGATGATCGATTGCGGATGCACCAGCACGGCGAGCTTTTCGGGCTCGACCGCGAACAGGTGATGCGCCTCGACCAGTTCCAGACACCTTGTTGAACATGGTCGCGGAATCGATGGTGATCTTCGGACCCATCGACCAGTTCGGATGCTTGAGCGCCTGTTCGAGCTTGGCCGCCGCGCATCTGCTCGCGCGTCCAGGTGCGGAACGGACCGCCGGACGCGGTGATGACGATGCGGCTGACGTCCTCGCGCGGCCCCGCGGTCAGCGCCTGGAAGATGGCGTTGTGCTCGGAATCGACCGGCAGCACGTTGGTGCCGTGAGCCGCAGCCGTGCGCATGAACATGACCGCCGGCGCAGACCAGACATTCCTTGTTGGCCAGCGCCACGGTCGCGCCGCGCTTCGCCGCGGCGAGCGTGGGCCTCAGGCCGACCGCGCCGCTCACCGCCGCCATCACCCAATCCGCCGGCCGCTCCGCCGCCTCGATCACAGCGGCTTCGCCGCTCGCCGCCTCGATGCCGCTGCCGGACAGCGCGTCCTTGAGTTCGCCATAGGCCGACGGATCGGCCACCACCGCAAGGCGCGCGTTGAGCTCGCGCGCGATCTTCGCAAGCTGGCGGCGTTCTTGTTGGCGGTCACCGCCTCGACGCGATATTGGCCATTGCCGCGCTTGAGCAGATCGACGGTGCTCATGCCGACCGAACCGGTTGCGCCGAGCACCGTCACGGTGCGGACGGCCGGCGCGGAGGTTCGTTCGGCGCGAAGTGCCGGATTAACGACCTGCATCACTCACCATACCATGAGGCCGCGCGCGGGGGCATCGAATCCGCCGTGCGCCATTCCGATCAAAACGCCCGCGACCGCAGCCGCAACGAAGCCGTCGAGCCGATCCATCAGCCCGCCGTGGCCGGGAATGAGCTGGCTTGCGTCCTTGGCGTTGAACCGGCGCTTGATCGCGGATTCCGCGAGATCGCCCGCCTGCGAAACGACGGAAAGAACGAAGGCCACGACAGCAGCGGCGGCAAGTCCGCCGATGCCGAACTGGCTTGCCACGATGACGCCGCCGATCACGCCCGCCACGGTTCCGCCGATCGCGCCCGACCAGGTCTTGTTCGGACTGACGCGCGGCATCAGCTTTGGCCCGCCCACCGCGCGCCCGACGAAATAGGCCGTGATGTCGGTCAGCCACACGATCACGAACAGAAACAAGATCGCGGCGAACCCAAAGCTCGCATCGCGCCGCAGCAGCACCGGCGCGATCAAGAGCGCCGCCGCATAAACAACACCGGCCGCGCACCACATGCGGCGAACGTTCGAAGCGAGCGCCGCGACGCCGAAGCAGCCGAGCGCGATGAGGGCAATCGCGACGCCCGGCCGGTCGAGCATGAGCAGCAGGCCCGAGCCGGCCAGCGCCACCGCGCCGGTCGCCAGCACGGGGTTGCGCTCATCCGCGCAGACCAGCGTGTCCCATTCCCACAGCACGGCGAGCGCGGCGACGGCCCAGAACGCGAAGAAGACGAGCCCGCCGAAATAGGCCGCGGCGATCGCAAGCGGCGCCAGCACCAGCGACGACACGATGCGCAGCATCGAGATTGCTGCGGCCGGCCAGGGCGGCAGCCCGGATGGCTTCTCGTTGGCCGGTTGGACGCCGGCCACGGCTAGGAGCCAGTCTGCGCGATCAAGCCCGCCGAACCGCCGCTCGCGGCGGTGATATTCGGCAATCGCGCCTTCCAGCGCGGCGCGGTCGAAATCCGGCCAATAGGTCGGCACGAACACCAGCTCGCTGTAGGCGGCCTGCCACAGCAGGAAATTGGACAGCCGCTGCTCGCCGCTGGTGCGGATGATGAGATCGGGATCGGGCAGGTCCGGCGCGTCGAGATTCTGTCCGATGAGATCGGCGGTGATCGCCGACGGGATCGAGCGTGCCATCCTTGACCATGGCGGCGATCCGCGCCGCCGCGCGCGCGATCTCCTGGCGGGCGCCGTAGTTGAACGCAACGACCAGCGTCAGGCCGTCGTTGTCCCTGGTCAGCTCCTCCGCCTCCTCCAGCAGCCGCCGGATGTCCGGATCGAGATCGCCGCGCTCGCCGATCACGCGCACCTTGACGCCGTTCTGGTGCAGCTCGGCGAGGTCGTTGCGGATGAAGCGGCGCAGCAGCCCCATGAGGTCGCGGATTTCCGACGGCGGCCGCGACCAGTTCTCCGCGCTGAAGGAAAAGATGGTGAGAAACGAGATGCCGATTTCGCCGGCGGCGCGCACGGTCTTGCGCAACGCCTCGACCCCGCGCCGATGCCCCTCGCCCCGCGGCAACCCGCGCGCCGACGCCCAGCGGCCGTTGCCATCCATGATGATGGCGACGTGCCGCGGCGTTGCGAACGCGGACAATGGGATCGGGTTCTGGGGCATGGTGAAACGGGTCAGACCGTCATGATCTCCTTTTCCTTGGCAGACAGCAGGTGGTCGATATCGATGATCGCCTGATCGGTCGCCTTCTGGACCTCGCCGTCCATGCGCTTGTGATCATCCTGGCTGATCTGATGATCCTTCTCCATTTTCTTCAGCGCGTCCATGCCGTCGCGGCGCACGTGGCGGACCGCGACCTTGGCGGTCTCGGCATATTTGTGCGCGACCTTGACGAGTTCCTTGCGGCGCTCCTCGTTGAGCTCCGGAATTCGCAGATGGATCACCTGCCCTTCGCTCGATGGCGTCAATCCGAGATTGGCCGCCATGATCGCCTTTTCCACCGCATTCACCATCGAGCGGTCCCACACCTGCACGCTGATCATGCGCGGCTGCGGAATGCTGACGGTGGCGAGCTGATTGAGCGCCATGCTCTGGCCGTAGGCCTCGACGTGGATCGGATCGAGCAGATGCGCCGAGGCGCGGCCGGTGCGCAAGCCGTTGAGTTCCGTCTTGAGCACGCTCGAGCGCGCCCTGCATGCGCCGCTTGAGTTCGTTGATGTCATTACCGGCCATGTGCCCCTCCCGCCTGTAATCTTCGAGCACTCGACTGCATCACTAAATACGGCGCGGCCTCGCGCCCGAAGCCTAAATCATCCGCTGACGACGGTAGCGCGGCCCTTGCCGCGCAGAACCGCTTCGATCGCGCCCGCCTTCTCGATAGAGAACACGATGATAGGCATACTGTTTTCGCGGGCAAGCGCGAAGGCGGTCGCATCCAGAACCTTGAGATCGCGGTCGAACGCCTCCTGGAGCGAGATGCGGTCGTAGCGCTTGGCCTTCGGGTCCTTTTTTGGGTCGGCGCTGTAGACGCCGTCGACGTTGGTGGCCTTGAGGACCGCGTCGCATTCCATCTCGGCGGCGCGCAGCACCGCCGTGGTGTCGGTGGTGAAGAACGGATTGCCGGTGCCGCCGGCGAACACCACGATCCGGTTCTCCTCGAAATGGCGGAGCGCCTGGCCGCGCTCGTAGGTCTCGCAGACCTGCGGCATGTTGAGCGCCGACATGGTGCGGGCCGGCGCGCCGAGCCGCTCGATCGCGGCCTCCAGCACGAGGCCGTTCATCACGGTCGCCAGCATCCCCATCGCGTCGGCGGTCGGCCGCGACAGGCTCTTGCCCGACATCTTGACGCCGCGAAGGATGTTGCCGCCGCCGACCACGACGCCGAGCGTGACGCCAAGCCGGCGCGCCGCGATCAGGTCTTTGGCGATGCGGTCGATGGTCGGCTGGTGGATGCCGAAGCCTTCAGGTCCCGACAGCGCTTCGCCGGACACCTTCACGATCACGCGGCGGTAGGCAGGCTTGCTGGCAGACTGACCTGTAGTCTTGCTGGCAGGCTTGGCCATCCTAACCCTCCTCGCGCGCGGCGACGGCCGTCAGTTCTTGGTCCCGGCGGCGGCCGCAACTTCGGCGGCGAAATCGGATTCCTGCTTCTCGACGCCTTCGCCGAGCTTGTAGCGCACGAAGCCCGTGACCTTGATCGGCGCGCCGACCTTGCCTTCGGCTTCCTTCAGGGCTTGCGCCACGTTCTTCTTGTCGTCGTGGATGTAAGCCTGATCGAGCAGGCAGACCTCTTTGTAATAGGTCTTCAGCCCCGACTCGACGATCTTCTCGATCATCGCGGCGGGCTTGCCTTGCGCCTTGAATTTTTCGGCGAGCACGTCCTTCTCGCGCGTGACGGTGGCGGGATCGAGCCCGGAGGGATCGACCGCCTGCGGATTGGCCGCGGCGACATGCATCGCGAGCTGCCGGCCGAGCGCGGCGAGCTCGTCGGCCTTGCCCGCGGATTCCAGCGCGACCAGCACGCCCATCTTGCCGGCCCCCTCGATCACCGCGTTGTGCACGTAGCTGCCGATCGCGCCCTTGCCGACCGAAAGCCCGGCGGCGCGGCGCAGCGTCATGTTCTCGCCGATCTTGGCGATGGTCTCGGAGATGTCATCGGCAATGGTTTTGCTGCCGGTCTTGGCCGCCTTGATCTTCTCGACGTCGGCGCCGACGTCGAGCGCCACATTGGCGATCATCTTGACCAGGCCCTGGAACAGATCGTTGCGCGCGACGAAGTCGGTCTCGGAATTGACCTCGACGACGACGCCCTTGGTGCCCTTGACCGCGACGCCGACCAGACCTTCCGCGGCGACGCGGTCGGCCTTCTTGGCGGCCTTGGACAGGCCCTTCTTGCGCAGCCAATCGACCGCGGCATCGACGTCGCCCGAGGTTTCGCCGAGCGCCGCCTTGCAATCCATCATGCCCGCGCCGGTCATCTCGCGCAGGTCCTTGACCATCTGTGCAGTGATTTGAGCCATGTTCCAATCCGTTGCGGAGCAGGCACGCTGGCGCGGAGCAAAACTCCGCGCCGCCGTCTTACTCGGCCGTCAGTTCCTTGGCCTTGGCGACCCAACCCTGGACGCGGCCGGGCAATCCGACCTCTTCGCCGACGTTGTGAGCCGCTTCGGCGCTGAGCTCGGCGATCTGCGTGTAATGGAAGATGCCGAGGTCGTTGAGCTTCTTCTCGATCGCGGGCGAAACGCCGGTGAGCTTCTTGAGATCGTCGGCGACGCCGCGCGGACCGGGCAGCGGCTCGAAGCCGAGACCCTTTTCCTCGGGCTTCGGCAGATCCTCGATGATCGGCTTCTCGGCCGCGCCCAGGTCGACGCCCATGCCGCCCTGCGAGCGCGAGATGCCGTCGAGGGCCGCGCGCGCGACCAGATCGCAGTAGAGCGTGATGGCGCGGCTGGCGTCGTCATTGCCGGGCACGACGTAAGTGATGCCGTCGGGATCGCTGTTGGTGTCGACGATGGCCGCGACCGGCACGCCGAGGCGGCGCGCTTCCTTGATCGCGATGTCTTCCTTGTTGGTGTCGATCACGAACACCAGGTCGGGCAACCCGCCCATGTCCTTGATGCCGCCGAGCGAGCGGTCGAGCTTGTCGCGCTCGCGCTGCAGGTCGAGGCGCTCCTTCTTGGTGTAGCCGGAGGCCTCGTTCGAGGAGAGCATCTCCTCGAGCTTGCGCAGCCGCGCGATCGAGCCGGAAATGGTCTTCCAGTTGGTCAGCGTGCCGCCGAGCCAGCGCGAGTTGACGTAATACTGCGCGCAGCGCTTGGCCGCTTCGGCGATGCCGTCCTGGGCCTGGCGCTTGGTGCCGACGAACAGGATGCGGCCGCCCTTGGCGGCGACGTCGCTGACCGCCTCGAGCGCCTTGTGGAGCATCGGCACGCTCTGGGCGAGGTCGATGATGTGGATGTTGTTGCGGGTGCCGAAGATGTAATCACCCATCTTCGGGTTCCAGCGGTGGGCCTGATGGCCGAAGTGAACGCCAGCTTCCAAAAGCTGACGCATGCTGTAGTCGGGCAGCGCCATGGTCTTCTCCGGTTGTTCCGCCGCGGACGTGTGGGCTTCGGCCAAGGGAAAGACCCAGGACCGGGAGCCACCGGACGGCCTATATGGCCAAGTCCGCGTGTGAGATGGGCTGCATATAGCGGCAGGTCCCCCAGGACGCAAGAAACAATCGGATTTGAGCCCGATTATTGGCCTTTGCCCGGTACCGGGCGTTCCAGCTCCCCGGCTGCCCCCTCGGCCTCGACCGGCCGCAGCAGCGTCGCGGCCAGATCGTTCAGCGCCGGCCGCGGCAGCTCATGGAACGGCAGCGGCCGCACCAGATCGATGGTCAGGAGGCCCAGCCGGGCGGTCAGGAGCCCGTTGACCATGCCCTCGCCCAGCCGGGCCGACAGCCGCGCCGCGATGCCGTGCCCGATCACCTGCTGCACCACGCTGTCGGCCATCCCCACCCCGCCGGTCACCGCCAGATGCGACATCACCTGCCGGAGCAACCGCAGCACGCCGAGCGCGCCCGGCCGCCCGCCGTAGAGCACGGCGAGCTGGCGGACGAGGCGGAGCGCGTTGATCAGCACGAACATCATGTCCACCGCGGCGCGCGGGCTGATCGCGGTGACGACCGAGACGCGCTTGCTGGCCGACACCACCAGCCGCCGCGCCTCGATATCGAGCGGGCTCATCAGCTCGCGCTCGGCGAGGCGAACGAGATCGCGGCCGTCGATGATGTCGGCGCCGTGATCCTCAAGCCGCGCGCGGGCGCGCGCCAGCCGCGGGATGCGCCTGGTGAGCGAGAGCATGTCGGCGATCAGCGCGCGGCCGCCATCGCGGTCGTCGCTTTCGATGATCGCCAAGGCGCGCTGGCGAAGCGACTCCACCGTGGCGAGCCGCGCCAGGCCGACGATCTCGCGGAGCATCACCACCAGCAGCGCGAGCCCCGCGAGCAGCGCCAGCGCAAGCCCGATCGCGCCGAGCCAAGGCGCGCGCGCATACAGGTCTTCGACCAGGTTGGTGACGGCCAGTCCCAGCGCCAGCAGCACGAGGCCGGACAGCGCCGACCAGAACAGCGCTGCCCCAGGGAACGCGGCGCTTGCGCGGCGTCGGCACGGCGGGAAGGTTGTCGGCCGGCGCCTCGGCGATGGCAGTCCACGTTCGGACGCTGCGCTTCCTCCGGCCGGGCGATGACCAGCCGCGGATCGTCGACGCTGAAGATGGCGGGCTTGCGCAAGGTTTCCGTCATCGCAGCCGGTCCCCGATCAGGAATTGCAGCGCGCGGTCGAGGCGAATGTGCGGCAGCGCCGGCAATGCCGTCGTCGGTCTCCTCCAGCGCCGGCGGCCGGAATCGGATCGAGCGGAAATCGCCGCCCTGCCGCGTTTTCAATCGGGCAGATCGCCGGGAAAGAACGCCATCTCGGTCGAGCCGTCGAAATGCCGGCCGTCGGTCCATTCGCCCGGGCACCGCGGTGCCGACGATCGACGGCAGGCCGCCGCCCTCGCCCCGCATGAGCGCCTCGCGGGTGGCGCGGACGGCGGCGAGCGCGATCACGTCGACCTCGGCGCCGGCGCCGCCGGCGCGGGCGATGGCGCTTTCGGTCAGCTGCTTGAGGATCGCCTCCAGCCGGTCGTGGGCGGAATGGTGCAACTGGTCGGCCTTGGTCGCTGCGAACAGGATGCGGTCGGCGCTGCGGCGAAAACAGCGCGCTGAGCCAGCCGCCGCGGCCGACCCGGAAGCAGTCGAGCACCGCGACCATCGCATCCTGAAGATCGCGCATCGCCTCGGGTCCGGCGTCGAGCGCGGCGAGCACATCGACCAGCACGATCTGCCGGTCGAGGCGGGCGAAATGATCGCGGAAGAACGGCCGCACCACGGCATCGCGGTAGGAATCGTAGCGCCGCCGCATCATCGCCCAGGCCGAGCCGGATGGCGGCTCCCGATCGGCCGGCAGCAGCAGCGGCGCGAAGGTCAGCGCCGGCGAGCCCGCAAGATCGCCGGGCATCAGGAAGCGGCCGGGCGCCGATCATGCTGAGCGTCTGGTGCTCCTTGCGGCGGGCCTGAAGATAGTCGGTGAACAGCCGCGCCGCTTCGATCGCGGCATACTCGTCGGCCGGGGCGAACGGATCGATCGAGGCAACGCGATCGAGAAACGCGCTGGGCAGCGGCTGGCGCGTCGTCCGCCGCAGCTGCGCCAGCGTCTCCGCCGACCATTGCTCGTAGCTTTTGTCCAGCAGCGGCAGGTCGAGCAGCCATTCGCCCGGATAGTCGACGATGTCGAGCGTCAGCGTGCGCATCGCACCGCCGGCCGACTGATAGTCGATGACGACGCGAAGCTCGCTGATCTGCCGGGTCGACTCCGGCCATTCGCCGCTCGATCACGACGGAGCGGACATGGCGCTCGTAGTCGAACCGCGGCACCGCGTCGTCGGGCTGCGGCGCAAGCTTGGCGCCGGCGATCCGCCCGCTTGCAAGCGGCTCGAACACCGGAAACCGGCCGCCGCGCAGCAGGCCATGCAGCAGCGCGGTGATGAACACGGTCTTGCCGGCGCGCGACAGACCGGTGACGCCGAGCCGGACGGTGGGATGCAGCAGATGCTCGCCGAATTCCGCGAACGCGCGGGCCGCGAGCCTGGCCTGTTCGACGATATCGGAGACGATCGGCGTCACGGTGCGCAGGATGTGGGCCTTGCCGCGGGACGGCGCAAGAGCTTCAAGTTGACGCCCGTCAGGTCACCGCCGCGGCATCGCGCAGGCTGTCGGCCAGCGCCGCGCGGCGCATATAGGCCTTGGCGGTCTCCGGATTTTCGGCGGTGCGGCGGAGTTCGTCGAAATTCTTGGCCCGCACGGCCGGGTCGCGCTCCTCCATCAGCCGCTTGTTGGCGATGGTCTGGGCCTGGACGTATTTCACCGCGGCGTGGCGGCGCTGGCGGCTGTAGAGATCGAGCAGTCGTCGCCGGCCTCGCCATGGATGACGCGGGCGAGCTTGCCGGCGAGGTTGATGCCGTCGTGGATGCCGCCGTTCATGCCCATGCCGCCGATCGGATTGTTGACGTGGGCGCTGTCGCCGGCGAGCAGCACGCGGCCTTTGCGGAACGATCGCCGCGACGCGCTGATGCGCGCCATAGACGTTGACGTATTCGACCTCGTAGCGGCCGCTCTTGGGAAAGAACTTCTGCAACCGCGCCTCGATCGCGCTCGGGGTCGAGCACCGCCTCGTCGGTCTCGTCGGACTGGATCGGGAAGATCGCACGCCACAAGCCCGGCGGCCGCTTGCCCTGCACCTTGAACAGATTGCACCACTCGTTCGGATCGGAAAAATAATTGCGGAACGCGACCTTGGGATTGGCCACGCCAAGGTCGAAGCTCGTTGCGATCTTGATGAAGCGCTCCGGATAGGTGAAGCCCTCGAACTCGATGCCGGCGAGCTTGCGCACCGTGCTGCGCCCGCCGTCGCAGCCGATCACGTAATCGGCGCGCAATCGTTCAACGCCGGCGGGTGAGCTCACCTCGACGTCGACGCCGTCCGCCGTCTCGGTCAGGCCGGTGACGGCATGAGAGAAGCGCACGTCGAAGTCGGATGCATTGCCATATTCCTCGGCGATCGAGGCGGTCAGTTTGTACTGCTCGTATTGCAGCACGTAGGGAAAGCGGAATTCGTCCCGCATCAGATTGAGGTCGAATTCGGCGACCACCGAATGCGACACGCGGTCGTGAAAGCGATAGGCGCTGGAGATGAGCCCGAGCGGAATGATCTGTTCGGTCACGCCGAGATCGTCGAGCATCTCCAAGGTGGACGGATGCAGCGAGGCAGCGCGCTGGTCCTCGACCGGCGCTGGCTCCTGCTCGAACACGGTGACGGCGATGCCGCTTCGGTTCAGCGCCAGCGCGCACACCATCCCGACGGGACCTGCTCCGACGATGACGACGCGCGCGCTGGCCTTCGATCCCGCCATGCTGACTGCTCGGTCCTACTGCTGCTTGAGATTGAGACCAGGCATGATGCCGTTCCATTGCGCGGAATCGGCGGCGATGATCTTGGCAAAGTCCTCCGGCGTGTTGAGCAGCGGCTCAAGCCCGACGTTCAGCAAGCGCTGCCGGAACTCCTCGGACTTGCCCGCTGCGACCAGTTCGCGTGATAGCGTCTCGACGACCTCCTTCGGCAGGTGCGCGGGCCCAAGCAGTCCGTTGTAGGTCACAGCCGGCGGACAATCCTTGAGCGTGTCGGTCACGATCGGCACGTTGGGCAGATGCGGCGAACGTTTGTTGTCGAGGACGGCGAGCGGCTTCAATTTTCCGGAGTCGAGATACGGCTTGAGCTCAACCGGAGAGCCCGCCACCATCGCGATGTGGCCGGCCAGCAGGTCGGTGAAGGCGGGCGCGACGCCGCGGTATGGCACGTGGATCATGTCGAGGCCGGCGGCCTTGAGCACGAGCACCGCGGCGACATGGGTGGTGCTGCCGACGCCCGCCGAACCGAAGGTGAGCTTGCCCGGGTTGGCCTTCACGTGCGCGATGAACTCGGCCAGCGTGTTGCCGGGAAACGACGCGCCGACCGTGATCACGAACGGCGCGGAGGCCACCCCCGCAATCGCGGTGAAATCGCGCTGCGCGTCGAAGCTGACGTTCTGCGCGTATTTCGCGGTCGTGAGCTGGAAGATCGGCGTCGAGATCAATGTGTAGCCGTCAGGCGTGGCTTTCGCGACCCGCTCGGGCGCGGCCGTACCGGCGGCGCCGGTCTGGTTCTCCACGACGAAGGTATGTTTCAGCGAGCTTTGCAACCGCTCCGCAGTGAGCCGCGCCACCACATCGGCGATGCCGCCCGCGGCGTAAGGCGTGACGATGGTGACGGTCCGCTCCGGCCAGGCCGCATAGGCGTTGCCCGCCATCAGCGTGGCGGCGATCAGAAAGCCGCGTGCAATCCCGCGAAACATGAGGCGCTCCTTGTGACTTTGTCCCGATGTTGGGGGACGTGGCGCATCGATGCACGCCTCATGCCAACGATTGGGCCTGTCGTTCTGGCAATATCGGCCGTCGCCCGATACCCGGTCAACCGCAAGGCTCAAAGACCCGGCTGCGGCACAAGGCTGCGCTGCGCGCGGGACGCGGAAAGCTAAATGAGCTGGACGTCGAGCACGCCCGGCACCGCCTTGATGGCGCCGGCGATCTGCGGGGAGACCTTGAAGCGTCCCGGCAGCCTGACCTCGACCTCGGCGCCGCCGCCAAGCTGAAGCACCATGCTGATTTCGCCGTCACCCTTGCTGTCGAGCCGCTTGGCGACCGGCTCGATCGGCGCCTGGTCGCGCAGAAATACGCGCAGACCTTTTTGCAGCTTCGAGGCGGCCTGATCGAGCGGCTCGGCCGATTGGATGCGGGCGCGGATCTCGTCGCCCTGCGCTTCCGCGCTGAGGAACAGGAGCACCGGCGCGCCGGGCTCCAGGATATCGCGGAACAGCTGGAGACCTTCGGCGAACACGATCGCCTCGTAATGGCCGGACGGATCGGACAGCCCGAAGATTCCCATCTTGTTGCCGGTCTTGGTGCGCCGCTCGGTGCGCGACACGACGGTCGCCGCCACCCGGCCGGCGCTTGCTCCCGATTTCACCGAGCGGGAGAACTCGGTCCACGACTGAACCTTCAGCTTTTGCAGGAGCGCCGAATATTCGTCGAGCGGATGACCGGACAGGAAAAATCCGATGGCGTCGTATTCGCGCTGCAGCTTGTCGGACGCGAGCCAGGGCTCGACCGCGGGGACCGCGATGGTCTCGCGGTTTGCGGCGCCGCCGAACATATCGTTCTGCCCGACCGAAACCGCCTCGTGGGTGCGCTGCGCGGTCGACATCATGGCGTCGACGGCGGCATGCGCCCTGGCGCGGTTCGGCTCGATCGTGTCGAACGCGCCGGAGGCGGCGAGGCTTTCCAGCACGCGCTTGTTGACCGCGCGCGGATTGATGCGGCGGGCGAAATCGGTGAGATCGGCGAATGGCTTGTCGCCGCGCGCCTCGACAATGGTGTCCACCGCCTGCCGGCCGACGCCTTTGAGCGCCGCCAGCGCGTAGTAGATGGTGTTGCCTTCGACCTCGAAGGCCGCGCCCGAGCGATTGACCGACGGCGGTTCGACCTTGATGTCGAGCCGCTCGGCCTCGGCGCGAAACTCCGAAAGCTTGTCGGTGTTGCCCATGTCGAGCGTCATCGACGCCGCCATGAACTCCACCGGATAATTCGCCTTCAAGTAGGCGGTCTGGTAGGCGACCAGCGCGTAGGCCGCGGCGTGGCTCTTGTTGAAGCCGTATTCGGCGAAACGCTCCAGCAAATCGAAGATCGCATCGGCATGCGCGCGCTCGATGCCGCGCTCGGTCGCGCCTTTGACGAAGTCCTTGCGCTGCGCCTGCATCTCCGAGCGGATCTTCTTGCCCATGGCGCGGCGGAGCAGATCGGCCTGGCCGAGCGTATAGCCGGCGAGGATCTGCGCGGCCTGCATCACCTGTTCCTGATAGACGATGACGCCGTAGGTCTCTTTCAGGATCGGCTCGAGCTTGGGATGGATGTATTCCGCCTTCTCGTAGCCATGCTTGCGCGCGCAGTAGGTCGGGATGTTCGCCATCGGACCCGGCCGATAGAGCGCAACGAGCGCGATGATGTCCTCGAACCGGTCCGGCTTCATGTCGAGCAGCGCGCGGCGCATGCCCTGGCTTTCCAGTTGGAAGATGCCGACCGCTTCAGCACGCGACAGCTGGTCGTAGGTTTTCTTGTCGTCGAGCGGGATCGCCGTCAGATCGAGCTCGATGCCGCGCTGCTTCAACAGCCGCACCGCGGTCTGCAGCACTGTCAGCGTCTTCAGCCCGAGGAAGTCGAATTTGACGAGGCCGGCCTGCTCGACCCACTTCATGTTGAACTGGGTCACCGGCATGTCGGACTTCGGATCGCGGTACATCGGCACGAGTTCGGACAGCGGCCGGTCGCCGATCACGATGCCGGCGGCGTGTGTCGAGGCGTGGCGGTAAAGCCCTTCGAGCTTGAGCGCGATATCGAAGGCGCGCTTGACGATCGGATTGCTGTCGCGCTCGGCTTGCAGCTTGGGCTCGCCCTCGATCGCCTTGGCGAGCGTCACCGGCGCCGCCGGGTTCTGCGGCACGAGCTTGCAGAGCTTGTCGACCTGCCCGTAGGGCATCTCCAGCACGCGGCCGACGTCGCGCAGCACGCCCCGCGCCTGCAAGGTGCCGAAGGTGATGATCTGCGCCACCTGATCGCGGCCGTAGCGCTCCTGCACGTAGCGGATCACCTCGTCGCGGCGGTCCTGGCAGAAGTCGATGTCGAAGTCCGGCATCGACACGCGCTCGGGATTGAGGAAGCGCTCGAACAGCAGATTGAAGCGAAGCGGGTCGAGATCGGTGATGGTCAGCGCGTAGGAGACGAGCGAGCCCGCCCCCGAGCCGCGGCCCGGACCGACCGGAATGCCCTGGTCCTTCGCCCATTGGATGAAGTCGGACACGATCAGGAAGTAGCCGGGGTATTTCATCCCCTCGATCACTTGCAGCTCGAAGGCGAGCCGCTCGCGATACTCTTCGATGGTGCGGCCCGGCGCGAGCCCATACGCGGCGACGCGGCGCTCGAGGCCGGCCTCGGCGCGCGTCCTGAGCTCGGCGCCCTCGTCCACCGCGCGGTCGCCGACCGAGAAGCGCGGCAGGATCGGCTTTTCGGTGCGCGGCCGGAACGCGCAGCGCTGCGCGATCTCGACCGTCGAGGCCAGCGCCTCCGGCAGATCGGCGAACAGCGCGGCCATCTCGGCGCGGCTCTTGAAATAGTGCTCGGCGGTGAGCTGGCGGCGGTCGGTCTCGGCGACGACGCGGCCCTCGGCGATGGCGATCAGCGCATCGTGGGCGTCGTAGTCCTCGCGCTTGGCGAAGTACGGCTCGTTGGTGGCGACGAGCGGAATGTGGCGGGCATAGGCGAGCTCGATCAGCGGGCCTTCGGTGAGCCGCTCGCCCGGCGTGCCGTGGCGCTGCAGCTCCATGTAAAGCCGGTCGCCGAACAGTTTCTGCAGCGTCGCGCAGCGCGTGGCGGCGAGGTCGGACTGGCCGGCCAGGATCGCCGCATCGAGCGGGCCGCCCGGCCCCCCAGTGAGCGCGATCAGGCCGTCGGTCATCCCTTCGAGCCAGGCAAGCTTCAGATGCGGCTTTTCGTTCGACGGGGTTTCCAGGAACGCGCGCGAGCAGAGCTGCATCAGGCTGCGATAGCCCGCTCTCGCGGGCGGCCAGCAGCACGATCCGCGGCAGCGCCCGCACCTTGCCGGCGAGCCTCGGGTCGCGCGCCTCGTCGCCGAAATCGAGCGCCAGCGCGCAGCCGACGATCGGCTGGATGCCGTAGCCCGCGAGCTTTTCGGAGAATTCGAGCGCCCCGAACATGTTGTCGGTGTCGGTCAGCGCCAGCGCCGGCTGGTGGTCCGCCTTGGCGAACTCGGCAAGCCGGCTGATGACCAGCGCGCCTTCGAGCAGCGAATAAGCGGAATGCACGTGCAGATGCACGAAGCCAGGATCAGCGGTCACGGGGGCCTCAGCGATTCGGTTGCAGAAGATGGTGGGGACGGCAGGCCGTCCTGTCCACACCCATCCCGAACCGTGCCCGCTTTTCTCAGGGAGGCAACCGGCGCACTCGCCCTGGCACAATGAGCCGCCGCCGCAGTCTTTATGAACGGCGGACCGCCGTCATGGCTCGGGAACCGGGCAAGCCCTGTTTCCGATGCCATCCACGTCCGATCGGGGATGGGGGTTCGGGACGTGAATACCCGCGGCAGACGGGTATGACGAGCGGTTGGGGGACCGCAAAGACGAGAAGTACGCAAACGCTACAAACGCAACCAAAGCACGCGAAGATGACACTCGTTACATCGCCGAAATGACCTGGGCCCACACGGCGATCATGCCGAGAAAAAGGGTGATCGAGGCCAATGCGGCGGCTTCTTCAACGACGGCGCGAAACATGGTGTCCTCCCTGAACGAAGGCGGAACATAGTTCATGTTATGTTCTTTTGTCAAGCGACGCATGGCCGCCGCGTGCTCGGGCCGGAAATGGCCGTATTTTCTGTGACTTAGAGCAGGATTCGAACTAGGGCAACTCGACGATCTGCCCGTCGCGGATCGTCACGCGGCGGTCCATCCGCGCGGCGATCTCCATGTTGTGGGTCGCCAGCATCACGGTCAGGCCCGACGCCCGGATCAACTGGTTCAGCGCATGGAACACATGGTCCGACGTTTTCGGATCGAGGTTGCCGGTCGGCTCGTCGGCGAGCAGAAGCCGCGGCACGTTGGCGACCGCGCGCGCGATCGCGACCCGCTGCTGCTCGCCGCCGGAGAGCTCGGCCGGCCGGTGCGTCAGCCGTTCGGCGAGGCCGAGGTAGGACAGCAATTCGGTCGCGCGCTTGTGCGCCTCGGAACGCCGGAGGCCGCGGACCATCTGCGGCAGCATGACGTTCTCGACCGCGGAGAATTCCGGCAGCAGATGATGCGCCTGATAGACGAAGCCGATCGAGTTCCGCCGCATCCGCGTCCGCACCGCGTCCGAGAGGCCCGAGGTCGGCGCGCCGTCGAGATAGACCTCGCCGCCGTCGGCGTGCTCCAGCAGCCCGGTGATGTGCAGCAGCGTCGACTTGCCGGCGCCCGACGGCGCCACCAGCGCCACCGACTGGCCGGGCCAAATCGCGAGGTCGCCACCTTTCAGGATTTCCAGGACCGCGTCGCCCTGATGGTAGCGCCGCTCGACCTGATGCAGAAAGACGACCGGTGTTTCGGGTTCGGCCATCGGCTGGCTCATTCGTAGCGCAGCGCTTCGACCGGATCGAGGCGCGCCGCGCGCCACGACGGGTAAAGCGTTGCCAGCAGCGAAAGCGCCAGCGCCATCACCACGACCGCCGTGGTTTCGCCGACATCGAGGTCGGCCGGCAGCCGCGACAGGAAGTAAAGCTCCGGCGAGAACAGCTCGGTGTTGGTCAGCCAGGACATGAACTGCCGGATCAACTCGATGTTGAGGCACACCAGCAGCCCGACCAGGAAACCGACCAGATCGCCGATCACGCCGATCGCCGCGCCGGTGATCAGGAACACCCGCATGATCGAGCCCTGGGTCGCGCCCATCGTGCGCAGGATGCCGATGTCGCGGCCCTTGTCCTTGACCAGCATGATCAGGCTCGACGCGATGTTGAACGCCGCCACCAGCACGATCAGCGTCAGGATCAGGAACATCACGTTGCGCTCGACCTGCAGCGCGCTGAAGAAGGTGGCGTTGCGCTGCCGCCAGTCGATCATGAAGATCGGGCGCTTGGCCGCGTCGGTGACCATTTGCCGGTACTGCACGATCTTGTCGGGATTGTCGGTGTAGACCTCGATCGCGGTGACGTCGCCGTTCCGGTTGAAATAGGCCTGCGCTTCGGTGAGCGGCATGAACACGAAGGCGGCGTCGTATTCCGACATGCCGATCTCGAACACCGCCGCGATCTTGTAGACCTTGATGCGGGGCGTGGTGCCCATCGGCGTCACCGCGCCGCGCGGCGAGACCAGCGTGACGCTGTCGCCGGCGCGCAAGGTCAATTGATCGGCGAGTCTCCGCCCGATCAGCACGCCCTGCCCCTGGTCGAAGCCTTCGAGCGTGCCCTGCTTGATGTTCTTGGCGATCGAGGTGAGCCCGTTCAGGTCATCGCCGCGGATGCCGCGCACCAGCACGCCCGCGGCGTTGAACGGCGACGACGCCAGCGCCTGGCCCTCGACGATCGGCACCGCGAGCCGGATGCCCTCGAGCTTGGAGATGCGCTCGGCCACCGCCTGGTAGTCGGTGAGCGGCGATTCCAGCGGCTGCACCAGAAGGTGGCCGTTGAGGCCGAGGATCTTGCCGAGCAGTTCCTTGCGGAAGCCGTTCATCACCGCCATCACGATGATGAGGGTCGCGACGCCGAGCATGATGCCGAGGAACGAGAAGCCGGCGATGATCGATATGAATCCTTCCTGGCGCCGCGCCCGCAGGTAGCGCAGCGACAGCATCCACTCAAACGGGGCAAACGGCCGTGTCCCGGTGGGTTCGCTCATCAATCCCCTTTGAGTACCGATTTCATCCGATTCTGGCGGTTTCAAGCCAGCTTCGGCGGCACGCCCCTTCAAGAAACGCACAGAATCATCGCGACAACAGATCGATCGTTGCGGCCGGGCTCAAGTTTTCCCGGCTGCCGTCGGCCCGCTTCTTGACCTCGAACGTCCCCGCCGCGAGGCCCTTCGGCCCAATCATGACCTGCCATGGTACGCCGATCAGGTCGGCGGTGGCGAATTTGGCGCCGGCCCGCTGGTCGGTGTCGTCATAGAGCACGTCGACCCCCTTGCCGGTTAGATCGCGGTAGAGGCTTTCGCAGGCCGCGTCGGTCGCGCTGTCGCCCTGCTTGAGATTGAGGATCGCCACCTTGAACGGCGCCACCGCCTCCGGCCATTTGATGCCGGCGTCGTCATGGGAGGCCTCGATGATGGCGGCAACAAGCCGGCTCGGCCCGATGCCGTAGGAGCCCATGTGGACCGGCTTCTCGACGCCGTCGGGGCCGCTGACCACGGCCTTCATCGGCTCGGAATATTTGGTGCCGAAATAGAAGATGTGGCCGACTTCGATGCCGCGCGCCGACACCTGCTTGTCGGCCGGGATCTGCCCGAAGGCCGCGGCGTCGTGCATGTCCGACGTTGCGGCATAATTCGAGGTCCATTTGTCCACGGTGGACTGCAGACCGGCGACGTCGTCGAAGTCCACGTCGGCGCCGGGCACCGGCAAATCCAGATAATCCTTGTGACAGAACACCTCGGACTCGCCGGTCGAGGCCAGGATGATGAACTCGTGGCTCATGTCGCCGCCGATCGGCCCGCTTTCCGCCCGCATCGGGATCGACTTCAAGCCGAGCCGCGCGAAGGTGCGCAGATAAGCCACGAACATCTTGTTGTAGGAATGCCGCGCGCCGGCCTGGTCGACGTCGAACGAATAGGCGTCCTTCATCAGGAATTCGCGGCCGCGCATCAGCCCGAACCGCGGCCGCACCTCGTCGCGGAATTTCCATTGGATGTGATAGAGGTTGAGCGGCAGATCCTTGTAGGACCGCACGTAGGCCCGGAAGATCTCGGTGATCATCTCCTCGTTGGTCGGGCCGTAGAGCATGTCGCGCTCGTGGCGGTCCTCGATGCGCAGCATTTCCTTGCCGTAGGCCTCGTAGCGCCCGCTCTCGCGCCAGAGGTCGGCCGACTGGATTGTCGGCATCAGCATTTCGATGGCGCCGGCGCGGTTCTGCTCCTCGCGCACGATCTGCTCGATCTTCTTCAGCACCCGCAGCCCCAGCGGCAGAAAGGCATAAATTCCGGCCGCCTCCTGCCGCATCATGCCGGCGCGCAGCATCAGCCGGTGGGAGACGATTTCCGCCTCCTTCGGGGTCTCGCGCAGGATCGGCAGGAAAAAGCGGGACAGGCGCATCAGCGTCTCAAGAATCGGGTGGGCGGGCCAGGCGCCGCAGTGAAAGCGGATCGAACGCGAAAATACAAGCGCACCAAGGGCCTGGGAGCCTGCCCACCAAAATGGTGCGGTGCAAGAATGACAACGCCGGGGCGTTCGACTAATGTCCTTTCACCGTGGGGGCAGCTCCCCATACGGCCCATGTCTGGGAGGAAGAGCCAATCGCGAAATCACCGCGGCTAACCTCGAAAATGTACTGAGTATCGGGGTTTAGATTAGGCTCAAGGAGATTGGAGCAGGGCATTGTCCCTGCTCTATTTTTTTGGTTCAGCGATCAGCGGTTTTGCGCCGGAAATCCGAACAGGCTGGCGAGCCCATCGAGCGTCACCAGCCCCTTGGCGTAGATCACCGCGCAGATCGCCCACACCACCCCGGAAGCGATCGTGGTCCAGATCAGCTTGGCCCTGAGCCGCGGCACGGTCGGCGCGCCGGGATCGGTGCCCGGCGCGCCCTCCTCGCCCTGGGCGCGCACGCCCCACGGCAGCACCGCGAACAGCATGATCCACCAGATCAGGAAATAGATGGCGATGGCGGTGGCGATTGCCATCAGGCCTGCTCGAGCTCGACCAGGGTGCCGCAGAAGTCCTTGGGATGCAGGAACAGCACCGGCTTGTCGTGGGCGCCGATCTTGGGCGTGCCGTCGCCCAGCACGCGGGCGCCCTGCGGCCTTGAGCCGGTCGCGGGCGGCGAGGATGTCGTCGACCTCGTAGCAGACGTGATGGATGCCGCCGTCGGGATTGCGCTCCAGGAATTTCGCGATCGGCGACTCCGGCCCGAGCGGCTCCAGCAGCTCGATCTTGGTGTTGGGCAGCGTGATGAACACGGTGTTCACGCCGTGCGCCGGCTGCGGCACCACGGCGGAGACGCGTGGCGCCCAGCGTCTTGCGATAGACCTCGGAGGCCTTGGCGATGTCGCGGACCGCGATGGCGACGTGGTTGAGGCGTCCGATCATGAAGCTTCTCCTGCGTCCGCCCGGCCGCCTATTCCTACCGGGCTTGCGGGCCCGCCGCCAGTTCGGCTACTGCGCCTGAACGCCGACCGATTTGAAGATCGGCCCGTAGAACGCGATGTCGTCGCGGATGCGCTTGCCGAACGCCTCGCCGAGCCGCCGACCACGCGATAGCCGTTGTCCTCGAGCTTGCTTTGACCTCGGGGATGTTGAGCGCCTTGTTGAGCTCGGCGTTCAGGCGCTCCAGGACCGGCTCCGGCATCCCGGCGGGCCGACGATGCCGTTCCAGGTCGGCGGCATTTTGTAGGCCGGCAGCGCTCGGTGATCGACGGATACTCCGGCCAGCGCGAGAAGCGCGTCTCCTCCAGCACCGCCAGAACCTTCAGGTTCTTGTTGTCGCGATAGGCCACCGCCTGCGAAAGCTGGGTGAAGTTGACCTGGATATGGCCGCCGATCAGGTCGGTGAAGGCGGCGACCGAGCCGCGATACGGCACGTGGGCGAGATTGACGCCGTTGACCTGGTTGAACAGCTCGCCGGCGAGATGGAAGAACGAGCCGGCGCCCGAGGAGCCGAACGACAGCTTGCCGGGATTGGCCTTGGCGTAGGCGACCAGCTCGGCGACCGAATTGACCGGCACGACCGATGTGTTGACCACGATGCAGCCGATGGTCTCGACCGACTCGACGATCGGCGTGAAATTCTTGACCGGGTCGTAGCTCAGGTTCTTGATCAGATGGACGTTGGTGGCGTGGGTGCTGGTCGCCGCCGCCATCGAGCGTCGTGCCGTCCGGCGCCGCGCGCGCGACATACTCGGCCGCGATCGAGCCGCTCGCGCCGGTGCGGTTCTCATAGACCACCGGCTGGCCGATCGAGGCGCTGAGCTTGTCGCCGACCATCCGCGCCACCAGATCGAGGCCGGGGCCCGGCGGGAACGGAATGACGATGGCGATCGGCTTGGTCGGCTGCCAGGCCTGCGCGGCCGCGGCATGCGGCGCCAAGGCCGCGACTGCGCAAAGCACCATCGCGCCGATCATGCGAACCATCACGGCCCTCCCTCTGATCGCCCGATCTCAGTCGTCGAGCGTTTCCGGCAAGAACAAATCCTCCGGCTTGAAGCGCCGTTTGGACAGGCCCTGCTCGTAATGATAGCGCAGGAACGTATCGAGCGGCTTGTAATTGCGCTTCAGGCCGTAGGGAAACCAGTCGTCGCCGAGCAGCGCCTGCATCTCCAGGAAATGCTGCGTGATCCACGGCACCATGAACATGCGGTGCATGTTCTCGGCCTGGTGCCGGTAGATCTCATAGGCCTTGTCGCGGGATTGCTTGAACGCCTTGTAGAGCGATTTCGCCACCCACGGGTTGGCCTTGTAGACGTCCTTGCGGATCGCGACGACGTGCTGGATCGGGAAGATGCCGGTGGTCTTGTAGTAGTCGCGCTCGGCCTTCTCGAAGTCGGGAAACAGCCGCGCGATGTTCTTGGAGCCCCGCGCCATCGACGGCGGCACCAGCGCCGAGAACAGCGCGTCGATCTCGCCGTCGTCGAGCATCTTGTCGAGCGTCGTCTCGGTGCCGATGTGCTGCACCTTGATGTGCGGCGGCGGCTTCTGCTTGTACCAGGGCAGCGGCGGCGTCGGCCGTTCCACGCCGCCGATGTAGTTCGAATAGCTGTCGACCGGCACGCCGTAATGGTCCTGCAGGATGCCCTTCGACCAGGTGCCGGCGTCGTGGCCGTACAGGAAAAACTCGCCGATCTTCTTGCCGATCAGGTCCTTCGGCTGCTCGATGCCCTTGTGGGTGTTGATGTAGATCGCCGAATGCGAGAACAGCCGGATCGGGTAGACCGGGATGGCGACGAACGGCGGATCGTCCTCGTGCAGCTGTCGAGATAGAACGTCAGCCCCAGCTCGGAGGCCTCGAACTCGCGCTTGCCCATCATGCGGTGGAAGGTCGCCGCCGGAAACGAGTTGTGATAGGTGAGATCGATGCCCTCAGGCTTGACGCTGCCGTCCATCAGCGCGCGGGTGCGGTCGTAGTTCCAGCACGCCAAGCGTCATCTTCAGATCGGCCATTCCCAGTCCCTCACACGATCAGAACATGCACGGTGACGTTCGGCTTCTTGCGCCAATGCTGCGCCACCGCCGCGCGGACGCCGCGGCGGATCGCCTCGCCGACCGAATCCGGATCGCGCCGGCGCGGCTTCGGCAGCGTATCGAAGGTCTCGACCACGGCGTTGTAGGCGATGTCGTCCATCGCCATGCCGTCGGCGGTTTTGTCCGGGATGCCGATCAGCTCGATCTCCGGATCGGCGAGCAGCTGGCCCTTGTCGTTGATCGCCAGCGCCACGCTGATCGATGCCGGAAAAGCTCAGGCGCTTCCGGTCGGCGACGGTGCGCGCCTCGGCCTGGATCAGCAGCGCGCCGTCCTTGTAGATGCGGCCCGCCGGCACCTCGTCGATGATCTCGGGATTGCCGGGCGCAAGCCGCACCAGATCGCCGTTGCGGATCATCAAGCGTGCGGGCGCCGAGCCGCCGCGCCAGCGCCGCGTGCTCGGACAGATGCAGCGACTCGCCGTGCACCGGGATGACGGTGCGCGGCTTGACCCAGCCGATCATGTCTTCGAGCTCGGCCTGGCGCGGATGGCCGGACACATGCACCAGATGGGTGCGGTCGGTGATGACCTCGACGCCCTGGTCGATCAGCCCGTTGATGACCTTGCCGATCGCCTTCTCGTTGCCGGGAATGGGCCGCGACGAGAAGATCACGCGGTCGCCCTTCGACAGCGCCACCTCGGGATGCTCGTCCTGGGCGATGCGCGCGAGCGCCGCGCGCGGCTCGCCCTGGCTGCCGGTGCAGAGCGCCACCACCTTGTCCGGCGGCAGGTGGCCGTAGATGTCCATGCCGTGAAACGGCTGCACGCCGTTGAGATAGCCGGTCTCGCGCGCCACGCCGATGACGCGCTCCATGGCGCGGCCGACCACGACGATCTCGCGCTCGGCCTTGCGCGCGGCGTCGGCGACCGCCTTGATGCGCGCGACGTTGGAGGCGAAGGTCGTCACCGCGACGCGCCGCGGCGCCTTCACGATCAGCTCGGTCAAGCGTCCGGGCGACGTCGGATTCCGACGGCGAGCGGCCCTCGCGGACCGCATTGGTGGAATCGCCGATCAGCACGTGGCAGCCCTCGGCGCCGAGCGCCCGCAGCTTCGCCTCGTCGGTCGGCGGGCCCAGCACCGGCGTCGGATCGAGCTTCCAGTCGCCGGTGTGCAGCACGTTGCCGTGCGGCGTGCGCAGGATGAGCGCATTGGATTCCGGGATCGAATGGGCGACCGAGACAAGCTCGATGTCGAACGGCCCGACGTTGAAGCGCGAGCCGAGCGCAATTTCGGTGACCGGGATTTCCGCCGCGCCGTATTCGCCCTGGCGCTTGGCTTCGAGCAGCGCCGCGGTGAACGGCGTCGCATAGACCGGCACCTTGAGCTTCGGCCACAGGTCGAGCATGCGCGCCGTAGTGGTCCTCGTGGGCGTGGGTGAGAACGATGCCGGCGATGTTGCGGCGCTCCTCGACGAGATAGCGGATGTCCGGAAACACCAGGTCGATGCCCGGCAGGTTCTCCTCCTGGGCGAAGGAGACGCCGACGTCGACGATGAGCCAGGTGCGGCGGCGCTGGTCGCCGAGCCCGTAGATCGCGAGATTCATGCCGATCTCGCCGACGCCGCCGAGCGGCGCGAACACGAGCTCGCCCTGCGGACCGGCCATCGCCACTTACCTCGCCGCCAAGAACACGTCGCCCGCCGCCACGGCCTGCATTGTCCCATCGGCGAGGCGGAGAACCAAGCGGCCGGTCTCGTCGATCCCATCGAACTGGCCGGAAAGCTCGCCTCGCCCGTCTTGACGCGGATCGGCTTGCCGACACCGGCGGCGCGCGCGAGCCAGTCGGCGCGGATCGCGGCAAAGCCCGCGCCGCGGTTCCATTGCGCGAGGCGGGCGGCCATCGCGCCCGACAGCGGCGCGAACAGGCTTTCCGGCGAGGTGCGGACGCCGGCGCTGGCGAGATCGGTCGCCGGGGTCTCGGTGCGGTCCGGGATGGTGCACGCAATTGACGCCGATGCCGATCGCGACGGCAGCCCCCTCGCCTTCGACCAGGATGCCGGCGAACTTGTTGCGGTCGATCAGCAGGTCATTGGGCCATTTCAGCACGAGCCGCGAGGCCAAGCCCGGGATGCGTCCGCCGATGGCGTCGTGCAGCGCGAGCGCCGCGACGAACGACAGCTCGGGACACCGCTCCGGCGGCGCCGGATCGGTGAGCAGCAAGCTCGCGTAGAGATTGCCCGGCTCCGACACCCAGGTCCGGCCGCGGCGTCCGCGCCCCGCGGTCTGGGTCTTGGCGACGATCCACAGCGGCCCGCGCTCGCCTTCGCGCGCGAGCCGCAGCGCCTCCGCGTTGGTCGAGCCGATCGTGTCGTGGGTGATGAGCCGCGCCCCGGCCGCACTCGCCGTGGGATCGAGCTGCATCAGAACAGCGATTTCGCCGCGATCCCGGCCGCCGTGATCAGCGGCGCGGGATAGACGAAATACAGCAGATTGAACAGGCCGGCGATGCCGAGCACGGCCTTCAGCTCGCCCGGCACCGGGTTGAAGCCCTTGGCCGGCTCGTCGAAGTACATGATCTTGACGATCAGCAGATAGTAATAGGCGCCGACCACGCTCGCCAGCACGCCGATCACCGCAAGCCCGTAGAGCCCGGCTTTGATGGCGCCGAGGAACACGTAGTATTTCGCGAAGAAGCCCGCGAGCGGCGGAATGCCGGCGAGCGAGAACAGCAGCAGCGCCAGGAAGAACGCCAGCGGCGGATTGCTGCGCGCCAGCCCCGACAAGATCGCTGATCTGCTCGACCATGCCTTCGTCGCGCCGCATCGACAGGATCACCGCGAAGGTGCCGACCGTCATGGCGAGATAGATCGCCATATAGACCAGCACGCCCTGGATGCCCTCGGCGGTGCCGGCGGCGAGCCCGATCAGCGCAAAGCCCATGTGGCCGATCGAGGAATAGGCCATCAGCCGCTTGATGTTGGTCTGGCCGATGGCGGCGAAGGCGCCGAGCGCCATCGAGGCGATCGCGACGAACACCACGATCTGCTGCCATTGCAGGGTGATGCCGGGGAACGCGCTGATGGTGGCGCGGGCGAAGATCGCCATGGCGGCGATCTTGGGCGCGGCGGCGAAGAACGCCGTCACCGGCGTCGGCGCGCCCTCGTAGACGTCCGGCGTCCACATGTGGAACGGCACCGCCGACACCTTGAAGCAGAAGCCGGCGAACAGGAAGACGAGGCCGAAAATCAGCCCGATGCCGCCCTGCGCCCGACGCCTTGGCGATGCCGGCGAACGACACGTTGCCGGTGAAGCCGTAAATCAGCGAGCAGCCGTAGAGCAGCATCCCCGACGACAGCGCGCCGAGCACGAAATACTTCAGGCCGGCTTCGGTCGACTGCACGGAATCGCGGTTCGAGGCCGCGACGACGTAGAGCGCGAGACTCATCAGCTCGAGCCCGAGATAAAGCGCGATCAGGTCGCCGGCCGAGATCAGCATGCCCATGCCGACGGTCGAGAGCAGGATCAGCACCGGATATTCGAAGGTCTGCTGCCGCGCCTTCTCGAGATAGTCGAGCGACATGACGATGGCGAAGGCCGAGCCGGCATAGGCCAGGATCTTCATGAAGCGGGCGAAGTCGTCGACGATGAAGCTCGTGCCGAAGATCCGGCCGTTCGGAATGACGGCGACGATGGCCGCCGCCGCGATCAACAGCAGGATCGAGCAGATGCTGACGGCCTTGTCGCTCCGCTCGCGGTAGGCGCCGAGCATGAGCAACGCCATGGCGCCGAACGCCAGCACGATTTCCGGCAGCGCCTGGGTCATCGATGCGAGCGGAATGGCGTTCACGGCAAAGGCCTCACTTCACCAGCGCGGCGGATTTCGCCGCGCCAAGCGCATGCTGGTAGTTGTCGAGCAGCGCCGTCACCGACGCCGCCGACATGTCGAGCACCGGCTTGGGATAGAAGCCGAGCAGCAGGGTCAGCACGATCAGCGGCGCAAAAATCGCGATCTCGCGCCAGCCCATGTCGGTGATGGTGGCGAGGCTCGGCTTGTCGAGCTTGCCGAGCACGACCTTGCGGTAGAGCCAGAGCGCATAGCAGGCCGACAGGATGACGCCGAGCGTCGCCAAGCTCGCGACCGTGATGTTGACCCGGAAGGTGCCGAGCAAGGTCATGAACTCGCCGACGAAGCCCGAGGTGCCCGGCAGGCCGACGTTGGCCATGGTGAACAGCATGAACACCGCGGCATAGACCGGCATGCGGTTGACGAGGCCGCCGTAGGTCGAAATCTCGCGGCTGTGCATGCGGTCGTAGACCACGCCGACGCAGAGGAACAGCGCGGCCGACACGACGCCGTGCGACACCATCTGGAAGATGCCGCCGGCGACGCCCTGCGAGGTCGCGGCGAAAATGCCCATGGTGACGAAGCCCATGTGCGCCACCGACGAATAGGCGATCAGCTTCTTCATGTCCTCCTGCACCAGCGCGACCAGCGAGGTGTAGACGATGGCGATCACCGAGAGCGCGAACACGAGCGGCGCGAAGTCCGCTGAAGCGTTCGGGAACATCGGCAGCGAGAACCGCAGGAACCCGTAGCCGCCCATCTTCAGAAGGATCGCCGCGAGCACGACGGAGCCGGCGGTCGGCGCCTCGACGTGGGCGTCCGGCAGCCAGGTGTGCACCGGCCACATCGGCAGCTTCACCGCGAACGAGGCAAAGAAGGCGATCCACAGCCACGGCTGCATCTCGCGCGGGAAGGCGTAGCGCAGCAGCATCGGGATGTCGGTGGTGCCCGACTGCCAGTACATCGCCATGATGGCGAGCAGCATCAGCACCGAGCCGGCGAGCGTGTAGAGGAAGAACTTGAAGCTCGCATAGACCCGGCGCGGGCCGCCCCAAACGCCGATGATGAGGAACATCGGGATGAGGCCGCCCTCGAAGAACAGGTAGAACAGCACGAGGTCGAGCGCCGAGAAGGTGCCGACCATCAGCGTTTCCAGCACCAGGAACGCGATCATGTATTCGCGGACGCGGACCTTGATGGCGCGCCAGCTCGCCGCGATGCAGAGCGGCATGATCGCGGTGGTGAGGATGACGAGCGGCAGCGAGATGCCGTCGACGCCCATGTGGTAGGTGCCGAAGCCGGCAAGCCAAGGGTGCTTCTCGACGAACTGGAATTCCGGCGAGCCCGGATCGAAGCGCCACACCAGATTGAGCGAGACGATGAAGGTGACCAGCGTGGTCGAGAGCGCCATCCAGCGGGCGTTGCGGGCGCCCGATTCGTCCGCGCGCAGCATGGCGATGAACAGCACGCCGACGAGCGGCAGGAAGGTGGTGACGGACAGCACGGGCCAGGTCGCCATCAGTGCACCCCGCTGCCGGAGAACATGAACCAGGTGATGAAGGCCGCAGCCCCGATCAGCATGGCGAAGGCGTAGTGGTAGAGGTAGCCGGTCTGCAGGCGGACGACGTTGCGGGTGACGTCGAGGACGCGCGCCGAGATGCCGTCCGGCCCGAAGCCGTCGATCACGTAGCCGTCGCCGCCCTTCCAGAACACGCGGCCGATCCACAGCGCCGGCCGCACGAAGATCAGGTCATAGAGCTCGTCGAAGTACCACTTGTTGAGCAGGAAGCGGTACAGCGCCTCGTGCTGGCGCGCGAGCCGCGGCGCGATCTCCGGATGCAGCAGATAGATGTAGGCCGCGATTCCCCAGCCGATCGCCATCATCAGGGTCGGCAGCCACGCCACCGCGAACGGCACCTCGTGCATCGCCTCGATGATGTGGCCCTGCTTCAGCGACTCGCGGAAGAAATGCTCGACCTCGTGGCCGGCGAAGAACTCCTTGAAGGCGAAGCCCGCGCCGAGCGAGCCCACCGCCAGCACGCCGAGCGGAATGAGGACCACCAGCGGGCTCTCGTGCGCCGCTTCGTAGTGCTGCTGGTCGTGCGGCGCGCCGTGGAAGGTCTTGTAGATCAGCCGCCAGGAATAGAACGCGGTCATGCCGGCGGCGATCACCGTCATCGCGAAGCCGTAGATCGCGAACGGGTTGTGGCCTGAATAGGCCGCCTCGATGATGGCGTCCTTGGAGAAATAGCCGGCGGTCAACGGGAAGCCGGTGAGCGCGAGCGTGCCGATCACCATGCACCAGTAGGTGAACGGGATCTTGTTCTTCAGCCCACCCATGTTGCGGATGTCCTGCTCGTGGTGCATCGCCATGATCACCGAGCCGGAGCCGAGGAACAAAAGCGCCTTGAAGAAGGCGTGGGTGAACAGGTGGAACATGCCGACCGAATAGGCGCCGACGCCCATCGCCACGAACATGTAGCCGAGCTGCGAGCAGGTCGAATACGCCACGATCCGCTTGATGTCGTTCTGCACGAGACCGACGGTGGCGGCGAAGAACGCCGTGGTGGCGCCGACCAGCGTGACGAAGGCCGCGGCGTTGGGCGCAAGCTCGAACAGCGGCGACAGCCGCGCCACCATGAACACGCCGGCGGTGACCATGGTCGCAGCATGGATGAGCGCCGAGACCGGCGTCGGGCCTTCCATCGCGTCGGGCAGCCAGGTGTGCAGCAGGAACTGCGCCGACTTGCCCATCGCCCCCATGAACAGCAGCAGGCAGATCAAGGTCAGCGCGTCGGCGTGCCAGCCGAAGAAGTCGATGGTCTTGCCGGTGAGCGACGGCGCCTGGGCGAAGATGGTGTCGAGGTCGATCGACTTCGTCATCATGAAGATGGCGAAGATGCCGAGCGCGAAGCCGAAATCGCCGACGCGATTGACGACGAAGGCCTTGATCGCGGCCGCGTTGGCCTCGGGCTTGTGGTACCAGAAGCCGATCAGCAGATAGCTCGCGAGGCCGACGCCCTCCCAGCCGAAGAACATCTGCGCGAGGTTGTCGGCGGTGACCAGCGCCAGCATGGCGAAGGTGAACAGCGACAAGTACGCAAAGAACCGCGGGCGGTACGGGTCCTCGGCCATGTAGCCGATCGAATAGAGATGAACGAACGCGGAGACGGTCGTGACCACGACCAGCATCACGGCGGTCAGTGTGTCGATGCGGAGCGCCCAGTCGACCTTGAGGTCCGCCGAGATGATCCAGGTGAACAGCCGCACGTGCTCATCCTGATGGCCGAAGCCGACGCGGAAGAACGCGATCCAGGACAGCACGCAGGCAAATCATCAGCAGCGACGTCGTGATGATCTCGACCGCACGGGAGCCGGCAGCAGCGGGTTCGGCCGGCGCATGATGGTCGTCGTGGGCGCCGGGCTCGTGGTCGGTTTCGTGGATGACGGCGTGGCCGCCCTGCACATGGATGGACTGTCCATGCGCCGGCGCGTGATGGTCGTCGTCCGACGGCTCCGCGCCGGGGAAACGCGCACGCGCCCCGGCGAGCGCGATCGCGGCGCCCAGGATGGCGCCCAGCAGCGGCAGAAGGACGATCGCCAGATACATCGTCAGCCCTTCATCAATTGATGTCTTCGACCGCGATCGAGCCGCGGTTGCGGAAATAGACCACGAGAATGGCAAGCCCGATCGCGGCTTCCGCCGCCGCAACGGTGAGCACGAGCAGCGCGAACACCTGGCCGACGAGGTCGCCCAGGTGGGTGGAGAACGCGACGAAGTTGATGTTGACCGCGAGCAGGATGAGCTCGATCGACATCAGGATGATGATGACGTTCTTCCGGTTGAGGAAGATGCCGAAGATGCCGAGCGTGAACAGGATCGCTCCGACGGACAGATAATGGCCGAGCCCAATTGCCATGTCAGAGCCCCTGCCCCGACTTGACCTGGCGGACTTCCATCGCGGTTTCCTTGGTCCGCGCCACCTGATCGGAGATGTTCTGACGCTTGATGTTCGGCTTGTGCCGCAACGTCAGCACGATGGCGCCGATCATGGCGACCAGCAGCACCACGCCCGATGCCTGGAAGTAATAGACGTATTGCGTGTAGAGCACGCGGCCGAGCGCCTCGGTGTTGGTGAGGTTGCCGGGGATCGGCGACGAGATCGCCTGCGGCAGGCCCGGCCCGATCACCCAGGCGCCGACCACCAGCAGCAATTCGGCGAGGAACACGACGCCGACCAGCACCCCGATCGGCAGATATTGCAGGAAGCCCTGGCGGAGCTCGGCGAAGTCGACGTCGAGCATCATCACCACGAACAGGAACAACACCAGCACCGCGCCGACATAGACCACGATCAGGATCATCGCCAGGAACTCGGCGCCCATCAGCATGAACAGGCCGGCGGCATTGACGAAGGCGAGAATGAGATAGAGCACCGAATGCACCGGGTTCTTCGCCGCGATCACCATGAAGGCGCACGCCACGCATACGCCGGCAAAGAGGTAGAAGAACACCACGGGCAGGATCGTCGCCGGCATCATCGGAAGCTCGCCCTCACCGGTACGGCGCGTCGAGCGCGATGTTCTTGGCGATCTCGCGCTCCCAGCGGTCGCCGTTCGCCAGCAGCTTTTCCTTGTCGTAGTAGAGCTCCTCGCGGGTCTCCGCGGCGAACTCGAAGTTCGGCCCCTCGACGATGGCGTCGACCGGGCAGGCCTCCTGGCAGAGCCCGCAGTAGATGCACTTCACCATGTCGATGTCGTAGCGCGTGGTGCGGCGGGTGCCGTCGTTGCGGCGGGGGCCCGCTTCGATGGTGATCGCCTGCGCCGGGCAGATCGCCTCGCACAATTTGCAGGCGATGCAGCGCTCTTCGCCGTTCGGGTAGCGGCGGAGCACATGCTCGCCGCGAAAGCGCGGCGACAGCGGGTCCCTTCTCGAACGGATAGTTCAGGGTCGACTTCGGCTTGAAGAAATAACGCATGCCGAGGAAGAACGCCGAGACGAACTCCGTCAGGAATATGGATCGCGCCGCCTGATCGAGCCTCATCGCATCACCCTCTCGGCACCAGATGGCCGAATTGCAGGACCGCCGCCACGATCACCACCATCGCCAGCGACAGCGGCAGGAACACCTTCCAGCCGAGCCGCATGAGCTGGTCGTAGCGGTAGCGCGGCACGACGGCCTTGGCCATGGCGAACAGGAAGAACATGAACATGGCCTTGAGCACGAACCAGATCACGCCCGGCACCCAGATGAACGGAATGACCTTGAACGGCGGCAGCCAGCCGCCGAGGAACAGGATCGTGGCCATGGCGCACATGGTGGCGATGGCCACGTATTCGCCGAGCATGAACATCATATAGGGCGACGAGCCGTATTCGACCATGAAGCCGGCAACGAGCTCGGATTCCGCCTCGACCAGATCGAACGGCGGCCGGTTGGTCTCGGCCAGCGCCGAGACGTAGAACACCACGAACATCGGCAACAGCGGCAGCCAGTACCAGCCGAACATGCCGAACTGGGTGTCCT
The DNA here is from genome assembly GCA_963850885.1 of uncultured Alphaproteobacteria bacterium. Classification (GTDB taxonomy): domain Bacteria; phylum Pseudomonadota; class Alphaproteobacteria; order Rhizobiales; family Xanthobacteraceae; genus Z2-YC6860. The sequence continues at coordinate 22,003 of CAWKOD010000056.1, read as the reverse complement.
GCGCGGCGACGATGGCGGAGAGCTTCAGCGAGCCGGCGCAGAGCAGCACGGTGATGATGACGAAGCCGATCGAGACCTCGTAGGACACCATCTGCGCGGCCGAGCGGATCGCCGACAGGAAGGCGTATTTCGAGTTCGACGCCCAGCCCGCCATGATGATGCCGTAGACCATCAGCGACGAGATCGCGAAGATGTAGAGCACGCCGACGTTGATGTCGGCGATCGCCCAACCGACATTGACCGGGATCACCGCCCAGGCGGCGAGCGCGAGCGTGCAGGTCACCAGCGGCGCCAGCAGGAACACGCCCTTGTTGGAGCCCGACGGAATGACCGGCTCCTTGAACACGAACTTCAACAGGTCGGCGAAGGATTGCAGCAGGCCCCACGGCCCGACCACGTTGGGGCCGCGCCGCATCTGCACCGCCGCCCAGATCTTCCGGTCGGCCAGCAGCACATAGGCGATCGAAATGAGCAGCAGAATGAGCAGCAGCAGCGACTGCGCGACGATCACGATCAGCGGCCAGAGATAGCTCGTCCAGAATTCCACGACGGTCATGCGCTCACTCCGCCGCGGTCATGGCGCCGCGGCCCTCGGCGAGGGCCGAGCATTCGGCCATCACCGCGGACGCCCGCGCGATCGGGTTGGTGAGGTAGTAGTCGTCGATCACCGAGCGGAACGGCGCCTTGTCGAGATCGCCCGTCATCGCCGAGAGCTGGCGGATGTCGGCCGGCCCGCTCGCCACGATCTGGCCGATGCGAGCGAGTTGCGGACGCTCCTTGAACAGCGCCGCGCGGAGCGCCGCCAGCGAGTCATAAGGCAGCTTCATGCCGAGCACGTCCGACAGCGCGCGGAGGATCGACCAGTCTTCCCGCGCGTCGCCCGGCGGGAAGCTCGCGCGGTTGCCGAGCTGCACCCGGCCTTCGGTGTTGACGTAGAGGCCGGATTTTTCCGGATAGGCGGCGCCCGGCAGGATCACATCGGCGCGATGCGCGCCGTTGTCGCCGTGGGTGCCGATGTAGACGACGAAGGCGCCGGTCGGCACATCGATCTCGTCGGCACCCAGGAGGAACGCCACGTCGAGCGCACCGGGCTTTTCCATCGCGGCGGCGTTGAGTCCGCCCTCGCCCGGCACAAAACCGATCTCCAGCGCGCCGACCCGCGAAGCCGCGGTGTGCAGCACGCGAATAGCCGTTCCAGCCTTCCTTGACCGCGCCCATTTCGATCGCGGCCTTCGCCGCCAGCGCCGCGACCGCCGCGCCGTCGGGACGCGTCAGCGCGCCGGCGCCGACGATGATCAGCGGATGCTCGGCCTTTTTCAGCGTCTCGGCGAAGCTGTGCTTGCCGGCGACGAGCTCCGTAAGCGTGTCCGGCCCCGCGCCGAGATAATCGTACGGATAGGTCAGGTCGACCTTCTCGCCGATCAGCGCCACCGGGAATTTGCCGGCGCGCCAGCGCTTGCGGATGCGCGCGTTCAGCACCGCCGCCTCGCGGCGCGGATTGGAGCCGATGATCAGCAGCGCGTCGGCGCGCTCGATGCCGGCGATGGTGGCGTTGAACAGATAGGTCGCGCGCCCCCACTCCGGATTGAACGCCGCGCCGTCCTGGCCGGAATCGAGATTCTTCGACCCGAGCCGCGTCATCAGGTCCTTGAGCGCGAACATCTCCTCGACCGCCGCGAGATCGCCGGCAACGGCGCCGATGCGCTCGGGCTTCGCCGCCTTGACCTTGGCGGCGATGACCTCGAACGCCTGCGGCCAGGTTGCCGGGATCAGCCGGCCGTTGACGCGGACATAGGGCTGGTCGAGCCGCTGGGTGCGCAAGCCATCGACCACATGACGCGTCTTGTCGGAAATCCACTCCTCGTTCACGTCGTCGTTGACGCGCGGCAGGATGCGCAGCACCTCGCGGCCGCGGGTATCGACACGGATCGCCGAGCCGAGCGCATCCATCACGTCGATGGTCTCGGTCTTGGACAATTCCCACGGCCGCGCCGCAAACGCATAGGGCTTCGAGGTCAGCGCGCCGACCGGGCAGAGATCGACCACGTTGCCCTGCAGCTCCGACGACATCGCCTGCTCGAGATAGGTGGTGATCTCCATGTCCTCGCCGCGGCCGATGGCGCCGAGCTCGGGCACGCCCGCCACCTCCGCCGAGAAGCGGATGCACCGCGTGCAATGGATGCAGCGGTTCATGATCGTCTTGACCAGCGGGCCGATGTACTTGTCTTCGACCGCGCGCTTGTTCTCGTGATAGCGGCTGGAATCGACGCCGTAGGCCATCGCCTGGTCCTGCAGGTCGCATTCGCCGCCCTGGTCGCAGATCGGGCAGTCGAGCGGATGGTTGATCAGCAGGAATTCCATCACGCCTTCGCGGGCCTTGCGCACCATCGGCGACTTGGTGTTGACGACCGGCGCCTCGCCGTTCGGGCCCGGGCGGCAATCGCGCACGCCCCAGGCGCAGCTTGCGACCGGCTTCGGCGAGCCCTTCAGCTCGACGAGGCACATGCGGCAATTGCCGGCGATCGACAGCCGCTCGTGGAAGCAGAAGCGCGGAATCTCCGCGCCCGCCGCTTCCGCCGCCTGCAGCAGCGTGAACTCCGGCGGAACGTCCACTTCGGTGCCGTCGATGATGATCTTCGCCATCGTTGCTACTCCGCCGCGACCTGGACCGACATGGCGGTCCGCGTTGCGGGTGTATTCGTCGATGCGCCGCTCGATCTCCGGCCGGAAGTGCCGCAACAGGCCCTGCACCGGCCAGGCCGCGCCGTCGCCGAACGCGCAGATGGTGTGCCCCTCGATCTGCTTCGTCACATCGAACAGCATGTCGATCTCGCGCTTCTGGGCGCGGCCGTCGGCCATCCGCGTCAGCACGCGCCACATCCAGCCCATGCCCTCGCGGCACGGCGTGCACTGGCCGCAGCTCTCGTGCTTGTAGAAATAGGCGATGCGCGCAAACGCCCGGATGATGTCGGTCGACTTGTCCATCACGATCACGGCGGCGGTGCCGAGCGACGACTTCAGCGCGGCGCAGCCGTCGAAATCCATCTTCAATTCGTCGCACTGATGCGCCGGGATGACCGGCATCGACGAGCCGCCGGGAATGATCGCCGAGCAGATTGCCCCAGCCGCCGCGCACGCCGCCGCAATGGGTGTCGATCAGCTCGCGCACCGGAATGCCCATCGCCTCTTCGACCGTGCAGGGCCGCTCGACGTGGCCGGAAATGCAGAACAGCTTGGTGCCGGTGTTGTTCGGCCGGCCGATGCCGGCGAACCAGGCGGCGCCGCGCCGCATGATGTCGGGCACGACGGCGATGCTCTCGACGTTGTTGACCGTGGTCGGGCAGCCGTAGAGGCCCATGTTGGCCGGGAACGGCGGCTTCAGCCGCGGCTGGCCCTTCTTGCCTTCGAGGCTCTCCAGCAGCGCCATCTCCTCGCCGCAGATGTAGGCGCCGGCGCCGTGATGGACGTAGAGGTCGAAGTCGTAGCCGTGGATGTTGTCCTTGCCGAGGAGCTTCGCCTCATAAGCCTGGTCGATCGCGGCTTGGAGGTGCTCACGCTCGCGGATGAATTCGCCGCGCACGTAGATGTAGCCCGAGCGGCAATCCATCGCGCGGCCGGCGATCAGGCAGCCCTCGACCAGGAGATGCGGATCGTTCCGCATGATCTCGCGGTCCTTGCAGGTGCCGGGCTCGGACTCGTCGGCGTTGACCACGAGATAATGCGGCCGGTCGCCGACCGCCTTCGGCATGAACGACCATTTCACGCCGGTCGGGAATCCGGCGCCGCCGCGGCCGCGCAGGCCCGAGGCCTTGACCTCGTTGACGATGACCTCGCGGCCCTTGTCCAGGATCGCCTTGGTGTTGTCCCAGGAGCCGCGCTTGCGCGCGCCTTCGAGGCCCCAGTCGCCCTGGCCGTAGAGATTCTTGAAGATGCGGTCCTTGTCGTCGAGCATCTTTAAGCCTTCACCGATTTCAGCGTGGTCGCGCCGCCGACCGGCGCGGACAATTGGCGGTCGATCTGCGGACCGGGCTTGGGCTTGCGGCCCGCGGCGAATTCGTCGAGCACCTTCTCGAAGCTCTCCGCGGTCAGATCCTCGTAGGTGTCGCTCCAGATCAGCACCATCGGCGCGTTGACGCAGGCGCCGAGGCACTCGACCTCTTCCCATGAGAAGTCGCCGTCCGCCGAGACGTGGCCCGGATCGTGATGGATGCGCTTCTTGCAGACATCGAGGATCGCTTCCGCGCCGCGCAGCATGCAGGGCGTGGTGCCGCAGACCTGAACGTGGGCCTTCTTCCCGCACGGCTCCAGCAGGAACATCGTGTAGAAGGTCGCGACTTCGAGCGCGCGGATATGCGCCATGCCGAGCATCTCGGAGACGACCCGGATCGCCGCTTCCGGCAGCCAGCCGCCGTTCTGCTCCTGCGCGCGCCACAACAACGGAATGATCGCCGACTGCTGGCGTCCGGCCGGATATTTCGCGATCTGCTGCTTCGCCCACGCGGCATTCTCCGCCGTGAAGGAGAATTCCTTCGGCTGCTTGTCGGGCGGTGCAAGGCGGCGATTGGCCATGGTCGATAGTTCGGTTCGATCGGCGTCAATGACGGGTCGACGGCGGGATCGACCTGATCCTTTCTTCCCAGAACGGGCTGTTGGTGGCGAAGATGTTGTAGCCGAATACGGTGCTGGTCTTGATGCGGTCGAGCATCGACAGATCGCTGATCGGTTCATAGCGGCTGCTCGCCGGGTCGAACACGAACAGGCGGCACGTCGTTTCGTTCAAGAGATAGCGCGACACGGTGTGGGCGCGATCGGCGCCATGATCCTCGACGATGATGACGGTCTCGTTTTGCAGCAGCCGCTTGCCGCCCTTGGCCGCGTCGATCTCCATGCCCTCGACGTCGAGCTTGATGACCAGCCGCTGTCCCGGCGCCACCAGGCCCTGATCGAGCAGGCTGTCGAGCGCCATCATCTCCACGCTCTCGCCGGCATCGGCGCCATGGCCATTCGCCTCGCCGACCCGGAACGCCTCGTGCTTGGCGCCGCTGAGCCAGACCTTGTTGCCGGTCGTCGCGCCGACGGCGCGGTGCAATATCTTCAAGCGGCCGCCGTTGAGCTCCGCGTTTCGGGTCAGGCGCGCGGCATTGGCCGACGACGCCTCGATGGCAATCACCGGATGGCTGCCGAACGGCCGGCTCGACGCCAGGACCGACCAGTAGCCGAAATTGGCGCCGCCATCGACGAAGCCATAATCGACGTCGGCGATGCTGCGGAGAAACCGCTCGATCTCGCCCTCGTAGACGAAGCCGCGGTCGAGCAGCAGGCTCCAGTAGCCGTCGCCGAACGGGAATGCGAAGCGCGCGTCGTCATTGAGCAGCACGACGATCTCGCGCCGGTCGATCATCGTGTTGACGATCCGGCAGCCGATCGAAAAGCCCCGATAGTGCATCGGCGCGCTGACCTTGGCGCCGGCCGCGAACGCCAGCGCCGCGCAACGCTCAGGCCCGGTCGCGCCGTCCAGGCGGCCGGTGGTGCGATCGAAGGAGAACGGCGGACGATCCGTCACCGGTCGACCTCCCCGAACACGATGTCGAGCGAACCCAGGATCGCCGAGACGTCGGCCAGCATGTGGCCGCGGCAGAGGAAATCCATCGCCTGCAGATGGGCAAAGCCCGGCGCGCGGATTTTGCACTTGTAGGGCTTGTTGGTGCCGTCGGAGACGAGATAGACGCCGAACTCGCCCTTGGGCGCTTCGACCGCGGCATAGATTTCGCCGGCCGGCACGTGGAAGCCCTCGGTGTAGAGCTTGAAGTGATGGATCAGCGCTTCCATCGACTGCTTCATCTCGCCGCGGCGCGGCGGCACGATCTTGTTGTCGACGACGCTGACCGGCCCCTGCCCCTCGGGCTCGCGCAATTTCGCGATGCACTGCTTCATGATGCGGATCGACTGCCGCATCTCTTCCATGCGGCAGTGATAGCGGTCGTAGCAGTCGCCGTTCTTGCCGACCGGAATGTCGAAATCGAGCTCGGAGTAGCACTCGTAGGGCTGGGCCTTGCGCAGATCCCAGGCCGCGCCCGAGCCGCGCACCATCACGCCGGAGAAGCCCCAGGCCCAGGCGTCGGACAGCTTCACCACGCCGATGTCGACGTTGCGCTGCTTGAAGATGCGGTTGTCGGTCAGCAGGCTCTTCAAGATCGTCGCAGACCTTCAGGAACGGATCGCAGAACCCTTCGATGTCGTCGATCAGCTTGGTCGGCAGGTCCTGGTGCACGCCGCCGACGCGGAAGAACGCCGCGTGCATGCGCGAGCCCGAGGCGCGCTCGTAGAACACCATCAGCTTCTCGCGCTCCTCGAAGCCCCACAGCGGCGGGGTGAGCGCGCCGACGTCCATCGCCTGGGTGGTGACGTTGAGGATGTGCGACAGCAGCCGCCCGATCTCGCAGATACAGCACGCGGATCAGCTGCGCGCGGCGGGGAATTTGCAGATGCAGCAGCTTTTCCGCCGCGAGGCAGAAGGCGTGCTCCTGGTTCATCGGCGCGACGTAGTCGAGCCGGTCGAAATACGGGATCGCCTGCAGATAGGTCTTGTGCTCGATCAGCTTCTCGGTGCCGCGATGCAAGAGGCCGATGTGCGGATCGACCCGCTCGACGATCTCGCCGTCGAGCTCGAGCACGAGGCGCAGCACGCCATGCGCGGCCGGATGCTGCGGGCCGAAGTTGATGGTGAAGTTGCGGAGGTTCTCGGCCATCAGGTCCCGCCCTTCGCCTTCTCGTCGCCGGGCAGCGGCACGTAGCCCGCGCCCTCCCACGGCGACAGGAAATCGAAATTGCGGAATTCCTGGGCGAGCCGCACCTTGTCGTAGACCACGCGCTTCTGCTCGTCGTCGTAGCGCACCTCGACGAAGCCGGTCAGCGGGAAATCCTTGCGCAGCGGATGGCCCTCGAAGCCGTAGTCGGTGAGCAGCCGCCGCATGTCGGGATGGCCGGTGAACAGCACGCCGTAGAGATCGTAGGTCTCGCGCTCGAACCAGTCGGCGCCCGGGAACACCTCGATGATCGAGGGGATGCGGGTGTCCTCGCCGGCCTCGATCTTGACGCGGATGCGGTGGTTCTTGGTCGGCGACAGCAGATGATAGACGACGTCGAAGCGCCGCTCGCGCGCCGGCCAGTCGACCGCGGTGATGTCGATGAAGCTGATAGAACTGGCAGCGCTCGTCGTCGCGCAGAAACGTCACGACCTTGACGATGTCGCGGCGCGGTCGCCGTGATGGTGAGCTCGTCGTGCGCGATCCAATGACCGACCACCGAGCCCGCAAGCGCGCCCGCGATGGTCTCTCCCAGCCGTTCCAGCGTCTCGTCCATCGTCAGTGCCTGCTCAGCGCTCGATCGTTCCGGTGCGGCGGATCTTCTTCTGCAGCAGCAGCACGCCGTAAAGCAGCGCCTCCGCGGTCGGCGGGCAGCCCGGCACATAGATGTCGACCGGCACGATGCGGTCGCAGCCGCGCACCACCGAATAGGAATAGTGGTAGTAGCCGCCGCCGTTGGCGCACGAGCCCATCGAGATGACGTAGCGCGGCTCCGGCATCTGGTCGTAGACCTTGCGCAGCGCCGGCGCCATCTTGTTGGTCAGCGTGCCGGCGACGATCATCACGTCGGACTGCCGTGGCGAGGCGCGCGGCGCAAAGCCGAAGCGCTCGGCGTCGTAGCGCGGCATCGACATCTGCATCATCTCGACCGCGCAGCAGGCGAGCCCGAACGTCATCCACATCAAGGAGCCGGTTCGCGCCCAGATGATCAGGTCCTCGGTCGCGGTGACGATGAAGCCCTTGTCGGCGAGATCGTTGTTGAGGCCGGCGAAATACGGATCGTCCGAGCCGACCGGCTTGCCGGTGCGCGGATCGAGGATGCCCTTGGGCGCCGGCGCAACGAGGGTGGAATCGCTCAATCCCATTCGAGCGCTCCCTTCTTCCACTCATAGGCAAAGCCGATGGTCAGCACGCCAAGGAACACCATCATCGACCAGAAGCCGTAGACGCCGAGCTGGCCGTACACCACCGCCCAGGGAAACAGGAATGTCACTTCGAGGTCGAAGATGATGAACAGGATCGCCACCAGATAGAACCGCACGTCGAATTTCATGCGCGCGTCATCGAAGGCGTTGAAGCCGCATTCGTAGGCGGAGAGCTTTTCCGGGTCCGGCTGCTTGTAGGCGACGAGGAACGGCGCGATCAGCAGCGCCGCACCGAGGCCGAGCGCGACCGCGATGAAGATGACGAGGGGCAGATAGTCTTGCAGCAGCGCGCTCATCCGCATTCCTTCAGCGAGCCAGCTCCGTTACCGAGCTTCAGCCCCGCAAAAGCCTGTCCCGGACCGCTCCGGCGCCGGTCACGGCGTCGGCTCGCCCCCACCAAATCCCCCAGACCGGACTGGATTCGTTCCAAAGACAGGTGGATTGAGGCTTAGCGCAGCGCACAATGGGAGGCAAGGCGCGAAAAGCCTTGTCCCAGCTTGCGTTGTGCGCTCTCCGGACGGCGTTTACGCTGTGGCCAGAAGGAGCCTCCGGTGCCGTTCGGGATCGTTTCTAAGCCTCTTCAGACATGGTTGAATGGGCTGCGGCCACCAGAGCACGGGAGCGCGTGTCCGATGCAGCAACTCACGGCGGGAATCACCAAGGCCAACACCGGCCTTGAAGGGATTTCCTGGAACATCCTCGGCCAGACCTACGTGCCGAAATCGCTGAACGAGCAGTCGTTCTCCTGGCACGCCACGTTCCCGCCCGGCACCTTCGTGCCGCCGCACATCCATCCGACCCAGGACGAATTCATCTACATGCTCGACGGCCGCTTCGACCTCGTGCTCGACGGCAAGGAATTCGTCGCCACCACCGGCGACCTGATCCGCCTGCCGATGAACCAGCCCCACGGCATCTTCAACAAGACCGACCAGACGGTGAAATGCTTCTTCTGGGTGTCGCCGACGCGCAGGCTCTATGACCTGTTCTGGGCGATCCACTCGATGAAGGACCAGAACCCGCCGGAGGTGGTGGCGCTCTCCGCCAAGCACGAGGTCATGTTCCTGCCGCCGCCTCCGGGCGCGTAAGGCAAGTTCCGGCTACCCGGTACGCTTCTGCTTCGAAACGGCCGCGCCGAACGCTTGAAACAAAACCCGATTGACCGGGTTGTGCTGCGGGTCGTATTCCGCGTGCCATTGCACGCCGAGCGCAAAGCCCGGCGCGTCGGCGATGCGGATAGCCTCGATCGTGCCGTCCTCCGCGACACCTTCGACGACGATACGCTCGCCGGGCTCAGAATGCCCTGACCGTGGAGTGAGTTCACGCGGATGGTGTCCTGACCCATGAGCCGCGCGAAGGCGCCGCCCGGAACGAGGCGAACGTCATGGCGGTCGCCGAAAACAACCTCATGATCCGGATGGATTTCACCGTTTCCAATCGCGGCATGCGATGGTTCACTCGGCCCGGCAGTTCGCGGATCTCGGGATGCAGCGAGCCGCCGAAGGCGACATTCATCTCCTGGAAGCCGCGGCAGATGCCAAACAGCGGCACGCCGCGGGCGACGCAGGCCTCGACCAATGCCAATGCCAGCTCGTCGCGCCCCATATCGTAAGGCTCATATTTGGGATGCGGCTCGGTGCCGAAGCGGGACGGATGAACGTTGGCGCGGGCGCCCGTCAGCAGGACGCCGTCGACGACGTCCAGCAATTCGCCGATTTCGGTGATCTCCGGCGTTCCGGCAAACATGATCGGCAAGGCGCCCGCGACCTCGGCCACCGCGCGGAGATTTCGCTCACCGACGCGCTGTGCGGAAATCAATTCTCCACCAGGTGCGCGCTTGCGATCACGCCGACCACGGGTCGCTTCATCGCATCGCCCTCTTCCCCGCCCGCAAATCGGCAAAGGCGTCATCGAGACGCCCGAGGGCTTCCTCGAGGATCGGGCGCGGTGTGGCAAAGTTGAAACGCAGCCAGGTCTTGCCGCCGGGCCCGAATTGTTCGCCGGGGCTCGCATAGATGCGCGCGCGGTCTGCGACCCGTGCCGCGACCTCTTCGGGCGGCAGACCCGTTCCGGAGAAATCGACCCAGGCGAGATAGGTGCCGTCGAGATGCATCGAGCGGGCGCCCGGCGCCGCTGCCTCAATTCGCGCATCGAACAGATCCCGGCTCTCGGCCAGATAGGGCAACAGCGCATCAAGCCACGCCTCGCCGGTTCGCCAGGCCGCTTCGGTCGCGATCATGCCGAAGCCGTTGTAGGAGCCGAGGCCGCTCGCCGCGATCCGCGCGTCGAGCCGGCGCTTCAACTCCGCGTTGGAGGTGATACAGGCACCGATATGGGCGCCCGCGAGATTAAAGGTCTTGGTCGCCGCAACGCAGGTGATCAGGCGATCGGCGATCTCGGGCGCGGCGGTCAGCGTCGGCGTGTGCTTGGCCCCGGCGAAAACGAGATCGCAATGAATCTCGTCGGACACCAGGATCAAGTCGTGCTCGGCGCAGAAAGCAGCCAGCGCGCGAAGCTCATCCGCCGACCAGACCGTGCCGCCGGGATTGTGCGGACTGCACAGGAAGACAACCTTGGTTCGGGGCGTCAGCTTGCTCGCGCAACGCAGTCAAATCCATCGCGTAACGGCCCGCCGTCTCGACCAACTGGGCATCGAGAATGCGCCGCTCGTTGGCGACGATGATTTTGCGGAAGGCGTGATACGCGGGCGGAAACACCACGACCTCGTCGCCGGGCGCGCTGACGGCCTGGAGAATGAGACCGAGCCCCGAAACGATCCCAGGCGTTGGGCTGACCCAGGCCGGGTCGACGCGCAGGCCATGGCGGCGCATCATCCAATCCGCGAGCGCGGCCGCCCAGCTTCCAGTGTCGGCGTAATAGCCGTGAGTTGCGCGTTCGATCTCGGCGGTGAGCGCCGCCGTCACGCCCGGCGGCGCGGTGAAATCCATGTCCGCCACCCACATCGGGATGGCATCCGGCGCCTTGATGCCGGAAAGCCGCGCCATGTTGTCCCACTTGGAGGCGTGCGTGCCGCGGCGGTCGACAACGCGGTTGAAATCGAACATCGGACTGCGGCTCCTGGCTGGGGCTCGGCGCTGACCACATTGATGGTGGGACCGCCTGAGCCGGTCAAGACAGGAGATCGGCGGGCATCCCCGCGCCTGATGGGAGGGTGGCTGATCCGCCAGCCGCCGGACGTTCACGCCGCCTTGCCGGGCCTTGTTGACCTGGCTCTGCGCAAAGCCCGCCGCCCCGGCGTAACCGCGCACGATCGCCTTGCGCTGCTCGAACGGCAGCACGTCGTCGATATTGGAAAAGCCGTCCGGCGCGCGCTGCTCGACCGCGTCGATGACGCCCTCCGGGCCGCCGCCGCGGTTCATCTTCACGATCTGCGCGGTCGGCGGCAGCCGCTCCTGCTCGTACTGCCAGAGCGCGTGAACGGGGTGCTCGGCGCTGACCAGGCGATCGGCCAGGCAGCGCGCGTCGAGGATGGCCTGCGAGGCGCCGTTCGAGCCGACCGGGTACATCGGATGGGCGGCGTCGCCCAGCAGCGTGACCCGGCCGTGGGTCCAGCGCGGCAGCGGGTCGCGGTCGCACATCGGGTATTCCCAGAACTCCGGCGTCGCCTCGATCAGCGCCTTGGCGTCGACATAGGGAATGCGGAAGCGCTGCACGTGCGGCATCAAATCCTCGAAGCGGCCGAGCGTGCGACCAGTCCTCCTTGTTCGGCGGCGCGCCGCCCTCGCCGACCTTCACCAGCACGGCCCAGTTGGTCAGCGGCCGGTCCTCGCGGGCGCCCTCGCCGATCGGATAGATCACGAGCTTGGCCGCCATGCCGCCGGCGATCACCATCGAGCGGCCGGTAGGAACTTCGGCCAGTCGATCGCGCCGCGCCACAGCATCGAGCCGTTCCAGCGCGCCGGACCCTCTTTCGGATAGAGCGTGCCGCGCACATAGGAATGGATGCCGTCGGCGCCGATCAGCACGTCGCCACGAGCGGTGCGCCGGTGCGATCCGTTGCGGTCGAAGAAATAGGCGGTGACGCCGCTCTCATCCTGGGTGAAGGCGCCGAGCCGATGACCGGTGTGCAGGCGGCTTTCGCCCAGCCGCGAACGCACCGCCTGGTGGATCACACCCTGCAGCCGGCCGCGATGGACCGAGAACTGCGGAACGTCGTAGCCGGCGTCGATGCCGCGCGGCTCGCGCCAGATCTCCTGGCCGAAGCGGTTGGTGTAGATCAGCTCATGGGTGCGGATGGCGACGGCGTCGAGCCGCTCCATCAGGCCGAGCTGCTGCAATTCCTTGATGGCATGCGGCAGCGTGTTGATGCCAACGCCGAGTTCGCGGATGCCCTCGGCCTGCTCGAACAGCTCGCAGTCGATGCCGCGGGCATGCAGCATCAGGGCTGTGGTGAGCCCGCCGATCCCGCCGCCGACGATAATGACCTTCACGACCGATCCCTAACGCCACGCAACAAGCCGCAAACCGTGTCTATAATGGCCGCCCAGGACGAAACTGCAAACACTTCCCGGCCGCTTGGTTGACGGGCCTCAAGGAGCGAAAATGGCACGAAAAGTGATGATTTCCTGCGCGGTGACCGGCTCGGCCGACACCCCCGGCAAGAACCCGGCCGTTCCCGTCACGCCCGAGCAGATCGCCAACTCCTGCCTCGATGCCGCCAAGGCCGGCGCCGCCATCGTGCACATCCATGTGCGCGATCCCAAGACCACCAAGCCCAGCATGGACAAGGCGCTCTACCGGGAAACCGTCGAGCGCATCCGGGCGAAGAATTCCGACGTCCTGATCAATCTGACGACCGGGCCGGGCGCGCGCTTTTTCCACGACGAGAAGGACCCGACCGAAGCCCAGCGCAGATTTGGTGCTGCGCGGACCGGCCGAGCGCGTGCAGCATGTCATGGAGCTGAAGCCCGAGATTTGCAGCCTCGACATGGGCAGCCTCAACATGGGCGACCGCGTCTTCATCAACACGCCGACGCACCTCAAGGCGATGGCGCTGGCCATCAAGGACGCCGGCGTGACGCCGGAGCTCGAAGTGTTCGAGACCGGACATCTGCTGCTCGCCAAACGCTTCCTGGAGAACGGCTATGTCAAAGGGCCGGGCGTGTTCCAGATTTGCCTTGGCATCTCGTGGGGCCAGCCGGCCACGCCTGAAGCGATGACCTATATGCGCAATCTGCTGCCCACGGACCCCACCTGGTTCGCCTTCGGCATCTCGCAGTGGCAATTCCCGATGGTGGCGCAGGCGGTGCTGCTCGGCGGCCATCCGCGCGTCGGCATGGAAGACAACATCTATCTGGAGAAGGGCAAGCTCGCGCCGAGCAACGCAGCTCTCGTCGAGAAAGCCGGCAAGATCATCCAGATTCTCGGCGACGAAATCGCGACGCCGGCAGACGCGCGGGCGATGCTCGGCGTCGGCGCCAACCAATAAGCGAAATGCCCGGCGCAAGGCCGGGCACCCCGCAACGTCTTCGCACCGGCGGCGCAGTTCTACTTCATATATTTGCCGCCGGTCTGCGGCGTGTGCACGCCCTGCGCGCCGCTTTCCTTGTGCTTGAGCCGTGTGATCCGCGCCCAGGTGCGCTTGTGCTGATCCTTCACCTTGATGTGCAGCGTGCCCAGCCCCTCGCAGGTCAGCTCGATCTTGTCGCCGTCCATGAACGGGTTCAATCCGCGATGGTTGGTGCCGGTGGCGAGGATGTCGCCGGGCACCAGCGTATGGATCGAGGTGACCCATTCGATGCAGCGCGGGATCTTGTGCGCCATGTCGTCGGTGTTGAAGTTCTGCATCACCGTGCCGTTGTTGGTCAGCACGATCGCCAGCTTGTGCGGGTCCTTGATCTCATCGGCGGTGACAATGTAAGGGCCGATCGGCGCGAAGGTGTCGCGTGACTTCATCTGATAGAACACGTTGGTCGGCGGCACCACGCCGCGCGCCGAGCCGTCGATGAAGTTCGTGTAGCCGAAGACGTATTTCATCGCGTCCTCTGGCCTTCACGTTGCGAGGCCTTCTTGCCGATGACGACGGCGAACTCGGCCTCGCCCTCGAACACCGAGGCCGGCCATGTCCGGCAGCACCATCGTGTCGCCGTCGCCGATGATCGAGCTCGGCGACTTCATGAAGGCGTTGATCGGCGCGGGCTCCGGCAGCGTGCCGTCCTCCATGTAGTTCACCGCCATGCAGATGATGTTCTCGGGCTTGGGCAGCGGCGGGCGCAGCTTGACCTTCGACAGCGGCTTGCCCTTGCCCTTTTTCGCCGCCGCGGCGAGCTTGCCCTTCAATGTGCCGAACTGCTCGATCACGCCGCGCATCACGTCCTGCGGCCCGAGCGCCTTGATCCCCTTTGCGACGGCCGAGACGTCGACGATCTTGTCACCGACGACGACACCCAGCTTGTAGTCGTCGAAAAACGCCAGTTTCATGTTTGCTCCCTGCAACTGTTCATTGTCGTGAAATGCCGATTGAATTCAGCCGCCGCAATCGTGCCGATGCGGGCGAGGCAATGCAAGCCGGTGGCGGCCTGCGGGCATCGCGGCTTTGGGAAGGGAGTGGCGGGAGCGAAGGGACTCGAACCCTCGACCTCTGCCGTGACAGGGCAGCGCTCTAACCAACTGAGCTACGCCCCCGCGGGCGTGGAACGAGGGACTTAAGGCCCGGACTCCGGCAAGTCAAGAATTGAGTAATTACGCGGGATTAACCGCTGCCGGAACACCCGATAGACCTTGGGGGAGCCCTCATCTTGTGGGACGGGTGGAAAAAATGCGAGTATTCACCCCAGGTTGAAGGCATCCCACGGGTGTGTTGGTTCGGGAGCGTTGAATCATGTCAGGACGCGTAACGGCGCTCACGTTATGTGGCGTCATTCTCATCGGCGGCGGCTTGTTTATGCCGCGCCCGGCGGCCGCCGAGAGCAATGTTCTGGACGATTGCCTGAGCGAGGCCGGCGACACCGCACTTGCGGCATGCAGCGCGGCGATCAAAGCCAATCCGAACGATGCCGAGGCCTTCCAGGGCCGCGGCTCAGCTTATGTGCGCCGCGGCGAAAACGAGCGCGCGATCGCCGATTACAATACAGCCATCAAGATAAGCCCGGAATTCGGGCTGCCCTACTTCAATCGTGGGCTAGTCCTGGAAAGCAAGAATCAATTGAAGGAGGCGCTGTCCGATTTCAAACGGGCGGCCGAACTTGATCCGACCGATGACGACAGCAAGGCGGCCATGGCCCGCGTCACAGCGGCATTGGCCCGCGGCCCGGCCCCGGTGTCGTCCACCAACGGCTCGGCGCCGGCTTCGGCGCGCAAGGGCTCGGCCCCGACATGGGCCAACCGAACTTCGGCACCGGCGGCAAAGACCCACGGCCCTGCGCCGGCTGTAGCGTCGAGCAAATCGGCGTTGCCGTCCAAGCGCCGCGCATCCGCGCAACCTTTGCCGACCCGCGCTATTGCGCCGACCGCATCGGCTTTGGCGAGCAGCGATCCCGCGTCCGACCCGGCGGCCGTCGAGGACTCGCAGGCCGTGGCAACGCAGGAGCCCGCGCCTGCCAGCAAATCGGAGCGCTGGACCTTCAACGGCTCTGCCATCACCAATTGGATTTCCGGGCTCCGACGCCCGTCATCGCCCGCGCCGTCGCCCGCCAACGCGACCAGCGAACCCGGCCAGCCGCAGGCGGCTTCGCTCGGCAAAAAGCCGCCCGCCGATTCCGTCATCGAAGCGCAGGAATATTGGAACGATCAGATGGCGCTCGCCAACGGCGGATCGATGAACACCCGGCGCATCATCTCGCTCGAGCGCCTTGGCGAATTGAAGAGCTCCGGCATTTTGAGCGACCAGGAATTCGAGCGCGAGAAGCGCCGCATCCTCGGCGAGTGACCGCCTCGTCTTGTTGGATGGTGGGCGGTGACGGGATCGAACCGCCGACATCCTGCGTGTAAAGCAGGCGCTCTACCGCTGAGCTAACCGCCCTCGCCGCCTTTATCGCGCCGGCAGCAGGCCACCGCAAGCTTTCAAGCCGCAGACACACAGACGCCCTCGCGAGCGGGTCGCGAGGGCGTCCGCAATGAAATCCAAAACTGCTATTTGTTAACGGCGTCCTTCAGGCCTTTGCCGGCAGAGAAACGCGGACGCTTGGCCGCCTTGATCTTGACCGGCGCACCCGTGCGCGGATCGCGCCCTTCGCGTGCCGCACGCTTCACGACTCTGAAGTTACCGAAACCCATGATCTTAACTTCGCCGCCCTTCTTCAACGTTGAAGTGATGGCATCGAAGGTCGCATCGACGGCGGTAGCTGCCGCGGTTTTCGTCATTTGCGCCTTGTCGGCCACCGCAGCGATGAGCTCGTTCTTGGTCATCGGACCGATCCTTTCCCTGTATCAAATCAACGGCTCGTTGGCCGTTATGGAGGCGGAGTGTTGGCCGGAAGCCCTGCAAAAGCAATAATTCGTTTTTTGAAAACGCAGGAAAACTCTGCAAACCGCCGACGATGATGTGGATCAAATTCAGATGGCATCTGCTTTCGCGCGCTCACCGCCCACGCGCCGGCAAACCGTCGTCGCGATGCGAAGCCGGCGCAAAATCCAGCCGCCCATCGGCAACACGAACAATCAAATCGCGCGCAACTCAGCCTCGAACTCACTTCGCGCGAGCCGATTGCCAATCGCTTGCGCGCGCCGTGCGGATCGTCATCATCGACGCGTCTCGGCGCAATGGAGCGGACGCTTGCCTCAAGGACGTGCATTGGTGATCGGCGGCTCGGTCGGCGGCCTGTTCGCCGCCCATCTGCTGCGCAGGCCGGCTGGGACGTGCGCGTGTTCGAGCGCGCCGCGGGCGACCTCGGCGATCGCGGAACCGGCATCGGCACACGGGAGGAGCTGTTCGCCGTGATGCGCCGGATCGGGCTTGCCGCCGACGCCTCGCTCGGCATCGGTGTCGATGGCCGCGTCGGCCTCGACCGCAGCGGCCACGTCATCCACGAACTGCCGGTGCGCGCCGTGACCAGCGCCTGGTCGCGCATCTGGCGGCCGCTGCGGCAGGCGCTGCCGGACGCCTGCTACGCCGGCGGCAAGGCGCTCGCGCCGCATCGAGCCGGCGGCCGGCGGTGTCGTCGCCGTCTTTGACGATGGCTCGCGCGCCGAGGGCGATCTGCTGGTCGCCGCCGACGGATTGCATTCCACGGTGCGCGCGCAGTTTCTCCCAGAGATCGCGCCGGCTATGCCGGTTATGTGGCCTGGCGCGGCGTGGTCGAGGCGGGCGCATTGTCGTCCGATCTTCACGACGTGTTGTTCCATCGGATGGTGTTCGGCTTCCCGGACGGCGAACTGATGCTGTCCATTCCGATGCCGTCGCCGCGCGGCGAAGGCAGGCGCGCCTGCCATTTCGTCTGGTTCCGGCCGGTCGCGGAAAGCGCCCTCGCCGGCCTTTGCACCGATGAAAGCGGCCGCCGCCATGGCGTCTCGATCCCGCCGCCGCTGATCCGCTCCGAACTGATCGCAGCGCTCAAGCGCGATGCCGACGCACTCTTGGCGCCGCAGTTTGCCGCGCTGGTGAACGGCACGGCACAGATTATCCTGCAGCCGATCTTCGATCTTGAATCGCCCCGCATCGCCTTCGGCCGCGTGCGCTCATCGGCGACGCGGCCTTCGTCGCCCGGCCGCATGTGGCAACCGGCGTGATGAAGGCCGCCATCGACGCCGAAAGCCTGGTCGAGGCGTTGTCCGCAGGCGGTGGCGATGTTCCGGCCGGGCTCGAGCGCTACAACGGCGGCGCGTCAGCCTTATGGCGCTTCGCTGGTCGCGCGCGGCCGCCATATCGGCGGCTATTTCACGGCACGGGCAACGAGCCGCGCCAGCGCATCGAGACCCTGATGCGCGAATACGGCGCGGCGGGCCTCGTGGGCCGACCAGCCGATCGCGGCGCGCGGCTCCGGCAGATGCAGAAACTGTTCGAGCACGGCACAAACGAAAACGGCGGCCCGAAGGCCGCCGTTTTGCATTCCATGTCCTGTCCGCTCAGTGCGCGGTCAGGCCGGAGCCATCCTCGTCGACCACGGCGTCGACCGAGGTCGTCACCGGCTTCGCGGTTTCGTCCCACTGGATCGGGTCAGGCACGCGCGTGAGCGCGACCTTGAGCACCTCGTCCATGCGCGAGACCGGGATGATCTCAAGCCCGCCCTTGATGCTGTCGGAAATCTCCGTCAGGTCCTTGGCGTTCTCCTCCGGGATCAGCACCGTCTTGATGCCGCCGCGGTGCGCGGCGAGCAGCTTCTCCTTCAAGCCGCCGATCGGCAGGATGCGGCCGCGCAGCGTGATCTCGCCGGTCATGGCGACATCCTTGCGAACCGGAATGCCGGTCATCGTCGAGACGATGGCGGTGACCATGGCGACGCCGGCGGACGGCCCGTCCTTCGGGGTCGCCCCCTCCGGCACGTGGACGTGGATGTCGCGCTTGTCGAACATCGGCGGCTCGATGCCGAAGGCGACCGCGCGCGAGCGGACGTAGGACGCCGCAGCCGAGATCAACTCCTTCATCACGTCACGCAGGTTGCCCGTGACGGTCATCCTGCCCTTGCCGGGCATCATGACGCCTTCGATGGTGAGCAACTCGCCGCCCACATCGGTCCAGGCCAGACCCGTGACCACGCCGACCAGGTCGTCGGCCTCGACTTCGCCGTAGCGATACTTCGCCACGCCGAGATAGGCTTCGAGCTTCTTCGGATCGACCAGGATCGACTTGGTCTTCTCGAGCGTCAGCTCCTTCACGCGCCTTGCGGATCAGCGTCGAGATCTCACGCTCGAGATTGCGGACGCCCGACTTCCCGCGTGTAGCGGCGGATCAGGAGCAGCAGCGCGTCCTCGTCGATCGACCATTCGCTTGGTCTTGAGGCCGTGCTTGGCGATCGCGTTCGGGATCAAGTGCTTGCGCGCGATCTCGACCTTCTCGTCCTCGGTGTAGCCGGCGATCCGGATGATCTCCATGCGGTCCATCAAGGGCGCAGGGATGTTCAGCGTGTTCGCCGTGGTGATGAACATCACGTTCGACAGATCGTAGTCGACCTCGAGATAGTGGTCGCTGAAGGTGTGGTTCTGCTCGGGGTCGAGCACCTCAAGCAGCGCCGACGACGGATCGCCGCGGAAATCGGCGCCCATCTTGTCGACCTCGTCCAGCAGGAACAGCGGATTCGAGGACTTCGCCTTCCGCATCGACTGGATGATCTTGCCGGGCATCGAGCCGATGTAGGTGCGCCGGTGACCGCGGATCTCGGCCTCGTCGCGCACGCCGCCGAGCGACACGCGCACGAAGTCGCGGCCGGTCGCCTTCGCGATCGACTTGCCGAGCGAGGTCTTGCCGACGCCGGGAGGCCCGACCAGGCACAGGATCGGCCCGGTCAGCTTGTTGGCGCGCTGCTGCACGGCGAGATACTCGACGATGCGCTCCTTGACCTTCTCCAGGCCGAAGTGATCGTCGTCGAGAATGTCCTGCGGCGGCCTTGAGGTCCTTCTTGACCTTGCTCTTCTTGTTCCACGGAATCGACAACAGCCAATCGAGGTAGTTGCGCACGACCGTTGCCTCGGCCGACATCGGAGACATCTGCCGCAGCTTCTTGAGCTCGTGCGTCGCCTTCTCGCGGGCTTCCTTCGAGAGCTTGGTCTTCTTGATCTTGTCCTCGAGTTCGGCGAGTTCGTCCTTGCCGTCCTCGTCGCCGAGCTCCTTCTGGATCGCCTTCATCTGCTCGTTGAGGTAGTACTCGCGCTGGGTCTTCTCCATCTGGCGCTTGACGCGCGTGCGGATGCGCTTCTCGACCTGCAGGACGGAGATTTCGCTCTCCATCAGGCCGAGCACCTTCTCGAGCCGCTCGGCGACCGACATGGTCTCCAGGATCTGCTGCTTGTCGGGAATCTTGACCGCGAGATGCGAGGCGACGGTGTCGGCGAGCTTGGCATAGTCCTCGATCTGCTGGACCACGCCGACCACTTCGGGCGACACCTTCTTGTTGAGCTTCACGTAGTTCTCGAACTCGGTGACGACCGAGCGCGCGAGCGCCTCGGCCTCCACCTTCTCGCCGACGACGTCTTCGAGCACGACGGCGCTGGCCTCGTAGTAGTCGCTGCGGTCGGTGTACTTGAGCACCTTGCCGCGCTGCGCGCCCTCGACCAGCACCTTGACGGTGCCGTCGGGCAGCTTCAGCAGTTGCAGCACGCTCGCGAGCGTGCCGACCTCGAAGATCGAATTGGTCGCGGGATCGTCATCGGAGGCGTTCTTCTGCGTCGCCAGCAGGATGAACGTGTCCGAGCGCATCACCTCTTCCAGCGCCTTGATCGACTTCTCGCGGCCGACGAACAGCGGCACGATCATGTGCGGGAAGACCACGATGTCGCGCAGCGGAAGCACCGGATAGGCCCGGGTTTCGCCTGGAGTGAGCGGAGGACGTGGTTTTGGCAGTGTCATTGCATTGGTCCTTGTTGTTGTGCCCCTCCGTCATGGCCCGCGGATGCGCTGCCGCGATGGAGTGCTGAAGGTCCGGACAGGAACGGAAGGTCGCCCCCGCAAGGCGACATCAAGCAAGATCGGGACCGCTGCCCGGTAGCGAAGTCTGCGAATCTGCACGTACTTATGCAGTTTCGCCCGTATTAGGTGGATACAGGGGGCCGGGGTGTCAAGTAAGCCTGTAGATTCAACCAAATACTGCCTTCCGACCGCGTCCGGGACGAATTGGACAGCGTCGTCGGCGCACGCGACGCGACCGCATTGCTGGGTCTGACCAGCCGCGAGGCGGCTGGTGCGATCAGGCCGTCGCGCCGGCGTCGCCGGCACGGTCGGCGTAGATGTAGAGCGGCCGGGCGGTGCCCTCGACCACTTCCCTGGAGATCACGACCTCCTCGACGCCTTCGAGGCTCGGCAGATCGAACATGGTGTCGAGCAGGATGCCCTCCATGATCGAGCGCAGGCCGCGCGCGCCGGTCTTGCGTTCGATCGCCTTGCGGGCGATGGCGCCAAGCGCCTCCTCGGCGAGCGTGAGATCGATCGATTCCATCTCGAACAGCCGCTGGTACTGCTTGACCAGCGCGTTCTTCGGCTCGGTCAGGATCTTCTTCAGCGAAGCCTCGTCGAGATCGCCGAGCGTCGCGACCACCGGCAGGCGGCCGACGAACTCCGGGATCAGTCCGTACTTGAGCAGATCCTCGGGCTCGACCTCGCGGAAGATTTCGCCGGTGCGGCGATCCTCCGGCGCGATCACCTTGGCGCCGAAGCCGATCGAGGTGGAGCGGCCGCGCGCCGAGATGATCTTCTCGAGGCCGCCGAACGCGCCGCCGCAGACGAACAGGATGTTGGTGGTGTCGACCTGCAGGAACTCCTGCTGCGGATGCTTGCGGCCGCCCTGCGGCGGCACCGAAGCGATGGTGCCTTCCATGATCTTGAGCAGCGCCTGCTGCACGCCCTCGCCCGACACGTCGCGGGTGATCGACGGGTTGTCGGACTTGCGCGAAATCTTGTCGATCTCGTCGATGTAGACGATGCCGCGCTGCGCGCGCTCGACGTTGTAGTCGGCGGACTGCAGCAGCTTGAGGATGATGTTCTCGACGTCCTCGCCGACGTAGCCGGCTTCGGTCAGCGTCGTCGCGTCCGCCATCGTGAACGGCACGTCGAGGATGCGCGCCAGCGTCTGCGCCAGCAGCGTCTTGCCCGAACCGGTCGGCCCGATCAGCAGGATGTTGGACTTCGCCAGCTCGACGTCGTTGTGCTTGGCCTGGTGGTTGAGCCGCTTGTAGTGGTTGTGCACGGCGACCGCGAGGACCTTCTTGGCGTGGTCCTGGCCGATCACGTAGTCGTCGAGAACCTTGCGGATTTCCTTCGGCGTCGGGATGCCGTCGCGCGACTTCACCAGCGAGGATTTGTTTTCCTCGCGGATGATGTCCATGCACAGTTCGACGCACTCGTCGCAGATGAACACCGTCGGACCGGCGATGAGCTTGCGCACC
>CAWKOD010000055.1:0-40179 GCA_963850885.1 uncultured Alphaproteobacteria bacterium | reverse complement strand
TGCAAACGCTCGTGAACACCGACAGCGGCTCCTACGACAAGGCCGGTGTCGATGCGGCAGGCGGCCACATCCGGAAATTCCTCGGCGAACACGGCATTGCCACCGAGGTTACGCCCGATCAGACATTCGGCGACGCCATCTCGGCCACCGTTGGGCAGGACTCGCCTCCTTTCGGCAACCGCCCGATCCTGCTGATGGGCCATCGCGACACCGTATTCCCGAAAGGCGAGCCGACGCGGCGGCCGTTCAAGATCGACGGCGACCGCGCCTATGGACCGGGCGTGTCCGACATGAAGTCCGGCCTGGTGATGAACTGTTTTATTCTCGCCGCGATCAAGAAGTTCGGCGGCGCGCCCGCGCCGGTGATGGCGCTGTTCACCGGCGATGAGGAGATCGGCTCGCCGTTCTCGCGCCCGGTGATCGAGCAGCACGCCCGCGCGGCACGGGTCTGCTTCAACTCCGAGCCCGGACGCGCCCGCGGCGCCGCGGTGACCGGACGCAAGGGCTGCCTGTTCATCCGCTTCGAGATCACCGGCAAAGCCGCGCACTCCGGCGCCAATTTCGAGATCGGCATCAGCGCCATCAACGAACTCGCGCACAAGACGCTGGCGCTGCATGCGCTGAGCGATCCGCCGAAGGGCATCACGCTCAACATCGGCGTGATTTCCGGCGGGCAGACCGTCAACACCATAGCGCCCTGGGCGAAAGGCGAAGTCGATCTCCGCTTCATCACGCCGGCCCAGCGTGATGCGACGCTCGCCAAGGTCGAGGAGATCATGGCCAAGAGCTATGTGCCGGGAACGAGCGCCAAGATCGAGATCATCGGCGAGTTCGTGCCTCTGGTCGAGACCGCGGACGGCAAGGCGCTGTACGAACACTATGCCGCCGGACTGAAGGAGCTCGGCGTCACCGAGACGTCCGCGCTGTTCACCGGCGGCTGCGCCGATTCCGGATTTGCCTCGGCGGCCGGCACGCCGACCATCTGCGCCGTCGGTCCGGTCGGCGGCCGCGCGCACTCGCCCGACGAATACATGGAAATCGACACGCTCGTGCCGCGCACCCAGGCGTTGGCGCTTGCCGTGCTGCGGCTGCCTTAGGCGCCCTTCATGATTCCCTGGTCGGTGCTCGATACGGCTCAAGTGCCCGGCGGCGGCGGCGAACTGCGCCTCAAGCAGCGCGGCGCCGAATTCTCGATCATGCTCGATCACAACGAGCTGATGAACAGCCGTCTCAGCGGATCCGAGGAGGCGCTCGCCACGATCGCTTGCGAGAAAATTCGCCGCCGCAAGACGCCGCGGATCTTGATCGGCGGATTGGGCATGGGCTTTACGCTTCGTGCAGCGCTCGTCGCGCTTGGACCGGACGCCCGGATCGTTGTCGCTGAACTCGTTCCGGCAGTTGTCGCATGGGCACGGGGTCCAATGGCCGAGGTCTTCGGCGCGAGCCTGACCGATCCGCGGGTCAGCATCCGCGAAGCCGATGTCGGCGAAGTGATCCGGTCCGACGCGGCGGCGTTCGACGCGATCCTGCTCGATGTCGATAACGGTCCCGAGGGACTGACCCGAAAGGCCAACGACGCGCTGTATGATCTGAAAGGATTGGGCGGGGCACGCGCGGCGCTGCGTCCCGGCGGGGTGCTCGCCGTATGGTCATCGGGACCGAACCCGAAATTTACCTGGCGCCTTCGCAAGGCCGGTTTTGAAGTGGAGGAGGTCAGGGCGCGCGCCAACGGATCGCGCGGCGGCGCGCGGCACGTCATCTGGATCGCGACCCGCGCGTAGGTCGGCCGGCAAATAGGGTGCTGCCGCACTTGCCGCAGGCACCGTCGCCCTTATGATCGTTTCGGTCCCCGACGTGCGTACTCAAGAAATTTCCAAGGAATTTTCATGTCCAGCCTGTTCGCCCCCATCAAGCTCGGCAATGTCGAGTTTTCCAATCGCGTCGTT
Organism: uncultured Alphaproteobacteria bacterium; assembly: GCA_963850885.1. GTDB lineage: Bacteria > Pseudomonadota > Alphaproteobacteria > Rhizobiales > Xanthobacteraceae > Z2-YC6860. The sequence goes on along the minus strand of CAWKOD010000055.1, from coordinate 38,233 downwards.
GTCTCGCCGATGTGCCAATACAGCGCCGACGACGGCAGCGCCAACGACTGGCATCTCGGCCATCTCGGCATGCTGGCGAATTCCGGCGCGGGGCTCGTGATCGTCGAAGCGACGCATGTCGAGCGCCGTGGCCGCATCACCCACGGTTGCATGGGGCTTTATTCCGACCACAACGAGGCGGCCATGGCGCGGGTCATCGCGCATTGCCGGCAGACCGGCACCGCCAAGCTCGGCATCCAGATCGCGCATGCCGGCCGCAAGGCGTCCGCGCAGCGGCCTTGGGAGGGCGGCGGTGCGCTGCCGGCCGGCGCCGACCCCTGGGAGACGATCGGTCCGTCGCCGATCCCGTTCGGGCCGAACTGGCACGTGCCGCGCGTCGCCACGTTGGAAGACATCGCGCGGGTGCGCGAGGCGTTCGTGAACTCTGCCAAGCGCGCGGTGCGGATCGGTTTCGACGCCATCGAGCTGCATTACGCACACGGCTATCTCGCCCATTCGTTCTTGTCGCCGGTGTCCAACCATCGCACCGACCAGTACGGCGGCTCGCTGGAGAACCGCATGCGGTTCGGCCTTGAGATTGCGAAGGCGGTCCGGACCGCGGTGCCGAAGAGCATCGCGCTCGGCGCCCGCATCACCGGCAACGATTGGCGCGACGACGGGCTTTCGACGGGGGACGCCGTCACCTATTCGATTGCGCTCAAGGCTGCCGGCCTCGACTACATCGACGTGTCGTCCGGCGGCATCACCGCCGACACCCGCAATCCGAGCGGACTGGGCTACAACGTGCCGATCGCCGAGCGGGTCAAGCGCGAGGTCGGTATCGCGACTCGCGTGGTCGGGCTGATCACGACGCCGGCGCAGGCCGAGGCGATCGTTGCCGACGGCAAGGCCGACATGGTGGCGCTGGCGCGCGGCATGCTCGACGATCCCCGCTGGGGCTGGCACGCGGCCGTGGTGCTCGGCGCCGAGGTGCCTCGCGCGCAGCAGTATCTGCGTGCGGGCCCGAAGCTCTGGGCGCCGGCGGCCGAACGCGCCAAGGTCTGAAACGTTCATGCGCTTGAGCATGATCTTATCCGAACACCGGTTCCCACTTTTCGGAATCATGCTCTGATGCGAAATCTCGCCATCAACGCCGAGCGGCTGTGGGGCGAGATCATGGAGACCGCCGCCATCGGCGGCACGCCGAAGGGCGGCATCTGCCGGCTCACGCTCACCGAACTCGATCGCCAAGTGCGTGATTGGTTCAAGGCGCGGGCGGAACAGCTCGGCTGCCGCGTCACCGTCGACGACATGGGCGCGATGTTCGCGCGCCGCGACGGCACGGCGAACGTGCCGCCGATCGCGTTCGGCAGCCATCTCGACACCCAGCCGACCGGCGGCAAGTTCGATGGCGTGCTCGGCACGCTTGCGGCGCTGGAGGCTCTGCGCACGCTGGTCGAAGCGGGCTACGAAACCTACGCGCCGATCGAGGTGGTCAACTGGACCAACGAGGAAGGCTCACGTTTTGCGCCGGCGATGGTGTCGTCTGGGGTGTTCGCCAAGGTCTTGGAGAAGGACTGGGCGCAGTCCCGGCAGGATCGCGATGGAATGACCTTCGCCGCGGCGCTGGACGCCATCGGCTATCGCGGCCAAGAGCGATGCGGCGAGCATCCGCTGTCGGCGTTCTTCGAACTGCACATCGAGCAGGGCCCGATCCTGGAGGCCGAAGGCAAAGACATCGGCGTGGTCACCGGCGTGCAGGCGATGCGCTGGTATGAGGTGACGGTGACCGGGCAGGACACGCATACCGGCACGACGCCGATGCACCTCCGCAAGAACGCACTGCTTGGTGCTGCACGACTGATCGATGCGGTGGACGCCATCGGCCGGAAGCATGCGCCGGGAGTGGCCACCGTTGGACGGATCGAGAACCGGCCGAACTCGCCCAATGTCGTGCCGGGCGAGGTGTTCTTCATGGTCGACCAGCGGCATCCCGACGGTCGCGCGCTCGATGCGATGGAGGCGGATTTTCGCGCGGCGCTGCCGGCGATCTGCGAGCCGCTGGGATTGGGCGTCGCCATGCAGCGGATCTGGGACCAGCCCGAGCTGCGCTTCGATGCGGACTGTGTGGCGGCGGTTCGTCGCGCGGCGGAGTTGTCCGGTTATTCGTCGCGCGACATCGTGTCGGGCGCCGGGCACGACGCGGCCTACGTCTCGCGCGTGGCGCCGGCCGCCATGGTCTTCGTGCCCTGCCGCGGCGGCATCAGCCACAACGAGGCGGAGTTTTCCTCCAAGGAACAGTGCGCCAAAGGTGCACAGGTGCTGCTCCAAGCGGTGCTGGACTACGACCGGATGCTGGCCGAGCGCGGCGGCGCGGCCAAGGGCGCACGCTAGTGGATCCTTTCGTCTTCGCAGCGGTGCTGGTCGCGGCGGCCTGTCATGCCGGCTGGAACGCCAGCATCAAACGCACGCTCGATCCGCTCGCCACCACGACATTGATCGCGATCGGGGCGGGCCTCGTCGCGCTGCCGGCAATCCCGTTCCTGGGCTGGCCCGAGCTGGCGTCCTGGCCGTGGCTGATCGCTTCGATCGCCATTCACCTGTTCTATTTTGCCGGCCTGATCGAGAGCTATCGTGTCGGCGACCTCGGTCAGGTCTATCCGATCGCGCGGGGCGCTGCCCCGCTGATGACGGCGACCATGACGACGATCTTCGTCGGCGAGCGCCTCGGACTGTATGGCTGGGGCGGCATCGTGATGCTTGCACTCGGCGTGCTGCTGCTGTCGTTGCGCGGCGGGCGCGATCTCGCCAAGCTCGACCGCGTCGCGGTCGGCTTTGCCCTGTTCACCGCGGTGACGGTCTGCGCCTATTCGGTGGTCGATGGCATCGGCGCGCGGGCGGCTGGGCCGGGAAAAGCCGCGGCCTATTCGACGGTGCTGTTCGTCGGCATCGCGCCGGTGGTGGTGGCTTATGCGCTTATCCGGCGCGGCACGCCGGTCCTTAAACAAATGGTGCCGTTCTGGAGGATCGGGCTCGGCGGCGGCGCGCTCGCCGTCGTCTCCTACAGTATCGCGATCTGGGCGATGACAGTGGCGCCGATCGCCATCGTCGCGGCGCTCCGCGAGACCAGCGTGCTGTTCGGCGCGCTGATCGCGGTGGTCATTTTGAAGGAACCGCTGCGCCCGGCGCGCATCGTCGCGGCGCTGATGATCGTCTGCGGACTGATGCTGCTGCGGGTCGCTTAGCTAACGCGCCGGCGCGGCGGTCGCGGTCTGCTGCGGCAAGCCGATGCGGCCGAAGCCCGGCAGCTTCACACCGGGATTGCGCAGGTCGAGGCCGGCGACGAGGCCGAGGAAATTCATCTCCACGCCTTCGACCCAGCCGACTTTGATGCCGACGACGCCCCACAGGCTCGCCTCGATGCCGGTGCGGCTGTCGGTCAGGCCGACATAGGGCAGCGGGCGGAAGTCGCGGCCGACCGCGTTCGCCGGCAGGATCGTTTCGGCCTCCGGGATCGCGCGCAGCACCGTGGCGACGAAGGTGTTGCTGTTCGGCCCGGGCCAGATCCGATAGTCGCCCGCATTGGCGTAGTTGTAGCTCTTGATCGCGGCCTCGATCTTCGGGATTGCGTTGGTCGGCGTCGGCGCCGCGAAGGTCCAGCACCACCTGCGGCTTGTTGCCGAACCACAGCCCGTCCGGCGCCCAGCCGTTGATCCGCACCGGATTGCCCCAGCCGACCACGTCGTAGCGCCGCCAGCTCCGGGCGTTCTCGGGCTTGAGCACGACCCAGGAGTGCACGGAAAACACGCCCTTCCAGCCGCCGGTGCGGCCGGACATGATCAGCACGCGCGCCTGCGAATCCGCGCCCGGATCCGGCAGGCTGCCGGTCGAGGACCAATCGGCGTTCCGCCAGCTGGTCGGGCCGCCTTCATAGGCGAAAATCGCGGCGCGGGCCGCGATCGGCAGCAGGAACAGGGCGAGGAGCGATAGCACGATGGTCTTCCGGCGTGGTGCGGCGAGAGTGGGTCGGCGGGCGTATCCATGACAGTTTGATTATAAGTGGTTCGCGACTGAAACGTGGCAAGAGCGATTCCCCGACATTACCAATGAGTAATCCCATTCTGGTCGAGGTCCTGCGCGGGACGCTGGTCGAAAGCCGGCACACCGGCGCCGTCGCCGTGGTCGATGCCGGCGGCAGGCCAGTGCTGGCGCTTGGCGACGTCGAGACCCCGATCTATCCGCGCTCGGCGGTGAAGGCGTTGCAGGCGCTCCCGCTGGTGGAAAGCGGTGCTGCTGACCTCTACGGCCTTGGCCCCGAGGAGCTGGCGCTGGCCTGCGCCTCGCATTCCGGCGAGCCCGATCATGTGGCGACAGCAACGCGCATGCTTTCGGCCGCGGGGCTCGACTCCTCCGCGCTCAAATGCGGCGCGCACTGGCCAATTCACCAACCGTCGGCGCAGGCGCTGGCGCGTGGCGGTGGTACGGCGGGCGCGGTCCACAACAATTGCTCGGGCAAGCACGCGGGCTTTCTCTGCGTCGCTTGCGCCACCGGCGCCGACCGCGCGCACTACACCGAGCCGTCGCATCCGGTGCAGCGCTTGGTTCGGCACACCATCGAAAGCCTGACCGGCGTGCCGCTGGCGCAGGACGACTGCGCCATCGATGGCTGCTCGGCGCCGACCTGGGCGCTGCCGCTGGTGAGCCTGGCGCGCGGCTTCGCCCGCTTCGGCACCGGCGTGGGGCTGACGTCCGATCGCGCCAGGGCCGCGGCGCGGCTTCGCGATGCCTGCGCGGCGCATCCCTGGCACGTTGCCGGCACCGGTCGGTTCTGCACGCAGATCATGGAGCGGTTTGGCGCGCGCATCTTCGTGAAGACCGGCGCGGAGGGTGTCTATTGCGCGGCGCTGCCGGAGCAGGGGCTCGGCATCGCGGTGAAATGCGACGATGGCGCCGGCCGTGCCGCCGAGGTGATGATGGCGGCGACGCTGTTGCGAATGGCCCGATCGATCACCGACTTCGATGGGCTGGAGCCGTTCGCCAGAGTTACGCTGCGCAACTGGAACGGCATCGCGGTCGGCGCGGTCCGGCCGACCGAAACGCTTATGGGCTGAGCCGGATCGCCGGCGCGGCGATGCTCTCGATCATCACGTTGATGCAGGATGGCAGCCCGCTTGCCAGCGCGCGCTCGATCGCGCCGGGCAGGTCGATCGGCGCGTTCGACATGCTCGCCGTGGCCGCCGAGCGCCGCGACGACAAGGTCGTAGCGCGCGGGCAGAAGCTCGCAGCCGTGCATACGGTTGGCGCCGTAGTCGCGGCGCTGGATCTCGCTTTCGGCGTTCCAGCGTGCATCGTTGCCGAGCACCGCGACGAACGGCAGCCCGCGCCGCACCGCGGTTTCGAATTCCGAAATGTGGAAGCCGATGGTGCCGTCGCCCAGCACCGCAAACACCGGCGCTTTTGTTTCGACCATCCGCGCCGCGAGCGCAAACGACAGTGCGCTGCCGATCGAGCCGGTGACGCTGTTGATGAGCCGGCGGCGCACCGGAAGCATGCTCTGGCCCCATTGGGCGAATTCGCCGCCGTCGCAAATGAGCACCGTGTCGGGATCGCGCTCGACGAAGGGGCGCAGTGCCCGGAACACTTCGGCCGGATGCAGCCGGCCCGAGGTCTGCGAGACGATGCTGCGCCATTCCGCCGGCCGGTTGTCGAGCGCCGTGCGCGCTTCCTTGTGCCAGTCCGGCTTTGGCGTTGAAGTCTTCGCCGCGCGCGCCAGCAGCGTCTCGCCGGCGCTGGTGGTATCGGCGACGCAGCCGGCCAGCAGGCGTTCGCCTGTTTCCTTTTTAGCGCGCTCCACCATCGCGCCGTCCGGATCGACGGCAATGATCCGAACGCCGGGATCGAAGGCTGCGCCGGTTGCCCACTTTGTCGTGAAGTCGAGCGCCTTGCCGAGCAGCACGATCAGATCGGCGCGTTTGATGAGCTCGGGGAAGGCGCCGAGCGTGGCGTCGGCGAGCCCGCGCGGGCTCTCCATGATGACCGCGGGCGCGCCGGTTGCGGCTTCGAGCCTTCCGAGCAGGGCACGGCCGTTCACGGTCGACATCTGCGGGCCGGCAATGATGACGGGACGGGCGGCCTCCGCGATGGCGGCGAGAATCCTGTCCGCCGTCGCATCCGGCAGCACCGCGGGCCGCAGCGCTTGCCAGTTCGGCCAGACCACGGCGTTGCTTTCGACCCGTGCATCGAGCAGATCGGACGGCAGGCTCAAGTGCACCGGCCCGGGCCGCCCCGAGGTGGCGATGCGGATCGCCTCGCCGATGTCGCGGCCGAGCGTCTCGGTCGCGCTTGACGTCCACGACGCCTTGGTGACCGGCGCGGCCATGTCGGCCTGGCGCAATTCCTGGAAGCCGCCACGGCCAAGCTCCCAGGTGGCGGCATGGCCGGACAAGAGCACCATCGGCGATTCCGCGCCGAGCGCGGTGAAGAGGGCGCCGACGGCGTTGGCGTGGCCGGGGCCGCCGGTGACGAGCGCGATGCCGGCTTCGCCGGTCAGGCGGCCGTGGGCGTCGGCCATGTGGACGGCCGCGGCCTCGTGGCGGACATGGACGAGATCGAGATCGGCGTCGAGCGCCGCGTCGAAGATCGACATGATGTGGTTGCCGGACAGCGTGAATACGCGATGGCAGCCGAGGCGCTTCAGCGATCGGGCAACGATGTCGGCGCCGCGCAACGTCCCGGTCATGTCCGCCCTCTCAAACTGACGCGCAATCTAGCGGCCATGCGGCGCCGCGCCAGCCCGCCCTTGGCTAGCGCATAGGTCATTGATTTGTAACGCATATCGCAGGCGGAACGAAATGCGGCAGCAGCCGGTTTTATAGGGCAGTTCAGGAGGTTTGTCAGAAGGAGATCCTTATGAGTGACTTCCGAAATGATCCCAACTTCGTGCGTCACGAGATGAGTGATTACGACAGCCGCGTGCAGTGGGCCGCCGTCGCGGTCATCCTGCTCCTGGTTGGCGGCATGATCCTCGCGGCCGCTTATACCGGTGGCGACACCCAGACTGCGATGAACAGCCCGGCGGTCGAGACGACCGGGTCGGGCGGCTCCATGGGTTCGACCGCGACGATGCCCACGCCGCCGCGTCAGTTGCGGCACTAGCGTTCGCGCGTGATTAAAGGAAAAGCCCCGGCATTCCACCGGGGCTTTTCCTTTTCAGCACGGCATAACCGGACAAACGGCTTCCGGCGGCGGCGCATTTGGGCTATCCCGGGTTGGAAGGACATCGCGCCGTGGCCTCCACCCCCGACATCGCCACTCTCGCCCGCCGCGTCCGCGACGGTGACCGCGCCATGCTGGCGCGCGCCATCACATTGATCGAGAGCAAGCGCGCCGACCACCAGAACAAGGCGCACCAACTCGTCCAGGAGCTGCTGCCGCAAACCGGAAACGCCATCCGCGTCGGCATCACCGGCGCGCCCGGTGTCGGCAAGTCGCTCACCATCGATACGCTCGGCACCCATCTGACCGGGCAGGGGCACAAGGTGGCGGTGCTCGCCGTCGATCCGTCATCGACCCGCACTGGCGGCTCGATCCTCGGCGACAAGACGCGGATGGCGCGGCTTGCGATCGACGACAACGCCTTCGTGCGGCCATCGCCGTCGTCCGGCACGCTCGGCGGCGTCGCGGCGAAGACCCGCGAGACCATGCTGTTGTGCGAGGCCGCGGGCTTCGACGTCGTGCTGGTTGAAACCGTCGGCATCGGGCAGTCGGAAACCGCGGTTGCCGACATGACCGACTTCTTCCTCGCGCTGATGCTGCCCGGCGCCGGCGACGAGCTGCAGGGCATCAAGAAGGGCCTCGTCGAGCTCGCCGACATGATCGCGGTCAACAAGGCCGATGGCGACAACCTCAAGCGCGCCACCACGGCCGCAGCCGAGTACCGCGCCGCGCTGCACATCCTCAATCCGAAGTCGGCGAACTGGTCGCCGCCGGTCATCACCTATTCGGCGCTGACCGGGACCGGCATCGCCGAATTGTGGGGGCAGGTGACTGCGCATCGCGAACGCATGGAGAAGACCGGCGAGCACGCCGCGCTCCGGCGCGAGCAACAGGTCAAATGGATGTGGTCGATGCTGAACGAGCGCGTGTTCGCGCGGTTGAAGTCGGATTCCCATGTCCGCGCGCGGCTGCCGGCGATCGAAGCGGCGGTCGCCGAAGGCCGGCTGTCAGCCACACTCGCGGTCGAAGAAATCGCAGGACTGCTCAGGATCTAGGCTGCTTGAAACCAAGTTCCGTTTTCACAAATGCTAAAGAATTTACATTTAGGGTCCGTGGGATTGAGCCCGCCGCCTCGCATTTTCGATGACCGAGCCACTGATGTCGTCCGCTGAAAAGCGCAAGAATTTCCGCAGATCAATCTCTTATCCGGCCTTCATCGATCTCGGCGATGGCTCGCCGGCGATCGAATGCACGTTGTGCGACGCGTCCCAGGAGGGCGCGCTACTGGCGGTTGCCGAACCGGACAGCGTGCCCGATGAATTCATCCTGGCGCTGAGCTCCGATGGCGCCGCCCGCCGGCGCTGCCGGGTGGCGTGGCGGACCGAAAACCAGATCGGCGTCGAATTTCTCAAAGACCTCAAAAAGAATGCTCCGCCGAGTGCAGACGCCGGTGATGCGTTCGAGCGCTCCCCAGTCTGCGGACGCTGAGGCGTCAGCCGAGCCTGCTGAACAGGTCGATATCGATACGCTGGCGCCGCACTGACGCGCGCACCCCTTCCCATTGCGAGACACCGACAGCGTTAACGCTGCCCTGATCGGCCTGATCTGTGCCATCACGGCACGCTTTTCCTGGCCCGAGACTTGAACTGTCTGCTCCGAGTTCTCAATCGGAGCCGGACATGAAAATCGATCGCCGTCGTCTTCTCGTCGTCTCCGCGCTCACTGGCGCCGTGCCGGTCGCAAGTTTGGCCACTCCGGCCGGTGCGGCGCCGCTTTCCTCGTTTGGCGTCGACGCGACGCAGCTCGGCGTGCGCGCCGGCGGCGGCGCCGACCAGAGCAACATGCTGCAATCGGCGATCGACAAGACCGCGAGCGCCCGCGTGCCGCTGATGCTCGGCCCCGGCGATTACCGCGTCGGCGGTCTGTCGCTGCCGAGCGGCACGCAACTGATCGGGGTGCGCGGCGCGACGCGGCTCATCTTCTCCGGCGGCTCCGCACTGATTTCGGCGCGCGGCGGCGATCACATTACGCTCGCGGGCCTCACCATCGAGGGCGGTGGCCGGCCGCTGCCGGAGAACAGCGCTCTTGTGGTCTTTGAGCAGTGCAGCGACCTTCGCATCGTGGATTGCGAGGTCACGGGCTCGGGCCGCAGCGGTATCCGTCTGTTCGAGGTTCAAGGCACGGTGTCCGATACCACCATCGCCAAGACCGCGGACGTCGCCATCTATTCGCTCGATGCGCGCGGCCTGACGATCCAGAACAACATCGTGCGCGGCGCCGGCAACGGCGGCATTCTGGTGCACCGCTCGAAGAAGGGCGACGACGGCACGCTCGTCGTCGACAACCGCATCGAGGATATCAACAACGTCGCCGGCGGCTCCGGCCAGTACGGCAACGCCATCAACGTCTTCCGCGCCGGCAATGTCATCGTGCGCGGCAACCGCATCAGCCGCGCCGCTTATTCGGCGGTGCGCGGCAATGCCGCCTCCAACATCCAGATCACCGGCAACACCGCGACCGACCTTGGCGAGGTCGCGATCTATTCGGAGTTCGGCTTCGAGGGCGCCATCATCGCCAACAACACGATCGACGGCGCCGCGCTCGGCATCGTGACCTGCAATTTCAATGAAGGCGGCCGGCTCGCGGTGGTGCAGGGCAACCTGATCCGCAATCTCAAAGCCAAGCGTCCGGCCGGCACCGCGCCGGACGACGCCGGCGGCGTCGGTATCGCGATCGAGGCCGACGCCTCGGTCACCGGCAACGTGATCGAGAACGCGCCCGTCGCGGGCATCATGGTCGGCTGGGGCGCCTACATGCGCGACGTTTCGGTGACCGGCAATGTGGTGCGCAATTCGCCGCTCGGCGTCGCGGTCTCGGTCGTCAACGGGGCGGGCACGGCGGTGATCACTGGCAATCTGATTTCGGGCGCCTCGCGCGGCGCGATCGTCGGCATGGATCACGCCAAGGCGGTGACCGGCGATCTGAGCCAGGAGCCGGCGCGTTACGCCAACCTGCAGATCAGTGGCAACCGGGTGCGGTGACGACGGACGGCGAACTGAGCGCCAAGACGGCCTCGCGCCCGTCGTTTTGCCTGTGCTAGCATTTGCCCGGGAAATTGCCGGGAGTTGGGAATGTCAGTGAGTGAAGCGGCGGGCCGGACGGTGGCGGGCCTGTCCGGCCAAAGCATTATCCGCGAAATCAAGGCGAGCGGGATCCAGTTCGTCATTTCGGTGCCCGATATCACCACCAGCGAAGGCCTGCTGCGGCCGCTCGCCAAGCTGACCGATCCGCGGTTCATCCGCGTCTGCAAGGAGGACGAGGGCGTCGGCATCTGCGCCGGCCTGTCGTTCACCGGCAAGCGCGGGCTGCTGCTGATCCAGCAGACCGGCCTGCTCGACTCCATCAACGCCATCCGCGGCAACGCGGTCGAGTACAATCTGCCGATCTGCATGATGGTCGGCCTCCTGCAAAAAGAAGCCGGCGTGCCGCCGCGGCAATCCAAGAGCTACGGTGTGCGTATCGTCGAGCCGATCCTCGATGCGATGGGCATCGTCTATCACAACATCGAGGAAGACCCGGACGTGGCGAAAATCCGTCCCGCCATCGACAAGGCGTTCGCAGACTCAAAGCCCGTCGTTCTCCTGATTGGACAGACCCCAACATGATGGACCGCAAGAAAACCCTGGCTGCGATCGCACGCCATGTCACCGACGCCGACATCGTGCTGCCGGTCTATTCGAGCGCGTTCGACTGGCTCGATATCCGGCCGAACCCGCTGAACTATCTGTCCCACGGCGCGATGGGGCTTGCCTCGTCGCATGCGCTGGGCCTCGCCCTCGGCCGCCCCGACAAAAGGGTGATCGTGCTCGACGGCGACGGCAGCCTGCTGATGAACCTCGGCACGCTCGTCAGCACCGCGGAAGCCGCGCCGAAAAATCTTTTTCACTTCGTCTGCGAGAACGGCACCTATGAGGCCAACGGCGGCCATCCGATCCCGGGACGCGGCAGCGTCAGCTTTGCCGGCATGGCGCGCTCGGCCGGCTACAAGAGCGTCCACGAGTTCTCCGATCTGAAGAATCTTCGAGCAGCAGGTCGGCGCGATCCTGGCCGAGCAGGGCCCGGTGTTCACCTGCCTCAAGATCGTCTCCAGCGGCGCGCAGGAGCGCGACTACGGCCGCCTGCACGGCCCGCATGTGCGCAAGGCCTTCCGCGACGCGCTGGCGGCGGGCTGATTTCAGCGCCGGGGGCGTCATGCGAATTCGCCGCGCCGTTATCGCTACGCTGTTGACCTTGCTCGTTCCCGCGGCGGCGTTGGCGCAGGCGGGCGACACGCCGAGCCGGAAGATCACCATGATCGTCGGCTTCGCGCCGGGCGGCGGCGTCGATGTGCTCGCCCGCGTGGTGGCGCAGGAGCTCAACGACAACGCCGGCTTCCAGATGGTGATCGAGAACCGGCCCGGCGCCGGCTCCAACATCGCGGCGAAGGCGGTGGCCTCCGCCGCGCCCGATGGCGCCACCTTGCTCTTCACCGGCAACAGCTACGCCATCAACCAGACCATCTATCGCAATCCCGGCTATGCCACCGCGGATCTCCGCCCGGTCGCGATCGCCGCGCTCGACAGCCAGGGGCTCGCGGTCAACGCCGCCAATCCGGCGCGGACGCTGGAGGACTTCGTAGCGCGCGGCCAAGGACAAGCCGCCAAGCTTCGGCTTCGGCGGCTCGTCGTCGCGCATCATCGCCGAATATGTGCTCAAGGTGATGGCGAAGACCGAAGCGACGGCGGTGCCGTTCCAGAGCGGCGCGCCGGCGCTCAACGCGCTCCTTGGCAATCACGTCGATATCATCGCGGCGCCGATCGCCGAACTGGTGCCGCAGGTGCGACAGGGCGCATTGCGCGTGCTGGCGGTGAGCGGCAGCAAGCGCTCGGCGGCGTTTCCCGACGTGCCGATGCTGCGTGAAGCGGGTTTCCCTGGCCTCGAAATCAACGGCTGGATCGGCATCCTGGCGCCCGCCGCAACGCCGGACGACATCTGCCTGAAGATCAACAGCGCGGTGAATGCCGCCGTCGGCAAGCCCGCCGTCAACGAGCGGCTGCGCTCGCTCGGCTATGAGCCGCACGCCATGTCGCTTACCGGCACCGCGCCGTTCCTCACCAATTCGATCGAGACGTGGCGCAAGATGATCCTCGCCACCGGCATGGCGATCAACTAACGCGCGGTGTACAACGCCGCCTGTTCGACTTGATGTTGGCCGCCCGGATCACCTTGCCCCATTTCTCGGTCTCGTCGCCGAGCAGCTTGCCGAAGTCGGCGGGCGTCCTTGCGCACTGGGTCGTTGCCGAGTTCGGCCAGCCTGCCTTCATCGCCGGATCGGCGAGGCCAGCGTTGATTTCCTTGTTCAGCCTGTCGACGATGTCGGCCGGCGTGTTTCTTGGGAGCGCTGATACCGTCAGCAGGTCGCCTCGTAGCCGGGCAGGACATCCGCTGGTCGGCAGGTCCGGCAGGGCCTCCGAACGCGTCGTCGAGGTCACGGCCAGCGCGCGCAGCTTGCCAGCCCTGATGTTTCGAAATCGCGGGCGGCATGGTGGAGAAGATTGTGTGCACTTGACCGCCGAGCAGATCAGTCACCGCCGGCGCGAGGCCCCGGTAGGGCACATGAACCATGTTGACGCCGGCCATCATCGAAAAGCTCACCGGCCATGTGGGCCACGGTGCCGATGCCGGCAGACGCGTACGTGATCTTGCCCGGATTGGCCTTGGCGTAGGCAATGAATCCGGACTGTCTTTGCCGGGAAGGATGGGTGCACCACCAGGACATTCGGCCCGCGCCGATGCTGGCAATCGGTGCGATATCGCGGCTGAAATTGTAGCTGAGCTTGTCATAGAGCGACGTATTGGTGGCGTCCCAGGAACCGCAAGCCAGGAGCGTGTAGCCATCTGCCGGCGCGCGCACCACCGTCTCGGTGGCGATGCTGCCGCCAGCGCCGCCGCGATTTTCGACGATGAATGGCTGGCCGAGTCGTTCCGCCAGCCATTGGCCCATGAGCCGCGTATGATGTCGGTGGCGCTCCCGGACACGAAGCCGACGACGATGCGCACCGGTTTCGCCGGGTAGGTCTGCGCCCGGGCGTTGCGCAGAAGGGCAGGTAGCGCAACTGCACCTGCGGCCAATCGCAAAAATGCACGGCGTGGATATGTCATGACGCGCCCCGAATACGGGCGGCAGGATAGCACAGTGTGCCGGTGTGCCTATTCGTCGGCTCGTTTACTCGGCCTTGATGCCAGCCGTCCGGATCACCTTGGCCCACTTCTCGGTTTCGCCGGCGATGAACGTTCCGAAATCGGCCGGCGAACCTGCGAACACCAGACATCCCAGGTCGGCGAGGCGCTCCTTCATCTTGGGATCGGCAAAAGCGCCATTGATCTCCTGGTTGAGCTTCTCGACGATCTCGGCAGGCGTGGCTTTGGGAGCGGCGATGCCGTACCAGCCGCTGGCCTCGTAGCCCGGCAGGAATTCCTCCATGGCGGGGACGTCCGGCAGAACCTCCAGGCGCTTTGCCGTGGTCACCGCCAGCGCGCGCAGCTTGCCCTCCCTGATGTATCCAAGCGACGACGGCACGACGCCGAACATGACGTGCACCTGCCCGCTGAGCAGATCGGGCATCGCCACCGCCTCGCCGCGGTAGGGCACATGGACCAGTCGGACGCCGGCCATCATCTGGAACAGCTCTCCGGCGACGTGGAGCGGCGTCGCATTGCCGGCCGACGCCATGTTGATCTTGCCGGGATTGGCCTTGGCGTAGGCGATGAACTCCGGAATCGTTTTCGCCGGAATCGATGGATGCACCTCCATGACCAGCGGAATGCGGCCAACGAGCGCCACCGGGGCGGTGTCGCGCACGAAACTGAAACGCAGATTGTCGAACAGCGTCGCGTTGATGGCGTTCGCCGACATGGCAAAGAGCAGCGAGTAGCCGTCCGCCGGCGCGCGCACGACCGTCTCGGTGCCGATGTTGCCGCTGGCGCCCGGCCGGTTGTCGACGACGAATTGCTGGCCGAGCCGCTCCGACAACCATTGACTGATCACCCGGGCGATGATGTCCGGCGAGCCGCCGGCCGGCGTCTGCACAGTCAAACGCACTGGCCGCGCCGGATAGGATTGCGCCTGAGCCAAGCGCGACGTCGCCGGCAGCGCGGCGACGCCCGCCACGAGATGCAGGAACTGTCTCCGCGGAAGTATCATGATGTGCCCCCAATATGATCGCGGAGTTTTTAGACGCGAAACGGCGGCACGTTTATTCCGCTATTCCGCAGCTTTGCTCGAATGCTCCAGCCGCTTGTGCAGCGTGATCAGCAGCTTCTCGGCGGCGTCGGCGATCACCGTGCCGGGCGGGAAGATCGCCTCGGCGCCGGCCTTCATCAGCGCGTCGTAGTCCTGCGGCGGCACCACGCCGCCGACCACGATCATGATGTCGTCCCGGCCCTGCTTGGCCAGTTCAGCCTTGAGCTCCGGCACCAAAGTCAGATGCGCGGCGGCGAGCGACGACACGCCGAGAATGTGCACGTCGTTCTCGATGGCCTGGCGCGCAGCCTCGGCGGGCGTCGCAAACAGCGGTCCGATGTCGACGTCGAAGCCGAGGTCGGCGAAGGCCGAGGCGATCACCTTCTGGCCGCGGTCGTGGCCGTCCTGGCCGATCTTGGCGACCAGGATGCGCGGCCGGCGGCCTTCGCTCTCTTCGAACGCCGCGACCCGCTTCTGCACGCGCGCCACGCCGTCTGTCATGCCCACCTCCCGCTTGAACACGCCGGAAATCGATTTGATCTCGGCGCGGTGGCGGCCCCACACCTTCTCCAGCGCCGCCGAGATTTCGCCCACGGTGGCCTTGGCGCGGGCGGCGTCGACCGCGAGCGCCAGCAGATTGCCGTTGCCGCCGTCGGCAGCCCGCGTCAGCGACTCCAGCGCAGCGGCAAGCTGCGCGGGATCGCGCTCGCGCTTCAAGCGGGCGAGCTTGTCGAGCTGAAGCTGCCGCACCGCGGAGTTGTCGACGCTGCGCACCTCGATCTGCGCTTCGTTCTCCGGGCGGTACTTGTTGACGCCGATCACCGACTGCTGGCCGGCGTCGATGCGGGCCTGGGTCTTGGCCGAGGCCTCCTCGATCCGCAATTTGGGGATGCCGGCCTCGATGGCCTTGGCCATGCCGCCGAGCTCCTCGACCTCCTGGATATGACCCCAGGCCTTTTGCGCCAGCTCCTGGGTCAGCCGCTCGACATAGAACGAGCCGCCCCACGGATCGGCGATGCGGGTGGTACCGCTTTCCTGCTGCAGCACGATCTGGGTGTTGCGGGCGATGCGGGCGGAGAAGTCGGTCGGCAGCGCCAGCGCCTCGTCGAGCGCGTTGGTGTGCAGCGACTGAGTGTGGCCCTGGGTCGCCGCCATTGCTTCGATGCAGGTGCGGGCGACGTTGTTGAACACGTCCTGCGCGGCCAGCGACCAGCCCGACGTCTGCGAATGGGCGCGGAGCGACAGCGAGCGTGGGTCCTTCGGGTTGAACTCCTTCATGAGCTTGGCCCAAAGGAGCCGCGCGGCGCGAAGCTTCGCCACCTCCATGAAGAAGTTCATGCCGATCGCCCAGAAGAACGACAGCCGCGGCGCAAATCGGTCGATGTCGAGGCCCGCTTTCACGCCGGCGCGGACGTATTCGACGCCGTCGGCGAGCGTGTAGGCCAGCTCCAGGTCCTGCGTCGCGCCGGCCTCCTGCATGTGATAGCCGGAGATCGAGATCGAGTTGAACTTCGGCATGTTCGCCGAGGTGTAGGCGAAGATGTCGGAGATGATGCGAAGCGAAGGCACCGGCGGATAGATGTAGGTGTTGCGCACCATGAATTCTTTGAGGATGTCGTTCTGGATGGTGCCGCCAAGTTTTTCCGGCGGCACGCCCTGTTCCTCGGCGGCGACAATGTAGAGCGCCATGATCGGCAGCACGGCGCCGTTCATGGTCATCGACACGGTCATCTGGTCGAGCGGAATGCCGGAGAACAGCGTCCGCATGTCGTAGATGGAATCGATGGCGACACCGGCCATGCCGACGTCGCCGGCGACGCGCGGGTGGTCGCTGTCATAGCCGCGGTGGGTGGCGAGATCGAAGGCGATCGAGAGGCCCTTCTGCCCGGCGGCGAGGTTGCGGCGGTAGAAGGCGTTGGAGTCTTCGGCGGTGGAGAAGCCGGCGTATTGCCGGATCGTCCACGGCTGGGTGACATACATGGTCGGGTAGGGGCCGCGCAGGTACGGCGCGATACCGGGGAAGCTGTCGAGACCGGCGAGGCCATTCAGATCGTCCGGGCCGTAGGCCGGTTTCACTGCAATGCCTTCGGGCGTCAACCAGGATTCAGCGCTGCCGCCGGGCGCGGTCGCTGCCGGTGGGGCGAAATCGATCGTGGCGAAGTCCGGAATGCGGCTCATCGTTTCGACTCCACGGCCAGAATATCATGGGCGGCCTTCAACGTCGCCAGTGCGTCGCCGCCCGCGAAGATGAATGTTCCGACGCCGGCCGCCTTGAGCGTATCGGCGTCCTTCGGCCGTCCTGCCAGATAGATATGCGTCGCGCCGAGCGTGGGCCAGCGCCTTGGCGGCGTCGGCGGCCTGCCGCGCATAGACCGCGTCGGATGAGCAGAGGCAGGCGAGTTTCGCGCCCGACGCCTTGAAGGCTGCGACCATCGCATCGCGGCTGGCAAAGCCGTCATTGGTGGCGCCTCGATGCCGCCCGCTTCGAAGAATGTCTTGGCGAAGCGACGCGCGCGCGGTGAACTCGGCGATGGTGCCGAGGGTGGCGAGGAAAACCTTCGGCCGCGCGCCGGTCTTGGCCAGCATCCGGTCGGAGGCGTCGCGCAGGCGCTCGAACGGCTCGGCGAGGCGGATCGGCTGCAAGCGCCGGGTATGTGATGTTGGCGACCGGCGTGCCCAGCGGAACAGGCTTCAGGTCGAGCACCTGCACGGGCGCCTCGGCGAGGTTCGGGAAATCGGTGGTGCCGGTGAGCGCATCCTTGCGCTGCGCGGTCGCGGCCTCGTGCGCGGCGCGGACTTTGCCGACCTTCTCCTGGATGAATCCGCTCTCCAGCGCCGCGGGTGCGCCGCCGGCCGCCTCGATCTCCTGGAACAGCGTCCAAGCGGCGCGGCTGAGCTTGTCGGTCAAATCCTCGATGCCGCCGGAGCCGGCGGTCGGGTCGGCGACCTTGGCGACGTTGGATTCCTCGAGCAGCAGAAGCTCTGCGTTCCGCGCGACGCGGCGGGCAAAGCGGTCGGGCAGACCGATGGCGGATGTGAACGGCAGCACGGTCAGCGCGTCGGCGCCGCCGACGCCGGCGGAGAATGCGGCGATGGTGGTGCGCAGCATGTTCACCCACGGATCGCGCTTGGTCATCATGCGCCAGGCGGTCTCGGCGGAAACGAACACAGGCTTCGGTGTCAGGCCGCAGGCCTGCTCGACCCGCGCCCACAGCGCCCGAAGCGCGCGGAACTTGGCGATGGTCAGGAACTGGTCGGCGTCGGCGGAGAGGCGAAACTCGATCATGCCGCGCGCTGCGTCGAGCGCCGTGCCGGCGTCTTCGAGCGCACGCAGATAAGCGACCGCGACCGCGACAACGTAGGCGAGCTCCTGCGCTTCCGAGCCGCCGGCGTTGTGGATGATGCGGCCATCGGCAGCGGTGAGCGGGCTCTTGAATCCCTGCTTGGCCAGCGAGCCGACATGCTCGGCGAAGCGCGGCATCAGATCGCGGTAGGGAATGGGAAGCGTTCCGGTCAGGCTGTGCGCGCCGATGGCGTCGTGGCCGAAGCGGATGTTGACCGCTGCCGGGCGCGTGGCCGCGGCTCTTCACCAGTGCGGCGACGTGATCGGCGGCGTCTCGGGTCGGCTCCGCGGTCTGCAATTCGATCGCGATGGCGTCGAGGTGCACGCCTTCAAGGATGCGCGCGACCGATTTGGCGTCGCCTGGCAGGCCATAGCCATAGGCCCCGATCGAGCCGGCGAAGACGAGCGTCAGCCCGGTCGCGCCGTTCGCCAGCTCATGCAACGCCTCGGCGTTGGCGACTGCTGGATCCGGATGATCGACGCGCGCCTGCACCGCCCAGGGGCCGCGGCGCCCGGCGATCGGGCGGGCGTTGGCTGCCCGCGCATACAGCGGCTCGATCGGGATGCCGTCGTAGGTCTTGGCGGTCAGCCGTTCCAACGGCCGGTCCTTGAGCGCCGTCCGCACAAGCTTCAGCCAGTCCTCGCGGCTTGCGGGCGGAAATTCGGCGGCGAGCGGCAGGTCGTCCGTCATTGACCCAAAATGCCATGGTCCGGCGGGCAGCGCCAATGCGGCCCCGTCAGGGTCAAAGCAAGAACCACGCCTTTCGCCGGGCCTCAGAACGGCTCGTAATCGCGCAGCGCCGGCATCACCTTCTCGCCGAACAGCCGGATCGAGCGCATCAGGTCGGCCTCCGGCAGATCGGCGAAGTTGAACTCGCCCATGAAGGTGTTGAAGAAGCCGATCTCGGCCGCCTTGCGGAGCTTCTTCGTCACGGTCTCGACCGAGCCGACGAACACCAGCTCGTTCTCCATGATGTAGTCCTGGTTGAAGATGCTCGACATGATCTTGGCGGCGCCATGCTCGCCGCGCGCCTCGAAGCGGGCCTTCTGCTTCTTAAGCCGGTCCTCGAAGGTCTCGCCGGGCCCGGCGAGGGGCAGCAGGCCCTCGTAGGCGCGGCTGGCGCGAAACAGCGCGGTGTCGAGCGCCTTCTGGTCGGTCTCGTCGACATAGACCACGGTGCTGTAGGCGATGTTGGGCTTGCGGGGATGACCGGCCGCGTTCCATTCGGCGAGGAATTTCTGATAGCGCGGTCCGGCCTCGTGGCGCGGGAAGCTGATGAAGTAGCCGGTGTTGACGCCCTCCTTGGCGCAGAACTCCAAGGTCGGCGGATCGCGGCTCATCATCCAGAGCGGCGGATGCGGCTTCTGCACCGGCTGGACCGCAAGCAGCGCGCTGTCGGTGTTGTGGTTGTCGCCGTGGAAGGCGAACGGCTGCTTGTCGCCATAGGCGGCGCGCAGGTAATGCACGAACTCGAAGGTCGGCGATTTGCGGAAGTTGTAGTCGATGCCGAACGGCGTGAAATAGCCGGGGCTGATGCCGGGAACGAGGCCGCACTCGAAACGCCCGCCCAGCATCTGATCGACGATGGCGATCTCTTCGGCGAGGCGGAGCGGATTATGCAGCGGCACGACGAAGCCCATCGCGCCGACGCGAAGGCGCTTGGTTCGCGCGCCGCCGGCGACCGCGTAGAGCGCGGGCGACGACATCCAGCTTTCGTCGGGGCGGAAATGATGCTCGACGCAGAAGCTGTAGTCGAAGCCGAGCTCGTCGCAGAGCTCCAGTTCGCGCCAGAGCTGCTCGTAGCGCTGATGCGCGGTCATGTTGGGCTTGCCCCAGACATGGGAGAAGTGAGCGAATTTCATGAAAGGTCATTCCACTGCGGCGGGAAGCATCGTTTGTCGGCAGAGCCTACAGGGGCTCGCCGGCCCCGTCACCGGGGCGGCAGTTTTTCGATGCCGGTCTGATCGACGCGCGCGAGTGCGTTCTTGATGCGCACGCCTGAGATGCGCCGCTCGGGCACGAGGTCAGCCAGCGGCAGCAGCACGAAGGCGCGCTCCAGCGCCCGGGGATGCGGCAGCGTCAGTTCCGATGTGTTCATCGCCAGGTCGTCATAGGCGATCAGGTCGATGTCGAGCGTGCGCGGGCCCCAGTGCTGCTCCTGCGAGCGGTTGCGGCCGAATTGCGCTTCGACCGATTGCGCGCGGGCGAGGAGGGCGGGCGGCGGCAGCTCCGTGGCCGCGACGATGGCGCAATTGATGAACGGCGGCTGGTCGGTGACGCCCACGGGTGGGGTCCGGTAGTCGGAGGAGCGCGCCAACAGCCGGACCGCCGCGCCGTCGCAGAACGCCGCGATGGCGCGATCGAGGGTGTCGCGGACATTTCCGACGTTGCCGCCGAGCGCGATCAGCGCCTCAGCCATGACGCTTGCGGAAGATCGCGACGCCGACGTCTTCGAAAGTGGCGGCGATCGGGGCGTGCGGCTTGTGGATGGTGACGCGGATCGCCGAGACCTGTCTGAAGCGGTCGAGCACGGCATCGGCGACGGCGCCGGCGGCGGCTTCCACCAGCCGGTAGCGCTTGGCGCAGAACGCCTTGCTCGCGAGCATCGACCACCTGGTCGTAGCCGACGGTGTCGGCGAGCTTATCGGAGCGGGAGGCCTGCGTGAGATCGAGATCGAGCACGAGATCGAGCTTGAAGGTCTGGCCGACCTTGGCCTCGTGCTGCATTACGCCATGATAGGCGTGCAGCGCCAGCCCACTCACGAACACCTGATCGGTCATGGGTTGTTCCGAAGGGCGGCGGCAACGCGCAACGCCTGGATGGTCTCGGCCACGTCGTGGGTCCGGATGATCGAGGCGCCGTTCATATAGGCCACCACATGGGCCGCGATCGAGCCGCCGATCCGGTTCATCGGCTCCGACGGCGACACCGAATGGATGAAGCGCTTGCGCGAGGCGCCGACCAGGATCGGCAGGCCGAAGTGCTGGAGTTTTCCAAGTTTGGCAATCGCCTCCATGCTCTGTTCCGGCGTTTTGCCGAAGCCGATCCCGGGATCGAGCACGATCGCGTCACGCGAAATGCCGGCCTTTTCCGCGATGCCGAGAGAATAATCGAAGAATGCGTTGATGTCGGACACGATGCTGATGGTGGGCTCGGCCTTGTAGCGGTTGTGCATGATGACGACCGGCACGCCATGCTGGCCGACCACGCGGGCCATGTTGGGGTCGCGTTGCAGGCCCCAGACGTCGTTGACGATGCGCACGCCCAGGCCGAGCGCCCAATAGGCGACCTCCGGCTTCAGGGTGTCGATCGAGACAGGCACACCCATCTGTACCACGGCCGGGAGCACAGGCTGCAGCCGCGCCAATTCCTCCTCGAGCGTCACCGGTTTCGCGCCGCCATAGGGACGGGTCGATTCGGCACCGATGTCGATGATATCGGCGCCTTCCTCGATCATCTGCCTGGCATGCTTGAAAGCGACTTCGGGCTCGATGAACTGGCCGCCGTCGGAGAAGGAGTCCGGGGTAATGTTGAGGACACCCATGATGATGGGGCGGTTCTTGGCCAGCAGTAGGCTGAGAATATTGGGCAGACGGACACCCGGGGCGCCAATCGGCTCCCCGATCGGGCCGTCATCGCCAGGCGAATCTGTCGCCCCCGTCATCGTCATGGCGGGTCGCTTTGCGCGCGGCGGGCCGCACTGTCAAGCATTGGATAGAAACGGTGTAGGGAGGCTCAGTAGGTGATCTTGAGCTGCAGTCGCTTGGCCTGGTCGATCCAGCGTTCGACGGCGCGGTCGGAGGGCAGCACGCGGGCAAGCTTGCGCTTGGAATTGGCGTCCGCCATGGCGCGGGCGAGCCTGGCAGGGTTGCGGTACTTCAGTTCCTTGACCGTATCGACGCCCGCGGCCTGCAGCAGCCCGGCGTAGTCCGCGCCGACGCCCTTGATCCGCATCCGGTCGGCGGTGTTGGCCCAGCTCAGGATGCGCTTTTCGTCGAGGCCGGTCTTTTCGGCCAGGCGCTTTCGCTCCTTCGGCCCTTTCGCCAGATCGAGCAGCCGGGTCGTGGTCCGGATGCCGGCCAGCTTGAGCCGGTCGGCGACGTCCGGCCCGATGCCTGAAATTTCGCTGACGGGATAGGTCATCGCTCAAAGCCCATCAAACGAATTGGCCGAGGCCGGGGATCGATCCGACGATCTCGCCGACGGTGTCTTCGCCCGCTTTCTCGCGCGCGTAGGCGATGATCTCACGGGTTACGCCTTGCATCTGATCCATGCCGAGGCCGGCGGCCATCAGCTTGGTGCCGACGCCCATGATGCCACCCATGCCAAATCCCCCCTCGCTCGCGGCCGCCTGCATGACGGCCTCCGCGCCGGGCATCTGGTTGATGAGCGCTTGAACTTTGTCGGAAGGACCTTCCTTGAGAAGGAAAGCCAGAATGATTCCAACTGCTTTCTCGGCCACACCCCGGTCGATGCCGACCTTGGCGACAAGACGATCGAGAAGTTCGTCCATGGCCCCACGCCCTCAGCCGCACTCATCGGCGGATTGACCTAATCATTAACACTACGACGCAGGAACACAATGGCTGTGTGACGCTCGTTCGTTGCTGTGACGGTCATCACAAAGAATCATTTCCCTGGCGTTGCGCGAAGGTCACAACGCGAACTTCATTGGAATTGAAGGAATGCAAGCGCTGGAGCGCGTGGTTGCGCGGCGAATTATTCTCCGGGTCGGATCGTGGAAATTGCAATCGTGTAGGCAACCGCATCGAGATAGAAAATTTGGTGCGCCGGTTCAAAATTTCTGAATCGAAACTTGTTTTGTGCACCGTTCGTGAACAATCGCCGAGCACAGCCGGGCTTGACGATGAAAAAGTTTTCGGCGCGCCCGACACCGGAACCATGAATCGATCCGCGCTGCCGTTTTAACAGCGAGCGTGCTTATCGAAGCAGCGCTGCCGAACGTCGCGGCATCGGAAAGCAGCCACCGGGACAGCCGGTCGTCCTTCCAAAAACGTCCATGAGACGGGCATTTTTAATCGCTGATGGCCAGCGAAACGGACGAATTTCCTCAATTCAGCCAACGAGATGGTGCGGGCTTCTGGGGCTTGCCGAAGTGCCCGCCAGTTCTGCTATGAGTGAGCCAGCCAAGCTTTTTCCGCGAAGTTTTTTCCTGTCATGAGCCAACTTGATGCGGTGCTGAAGCGGATCGATGCCGATCTCGATGCAAGCCTCGATCGCCTGTTCGCGCTGTTGCGCATCCAATCGGTCTCGACCGATCCGGCCTACAAGGATTCCTGTCGCGCCGCGGCTGAATTCGTCGCCGCTGATCTGAACAGCATCGGCTTCGCCGCCGAGGTGCGCGCGACGGCAGGCCACCCGATCGTGGTCGGGAAATCCGGCAACGGAAAAGCCAATGGCAAGCCGCGCGTCCTCTTCTATGGTCACTACGACGTACAGCCGGTCGACCCGCTCAACGAGTGGACCCATCCGCCGTTCGAGCCGCGGATGGAGACGCTGCCCGACGGCCGAAAAATAATTATTGCCCGCGGCGCCTGCGACGATAAGGGGCAGGCTATGACTTTCGTCGAAGCCTGCCGCGCCTACAAGGCGGTGACCGGCGGGCTGCCGCTGCCGATCACCATGATGATCGAGGGCGAGGAAGAGTGTGGCTCGAAGAACCTGTTTGGTTTCGTCCGCGACAATGCGGACGAGTTCAAGCTCGACCTCGCGCTCATCTGCGACACCAGCATGTGGGATCAGAAGACGCCCGCCATCACCACGTCGCTGCGCGGACTGGTTTACGAGGAGATCCGGCTCACCTGCGCCGACCGCGACCTGCATTCCGGTCTGTTCGGCGGCGCGGCGCAGAACCCGTTGCGGGTGCTCAGCAAAATTCTTGCTGCGATGCACGACGACAACGGCCGCGTGACCATTCCGGGCTTCTACGACGGCGTCCCGGAACTGCCGGCGGACGTCAAAGCCGACCTTAAGGGTCTTAACCTGACGGCGGAGACATTCCTCGGCCAAGTGGGTCTAAAAGCCCCCGCCGGCGAGAAGGACCGTATGCTGATCGAGCAGATCGCGACCCGGCCGACCGCCGAGATCAACGGCGTCATTGGCGGCTACACCGGGGAGGGGGCGAAGACCGTCATCCCTGGCAAGGCGCTCGGCAAGGTCTCGTTCCGCCTGGTGGGACAACAGGACCCGAAGAAGGTGCGCGAGGCGTTCCGCGCCTTCGTGAAGGCGCGGTTGCCGGTCGACTGCACGGTCGAATTCGCCAACTTTGCCGACTCTCCCGCCATCCAACTGCCGTTCGACAATCCCTCGCTCGACAAGGCGCGGGCGGCGCTTCAGGCCGAATGGGGCAAGAAGACCATCATGATGGGCGCCGGCGGCTCGATCCCGATCGTCGGCGATTTCAAGAGCGTGCTCGGTATGGACTCGCTGATGGTGGGCTTTGCGCTCGACGACGACCGGGTGCATTCGCCCAATGAAAAATTCGACCTGATCTCATTCCACAAGGGCATCCGGAGCTGGGCGCGGATTCTGGACGCGCTCTCAGCTTGAGGAGCCTGGTTCGCGCATGATCTTATCCGAAAACCGGTTCCCACTTTTCGGGATCATGCGCCTGCCGGCTCCAGCCCCTTCGCCTTCAGGACCTTGGCCGCTTCCGGCGACCTCAGGAACTTGAGCAGCGCCTGGCCCGCTTCGGCATGCGCGGCGGCGGCCCCGATGGCCGCTGGGAATATCGTGTACTGCTGAATGTCTGCCGGCAGCGGGCCGGCGAGTTCGGCGCCGGGCTCGGACAGGATTTCGCTGACCTGGGTGAGCCCGATCTCGGCCTTGCCTTCACCAACCATCTCGCCGCCGCGGCCGAACCTGATCTTGGATTTGAGCTGTTCGGCAATTCCAAGCCGCTCCAGCAAGCCCTTCAAATAGGTGCCGCTCAGCCCGCCATCGCTGTAGGCGATGGTCTGCGCGTTGAGCAGCGCCTGCTTAAAGGCCTGCGTCGTGGCGAGGTCCGGCTTGGCTGCACCCTTGCGGATCGCGACGCCCATGCCCGACCGGGCGATGTCGGCGCGAGAGCCTGCCGCAAGCAAGCCGCGCTTGATGAGGTCGTCGGTGGCCTCGACGCCGAGGATGACGACGTCGAACGCCCGGCCCTTCTCGATTGCGGCCTTCAACGGGCCAGTCGAGCCGTATTCGACCTTGAGCTGATGGCCGGACGCCTTCTCGAATCCCGGCCCGAGCTCCTCAATCACCGATTTCAGCGCGTTCGAGCAAAGCAGTGTGATCTCGGCGGCGCTCGCTCCGCCGGTTGCCAGCATGAACGCAAGCCCGGCCGCAGCGGCTGCCGTCCCCCATCGCTTCATGGTTCGTTTCATGATGTCTTCCCCCGCGTCACCGGCCGGTTCTATCTTTATTCGCCGGTTGGCGGCAGCATGGTCCCCGCCTAAACGGCTCGTCAACGGTTTTGCCGTTCTCTAGCCTTGGTTCAATGCCCTATAGTCGCAACGCAACATGAGGCTTCGCGTGTTCAAAAGGCTGACCATTGTAGCAAGCGTCATCGCCTTCGGGCTGATGGTCGGCGGCTGTTCGAAATGCGGCTTCTGGTGGGACGAGTGGTCGAACCGGCCGGCGAAGTCCTGTAAGGGCGACTTCCCGAACTAGGCCCCTTCAGGAACCTGCCGGCGCGTCGGCCCACGCTCAATCTTCTGTTTCGAGTCGTTGCACCGGTCCGGGCATATCGACGAGGACAAGCCCGTCGCGCTGGCGCTGCAGATAGCCCTCGCGTTCGAGCAGCTTCATTTCACGCACCACCGCTTCGCGGGTTGTGCTCACGCGAGCCGCGATTTCGGCTTGGGTCGGTGCCGGCGAAAGAACGCCCCGGCGTGAACCATTGGGGTCGGGCCGCGCGAGCCGCAGCAGCTCGCAGGAGACGCGGTGCCGCACATCGAGCGTCGAATATTCCAGAACCCGGTTGTCCAGCTCGCGCACTCGCGTCGCCAGCAGCTTGAGCACGTACATCGATACTTCAGGATGATCGTGCAGTGCTTCCAGAAACACGGCGCCCGGCATGGTGGCGAACACGGCATCGGTGACCGCCAGCACGCTGGCGGAACGGGGATGGCCGTCGATCGGAGCCATTTCGCCGAAAAATCCCCCCGCTTTATGGTCGGCAAGGATCACCTCGCGTCCCGATCTTGCGTAGATCAGAACCCGCACCGATCCCGCGACGACGAAAAAGACATCGATGCCGTCGTCTTGATAGTCGATCACCCATTCCTTTGCCGCGACCCGCCGCCAGTCGCAGCGGGCGTCGAGCGCCTTGACGGTAGCGCGCGGCAGCGAGCGGAACATCGGTACGTCGACCAACGTCTCGGACTGAGCAGGCATGAATTTCTCGATTGAATGCCGGATTGATGAGGCCCTACGATAGCAATCCCGTGAGGTCGGACACCACTGCCGCCGGGGGAAAATCGGGGTATTCGTCCGGCGCCTTGGCGCGGTTGATCCAGATGGTGCGGAAGCCGAATGCGGTGGCGCCGAAGGCGTCCCAGCGGTTTGAGGAGATGAACGTCACGTCTGCGGGTTGGCAGGAGAATTCCCGGGTGACCAGCGCATAGACCTCCGGGCGCGGCTTGAACATCTTCACGGTATCGACCGAGAGCACGGCGTCGAGTTCGGCCTTGAGGCCCGCCGCCTCGACCGCCGCTCCGACCATGGCCGGCGAGCCATTGGTCAGGATGGCGGTGCGCTCACCACGCGCCTTCAATGCGCGCAGCACTTTGAGGGCTTCGGGGTAGGCGTCGAGCTTGAGATAAGCGTCGAGCAGTCGAGCGCGCAGCTGCCGGTCGACCGACGGAAACCGTTCGAAGCAATAATCCAACGCCCGCTGGGTCAACGTCCAGAATTCGACGTAGCGACCAGCGAGCGTATGGGTCCAGGTGTATTCGATTTGCTTCTGCCGCCAGAGTACCGAGAACAGCGCGGCATCGGGCCCCGCCGCCGCGTGATGGCGGCTGACGGCGGCGTGAAAATCAAACAACGTACCATAGGCGTCGAACACGTATGGCATCGAATGGCTCCAATCAGTAATTTTCATCACCCGGCCACCATCCGCCGGTTTATTCTGCTTTAAAGTAGCATTCTGGAGCGAGTGATGGCGGACTGGTCGCAGACCTGGACTTTCTTCGACGGCGAATGGCGCGAGGGCAATGTACCGCTCTGGGGTGCGCGCACCCATGCGATCTGGCTGGGCTCCTCGGTGTTCGACGGCGCGCGCATCTTCGAGGGAACGGCGCCGGATCTCGACCTGCACTGCGCCCGCGTCAACGCCTCGGCCAAGACGATGTTTCTCAAGCCGATCGTTGCCGTGGACGAATGGATCCGGCTGACACGCGAGGGCATGAAGAAGTTTCCCGCCGAGACGACTCTCTACGTCCGGCCGATGTATTGGGCGGAGCGGGCCGGGCCGATGGCGCTGCCAGGCGACCCGGAGTTGACGCGTTTTGCGCTGACGCTCTATGACGCGCCGATGCGCAAGCCCGATGGCTTCTCGGTTACGCTGTCTCCGTTCAAGCGCCCGACCATCGAATGCGCGCCGGTCGATGCCAAGGCGGGCTGCCTTTATCCGAACAACGCTCGCGCCATGTTCGAGGCGAAATCGCGCGGCTTCGACAATTGCCTGGTTTGCGACATGCTGGGCAACGTCGCCGAGCTTGCCAACTCCAATGTGTTCATGGGCAAAGACGGCGTGGTGTTCACGCCGGTGCCGAACGGCACCTTCCTCAACGGCATCACCCGCCAGCGGATCATCAAACTGATGCGTGAGGACGGTATTTCGGTGGTCGAAGCCGTGCTGCGCTATGCCGACTTCGAAGGCGCTGACGAGATCTTCGCCACCGGCAATGCCTCGAAGGTGCTGCCGGTCACCCGCATCGGCGAGCGCGCATTGCAGCCCGGCCCGCTTTATCATAAGGCGCGGGAGCTTTATTGGGCCTTTGCGCACGGTTCTTGAGGAATGGCTCCGCGGATGTCACGGGCGTTGGTGTTTTTGCTTCTGCTTGCTGCCGCAAGTCAGGCGTGCGCCCAAGACCGCACCCAGGACGATGCGGTGCAGCGCGTTTATGCAGCCATGGAGCCTCGCATCCGTGCCGAATACGAATTCCATTTGGCTGGGGTGGCGCGCCAAGTGCTGGGATCGGCAGCGCCGGCCAGCAAGATCGAGTTGTTTCAGAAGCGGCTGAAGATGCTTGCGTACAACAGGGCGGTGCTGGTTGCTTATTGCATCGCGGAGACCGAGAGGGATCGGCCGCCCAACGCGGTCCCTATCCCAATGGCGCAAAATCTCGTGCTCACGACTTGCGTGGACGATAAAGTCGGGCAGTTGCAGAAATTTTCCCAACTCGCAGCCTACGCCGATTTCTTCTTTCCCGACCGAATTGAATCCTGTGGGGAGCGATCGCGTTCGCCAGAGCACGAGCAGGTGCTGCGGCCGTACGGCTTCCTATTGCTGGATGAGCCCAGGCTCTACGACTTCGCGCGCTACAACGAATGCCTGATGAAGCGCTAGGACGCAGAACGGGAAGCTAATCCGGCTTCACCGGCGGCCGCGTGAATAGATTCGAAATCGTGCGGCCGCGAATATCGTAGGCGCGCGCGAAGCTGACACCATCGCGCATGATGTCGGCAATCAGCGGCGCATCGAGTCTGGCGCAGTAAAAAACGCCGAGCGTCAGGGCGAAGTCGGCGCCTTTCGGATCCCAGGTCGGCTCGAATTGGTCGCCAAGCGCGATCTGTGCTGGGGGATGCGGGCCGCACACCGCGATCTTCCATTTGCGGCCGGCGGGCAGCGTTTCGCCGCGTGCGGCGAGGGTCGCGCGGAGTTGCTGAGCCGCCTGTTTGAAGGCCAGTCCCCAGTAATCGAGCATGAAGCGCGACTGCGCGCCGCGCACCCCGCCGGCGACGTGATTGAAGGACGCATATTCGTAGGGATGCAGCCGCGCCATGCCGATCACCGGCAGCGCCACGCCGGCTGCAAAGATGACCGCGAGCACGGCAGG
The DNA here is from genome assembly GCA_963850885.1 of uncultured Alphaproteobacteria bacterium. Classification (GTDB taxonomy): domain Bacteria; phylum Pseudomonadota; class Alphaproteobacteria; order Rhizobiales; family Xanthobacteraceae; genus Z2-YC6860. The sequence continues at coordinate 9,343 of CAWKOD010000055.1, read as the reverse complement.
CACCGGACAGCGGAAGCGAAAGCTGGAACTCACCATCCAATTTGCGATCCATGCACCCGCCAGCCCGCCCGCGATGGCGAGCGGCGGCAGCACAAACACGAAGTGCCGGATGCCGTTGTACATCGCCGGGCGGGCGATGATCGTCGTGGCGATGGGCAGGATGGCGGCCAGCGCCACGGCAAAGGTCATGGCGCGGAGCCACGGCGAAATGCCGGGGCGGAACGCGGTGGCGAACGCGCCAAGCAGGCCCGCCGCTCCCAGCAGCAGAAAGATTTCCGGGAGTTTCAGCCCGAGCAGCATCGGCACATAGCTGGGCGGCATGTCCGGTGGCTCGATCAGCATGCCGTCGAACAATTCCCGCCAGGGTTTCTCGAAGAAATGTGAGAATATCTCGATGGCCGCGAGCGGATTGAGCGGATTGACCACGCTCCACGGCCAGATCAGTGCCATGATCGCATAGGCGAGGATGGCACTCGGGATGAGGGCGAGAAGGAGACGGCCGAGGTGGTGGGCCGCCACGCGGGCGCCGTCGACGCGGGCCTCGATCGCAAAAAGGAGCGTCAGCGCGCCGATCGCTTCGATCATGCCAAAGCCCGCCATGATGCGCGAGCCGATCGAGAGACCGAAGCCCGCCCCGATGATGAAAAGAGTGGTGGGGCACGGCCGCGGATATTGGTCAAGCAGGCGCACGAGACCCAGCAGGAACAGCGCCATCGCCACTGCGAACGGAGCGTCCTTCGGGTTGATGAACATGTGTCCGTAGTAGAGCGGACAGGCCGCGAGCAGCGCGAGCGAGAGGAATCCGGCGAGCGGCCCGCCGATCCTGCGGCCGATCCGCCAAGTGATGGCGATGCCGGCGATGCCGACGGCGGCGCCAAGCAGCCGCCTTGTCTCGAACAGATCGAGCGGCAGCATCTTGGCGATCAGCGCCGCCGCCATGTCGAAGCCGCCACCGTAAAGGTAGAGATTGACGAACGACAGCGCGCGGGTGTCGTGAAAGCCCGACGAATACAGCGACAACAGGAGATCGCCATACTGCGCGTGGGTGTAGTCGTCCCAGCCGAGCCCGTAGTCGCGGAAGGTGAGCGCGGCGAAAAGAGCCAACAGCGCAAGAGCAGCCATAGCAAGCCGGTCGAACCAGCGGCTTGGCAAGGCGGTTGCAGGCGTGGATGCGTTCATGAGTGATTTAAATCAGGGACGCGCAACAATGACAGCCATCGGTGTCCGATCCTGGTGACAATTCGCCACGGCCGGAAATGCAAAGCGGGGCCTCGCGGCCCCGCTTCGTTTGATGTGGTGTTGCGGAATTACTTGCTGGCAGCCTGGAACATCTCGTTGACGTAGTCCCAGTTGATCAGGTTTTCCCAGAACGACTTGAGATAGGCCGGTCGCGCGTTGCGGTGGTCGATGTAATAGGAATGTTCCCAGACATCGCAGCCCAGAATCGGTTTGCCGCCGTGCACCAGCGGGTTCTCGCCGTTCGCCGTCTTGGTGATGACGAGCTTGCCGTCCTTCTCCGCGATCCAGCTCCAGCCGGAGCCGAACTGGGTGACGCCGGCCTGGATAAAGTCCTCTTTGGCCTTGGCCACGCCGCCGAGATCGCTGTCGATCTTGGCCTTGAGCGCGCCCGGAATCTTGTCGCCGCCGCCCTGCGGCTTCATCCACTTCCAGAAGTGCAGGTGGTTGTAGTGCTGGGCAGCGTTGTTGAAGAGGCCGGCGTTCTTGCCGAACGAGCCTTTGACCACGTCCTCAAGAGATTTGTTCTCCCACTCGGTGCCCTTGAGCAGGTTGTTGCCGTTGGTGACGTAGGCCTGGTGATGCTTGTCGTGGTGGTATTCCAGGGTCTCCTTCGACATGTGGGGGGCAAGCGCGTCATGGGCATACGGCAAGTTAGGCAGCTCGAACGGCATCGGACTTCTCCTGCGGATACAAACGGCTGGGATGCAATGAACTCAGGTGCAACGGGCACCCGGCAGCGGAAGTTCCTTAATTAGGCCGCGGTGCAGGCGAGGGCAACGCCCACGGGGCCATCAGGGCGGTGGTTTCCGGTTTTTAGGCCAAGACCGTGCAATCGTCGGTGTCAATGGCATGCCGGGGTGGCGGTCCAAACAGCGTTAATCAATCGTAGATTTGCTAAGGCTATACCAAGGCAGGTTCTTGCGGACGACCCGGAAGGCCGCCACACTTTGGTAACCAATGTGGCTGCCGCCCGCGTATTGGTAAGGGGACGGAAACCCGATGACTCTCGTTTTATTGGCCGTCGGCCTCATCGCCGCCGCCATAGGCTTGGTAACGATCGGATTTGGTATTCCAATCAATGCCTTCAGCCTGGGCAACACGCTCATCATTTCGGGCACGATCGCGGTCGCGAGCGGCCTGATCCTGATCGGACTTGCGCTTATCCTTGGCCAGTTGCGGCGGATCGCCGAGGTGCTCAGGGGCAAGGTGCTGGCGCGTGCGCCTAGCGCAGTCGAATTGACCGAAGCGGTCCCACCGGCGTCCCCCCGCGTGATGCCGGCGCCGGCCGCGATCCAGCCCTCGATCCCCGAACCGCAGATCGCAGAGCCGCCCCGCGCGCCCGAACCGCGTGCGCCGGAGCCCCGCTTTCCGGCCACGGCCACCGAACCGGCACCCGGTCCGCTGGATTGGCTGCGTGCCAAATCCAAGCCCATGACGACAGCCATGCCATCTGCCCCGGTGCCGCCCGCCGCGCTCGAACCGCCGATGGTCGAACTGACCGACGAAGCGCCGCTGTCGCCGCGTCCGCCGCAACGGCCGGCGATGCCGCCCGCGGTTGAGCCCGCGCTCGAGCCCAAGGTCTGGTCGCCGAGCCGCGATAGCGATTCGCTGGAGCCGCGCCTCGCACCGCGGTCCGAGCAGCCGATGCCGCGCGCCACGCCTCAGGTCGAGCCGCCGAAGGAAAAGGAACGGTTCGATCTGGTGTGGCCGGATCGCGGCGCCGCACCGATTCAGAATGAACCCAAGGTCGAGATCAAGCGCGAGTCGGCAATCGACATGCCGCTGCCGCCGGTTCCGGCACGGCCGCGCGAGACGCGGCCGGCCACCGAGAGGCGCATGCCCGAAATGCCGCGCAAGCCGGCCGCAGAACGGGGACCCGCGATCCTTAAATCCGGAGTCATCGACGGCATGCCCTACACGCTCTATGCCGACGGCTCGATCGAAGCCCAATTGCCGCAAGGCATGGTGAAATTCGCCTCCGTCGACGCGTTGCGCGCGCACCTCGAAAAGCAAGGCTGACCACGTCGATCCGAAATACAACGCCGGCTCCGCAAGGAGCCGGCGTTGTCGTTTGTGAACTACGCATCGAGCGCGACTGACGAATTCTAGACCTACTTCTTCCGAATCTTGCCATGTGAACTATTCGCGACAGGTTTGGCGCGATTTGTGTTGGTCTGTACTTGCGCGGGATTAGAGACATTCTATAATTTCTAGGAATTATGCGTTCGATTCGATCCGGCGATGCCTTCGCCAAGATCAACCAAGCATAGGGGCAGCTTTGTCATGGGCGACGCGATCGACACCGCCAATTACATTGGACTGACGGCTGAGATCGTCTCGGCCTATGTCAGCAACAACACGGTGGCTTCGGCCGATATTCCGGCGCTGATCAGCCAGGTGCATACTGCGCTGCAGCGGGTGTCGAGTGGGGAGCCGCAGGCATCCACCGAGCCGCTCAAGCCGGCGGTGCCGGTCAAAAAGTCGATCAACCCCGACTTCATCATCTGTCTGGAGGACGGCAAGAAGTTCAAGTCGCTCAAGCGCCATCTGCGCACGCAGTACAACATGACGCCTGAGCAGTACCGGGAGAAATGGGGTCTGCCTGCCGACTATCCGATGGTGGCGCCGAATTATGCCGCCGCCCGCTCGCAGCTTGCCAAGCAGATGGGACTCGGTCAGCAGCGCCGCCGCCGCCGTTAGGCCATACGGTCGCGAGCGTGATCAGTTCGCCGTCGCGAGCGCCGCGTTGGCGTCGCGGCGGATGCGGTCGACCATGGAGCGGAAGCCGTTCGAGCGTTGCGGGGTGAGGTGTTCACGCAACCCGAGCTTTTCGAACAAGTCGACGGCGTCCGTGGAGAGGATGTGCTTGCGCGCCTTTGCCGGAGTACAGCGCGAACAGGATCGCGATCAGTCCGCGTACGATATGGGCGTCGCTGTCGCCGTCGAAGGCCAGCACCGGACCGTCACTGCCATTCGGCTTGACGGACGTTGAAAGCCACACCTGGCTGGCGCAGCCCCGCACCTTGTTGGCGTCGTTGCGGGCGGCTTCCGGGAGCGGCGGTAGCGCGCGGCCGAGCTCGATCAGATAGCGGTAGCGGTCGTCCCACTCCTCCATCAGCTCGAAATTCTCAATGATCTCGGCGACCGACGGCTGTTCCATGCCCCTATATAGGGTGGCCGGCCGCGCGGGTCGAAGAAAAACGGCCAAGAAACCGGACGGAAATCCGGAAGAAAATCAAGCCCTGCGGTGGGGCGCCTTGCGCGGCAGCGGAACCTGCTCCGTGCGGACCGGTACCGGGCCCTGCCAAGCGGCATCGAGGTCGCCGTCCTTCAGTGTGTTCTGCGAGCCCGGGGAGGCGGGGATCGTGCGAACTGCCGCCGCAAGTTTGGGTCCTGCATTGGACGCCACTTTGGATTTGCTCACCGAGCCGGTCTCGGTGCCGTGCGAGGCATGATCGTTGAAGAATTCGTAGACCATCTTGGCGCCGGCCTGCGCTCGCTGGCCGATCGCAACCGCGGCTTGCGCACCGACGACGCAAGCGTCCGGCTGGCGCTCGCAGAAGCTGCCCATGTCGGAAACCGCAGCGCCCGCGGCGACCACCGCTTCGGTGGGCCCGACCTTGGTTTGCGCGCTGGCTTGCGCGCTTTGCTGCGCCCCGCCCGATGGCAGCAACGCCAGCACGATGGTGAGCCAGAACGCAACACGCAGCAAAAAGAACATGACGGCACCCGTATCCCTGTTCAATTCCTTCCGGCGCCGCCTGAAGGCGCCGTAGGGCGGCTGTTGTGATTTCGCCGCAGGACACACGCTAACAGGCGGGGTTGAAGAGGCTGTTCGCGTTTTTGCGCTCATTCAAAGCGAATGAAGCGGGAATTGTCGGCAAATTTGAATCGTTTGCTTAGGAATTCATTGACGGTGGAAACCTCAGATTTTCCGCGGTTCTCGCCGTCCCATAACGGGGCGATACCGCTTCAGCGGCGCGCTTCAACTCGCTGTTCACCATGACCACGGCCGGCGACGGCGTGACGAGGCGTTGTGTGCGGCGGCCTTAGCACTCGTTTAAGCGTCGCCTGACACGATCCAGCAACAAACAAGGGAGCGCGTCCGCAAAAGACGGGCGTGCGTTGACAACGTGGGCCTCCTCAAGCCGATCCGCGACTATGTCGATACGCTGGTGCATCCGTCGGCGCTGAACGACGCGCTGACCGCGTCGCGCCATCGCGCCTTCATCGCGCCGCGGCTGCTGGGCAGCGTCGTCGCGCTCGCGGCGTTTCCGATCTATATCGCCATGCGCGGCGTGCCGAGCGCGCTGGAAGTGCTGGTGTTCGCCTGGCTGGTGCTGCCGATCCTTACGGCCTATTACCTGTCGCGCACCGGGCAATATGAAAGCGCCCACGTGATCTCGTCGCTGGCGCTGACTGGGCTGGTCACTGCGGTCGCCGCCGAAACCGGCGGCATCGCCTCTTTCGCCGCGATCTGGCTCGTGGTGGTGCCGCTCGAGGCGGCGCTCTCGGCATCGCGCCGCGTCGTCGCGCTGGCGTCGACCTTCGCGCTCGTGGCGGCGGGCCTCCTTCACTTCCTGGGCACCCAGGCCATGCTGCCGCCGGCCGATGGGTCGGGGGTGGGCACGCTCGCCGCGCTCGGCATCATCTCGGCGGCGCTCTATGCCACCGGGCTCGCCCTCGGCGCCGAGTCGCTCGCGCGGACGAGCTTCTGGCTCCTCTACGCCGAGGAGGATCGCTACCGGCTTCTGGCACGCAACATGACCGACGTCATCACCCGGCATGGCAAGAACGGTGCGGTGCTGTTCGTCTCGCCCGCGGCGGAAACCCTGTTCAGCACCAAGGTGAGCGAGCTGCACGGCCATCATCTGTTCGATCGCGTGCATGTCGCCGACCGGCCGGCCTACCTGACCGCGCTCGCCGATGCCGCCAGCTTAGGTGAGGCGCGTTCCGTGGAATTCCGGGTGCGGCGCGATTTACCGGTGCACGACGGCGGAGCGGCCGAAAAATTTCAGCCTACGTCGCAGTTCATCTGGGTCGAGATGCGCTGCCGGCGGCTCGATTGCGCCAGCAGCGAGATCGGCGAGCCCGAGGTGGTCGCGGTGATGCGCGACGTCACCGAGCGCAAGGTGCATGAGCAGGCGCTCGACCACGCGCGCGCCGAGGCCGATCAGGCCAACGCCTCCAAGGTGAAATTCCTCGCCAACATGAGCCATGAGCTCCGCACGCCGCTCAACGCCGTCATCGGCTTCTCGGACATGCTGATGAACGAGGAACGGATGCGGCTCGACGGCGCACGCCGCCAGGAATACGCCAAGCTGATCAACGATTCCGGCACGCACCTCCTTGCGGTCGTCAACGGCATCCTCGACATGTCGAAGATGGAAACCGGCGATTTCGAAATTTCGCCGGAGCCGTTCGCGCCGGCCCAGGTGATTGGCAATTGCTGCGACATCATGGCGCTCAAGGCGCGCGAGCTCGGGCTCGACCTGACGAAGCGTCTGGCCGCCGACCTGCCTGAAATCACGGCGGACAAGCGCGCGTTCAAGCAGATCCTGCTGAATCTGATTTCCAACGCGGTGAAATTCACGGATCGCGGAAGGCGCGTCACCGTCATCGCCAAAATTGAAGCGGCCGATATCCTGATCGTGGTCGAGGACACCGGCGTTGGCATCAGCGACGACGATCTGCCGCGCATCGGCCAACCGTTCTTCCAGGCGCGCGGCGCCTATGATCGCCGCCACGACGGCACCGGCCTCGGGCTTTCGATCGTGCAGGGCTTGGTGGCGCTGCACGGCGGCGAAGTGAATATCGTCAGTCGTCTTGGCGAAGGAACGCGCGTGACGGTGCGCCTGCCAATCAATGGTGAGGCGGCGCCTCCGGCACGCCAAGCCTTCAAACGTGACGCACGCTTCATTCGATCATGTGGTCGAGGCGGCAGAAGCTTTAATCAAGAAAACAGCGTGAGGCGTTCGGTGCGAGCAGCGACAGCGCGAGTGGATGGCGATGGGTTCAGCGGGCGCTCCGTGGGGCGCTTGCCGTTGGTCTTGTTGGGTTTTGTGCTGCGCACGGTGTTGCGCCGCCCGCGAGACTCTCTGGCCGCCGGCGTGGCAGGCTTTGCCGCCATCGCGATCCTGGTCAATGCGCTGTTCATGCAATCGGGGCCGCACCCGGCGCCGATCTTCGCCAACAAGCCTGTGCCGGTGGTGGTGCCGCTGACCGGCCCGGCCGCGGCGGTGTCGGCGCAGCGCAAATCCGCCGACGCCAAGGTCGACGTGACGCGGCCGCGCTCGGACACCGTCGCCGAGATTCAGCGCGAGCTGGCGCGGCACGGCTTCTATGACGGCGCGGCCGATGGTGTCTATGGCCCGAAGACCGATACGGCGATCCGCGACTTCGAACAGGCGGCGGGTCTGCGCCCTTCGGCCGAGCCGAACGACTTGTTGCTCGCCTCGATCGCGCGCTCGGCCATCAAGGCGCAGCCGGTCGCGATCCAGCGCAACGACCCGATCGCGGCGCTGCTGGCGCCCAGCGGGCGCATCATCGCGGTGCAGCGCGCGCTCACCGACTTCGGCTACGGTCCGCTGAAGCCCACCGGGCTCTACGACACCGAGACCCGCTCCGCCATCGAGCGCTTCGAGAAGGCGCGGCGGCGGCCGGTGACCGGCCAGATCACCGACCAATTGGTGCGCGACCTCGCGACGCTGACCGGCCGGCCGCTGGAGTAACCGGATCGTCGTCGTGGTAAGAGACCCTCAGCAGGGTCATCATGCGTCTCAAATCCGGCATATGGGTCGCGGCCTATATCCGCCGCTGTCAGGTCGAGGGTGTGCAGGCCGTGCTGCGCCGGCGCGGTGCCGAAGAGGCGGGCGCGGTATTCATCAAGGTGTCGAAGCTTGATGGGACGGCCGAGGTGTATGGACCGGCGCCGCAGAGCGCATTCGACGAGGCGCGGCCGGCCGATCGTGCGTTTATCCGGAGCCTGAAGACGCAAGATGCGACCGAGGCCGACGCGGAAGCCTATCTTGCGCGCCAGATCAAGTTCGATTCCGACATCTGGATCGTTGAGGTCGAGGATCGGGCTGGACGAAATTTTCTCGATACGGTGGTGGCGTAGCGCAGCGCTAGGCGCCTTCGGCCTGGCGCGTTTGGATGAACTCGTCCCAGGGAACCTTGGGCCGGGTCACCGGCAAGGGGGCTGCGCGGCGCTCGCTCTTTTCGTCCTGCCAGTATTGCGGCTGATGGGCGGCGGTCTGCGGTGCCGGAGATTTTTCCGCCGGGTGGCTCGCCTGCCAGATCGCGACCAACTGCAGCGCGGCACCGGGCTCGATCTCTTGGTGCAGCAGGGCCAGATCGTAAACCCGCTGCACCGATTGGCTGATCGTCGGATTAAGGCACAGCAGGATCCTCTGCAGCATGGTTGTCGGCATGCCGAGGGCCACGGCCACCACCACGATTGGCTCGCCTAACTCGTCTTCGTACAACCGGCGCGCCTGTGCGCGCGAAATAGCGAAGATGCGCTCGAGCTCGCGGGCGAACAGCTCGCTGTTGTGGCCCAGCGCCGCGGCCTCCAGGCGATGGGTCGACTCGCGCGCGATGGCCGGCGCAATCGGCTCGGCCGGCGCCAGCGCCGCGTAGGATAAATTGAGCAGGATCAGCCGCCGCTCTTCGGCGCTGGAGGCAAAGAACAGCTCGCTCAGTTCGTCGGCCGGCGCCGGAGCGTTACCGGCGAGCGGACGGGCCTCGGTATAGGCCGGGTCGGGAGCCTTGAGGGAAATCAGCTCCTTCAACAGCCGTTGGCGCACGGCAGCGGGCGCCATTGGATAGCCTGCGATCTTGTTGGCGACGGCGGTGCGGGTCTTGGCGTCGACCAGATCGATCAGTCGCAGTGCCAGTTTGGTGAAGTGCTGCTCCTCCTGTTCGGTGTGCGTCTGTTTCTGCACATAGAGATCGATCATTGCGCGCAGCAGCGTTGGTCGGATGTCGATGCCGTTACCGACCGCCATTTGGGTGGGGAAGGTGGGGCGCTTCGGTCATGGTTGTACGGATGTCACGACGCACAAAATGCGCAATTGCCTGAGGTTAGTGCTACCTCCGTTAG
>CAWKOD010000054.1:0-109807 GCA_963850885.1 uncultured Alphaproteobacteria bacterium | reverse complement strand
CCAGTACCCGATGCTCTTGCTCATGGTCGGCTACACGATGTTGAGTTGTGGATTTTAGCGCAGCCCATTGTTGAGCTAGCTATCAAGTAATGTCGATCTTGGTCGCAGGCGCCTAGGTGAGAGAAGGTGGCCCGATGACGGCTAATGGCACGTTTCGGACATCCAGCGATGTCTGTTCGGTCGCGATCGGGGCAAAGCCAGAGGTGCGCTTCCGTTCCTAACGGTAGCCGTTTTTCGTTGTGTGCCCGGATCGCGAAGAAGAGTTACGCAAGGCACCCGGGGAAGGGGGCATATGGGGCAGCCAGCACGCTTCAGGTCAGCAATCCGGGCACGCCCAAACCTAGGATCCCCGCACGACAAACAGATGACCGCCGGGTACTGGTGACGGCATCTAATGGCAGTGCGCCCCGAAGGCGCGGATCACTGGTGGAGGAGGATTCCACCCAGAGAGTTGTCGATTGATCTGGTAGCTGACGAGCAGCTCGGCCGGGTAACCGGCAGGGCTGGAGCCTCGTGACAAAGGTCGCTTTGGGCGGCTGAGCAATCCGGTGGGCCGTAACGTGAGTGAAGCCTGAGCAGGCCTCGAAAGAGCCAATGCGGAAGCCGACCCTCCTGCCATTTGGGGAAGGCCGCGTGAGCGGGGAAGCAATCGACACGCGCACCCGCTCGATCCGCCGGGGTAGTGGGCACGGCACGTCGGAAAGGTGGTTCGGGTAATCGGGGGAGACCCGTCAGGGGCGAGGGTAGCGGCCTCAACGTCGCGACAGGCGGCGGCCATGGCGGGAATTGGACAGGGTCGGATGTCTTCTCGATACGATCTGTGCGAAGCTCACTCCGTCCTGGTCATCGATGGGCGAACGGGGGCAGGCAAATCCGCAATCATCCTTGCGAGAGCCGTGCGCTACAAGGTTTCGTCGCTCAACGCCTGGATGGAAAGCATCTGCGGTACGCCGATGAGCCGCCAGGAAAATATCCGCCACGTCGTCGTTCTGCGCTGCATCACTTACGATGATGGAGGGAGTGTTGGTGTGCCCGGCGGGGATCGAACCCGCGACAACTCGATTAAAAGTCGAGTGCTCTACCAACTGAGCTACGGGCACTTTACCAACGTGGGTCTGATTAATCTCTTATTAATTGGAAGGTCGACCACACGGACCGTTGATTTCATTGGCGTTCTTGACTACGTCCAAAGATTAAAAGTCATGTGCTCTACGAGCTGAGCTACGCGCTCCCGGGCGCACATCTAGGCCATAGAGACCGCCCTTTCCAAGCCAAAACCGCCGTCGTCAACGGCCGATCGAGCGATCCGGACGGTTGACGTTGCGCCGCCCGTTCGCTTTGCTAGATCATCCGGGCCGGAAATCTGTGAATTCGAGCGCCGTTTGGCGCCGAAGGAGAGTGTCATGCCGATCGTCAACCGCGTCGCCGACTTCTCACGACGAGATCAAAGCCTGGCGGCAGGACATCCACGCCCATCCGGAACTGCTGTTCGACGTGCACCGCACCGCCGGCGTCGTGGCGGAGAAGCTCAAGAGCTTCGGCTGCGACGAGGTCGTGACCGGCATCGGCCGCACCGGCGTGGTCGGCGTCATCCGCGGCAAGAAGGGCGGCGGCATCCGCACCATCGGGCTTCGCGCCGACATGGACGCGCTGCCGATCGAGGAAGCCACCGGCCTGTCCTACAAGTCGCAGAACGCCGGCAAGATGCACGCCTGCGGCCACGACGGCCACACCGCCATGCTGCTCGGCGCCGCGAAATATCTCGCCGAGACGCGCAACTTCGACGGCACCGCGGTGGTGATCTTCCAGCCGGCCGAAGAGGGCGGCGGCGGCGGCCGCGAGATGGTCAATGACGGCATGATGGACCGCTTCCGGATCGAGGAGGTGTACGGGATGCACAATTATCCCGGCTTCCCGATCGGCGATTTCGCGATCCGGTCCGGCCCGATGATGGCGGCGGCGGACCGCATCTACATCGATATCGAAGGGCTCGGCGGCCACGCGGCGCGGCCGCACACCTCGATCGACACGGTGGTGGTGGGCGCCGCGATCATCAACGCGCTGCAAACGATCGTGTCGCGCAATGTCGATCCGCTGGAATCCGCGGTGGTCTCGATCACCCAGTTCCATGCCGGCACCGCCGACAACATCATTCCGCAGACCGCACATCTGCGCGGCACGGCGCGAAGCCTGACGCCGGAGACCCGCGACCTGGTCGAGAGGCGCGTCCGCGAGGTGGTGGAGGGCACGGCGAAGCTTTACGGCGCCAAGGCCGTGCTGACCTACAAGCGCGACTATCCGGTGACCGTGAACCACGAGCGGCAGACGTCGTTTGCGGCCGAGGTGGCGTCCCAGGTGGTCGGCAAGGAGCGCGTCGACACCACCGTGCCGCCAGTGATGGGCGCGGAGGATTTTTCCTTCATGCTGCAGGCCCGGCCCGGCGCCTTCATCTTCATCGGCAACGGCGACAGCGCGGGGCTGCATCACCCGGCCTACAACTTCAACGACGAGGTGATCCCGGTCGGCACGTCGTATTGGGTGAAGCTCGTCGAGACCGCGCTGCGCGGCGTAAGCCTCTTCCACAAGCTCGATCTGCAGTCCGAGGGGAATCGGTCTCCGAAGGACCGCTTGCCGTCGAAGGACGGGCGCACGGATCACTTCGCGGATGAGACGATTTACTGCGCCGGCTCGACGTGCTTGTCGGCGGGAACGGCGGCGACCATCGGGGCCGGCGTCGTCGTTGCAGCCGGACGACGCGTCAGCATCTGGCCAAGCCGGCCTTCGAGGCCGTGCCAGAACGCGAAGTCGTTGACGCGGCTGCCTTCCAGCACGGCCAGCGCGACCGAGGCCAGGAACGGCAGCGACTGAACGGCGAGCGCCAGCGCAAACAGGTCGATCTCGCGCACGCAGTCCCAATTGGTCGCATGCAGGAAGACGGCGCTGGCCACCAGCAAGCCGCCGATCACCGCCTCCCAGAACGCCGGGAAATCGGCGCTGCGGCGGCCGGAGCCGCCCTTGGCGGTGCGCATGAACGGCAGGCCGTCCTTGATCAGGCCGAAACCGACCGCGCGCGCGACGGTCCACTGCAGGCCCATGGCGGCGAACACCGCGCCCAGCATCTGGCCGCGCGGTATCCGAACCCGCAGCCGGTAGAGCCAGAAGAAATGCGCACCGCCACCACGAAGGCGGCGAGGATCGGAATGGTCAAGATCTTGTCGGGAATGGCGATGCCGACGATGGCGACGAACGGCACCCAAATGAGGTTGAGCAGCGCGACCAGCACGCCGACGCTCTCGGCGCCGAGCCACGACAGCCAGCCGAGCGCGAATTCGCGCTTCTGCTCGCGGCTGAGCAGGCTGCGGCCCGGCAGGAACCGGCGCCAGTGCTTCTTCATGATCTGAAAGCCGCCGTAGGCCCAGCGATCGCGCTGGCGCTTGTAGGCAAGATAGCTGTCGGGCAACAGCCCATAGCCATAACGGCAGTTGGTGTAATGCGCGGTGAAGCCGAGCTCGAGGATGGTCAGGCCGAGGTCGGTGTCCTCGCAGATCGTGTCGCTCGACCAGTTGCCGGCCGCGACCAGCGCCGAGCGGCGAATGAGGCACATGGTGCCGTGGGCGATGATGGCGTTCTTTTCGTTTCGCTGCACCATGCCGATGTCGAAGAAGCCGGCATATTCGCCGTTCATGGCCTGATGCATGGCGCTGCGCGCGCCGTCGCGATGGTCCTGCGGGGCCTGGATCATGCCGACCTTGGGATCGGCGAACAGCGGCACCAGGTCTTTCAGCCAGTTCGGCTTCACCACATAGTCGGCATCGAGCACGCCGATGATCTCGGCGTCGGCCGCGGTGTGGGTCAGCGCCAAGCGCAGCGCGCCCGCCTTGAAGCCGTCGAGGTTGTCCTCGCGCACGAACTTGAAACGCTCGCCGAGCGTCATGCAGTGCTCCTCGATCGGCCGCCACAGCGCCGGATCGGGCGTGTTGTTGATGACGATGATGCACTCGAAGTTCGGATATTCGAGCTGCGCCACCGCATCGAGGGTCTGCCGGATCATCTCCGGCGGCTCGCGGTAGGCCGGGATGTGGATCGAGACCTTTGGCACGAACGGCAGTTCCGGCACGAGCGGCGGCGCCACGATCAGGCGGCGCGGCTTCGTGCCGAACGCGATGTTGGCGATCTCCTCGATGCGCTTCATGCGCGATGAAGATCAGCGGGATCAGGAGCAGCAGCGCGAGCCCGTAGGCGATCGCCGCGCCGGTCACGAAGTAATGCCCGTTCCAATAGGCAAACAGGATCGCAAACCAGGCGCCGACGATGTGGGCGGCGGCCGCGAGCAGCGCGGTCTGGCCGGCGGTCGCGCCGGCGAGCGAGAGAATCGGCAGCGACAGCAGTACGCCGATCAGCACGGCGATGCCGGCGAGCTTCCAATGATCGGGGTCGGTGATCGGCCCGGTCCAGGAGAATTTCGGCTGCCGCTTGGTGTCGAACATGCCCCAGTAGGGGCCGACGCCGCCTTCGAAGGTCTTCCACGGCTGGTCGTAGGCTTCGATGATGTTGTAGTCGATGCCGAGCGACTCGGCGCGCGCGACGAAACTGCGCAGCACGCGAGCCTGCACCAGCGGATCGGGATTGGCGTCGCGGCGGTTGTAGCCCGCGCTCGGCCAGCCGAACTCGGCGATCACGATGCGCTTGCCGGGATAAGCCTGCCGCAACATGTCGTAGATGCGGATCGCCTGGTCAACCGCGGCGGTTTCCGGGATGCCCTCCCAGTATGGCAGCACGTGGGCGGCGATGAAGTCGACGGCCGACGCGAGCTCGGGATGATCGAGCCAGGCGCTCCAGATTTCGCCGGTGGTCACCGGGACGGACGTCTCGCGCTTGACGCGATGGATCTTGGAAATGAGTTCGTCGACGGTCTGCTCGCCGCGGTAGATCGTCTCGTTGCCGACCACGACGCTGTCGACGTTGCGATGCTTGCGCGCAAGATCGATGACGTTGCGCATTTCGCGGCCGTTGCGCTCGGTGTTCTTGTCGATCCAGGCGCCCATCGACACACGCAACCCGAACTCACGCGCCACTTCCGGCACCAGCTCGGCGCCACCGGTCGACGAATAGGTGCGCACCATCCGGGTGTAAGGCGCGATGGCCTTGAGGTCGGCGCGAATTTGTTCCGGGCTCGATGGCCGGGCACCGTCGGGATGGGTGTCGAAGGGGGTGTAGGAGACGCTGGCAAGCTGTCCATTGATGGCGGGAGCACTGATAATGTCCCGCGAAACAGCCCACATGCTGGCATGAATGCAAGCGATGAGAACGCCGACAAAAACGACGACGCGCATTAAAGCGACCAAACGGGGCTTAGAACTTCCGGACCCAACCCGTCCCCTGAGTGGGCCATAGCTGCGAGGCAGCTTACCTCGTGAGAGGCCATAACACTATACTTTCGACGTTATGGCGAATTGATGACGGACGCCCGTCCGTGGCGCCCCTGCGGCTAACGCGCTTCCTTGTTTGGGGTTCCGGCGGCGGCCGGCGCGGACGCTGAATTTTGTGCCGGTGGGGCCGATGACGACACCGGGGCCGATCCGGATGAAGCCGGGGCCGCGGCGGGCGGTGCCGCTGCGGTCGCTTGCGCGGCGGTCGGGCTTAGCCAGCAGGAATGCACCCGGGCGATGAGGCTCTGGGGTATTTTCGGATCGATATTGGCGCCCTGGCGCACGACACAGCGGAAAGCCGCCTGGATATGGGGGCCCGGGCAGCCGAACCGGTCGTACAGGTCGAGGTGGCGGAAGGCGGTGTCCATGTCGTCCCGCCACATCAGTCCGACCACCCGCCGGCCGAGCCAGACGCATTCCGGGTTGCCGGCCGGCCCGGTTACCAAGCGGGTAGCTTCTGCGAACTCGTCGACCTGGCGCTGGGCATCTTTCGCGGCATCGGCCGGCTGGGCCGCGGCTGGCTTGTCGCCGCCCTTGGTGTCGCCGGTCTGGGCGAACGCGGGCGGGAAGGTAAACGCAGCCCCTGCCGCTATCAGAAGGGCGAGGCTGAGACGCACATAAAAGGACATGGACGGACCGGTTGAGTTTGGGTCGTTGTTGTTTTGCGATGGACGTGTTGCGTTATCTGAACACCGAATGGGTCCGATTTGCGGCCCATGCCGCGCGAACCCTGTGACATCTGAGATTGCCAAACCTGCAGCCGTTGTCCAGCGTCCGACGTGGTCTTGATTAAAGTGTCGCAGCATGTCAGCGGAGCCGGCGTGGCGCGGCCGCGGCCGGACTCGAAGATGCATAAACCTGTCAGTCTGTTCACTTTGACGGCCGCGGTCATCGTTTCCGCATGGTGGTGGCTCGGCTCCGCGGTGCCGATGCCGCCGTCGCCGCTTATTCGCGGTGAGAAGCTCTATTGCGTCTCTTATGCGCCGTTCCGCGGCGTGCAGACGCCGCTCGATCTCTCGGCCAAAATCGAGCCCGCCCAGATCGAAGAGGATCTCGCCCAATTGGCGAAGGTGACCGATTGCGTTCGCACCTATTCGGTCGATTTCGGCCTCGACCAGGTTCCCGAAATCGCGCAACGACACGGTCTGAAAGTGCTGCTTGGCCTGTGGGTGTCGAGCCACACCGACCGCACGCAGTATCAGATCAGCACCGGTGTTGCTCTGGCGAACCGGTTTCCGGACGTGGTGCGCGCCGTCATCGTCGGCAACGAGGCGTTGCTGCGCGGCGAAGTGTCGCCGGCCATGCTTGGCGAAACGATCCGCGGCGTGAAGTCGAGGGTCAAGGCGCCGGTGACCTATGCCGACGTGTGGGAGTTCTGGCTGCGCTATCGCGAGCTCGCAACCTCGGTGGACTTCGTCACCATCCACATCCTGCCCTATTGGGAAGACGATCCGGTCGTGGCGCGGGGCGCCGCCGATCACATCGATGCAATTCGCAAACGCGTGGTCGGAAACTTCCCCAGCAAGGAGGTCGTGATCGGCGAAGTCGGTTGGCCGAGCGCGGGCCGCATGCGCGAGGGCGCACTGCCGTCGCCGGCCAATCAGGCGCGCGTCATCGCCGATGTGCTCGAGCGCGGTAAGCGGGAGCGTTTCCTCGTCAACGTGATCGAAGCCTTCGACCAGCCCTGGAAGCGCGCGCTGGAGGGCACGGTCGGCGGCCATTGGGGCCTGTTCGACGACACAACGCGCCAGCAAAAATTCGTCTGGGGGCAACCGGTCTCGAACCATCCGCATTGGCCGTGGCAAGCCGCCGGCGGCATCGTGCTGGCCGGTTTGGTGTTCGCGGCCGCTTATCATGCGCGGCGCCTGGCGGGCGCCGCAGCTATCGGTCCCGGTGCATGGGGCGCGGTGGCGCTGAATGCAGCCGTCGCCGGCGTGCTGGCCGGATGGACCATCGAGAATGCGCCTATCGAAAGCCTCGACATCGGCGGCTGGCTGCGGTCGCTTTCATTTGCCGCGTTGGCCATCGCCGCGCCAATTGCCGGGGCCGCGGCCATGGGTTTGCCGGTTGGTCCGCCGGCCTTTGCCAGGATCATCGGTGCGAAATCCGAACGTGCGCGCGACGCGCTGGCGCTGACGCTCGGAGTTCTGCTGATTGTGTTGACCGTGCTCGCGGTGCAGTCGGCACTCGCGCTGTCGTTCAATCCGCGCTACCGGGATTTTCCGTTCGCGCCGCTGACCGCGGCGGCGCTGCCCTTCCTGCTGCTGAGCTTTGTTGCTGCACCCGTGGCCGGCGCGCGGCCGCGCGCGGAAACGATCGCGGCTGCGGTGCTCGTGCCGTGCGCTGTCTTTATCATTTGGAACGAGACGCTCGCCAATT
Organism: uncultured Alphaproteobacteria bacterium; assembly: GCA_963850885.1. Taxonomy (GTDB): domain Bacteria; phylum Pseudomonadota; class Alphaproteobacteria; order Rhizobiales; family Xanthobacteraceae; genus Z2-YC6860. Next base: position 101,999 of record CAWKOD010000054.1, on the reverse strand, counting down.
GGCAGGCGCTGTGGTTTGCCGCAGCGCTGGCTCTGGTCGCGTTCAGCTTGCTTCGGGCACGGGTCGCGCCAGGCTGAGGATCAGAAGCGCGATGGCGAGCGCGGACAGCGCCGTGTTGTAGAGCACGATGCCGGCGCCGCCCGCGAGCAGCGCCAGCGCCCAGAACACCACCGACGGCCGCAACAGGTTGAGCAGTGCCGCGCCCAGCGCCACGATGCCGAACACCTGTGGCGTGAACAGCGCGATGGCGGTGCGGCGATTGGCGCACAGCCAGTTCGCGCCGCCGGCCTCGCAGGCGATGCCTACGGCGGATTGCTCGATCACCCGATAGCGCATGACAAAGCCATAGGTGAGCGCGGCCAGCGTAAAGGCAGCGAGGCAAGCAGCCTGGCGCCGACTTGGACGAAACAGCGGACGGCTCATGGGACGGTGCTCATCGGGCGATTATGCCGGAGCGATTAACGGACGGCGAGACGCTGTCCGTCGAACAGAGTATCGGGCATATCGGAGCATTCTGACTCGAAAATCCTAAAAGGCGGCAAAAAAATTATTTTCAATTTGAGTGTAAGTTTCAGAAAGCAATGGCCGCGTGAGGCGGCCAACCCGACTGGTGAGGATTTGCGCAGACACACCGAATGCCTGATTTTCACGTTGCGGTGATCGGTGCCGGGCCGGCCGGCCTGATGGCGGCCGAGGTGCTGGCGCGAGGCGGCGCGCGCGTCACCATCTATGACCGGATGCCGTCGGTCGGCCGGAAATTTCTGATGGCCGGGCGCGGCGGCCTCAACCTCACCCACAGCGAGGACCTCGGTCCGTTTCTGCTGCGCTACGGCGCGGCGATGCCGCATCTGCGCGCCGCGATCGAAGCGTTTCCGCCGGCCGCCGTGCGCGCCTGGTGCGAGGGGCTCGGCCAGGACACCTTCGTCGGGTCGAGCGGCCGCGTGTTTCCCAAAGCGTTCAAGACCTCGCCGCTGTTGCGGGCGTGGCTGCGGCGGCTCGACGACGCGGGCGTCATATTCAAGCTGCGGCATCACTGGGTCGGCTGGGACGAGCATGGCGACGCCATGTTCGATACGCCCGAGGGACGCGTCGGCATTCACGCCGATGCCGTGGTGCTGGCGCTCGGCGGCGCCAGCTGGCCGCGGCTCGGCTCCGATGGCGGCTGGGTCGATGCACTGGCCAACGCCGGCATCGCGTTGGCGCCGCTTCGGCCGGCGAACTGCGGCTTCGTCGCCAACTGGTCCGATCTGTTCCGCGAGCGCTTCGAGGGCCAGCCGCTGAAGCGGATCGGGTTGTCGTTTCGGCGGCCAATCGGTGCGCGGCGAGGCGCTGATCACGCGGCAGGGGCTCGAGGGCGGCGGCATCTACGCGCTGGCCGGCGCCGCTCCGCGACGCCATCGCTGCGGCGGGCGAAGCGGTGCTGCACATCGCCCTGCGTCCGGATTTGACCGTGGCGGAATTGCAGCGGCGTCTCGAAGCGCCGCGCAACAAGCAATCGCTGTCCACCTTCCTGCGCAAGACCGTCAATCTGTCGCCGCCCGCGATCGGGCTGCTGCACGAGGCGATCGTGTCCACACCCGGGCGCTTTGCCGAAATGGATGCGCCCGATCTCGCCGAGCTGATCAATGCCGTTCCGGTGCGCCTTGTCGGCACGGCGCCGCTCGACCGCGCCATCTCGACCGCCGGCGGCATTTCGCTTCGACGCCATCGACGAGGCTTTCATGCTGCGTCGGCGCCCCGGCGTCTTCGTGGCGGGCGAGATGCTGGATTGGGAGGCGCCGACCGGCGGCTATCTGTTGCAAGCCTCGTTCGCCACCGGCGTGGCGGCGGCGCGCGGTGCGCTCACTTGGCTCGCCCGCGGCGACAAACGAAGCTAGGATAGGATCATGCGCCTCAAGGGAAAAGTCGCCATCGTCATCGGCGCCGGGCAGTCGCCCGGCGAGGGCATCGGCAACGGCCGCGCCACCGTGCTGCGTTTCGTGCAGGAGGGCGCGACCGTCATGGCGGTCGATCGCGATCTGGCTTCCGCGGAGGAAACCGTCGCCCTGGCGACAAAACAGGGCGGCACGTGCGTGGCGTTCGAGGCCGACGTCACCCAGGAAAAGACGCTCGCCGCCATGGTCGGCTCGGCCCGCAGCCAGTTCGGCCGCATCGACGTGCTGCACTACAACGTGGGTCTGAGCATCGCCGGCGGCGACGCGCCGCCGACCGAGATCACCGAAGAGGCGTTCGACCGCATCACCGCGATCAACCTGCGCGGCTGCGTCATGGCGGTGAAGCACGTGCTGCCGGTGATGCGCGCGCAGCAGTCCGGCGTCATCCTCACGATCTCGTCGCTCGCCGCCTACGAGATCTATCCGTACGTCACCTACAAGGCGACCAAGGCGGCGATGATCGCCTTCACGCAGCAGGTCGCGATCCAGAACGCGGCCTACGGCGTCCGCGCCAACTGCATCCTGCCGGGTCTGATGGATACGCCGATGGCGGTGGACACCCGTGCCCGCGCCACCGGCAAGCCGCGCGCCGAGGTGGCCGCCGCCCGCGACGCCAAGGTGCCGCTGCGCGGCAAGATGGGCACCGCCTGGGACGTCGCCAATGCGGCGCTGTTTCTTGCCTCCGACGAGGCCAATTTCATCACCGGCGTGGCGCTGCCGGTCGACGGCGGCGCGCTGGTCAAGATTGGGTGAGGTGATACTACGCGGTTGCCGATGGGCCGGATCGGTCCTATGTGATGGATATGCCGGAAGACATCTCGATCTCGGACGCCGCCGCGCCGCGCCGCGCCGCCATCGCGCTTGCGGCAGGGGTGCTGGGCGTCGTATTGGCCGGCACCGTCGCGCTGTGGGCGCATTACGGCACCGCCATTTTCTTCGAGACGATCCGCGCCGGACTGGTCGCCTGTTTCGGCTAACCGAGAATCGTTGATGACCGCACGCACCGCCCGTCTGCTGCTCGCGCTCGGCGCCTTCGTCGCCGGGCTGGTGCTGTTTTCGGCGGTCATCTTCATCGTCACCGGACGCAGCTCCGGCGCCGATCGCGATGTCGGCGGTCGGCGGGCCGTTCCAGCTGGTCGATCAGAACGCCAAGCCGATCACCGATCAGGACTTCAAGGGTCAGCCGTTCCTGGTGTTCTTCGGCTTCACCCATTGCCCGGACGTGTGTCCGACCACGCTGTTCGAGGTCTCCGAGATTTTCCGCGCGCTCGGGCCCGACGCCAAGAATCTCCGCGCGCTGTTCGTCACCGTCGATCCGGAGCGCGACACGCCCGCGGTGCTCAAGGACTATCTGTCGAGCTTCGACCCGCGCATCATCGGCGTCACCGGCGACGACGCCGCCATCGCCGCGGCGGAAAAGTCCTACCGGGTCTATGCCAAGAAGGTGCCGACCGACGGCGGCGGCTACACCATGGACCACACCGCGATCGTCTATCTGATGAACAAGGACGGCCGGTTCGTCGCGCCGTTCAACATGAAGCGCCGCCCCGAAGAGGCCGCGGCCGAGCTCAAGCGCTATCTCTAATGATGCAGCGGCAGGCAAAAACTGAGCTGCGAATCCCCGGCTGGGTTGCGGTTTCGACCGGCCTTGCGTTGGCAGCGATGGCAGGGATCGGCCCTGTTCTGGCGCAAGCGCCGCCCGTCAGCAATACGCAGCCCGCAGCCGCACCGAGTTCCGTTGCCATCCCGGGGTTCTGGGACCCACGGCGGCGGCCGGAGCGCCCGGATCTGTCGCGCGTCACGCTGATCCGCTTCATCACCGAAATCGACTACCCGCCGTTCAACTACTCCGGCCCCGACGGCAATCCGGCGGGCCTGAATGTGGACCTCGCGCGCATGATCTGCGAGGAGTTGAAAATCGCCTGCACGGTCCAGATGCGGCGGTTCGATACGCTGTTGCCGTCACTTGGCGACAACCGCGGCGATGCGGTGATGGCCTCGATCGCCGTCACGCCGGAGGCCCGCAAGCTCGCCGATTTCAGCGATCCGTATTACCGCACGCCTGCCCGTTTCGCCGCGCGCCGCGACTCCAACATCAACGACGTGCGGCCCGAGCAACTCGAAGGCAAGAAGGTCGCTGTGGTCGCCGGCACCGCGCACGAGGCCTTCCTCAAGGCGCTGTTCACGGAGGTCGACGTCCGGCCTTACGACACGCCGGAGCGGTCGCGCGAGGCGTTGCAGAAGGGCGAGGTGGACCTGTTGTTCGCCGACGGCATCTCGCTCGCCTTCTGGCTCAACGGCACCGACTCGCAGAATTGCTGCGCCTTTCGCGGCGGGCCGTTCATCGAAAGCCGCTACTTCGGCGAGGGGGTCGGCATCGCGGTCAAGCGCGGCAACGACACGCTGCGCCAGGCGTTCAACTGGGCGCTGTTCCGGCTGTGGGAAAAGCGCCGCTTCAGCGATCTGTGGCTGCGGTACTTCCCGATCAGTCCTTTTTGACCGCGATCCGGCGCGATTGACGCGACTGGAGGCGGTTCTTATGAAAGGACCGTCCGGAGAACATGATGTCCGTCAGTGAACCCGCCGCCTCGCTGCGCGAGCTGGCCGAGCAATCGAGCGCCTGGCCCTTCGAAGAGGCACGCAAGATCGTCGCGCGCCTGAAAAAGCAGCCCAAGGATGAAGTGATCTTCGAGACCGGCTACGGCCCGTCCGGGTTGCCGCACATCGGCACGTTCGGCGAGGTGGCGCGCACCACCATGGTGCGTCATGCCTTTCGCGTGCTGACCGACGATAAGATCAAGACGCGGCTGATCGCCTTCTCCGACGACATGGATGGGCTCCGCAAGGTGCCCGACAACGTGCCGAACAAGGAGATGCTGACGCAGCATCTCGGCAAGCCGCTGACCAAGGTGCCGGACCCGTTCGGCACCCATCCGTCGTTCGGCGAGCACAACAATGCGCGGCTGCGCGCCTTCCTCGACACGTTCGGTTTCGAATACGAGTTCATGTCCTCGACGCAGTGCTACACGTCCGGCCTGTTCGACGCGACCTTGCTCAAGGTGCTGGAGCGCTTCGACGGGGTGATGAACATCATGCTGCCGTCGCTCCGCGAGGAGCGGGCGCAAACCTATTCACCGTTCCTGCCGCTCGATCCGAAAAACGGCATCGTGCTGCAGGTGCCGGTGCTGTCGCACGATGCCAAACGCGGCACGATCACCTACGAGGAGCCAGAGACGCAGGAACGCTTCACGGTCCCGGTCACCGGCGGGCGCTGCAAACTGCAATGGAAGCCGGACTGGGCGATGCGCTGGGTCGCGCTTGGCATCGACTACGAGATGGCCGGCAAGGATTTGATCGATTCGGTGAAGCTCAGCGGGGAAATCTGCCGCGCGCTGGGCGCCCTGCCGCCGGAAGGCTTCAACTATGAATTGTTCCTCGATGAGAAGGGCCAGAAGATATCGAAGTCAAAGGGCAACGGCCTGACCATCGACGAGTGGCTGCGCTATGCCAGCCCCGAAAGTCTGTCGCTGTTCATGTACCGTGAGCCGCGATCGGCGAAACGGCTCTACTTCGACGTCATTCCGCGCCACGTCGACGATTATCAGCAGTTCCTCGATGGCTACGAACGCCAGGACGGCAAGCAGCGGCTGGGCAATCCGGTCTGGCATATCCATTCCGGCCATCCGCCCAAGGCCGACAATCCGATCTCGTTCAACATGCTGCTGACGCTCGTCTCGTCGTCGAACGCCGAGAACGCCGAAACATTGTGGGGTTTCATCGGCCGCTACCGGCCGGGCGTGACGCCGCAGACCCATCCCAAGCTCAACGACGCCGTGCAATACGCCATCCACTATTTCCGCGACTTCGTGCTGCCGACCAAGAAATTCCGCGAGCCAAACGAAGGGGAACGCAAGGCGCTGCAGGATCTGCGGGATGCGCTGTCCAACCTGCCATCCGATGCGACGGCCGAGGCGATCCAGGACGTGGTCTATGAAGTCGGCCGCCGTCCGCCGTTCCTTGATGAGAAGAAGAAGGCCAAGGATGGCAAGCCCGGCGTGTCGCTCGACTGGTTCAACATGCTCTACCAGGTTCTGCTCGGCCAGGAGAAAGGTCCGCGCTTCGGCTCCTTCGCCGCGGTGTATGGATTGAAGAACACCGTCGACATGATCGACGGCGCGCTGGCGCGATCAGCATAAGACGCGATCATGACGCCCGCCGCCCTTGTCATCATCGGCGGCACCATCGTGGTGTCCTCGTTCATCTCCGGCGTGTTCGGCATGGCCGGCGGCATGGTCCTGCTCGGCGTGCTGCTGGTTTACTTCGACGTCGCCACCGGCATGGTGCTGTTCTCAATCATCCAGCTCACCGCCAACGGCTGGCGCGCGCTGCATTGGCGGCAATTCGTGCTTTGGCCGATCTTCGTCTGGTATGTCGTCGGCTCGTTGCTGGCGTTCGCTGTGATGCGCTATGTCGCCTACGTTCCCGACAAGGCCATGGTCTATATCCTGCTCGGGCTCATGCCGTTCACGGTGGAGGCGCTGCCCGAATCGCTGCGGCCGAACATCGAATGGCGCGGCGTGCCGTTCCTTACCGGCATCTTCACCACGGTCATCCAGTTCATGGCCGGCGTCGGCGGGCTGTTCCTTGACATCTTCTTCAACAAGAGCCGCCTCGACCGCAAGACCACCAACGCCACCAAGGCGATCACCCAGACCTTCAGCCATGTGCTGCGCGCGGCCTATTTCGGTTCTCTTGCGGGAGTCGGAGACCTGAAATTCGTGGTCTGGGGGCCGGGCATCGTGCTCGCGCTGGTCGGGGCCATTGCCGCGCCGTTCGTGGTTGAGCGCATGAGCGATCACGGCTTCCGGCGATGGACTCGCGGAATCATCTTCACCATCGCGGTGATTTATCTGATCCGCGGCGGGATATTGCTTTGGCTAGGGGCGTAATACCAAAACTTCGAAATCTTGACTCATGTTGCCCGTCATGGCTTGGCGATGATCGCAGCGTAAATGCGAGTCAAATCAAACACCTGGGCGAGCGCGACAGACCTACCGCAACGCGGACAGTAGGTCGCGGGCCACGCGATTTGGTATAAGACTTCTGCCAACCGGCGGCTACTGGCTCGCCCAGACGACACGAGCAAGCCACACCACATCTTCGAGCGTCAGCGTGCGTTCGGGATGATCAGCACTGAGCGACTTGAGTTCGATCTGCTTGGCGGTCTGGCGCTTGAGCTCCTTGATCATGATCTCACCACTCCCGGTCTTGACCACGACGCGGTCGCCGCGCCGCACCGGCGCCGCAGGCGACACGATGATGACATCGCCGTCGCGATACGTCGGCAGCATCGAATCGCCGGAAATCTCCAACGCGTAGGCGCGCTCGTCGGTCACGCCGGGAAATGCGATTTCGTCCCAACCCTTGCCGACTGGGAAGCCGGCGTCGTCGAAGTAGCCGCTGGCGCCGGCCTCGGCGAGGCCGATCAGCGGTATCGCCTGCGCCGCCCCATTCGATTCGCCGATCAGCGATACGAAGGACTCGACGCTGACGCTGGTTGCGGAGAGCGCCTTGGCGATCGACTCGGTCGAGGGCCAGCGCGCCCGGCCGTCCGGCGTGATGCGTTTTGATTTGTTGAAGGTGGTGGGATCGAGACCCGACCGCTTGGCGAGTCCTGATGGGGAAAGCTTCGAGCGAGCGGCCAGCCGGTCGAGTGCCGTCCAAATCTGACTGTGCGTGAGTGGTGCGCTTGCCATCCCGGTCTCCAATTGCCGGATTAAGACTATTATCCGTCCATAGGAATTATAGCCTTAACGTACTGTTGTCCAGTCCTACCTTGAAGAACGCGGTCATGGCCGATAGGGTCCCGGCGCTTTTGCTCCGGAGCGCCCATTGATCGGCTTTTTCGACCGTCTGGCCCGGCCGTTGCTGCGGGCGCTCGATCCGGAAGATGCTCATTCGCTCACCATCAAGGCGCTGAGGTTCGCCCCCAATCGGCGGCCATTCGCTGGCGATTCACGGCTGGCGGTGCGGGCGTTCGGGCTTAATTTCCCCAATCCGATCGGAATAGCGCCAGGTTTCGACAAGCACGCCGAGGTTCCGGATGCGCTCCTGGGCCTGGGCTTCGGCTTTGTCGAAGTCGGCACCGTGACGCCGTTGCCGCAACCGGGCAATCCGCGCCCGCGCCTGTTCCGGCTCGAGCCCGACCAGGCCGTGATCAACCGGCTCGGCTTCAACAGTCAGGGTGCAGCCGCCGCACTGTCGCGGCTCGCGGCTCGCGGCGGCGCGGGCGGCATCGTCGGCGTCAATGTCGGCGCCAACAAGGACTCCAGCGACCGCACCGCCGACTACGTTCGCCTGATCGAGCAGTTTGCGCCGGTCGCGAGCTACGTCACCCTCAACATTTCATCGCCCAACACGCCGGGGTTGCGCGAGTTGCAGCGCGCCTCCGCGGTCGACGATCTGTTGGCGCGCGTCGTCGAGGTCCGCGACCGGGTCGCACCGCGCGCCGGACCGACGCCGCTGCTGCTCAAGATCGCGCCCGATTTGTCGCTCGCCGATCTCGATGACATCGTTGGCGTGGCGCGTGCGCGAAAGATCGACGGCATGATCGTCGGCAACACCACGATCGGTCGGCCGTCAACGTTGCGCGATCAAGTGACGGCGAAGCAGGCCGGCGGGCTGTCCGGCCGTCCGCTCTATCCGCTAGCGACACGGATGCTGGCGGAGACCTATGTGCGGGTCGAAGGCGCGTTCCCGCTGATCGGTGCCGGCGGCATCGATTCCGGCGCCGCCGCACTCGGCAAGATCAGGGCGGGCGCCGACCTCGTGCAGTTCTACAGCGCACTGGTCTATCGCGGGCTTACGCTGGTCGGCGAGATCAAGGCGGCGCTGTCCGGCGCGCTCGATCGCGGCGAGGCGAATAAGCTGTCCGATCTGGTCGGCGCCGACGCGGCGGCGATGACGGCGGAGCCGTGGCCGGTTTAGCTAACGGCCTTTGGGCGCACGCACGAGCCGCAAGATCAACCAGATCGGGATCACGATCACGGCGCCGAGCAGGAAATACTGCCAGAGCCAGCGCACGGCATCGAAGCCCATGTTCCAGACATCGCGGATCAGGCGCTGAAGGCTCGAGAAGATGTTCAGCGGATCAAGGCCGAGCGCCGACAGCACGACGCCGATCAGAATCGACAGCAGAATGAGCTTGCCGAGCACCGCGAGCGGCGGTCCGCCGAGGAAGCGATTGACGTTGTCAGCCATGCGAATCTCCCGAACCTGTCGAAGTTTAGCACGATGCTCGGTCGCGTCGGCGCTATCTGCGCCCTTCCGTGAGGAGAGGGTGTCGCCGCGGCCCGTTTCAATTCTGGTCAGCATCTTCTCCAGCGTTTCCAGCCGGTCGGCCTCGCGCGGCGGCTTGTCCCAGCGCAACCGACTGATCCGAGGGAAGCGCATGGCGAGGCCGGACTTGTGCCGGGTCGAGCGTTGCAGCCCTTCGAACGCGACCTCGAACACCAGTCCTTGATCCGCTTCGTGCGTCACCTCGCGCACCGGGCCGAACCGCTCGGTGGTGTGGTTGCGCACGAAGCGGTCGATCTTCTTCAATTCCTCGTCGGTGAAGCCGAAATAGGCCTTGCCGACCGGCACGAGCTCGTCGCCGCTCTCGCCCTTGGTCCAGACCCCGAACGTATAGTCGGAATAGTACGACGAGCGCTTGCCGTGGCCGCGCTGGGCGTACATCAGCACCGCGTCGACAATGAGCGGATCGCGCTTCCATTTCCACCACAGGCCCTTTGGCCGCCCGGGCACGTAGGCGGCGTCGCGCCGCTTCAGCATGACGCCTTCGACGGCTTCCGCATCCGCGCCGGCCCCTGCCGTAGCGGGATCGGCCCGCGCCGCCGTGAGCGCGGCCCAGGTGTCGAACGGCACCAGCGGCGAGAGATCGACGCGCGGATCGTTGAGCTTTTCGACAAAGGCCTGCAGCCGCGCGCGCCGCTCCACGAACGGCCGGTCGCGGAGGTCTTCCGTGCCGTCGACCAGCAGATCGTAGGCCCGCAGATGCGCGGGGAATTCCGACAACAGCTTCGGCGTCACCGCTTTGCGGTTCAGCCGCTGCTGCAACACGTTGAACGTTTGCACGCGGCCTTCGCGCAAAATCAAAAGCTCGCCGTCGATCGCGCCGGGCAGCCGCAGCGCTTCGGCCAGATCGGGGAAGCTCTTGGAAATATCCTCGCCGGTGCGCGAATAGAGCCGCGTCACGGCAGTGCCGTCTCGTCCAAGCCGGTGACCGCCTGCACGCGGATGCCATCCCACTTCCACTCGGCCATGAATTCGCGCGGATCGAGCGCGGTAAAGTCGCTCTCCTCGATCGCATGCGCCAGCATGGCCGGGCGGAACGGCGCCGGATCGCGCGACACCGGCATGTCCGCGCGGCCCTCCAGCCAGGCGAACAATTCGGCGTAGGGCGGGGCGAGGCCGGGCCAGAGAATTTCGATCTCGTTCGGCTCCTTGCCGCCGAGCGAGGCCGCGGCGGTCTTGGCGAGCCGCGCCGAGACGCCGATCCGCAGGCCGCCGGTGACGAGCTTGAGCAGCGCCCAGCGCCCGGTTTCGTCGAGGCCGTCGAGCCAGCGCGCGAGCTGCGCCGGAAGCTGCGATTTGCCGAGCGTCGAAAGCGTTTCGATCACCTCGGACAGCGACGGCACGGCGTTCGGGCGCTTGGCCGGATCGGCCGGCCACATCAGCGCCACCGTCTCGGACAGATCGCCGACGTAATCGTAGCTGAGCTCGAACAGCACCGGATCGGTGCGCTCCGCGATCAGCGCGCGGATCACGCCGGCCTTGGCGTGCTGGAACGACAGTGCGCCGGTCAGCGCCGCGAGCGCAAAGCCGCGCTCCGGGTCGGGCGTGGTGCGCAGATAATCGGCGATCAGCCGCAGCTTGTTGTTGCGGCCGGGCTCATAGGCGAGGCGGTCGAGCAGCTCGGCGAACTTGTTCATGGCGTTTCGCCGGTCTTGCCATCGGTCGTGCCGTCGCTTTCGTCCTCGTCGCCGTAGCCGACGATGGCAAGCGGCCGCGCCTTCAATCCGCGCGCCTTGCTCCAATGCACCAGCGCGTCCTCCTGGCCGTGCGTCACCCAGATTTCGGAGGCGCCGGTCGCCGCGATGGTGGCGGTCAGTCCATCCCAGTCGGCATGGTCGGAAATCACCAGCGGCAATTCGACGCCGCGTTGACGGGCGCGCGCCCGCACCCGCATCCAGCCCGACGCGAAGCACGGCACCGGATCGGGAAAGCGCCGCGTCCACACATCCTGCAGCGACGACGGCGGGCAGAGCGCGATGGCGCCGGCGAGCTCGGCCTTGTCGGCGCCGCGCACAGGCCGAAGCTCGCCGAGATCGACGCCGCGCTGTTGGTAGTAGTGGGTGATCTTCTCCATCGCGCCATGCAGATAGATCGGCCGCTCGTATCCGGCCTTGCGGATCAGGGCGATGACCCGCTGCGCCTTGCCGAGCGAATAGGCGCCGACCAAATGGGCGCGCTCGGGAAACACCGCCACCGAATGCAGGAGCTTGGCGATCTCGCCATCGGCGTTGCTGTGACGGAACACCGGAAGGCCGAACGTCGCCTCGGTGATGAACACGTCGCACGGTACGAGTTCGAACGGCGCACAGGTCGGGTCGGCGGCATTCTTGTAGTCGCCGGAAGCGACGATCGTCAGCCCCTTGCGCTCGACTGCGACCTGCGCGGAACCGAGCACATGACCGGCCGGATGGAATGTCACCTTGGCGCCGCCCAGAGCGAGCGTCTCGCCGGGCTTTGCCACTTGCGTGGAACCGGCGAAATTGTCGCCGTAGCGCAGCCGCATCAGGTCGAGCGTCTCTTGCGTGGCCAGCACCGCGCCGTGCCCGGGTCGCGCGTGGTCGGAGTGGCCGTGGGTGATCACGGCCTTGTCCACCGGCCGCGTCGGATCGATATGGAAACCGCCGGTCTGGCAGCACACGCCGGACGGCGTCGGCGTCAAAAGCTCTTCGGGCCGCATTGCACTGGGACGCATGGCGCAGAGATATGTCATATCGGCGCTGGAAAAAGGCCAAGGAACGTTAAGAGAAGCCAAGCCATGCCGGCGCAGCCGCTGTTCGTTTCATCCGGCGATCTGGTCGCCGACCGGCGCTATCAATGGGCGCTGGACTATCTCCAGCGCGGTGATGCGGCCGCCGCGGCCGACATCCTCGTGCAAGTGGTGGAGACCGCGCCGGGCTTCGCCACCGCCTGGTTCGCGCTGGCCTCGATCCGCGAGGCCATGGGCGACCGCGACGGCGCCATCGCCGCGTTCGCTGCCGCGCGCGACGCCGACCGCGAGGATTATCACGGCGTCGCGGCTGCATCTGGCCCGCCTCGGCGTCGGCGAGGCGACGCCTTCAATGACCGGCGTCTATGTGCGGCGGCTGTTCGACCAGCACGCGCCGGATTTCGACACGGCGCTGGTGGAGCGGCTCGAGTATCGCGGCCCGGCGCTGCTGCTGGAGGCGGTTCGGGCCATCAAAGGCATGCCGTTGCGGCTTGGCTCGGTGCTCGATCTTGGCTGCGGCACGGGGCTTGGCGGAGCGGCGTTTCGGCCCTCTGCGACTGGCTGGTCGGGGTCGATATTTCGCCCGGCATGATCGAGCAGGCGCGCGCCAAGGGACTCTACGACCGCCTCGTGGTGTCGGATCTGCTGGAGTTTCTCACCGCCGAGGCGGGCGCGTCCCATCATCTGGCGCTGGCGGCGGATGTCTTTGTTTATTGCAGCGACCTTGCGCCCATCGCGATGGCCGTTGCCAAGGTGCTGGCCCCCGGCGGGCTATTCGCCTTTACCGTCGAAACACATGACGAACCCGGCGTGCGACTGCAGGGAACGCTGCGTTACGCCCACAGCCCGGCGCACGTGCGCGAAGCCATCGCCGCGGCTGGGCTGGAACTTCGGCAACTGACCGCGGCCTCGACACGCAATGAGAAGGGCGCGCCCGTATCGGGTCTGTTGGTGGTAGCCTCGACGCCGCCATCTTCGCCGTCCAATGCCGGGCGCGAGGTCGGGAGGCCACCATGAAGAATACAAAGAGAGCTCTGGCGGCGGTCGCGCTGGTCGCGCTGTTCGTGACCGGCGCAAGCGCGCAGGACAAGGTGCGGATCGCGGTCGGCGGCAAGTCGGCGGTGTTCTATCTGCCGCTGTCGGTGGCCGAGCGGCTCGGCGCCTTCAAGGATGCTGGCCTCGACGTCGAGATTTCCGATGTCGCCAGCGGCGGCCGCACCTTGCAGGCGATCGTCGGCGGCAGCGCCGAGATCGGCATCGGCACCTTCGACCACGCCATCCAGATGCAGGCCAAGAACCAGCCGGTGGTGGCGCTCCTGCAATACGGCCGCTATCCGGGCTTCGTGCTGGCGATGATGACCGGCAAGGCCGATCTCTACAAAACGCCGAAGGATCTGAAGGGACTGAAGATCGGCGTGACCTCGCCGGGCTCCAGCACGCATTTCATGGCCGCCTACATGATGGTGCGCGCCGGGCTGAAGCAGGACGACGCCTCGTTCATCGGCACCGGCACCACCTCGACGGCGGTCGCGGCGGCGCGGCGCGCCGAGATCGACGCCATCGTCAGCTCCGACCCGATGATGACGATGATGGAAACCGAGAAGCTGGTGAAGATCGTGGCCGACACGCGCACCGCGGACGGCACCAAGGCGGTGTATGGCGGGCCGTATCCCGGCGGCGTGATCTACGCCACGCCGGCCTATATCGAGAAAAATCCGCAGACGGTGCAGAAGGTGGTCACTGCCTTCACCAACGCACTGAAATGGATCGCGAGCCATTCGGCCGAGGACATCGCCAAGCTGATGCCGGAGGAATACGCGCTCGGCAATCTGCCGCTCTACGTCAAGGCGCTGTCCGTTTCGAAGCCGATGTATTCGCCCGACGGCCATTTCGAGCCGGGAGCCGTGGGGACTGCCTATGCGGTGCTGCGCGTGTTCGATCCGGCGGTGGCGGCTGCGAGCTTCGACCTGACGAAAACCTACAACGACACCTTTGTGAAGAAGGCGATTTCCGGAAGATAGATTCGTTCGACATGAGCCTCGCGAAAAAAATCGATGCTGCTCCGCTGCTGCCGGAGAATTTTTCGCGCTGGTTCTCGTCGCGCGGCTGGACGCCGCGTGCCCATCAGCTTGAATTGCTGTCGCGCGCCCGCGACGGCCGCTCGGTGCTGCTGATCGCGCCGACCGGCGGCGGCAAGACGCTGGCGGGCTTTTTGCCGACCCTGGTGGAGCTTGCCGAGCGCGGCGCCAAGCCCCGCCGGATGGTATCGACCGGCAAGGAGCTGCGGCGCTCCGAGGGCCTGCATACGCTCTACATCTCGCCGTTGAAGGCGCTCGCCGTCGATATCGCGCGCAACCTCGAGACGCCGGTCCGCGAGATGGGGCTGCCGATCCGCATCGAAACCCGCACCGGCGATACGCCGACATCGAAGCGCCAGCGCCAGCGCCGCGATCCGCCCGACATCCTGCTCACCACGCCCGAGCAGCTGGCGCTGCTGCTGGCGAGCGCCGACGCGCCTTATCTGTTCGGCAGTCTGAGGCGCGTCGTGCTCGACGAACTGCACGCGCTGGTCACCTCCAAGCGCGGCGATCTGCTCTCGCTCGGCCTCGCGAGGCTGTGGCGGCTTGCGCCGGGCCTGGCGATGACCGGCCTGTCGGCGACGGTGGCCGAGCCCGAGGACCTCAGCCGCTTCCTGGTGCCGCAGCCGGAAGGCGGCATGCGCCACGCCGACCTCGTCATCGCCGATGGCGGCGCCGAACCCAATGTCACCATGCTGCCGCCCGGCGAAGACCTGCCCTGGGCCGGCCATTCGGCGCGCCACGCCTTCCCGCAAATCTACGAGCTGATCAAGCAGCACAAGATGACGCTCGTTTTCGTCAACACCCGCAGCCAGGCCGAGATGATCTTCCACGCGCTGTGGCACATCAACGAGGACAATCTCGCCATCGCGCTGCATCATGGCTCGCTCGATGTGGCGCAGCGCCGCAAGGTCGAGGATGCCATGACCGCGGGCCGTTTGCGCGCGGTGGTGTGCACCTCATCGCTCGATCTTGGCGTCGACTGGGGCGACATCGATCTTGTCATCAACGTCGGCGCGCCCAAGGGCGCTTCGCGTCTTCTCCAGCGTATCGGCCGCGCCAACCATCGGCTCGACGAGCCGTCGCGCGGCATTCTCATTCCGGCCAACCGCTTCGAGGTGCTGGAGTGCAACGCCGCGATTGGCGCGGTCGCCGACCATGCCCAGGACACGCCGCCGCTGCGGATCGGCGCGCTCGACGTGCTGGCGCAGCATGTGCTCGGCAGCGCCTGCGGCGAGCCGTTCGTTGCCGATGAACTCTATCGCGAGGTGAAGACAGCGGCCCCTTACGGCGGCCTGTCACGCCCGGACTTCGACGCGGTGGTCGATTTCGTCGCCACCGGCGGCTACGCGCTGAAGGCCTACGAGCGCTTCGCCAAGATACGCCAGACCAAGGACGGCCGCTGGCGCGTCGCCAATCCGATGGTGGCGCAGCGCTACCGCATGAACGTCGGCACCATCGTCGAGGCCGACATGCTGAAGGTCCGCCTGGTGCGCTCGCGCGCCGGCGGCGGCGGCCACACCGGCCCGATCGCGCGCGGCGGCCGTGTGCTCGGCGAGGTCGAGGAGTATTTCATCGAGATGCTGGTGCCGGGCGACACCTTCGTGTTCGCCGGCGAAATCCTCAAATACGAGGCGTTGGTCGAGAACGAGGTCTATGTTTCGCGCTCCGCCTCGGAAGACCCCAAGGTCCCGGCCTACGAGGGCGGCAAGTTTCCGCTCTCGACCTATCTCGCCGACCGCGTCCGCCGTCTGCTGGCGGAGCCGAAGAACTGGCCGCACTTGCCCGAGTCCGTCCGCGAGTGGCTCCGCATCCAGCAATGGCGCTCGATGGTGCCCGGCGAGCGCGACCTCCTGGTCGAGACCTTTCCCGCGCGCCGACAAGTTTTATCTCCTCTGTTATCCGTTCGAGGGGCGGCTGGCGCACCAGACGCTCGGCATGCTGCTGACGCGCCGGCTCGAGCGCGCGCGGCTGAAGCCGCTCGGCTTTGTCGCCAACGAATACGCGCTCGCGGTCTGGGGGCTCGGCGACGTGGCGCTCCGCATCGATCGTGGCGAATTGTCGCTCGCCGCCTTGTTCGACGAGGACATGCTCGGCGACGACCTCGAAGCCTGGCTCGCCGAGTCGGCGCTGATGAAGCGGACCTTCCGCACCTGCGCCATCATCGCCGGCCTGATCGAACGGCGCTTTCCCGGCCAGGAGAAGTCGCGCCGCCAGGTCACGATCTCGACCGATCTGGTCTATGACGTGCTGCGCAAGCACCAGGGCGACCACGTGCTTTTGCGCGCGGCGCGGGCGGATGCGGCGACCGGCCTCCTCGACATCAAGCGGCTCGGCGAAATGCTCTCGCGCATCCGGGGCCGAATCATTCATAAGGCGCTCGACCGGGTCTCGCCGTTGGCCGTGCCGGTGATGCTGGAGATCGGCCGCGAGACGGTCTATGGCGAGGCGTCCGAGGCCGTGATGGCCGAGGCGGCCGAGGACCTGATCAAGGAGGCCATGGAATGACGCGCTGGATGCTCTTCTGCCGCTTGCCGCCCTGGGGTCCCCAGCCTTGGCGCAAAACGCCGCGCGTTTCCCGATGGACCAGTCCTACAAGGCGATCTCGATCTCCGGCTTCGATGTGCAGAACAAGGGGCTGTCGTTGCTCGTGTCCAAAGGTTCCAGTCGCGACGAGCGTAAGGGTTCGGGCAATGCCGGTTGCAACAGCTGGAGTGCCACAGTCATTCTGCGCGACGACCAGATCGATTTCACCGATATCGTCACCACCAAAAAGATGTGCGGCAAACCCGAGATGAAGGCGGAAGACGCTTTTCTCACCTCGCTGCGCTCTGCTAAGCGCTGGCACGTCGACGGCGACAAGCTCATTATCGAAGGCGATGCCGCGCGCCTGATGCTGAAGCCCGGCGTCGCGGAACTGAAAGTCGAAAAGAAGCCAGCCAAGCGTCGGCCGAGATAACCGGAATTGATCCCGTGCCCTTTGCATCTGCATCGCAACCCGCCGCAATCAGCGTCCCGTCCGACGGTGCGCTTGCCGTCGCGGGCGCCGAATTTGCCGCCGATCCGGCCGGGGTCATCTATTGGCCGGAGCAGGGCTTGCTGGCGGTCGCCGATCTGCATCTTGAGAAGGGCTCGAGCTTTGCCGCCCGCGGCGTGCTGCTGCCGCCCTACGACACGGCGGCCACCCTGGCGCGGCTCGCGGCGCTGATCGCGCGCTATGCGCCGCGTGTCGTGGTGGCGCTCGGCGACAGCTTCCATGACGGCCGCGGTCCGGCGCGGCTCGCCGACACCGACCGCGCCACGTTGCGAAGCCTGCAACGCGGCCGCGACTGGATCTGGATCACCGGCAACCACGATCCCGATCCGGCCGAAGGCATCGGCGGGCGGTTCCTTTCGACACTCAAGCTCGGCGCGCTGACGTTTCGCCACGAGCCGCTCGAAAATGCCGGCGGCGAGATCGCCGGCCACCTGCATCCGGTCGCGCGGGTGTCGCGGCGCGGCCGCGCGGTCAGCCGCCGCTGCTTCGCCTGCGACGGCGAGCGGATGGTGATGCCGGCGTTCGGCGCCTATGCCGGCGGCCTCAATGTGCGCGACCGCGCTTTCGCGCGGGTGTTCCAGACCCTGACGTTCACCGCGCACATGCTGGGCGAGCGGCGGGTCTATGCCGTCGCCGCGAAACACTGCTTGCCGGACTGACCCTTCGAGAATGTTCGGCTAAGATCGCCTGCTCGGTTCGGGGCAGGGGATGACATCATGCGCAGGCCGTTCAAAATCCTTGCCATCGCGGCGCTGACTCTGTCGCTGCCGGTGACCGCCGCCTTTGCCGCCGAAATCAAGCTGATGTGCCCGGCGCCGATGCGAACGACCATCGTCGAACTGGTCGCGCAGTTCGAGCGGACATCGCCGCACAAGGTGACGATCGTGCACACGCCGTCGCGGATGATCATCGAGCGGATCCAGGGCGGCGAGGCCTTCGACGTCTCGATCCTCACGGCGGAGGCGACCGATGCGCTCATCAAGCAAGGCAAGGTCGCGCGCCGCATCGATATCGCGCGGTCCAGCATCGGGCTGGGCGTTCGCGCCGGCACGCCGAAGCCCGATGTGAGCTCCGCCGAGGCGGTGAAGCGCACCTTGCTGGCGGCGAAGTCTTTTGCCCGCAACGAAGGCGCCGAGAGCGGCAAGCACATGCTCGCGGTGTTCGATCGGCTTGGCATCGCGGAGGAGATGAAAGCCAAGACCAAGGCGATGCCGGTCAACACCGGCTACGTCGCCGAGCTGGTGGCGCGCGGCGAGGCCGACCTCGCCGCGCAACAGATGCCCGAGTTGAAGGCGGTTCCCGGCATCGAGGCCATGCCGCTGCCGCCGGAGCTTCAGCTCATCATCGTGTTTTCGGCGGGCATATCGCCGGCGCCGGCGGCGCCCGACGCGGTCAATGCGCTGGTTGGCTTCCTGTCGTCGCCCGAAGCCGCGTCGGTGCTCCGGTCGAAGGGCCTCGATCGTACCGTGATCTTCAATCCCGCCGGAACACCACGGCGGCGAACCACCCGGTCATGATCGCCATCATCGCAGTGGTGAAGCCGTAGAGCAGCCCGTAATCCTGCGCCGCGGTGGCGACGAACTGCTCGAATCCGACCTTGATGATCTCGAAAGCCGAGTTGGTGCGCGTCAGCAACGCGCCTTCGGCGAACACTTTGACATCGACGTCGTAATTGCCGATCGGAGCTTCGGCCGGCAGCGAAATTTCCGCGCGGAACACCGTCGGCGTCAGCAGCGTCACGCCGTTTGTCTTCTGCACATAAAGCTGATGCTGCGATCTTCAGGCGGAGGAAATTGGCGCGGAACGGATCGTCACGCGCGACGTCGCCGACGTCGTTGCCAAGTTGCTGCGGCAGCAGCTTGTCGGCAATGCCCGAGCTGAAGCTGCCGCACCGTGTCGACGTTGGTGATTTGCTCGATCGGCTGGTTCGACAGCACCGCGAGATAGCTCGGCACGTTGAGGAAGGTCCGCGAACCCATGTTGGTCCAGATTCCCAGCATGCGCTCCTTGCGGCGCTCGACGATGGTCTGCTTCGGCCCGGTCACGGTCACGACCAGGTCGTAACCGGTGGCGCGGCGGCGCGCGGTCGGGGTGTCGGGTTCCACGGTGCCGAACAGCACGATCGAGGTGCCGGTAAAGTTCGAGTTCACCAGCACCTGGTGGCGCGAGATCGACGTCACCAACCGCTCGGCCACGGCGGGTTTTGTACCCGCGAGCGGGATGGCGAGCAGCGCCACGGCGGCGATGGCGAGGTGTCGCGTCATTCGGCACCCAGCATCCGGATCGAATAGAGATCGTCGGGCTGCACCACGAGCTGGAATGCAAACCGCAATCCCACCGCCAGCACCAGCAGGCCGAGCAGGAGCCGCAGCCGCTCGCCGCGCATGTTCTGTCCCGCGCGTGCGCCGAACTGCGCCCCGATCACCCCGCCGACCATGAGGATGAGCGCCAGCACGGCATCGACCAGATGGTTGGTGGCGGCGTGCATCACCGTGGCCGAGGCCATGGTGATGAGGGTCAGCACCATCGAGGTGCCGATCACGGTCGCGGTCGGCACGCGCAGGAAGTAGATCAGCATCGGCACCAGCAGGAAGCCGCCGCCGATGCCCATGACCGCGCCGACGAATCCGATGATGAACCCGATCATCCAGACCGGGATGGCCGAGACGTAGATCTTCGACCGCTTGAACCGCATCTTGAGCGGCAGCCCGTGCAGCCAGGTGTGCGCGCCGCCGCGCCGCGGGGTCGCCGGCTTGCCCTGCTGCTGGCGCAGGATGGCGCGCACGCTTTCGTTGACCATCAGGCCGCCGACGGTCGAGAGCAGCAACACGTAGGAAAGGCCGATGGTGAGATCGAGCTGGCCGAGCGAGCGCAGCACGGTGAACAGCCAGACGCCGACCGCCGTGCCGAGGATGCCGCCTGCCAGCAGCATGAGACCGAGCGCCAGATCGACGGCGCGCCGGCGCCAGTACGAGATCACGCCCGAGCAGGACGACGCCGCGATGTGGCTCGCGACGCTCGCCACCGCGACCGCGGGCGAGATGCCGATGAAGATCAGGAGCGGCGTCATCAGAAAGCCGCCGCCGATGCCGAACATTCCCGAGATGAATCCGACCGCCAGTCCCATGGCCTAGGACCAGGAAAATGTCGACGGGCAGGTCGGCAATGGGGAGATAGATTTGCACGCAGGCGGTCCGGCAGGGTTCTGAGGTCAGGTCCGAAGCGTCACGTCACGCCCACCGCGGCAACTCGGACCCTTTCGGTATAGGCTCGATTGCGCGGATGTCCACGCAAAATGTAACAACGCACCCCGCTGCGTTATTCAACGCGACGTTGACGCAGGGGCTTCCGTGACAAGGCCCTGGGATGCAGGAGCAGACGACATCGGGACCTCTAGCGCCGCGGCTTGGCCGGCGCAGCCGGGACGTGATCCCAGCCGCCCGGTGGCGCCTTGAGATTGGTCGCCTCGTCGGGCTCGCGCTCGGGAGCGAAGCTCTGCGCGGCGAGCTTCGCTGCCGCCAGCGTCTTCTGGTCGAGCCGCGCCGCAACCTCATCGCGCTTCTTGGCAGCATCGTTGTCGCCGTTCGCGGCGGCCAGCGCGAACCACCGATAGGATTCCGCCAGATTGGCCTGAACGCCGATGCCGCGGGCAAAAAGGATGGCCAGATTGTACTGGCTGTCGGTGACGCCGTAGCTGGCGGCCTTGCGGAACCATTCCGACGCCGCCTTGTAGTCCGGCTTGCCGTCGATGCCCTCGGCATAGAGCACGGCGAGATTATGCATGGCCTTGGCGTGACCCTTGCCGGCGGCAGCGAGGTAGAGCCGGCGGGCCGCCTGTATGTCCTTCTTCAGGCCATCGCCCTTTTCGTTGAGGCTGGCGAGCCTGAATTGGGCGGGAGCGAAGCCGGCGTCGGCAGCACGCTCGAGCCAGCGAACCGCCTCGGGCATGCTTTGCTGAATCCCGCGTCCTTCGGCGTAACGGGCGCCCAGCTCGTATTCGGCGGCCGGATCGTTCGCCAGGGCGGCGGTGCGCAGGATCGGACTGATCGAGGCGGGCAGCGCGTCGATGTTGGAATGACCGGCCGGCGCGCTGCCGGATGCGGGGGCTTTCGGCGCCGCGGGCTTTCGCGGGATCGAGCCGGTCACGTCGGGCAGCTTGATGATGGTCGAAGGGTCGAACAGCGATTTGCCGCCGATGGAGTTGGTCTGCTCGGGATCGGTCGCCGGCGGCAGCGTGCCTTCCGGCGCCGGCATCGGGCGGCTCGGCGTGGTCGATGGTGCCTGCATCTTCGGGTCGGTGGCAGCGGGGCTCTTGGATTGGTCCTTGGGCGGCATCTCGCCCGTGGGCGGCGCGTCCGGAAACAGGAATTCCATGGCGGTCTGCGCCACGCCGACGACGATGATAGCGACGCTGGCCGCGATCAGCAGCGTCTTCAGGAGTTTCATTACCTTTTTGCCGCGCGAGAGCGGTGCATCGGCGCCATCGTCAATCGCCAGCGGTGGCGGCATCGTCGAGGGCATCGGTGCCGGTTTCGCCGCGGGCAGGGGCGGCAACGCGGGCGCGGGCGCTGGCGCCGGAGCGTGGATCTGCGGCTCGGCGGCGACGTCCTTGGCAGCCTTCTTAAACGGCCACTTGAGCCAGGCGGGCGACTTGCGGCCGAGCGACTTCGGCACCTTCACCGGCGTGTCGAGATAGGCCGCCTTGGCGGCATTGCGTGCGGCGGCGATGGCGGCCGACTTGCCGCCGGTTTCCGGGCCCATCGGGCGGGCGTGGCCAAGCGCAGCCTCGGAGGCGGCGATGCGGGCCGCGGCCGATCCGGGCTTGTGCCGCGGAGTGCCGCTGCCGGGCTCGAGCGGAGTGTCGGGCGGCAGATTGGGATCGATCGGCTGACGCTGGGGGCCGCGCGGCATTTTCCGTGCGACCGGCTGGCGTACGGATTCGGGTGGCGGGACGGGCTCGACCTCGACCGGTGCGGCCCTTGGTGCGAGGGGTTGAAGCTGCTGCGGGGCAGACGCCGGCTCTAGAGGCGCGTGCATCGCCGGTGTCGGCGGCTGCGTCTCCGGGATCAAATCGAGCGGCGATTGCGCGAAGGCCGGCGCCGGCATCGGCGCGGCCGCGGGTGCTTCGGGAGCCGGACGCTGCGGCGCAGCCGGGGCGGGAGCCGGCTCGGTCGGCGGGGCACGAAGCCCGCGCGAGCCGCCGCTCCGCATCTCCTCGAGATAGACCAAAAGGTCGCCAAGCCCGCGCTCGATGGCCTCCAGATGGCCGAGCCGGGAATCCGAGGCGTCGAGCTTCTCCGAAAGTTTGGCTATGCGATCCTCGAGGGCGCCCAGCGCAAGCTGATCGCCCTGGCTGAGTTGCATACGGTCGAGTCGCTCGCTCAGAGCGCGAACCGAACCTTCCAGCTCGGGCGGCACCGCGCGTCCGCTTTCCATCAGCGCCGCGATGCGCGCTTCAAGCTTGGCCAGCGCCTCGGTGCTGCTTTCGGCGGTGGCACGCTCGAACTGGGCGCCGAGCCCGCGCACCTCGGCGGCAAGCTGCGACAGCGCGCCGTCGGAGGCGACATTGGAGACGACGCCGCGCAGCGACACCACGGCCTGCTCGAGTTGCTTGAACGCCATCGGATCGCCTTGGGGGGCGTGGCCGGAGGCGGCGATCTGATCGATCTTGTGCGATAGCGCGCGAACCGCCTCTTCGAATCCGGCGAGGCTCTCGGCCGGAGTGAGGCTGCGAAGCGCGTTCCGCACCTCGGCAAGCTCGCGTTCGAGCGATCCAAGCGCCGCGCCGTCGGCGCCGGCCTGCCGGGTGCGGTCGACCCGTTCGGCCAATGCGCGCACTTCGGTTTCCAGCGCTTCGATCGCCCGGCGCGGCATGGCATCGGTCAGCGCCCGCGCGATATCCGCGAGATCGCCGCGCAACGCGCCGAGCGCGTCCTCGTAGGGCTGATGCAGCGACGAGATCTGCGTGTTGATGTGGTGGAGTTGCTGCTCCAGGCCGGTCAGGTCCGCTCCGCCGCCCCAATGAGCGGGGGCCACCGCGGGGGAGCGGCTGCGGCGGAGCGGCTGTGGGCGGAGCCGCCGCGGCGACAGGCCCGCCATCGAGCGCGCGCTGGCGCGCGGAAATCTGCGCCGCCCAGTTTGCGGGACCGTGGCTGGGTGCAGCCTGCGGCGCTGGTGCAGGGGCGAGGCTGGCGGCGCGGGCGGAGGCACCGGAGGCGCATAACGAGGCCGCTGTCGGACTTCGCTCGCAGCCGTACGGCTCTCATGAATGACCTGGTCGAGGCGGCGGTCGAGCCGGGCGAGTGCCTCGGCGACGCGGTCGGGCGCCGCGGGCGATGCGGCAGGCGCTGCAACAGCTCGCGCGTCCGCGTTGGCGTGCGTCATGCGTTCGAGCTGTCGCGTCAACGCATCGAGACGCTCGTTGACGGCGGCGAGGTCTTCGCCGACGTCATCGTCGTCATCCGGTTCCCGGTATGATCTGCGTTTCTGCCGCACGCCTTCCTTCGATCGCTGGGGTGTCACGCAGGAACAGCGGGTTCTGAGACGCGCGCGTGTACGGAAGGTGGCAACTGGGCGCGGCCTGCAGCCTGAGCGCCGAGTCTTCGGTCATTACGGTAAACAGGTCGTTAACCTCCTGTCCGGGCTGGCAGAATTCCTTAAATCTCCAGTCGGCGGGCCGACCGATGCTCTCCTTTTGAGAAAAATTTGATGAAATACACGTTTTACTTGTGGAAACCACGAGGGCTGCTCAGCGCTTAATCGCGCTTCAACGCGAATCTGCGATGTTCGACCGCCTCGGAGCCGGGAAGACCAGCCATGCCCACCTACAAAGCCCCTGTCGATGACGTGAAGTTCCTCCTCAACGAGGTCTTCCACATCGACCGCTATGCCAATCTGCCCGGCTTCTCTGACGCCTCGCCCGACGTCGTCGACGCCATCCTTAGCGAGGCCGCCAAGCTCTGCGAGCAGGTGCTGACGCCGCTCAATCGCGTCGGCGACAAGGAGGGCTGCAAGCGCGCAGGCGACGGCAGCGTGACCACGCCGACCGGGTTCAAGGGCGCCTTCAAGCAGATCGTCGATGGCGGTTGGATCGGCATCTCGGCGCCGCCTGAATTCGGCGGCCAGGGCTTGCCGATGATCCTCACGCAGATCGTCAACGAGTTCCTGTGCTCGGCCAACATGGCGTTCGCCATGTATCCGGGACTGACACAGGGCGCGATCGCGGCGCTGATCGCGCACGGTTCGGCCGAGCAGAAGGCCGCGTATCTGCCGAAGATGATCGCCGGCGAATGGACCGGCACAATGAACCTCACGGAGCCGCATTGCGGCACGGACCTTGGCTTGCTTCGCACCAAGGCGGCGAAGCAAGGCGACGGCAGCTACAAGATCACCGGCACCAAGATATTCATCTCGGCCGGCGAGCACGATCTTGCTCCCAACATCATCCATCTCGTGCTGGCGCGGATCGAAGGCGCCCCCGAGGGCACGCGCGGCATCTCGCTGTTCGTCTGTCCGAAATTTTTGCCGAAGCCCGATGGATCGCTGGGCGCGCGCAACGCCGTGACCTGCGGCTCGCTCGAAGAGAAGATGGGCATCCACGGCAACTCGACCTGCGTCATGAACTACGACGGCGCCACCGGCTGGCTCCTGGGCGAGGAGAACCGCGGGCTCAACGCCATGTTCACGATGATGAACGAAGCGCGGCTCGGCGTCGGCATACAGGGTCTCGCCCAATCGGAGGTCGCCTATCAGAACGCCGTGACCTACGCGAAGGAGCGGCTCCAGGGCCGCGCGATCTCGGGCGTAAAGTACAAGGACAAGCCGGCCGATCCGATCATCGTTCATCCCGACGTGCGCCGCACCTTGATGACCATCAAGTCCTTCAACGAGGCGGCGCGCGCGCTCGTGGTCTGGACGGCGCTCACGTCCGATCTCCACCACCGCTCCGAGGACGAGAAGACCCGCCAGGCGGCCGACGATCACATGGGCCTGCTCACGCCGGTGATCAAAGGCATGCTCACCGACACCGGCTTCGCCAACACGGTGATGGCGCAGCAGATGTTCGGCGGCCACGGCTACATCGCCGAGCACGGCATGGAGCAGTTCGTGCGCGATGCGCGCATCGCCATGATCTACGAGGGCGCCAACGGCATCCAGGCGCTTGATCTGGTCGGCCGCAAGCTGCCGAAGGACGGCGGCCGCGCCTTGCAGGCGTTCTTCGCCGAGGTGCAGGGCTTCATCAAGGAGCAGGGCGCCGACGCGGCGATGAAGGTTTATGTCGAGCCGCTCGGCAAAGCGCTCGGCCACCTCCAGCAGGCGACGATGTGGTTCATGGCGAACGCGATGGCCAAGCCCGACAACGCCGGTGCGGGCTCGACCGACTACCTGCACATGTTCGGGCTCTGCGCGCTCGGCTACATGTGGGCCAAGATGGCGGCGGCGGCGCAGGCGAAGCTGAAGGCCGGCGCCAACGGCGCGACGGCGAGCATGAACGCCAAGCTCGTCACCGGCCGCTTCTTCATGGAGCGCGTGCTGCCGGAGACGGCGGCGCAGCTTGCCCGCATTCAGGCCGGTGCCGCGAGCACGATGGAATTGCCGGACGAGATGTTCTGACCCGCGCCGGCGGCAGCCAGGGTGTCGGCACTCCCAAGGCTGCTCATGAGAGCTGGCAAGGACTGCGCCATGCGGACACGCCATTGAGCCGCGCTTCCAACGAGCTGCGCTACGACGACTATCTGGCGAGCAGCCATCGCCCGACATTCGACGGCATGCGCGGCATCGGCTTCCTGCTCGTCATCACCGCCCACATTCCGAGCGTGCCGCTTTTTTCCTATCTGCAAGGCTGGACGGCGGTGTGGTTGTTCTTCGTCATCAGCGGATATCTGGTGACAATGCTGCTGATGCGGGAAGAGAAAAGCCAGGGGCGCGTGGCGTTCGGGCCGTTCCTGGTCAAACGTTTCTTTCGGATCGTGCCGAGCTACTGGATGGCGATCCTGATCTATTGGCTGGCGTGCTTTGCGCTGCCGCTGCTGGCTGACGATTATGATTCGTTCATGGAAAGGCTGCCTTACTTCCTTAGCTTTATGCCGGAATATGCAAACGCGAACGGCTACAGCATTTTCACGCATTCGTGGACGGTCGGGGTCGAGCTGAAGTTTTATCTGCTGCTTCCGCCGGTTGTGTTCCTGATGATCAAGAACGCGAATTGGCGGTTTGCTGTAACGGCGATGATGGCCGCGCTGTTGACTGCGATCGGATCGTTCAACGCGCAGTCCTATTGCGCGATCTTGTGCGGCGTGATGCTGGCGCTCGCGCTCGAACGCCCTCGCGGCTACGCGACTATCGCAATGCTGACGCGCGTTCCCGTCGCCGTTCCGCTGGCCTTTGTCGTCGCGGTGTTTGTCATGCTTCGTTACACGGAGCAGCTGACCGTGGTCGCTGTCGTGGCGACCTATCTGGTCGCATACTGCATTTTGCAACAAGCCGCCGTGTTGCGGGTCCTGACCTGGCAACCGCTGGTTTATCTCGGCCAGCGATCCTATGGCGCCTACCTGCTTCACTTTCTGGCGATCCGCATCGGATATATGGCATTCGGCAACGACACGGCGATCGGCGGTTTTCTGACAGCCTGCTTCTGTCTTGCCGTCACCGTGCCGGCGGCGGAGTTGATGTATCGGGCGATCGAGAAGCCGGGCGTGGATTTCGGCCGCCGCCTCATAAGCAGAATGGGATCGCCCGCGGTTCGCTAGAGGAATCTGGCCTGTAGCGCGCTCCGGCTTCGCTGCCCGCTTGCTCGACGTCAGCAAGGGATGCGACAACTCTGACAAATTCATCGGAGGACGTCGTCCATGCGTGTCGTTGCGCTTGAAGAGCATTTCTCGGTTCCGGCCCTGGTCAAGCGCATCGATCCCGGCGCCATCAGCCGCCGCGGCTACAAGCCGAGGAAGGCGCCCACCGACCGCCCGAATCCGCTCGAGAACCTGCCCGAGATCGGCGAGAAGCGTCTCAAGTCGATGGACGACGCCGGCATCACGATGGGCGTGCTGTCGAACTCCGGTCCCGGCGCCGATCTCGTGCCCGGCCCGGACGGCATCGCCATCGCCCGCGAGATGAACGACCACCTGGCGGCGGCGGTCGCCCGTCATCCTGATCGCTTCGCCGGCTTTGCCGCGCTGCCGATGCAGAGTCCCGACGCCTGCGCGACCGAGCTCGTCCGCGCGGTGAAGGATTTGCGCTTCGTCGGCGCGCTCATGAACGGCACAACCGAGGGTCGCTTCCTCGATCACCCGAGCTATGACGGCTTGCTCGCCGCGGCTGTCGAGCTCGACGTGCCGATCTACATCCACCCGCACCTTCCGCCTGAGCCGGTGCGGCAGGCCTATTACTCCGATCTCCCGCCAAGCGCGACGCGCGTGCTCGAAAGCGCCGCCTGGGGCTGGCATTCGGAGACGGCGATCCATGTGCTTCGCATGGTGCTGGCCGGCACGCTCGACAAGCATCCGAAGCTCAAGCTTATCATCGGTCACATGGGCGAAATGCTGCCGGTCATGCTGGCCCGCATCGACGAGGTCTCGGCGCTCGATATCGAACACTTGAAGCGGCCAGTGAGCCGGCAGATTCTCGACCAGGTTTGGATCACGACCAGCGGCATCTTCAGCCAGCCGCCGTTCATCGCGGCGCTGCAGACGTTCGGCATCGACCGCATCATGTTCTCGGTCGATTATCCCTATGCCCCCGATGCGAAGGGCCGAAAATTCCTCAATGAGGTATCGCTCGCCCCGGACGACATGGCGAAGCTCACCCATCGCAACGCCGATGCGTTGTTGAAGTTGAAGGTGTGAGCATGATTGTCGTGCGCGCACTGGCGCTGATCGCCGGCCTCGTCTTGACCGCAGGCTCGCTTGCAGGCGCAGGACTACCCGGCGCGCCCGGTCACGATCGTGGTGCCGACCGGTCCGGGCGGCGGCATGGAAATGGTCGCACGCCTGTTGGCGCCGAAACTGGAACAACGGCTCGGCAAGCCGTTCGTCATCGAGAACCGGCCGGGAGCGGGCACCAACATCGGCGCGGCCGCGGTCGCGCGTTCGGCGCCGGACGGCTACACGCTGCTGATGGCGACATCGTCCACCATGGCGATCAACTCCAGCATCTACAAAAGCCTGCCATTCGATCCACTGAAGGATCTGATGCCGGTTGTGCTCTACGCGCGCGTGCCGTTCGTGCTGGTGGTCAATCCGTCATTGCCGGCGCAGACCGCCGCCGACCTCGTCAAGCTCGCCAAGGAAAAGCCCGGCACGTTGAGCTTCGGCACCTCGGGCACCGGAACGGCGTCGCACCTGTTCGCCGAGTTGTTCAAGATGCAAACCGGCGTTGAGGTCACGCACGTGCCCTACAAGAGCATGGTGCAGCCGCTGAACGACGTGCTGGGCGGTCATCTCAACTACATGTTCAGCGATCTGTCCCCCGCGTTGCCGCTCGTTCGCGACGGCAAGCTCCGTGCGCTCGGCGTGACGTCGGCCACACGCGTGGCGACGGCGAGTGAGATTCCGACGCTCGCGGAGGCAGGTGTGCCGGGTTACGAGGCGGTGGCCTGGTTGATGATCGCGACGCGCGCCGGTACGCCACCCGACATCCTCAATAAACTGCACGGCGAAATGAAAACGATCCTGGCGCAGCCCGAGGTTCGCGAGCAGATCGCGCGATTCGGCATGATCCCGCAGGACAGCGCGTCGCCGGAAGAGCTGCACCGCTACGTCGCCGCCGAGACCGTTCGTTGGAGCAAGATCGTGCAGCAGGCCGGCGCGACGGGGATCGAATAGCTGCTCGGTTGCCGCTCCGAACCGAGCGGATTTAGTTTGTGCCGCCCGCCAAATTCCACGTTAATATACGTGCGGATCATACGCCGCTGATTGCGGGACTATTGATCGGGTATCCCCGAAGAATGCAACGAACGGAGCCGGCTGATGGCTGAGGTCGACCAGAACGGCGCGATATTCGTCGGCAAGGGCGAGACAACCGCGCTGCTGTCGCTGGCCTTCTCCAACCGTCACGGGCTTGTCACGGGCGCAACCGGCACCGGCAAGACCGTCACCTTGCAGGTTCTCGCCGAGGGTCTGTCGCGCGCCGGCGTTCCGGTTTTCGCCGCCGACATCAAGGGCGATCTGTCGGGCATCTCCGCGATCGGCGAGGCCAAGGAAGCGCTGGTGACGCGCGCCAAGGGCCTTGGCTTCGACTACCAGCCCGATGAATTCCCGGCGGTGTTCTGGGACGTGTTCGGCGCGCAGGGCCATCCGGTGCGCGCCACCATCTCGGAGATGGGACCGTTGCTGCTGTCGCGCATGATGGACCTCAACGACGTGCAGGAGGGCGTGCTCAACATCGCGTTCCGCGTCGCCGACGAGCAGGGGCTGCTGCTGCTCGATCTGAAGGATCTCCGCGCGATGCTCGGCTATCTGGCGGATCACGCCGCCGAGCTCACCACGCAATACGGCAACGTGACGAAGGCGACCATCGGCACCATCCAGCGCCAGCTTCTCGTTCTGGAAAACCAGGGCGGCACCAAATTTTTCGGCGAGCCGGCGCTGGCGTTGCAGGATCTGATGAAGAAGAGCAGCGACGGCCGCGGCTACGTCAATATCCTCGTCGCCGACAAGCTGATGGAGAACCCGCGGCTCTATGCGACGTTCCTGCTGTGGCTGCTGTCCGAGCTGTTCGAGCAAATGCCCGAGGTCGGCGATCTCGACAAGCCGAAGCTGGTGTTCTTCTTCGACGAGGCGCATCTGTTATTCAACGATGCGCCAAAGGCGCTGCTCGACCGGATCGAGCAGGTGGTGCGCCTGATTCGCTCCAAGGGTGTCGGCGTGTTCTTCGTCACGCAAAACCCGATCGACGTTCCGGACAAGGTGCTGGGCCAGCTCGGCAACCGCGTGCAGCATGCGCTCCGCGCATTTACGCCGCGTGACCAGAAGGCGGTCGCGGCGGCCGCGCAGACCTTCCGTCCCAATCCCAAGCTCAACACCGCCCAGGTGATCACCGAGCTGGCCAAGGGCGAGGCGCTGGTGTCGTTCCTCGAAGGCAACGGCACGCCGGCGATGGTCGAGCGCGTCATGGTCCGCCCGCCGTCGGCCCGCATCGGCCCAATCACGGTGGAAGAGCGTGCCAAGATTCAGAGCAACAGCCCGGTGAAGGGCAAATACGACGTCACGGTCGACGCCGAGTTCGGCTTACGAAGTAGTTGCAGAAGCGCGTCGGACAGACGGCACAACCGGGTGTGCCGGGTGCCCCTGGCGCGCCGCAGGGCGAAGCCCCAGCCGGCGGTGGATGGCTGGGCGGTCTCGGTGGGCTGGTCGGCGGTATCTTCGGCACCAACAGGCCGCGCGGCACACGTTTGACGCCGGGGCAGGCGGTGGCCCGCGACGTCACGCGCTCAGTCACCAACCGGGTCGCCGGCCAGATCGCCGCCGATATTGGCAAGTCGATCGGCGGCTCGATGGGCGGCACGGTTGGCCGCGCGATCGTGCGCGGCGCGCTCGGCGGTATTCTCCGCCGCTAGGCTTGAGCACCAGCTTATTTTTCCAGCGTGATGTCCGTTAAGTGCCACTCAGACATTGCACCGCTTCGGCGCAATGCACGCGGCAAATGGATCCCGAGGCGGTGGGCCACTGACGCGCCACCAACATGCTAGGATTGATGCCCGCGGAGGACCTGCCTCGTGCAGTGGACGACACGCATAAGACGTTCCGCCTGGTTGATGCCGCGGATGGCGGCGCTGCTGGCCGTTGCGGCGGTGGCCGGCCTGGACCGTGCGTCAGCGGCGGGCTCCGCCTATCAGGTCGACACCGGCGTGATCTCATCGCCCGGCGCCTGCAAGGTGGACTCCTGGATGTCATCCGCGGCCAGCAAGGACTTCTTCGCTGCCGTGGCGCCGACCTGCGTGGCCGACCTCTACCGCCCGGTGGAGCTGAGCGCGCAGTTCAGCCGGTTTCGCTCCGGCGAGGAATGGACCACCGCGGTTGCGCCCAAGGTGAAGACCAACATTGTGCCGGGCGGCGGCGTCGGGGAGTGGAGCGTCGCAGTCGCGGTGACCGCGGCCTACGACTTCACCGCGCGCCAGTTCGCCGGGATCAATTTCACCGCGCCGGCGACGCTGCGGCTGTCGGAGAACGTTCGCGTCAACATCAACGCAGGCTATCTGCGCGGTATGAACCCCGGCCGCGACTTTTTTAACTACGGCGCGGGCATCGATCTGCGCACGCCCGACAACGTCTGGACCGTGACCGGCGAGGTGTTCGGCGTCGTGGCGCCGGCGCGAGAGGACGACAAGCGCGGCGACCTACAGCCGCGCGGGCAGCTCGGCCTGCGCTGGCGGCCGGTCGATGACTTCAACGTCGATTTGATCTACGGCAGAAACCTTTTGGGCGAAAGCGCGAACTGGATCACGCTTGCGACAACGATCCGATTTAAGGTGGCAAAATAACTTGCTTCAGCAGGGCATACTGCACAGTCGGCATGGCATGGCGTGGAAAAGCCGGCCGTTGCCGCAACAACGCACACCGCCGTTGCGACAGTCCACAAGTGACTGGCCGGACACCTCATCGAATGTTCTCTGGCACGCACCCCTCGTGGGGTTCAGGCTAGATGAGACGCCCTGGCGATACCAGCCGCCTGCGTCGTCCTGTGATTGTGCGCTAAGCTTCCGGCGGTGCGGCAGACGGATGGTTCAATGATGACACCACATCACCACTGGAAATTCGGTGCATCGACGATGCAGCGCATCGTCGAGTCCGAAACTCCGATGCTGTCGCCGTTCGAGATTTTCACCGACTGCACGCAAGCCCATCTCGATGCCAATCGCGGCTGGCTGCAGCCGCGTTTCCAGGATCCCAATAGCGGCCTCCTTACCATTACCATCCAGAGCTTTCTCATCCGCCAGAACGGCCTGACGATTCTGGTCGATTCCTGTTCCGGCAACGACAAGGCGGCGCGCGAGCGGCCGGTGTTTCGAAACGCGCAGTGGCCATGGCTGCAACGGCTGGCCGAGGCCGGCGTCAAGCCGGAAGACATCGACATCGTGCTGTGCTCGCACCTGCACGTCGATCATGTCGGCTGGAACACGCGGCTCGACAACGGCCGCTGGGTGCCGACATTTCCGAACGCTCGCTATCTGATTTCGCGGCGTGAATGGGATCATTGGCAGGCCGCGGGGATGGCGGCGCTCGCTCGCACCGGCGACTACATCACCGACAGCGTGTTGCCGGTGTTTGCGGCCGGCCAGGCCGACTTGGTCGGCGACGAGCACGCGGTCGCCAGCGAAATTTCGGTCGAACTCGCGCCCGGCCATACGCCAGGGCAGATGATGGTGCGGCTTGGCTCTGGCCGCGACCAGGCGATCTTGAGCGCCGACCTGATGCATCACCCGTTGCAGGTGCGTTATCCGGAGTGGAGCACGCGTTTCTGCACGGACCCGGTGCAGGCGCGCACCACCCGCATCAATTTCTTTAACGAGCAAGCGAACACCGGAAGGCTCATCTTCCCGGCGCATTTCCCGAGCCCGACCGGCGGCACCATCGAGCGCGACGGCAAAGGCTTCCGCTTCGTCTTCGATGGGGAAGTTTAACTGTTCCTTATAATCGTTCTAAGATACTGACATTCCTAGCTGTTTATCTTGACCCGGATCAGTGATTGGCCCAGTTGAACTTGACATCATGAGCCTTGTTTTGGACCTGGGCATGACCGACAGCATCCCGTCGGCAACGGCGAAAGAAAGCGTGCCATTGGGGCTGGCGCGGCGGGGATTTTGTGGCCACATCCATGCCATCCATGTTGGAGATGGCGCACACGGCTTGAGCGCAATGGAGCTCGAGCGGCGCCTGCTCGAACTGGGATTTGTCGAGGGTGCCGAAGTCGAGGTCCTTCACGAGGGACCACTCGGAGGCGACCCGATCGCCGTGCGCGTCAACGACAACACGATCGCACTCCGACGCCGCGAGGCGATGGCCATCCTCGTGATCTGATCGGAACGCGAATGACGACGGCGACCGAAACCACCGCATGGCGCTTCGCTCTGGTCGGCACGCCGAACAGCGGCAAGACCGCGCTGTTCAACGCGCTGACCGGCAGCCGGCAGAAGGTCGCGAACTATCCGGGCGTTACCGTCGAACGGAAAGCGGGCGTGTTTCAAACGGCGTCCGGGCACACCGTCAATCTCGTCGATCTGCCGGGCACCTATTCGCTGCGCGGACGAAGTCCCGACGAGGAAATCACCCGCGACGTCGTGCTCGGCAAGCTTGCCAGCGAGGGTGCTCCCGACCTGCTGCTCTGCGTGGCCGATGCGACCAACCTTCGCGTGTCCCTCCGCCTTGTGATTGAACTCAAACGCGTCGGCCGGCCGATCCTGCTCGTGCTGAATATGATCGACATCGCGCGGCGGCGCGGCATCGACATCGATCTGGAAAAGCTTTCGGCCGAGCTCGGCGTGCCAGTGGTCACCGTCGACCGCGGTGCGGCGGGGCGGCACCGCGGATCTGCTTCGCCGCATCGACGAGATAGCGGCGCGCTCGGCGGGTCAGTCTGCCGAAAGCACCTGGCAGACGCCGACCACGTCCGACCTTCGCGCGTCGCAGCGCGAGGCCGACCGCGTCATCAAGGCGGCGGTCGGCGAACCGTCGCGGCCCGACACCATGACCGGGCGGGTGGATGCCGTGCTGCTGCACCCGGTCGCCGGCCTGCTCATCCTGCTGGCTCTTCTGTTCGTCATGTTCCAGGCCGTGTTCGCTTGGGCGAAGCCCTTGATGGACCTGATCGCAGGCGGGCTTCGATTGGCTTGGCGTACTGGCGCATGACGCGCTGCCTGATGGCCTCCTGCAAAGCTTCATCCAGAACGGCGTGCTCTCCGGCGTCGGCAGCGTGCTGGTGTTCCTGCCGCAGATCCTGATCCTGTTCCTGTTCATCCTGCTGCTGGAAGACCTCGGCTACATGGCGCGCGCGGCGTTCCTGATGGATCGCATCATGGGCGGCGCGGGCCTCCACGGCCGCGCGTTCATTCCGCTGCTGTCGAGCTTCGCCTGCGCGATTCCCGGCATCATGGCGACGCGCGTGATCGATAACAAGCGCGACCGGCTGACCACCATCCTGGTGGCGCCGCTGATGACCTGCTCGGCGCGCATCCCGGTCTATACGCTGATCATCTCGGCGTTCATTCCGGACCGGCAGGTCTGGGGCTTCGTCGGATTGCAGGGGCTTGTCATGTTCGGCCTCTACGCCGCCGGCATCGTCAGCGCACTCGGCGTGTCGTTCATCGCCAATCATTTCTTCTGGCGCGAGAACACCACGCCGCCGTTCATGCTCGAACTGCCGGACTATAAGCTGCCGAGGGTACGCAGCGTCGCCATCGGGCTCTACACCCGCGCCATGCTGTTCTTGAAGCGCGCCGGCACCACGATCTTCTCGATGATGGTGCTGATCTGGTTCCTGGCATCGTTCCCGCGGCCGCCGGAGGGCGCGGCGGGACCGGCGATCGACTACAGTTTCGCCGCCGTCATCGGCAAATGGCTGGAGCCGATCACGGCGCCGGTCGGCTTCAACTGGCAGATCAACGTTGCGCTCATTCCCGGCATGGCCGCCCGCGAGGTCGCGGTGGCGTCGCTCGGCACGGTCTATGCGATCGAGGGCGGCAAGGAAGCGGCCGAGCAGATCGGCCAGGCGCTTGCCAACAAGTGGAGCCTCGCCACCGCGCTGGCGTTGCTGGTCTGGTACATTTTCGCGCCGCAGTGCGCATCCACGCTCGCCGTCATCAAGCGCGAGACCGGAAGCTGGAAGTGGATGTTCGTCACCTTTGCCTACATGCTGACGCTGGCCTACATCGGGGCGTTCATCACCTACCAGATCGCGGTCGCGCTCGGCGCCGGCTGATCACTCCGGCTGCAAGCCAATCTCCCGCACCAGCGTTCCCCACGCCAGATGCTGCCCCTGCACGAAGTCGTTCACCTCTTTCAAGGTGCCGCCGCCTCGGGTCTTGAAGCCCGCGGTCTCCAACCGGCCGACCACCTCCGCGTCCTTCATGATGCCGTTCATCTCGCGGTTCACCCGCGCGACGATATCGGCCGGCACTCCGGTCGGCGCCGCCAGCACCCACCAGCCGGCAAAATCGAATCCCGGAAAGGTCTCGGCCACCGCCGGCACATCCGGAAGCTCCGGCATCCGGTTCGGTGACGTCACCGCCAGCGCGCGAAGCTTTCCCGACGCGACCTGTCCCTTGGCCGCGGGGAAGGCGAGGATCATAAGCTGCACCCGGCCGGCGATCACGTCCTGCAGGCCCTGGGTCATCTGCGTGTAGGGCACGTAGGAAATGTTGGTGCCGGCGAGCTTGTTGAGCCAGGCGGCGATCATGCCGGAGAAGCGCCGCGGACCGTCGGTGGCGATCGCGAGCTTGTCCGGGTTTGCCTTGGCATAGGCAAACAGCCCCGGCAGGTTTTTGGCCGGCACGTCCGGATGCGCCAGCACGGTGAAGGTGACCTCGGCGATCCGCGAGATCACGGTGAAGTCCTTCATCGGATCGTAGGGCAGCGATTTGAAGGTATAGGGATCCGTCACCAGCGCCGCGGCGCTCGCAAAGAAGAAGGTGTAGCCATCGGGCGCCGAACGCACCGCCGCCTGCGTGCCGATCACGTTGCCGCCACCGGGGCGGTTCTCGAACACGATCGGCTGGCCGACGCGGGCGGAGAGCCGGTCGGCGACGAGGCGGCCGACAACGTCGGTTCCGTTGCCGGCGGCCTGCGAGCTGATGAACTTGATCGGCCGGTCGGGCCAGCTTTGGGCCTGGACCTGGCCCTGCGTTTGGGTCGCAGCCAGCATCAGCGCGGGAAAGCAGCAGCCGTCGAACGATCCCGATCATATTGGTCCTCCCGTCGTCCATACGGGTCTAATCGTTGCCCGCTTTTATCCTCCGAGTTTATGGCGGCGGCCGGGAAACCGATAGTCAGCGCCCTCGCGCGGCGTGGCCGCCACGGCTATTGTGGAGGCTGCCAGAATCGCCCGGGAC
The DNA here is from genome assembly GCA_963850885.1 of uncultured Alphaproteobacteria bacterium. Lineage (GTDB taxonomy): Bacteria > Pseudomonadota > Alphaproteobacteria > Rhizobiales > Xanthobacteraceae > Z2-YC6860. Next base: position 65,848 of record CAWKOD010000054.1, on the reverse strand, counting down.
TGTCACCACCATGAACCCTCTCAATCTGCCGCGTCCTGCCTGGATGACGGAGGAGCTGGTCCTCCTCGAGGATCAGGCCGACCGCTTCCTCAAAAACGAATTCGTGCCGCACATCGAAAAGTGGCACGAGGAGAAGATCTTTCCGCGCGAGGTCTGGACCAAGGCCGGGCAGGCGGGCCTGCTCTGCGCCATGATTCCCGAGGAATACGGCGGCGCCGGCGGCACATTCGCCCATGAAGCGGTCATCAGCCGCGCCTATAGCCTCGCCGGCATGGACGCCTTCGGCGCGCCGCTGCATTCCGGCATTGTCGCGCCTTACATCTGGCGCTTCGGGACCGAGGAGCAGAAGAAGCGCTGGCTGCCCAAGCTCGCCAGCGGCGAGATGATCGGCGCCATCGCCATGAGCGAGCCCGGCGCCGGATCCGACCTGCAACGCATCCGCACGACGGCCGTGAAGAAGGGCAACCGCTACGTCCTCAACGGCTCGAAAACCTTCATCACCAACGGCCAGCGCGCTGACCTGATTGTCGTCGTGGCCAAGACGGACCCCAAGGAGGGCGCCAAGGGTGTGTCGCTCATGGTGGTGGAGGCCGCCGACGCACCAGGCTTCCGCCGCGGCCGCAGGCTCAAGAAGCTCGGCTACGACGAGGCCGACACGTCGGAGCTGTTCTTCGACGACGTCTCGCTGCCGACCGAGAATCTGCTCGGCCTGGAAGAAGGGCAGGGCTTCAAGCAGCTGATGAAGGAATTGCCGCAGGAGCGGATGATCGTCGCCTACCACGCGGTGGCGATGATGGAGCGGGCGGTCGCGCTCACCATCGATTATGTCCGGCAGCGCGAGGCGTTCGGCAAGAAGATCATCGAGTTCCAGAACACTCAGTTCGAGCTTGCCGCTTGCAAAACCGAGGCGACCGTCGCCAAGGTGTTCTGCGATGAATGCATCCAGCGCGGATTGAAGGGCGAGCTCGACAACGCCACCGCCGCGATGGCGAAGTACTGGGCCTCCGATGCGCTCGGCAAGGTTGCCGATCGCTGCCTGCAATTGTTCGGCGGCTATGGCTATATGGACGAATATCCGATCTCGCGCATCTACCGCGATGCGCGGGTGATGCGCATCTATGCGGGTACGAACGAGATCATGAAGCTGGTGATCGCGCGCAGCCTGTAGCTGGTGCGCTGGAGAAGCACGATGACCGACACCTTCATCTACGACGCCGTCCGCACCCCGCGCGGCCGCGGCAAGGCCGACGGCTCGCTGCACGAGGTGACGGCGCTCAATCTCGCGAGCCAGGCACTTGCCGCGATCAAGGACCGCCACGACCTCGATCCGATGCTGCTCGACGACGTGGTGCTGGGCTGCGTCGATCCGGTCGGCGAGGCAGGCGGCGATATTGCCCGCGTCGCCGCGATCATGGCGGGCTTCGGCAACGAAGTGCCGGGCATCCAGATCAACCGTTTCTGCGCTTCGGGCCTCGACGCCGTGAACTTCGCCGCGGCCGAGATCATGTCCGGCCAGCACGACATGACGATCGGCGGTGGCGTCGAATCCATGAGCCGGGTCGGCATCGGCGCCTCCGGCGGCGCCTGGCCGGTCGATCCGTCGATCGCGCTGAAGTCGTATTTCGTGCCGCAGGGCATCTCCGCCGATCTGATCGCCACCAAGTATGGCTTCTCGCGCGCCGACGTCGACGCCTACGCGGTCGAGAGCCAGAAGCGCACGGCGAAATCCTGGGAGGACGGCCGCTTCAAGAATTCGGTGATCGCGGTGAAGGACGTCAACGGGCTGACGCTGCTCGACAAGGACGAGCACATGCGGCCGACCACGACCATGCAGACCCTGGCGCAGCTTAACCCCTCGTTCGTGCAGATGGGCGACATGGCGGGCTTCGACGCCGTCGCGATTCAGCGCTATCCGGAAATCGAAGCCATCAATCACGTCCACACGCCGGGCAACTCATCGGGCATCGTCGACGGCGCCGCGGCCGTGCTGATCGGCAACAAGGACGCCGGCATCGCGTCAGGCTTGAAGCCGCGCGCAAGGATCCGGCAGTTCGCCAATATTGGCTCCGAACCTTCGATCATGCTGACCGGCCCGGTGCCGGTGACCGAGAAGGTGCTCAAGAAGGCCGGCATGACCGTCAAGGATATCGACCTGTTTGAGCTGAACGAGGCATTCGCCGCGGTCGTGCTGCTTTATATGCAGGCGCTCGACATCGACCACGACAAGATCAACGTCAACGGCGGTGCCATCGCCATGGGCCATCCGCTCGGCGCCACCGGTGCGATGATCCTCGGCACCGTGCTCGACGAACTGGAGCGGCGCGATCTCTCCACCGCGCTGGTGACGCTGTGCATCGGCATCGGCATGGGCACCGCGACGATCATCGAGCGGGTGTGACGGCAATGCCGAAGATCGATATCGCCAAAATCCCGGTCGATACCGTCTGCATGTATCCCGAGCCGTTCTGGCAGCCGATCGTCGGCCGCGAACGCAAGCGCCTCGGTAACGCCGTGGGACTCAGCCAATTCGGCGTCAACCTGGTCACGCTCAAGGCCGGAGCCTGGTCGTCGCAGCGGCATTGGCATAGGAACGAAGACGAATTCGTCTATGTGCTCGAAGGCGAGATCACGCTCGTCGAGGACCACGGCGAGACCGTGCTCAAGCCGGGTGACGCCGCCGGCTGGAAGGCGGACAGCCGTATCGGTCATTGCCTGATCAATCGCACGCAGCAAGACGCCGTTTACATCGAGGTCGGCACGCGCGCCCCGCATGAGACTGCCGTGTATCCCGACATCGACATGCGCGCCGAGCGCGACAAGACCGGCCAGCGCTATGTGAAGAAGACCGGCGAGCCCTATCCGGTGCGGAAGGCCTGACCCGATGCCGAAGATCGACCGTTCCAAAATCCCGTTCGCCAACAATCCGTCGTACCCGAAGGAATTCGCCTCCGTCATCGCCGGGCGCGAGAAGCAGAAGCTCGGCGATGCCGTGGGGCTGACGCAGTTCGGCGTCAACGTTTCGCGCATCAAGGCCAACTCCAAGTCGGCGCTCCGTCACTGGCACGAGAGCGAAGACGAGTTCATCTACATGCTCGAAGGCGAGCTGGTGCTCCATGAGGACTCCGGCGAGACCGTGCTCAAGCCGGGCGACGCCGCGGGCTGGCGCGCCAACGGCGGCATCGGTCACTGCCTGATCAACCGCACCGACAAGGACGCGCTTTATCTCGAAGTTGGCACCCGCTCGAAGGATGAGCGCGTGCACTATCCCGACGTCGATTTCCGCATGGAGCGCGACGACAAGGGCCGACGCTGGATGCGCAAGTCCGGCGAATCGATCAAGGACTAGGGCGGCGCTGCCGCGGGAGAGAAGCGATGGCCGACAATTTCAAGCTCGACGTCGATGCCGACGGTATCGCGCTCGTCACCTGGGACATGCCCGGGCGCCCGATGAATGTCATCGATCTCGCGACGATCGAGGAATTGTCCAAGATCGTCGAGAAGATCGCGGCCGACGCCGCGATCAAAGGCGCGGTCGTCACCTCGGGCAAGGAGACGTTCTGCGCCGGCGCCGATCTCACGCTGCTCGATACGCTCGCCCGCACGTTCAAGGATCTCGCCAAGGCCAAGGGCGAAGAAGCCGCGGCTACGGTGCTGTTCGCCGACAGCCGCAAGCTCTCGCAGCTCTACCGGCGCATCGAGACCTGCGGCAAGCCGTTCGCCGCGGCCATCAACGGCACGGCGCTGGGCGGCGGCTTCGAGCTCTGCCTGGCCTGCCACCAGCGCATCGCCTCCGACAACGCCAAGACTCGTCTCGGCCTGCCCGAGGTCAAGATCGGGCTGTTCCCCGGCGCCGGCGGCACCCAGCGGATCGCGCGCATGATGGCGCCGGCCGACGCGCTGCAATTCCTGCTCAAGGGCGACCAGCTCAATCTCACCCGCGCCAAGACGATGAAGCTCGTCGACGCGGTCGTGCCGGTCGCCGATCTCATCAAAGCGGCCAAGGACTGGGTCAAGGCCAACGGCAAGGCCAAGGCGCCGTGGGACGTCGATGGCTTCCGCTTGCCGGGCGGACAGGTTTATTCCCGCGCGGGCATGATGACGTTCCCGGCGGCGAACGCGATCTACCGGCGCGAGACCTTCGACAATTATCCGGCCGCCCGCGCGATCATGCAGGTGGTGTACGAAGGCCTGCTGCTGCCGATGGATCGCGCGCTCACCGTGGAGTCGCGCCACTTCACCAAGGTGCTCCGCTCGCCGGAGGCGGCGGCGATGATCCGCTCGCTGTTTGTTTCCCTGCAGGATCTCAGCAAGGGCGCGCGGCGGCCCGCCAACGTGCCGCAGGTGCAGATCAAGAAGGTCGGTATCCTCGGCGCGGGCTTCATGGGCGCCGGCATTGCGTCGGTGAGTGCCCAGGCCGGGCTCGAGGTCGTGCTGATCGACCGCGACCAGGAAAGCGCCGACAAGGGCAAGGCCCATGTCCACAAGGGCCTGACCGACCAGATCAACCGGGGGCGCGGTACCGCGGCGCAGCGCGACGCCGTGCTCGCCCGCATCACCGCGACCGCCGATTACGCGGCGCTCGCCGGCGTCGACCTCGTCGTCGAGGCGGTGTTCGAGGACCGCAAGGTCAAGGCCGAGGCCACCGCCAAGGCGCAGGCGGTGGTGCCCGACGTCATCTTCGGCTCCAACACCTCTACGTTGCCGATCACGTCGCTGGCGGAAAGCGCCAAGGACCCCACGAAGTTCGTCGGCATCCACTTCTTTTCGCCGGTCGAGCGCATGATGCTGGTCGAGCTCATTGTCGGCAAGAAAACCGGCGACGCGGCGCTGGCGATGGCGCTCGATTTCGTCCGCGCCATCCGCAAGACGCCGATCGTCGTCAACAACTCGCGCGGCTTCTACACCTCGCGCGTGGTCGGCACCTATCTGCGCGAAGGCCATCTGATGCTGGCCGAGGGCGTGCCGCGCGGCGATGATCGAGAACGTCGGCCGCATGGCCGGCATGCCGGTCGGTCCGCTGTCGCTGAACGATGAGGTGGCGGTCGATCTTGCCTGGAAGATCGTCAAGGCGACCGAGGCCGATCTCGGCGCGAGCGCCATCGATCCGCGGCAGAAGGCGCTGCTGGAGGAAATGGTCGAGAAGCGCGGCCGGCTCGGCCGCAAGAACGGCAAGGGCTTCTACGACTATCCGGAGAAGGGCCCGAAGAAACTGTGGCCCGGCCTCGCCGAGATGCAAACCAAGAAGCTCGATCCCGACAAGATCGACGTGCAGGAGATCAAGGACCGGTTTTTGGCGATGCAGGCGCTGGAGACGGCGCGCTGCTTCGAGGAGGGCGTGCTCACCGATGTGCGCGAGGCCGACGTCGGCTCGATCCTTGGCTTCGGCTTCGCGCCGTTTTCCGGCGGCACGCTGTCCTACATCGACATGATGGGCGTCAAGCGCTTCGTCGAGCTGTGCCAGCGCCTGGAGAAGAAATACGGCGCGCGCTTTGCGCCGTCCAAGCTCCTGCTCGACATGGCGCAGAAAGGCGAGAGTTTTTATGGGCGCTTTGCGCCCGGAAAGAAGGCGGCGTGATGAAAAGCGTAACCCCGTTCGTTCTGGCGTTCGTCGTGGCGCTGTTTGCGACGACGCCTGACGCCATCGTTGGCGCAGGACTATGCTGCGATTATCGCCGCACCCGATCGCGCCGATGCCGACCGGCAAACCGATCAGCGCCGCGATCCGGTGAAGCTCCTGGCGTTCACCGGCGTGAAAACCGGAATGACGGTGCTCGATATGGGCGCCGGCGGCGGCTACAGCACCGAATTGATGGCGCGCGCGGTTGGGCCCACGCGGTAAGGTCTATGGCCAGGACTACGAAACCGGCGCCCGCGCCAAGGAGCGCTTCGAAGCGCGCATGAAGACCGACGCGATGAAGAACGTCGTGGCGCTGGCCCGCCCGTTCGACGATCCGCTGCCGGCCGAGGTGAGCAATCTCGATCTCATCACGTTCTTTTTCTTCTACCACGACACCACCTACATGGCGGTCGATCGCGCCGCGATGAACAAGAAGCTGTTCGCCGCGCTCAAGCCGGGCGGGTTCTTGATCATCGCCGACCATTCGGCCAAGCCGGGCGCCGGCACCTCGGTCGGCAAGACCTTGCATCGGATCGAGGAGAGCGTGCTGCGGAGCGAAGTCGAGGCGGCCGGCTTCAAGCTTGCGGCAAGCGCTGATTTCCTGCGCCACCCCGAGGACCCACGCGACGAGCGGATCTTCCAGCCCAAGGTGCCGGTGGACGAGTTCGTGCTGAAATTCCAGAAGCCGAATTGAGAATCCGATCCCTCCCGAAGCGAGAGGGATCGGAGATCAAGAATCAAGCCGCCGCCTTCAACAAACCTTCCGCCTTCATCGCTTCCTGCACCGCGGGACGCGCCGCGACGCGCTTCATGAATGCGGTGATGTTCGGAAACGCCGACAGATCGATGTTGTGGAACTTGGTCCAGTTCAGCACGGTGAACAGATATCCGTCGGCGACGGTGAAATCGCCCATCAGGTAGTCCCGGCCGGCAAGCGCCTTTTCGAGGAACGGGAGCTGCTTGGCCGCGAGACCCTTCTTCACGGCCTCCCGGTAGTCGTCCGGCATCGCCTTGTTGAAGAGCTGACCGATGCCCTTGTGCACTTCGCTCGCGATGTAGTTCAGCCACTCCTGCAGGCGATAGCGCTCCGCCGTGCCGGCGGCAGGCGCGAGCTTTTTCCCGGGCGCCTTGTCGGCGATGTACTGCTGGATCGCGGCCCCTTCGGTCAGCACCTGACCGTCGTCGAGCTTGATCGCCGGCACCGCGCCCTTCGGGTTGATGGTCATGTAGTCTTCGCCGCTCTTGGTCTTCTTGCTGGCGCCGTCGACCAGCTCGAGGTCGAACGGCAGGCCGGCTTCGCGGAACGCGATGTGTGGCGCGAGCGAGCAGGCGCCAGGCATGTAATAGAGCTTCATGTCGGTTACTCCGGTTTCAGGGTTGCGTGCGGATCGCCTCAATGCACTTGCATGAACTTAGATGCATCTGCATATAGCTGTCAAGGTTGATGCAAGTGCATGGAATCGATAGATTCCGCGTCGAGGAATCAGAATGACCCGAAAACCCTCGCAGGAAACCACTTCGGCCTGGGCGCGCCTTGTCCGCGTGCAGCAGGGTCTGCTGGCCGCGGTCGAGCAGGACTTGAAAACCGCAGGCTTCCCGCCGCTCGCCTGGTACGACGCGCTGCTCGAACTGTCGCGCGCGCCGGACGGCATGTTGCGCCCGGTCGAGCTGGAGAAGCACATGCTGCTGCCGCAGTACTCGACCTCGCGGCTGGTCGATCGCCTCGCCGAGGCGGGCCTGGCCGAGCGCAAGACCTGTCCGATCGATGGGCGTGGGCAATACGTCGTCATCACCCAGGGCGGCCGCAATCTGCAAAAGAAGATGTGGGACACCTATTCTGCTGCCATCGAACGGCATGTCGGCGCCAAGCTTTCCAACAAGGATGCGGCCCAGCTCTGCGATCTGCTGGGGCGGCTGGCCTGACCGGCTGCGGTCAAGATTGCCCTTTCCCCGCCCCCGTGATTAAGGTCGCGACCTTTTTCTGCCGGAACCCTGCATGGCCCGCGACCAAGTCGACATGACGCCGATCAATTCGCGCGACGAATTGGTCGCGTGGTTTGAGGCGGGCTGCAAGCCGAAGGCGGAATTCCGCGTCGGCACCGAGCACGAGAAATTCGTCTTCACCGTGGATGGCCATAGGCCCGTGCCCTACGGCGGGCCGCGCGGCATCCGCGCGCTGCTCGATGGCATGCAGCATCTGCTCGGCTGGGAGCCGATCATGGAGGGCGACAACATCATCGGCCTCGCCGACGTCACCGGCGGCGGCGCGATCTCGCTCGAACCCGGCGGACAGTTCGAATTGTCCGGCGCGCCGGTCGAGACCATCCATCAGACCTGCAACGAGCTGATGGCGCATCTGGCGCAGGTGCGCGAGATCGCAAAGCCGCTCGGCATCGGCTTTCTTGGCCTCGGCATGACGCCGAACTGGAGCCGCGCCGACATTCCGCAGATGCCGAAGGGCCGCTACAAGATCATGACCGCCTACATGCCGAAGGTCGGCCGGTACGGCCTCGACATGATGTACCGCACCTGCACGGTGCAATCGAACCACGACTTCTCCTCCGAGTCCGACATGGTGAGGAAGCTGCGCGTGGCGCTGGCGCTGCAACCGGTCGGCACCGCGCTGTTCGCCAACTCGCCGTTCACCGAAGGCAAGCCCAACGGCTTCGTGTCATTCCGCTCGGAGATCTGGCGCGACACCGACAACCAGCGCGCCGGGATGCTGCCGTTCGTGTTCGAGAATGGAATGGGCTTCGAGCGTTATGCCGACTACGCGCTCGACGTGCCGATGTATTTCCTCAAGCGCGGCGACCAATATATCGATGTGTCGGGCAAGTCGTTCCGCGATCATCTGGCCGGCAAGCTCATTCCCGGCGAGCGCGCCACCCTTTCGGACTGGGCCAACCACGTCTCGACGATCTTCCCGGAGGTGCGGCTCAAGCGCTACATCGAGATGCGCGGCTCCGACGGCGGGCCATGGCGGCGGCTGCCGTCGCTGCCGGCGTTCTGGGTCGGCCTCATTTATGACGACGTCAGCCTCGATGCCTGCTGGGAGATCGTGAAGGATTGGACCGCGGCAGAGCGTCAGAAATTGCGCGATGACGTGCCCAGACTCGGCTTCAAGGCCACGATCCGCGGCCGCAGCCTGCTTGAGATCTCCAAACAAACATTAGCCCTGGCTGAACAGGGGCTCGTTCGTCGCAAGAAGCTCGATCAAAACGGCCGCGACGAGACGCGTTATCTGCGGCCGCTTCAGGAGATCGTGGCGCGCGGCATCACGCCGGCCGAAGAGCTTCTGGAAAAGTACCGCGGGCCATGGAAGGGCTCGGTCGAGCCGATCTTCGACGAATACGCGTATTGACCGCCGCGAGACGCAAAGCGCGAACATTACTCCGCCGCCTGCGCCGCTTCCGAAAGGTTGTCGAGCGACGAGATGATGTGCTCGGCGAGCGCGTCGGCCAGCGCCAGGCTCTCATGCGGATTGCGAATGAGTCCGACGCGGCAGCCCGGCAGTTCCGGAAAACCGTCGGCCGGATTGAGCACGCGCATCCCCGGCCGCAATCCCGATTCCGGAAAGATCGAAACCGCCAGCCCCGACAGCACGGCGGAGGCCACCGCGCTGGCATTGGCGCTGGTGTAGGCGATGTGGTGCGGCCGCCCCATCGTCTCCAGACAATCGATCGCCGCGCGCCGCCAGCCGCAGCTAGGCCGGCCGAGCGCCAGCGGCAGCGGCTCTTCCAGATGCACCGAATGCCGGTTCGACGTCACCCACAGCAGCCGCTCGCGGCGGAACACCTCCGACGCGCGCGATGTTCCGCAATCGGTGACGATCGCCAGATCGAGCTCGTTGGAATCGATCCGCTCGACCAGCTCGACCGACGGCTCGCATGTCACCGTGAGCTCGACGCTTGGATAGGCACGCGAGAAGCGCGCCATGATCTCGGGCAGGTAGCGGTCGGCGTAATCGTCCGGCAGGCCGAGCCGCACGCGGCCGGCGAGTTCGGCGTCGTCGAAAGCGGCGAGCGCCTCGACGTTGAGCTTGATGATGCGTCGCGCGTAGTCGAGCAGCCGGTCGCCGTCCTCGGTGAGCTTGGAGGCGCGGCCGTCGCGCGCGAAGATCGCTTTGCCGAGCCGCTCCTCGAGCCGCTTCATCTGCATCGACACCGCCGACTGGGTCTTGTGCACGACCTCGGCGGCTTTGGTGAAGCTGCCGGTCTCCACGATCGCGATGAAAGTGCGCAGTTGGTCGACGTCGATCAGGGCGCTCATGAAGGCCTCCCAAGCTGGATTCTCACTCCAGCGATCCATCACCATAGATGATTGGTTATATTAAAAACATTCGTTTCACTTATCAATGGGGCATCGCTAGATATCCAACTGTCCAGGGAAAGTGGGTGGGCATTCCGGGTGGCTCCGCAGCGATGCGGCGGCCCAAAAGGGTGCCCCTGCCGCATTTCTGGACTGAACTTGGAGCGTGTCATGCCTGCCATCACAGCCCTTACCGTCTCAGCCGCCACGCCCGTGGCCCGCGCGCTGGCGATCCTTGCCGGCCGTGCGAGGCGCGGCCTCAAGCAACTCGCCGAGAAGGTCAAGAACCGCCATGACGCGATGCGTCTCGCCGAGCTCGACGATCGCATGCTGGCGGACATTGGGCTCAGCCGTAGCGATCTGCGCGACGCTTACGCGTTGCCGCTGTGGCGCGACCCGAGCGACGTGCTGGCGCGCCGCGCCGCCGACCGGCGCGGCAGACGGTCGCGAACGCAATCGAACTGCGTGCCGGTCGCAACGGTTTCGTCGGAACTGTTTGGAACGTCGCCGGCGCCGTGCCACCGCTGATCGAGCGGCGGTCTGAATTGGTTTGCTTTGGCCGGTCCTCCCATCGGCCAATGTCCGGAACGGCGGTTTCCCCTCCCGCCCTCCGGATGCTGCGCCCGCCGCCCCCCGGCGGGCGCATACTTTTTTGAAGCCTGTTGCCAGAGCGCGATGTTTTCCGGAATCGCATTCCCCCTCGTCGCCATCATGCTTTAACATGCCGCCGGGCGGTCATTCGGAAGGCAGCGGCGCGGATGCGATTCTTCCTCAGGGCTCTGTGTGGGCTCGCGCTGGGCTTGCTCGCCGCGATGCCGGCGCGGGCGCAGACCGGATTCGACCGGCCGGGCGGCGACTATGCCCGCTTCACGGTGCAGTCCGGCGATCCCGAGGTGTGTTCGGCGCGCTGCGAGCGCGACGCACGCTGCCGGGCGTGGACGTTCTCCTATCCGGGCACCGCAGCCCTCGGCGGCAGCAATCTCGCGACATGCTGGCTGAAGAACCAGGTGAAGCCGCTTGTTGAGAACCGTTGCTGTGCGTCCGGTGTAAAGGGCGCGGCTCTGTTGGAGATGCGTCCGGGCCCGGTCGAGAACTCGATCGACCGCATCGGCGGCGATTATCGCAACTTCGAAATTCCGGCCAACCAGGATGTCGCGGCCTGCAAGCAGGCCTGCGAAGGTGACAACCGCTGCCGCGCCTGGTCCTTTGCGCGGCCGGGTTATGGCGGGCCGACGGCGCGGTGTTACCTCAAGGAAAAGATCACGCCGCCGAAACGGCGGCCGTGCTGCATGTCGGGCGTGGTCCGCTAGTTCAGCCGACCTCCGATGGCCGCATCCATCGTCGGATCGCCCAGACCAGAAATCCAACCGCCACAATCCCGGCAACGATGGGCATCGTCAGGTGTCCCGCGAATGCGCCCGCGTGGCCGTAGGCCTCGCCTGCGAGCATGCCCGGCACGACATGTGCGGGCGCCCAGCACAGGATCGCCACGATGTTGATCGGAAAAAATCGGCTGGGCGCCATGCCGAGCGCGCCCGCAATGATAGGCACGAAGGCCCGCACTGGCGGCAGGAAGCGGGCCAGGAACACGGCGGCGTCGCCGTATTTGTGGAAGAACGTTTCGCTGCGCTCGACCACGAGCGGGTAGTTGTACAACGGCCAAATTCCGCGAATGCGGTGCGGATAACGATGGCCGAGCCCATAGGCCAAGCCGTCGCCGATCGCCGCTCCGGTGATTGCCGCCGCCAATACTCCGGTCAGACTGAGATCGCCGGCGGGGATCAGCGCGCTGAGGCTGAGAATGACCGTCGAGCCGGGAATGAACGAGCCCGCGACTGGCACGGCTTCCAGGAATGCCGCCAGGAACAGCGCCGCATAGGCCAGGAACGCATGCGACGATACGGTGTGGATGATCGTTTGGATGACCCGATCCTCTGAAGACCGCAGAAATCGCGCTGAAGAATCAGCCCGTGCCGCCCACGGTGATGCGGTCCATCCGCAAGGTCGGCTGGCCGACGCCGACCGGCACGCCCTGGCCGTTCTTGCCGCAGGTGCCGACGCCGGTGTCGAGCTTGAGGTCGTTGCCGACCATGGTGACGCGCTTGAGATCGGTCGGTCCGTTGCCGATCAGCATGGCGCCCTTGAGCGGCGCGCCGAGCTTGCCGTTCTCGATCTTGAACGCCTCGGTGACGTTGAACACGTACTTGCCCGAGGTGATGTCGACCTGGCCGCCGCCGAGATTGACGCAGTACACGCCGTTCTTCACCGAGGCGATGATCTCGGCCGGATCGCGGTCGCCCGCCGTCATGTAGGTGTTGGTCATACGCGGCATCGGGACGTGGGCGTGGCTCTCGCGCCGGCCGTTGCCGGTGGCCTTCATGTTCATCAGCCGCGCGTTCTGGCGGTCCTGCATGTAGCCGACGAGAATGCCGTCCTCGATCAGCGTGGTGCGATTGGTCGGCGTGCCCTCGTCGTCGATGGAGAGCGAGCCGCGGCGGCTCTGGATGGTGCCGTCGTCCACCACGGTGACGCCCTTTGGCCGCGACCTGCTGGCCCATCAGGCCGGCGAAGGCAGAGGTCTTCTTGCGGTTGAAGTCGCCTTCGAGGCCGTGGCCGACCGCCTCGTGCAGCATGACGCCGGGCCAGCCGGCGCCCAGCACGACATCCATCTCGCCGGCCGGTGCGGGAATCGAATCAAGGTTGAGCAGCGCTTGGCGCACCGCCTCGTCGACGGCGTGCTCCCAAGTCTTGCCGTCGATGAAGCCCTGATAGCCTTCGCGTCCGCCGTAACCGTAGGAGCCGCTTTCCTGCCGGTCGCCGGACGCTGCCACCACCGACACGTTGACCCGAACCAGCGGGCGGATGTCGCGGTAGGTCTGGCCGTCGGGCCGCAGGATCTCGACCACCTGCCACGACGCGCCGAGGCTGGCGGTGACCTGCTTCACGCGCTGGTCCTTGGCGCGGGCATAGGCGTCGATGGTTTCCAGCAATTTCACCTTGGCGTCGAAGCCCGGCGCTTCCAGCGGATTGTCGTCGCTGTAGAGCTTGCGGTTGGTGCGGCCCGGCGCCTCGGCGTATTTGCCGGAATGGCCGCCCTTCACCGCGCGCACCGCATCGGCGGCGCGCGAGATGGCGCCCTCCGACACGTCGGAGGCATGCGCGTAGCCGACCGCCTCGTCCTTCACCGCGCGGAGGCCGAAGCCCTGGTTGGTGTCGTAGGTCGCCTGCTTGAGCCGGCCGTTGTCGAACACCAGCATCTCGGACTGCTTGTATTCGAGGAACAGCTCGCCGTCGTCGGCGCCTTCGAGCCCGCGGTCGATCAGCTTGCCGACGCGGACTTTATCGAGGCCGGCGCGGTCGAGGAGGGAGGCGTTCGGGTTCATCTGATTCTCCGGATTCGCACATCCTAGATAGGAAGCCGGCCGCCGTCAGCACAGGGCCGGATAGCGCGCCAAAATCGATAGCGGGCAGGGCTACTGGGGAGTGATCGATGGCGGGCTTAAGGGACACTCCGCCCCGCTATCGATCCAGGCCTGAACCAATTTGCCGGCGGCCTCCTGGCTGCCCGGCGCAGGTTCGCGGCCCGGACCGGGATTCCAGCCCCAAGCGACGAGATCATCCTTGGCGATGTGCTCCTGCAACAGCGCCAGATCGCGCCCGCCGTTGCGGCTCACGTCTTTGACTTGCCGGCAGATGTCGCCAATCGATTTTCCTTGCCACGCCATCGACAACGGCGCGAGGCCCCAGCGCGGATGGCCGGGAATGCTTTTGTAAGTGGTGGCCTCGGTGACGGCGAAGTTCTCGTCGTGGTGACAAGCCGAGCAATTGGTGCCGATCGCGCCGGAGGCCACGTCTTCGCGCCACGCCGGCGGCATATGTTCGTGACGATCCGCGCCCTGCAGCGGATTTGCGCCAGCGGGATGGCAGTTCATGCAGCGCGGATGTGTCAGCACCTTGGCAATCTCGGTGAACATGGCGCGTGAACGGGCCGCCTTGTCGCCGATGGATTCGAATTCGGCCGGAGACTTGAGGCTTTGAGCGGCCACAGGCGGAGGGCTCGATTGCGCGAGCGCGGCCGAAGGCGCGACAATACCAGAACAAATGACGAAAACCGCCAACGCAACTGAGCGTACCGGCATCTCGTTGCCCTCATCATCGTCTGACAAGGGTAAGAATTGGCCGCGCCGGAATGTTCCGTCCTGGAGCGCCGTTTTGAATGTGGGGTCTTAGGTTTTTTTAGGACCCCAGAGCATTGGCCCATAGACAATGCCGAACCCCAAAAATGCGGCTGCCCAAGCAAATGCCGCAACGTGGAGCTCCAGTTCGATCCAGCGCGGTTCGACAGCGGCGCAGACCCTGGCAACCGCTGCAATGAAAACCGCTGCATAGATGAACTGGGTCTGCACCGAGGCAGCCAATTCGCGTCCGGTGTGACCCAGGGTCGCTCGCGTCATCACGGCAAGCGTCATCATGCCTGCTGCGCCGACCATCCACGCGTGCAGGCCGGCACTCGGCAGGACAAGACCAATCGCGCCGGAGGCTGCAAGCACAAAGCCCACGGGCACGAACGCATAGGCGACGTGCAACACGAAAACGAGACGGTCGCGCAGCGTTCGGTCGCCGGCCCAGCGGGCCAACCGCAGGACTTGCAAGACGCCCGCGGTAAAGAGCGCAACTGCCGTGGCTCTGCCGAAGGGCGTGACGGTCCACAACGCCAGCGCTGCCGCACTGAGCGCGATCGCGGCAGCATCGAACTTCCCGAATGGGACCGGCAGCCGTCCAGGGTTCTGGCGCGCAAGCCAGTTGCGTGTGAAGCTCGGTATGATGCGGCCGCTGATCACCATGATCAGGACAAGGACACCGGCGATACCGACTCGGACGCCATAGTCGGCCGCGCCGCGCATATGCGCCTCGACGTGAAAGCCGACATTGCCGAGGCCGAGGATCGCCACCGGAATCAAGACTTTCATATTGCCCCAATTTCGCCCGGCGATAATTTCTCGCGCCGTCGCGGCGACCACCAGCAAAAGGAAACTTGAATCGATCAGAGCGGCGGCGAGCCAGCCGATTTCCGCCGAAAGCGTCACTGCGACGCGCCCCGCGGCCCATGCGATGACAAGAATGAGCAATGGCCAGCCTTGCAGCGGCAGGCGCCCAGTCCAGTTTGGAATAGCAGTCAGCAGGAAGCCCGTCGCGATGGCCGGAATGTAGCCGTACAGCATTTCGTGCACGTGCCAGTCACGCGGTGAGAGCGCTGTAGCAAGCACCAATTCACCATAGAAGAACGGCAGCCACGCCAGTATCGCCAACGCCGCGTAGCACGCGCCGAGCAGGAAAAACGGACGGAAACCATAGGACAGCAGCGCAGGACCGAAATGCGCGCGCAGTCGGGGTATGGGAGCCATCGCGTCCTATGTCCGGTTGGCACGTGCGGCCCGGCGCCGCACGGTTGAGGCCACCCGCATCAATGTCCGCTTCCGGGTTCGATCTTGCCGTCGAAGATTTCCGGATTGGAGCGGACCTTCAACATGCAGGATGCCAACCAGACCACGTTCCATGCGCGAGAGCGCGTGGTCGACCAGGACATAATTGCCGGGAACGTCGAGCTTGAACTCGGTGATGACGGCGCCGCCCGCCGGAACTGTGACGGTCTGCACGCCGCGTAACGGATCGCTGAGAACGCCGCCCAGATTGTAGACGCGGTCGAAAATCTCGCCGATCAGGTGGAACGAGGAGGTGTAATTCGGGCCACCGACGCCGAAGAAGATGCGAACGGTTTCGCCGACCTTGGCCTGCAGCGGATGCAGCTTCGAGAGTGCGCCGACCGAGCCATTGAAGACAAAATATTCCGGCCGCTCGTTCAGCAATTTTTCGACGCTGAACTCCTGGCTGCCATGATGGCCGAACGCCGCTTCGGTGTAGATTTCGCCCTGCATGACGTAGAATTCGCGGTCGACCGGCGGCAGGCCGCCCTCGGGCTCGACCAGAATCATTCCATACATGCCATTGGCGATGTGATGGGCCACCATCGGTGTCGCGCAGTGGTAGACATAGAGGCCCGGAATCAGGGCTTTGAACTTGACCGATTTCTCCGCGCCCGGATCGACCTGCGTGGAGGCGGCTCCGCCGCCCGACCCGGTGGCGGCGTGGAAATCGACCGAGTGTATCATCGTGCTGTCGGCGGAATTCTTGACGCGCACGTCCACGGTGTCGCCGACGCGGACGCGGAGCATCGGTCCGGGGACGCGGCCGTTGAAGGTCCAATAGCCGAAGGTGGCGCCTTCCGCGAGGCGACCTTCGAGTTCAACGGCATTGAGATCGACTCGCACCGTCTGCGGGCCTCGGTTGCCGATGGGCGCCGGCACTTCGGTGGCTTTCTGCGAGATGTCGGCCTCGACCAGAATCTGAGCGGGCGGCCGCGGCGTGACGATGAACTGTCCGCGCATGCCCGCGAGTTCGTGACCGGCGACGCTGCACAGATAGGCGAAATCGCCGGCGCGCGTGGCACGGAAGGCGATGGTCGTGCTCGCGCCCCGGCCGACAATGCGAGGCGACTTTGCATTCTGGTCGGGGAACACGATGTCGTGCTCGGCGCCTTCGCCGTTGGTCAGGATGATCTGGACCATCTGTCCTTCGGCGGCCGACAGAACCGGATTGACCTGACCGTCGATGGTGCCGCCGACGCCGATATAAACCATCCGGCCTTCGGCGATGCCTGAACGCAAGGTATAGCGGGCATCCGGCACGTATGCGGCCGCAGACTGGCCCGTCGCGGCCGACGATTGAGCGGGAGCCGCCGCCGGAGCCTCGGTCCGTTGCACGACAGCGGGGGCGCCCGCCGGCGACGATGCGGCCGCGAGGTAGGCAATCACATCCTTGCGCTCGGTCGCGGTTTTCAATCCCGGGAACGGCATCTTGTTCTGCGGAACAAGCTTTTGCGGATCGAGCAGATAGGCGTCGAGTGTGGCCACGTCCCAGACAACGTTGGCGGACTTCATGGCGGCCGAATAATTATAATCCGGCGCTGCAGCCGCTTTTTTGCCGAAGATGCCCGAAAGACTCGGGCCGAGCGAGTTCTTGCCGGGCTCCAGCGAATGGCAGGCCTGACATTTTCTGTAGACCTGACGGCCTGCTGCGGCATCGCCATCGACTGCTGCCGTCTTCGAGGTACTTGGCGACGCCTGCGCGGTGGTTTGGGCTGTGGGTTGTGCCGGAGGCGCGGCTGCCGCCGTGACGTGATTGTGCGCCGAAGCGGCTGCCTGTTGTGCAGCCGACGGCGCGCCTGTCGCCCGTGGCGTTGCCAATCCGAATTGTGCTGCGGGCTGAGCTGACGCGGCGGGGGCCGCAGGAGCTGGCGGAAGCACCAACTCGGCCGATGGGGCAATCGGGGTTTGTGCTGCAACCGGCGCAGGGCTTTGAGACGCGGTTTTCGATTGCGGCGCTTGAGCGCTCGGTGCACCCGTTGCCTGGGTCGGCGATCTGGAGGGCATCGACGGGCCAGAGGCCAGATACAGCCCCGCCATTATGGCGAAGATCGCGATTGCCGCGATGTACCAATCCCGGAATTTCGCAATATCGCTGTTCGCATAACAGTCTCCGTCTGCGCTCAAGTCAGTGCGAACGAGATCCGCCCGTCGTAGTAGTTGGCTACAAGGCTTGTAGGGATTTTTGAACTAAGGAGAATCCCTTAGGAGCGCTGGCAGTTCACGCTGCGCCTACTCCCGCGGAGTCGTCTGTCTCAAATGGACCACTTATTTCGCGCGTCAGAGTAACCGCGCTGTGGCAGCGTCGGATTTTTCAGTGCACTGAACGCTACTCACTTCAAGCGAGCGGCAGCGTTCTATTTTTGAAGTTTCTAGTTGGAAAATCGCACCGAGACCGCGCCGATCGGCGACAACTCGAAATCGACGCTGCGCTCGCCGGCGTCCAGGAACATCGGCGGCGTCAGCGATCCGCAGATGATGAACTGCCCGGCGCGCAAACCGCCGCCGACCGCCGCCGCCACGTCGGCGACATGGCGCACGATGTTGACCAGTTCGCCGATGTTGGTCTCGAGGTCAGCGGGAACGGGGACATCCTGGCCGCTGCGGGTGACGCGGCCCTTGAGCCCGTCGAGGCGGGCGCCGCTGCGCATCGGGTCGCGCGGTCCGAGGATCACATGGCGCTGGAAGATGCCGCCGGCGAGCGCGGCCTGCACGTCGTCCATCGGCGTGGTGGGATCGGCGAGCTCGATGGCGGGACCGAGCGCAGCGATCGCCTTGCGGACCTCATCGCGATCGGCGCCGGCCGGCAGGTCACGGCCAATGTAAGCGGCGATCTCCGCCTCGGCGACCGGCTTGTGCCAGCCGGCGAGCGAGACCTCCGCGCCCGAGGCAAGCTGCGCGCGGTCGAGCAAAAAGCCGACGATCGGCGCGGTGAGATTGCACTTGGCCTGCATGGCCGGGGCGCCAAGCCCGACCTTCCAGCCGATCTGTTTGGCGCCGCCGTCGAGCAGTTTTTGGCGCAGCGCCATCTGCGCACGCATGCCATCGGCGATGCGCGGGTCCTTGAGCGTCTCGCTCATGAGTGCCCGCCGGGCGGATTTTCGTAGCCCGACGCCTCGATCGATCCCGCGCCCATCCAGCCCCAGACCAGCACCACGTCGTCGTTCGACGTGTTGTTGAAGCCGTGCCAGACGCCGCGCGGCGAATAGACCACGTCGCCTTCGACCGACGGCTCGAGGCCCTTGTCGGTGATGATGTGGCCCTGGCCCTTCAGCACGATGAAGAACTCGTCGCAGTTCCTGTGCAGGTGCCGCTCGTGGCTGGCGCCCGGCTTGAGCACGGTCCAGCCGACGACGTTGTCGGCGCCGGCCGATTTCTTGTCGATCAGGAACTGCACCTGCATGTCGATCCAGCCATCGTCGCGCTTGAGGCCTTCGACCTTCGGCACGTCCTTGATGTTGGTGCGGTACATCGACGCGCCGAGCTTGGCGGATGTGATTCCGGTCGTCGCCTTCACGGCTTTGGCCAGCGCCGCGCCGATCATTTCACCCTTGCTTGTCATGATTGTCCTCCAGAATCTTGTCCACCAAGTCGGCGATACACCTCGTGCGCCACCACGAAATCGTTGCCGTCGATGCCGAGTCCGCGGCAGGCGTTCATCATCTCGTTGGCGGCGGCGGCGAGCGGCGTCGGGCTGCCGAGCTGGCGCGCGAGATTGAGCGCCAGCACCATGTCCTTTTGTTGCAGCGTCACGTCGGCGAGCGGCACCTGCGGCATCTTGCCGTCCAGAATGAACGGCCCGCGATAGCCCAACACCGGCGACGCCGCGACGCTCTTGAGAATGGCATCGACCGCGGCCTCGCGCGACACGCCGCCCTTTTCCGCCAGGGCCACCGCTTCGCCGAAACAGACCACCTCGACCATCAGCAGGAGATTGACCGCGATCTTCATCTGGCAGGCGAGGCCGTTGCCGCCGATGCGAGTGACCTTCGGGCCGATCGCCAGCAGCACGGGCTTCGCTCGCTCGAAGGCGTCGGCGTCGCCGCCGATCATCACCGAGGCCTGGCCGGCCTTGACGGTGACCGGGCTGCCGGACAGCGGCCCGTCCAGCATGATCGATCCGGCCTTGGCGAATTGCGCCGCGATGGCGCGGCTCGCGTCCGGCTCGATCGTGCTCATGTCGATGTAGATGCCGTCCTTGCGCAGCCCGGACACGATGCCGTCGGGTCCGAGCGCCACGGCTTTGACCGCCGCCGAATCGGTCACGATCGAAAAGACGATGTCGGAGGCCTCCGCGACCGCTCGCGGCGTGGCCGCAAACGCCATCCCGGCGGCGATCAGCGGCTCGGCCTTGTCCCGCGACCGGTTCCAGCCGGTGACCTTGTGACCGGCGGCCATCAACCGGGGCACGATCAGCGCGCCCATTGCGCCCAGGCCTACAAATCCGATGTTCACGTGCGAAGCCTCGCCACCAACAACAGCGTCATGCCCCGCCAACGGGTCCGGCCTTTGGCCGGCCCGATGACAGGCTCCGTCGGGGCATCCAGTATCCGACGCAAGGCGGTTGAATGCGAGCCCGCGCAAGCTTCGACAAGCCGGGATTACTGGATCGCCCGCTTTCGCGGGCGATGACGGCCCCAGGCCTCAGGGCAGCTTGTCAAAGCCCTCGCCGAGGCCCTTGAGGCTGATGGGGAAGCCGATGCCCTCTTCCGGCGTCTGGAAGATGATGAAGGTGGCGGATTGGCCGGTTCGCATCTTGCTGATCAGATTGTCGTCCATGACGACCTCGGCGACGCAGCCGTTCGGCACGCAGCGCACGAAGCCGGCCCGGCCGAGCTCGGCGTTGTCCACCTTGAGGCCAAGGCCCGAGGGGAGCAGGACGCCAGGCGGGGCGATCACCCGCATGATCCGGCTCTTCTTGTCAGCGGTCTTCAGGATGATGACGGTCAGCCCGATATTGGGCCGGTCCTCCGCCGTGACGCTTTGAATCAGCACGCATTGCTCGCCCTGGGCACCCGGCGGGGTGTCGCAGCGGATCTGCCAGTCGCCGTGGACGGACTTGACCGTGCCTTGCGCATGGGCGCTGCCGGATAGCCCCGACACCGCCGTCATGATTGCGGCGACAAAGGCGAATTGGGGAGCGCGACGTTGAATTGCTCGAAGCAAGTGGCCGCCGAATTTGCCCATCATTCCGTTCCAGACTTCCGAATCCAGGCGCAAATTGGGGCCGAGGTGCACGAATCGCAGCCACTTGGATACCACTGCGACGCCCGCCTGAGCTACTGGTTCAGCTTTTGGCCGCCCCCCAGTCAACAATGCAAATCGGTGTTTTTGCAGTCGGATTGCCGCCGGCCGTCGCGATCCGGTCTTGGATCGGCAATATATGCAAATTATCCAGATTGCCGCATCGGACAAAGGCCCATTCGCATTGCGACTGCGCCGGAATTATGGTTTGAGAAGCCCGGGAATTCCCCTCCCGCCGCACCGCCCGCCGAGGAGCGCGGCCCCACCAGGGGCGCCTGATCGGGAGCGGGTTCTGATCTGCAACGACGCCCCCGGTGCGGCCAGGACGCGTCACGATTGATTTCGTCGAAGGAGCAATGACGACGATGCTGGTGCTTAAGCGGTTGGCCGCTCTGGCGGCTACGGTGACGCCCGGACTTCTGATTGGCGGCGCGGCTCTTGCCGGCTCCGGACAGCCGTCCCCCTGGCAAATGGGATTCCAGCAGGCCGCCACGCCGGTCATGGAAAACATCATCTGGTTCCATGACTTCCTGCTCTGGCTGATTATCGCGATCACGATCTTCGTGCTGGCGCTATTGGTGATCGTGGTGGTGCGTTTCAATTCGCGCGCCAATCCGACGCCGTCGCGGACCACCCACAACACCCTGCTCGAGGTGATGTGGACGCTCGTGCCCGTCATCATCCTGGTGGCGATCGCGGTGCCGTCGTTCAAGCTCCTGTTCCTGGAACTGACCATCCCGCAGGCCGACGTCACGGTGAAGGCGACCGGCAAGCAGTGGTACTGGAGCTACAGCTATCCGGACGCCAAGTTCGAGTTCGACTCGCTGATGCTCAAGGACAACGAGCGCAAGGCCGACCAGCCGCGTCTGCTCGCGGTCGACAACGAGTTGGTGGTGCCGGTCAACAAGGTGATCCACGTCCAGGTCATCGGCTCCGACGTGATCCACGCCTTCGCCGTGCCGTCATTCGGCATCAAGATCGACGCCGTTCCGGGCCGGCTCAACGAGACCTGGTTCAAGGCCACCCGCGAGGGCATGTATTACGGCCAATGCTCCGAGCTTTGCGGCCGCGACCACGCCTTCATGCCGATCGCGGTACGGGTGGTGAACGACCGCGACTACACCGCTTGGCTCGACCAGGCGAAGAAGAAGTACGCCACCGATGACAGCCGGCCCGCGACCAACCTCGTCGCGGCGAAGTAGGTCACCGACGGAAGCAATCAGCGGGCGATAACGACAGGTTCGAGGAACTGATAATGGCTACGACGGCTCACGGCGCACACGACGACCACGCGGCACACGAGCACCACACCCCGACCGGGTGGCGCCGCTTCGTCTATTCGACCAACCACAAGGACATCGGCACGATGTACCTCGTGTTCGCCATGGTCGCCGGCGTGATCGGCGGCTTCATGTCGATCGCCATCCGCATGGAGCTGCAGTTCCCCGGAATGCAGGTGTTCCACGACAGCCACCAGTTCAACGTGTTCACCACGGCGCACGGCCTGATCATGATCTTCTTCATGGTGATGCCGGCGCTGATCGGCGGCTTCGGCAACTGGATCGTGCCGCTGATGATCGGCGCGCCGGACATGGCGTTCCCGCGCATGAACAACATCTCGTTCTGGCTGTTGCCGGCCTCGTTCGCGCTGCTGCTGACCTCGGCCTTCGTCGAAGGCGAGCCGGGCGCGCCCGGCGTCGGCGCGGGGTGGACGATCTACGCGCCGCTGTCCACCACCGGCCATCCGGGCCCGGCGGTCGACTTCGCCATTCTGTCGCTGCATCTCGCCGGTGCCTCGTCGATCCTCGGCGCGATCAACTTCATCACCACCATCTTCAACATGCGCGCGCCCGGCATGACGATGCACAAGATGCCGCTGTTCGTGTGGGCGGAACTCGTCACCGTGTTCCTGCTGCTGTTGTCGCTGCCGGTGCTCGCCGGCGCGATCACCATGCTGCTGACCGATCGGAACTTCGGCACCACCTTCTTCACCGCGTCGGGCGGCGGCGATCCGATGCTGTTCCAGCACCTGTTCTGGTTCTTCGGCCACCCCGAGGTTTACATCCTGATCCTGCCGGGCTTCGGCATCGTCAGCCAGATCGTGGCGACGTTCTCGCGGAAGCCGGTGTTCGGTTATCTCGGCATGGCCTACGCCATGGTCGCGATCGGCGGCATCGGCTTCGTGGTGTGGGCGCATCACATGTACACGGTCGGCATGTCGACCGGCGCGCAGGCCTACTTCATCGCCGCGACCATGGTGATCGCGGTGCCGACCGGCGTGAAGATTTTCTCCTGGATCGCCACGATGTGGGGCGGCTCGATCGACTTCAAGACACCGATGCTGTGGGCCATCGGCCTGATCTTCCTGTTCACCGTCGGCGGCGTCACCGGCGTCGTGCTGGCCAATGCCGGCGTCGACCGCTCGCTGCAGGACACCTACTACGTGGTGGCGCACTTCCACTACGTGCTCTCGCTCGGCGCCGTGTTCGCCGTGTTTGCCGGCTGGTACTACTGGTTCCCGAAGATCACCGGCTACATGTATTCCGAGGCGATCGGCAAAGCTGCACTTCTGGTGCACCTTCATCGGCGTCAACATCGTGTTCTTCCCGCAGCACTTCCTCGGCCTTGCCGGCATGCCGCGCCGCATCGCCGACTATCCGGACGCTTACGCCGGCTGGAACTATGTCTCCTCCGTCGGATCGTACATCTCGGCCTTCGGCCTCCTGGTGTTCTTCGTCGGTGTCGCACACGCCTTCCTCCGCAAGGAAAAGGCAGCCGGCAATCCGTGGGGCCCTGGCGCCACCACCCTTGAATGGACGCTGCCGTCGCCGCCGCCGTTCCATCAGTTCAACGAGCTGCCCCGGATCAAGTGATGTCACTCGCGAGCGAAAACGCCGCTCTTGCTTCTCCTCTGCAGGCTGAGATTGCCTACGCCGAGCCGAGCATGGCCGGCGCCGGCGACTACTTGGCGCTGCTGAAGCCGCGGGTGATGTCGCTCGTTGTGTTCACCGCGCTGGCCGGTCTCGTCGTCGCGCCCGGCCACATGCATCCGGTGCTGGCGTTCTTCGCACTCGTCTGCATCGCTGTCGGTGCCGGCGCCGCGGGCGCGTTGAACATGTGGTACGACGCCGACATTGATGCGGTGATGTCGCGCACCGCGGACCGCCCCGTCCCCGCTGGCCGCGTGCAGCCGGGCGAGGCGCTGGCCTTCGGCCTTACGCTCGCAGGCCTTCTCGGTCGTGTTCCTCGGCCTGATGATCAACCTGCTGGCCGCTGGATTGCTCGCCTTCACGATTTTCTTCTACGCGGTCGTCTACACGATGTGGCTCAAGCGCTGGACGCCGCAGAACATCGTCATCGGCGGGGCGGCGGGCGCGTTTCCGCCGATGATCGGCTGGGCGGCTGCGACGGGCGGCATCGGACTCGAGTCGATCCTGCTGTTCCTCATCATCTTCTTCTGGACGCCGCCGCATTTCTGGGCGCTGTCGCTCTATCGCACCGACGACTACCTCCGCGCCAACGTGCCGATGCTGCCGGTGGTCGCCGGCGAGGCGGAAACCCGCCGGCAGATCCTGCTCTATTCGCTGGTGCTGGCGCCGGTCGGCATGTCGCCCTGGCTGCTTAGGCACCGCCGGCTTGGCCTACGGCGCTGCCGCTACCTTCGGCGGGCTCGTGATGGTGGCGCTGGCGCTGCAGCTTTATCTCGCGCCGAAGCACACCGCCGAGCCGGTGGCGAAGCGGCTGTTCGGCATCTCGATCGTCTATCTGTTCGTGCTGTTTGCGGTGCTCATCGCTGAGCGCGCGCTCGGCGTGCAGCATTTCGGCATCCCGTTCGGACGCGTGTTGGCATGAGCCTCGTGATGGAACGGCAGCCCAGCGAACCCGGTATCGTCCTGACCGCGGCGCAGAAGCGCCAGCGCCGAAGCCGCTCGATCGCGATCGCGCTGGCGCTCGGCGTTTTCGTCGCCCTGATTTTTGCCGTCACCCTGGTCAAGGGACCGGGGGTTCTGGTCCGACCGTTGTGAGAGCCCGATGACCGGCCAAGCCACGCCTCCGCTCCGCCGCAGCGACGCCATCGTCGCCGCGACCTGCGGGCTGTGCGTGGCTGTCATGGTGGGCGCGGCCTATGCCGCGGTGCCGCTCTACGACTGGTTCTGCCGCGCCACCGGCTTCAACGGCACGACGCAGGTCGCGACCTCGGCGCCGTCCGGCGCGCTCGGCCGTACGATCACGGTGCGGTTCGACGCCAATGTCGGCCCGGGTCTGCCCTGGCGCTTCGAGCCCGAGCAGAACTCGATCGAGGTCAGGCTCGGCGAGGTCGTCACCGTCAACTATCGCGTCATCAACCAGGCGGCGCGCCCGATTACGGCGTCGGCGGCCTACAACGTCACGCCGCTCAACGTCGGAGCCTACTTCCAGAAGATCAATTGCTTCTGCTTCACCGAGCAGAGCTTGAAGTCGGGCGAGACTCGGGACATGGCGGTGGTCTTCTACGTCGATCCCGCGATGGCGAAGGACCCCGACGGCGTCGACCTCAACACCATCACGCTGTCCTACACGTTCTATCCGCAACGCGAGCCGTACCGGCCGGTGGCGGACAGCACGCTGCCGGGGCAAGGCAAGATTTACTAACGGAGACCGAAATGGCCGACGCGCACGCCAAGCCGCACCACGACTACCACCTCGTCGATCCGAGCCCCTGGCCGGCGGTCGGCTCAGTGTCGGCCTTTGTGATGGCGGTCGGCGCGATCACCTGGATGCACCACATGTTCTCCGCAGCGCCGCTGGTGTTCGGCGCCGGCGTGATCGGCGTGCTCTACACCTTCGTCAGCTGGTGGCGCGACGTCATCAACGAAGCGGAGCACAGCGGCTATCACACCCGCGTGGTGCAGATTTCGCACCGCTACGGCATGATCCTGTTCATCGCCTCCGAGGTGATGTTCTTCGTCGCCTGGTTCTGGGCCTATTTCGACGTCGCGCTGTTCCCCGCCGACGTGCATCAGGTCGCGCGCGGCGACTTGCTCGGCCACGTCTGGCCGCCGGTTCCGGCAGCCGATGGTTCGTTCCGCGGCACCTTCGACCCGTGGCACCTGCCGCTGCTCAATACGCTGATCCTGCTCACCTCGGGCACCACGGTGACCTGGGCGCATCACGCGCTGCTGCACGGCGACCGCAAGGGGCTGATCAACGGCCTGTGGCTGACGATCATCCTCGGCGCCACCTTCACCTGCGTGCAGGCCTACGAATACTACCATGCGGCCTTCAACTATTCCGGCCACATCTACGGCGCCACCTTCTTCATGGCGACCGGCTTCCACGGCGCCCATGTGCTGATCGGGACGACGTTCCTGATCGTGTGCCTGGTCCGCGCCTACAAGGGCCACTTCACCCCGACGCATCATCTCGGCTTCGAGTTCTGCGCCTGGTACTGGCACTTCGTCGACGTGGTGTGGCTGTTTCTGTTCGCCTGCATCTATGTGTGGGGCGGCGGAACGCCGCTGCACCACTAAGACAAAACAACATTTCGTTGCGAAGGGGCGGCTACAAGCCGCCCCTTTTGCGTTATGGGAATAATATGGCCGATGAACCCACGCTTTCGCCGATCCGCACCGGGCTCGCCTGCCGTTGCCCGCGCTGCGGCAAGGGGCGGCTGTTCCAGGGCTTTCTCAATTTGCGGCCAAGCTGCGAGGCCTGCGGCCTGGACTACGGTTTTGCCGATGCGGGCGACGGGCCGGCGGTGTTCATCATCCTCATCGCCGGATTCATCGTCGTCGGCTGCGCGCTCGTGGTGGAGTTCAAGTACGAGCCGCCGCTCTGGCTGCACGCGCTGCTGTGGCTGCCGCTGATCCTGGCGACGACGCTCCTGCCGCTCCGCTCGATGAAAGGGCTGATGGTCGCGCTGCAATATCACCACCGCGCCGCCGAAGGCCGCATGGATTCAGGTCAGCCGTGACCGCGGAGAGCAGGCGAGGGGGCATGCTGGTGCCGGGCACGGTGGCGCTCGCGGCGCTCGTTGTCCTGCTCGGGCTCGGCACCTGGCAGCTTGAACGCAAGGCTTGGAAGGAAGCCTTGATCGTGACGCTGGACCGCCGGCTCAACGATGCGCCGATCGCGCTTCCTCCGCCGTACGAATGGACAGGGATGACGCCGGAGAATTCTGAATTCACCCGCGTGCGTCTGCGCGTGGAGTTTCCGAAAGCCGGCGACGCGCTGGTCTACACCAGCGGGTCGGCGATCCGCGACGACGTCAAGGGCACGGGCTATTTCGTGTTCAGCCCGGCGCGGTTGCCGAACGGTCAGCAGGTGGTCGTCAACCGCGGCTTTGTCCCGAACCGATCCTATCCTGAGGTGGCCGGCGCGATGGATATCGTCGGCGCGCTGCGCTGGCCGGAAGCGGGCTCCGCCTTCGTCTCGGATCATGATGCGGCGGGCGACGTCTGGATGGTGCGCGATCCCGCCGCGATGGCGCAGCGGAAGGGCTGGGGCGCGGTGGCGCCGTTCTACGTCGAGCAGGAGGCGCCGGTGCCGCCCGGCGGGCTGCCGCATCCGGCGCCGCTGAAGGTGCATCTGCGCAACGATCACCTGCAATATGCCGTCACCTGGTACGGGCTCGCGGCCGTGCTGGTGGTGATGTTCGCGATCTGGGCGGTGCGGCGCCGGCGTGAGGAAGCGGGCGAGAAATCCGATAATCCATAGCTGAATCAAGCGATTATCGGTTCCTTGTGAAACCCGGACCATCCGCATAAGGTCGCCAAGGACCGCTCCAAGCCACGCTCAAGGATCATTCGTGCGCTACGTCTCCACCCGCGGCGAGGCCCCGCCGCTTGGCTTCATGGATGTCACGCTCGCGGGTCTCGCTCGCGACGGCGGCCTCTATGTGCCGGAGAGCTGGCCGCGCCTTTCGGCGGAAACCATCGCCAGCTTTGCCGGCAAGCCCTACGCCGAAGTGGCGGTCGAGGTGATCCGGCCGTTCGTCGGCGACACCATCTCGGAGGCGGAGCTGTCGCGGCTCGCCCGCGAAGCCTACGGCACCTTCCGGCATCCGGCGGTGGTGCCGGTCGCGCAATTCGGCGCCGGCACGTTCCTGCTTGAGCTGTTCCACGGTCCGACGCTCGCGTTCAAAGACGTCGCCATGCAACTGCTGGCGCGGCTGATGGATCACGCGCTGGCGGCGCGCGGCGAACGCACCACCATCGTGGTGGCAACCTCGGGCGATACCGGCGGCGCCGCGGTCGAGGCGTTCCGCGGCCGCGAGCGGGCCGATCTGTTTGTGTTGTTCCCGCAAGGCCGCATCTCCGACGTGCAGCGGCGGATGATGACGACCGCCAACGACAACAACGTTCATGCGCTCGCGGTCGAAGGCACCTTCGACGATTGCCAGGCTCTGGTGAAGGGTCTGTTCAACCACCACGCCTTCCGCGATCGGGTGCGGCTGTCGGGCGTCAATTCGATCAACTGGGCGCGCATCGTCGCGCAGGTGGTCTATTACTTCACGGCCGCGGCGACGCTCGGCGCGCCGCACCGCAAAGTTTCGTTCACCGTGCCGACCGGCAACTTCGGCGATATTTTCGCGGGCTACGTTGCCGCGCGCATGGGGCTGCCGATCGACCGGCTGGTGATCGCCACCAACGTCAACGACATTCTGGCGCGCACGCTGGCGACCGGTACTTATGACGTACGGGAGGTGGTGGCGACTTCGTCGCCGTCGATGGACATCCAGGTGTCGTCCAATTTCGAGCGCCTCTTGTTCGAGGCCACCGGCCGCGATGCCGCGGCGGTCCGCGCCATGATGGCTTCGCTGGCCCAATCCGGGCGCTTCTCGCTGTCCTCGGAGGCGCTGTCGCGGATTCGCGCCCTGTTCAACGCCGATCGCGCCGATGAGGAAGAGACCGCCGCGACCATCCGCACCACCTTGCGCGAAACCTCGCGCCTCATCGATCCCCACACCGCGGTCGGCCTGGCCGTGGCGGAGAAGGAAACGCGCGATCCGGCGGTGCCGATGATCGTGCTTGGAACCGCCCATCCGGCCAAGTTCCCGGAAGCCGTCGAAGCCGCCTGTGGCGTGCGCCCGGGCTTGCCAGACTGGCTTTCCGACTTACCTGAACGGCCTGAGCGGGCGACCGCGATGCCGGTCGATCAAGCGGCAATCGAGAAATTCATCTTGGCGGCAAGCCGTGCCGCGCGCGAAGGAGCCGCGGCATGAGCGTGGAAGTCACTCGCCTCCCCACCGGTTTGACGGTCGTCACCGATAGCATGCCGCATCTGCAAACGGCGTCGCTCGGCATCTGGGTCGGCTCCGGCAGTCGCGACGAGGAGCCGAACGAGCACGGCATTTCGCACCTGCTCGAGCACATGGCGTTCAAGGGCACCAAGCGCCGCACCGCGCGGCAGATCGCCGAGGAGGTCGAGCAGGTCGGCGGCGACCTCAACGCGGCAACGAGCTCCGAAACCACCGCCTATTTCGCCAGCGTGCTCAAGACCGACATGCCGCTTGCGGTCGACGTGCTGTCCGACATCCTGGCGAATCCCACCTTCGATCCAGCCGAGCTCAAGCGCGAGCAGAACGTCATCGTCCAGGAAATCGGCGCGTCGGAGGACAACCCCGACGATCTCGTGTTCGACTATCTGCAATCGACGGCGTTTCCGAACCAGCCGATCGGGCGCGCGATTCTGGGCACCCGGGAAACCGTGTGCTCCTTCAGGGACACGAACCTGCGCGCCTATCTCGCCCGCAACTATCGCGGGCCCGACATGGTGTTCGCGGCGACCGGCGCCGTCGAGCACAGCACAGTGGTTGCCGAGGTCGAGCGGCGCTTCGGTCAGTTCAACGGCCCGGCCGCGCCGCTGCCGCTGCCCGCAACCTTCCGCGGCGGCACCAGGCTTGAAGCGCGCGACCTGGAGCAGGTTCATATCGCGCTCGCGCTTGAAGGCCTGTCGCAAAAGCACGCCGATTACTTCAGCCTTCAGGTTTTTACCATCGTGCTGGGCGGCGGCATGTCATCGCGGCTATTCCAGGAGGTCCGTGAGAAGCGCGGCCTCTGCTACACGATCTCGGCGTTTCACGCGCCTTATTCGGACACCGGAATGTTCGGCATCTATGCCGGCACCGACTCGGGCGACGTGAAGGAGTTGATGCGGGTCGCCGTGGACGAGACCGCCGCCGCCGCTGGCAACATCACCGAGGCCGAGGTCAACCGTGCCAAGGCCCAGATCAAGGTCGGCCTCTTGATGGCGCTGGAGAGCTCCGGTGCCCGGGCGCGGCAGCTTGCAAGCCAGATCCTGACCTACGGCCGGCCGCTGCCGATCGAGGAGATCGTGGCCCGGATCGACAATGTGTCGGTCGCAAGCACGCGTGCCGCAGGCTCAGCCTTGATGGCGCGCGCCCGTCCCGCGATCGCTGCGCTCGGCCCGGGTGAGGGGCTTGAGGGCGCCGCGACAATCGTCGAGAGTTCTCAACCGCCGGGCAGCTTGAAGTCCACCGATGGCTTTGTTTCGTACGTTGAGCGCACCTGAGCCGCTTCCGCCGATCACCGGCGAGGGCGTCATGCTGCGTGGGCCGCAGATGGCGGACTACTCGGCCTGGGCGGAGTTGCGCGAGGCGAGCCGCAAGTTTCTCACCCCGTGGGAGCCGACCTGGCCGTCCGACGATCTGACGCGTCCGGCGTTTCGCCAGCGGCTGCGCCGCTACGCCGAGGATATGCGGACCGATCAGGCCTACCCGTTCTTCCTGTTCCGCACCGAGGACAATGCGCTGGTCGGAGGCCTGGCCCTCGCCAACATCCGCCGCGGTGTCGCCCAGGCCGGCAGCCTCGGTTACTGGATTGGCACGCCCTTCGTCCAGCGGGGCTATATGACTGCGGCGGTGCGGGCGCTCGTTCCGGCGGCGTTCGACGTGCTCCGGCTGCACCGGGTGGAAGCGGCCTGTATTCCGACCAACCTCGCCTCGGTGCGCCTCCTGGAGAAAACCGGCTTCCGGCGCGAGGGCTATGCCCGCTCCTACCTGTGCATCAATGGGACATGGCAGGATCATCTGCTGTACGCGCGGTTGCAAAACGACCCTAAAAATTGAGGCCGGGGGCCGTTCGGCGGCTGGCCGTTGTCAGCCTTGGGGCCGCCACGTTCCCTCTGCTATAAATGTCGTCGAATTTACCTGGAGTTAGCCATTCCGGACCTAAGCCTGGGTGGATTTCGGTGTGGGGTGCGTGGGGTGGGTGTGTCTGAGTTCCGTTTTCCGCGACGCGGCCTGATGACGGCGTTGGCCCTGCTGGGTCCGGTGCTGGCGGGCTGTTCGCCGTCCTCAATTGCCCGACTCCTTGGGGTCGTTTGCGAAGCTCGCCGGGACCCGGCCGGCAATGCCAATGCATCAGCGGCCGGCGCCCGACCCTGCCGCCCGATTTCGAATGTCCGCCGGTGCAGGTGCGAACCGGCGCCGCCACGCTGACGTCCTCCGGCAATCCGGCGGAGCCCACGGCCCTCAACATGAAGTATCAGGTCACCATCGGCACCACCGCGCGCGAGTGCCGGATGGGGCCGAACAACATGGTGCAGGTCAAGGTCGGCATGCAGGGCCGGGTGATCCTCGGGCCGGAGGGCGGCAACCCGGGTACGATCAATGTGCCGCTGCGGTTTGCGGTGGTTCGCGAAACCATCGACACCAAGGTGATCACGACCCAGCTCGATCGCGTGACGGTGACGATGCCGCCCAACGACAGCAACGTGCTGTTCAGCCATGTCTCCGAAGGCATGGAATTTCCGATGCCGCGGGGCGGCGACACCGACTCCTACCTGATCTATATCGGGTTCGATCCGGCGGCGGCAGAGCCGGAGCGCAAGAAGCCGGCGCCGAAGTCCAGGCCGAAAACGGCCAAACAGAGCCGTCCGACCGGTTAAGTCGGCACAGCCTTCAAGATCGAAGTGGAACTACCAGCCGCGGAGCGCGACAACCGTGCTCTTGAGCGCCCGCATATCGGCGATCACGGCGCGGGCGCCGGCGCTGGTCAGGTGGGCGCCAAGGCTCGGGTTGGTGTGGCTGCCGCCGATGAAGCCGATCGGCACCATGCCGGCGGCATGCGCCGCCGAAACCCCGGCCGGCGAATCCTCCACCACGATGCAGTCGGCGGGCTTTACCCGCATCTTGGCCGCGACGTGGAGGAACAGGTCCGGCGCCGGCTTGCCATGGGGTACGTCGCTCGCCGAGAACAGGTAAGGCTCGAAGAACCGCAGAATCCCAGTGCTTTCGAGGCTCACCCGGACACGATCGAGCGGCGAGGAGGAGGCCACGCATTTCGGCCCGCGCAGCCAGGTGAGCGCGTGCTCGACATGGGCGGTGGCGCGGAGTTCCACCTTGAGGCGGCGGAGCGTTGCGGCAGCCAGGGTCGTGGCGAAATTCGGCGGCAGCTTGCGTTGCGTTGCGGTCTCGATGTCGACCAGCATGTCGATCGGGCGTCGGCCGGTAAAGAACCGACCAATGATCTCCGGCGACACTGCGAAACCGGCACGCGTCAGCTCAGTGGCCGCCACGTTGGCCACGATCGTTTCGCTGTCGACCAGCACGCCGTTGCAGTCAAAGATGAACACGGGAGGTCCCCGAACGACCGCTGCCCAGGCAGCCGTTCCCTTCGTGCCTATGATGATTCGCGTGGCAAGATTATGGACGCCGCCATCGTCGAGGGAAGGCGGGTCCTAGGACCGGAGCCGTTATACACCGGTTGTGCACAAGGAATTCGCGCACCCCGGTGATGCGGTGCAACACGCGGTCGCCATCGTGGCGGCAAGCGGTAACCGGCTACAAACTTGGACTGAACTCTAGTTGAGCTTCGCCTTCACGGCGGCAATGCCCTGGGCGATCAGATCGTCGGCGATCTTGCCCTTGGCGGTATCCCGCAGGATCTTCTCGGCGGCCGCAACAGCGGCATCGGCGGCGGCGGCGCGCACATCGGCCAAAGCTTGCGCCTCAGCCTGGGTGATCTTGGTCTCGGCGAGCTTGGTGCGGCGGGCGACGAACTCTTCCATCTTGACGCGGGCTTCGGCGGCGACCCGCCCGGCTTCGGCCCTGGCGTCGGCTATGATCGCCTCGGCCTCACGCTCGGCCTCGCGCTGCTTGCGCTGGTATTCCGCCAGCAGCTTGCCGGCTTCGTCGCGAAGCCGGCGGGCCTCGTCGAGCTCGGCCTGGATGCGGCTGCTGCGGTGGTCGAGCGCCTCGATCAGCTTCTTGTGGACGCCGACATAGATGAGCACGCCGAGAAACAGCACGAAGGCGACGGCAACCCAGAATTCCGGCTCTTTGATCATGTCCATCGCCGTACTCCTACCGCTTCAGCGCGTCGGCGACCGCGGCCTCGACCGCGCTGCCTGACGGCGCCGTGCCGATCAGCCGCTGGACGATGGCCGAGGCGGTATCGACCGCGATGCCGCGCACGTTGGCCATGGCGGCGGTCTTGGTGGCGGCGATGGTCTTCTCGGCCTCGGCGAGCTTTAGATTGAGCTGGCCTTCCAGCTTCTTGCGGGCTTCTTCGGCCTCGGCGTTGAGCTTGTCCCGGGTCTCGTTGGCGAGCGTCTGCGCCCGGTTGCGCGCATCGGCAAGCGACTTCTCGTAGGCCTTCAGCGCGGCGTCGGATTGCTCCTTCAGCCGGTTCGCCTCGGCAAGGTCGCCCTCGACGCGGCCGCGCCGCGCCTCGATGATCCCGCCGATCCGCGGGATCGCAAACCGTCCGATCAGGACGTAGAGCGCGATGAAAAAGATCACGAACCAGACGAGCTGCGACGCGAACGTCTCCTTGTTGAACGGCGGAAATTGTGGCTTTCCGCCGCCAGGATGTTCGGTGTGAGCGTTCGTCGCCATCGGGTTCGGCCGGCCTGTCGCTTAGAGCGCGAACAGCAGCAGGAGCGCGATCAGCAGCGAGAAGATGCCGAGCGCTTCGGTCACGGCGAACCCGAAGATCAGGTTGCCGAACTGGCCCTGGGCCGCCGACGGATTGCGCAGCGCCGCGGCAAGGTAGTTGCCGAAGATGATGCCCACGCCGGCGCCGGCGCCGCCCATGCCGATGCAGGCAATGCCGGCACCGATGTACTTCGCGGCCACTGGATCCATGAGAAAACTCCTTTTCGAGGTTGGATAGGGTTGTGGGTCAGTGACCCGGATGGATGGCGTCGTTGAGATAGATGCAGGTCAGGATGGCGAACACATAGGCCTGGAGGAACGCGACCAGCAGCTCGAGCGCGGTCAGCGCCACCACCATGAGCGAGCGGCAAGGTCGCGCCGGCGATCCCGGCGATGCCAAGGCCGCCGAGCAGCGTGATGAAGCTCGCGAACACCTTGAGCGTGATGTGGCCCGCCAGCATGTTGGCGAACAGGCGCACGCTGTGCGAGATCGGCCGCGACAGGAACGACAGCACCTCGATGAACACGATCAGCGGCAGGATGTAGATCGGGATGCCTTGCGGCACGAACAGGCGGAAGAAGCCGAGGCCGTTCTTGTAGAAGCCGTAGACCAGCACGGTGACGAACACCAAGAGCGCCAGCGCCGCGGTGATGATGATGTGGCTCGTCACCGTGAAGGTGTAGGGGATCAGCCCGATGATGTTGGCGACCAGGATGAACATGAACAGCGTGAACACCAGCGGGAAGAACTTCATGCCCTCCTTGCCGGCGGTGCTTTCTATGGTGTTGGCGACAAACTCGTAGGACAGCTCCGCGATCGATTGCAGCCGCCCCGGCACCAGCGCCCGGGCCGAGCTGCCGCCCATCAGCAGCGCCCAGATGCCGACCACGGTGATCGCCATAAACAGCGCGGAATTGGTGAATGCGATCTCGTGCCCGCCGATGTGGCCGAGCGTCACGATGTTGTGGATTTCAAACTGATGAATTGGATCGGCCATCGCCGGAAGCTTCCTGCAGTCTTGTTGCCTAGCCTACTTTGGCTGTTGTCCCGGTCCGCTGGAAACACCCGCGGCGCGCATCACGTTGATGACGCCGGCGGCAAAGCCGAGCAAGAGAAACACGATCATCCCCCACGGCGAAATTCCGAGCCACTTGTCGAGCGCCCAGCCGATGAACGCGCCGACCAGGACACCGGCGACCAGTTCGGTGGAGAGGCGGAAGCCGCGGGCGAGAGCCGACGGATCGCTCTTCGAACTGGAACCGAGCTTCGACTTGCCGGCCCGGCCCTTTCTGGTGGGCGAGCCGTTCGCCGAGACGCTGGAGCCTCGCGGAGAGAGCGGCCTCTTCGGCTGACCGGTTGCTGTTTCCGCTCTCCTCGCCCGTGTCTCCGGCCATGTTGGCGGCCCTCAATTCGACACCGGCGTTGCGAGCAAACCCAGGTAATTCCTGCCGTCCCAAAAAGCCGCGCGGACCATAGTGTTTGGGGGAAAGCGAGTCAAGAAACCGCCGCATTGCGAAAGGCTATTGAAAGGACAGTGTTTTCAAGTGTTTCCGCTGCGTCATCGAGGCGGTGGGAACCAGCGCAGCGCGCGCTTCGTTGCGACCTACGGCAATGCTAGGTTTGAGCTTCGCCGAAGCCGCTGAAAAGCCGGTCGCGAGTTGCACGCCGGCTCGCCAGGGAGACCAAAATGAATCGTTTTGCCCCAATCGGCGCCGCCCTTCTGGTTCTGATGGCCGGGCTCGCCGGACCGAGCCGTGCCGCTGCCCAGGACTCCGGCGATGCCGAACCAGGCCGCCCCGCCGCCCAGCGCCGGATGACAGCCGCTACAGCTTCCATCGCATCGGCGACGGCTTCGTGCGGCTGGATTCCCGCACCGGGCAACTGGCGCAATGCGGGTGGGCCGCGACCGGCTGGTCCTGCAAGATGGTGCCCGACGAGCGCGCGGCGCTCGAAAACGAGATCGGCCGGCTGCAGCGCGACAACGCCGAACTGAAGAAATCGCTGCTGTCGCGCGGCCTCGAACTGCCGAGCGGTATCGTGGCCGAAGCCCCGGTGGCGCCGCCGGTGCCGCCCGCCAATGTGCCGGACCCGTCCGCCAAGGAGCCGAAAATGCCGAGCGACGCCGAGCTCGACCGCGCGTTTTCGTTCATGAAGAACGTTTGGCGCCGGCTGGTCGATATGATGGTCGATCTGCAGCGGGATATTCAGAAGAAGGGCTGACGGGGTTCCGCCGTGCCCGGCCGTCTTTCGGCGATCCGCAACGTCGCGCCGCAATTGCTGACCAGCGCGGAGCTTGTCCTCGAAACCCCCGGCGAGGGCTTCACCGATATCACGCGCGAGGCCGCGCGCTTTGTCGAGCAGAGCGGGGCTGGCGACGGCATGCTGCTGCTTTATCTGCGCCACACCTCGGCATCGCTCGTCATCCAGGAGAATGCCGATCCGGATGTGCAGACCGATCTCGTCACGGCGTTGCATCGCCTCGCGCCCGCCGACGGTCCCTGGGTGCACACCGCCGAGGGCCCCGACGACATGCCGGGGCACATCAAGGCCATGCTGGCTGGCGTTTCGCTGCACGTTCCGGTGCGCGGCGGCGCGCTCGCGCTTGGTACTTGGCAGGGCATCTATCTGGTCGAGCACCGGGCGCGCCCGCACCGGCGCGAGGTGATGCTGCAATTCATCGGCAGCAAGGCGTGATCGGACGATTAGCCACGTGCATTGCACGGCGCGAATATTGTAGATTTAGCGCATGAGCGACCCGCACTACCGCCTGGTGATTGCCGACGATCATCCGCTGTTCCGCGGCGCCTTGCGCGAGGCGGTGACGGGGCTGATCGAGCACGCCGAAATCGCGGAGGCCGGGACTTTCGAGGAGGTCCCGAAGCTGCTCGACAAGGTCGGCGAGGTCGATCTGGTCCTGCTCGATCTGTCGATGCCCGGTGTGCGCGGCTTCTCCGGGCTGATGTATCTGCGCGCGCAATATCCCAGCGTGCCGGTGGTGGTGGTGTCGGCCAACGACGACCCGGCGGTGATCCGCCGCTGCATGGATTTCGGCGCCTCGGGCTTCATTCCGAAGACGCTCGGCATCGAGCAGATGCGCCAGGCCGTCAAGCGCGTGCTCGGCGGCGGGGTGTGGACGCCGCCCGACGTCGATCTGACCGGCGGCGCTGACGCCGAGACCGCAGCGCTGATGGCGCGGCTCGGAACGCTGACGCCGCAGCAGGTCCGCGTCCTGATGATGCTGTCGGAGGGCATGCTCAACAAGCAGATCGCCTACGAGCTGTCGGTGTCGGAGGCGACGGTGAAGGCCCACGTCTCGGCGATCCTGCAGAAGCTCGGCGTCGACAGCCGTACGCAGGCGGTGATCGCCGCCGCCAAGATCGAGCTTGGCCAGTGGCCACAGGCCGCGAACCAGAATTGAATTCACTCCGCCGCGGCGACCCGCGGCACGCGCCATTGCGCCATCAGCGCGCGGAGCGCCGCGGGCTTGAGCGGTTTGCTCAGCACCTGAACGTCCTGCTCGCGGGCGGCGTCGCGCACATGCGGCGAGCGGTCGGCGGTGATCAGGATCGCCGGCAGTTCGGCGCCGAACCGGCGGCGCAACTCGATGATGGCGTCGAGGCCGTTGCCCTTGTCGAGATGATAATCGACCAGAAGGCCATTGGGCGCGACTTGCGACTCGGCGATCGCGTCGACTGCGGTCGCGAGGTCCGGCGCTTTCAGCACCCGGCAGCCCCAGCCGCCGAGCAGCGCGTCCATGCCGTCCAGCACCTTGGGCTCGTTGTCGATGCACAGCACCGTGGTGCCGATGAGCCGCCCGCGGTCGACGGTGGCGAACTCGCGCGGCGCCTGGACCGAGGGCACGGCGCTCGACAGCGGCACTTCGACTGAAAAACGCGAACCGCGTCCGGGCACTGAGACGAGATCGATCTTGTGATCGAGCACGCGCCCGATGCGCTGCACGATCGAGAGGCCGAGGCCCAAGCCGCGCGCCACCTTGGCGCCTTCGTCGAGCCGATGGAATTCGCGGAAGATGATCTTCTTCTTCGAGGCGGGAATACCGAGACCGGTGTCGTAGACGTCGATGCGCAGGTTGCCGCCCCGCAGCCGGCAGCCGAACAGCACCCGGCCTTTCGGCGTGTATTTGATCGCGTTGGAGACGAGGTTCTGCAACAGCCGCCGCAGCAGCCGCCGGTCGGAGCGGATGGTGAGCGAGCACGGCACGTATTGGAGATCGAGACCCTTCTCGCGGGCCAACGGAGAGAACTCGACCTCGAGCTGGCGCAGCATCTCGTCGATGCGGAAGCTGACGAACTCCGCCCGCATCGCGCCGGTGTCGAGCCGCGAGATGTCGAGCAGCGCGCCGAAAATCTCCTCGACCGCGTCGAGCGAGGCATCGACATTGCCGATCAGGCGGGCGTTCTCGCCGTCGCCTTCCCGTTCCATCAGCGAAGTCACATAGAGACGCGCGGCGTTGAGCGGCTGCAAAATGTCGTGGCTCGCCGCCGCCAGGAAGCGCGTCTTCGAGACATTGGCCTCCTCGGCGTCGCCCTTGGCGCGGCCGAGCTCGGCGTTGAGCCTCGTCAGCTCGGTGGTGCGCTCGCGCACCCGCATTTCCAGCGTCGCATTGGCGCGCTCCAGCGCTTCGGCGGCGACGACGCTCGGCGTGATGTCGGTCGCGGTGGTGACGATGCCGCCGTCCGGCATGCGGTTGGTGCGGATCTCGACGACCAGCCCGCGATCGGGGAAGCGCTTGAGATAAGGCTCGCTCTCGGACACGTAGTGCGCGAGCCGCTCGCGCACGAGCGTATCGATCGGGCCGGGGCCGAGCGCGCCCTGTTCGGCGTTGTGGCGGACGATCTCTTCGAGCGTGACGCCGGTGCGGGTCAATTCGGGCGGCAGATCGAGGATTTCGCCGAACTGGCGGTTCCAGCAGACCAGCCGCATGTCCTTGTCGTAGACCGCGATGCCCTGGCGCACATGGTCGAGCGCGGTCTGCAGGATTTCGCGGTTGTAGTGGATCGCCGCGTTGGCGTCGTCGAGCAGCTTCAGCGCCGCCTTGGTCGAGACCGTCCGCTTGCGCAGCAGCAGCGACAGCACGAGCCGCGACGAGGCCGCGCCGATCGCGGAAGCGAGCTGATGCTCGGCGTAGCGCAGCAGCTGGAAGTCCGCCTCCGCGTCGGGCTGGAGGTTGATGCGCCGTGCGGCGGCGAAGCTTTCGAACGAGGAGCGGGTGCGCTCCTCGCCGAGATAGCGGGCGACCGTCGAGGTCAGCTCTTCGACGGTCACCGACGAACGCCACAGCCGGAAGCTCGGCGTCATCGGCGCCAGCCGCGTCGGCACGAACAGGTCGGCTTGCATCCGTTCGATCGCGCTCGGCGCGCGCCCGGTCGAGAAGCCGATGGTGGCGAGGATGTTGAGCAGGAAGCTCCACATCACGCCGTGAACGAGCGGCGGCAACTCCATCCCGAACAGGTGCTGCGGCCGCAGCCAGTCGATGCCCCACGGTCCGGCGGCGAGGAACGCGTTGTCGACGAAGGTCGGCAGCAGCAGCGTATAGGCCCAGGTGAGGATGCCGACGGTCATTCCGCCGATGGCGCCACGGGCGGTGGCGTTCCGCCAGATCAGGCCGATGAAGAACGCCGGCGCGAGCTGCGCAATGGCGGCAAAGGCGAGGATGCCGATGGCGGCGAGCTGGGAATTGCCGGCGAAGCGGTAATACATGTAGGCGAACAGCAGGATCGCGAAGATCGCAAGCCGCCGCACGGTGAGCAGCAGGGAGCCGACGTCCTCGCGGCCGGTGATCAGCGCCTCGCGCCGCTGCAGCACCCACGGCACGACGATGTCGTTCGACACCATGATGGCGAGCGCGACCGTTTCGACGATCACCATGGCGGTCGCGGCGGACAGCCCGCCGACAAAGGCCGCGATGGTCAGCACGCTCGATCCGGCCTGCAATGGCAGCGCCAGCACGAACATGTCGCCGTCGACCTGGCCGCCCGGGAAGGTCATCAGGCCCGCGATGGCGATCGGCACCACGAACAGGTTGATCAGCACGAGATAGATCGGGAACATCCAGCGCGCGCGCTTGATCTCGCGCTCGTCGTTGTTCTCGACGACGGCGACGTGGAATTGCCGCGGCAGCAGCAGGATGGCGAAAAACGACAACAGCGTCATCGCCAGCAGGGTGTCGAGCGGCGGCTCCCGCGTCAGCACCGAGGCGGCGAGCGGCGAATTCATCGCCTTGCTGAACAGCGCGATCGGGCCGTCGAACATCCAGAAGGTGACGAAAATGCCGACCGCCAGGAACGACAGGAGCTTGACGATCGATTCCGCCGCCACCGCGAGCATCAGTCCGTCCTGGTGCTCGGTGGCGTCGATGTGGCGGGTGCCGAACAGCACCGCGAACACCGCCATCGACAGCGCGACATAAAGCGCCATGTCGCCGAGCAGCGGACGGCCGACTTCGGCCATCGGCATGCTGTGGGCGATGATGGTTTCCAGCGAGAACGACACCGCCTTGAGCTGGAGCGCGATGTAGGGAACCGTGCCGATGATCGCGATCAGCGCGACGGTGGCGGCGACGGCCTGGCTCTTGCCGTAGCGCGCGGCGATGAAGTCGGCGATCGAGGTGATGTTCTGGGCCTTGGCGAGCCGCACCACGCGGGCGATCATCGGCGCGAACAGCCCGATCATCAGCACCGGCCCGATATAGATGGTGAGGAACTCGTAGCCGCTTCGCGAGGCCGAACCGACCGAGCCGAAGAACGTCCAGGACGTGCAGTAGATCGCGAGCGACAGTGGATAGATCAGCAGCCGGGCGCGGCTGTCGCGGCCAAGCCTGCGAACGCGGTCGCCGTAGCTTGCCACCAGGAACAAGAGCCCGATGTAGCCGAGCGCAACCGCGATGACGACCCAGCCTTGCAGCATGTCGTGTATCCACCGGGACTTCGGCCCGTTGTCCGGGCTTGAAGTGCCTGTCCCCAAGGGCAATCATCACAGAACCCGCGGCCTTGTCCACCGTTCAGGGCCGAGGACTGAAATTCAAGTTGGGCCAGAGGCTTAAGTGACATCCGGGAGCAAGCCATGCTGAAGAAATTCCAGGACTTCGCGATCAAGGGCAATGCCTTCGATCTCGCCGTCGGCGTCATCATCGGTGCGGCCTTTGGCGCCATCGTGTCGTCGCTGGTCGGCGACATTTTCATGCCGATCGTCGGCGCGGTGACCGGCGGTCTCGATTTCAGCAACTACTTTGTCGGTCTGTCGAGCAAGGTGACGGCCGATACGCTGGCTGAAGCAAAAAAGCAGGGCGCGGTGCTGGCGTGGGGCAACTTCCTCACCATTGTGATCAATTTCCTGATCGTCGCCGGCGTGATGTTCGGTCTGGTCAATCTGATCCAGCGCATCCGTCAGAACGAGGACGCCAAGCCCGCCGCGCCGCCGCGTCAGGAGGTGTTGCTGACCGAAATTCGCGATCTGCTGGCGAAGCGTCCAGTAAGTTCTTTCAAGGTTGGCGTGCGACGCGGCAGATACCGCGCACAAAATTTTTTTGTATGGCTTGATCTTTGCCGGCAATCGGACGCAATTTTGACTCCGCGCCCTTGGTCCGGCCGCGGAGTGGAGCGTCCAGCGCATGCCCGAGCAATTTCTGGATGAAATTCGAACGCCCGTCGCTGACGGGTCATCGGAAGCGGGCGACGTCAGTTCGTTGACCCCGCGCGAACGCCAGGTGCTCGCCGAGATCATGGCCGGCGCGTCCAACAAGGAGGCCGGCCGCACGCTCGGGATCAGCCCGCGCACGATCGAGGTGCATCGCGCCCGCATCATGGAAAAGCTCGGCGCCAAGAACGCCGCCGACCTCGTCCGGATCGTGCTGCGGCAGGGACCCCGGCACTAACGCCTGGCTAGTGTCACGATTCCGAAGTTCGCACACCAACCACCACACTAGCGTTTGACGACGCTGTTCCGGCGCGGCATTGATCGCGACGATGGCGTCTCCTCCGATTCCAGCGAAACGCGAATGGCGGCGCGCCGCGGAAACGCTGTCGATCGCGACGCTGGGCGGCATCACGCTGAATTGGCTGGGTTTTCCCGCCGGCCTGGTCACCGGCTCGCTGCTCGGGGTGGCGACGGCGGCGCTGTGCGGCCGGCCGGTGCATATCCCAGTACCGCTGGCGCGGGTCATTTCGGTGGTGGTCGGAATTTCGCTCGGCGCCGTGGTGTCGCCGGAGACGCTCAAGGGCCTGGTGGCATTTCCACTGAGCGTTCTGGTGCTGGCGATTTCGACGCTGTGCATGATCACCGCGACCAGCTCCTATCTCCGCTTCGTCCACGGCTGGGACGCGCAATCGGCGCTGTTCGGCGCAAGCCCGGGAGCGCTCGCCCAGGTGATGACGCTCGCCTCCGAGTACAAGGCGGACCTCCGCGCCATCGCCATCGTGCAAACCATGCGCGTGGTGGCGCTGACGCTCGGCATCCCTGCCGCGCTGGCTTACTTCGGGCTGACCGTGGAGGGCGGCGGCCTGATGGCGCGCTTCGTCGCGGCCGGTCCGCCGTCGATGCCGGAGCTTGCCGTGCTGGTCGCCGTGTCCACCGTCACGGCGCTGGTGTTTTTCAAGCTGCGGCTGCCGGGCGGGCTGATGTTCGGCGCCATGCTGGCGTCCGCCGTCCTGCACGGGGCCGGCTTTATTCACTCGATCCTGCCCTGGTGGGTGGCCTATGCGGCGGTGATCGGCATCGGCGCGGTCACCGGGTCGCGGTTTGCCAACACCGATCCGTACACATTGCTCCGCTTCCTCGGCGCGGCGCTCGGATCGTTCGCGGTGGCGATGGCGATTGCGGCTTTATCCGTGCTGGCGCTGGCCATGCTGATGTCGGTGCGGCCGGCCGACGCGGTGCTGGCCTTCGCCCCCGGCGCCCAGGACACCATGATGGTGCTGGCGCTCGCGCTTGCACCTCGATCCGGTGTTCGTCGGCGCGCTGCAACTGTCGCGCTTCCTGCTGGTGTCGATGCTGGTGCCGTTCCTGGCGCATCGGATCAGGAGCATGCCGCCAGAGCGCCAAACAGGCGCCATCCGCCGGGCGCGACGCGCCCGGAGGTCGAGGACAAATCGTTGGACCGTTAGATTTATTCGGCCGCCAGCGGCCGCTGTTTCAGCGGCAGGCCGAGCTCCTGCCAGACCTCGACCAGGGCCTCGGCGAGCGCGTCGATCAGCCCGTCGTCGTGGTAGGGCGACGGCGCGATGCGAAGCCGCTCGGTGCCCTTCGGCACGGTCGGATAATTGATCGGCTGGATGTAGATGCCGTGCGCGGACAGCAAGCAGGTCGCTCGCCGCCTTGCACTTCTCCGGATCGCCGACCATCACCGGCACGATATGCGTCGGCGAATCCATCACCGGCAGGCCCGCCGCGGTGAGCACGGCCTTGACCCGCGCCGCGCGCTCCTGATGGCGCTCGCGCTCCCAGGTCGACGTCTTGAGATGCTTGATCGCGGCGACGGTCGCCGCGCACACCGCCGGCGGCAGCGCGGTGGTGAAGATGAAGCCCGGCGCGTAGGAACGCACCGCGTCGCAGATCTCGGCGCTGGCCGCGATATAGCCGCCGAGCGAGCCGAACGCCTTGCCGAGCGTGCCTTCGATCACGTCGATGCGGTGCATCGCGCCGTCGCGCTCGGCGACGCCGCCGCCGCGCGGCCCGTACATGCCGACCGCGTGCACCTCATCGATATAGGTCATCGCGTTGTAGCGCTCGGCCAGATCGCAGATCGCGTTGATCGGCGCGATGTCGCCATCCATGGAATAGATGCTCTCGAACGCGATCAGCTTCGGGCGATCGCCGGCGGCCTTCAGCAGCTCTTCCAGATGACGCGAGATCGTTGTGGCGGAAAATCTGCTTGTCGCATCCGGCGTGGCGGATGCCTTCGATCATCGAGTTGTGGTTGTAGGCGTCCGACAGGATCAGGCAGTTCGGAATGAGCTTGGCGATGGTCGGAATGCCGGTCTGGTTCGACACATAGCCGGACGTGAACACCAGCGCCGCCGCCTTGCCGTGCAGGTCGGCGAGCTCGCGCTCGAGCTCGACCAGCGGATGATTGGTGCCGGCGATGTTGCGGGTGCCGCCCGCGCCGGTGCCCATCCGCGTCGCGGTTTCGACCATGGCGCCGATCACCTTGGGATGCTGGCCCATGCCGAGGTAGTCGTTGGAGCACCAGATCACGACCTCGCGCGGGCCCTGCGGCGCATGCCAGATCGAGTGCGGAAAACGGCCGGCGATGCGCTCGAGGTCGGCAAAAACCCGATAGCGCCGCTCCTCGTGCAGACGGTCCAGGGCGCGGGCGAAAAACGCATCGTATTTCATGAGAAATCAGGCCTCTTGCTCGGCCGCCTTTTGCGTCACAACTGCGCCCCGAGACCTCCTTTTTAGAAGGCTTCCACGCTGCTTGTCGAGACGGTATTTGGCCACGGATAGGCCCCTGTGATTGATCGGGATTGCTGCGCACTAGGGCGTGTAGTCATAAAAGTAAGAGGTCGGCATGTCCGCTAAGTGCCCAGCGAGGCGACATCACAGCTTGGGCAGCCGAATCGCTGCTATCGTGTCGGCAACGCTCGGATACAGTAAGGGGCGCAATGAAACTTGCACGCCGTACCTTCTTGCATCTGGCCGCGGGCGCTGCCGCGCTGCCGGCCGTCTCGCGGATCGCGCGGGCGCAAGCCTATCCATCGCGGCCAGTGCGCGTGATCGTGCCGTTTGCGCCCGGCGGCCAGACCGACGTGGTCGCCCGCCTCATCGCGCAACAATTGTCCGATCGCCTGGGAAAGCAGTTCTACATCGAGAATGCAGCGGGCGCTGGAGGCAACATCGGTGCCGGCCGGGCGGCCCAGGCGGCGCCGGACGGCTATACGATCCTTTTCATCGATGCGATCGGCTTCACTGCAAATCCGAGTCTTTACAACAAGGTCCCCTATGACCCGCTGACGGATTTCGATGCAGTCGCGATTGGCGCGACCACGATGCAGGTGCTCGCAGTCAACCCGTCGGTTCCCGCCCAGACGGTGCAGGAGCTGGTGGCTCTGATCAGGGCCAACCCGGGAAAATACAG
This sequence comes from uncultured Alphaproteobacteria bacterium, assembly GCA_963850885.1. Lineage (GTDB taxonomy): Bacteria > Pseudomonadota > Alphaproteobacteria > Rhizobiales > Xanthobacteraceae > Z2-YC6860. Next base: position 21,220 of record CAWKOD010000054.1, on the reverse strand, counting down.
CTACGGTTCGGCAGGGTCGGCACCGGCGCGCATCTCACCGGCGAACTGTTCCGCACATCGCTCAAGCTCGATCTGGTGCATGTGCCCTATGGCGGGGAGGCCCGGCGATTGCGGCGGCGGTCGCCGGCCACACGCCGCTTTCCTTCGGCTCGGCCGCGGCGACAATTCCGCAACATCATGAAGGCAAGCTGCGGGCGCTCGCGGTCGGCGGCAACAAGCGATTGAAGGGGCTGCCGGGGGTTCCGACCTTCCGCGAGGCCGGCTATCCCGAGGTGGACTGCAACGCCGTGGTTGGCGTCCTCGCCCCGGCCAAGACCCCGAAAGACATCATCACGCTGCTCAATCGCGAAATCGCCGCGGCTGTCGCGCCACCGGAGGTGCAGGAGCGCCTGACGACCCTCGGTTTCGAGACCGTCACCGCAACTCCGGAAGAACTTGCATCCTTCCTAAAGGCGGAGATTCCGAAGTGGACAGCTGTCATCCAGGCTGCGGGCATCAAGGCGAATTGAACTGCCACGTTACCCCTGTACCGGACATTGCCCGCGCGTTCATGAATACACGCCCTAGGCAAAACCACTGCAGGGCAGTTGCTCTTGTTTCCTCGCCGGACGCATAATCCGGCATCCGGCCGGGAGGGCTCGCCATGCACAAAGTGTCCATTTCGCAATCGATTGTCGACCGGGTGGTGGCCCGGCGCGGCCGCGAGCATATTTTCGATGACCTCGTTCCGGCCAAGACCGCGCTGGTCGTGGTCGATATGCAGAACGGCTTCATGCTGCCGGAGGTGGGCCACGCGCCCTGCCAGATGGCTCACGAGATCGTGCCCAACATCAACCGGCTGGCGCAGGTGGTGCGCTCAACCGGCGGCACGGTGATCTGGATCCAGACCGCCTACACCGACGAGACGCTGACCAGCTGGTCGACGCTCTACGGCATGGTCGGCCCGAAGGGCGAAGAGAAGCGGCGGCGCTCGCTCTCGGTCGGCGGCAAGGGTTACGAGCTGTTCGCCGACCTCAAGGTCGAGCCGCAGGATCTGATCGTCGAGAAGAAGCGCTACAGCGCCTTCATCCAGGGCTCGTCGAATATCGAAGAGGTGCTGCGCGCCCGCGGCCTCGATACGCTGTTGATCACCGGCACGGTGACCAACGTGTGCTGCGAGTCGACCGCGCGCGACGCCATGATGCGCAACTTCAAGACCATCATGGTGACCGACGGCAATGCCGCCAACACCGACGAGGACCACAACGCAGCGCTGGGCAATTTCTATCTGACCTTCGGCGACATCATGTCCACCGATTTCGCCATCGGCTGCCTGACGCGGAACGCGCAGAAGGGCCTCGCCGCGGCGGAGTAAGCAAGTCGGGCTGTGCGCTTCACTCGCCCTTGATGTTGGCGGCCTTGATGATCGGGGTCCACAGCGCAATCTCGTTCTTCATCAGGGCGGCCATCTGATCGGCCGTTGCGCTCGCCGCCTCGATGCCGAGCACCTCGTACTTCTTCTTGGTCTCGGGCTCGGTCAGCATCTTCGCGGTGTCGTCGTGCATCTTCTTCACGATGTCCGGCGGCGTCTTGGCGGGCGCGAACAGGCCGTACCATGACGACACGTTGAACCCCGGCACGCCGGCTTCGGCGAAGGTCGGCAGCTCCGGCGCCAGCGGCGAGCGCTCCGGCGTCGATTGCGCCAGCCCGCGCACCTGCCCCGAGCGCACCGCCTGGAGCAACGAGCCCGTGGTGTTGAACATCGAGTCGATGCGGTTGGTGAGGAGATCGCTCATCGCGCCGGCCGCCACGCCGCGGTAGGGCACGTGGGTGATATCGATGCCCGCCATTTTCTTGAACAGCTCGGCGGTGAAATGCGGCGTCGTGCCGATGCCGGGCGTGGCGAACGTGACCTTGCCCGGGTTGGCCTTGGCGCGGTCGATGAACTCCTTCAGCGAGTTCATCGGTGAGTCCTTCGAGACCACGATGAGGTTCGGGTATTTGCCGAGCGTTGAGATCGACACGAAGTCGGCGATCGGATCGTAATTCAGCGACGTATAAAGCAGCGGCATGATCGGCAGCGACGACGGGCTGAACAGGATCGTGTAGCCGTCGGGCGCGGCATGGGCGGCGGCATCATGGGCGATGTTGCCGCCGGCGCCGCCCTTGTTTTCGACGATGACCTGCTGACCCCAGATCTCCGACAGCCGGGCGGCGGCGATGCGGGCGGTCGCGTCGGCCCCGCCGCCGGGCGGGAAGCCGACAATGATACGCACCACGCGCGTCGGCCACGCCTGCGCGGACGCCATTCGGGGAAGGGCAGGGGTAGCGACTGCGGCCGCCCCGAGGCGCAGGAATTCACGGCGCGGAAGTTTCATGGCGTCCCTCGTTTAATCCGTGAGCTCGGTGAGGCCCGGCATGGCGAGCCGCTCGATGGCGAATGCCGGATCGACGGTCCCGGCGCGCTGCTCCATCGCGACCAGATTGCGCAATTTCGTGCGCGAGACCTTGCTGGTGGGCTCGAAATAATCGATCCGGCGAAGGTAGTCGTAGCTGGCGTCGGCATCCTCCTTGCTCGAACGGGCGACCTTGACCAGAAGCTCGATCGCTTCGCCGCGGTGCGACGGGTCCGCGAGCCAGGCGATGCTCTTGTCGGTGGCCGCGAGAATCCGCTTTGCGGCCGACAGATTCGCGGCGGCCCAGCGCCGGTGCACCGCCATGCCGGTGAACGGCACGTCCTTGACGTAATCGGCCGCCAGGCCGAGCGTGACGAAGCCTGCCGCCGCGGCCTGGAAGTTGAGCGGCGGCAGCACGATCGCGGCATCGACGACGCCGGCCTTCAGCGCGGCAAAGCGCGCCGCCGCGACGCCCGCCGGAATGGTGTCGTAGTCGCCCTTCTTGAAGCCGTTCGCCGCCATCATCCGCTCGAAATAGACGGTGGTGATGTCGTTGTCCGCGCCGACCGAGATGGTCTTGCCCTTGAGGTCGGTGATCGACTTGAGGTTGGGCTTGCCGATCAGCACGTAGGGCGGCGAGTTGCCGATCACGCGGATCGAGCGCAAGCGGCGCACCCTTGTCGATCGCGCGGATCGGGTCGGTGATGCCGACGCTGAGCGCCACGTCGAGCGACCCTCCGGTGAGCTGCTGGGTCACCGCGGCGCCGCTTTGCGCGAAGTTGAGCTCAACGTCGAGGCCTTCGGCGGCGAAGAAGCCTTTGTGCACGGCGACGTAGATGGCCCACAGCGGGGCCTGGCCGCCGAGCGAGCCGGCGATCACCTTGTCCGCTGCCTGGGCGGCAGGCCCGACCAAAAGCAAGGCGCAGCAAAGCACGGCCCGGACGGCGTTCATCGGCATTTCCCCGAGCGCGCCATTTGTTTATTGCGATCGGCGGCCGCGCTCACAGTCGCCGAGTGCTTCCTAGTGGACCGCGGCGAGAACGTCGCCGCGGCCAAATCTCACAGACCTGAATTGGGGTCGTGGTAGAGGTCGCCGACGATCGCGGTCACGCCGGGCTTTGACGGCGCCAGATGATAGCGGCCGTCGCGATCGCGGCCGAGCCGTCCGTTCTGCCGCAGCTCGTCGAGCCCGCAGGCGATCTCGCGGCCGTCGCTGCTGCCGATCGACTCGACCAGGTCGGCATAGAACATCGGCGCGGTGGCCAGCGCCTGCTCGATGTTCTGGAAGCGGGCGGGGCCCTTGAAGCTCTTGGCGGCGCTTCGGGTCAGCGGAATCTCGCCGTTCGCGGCCGAACGGCTTGGTGCAGTCGAAGCCCGACTTGGCTCCGGTCCGCCGCCCCTGCAGCGAGGGGTCCATCGACATTCCCGGAATGCCTTGCAGGATCACGAGATCCTGGTCGGCCTGGAAGCGCGTTCCGAGCGCCCATTCGACCTGCAGGTCGTTGCGGATGTCGATGTCCTCGTCGAAGACGAAGATGTGCTTGAGCCGCGCGATGCCGCCGAACAGCGCCGAGATGGCGAGCCGCGCTTCGCCGAAGCTGCGCTGCCGGATCGAGACGCGCATGGTGTTCGAGCCGCCCGACGTGTGCCGCGAATAAACCGCGACCGGATCGCGCCCCGAGGCCTTCAGGATTCGCATCGCCTCGGCTTCGGTGCGGATCGCGCTGATGTTCTGGCTGTCGGTCTGGTCGAGCACGAACGCGGAGCCGTGCTGCAAGGTGTGATGCAGCACGTCCTTCCGCATGGTGATCGCGGTGCAGTGAAACACCGGGTCCATGTGGATCGCCCCGTAGTAGCCCATGTATTCGCCGAACGGCCCTTCCGGCTCGACATAGCCGCGCTCGTCGAGATAGCCCTCGAGCGTCATCTCGGCGTCGGCCGGCACCAGGATGTCGTTGGTGAGGCTTTTGACGACCGCCGCGGGCTCGCCGCGGAGCGTCGCGACCAGCGACAGCTCGTCGCCGGGATGGCGCATGGTCGCGGCGACGAAATCGAGCGGATGGGTGCCGACCGTGAATGTGATCGGCAGCTTTTCGCCGCGCGCCACGGCCGCCGTGTAGATGCGCTTGAGATCGGACGGCGCGGTGACGTTGGTGCCGGTCTCGTAGCGGTTGCGCAGGCTCAGCCGGCGGCAGCCGACGTTCCGCCGTCCGGTCGCCGGATCGATCGTGTAGTCGGTGGCCGAGCTCATGTAGCAGCTGCCGTCGTAGGCGTGGTGCGGGTAGAACGGCAGCTTGGTGAGATCGACGTCCTTGCCGGTGATCTTGACGGCGTGCACCGGCGCGTCGCCGGACGGGATTTCCACCACGGGCTTCGGATTGGCCAGCCGCTTGAAATACTCGTCGTAGATTTTTTCCTCGGTGGTTTCGAACGCCGCGATCAGGCGCGTGCGGCTGGCCGCGGTCTTGGCCACGATCTCGGCCCGTTCCGGGCCCGCGCTCTTGAACAGCACGGCCTTCTGGGTCCGCTCGATCATCTCGCCCAGGCCGGTCAGCGGCACCGGTTCGTCGTGAATCTCGACCTCGCCCATGTCGATCAGCCGGTCCACGAAGGTCCGCAGCCGGAATTTCTCCAGGTCGATCTTGGCGGAGACAGAGTTCGTCGTGGTCATCGGACCTCCCGGCATGCACGAGGCTTCAAACGCCTGGTTGTTGGTGCAATCACACCGCATTCCGACCGGCCGGGCAAGCCGATGGCGGCCCACGGCGGCGCAGGTCTCGGATGAATGAGGAGCGTGGCTTGAAGCCGCGAAATGGTGCTGCCGCTCAGGATTGAACTTAGGACCTCTCCATTACCAATGGAGTGCTCTACCACTGAGCTACGGCAGCGTCTTTCGGTCGAGCATGATGTGGTCCGAAAACCGATGGCGACCTTCCGGAATCATGCACGGATGGCAGCGAATATCCGATCATTGGGCCGATGTCGAGCCATCCGGCTGAGGCTTGATGAACGCCCGGGCGCGCCCTATCGATAAGGCATGGCGAGCGGCGCGAAGGGTCAAAACAGCGGCCAATCCGGCGACCGGAAGGGTGACACCGCGCGCGCCGAACGGCTGCGGGCGGCGCTGCGGGAAAACCTCAAGCGCCGCAAGGTGCAGGTCAAAGGACGGGCCGACGGCCGGCACGCGAGGACGGCCAGGATTCAAGCCAGGCCGCGCCCCACGATTCCGCCGGATTCGTACCGGACAAGTCCAAGGATTAGGCCGATAATCCTTGACGTTTATGGTTGGGCGGGGGTGACATGGATCGCATACGCATCGTCGGCGGCCGCCCGCTCAACGGCACCATTCCGATCTCCGGCGCGAAGAACGCCACCCTGCCGCTGATGATCGCGAGCCTGCTCACCGATCAGACGCTCATTCTCGACAACGTGCCGCGGCTCGCCGACGTCAACCTGCTGCAGCGCATCCTGTCCAACCACGGCGTCGACATGATGGTGCCCGGCAAGCGGCCGGGCGAGTCGCAGGAGTTCGGCCACACCATTCACATCGTCGCCTCGCGCATCGTCGACACCACGGCGCCCTACGATCTCGTCTCGAAGATGCGCGCGAGCTTCTGGGTGATCGCGCCGCTGCTCGCCCGCATGGGCGAGGCCAAGGTGTCGCTGCCGGGCGGCTGCGCCATCGGCACGCGGCCGGTCGATCTGCTCATCATGGCGATGGAGAAGCTCGGCGCGCAGATCGAGATCGACGGCGGCTACGTCATCGCGCGCGCCAAGAACGGGCTCAAGGGCGGCGAGATCAAGTTCCCCAAGGTGACGGTGAGCGGCACCCACACCGCGCTGATGGCGGCGGTGCTGGCGCACGGCACGACGGTGATCGACAACGCCGCGCAGGAGCCCGAGATCGGCGACGTCGCCGATTGCCTCAACAAGATGGGCGCGCGGATTTCCGGCATCGGCACCTCGCGGCTGATCGTCGAGGGCGTGACGCGGCTCGGCGGCGCGCGCCACCGCGTGCTGCCCGACCGCATCGAGACCGGCACCTATGCGATGGCGGTGGCGATGACCGGCGGCGACGTGCTGCTCGAAGGCGCGCGGCCGGAGCTGCTGCAGAGCGCGCTCGACGTGCTCAAGCAGACCGGCGCCGAGATCACCGCGACCAACGACGGCATTCGCGTCAAGCGCAACGGCTCCGGCATCGCGCCGGTCGACGTGACCACCGCGCCGTTCCCGGAATTCCCGACCGATCTGCAGGCGCAGTTCATGGCGCTGATGACCAGGGCCAAGGGCACCTCGCGCATCACCGAGACCATTTTCGAGAACCGCTTCATGCACGTGCAGGAACTGGCGCGGCTCGGCGCGCGCATCACGCTCGACGGCGAGACCGCGACCGTCGAAGGCGTCGACAAGCTGAAAGGCGCGCCGGTGATGGCGACCGACCTGCGCGCCTCGGTGTCGCTGGTGATCGCGGCGCTCGCGGCCGAAGGCGAGACCATGGTCAACCGCGTCTATCACCTCGACCGCGGCTTCGAGCGGCTGGAGGACAAGCTCGGCGCCTGCGGCGCGGCGATCGAGCGGGTCAGCGAGTAGATATTTTGCGCGCGCGGGCGGCAGCGATCGTTCTGCTCGCGATGATCGCGGGCATCGCGACGGCCGATGCGCAACCCGCCGCTGCAATGCAGCGGCGCGCAGAAGCCCTGGGTGGTCGCCGATCTGCTGTTCGGCCGCACCCATGTGAGCGAGGCGAGCTGGGCGCGTTTTCTCGCCGCCGAAGTGACGCCGCGCTTTCCCGACGGCTTCACCGTCATCGACGCCAACGGCCAGTGGCGCAATCCGGAAGGCCAGAAAATTTCCCGCGAGCGCAGCAAGGTCCTGATGATCGCCATGCCGCCCGGCGCCGACAACGACGAACGGCTTCAGAAAATCATCGAAGCCTACAAGACCCGGTTCAAGCAGCAGTCGGTCGGGCTGATCGTCCGGCCGGCCTGCGTGTCGTTTTAGCCTTGCGGATCGCCAGCGCCTTCCTACCTTCCGTTCAGTGCTCAAAATGAAGGCCGGGTCATGGACCGTCTCAAGCTCATTGCGCTTGATAGGGAAGACATCGAGGTTGTCTCCGCGCATCTTCAGGACGCCGTGGTCAAGGCCGCGGACATCCGCTGGCGGCCGGCGGAAAAGCGGCTGGTCGTCGCGCTCAACCGGTTCGATTGGGAGGCCGCCAACGGCACCGCGCCGGAATTCCGCCGCCGCCGCGCGGCGCTGCGGTTCGAGCGGGTGTCGGCCTGCAAGTGCCGCAATTGCATGCGGTGGAAGCCGTGCAAAAGGACCAGGTTCTGAACCTGCTCGCGGTCGTCTTCGAGGAGCACCGATCAGCCCGCCGGCGTGGTGACGCTGACGTTCTCCGGCGGGGCTGCGCTCCGGCTCGAGGTCGAGTGCCTGGAGGCCGAACTGGCCGATCTCGGCCCGTCCTGGGTCACCGAATGCTGCCCGGCCCACAAGGTCGACGGCGACTGCAGGTGACTGGACGGCGAAGCCGTCCAGGCATCCAAACAGGGTTGACGCGCCTTCCGGCGCGGGCCATTGACCGGTGAAACCGGGCTCCTCCCGGCCGGACAGCGCGCGATGCCGATACGCCTCGACAGCCGATCCGCGGACTTTGCCGCGCGCTTTGCCGCTTTTCTCGCCACCAAGCGCGAGGTCGTCCGAAGACGTCGATCAGGCGGTGCGCGCCATCATCGCCGATGTGCGCAGCAACGGCGACCGCGCGCTGATCGAGCTCAGCCGGAAATTCGACCGCATCGATCTGGACAAGGTCGGGCTTCGCGTGTCCGCGGCCGAACTCGATGCCGCGACCGCGGCCTGCGACCAGCGCGCGCTCGATGCGCTCAGGCTCGCCCGCGACCGCATCGAGGCCTATCACCAGCGCCAGAAGCCCGCCGACGACCGCTTCACCGATGCGCTCGGCGTCGAGCTCGGCCACCGCTGGAGCGCGATCGAGGCGGTCGGGCTCTACGTGCCGGGCGGCACGGCGGCCTATCCGTCGTCGGTGCTGATGAACGCGGTGCCGGCCAAGGTCGCGGGCGTGCCGCGCGTCGTCATGGTGGTGCCGGCGCCGGACGGCAAGCTGAGCCCGCTGGTGCTCGCGGCGGCGAAGCTCGCCGGCGTCGACGAAATCTATCGCGTCGGCGGCGCGCAGGCGGTGGCGGCGCTCGCCTACGGCACCGCGACGATCAAGCCGGTGAGCAAGATCGTCGGCCCCGGCAACGCCTATGTGGCGGCGGCCAAGCGCGTGGTGTTCGGCACGGTCGGCATCGACATGATCGCCGGCCCCTCCGAGGTGCTGATCCTCGCCGACAAGACCGGCAATCCCGACTGGATCGCGGCGGACCTGCTGGCGCAGGCCGAGCACGACACCGCGGCGCAGTCCATCCTCATCACCGATGACGCGGCTCTCGCCGATGCGGTCGAGAAGGCGGTGACCGCGCAACTGACGACGTTGCCGCGCGGCGCCGTCGCCGGCGCGTCGTGGCGCGACTTCGGCGCGATCATCCTGGTGCGCAATCTCGACGACGCGGTCCCGCTGGTCGATGCGCTGGCGCCCGAGCATCTGGAGATCGAAACCGCCGATCCCGAGCGGCTCTCGGCGAAAATCCGCAACGCCGGCGCGATCTTTCTCGGCGCGCACACGCCCGAGGCGATCGGCGACTATGTCGCGGGCTCCAACCACGTGCTGCCGACCGCGCGTTCGGCGCGGTTCTCGTCGGGTCTCGGCGTGCTCGACTTCATGAAGCGCACCTCGATCCTCAAATGCGGGCCGGAGCAGCTCGCGGCGCTCGGCCCTTCGGCCATCGCGCTCGGCGAAGCCGAGGGCCTCGACGCCCACGCCCGCTCGGTCGCGATCCGCCTCAACCGGCGATGACGCCCGCCAAAGCCAAAGACAAGAACCGGCTCGTCGCGGTGACGCTCGACGAGGATTCGATCGGCCGCTCCAGCTCCGACATCGAGCATGAGCGCGCCACCGCGATCTACGACCTGATCGAGGAGAACTCGTTCGCGCCGGTCGGTCACGACGAGGGCCCGTATGCGCTGCACATCGGCATCAAGGAGAACCGGCTGGTGCTCGACATCCGGCGCGAGAACGACAAGCCGGTGATCGCGCATCTGCTTTCGCTCACGCCGTTCAAGCGCATCGTCAAAGACTATTTCATGATCTGCGACAGCTATTACGCCGCCATCCGCACCGCCACGCCCGACCAGATCGAAGCGATCGACATGGGCCGGCGCGGCTTGCACGACGAGGGCTCGCGCATCCTCCAGGACGCCATCAAGCGCAAGGTGAAGGTGGATTTCGACACCGCGCGCCGCCTGTTCACCCTGATCTGCGTGCTGCACTGGAAGGGCTGAGTCGCGGATGGAGGACGCGCCGCGCAGCACGAGGCCGCACGCCGTGCTGTTCGCCTGCGGCTTGAATTCGGTGCGCTCGCCGATGGCGGCCGGCCTGTTCAAGCAGATGATCGGGCGCGCGTCCTACGTGGCCTCGGCCGGCGTTCGCAAGGACGAGCTCGATCCGTTCGCGGTCGCGGCGCTGGAGGAGGTCGGCATCGACATCTCGCGCCACCGGCCGATGACGTTCGAGGAGCTGGAGGATTGGGAGGGGCTGAACTTCGACCTGATCGTCACGCTGTCGCCCGAGGCCCATCACAAGGCGCTGGAGCTGACGCGCACCATCGCGGCCGACGTCGAATACTGGCCGACGCCCGATCCGACCGCGATCGAGGGCACCCGCGAGCAGCGGCTTGTCCGCCTACCGCGAGGTGCGCGATCAGTTGACCGAGCGCATCAAGACCCGGTTCGGCTGGCACGCCGGCGGCAATGAATAAGGTCAGGCGCGCCGCGCTTCTGTTGCTGGCCGCAGTTGTGAAAACCCCACATTTCCGGTAGCAAACCTTTCGCAGAGGCATTTCGCAGCGATGATCATCGGCCGTCCCAAATTCGTGCTGGCTTCCGGCTCGCCGCGCCGGCTCACCCTGATCAACCAGATCGGCATCGAGCCGGACGCGCTGCGGCCGGCCGACATCGACGAGATGCCGCTGCGCGGCGAGCTGCCGCGCGCCTGCGCCAACCGCCTGGCGCGCGGCAAGGCGGAGGCGGCGCTGGCGGCGGTGAAGCTCGACGACGAGCTCGCCGGCTCCTACATCCTCGCCGCCGACACCGTGGTGGCGGTCGGCCGCCGCATCCTGCCGAAGGCCGATCTGCTCGACGAGGCGGCGCAGTGCCTGCGGCTGTTGTCCGGCCGCAACCATCGCGTTCACACCGGCGTCTGCCTGGTGACGCCGAAGGAGGCGTTCCGCCAGCGGCTGGTCGAGACGCGGGTGCGCTTCAAGCGGCTGTCGGAGCAGGACATCGAGGCCTATCTCGCCTCCGGCGAATGGCGCGGCAAGGCCGGCGGCTATGCCGCGCAGGGTCTTGCCGGCAGCTTCATCGTCAAGATCGTCGGCTCCTACACCAACATCGTCGGCCTGCCGCTGTACGAGACCGCGACGCTGTTGTCCGGCGAGGGCTTCCCGATCCACTTCGGCTGGCTCAACGCGGTCTAGCCGTCCCATGAACCTCGCGCTCTTCCTGGAACGCGCGGGCAGGGACGATCCACGGCGCCCCGCGCTTGGGTTTGGCGCGCGCGTGCTGCGCAGCTACGGCGAGATGGCCGGCCGCGTGGCGCGGCTCGCCGGTGCGCTGCGCTCTTTCGGCCTCGACCCCGGCGACCGCGTCGCCATCGTCGCCAGGAACAGCCCGGACTATGTCGAAGTGCTGTACGCGATCTGGCACGCCGGACTGGCCGCGGTGCCGGCCAACGCCAAGCTGCACGGCGCCGAGCTTGGCTACATCCTCGAACAATCCGGCGCGCGGGTGTGCTTCGCCTCGGACGGGCTCGACGGCGAGATCGCCCCGCATGCGCCGAAAAGCCTCGAGCGGCTGATCGTCATCGGCGGCGCGGACTATGAAGCGCTGTTCGCCGCCGATCCGATCGCTGTGGTGCCGCGCGGCGGCGACGATCTCGCCTGGCTGTTCTACACCTCGGGCACCACCGGCCGGCCGAAGGGCGCGATGCTCACGCACCAGGTGCTGGCCGCCGCGAGCGAGGCCTATGCCGCCGAGGTCGATACGCTTTCGCCCGGCGATCCGCTGCTGCACGCCGCGCCGATGAGCCACGGCTCCGGCCTCTACATGATGGCCTACTGTCATGCGCCGCGGCGTCAACGTCGTGCCGGAATCCGGCGGCTTCGAGCCGGAGGAGATCTTTTCGCTGTTTCGCGCCTGGCCGCGGCACGTCGATGTTTGCCGCTCCAACCATGGTGAAGCGGCTGGTCGAATGCCCGGCGGAATGTCCGAGCGAAAACATCCGCACCATCATCTATGGCGGCGCGCCGATGTATGTCGAGGACGCGCGCAAGGCGCTGGATCGCTTCGGCCCGCGGCTGGCGCAGATCTATGGCCAGGGCGAAAGCCCGATGACGATCACCGTTCTGTCGAAGCAGGACATCGCCGACCGCGATCATCCGCGCTGGGCCGAGCGGCTGGCGTCGGTCGGGCGGCCGTTCCGCTGCGATCGAGGTCATGGTGGCGGACGAGCAGGACCGGCCGCTGCCGGCGGGCGAGGCCGGCGAAATCCTCTGCCGCGGCGACACCGTGATGGCGGGCTACTGGCAAAACCCGGAGGCGAGCGCGGCCGCCTTGCGCGGCGGCTTCCTGCACACCGGCGACGTCGGCGCGTTCGACGCCGACGGCTATCTCACGCTCAAGGACCGCTCGAAAGACCTGATCATCTCCGGCGGCTCGAACATCTATCCGCGCGAGGTCGAGGAGGTATTGCTCAGGCACGGCCGGGTGCGCGAGGTGTCGGTGATCGGCCGGCCGGACCGCGAATGGGGCGAGGTGGTGGTCGCCTATGTGGTCGGCGACGCGCCAGCGGCCGAGCTCGACGCGCTGTGCCTCAACGCGATCGCGCGCTTCAAGCGGCCCAAGGACTATGTGTTCGTCGAGGCGCTGCCGAAGAACAACTACGGCAAGGTTCTCAAGACCGAGCTCCGCGCGGCGGACGGCCGGCGCAACGCCCCTCGCGCGACCGGCTGACAAGGACTAGATATTGGCCATGTCCGATCCCGCCGCGCCCCCCGTCATCCCCTGTCCGATCTGCGGCAAGCCGCGCGTCGAGAAGTTCCGGCCGTTCTGCTCCAAGCGCTGCGCCGACGTCGATCTCAACCGCTGGCTCAAGGGCGTCTATGCCGTGCCGGTGACCGAGAACGACGACGAGGACGGCGACAAGGCCGAGGACGAGCCCGGCCCGGATCGCTCCTGAGCGCTGGTTGCCCGGTGCCCGCGCGACGCACGCCTCCTAAGCTTTCGCAACAGACGCCGTCAGAGCGCCGACGTCTCTGGGAGGACACGATGCTCGACCGCCGGCGCTTCGTCGCGCTTTCATCCGCCTGCGGCGCTGGCGCCGACATTGCGCGCGGGCGCAAGCGCCCGCCTATCCCACCCGCTTCGTCCGCCTGATCGTGCCGTTTCCGCCCGGCGGCGGCACCGACGCCATCGCCCGCGTCGTCTCCGCCAAGCTGTCGGCGATCTGGGGCCAGCAGATGGTGGTCGAGAACAAGGGCGGCGGCGCGACCTCGATCGGCACCGACACGGTCGCCAAGGCCGACCCGGACGGCTACACCGTGCTGCTGCAGTCGGTGCCGCTCGCGGTGAACAAATTTCTGTTCGCGACCTTGCCGTTCGATCCGGTGGCCGATCTCGCGCCGGTCACCCTGATCTGCGACTACCCGAACGTGATGGCGGTGCCGATGTCGTCGCCGGCGCATTCGGTGCAGGAGTTCATCGCCTATGCCAAGGCCAATCCCGGCAAGGCCAACTATGCGTCGTCCGGACACGGCACCTCGGTGCATCTGTCCGGCGAGCTGTTCAACAAGATGACGGGGCTCAAGCTCCAGCACATTCCCTATCGCGGCGCCGGGCCGGCGCTCAACGATCTCATCCCCGGCCGCGTCGACGTGATGTTCAACAACATCGGCGCGGTGATGCCGCTGATCAAGGGCGGCCAGTTGCGCGCGCTCGGCGTCACCTCGTTGAAGCGCTCGGCGGAGCTGCCGGATGTGCCGACCGTGTCCGAGGCGGGCGTGCCGGGCTTCGAGGTGTCGGGCTGGTATGCGCTGTTCGTGCCGGCCAAGACGCCGGCCGCGGTCATCCAGAAGCTGCACGCCGATACGGTGACGGCGCTCGCCGATCCCGCGACCAAGGCGCGGCTCGAGCAGCTCGGCGTCGGCGTGATCGGATCGTCGCCGGAGGAACTGCGCGCTGTATCTCAAGGCCGAGATGGACAAATGGGGCGTCATCATCAAGGAGGCCGGAATCAAGGTCGAATGACGCGGATTCGGGCCAGATCAAAACCGGCCTTCTGGACAGGCCGAAATCCGAGCCTCTATAAACCCCCGCCAACCCTAAAAGCCCAGGTAGCTCAGTTGGTAGAGCATGCGATTGAAAATCGCAGTGTCGGTGGTTCGATTCCGCCCCTGGGCACCAAGGCTTTTTTGCATAGCTCCTCATATTTTCTAATACAAAAATAATTTCAATTACTTAGATGATAACAGTCGCGCATAGCGACTCATGGAAACGCGCTGTTACGCCTCGAAATGAGGGTAGAAATTGGGTAGGGTGCGGGATCGAACGAGGTCCTACCCGCATGCACCTCTCTCATTTCGCTGTCACCAAGGCCCGGCCCGAGCAAAAACCCTACAAATTGTCCGACGGGGCCGGATTGCACCTGCTTGTGGAACCCAACGGAAGCAAGCTGTGGCGCTTCCGCTACCGCTTCGCTGGCCGCGAAAACATGCTGACGTTCGGGGCCTATCCAATCGTGTCGCTTGCCGACGCGCGGCAGAAGCGTGACGAGGCGCGAAAGCTCCTCGCGGCCGGCGTCGATCTCTCTGCCAAGCGCAAGCAAGATAAAGCGGCGGGCGCGACTGCGACTGCGAACACGTTTGGTACAATCGCCGACGAGGTGTTGGCCAACAAGGAAGCGAACGAGGCGGCCAGCTCGACTATGGATAAGAACCGCTGGCTGCTGAAGAACCTCGCCGAGCCGCTGACCAACCGGCCAATATCGCAAATTACGGCTGCTGAAATCCTCCAGCTGCTAAAGCGGATCGAGACGAGCGGTCGGCGCGAGTTTGCGCGGCGATTGCGTGGTTTGATTGGTAGCGTATTCCGCTACGCCATCGTGACCTTGCGTGCGACCAGTGATCCCACCATCGCGACCCACGGCGCGCTACTGACGCCCAAGGTCCAGCATCGCGCTGCGATCGTTGATGAGGGGCAGCTTGGCGGACTGATGCGCGCGATCGACGGTTATGATGGATGGCCGACAGTCGCGGCGGCACTGAAGTTCACGGCTTTGACTTTCGCGCGTCCTGGTGAGGTACGTGGCGCAACCCGCAAGGAATTCGATTTGGAGAAAGCGGTCTGGAGCATTTCGGGAGAACGCACCAAAATGCGCCGGCCCCACGAAGTGCCGCTGTCACGGCAAGCGGTGAAGCTGCTTCAGAGCATTTGGACGCTATCGGACCACGGGGAACTGGTGTTCCCGTCCATTAGGTCCAATCGCAAGCCGCTCTCGGAGGCTGCAATGAATTCCGCGCTGCGTCGTATGGGATACACGAAAGAAGAAATGACGGCGCACGGCTTCCGTTCGTCCGCGAGTACCATCCTCAATTCGCGCGGCCATAATGCGGACGCGATTGAAGCCGCTCTAGGGCATCAAGACGAAAATGAAATTCGCCGCATCTACAATCGCGCTAAGTATTGGCCTGAGCGAATTCAGCTGATGCAAGTTTGGGCTGACTTGCTCGACGGGCTCCGCGAGCTGAAATAACAAGGCACAGGTGGGCCCTGGCCGGACTCTGTCGTTCTGACCGAAATAATATCTCGCGCCGTATTGCATGTGCACCTATGCGCACATTGAACCGTCGTCCATGCAGGCGTATGCTCTTCCCTGCCCGTTAACTGGCTAACCGGGCGTTGCAACGTCCCTTTCACGAGGGACTTGCGATGACACGGAAGCTGGTATCGAAGAAGGAACTCAAATCGGTTTATGGCATTCCATACTGTTTCGCTCACATCGCGCGACTCGAAGCCGCCGGCCAATTCCCTTCCCGGGTACGGCTCGGAGCTTGCAGGGTGGCGTGGGTAGCTGAAGAGGTGGAAATCTGGATCGAGGAGAGAGTCGCTAACCGCGCTCAAACATCTCCTTCTTAAGGGCGAGGGGCCTGGTTCCACCCAGGCCCCTTTTGCTTGACCTCAAACCACAGACCCTTTTTTGAATGTCCCTGCTGCGGTTGACGTGGATTGGCCGTGGTGTCCCGCTGCTCGATGATGCTTCAAGCAATTTTGTCATCATGTTGCGCATGCCGACGCAAACCTTCCAAGCAGGTTAGCGTCTCGACCATCAGCGACCTGTCGCGACTGGGCGCGTCTCGGGGCGCCCGGGTTAGCTGCCAGCCGGTGACGAGTTCTCAAAACGGCCGGCGGCGTCCTTGCCGGACGCAGGAAAGTTAAAGGTCGATTTCGGGGCTGAGGGCCAGTACGTCACGGTCCCGTGAAGCTCGTTAGCGGGACCTAACGAACCGATCGTAGGTATCTTCCTCGACCGGTTCCTCCTGCCAGCGTGGCTCATTGGCAAAATGCAGGAAGTCATGGCTGCGGGAGCGAAACGATACTTGGAGACGTTTGGAAATGCTCCAGCCGCTACTATTGCAGCCCGAGTCTCAGAGAAGGCCCGATAGCCGGCAGCAAGCGACAAAGCCACGGGGTGGATTTCCGCGTGTCTGAGAGCAGGGGCGCCACACGCACGCGATTCAGAGTAGCGACACGCTGCGGCCCTCACCGCTGGTCCATATGTGCAACAGCGGATCGCCGACGTGCAATTGGTTGCGGATCGCAAAAAAGAACAGCGACGGTCCCGGACTGTGGCGAACATGGATGTCGGCGAGCGCCTGCCGCATGGATTGGATGCGGGTGGCGTCGGTGGTGACCGTCAACACGCGAAACGTCTTCCAGCCGAACTGCTGTTCGTGCTGGCGGGTGGCATGAGCCGAGAGGTAGGCGCGCATTTTCCGATCGAAGCTTGTCTGCAAAACGTTGGCGCGGACGATCGGCATGGTGCCGCGATCGATTTCAACCATGAAGCAGCGGCGCGAGCCGTCACGGAACCGCAGGCCGAACACGAGGTCGGGGATGATCCCAACATCGACCAGGGTGCCACGATGATTGACCCGCGTTCGCAGGGCGAACGGATTACTGGCACCGAAACCTTGATCGGGAAACGACGCCACCAGCTCGTCGGGATGAATGACCGCAACGTCGTCACGGCTGCGGACGGCAATTTGCAGCCCGACATAGAAGTCCATGATTTCGAGTTGGTGCTCGATGAACGGCCTGCCAGCCTGGCGATTCTTGCGGCTCCATTCCAAATTCGAGAATGCGATGCCTTCGTGTTCGATCAGCAGCCGCGCGCCGCGATCGGCCAGCGCGTAGACCATCGGCGCGCCGCCGCGATCGGGATAATGGTCAAGCTGTGCCCGCGGCCGGTCGATGTAGCCGCCATGAAACAGGCGCAACAGCCGATCGTTGGTGCGATCGAGCGAGCGGCCGACCAGGGCGGCGATGTGGGTCGAGCGCAGGAAGCGGTGCCGCGCCAATAGCCGCACCATCACCACGTCATCGTCGGTGAGGCGGAAGGCCGGCGGCTGCGGCGCCCGGCGGAACCGCGGACGGCGCGTCGATGGATTGATGGTAATGGCCGGCATGGCTTAAGAATACCACGCCAAGTCTCAAGGGACGTCACGGGCTACCGCACGCCATCTGCTGACATGCGTCGCGATGCGTGCCGCTGCGCCGGCATGCGGCGCCGATCACGTTTTGTTGCTCGGCTCGCAGTGAGCGGAGGCGCTGCGGCGAAGGGTCAGCGGCGAGGCCCTGATATTTTGCCAGTACCGTTGCAGCGGCCGCATTTGTCATTGCCAGACGATTTTCCGGTGCCGTCGCAGCGTGGACAGGTCTCCTTCTCGTTGTTGATCTCCATGCTGCGTCCGTTTGGCATTTTCTCCAGACTCATCAGACCCTCCTTTTTCAATCACCAGAAACTCATCAAAAGGCTGCCGTTCAAGACCGCCAGTCATCGTCCGGCGGCGGCGACGCGGTTGCCGTGGTCTCGGCCGGCGGCGGCTCGACCGGTCCGGTCGCGGCCGGTCGCGGCGGTTCGCGGCTTGCCGCGTAGGTCGCACGCAGCCGCTGCCGCACGATGCCATGTTCGCTCTCGGTCATGCGTGGAAACCGATTTATGTCGGTTTCGGGAATTCGGATCGAGAGCGCATGATCGGTGAGGCCGCGGACGTAGGCCGCAAAATGATAGGGCGGCTGGTCGAGGATGAAATCCGGCGTGGTGCGCATGTCGCGGGCGAGCGCGTGGGCGGCGGCATCGCTGACCTTGGTGGCAAACTTGATGGCGGTGGCGCCATAGAGTGCGTCAAGGACATAGGGCTGCAACTGCTGCAATCGCTGATGGGCCAGAATGAGCGCAACATTGAGCTTGCGGGCCTGGTCGAGGATCACCGGAATTTTTGGATCGCGGCGGATAAAATCTTGGCACTCGTCAATATAGACAAAGCAGGGCAGCCGTTGCTGTCGCGGCAGCAGCTGGCGCTTGTGGGCGGCCAGTAGGATCATAGAGATGAAGAACCGCCCGATGATCTCAACGCCGTCTTCCTGCAATAGGCTCTGCGGCACGTTGATCAAGATAATCTTGCCGGCGCCCATTTCGGTGAAGAAATCGAACTTGGATTTTGGTGCCGAAAACATCCGCGACAGGGTACGGATTCGCTTGACAGCAAACAGCCGGTCGACCACTTGCTCCTTGGTGCGGTCGAACTCCTTGCTGTTGAATTTCAGCTCAAAGAAGCGCCGAGCATCCGGGTCGAGCGCGTCCAGGTATTGTTGATATTGCGCGATGCCATTCGGCTGCATTAAATCGATCAGGGTGTCGAGTGTGGCGGACGGAATGTTGAGCAGGAGCTCGATGGTGAAATTAAACAGCGTGTGCTGCCGGCTGGTCAGCTCGGCGGACAGCAGCGCGCCGAAGAAATAGTCGTAGAGCGACAGCACCGCATTGCGGAAGCCCTCGCGTTCAGCCGGCGAATAAGACTGCGTTTGATTTAAGCCGACATCGAACAGGTTGAGCGCAATCGGCCATTCCACATCCTCGGCGTCGATCACCACAAGCTTGCCGTCGAGCGGCTCGCCAGGGGCGAACACCTTTAGCCCTTCAATCGCCTTGATCAGGTCGCGGTTGCTCTCCATCACCACGACCGAGGCCTCGCCCGCAGCGACGCGCTTAAGATCGCGGGCGATGAGATATTGCAGGGTGGTCGATTTACCGGCGCCGGGTGGGGCCACGATCCAGTGGTGCTCGAGCGGGCCTTGCCGGGATCACAAAGGGGACGGGGGAGAGCAATGAGATCGACGAACGGCGTGCCCTTCAAGTAGGTCTCGACCAGCTCGGCCGGTGGCAATTCGGAGATATCGGCGGTGATTAACGGCTTGCGGGGCTTTTCGTCGTCGGGATAGACGCCCGAAGCGACACAGACGTTCTCGTAGAGGCGTTGCTGGAGGGTGGTGAACAGCCCGGCCTCTGTCAGTTCTTGCTTGCAAATGGTGCCGATGATGCGGTCGACCAAATCGCCCGGCTTGCGCATCAGCGTGACCAGCGGAACGGTGAATTCGGCATCGCCGGAACGGTCCTCGAGCTGGGAACTCGCCAATGATGCCCCGAACACATTGCCAAGGGCGGTGGTCAAGAGTTCGCCGACGCGGTCCTGGTTGCCGAGAAAATGCTGCTTGGCTCGCAAGAAACGTCGTAGATCGACTTGCTCTTTCAGTGACAGCCTCGCGATGTCCCAATCGAACGACGGCGAAGAAAAGATCGTCGTCTCGAGCGCCAGCACCGCTTTCTGACAGCGATCGAGGGCGTTCGTGATCGTCGGGAATGGGAAGGTCAGCAACTTCGGTGACCCGTTCGACAACGAAATTCTGACGCGCTCAATAGCATCCTCCTGTGCCCACAGGTGGCGCGATGGGCGGCACGGACCTCGTCATAGAGCGCGATGTGTCAGCCAGGTCGCGCGCCGCCTCATCCGTGAAGCGCCGAAGGAACGGGGTGAACGGCGACGAGGGCGGCCATTTCGGAAGTTTCGAACTCAACGACCTCCTCCCGACCATCGAACGTCAAGGCCGTCTCCAGGTATCCCTTGAAGTTCTTGCACGCGTCGACGATCGCACTTTCGGCCCCGAGCAATTCATCGAGATCCTTGCATTCGATGTGCTGTCCGCGGATCAGCCCGTCGACGGTGACGCGAAGCGACAGCCCTATCATCGCCGCACTGGCAAGGCCGCGGGCATTCTTCCATAGTGAGCGGCCGACGCTGCTTTGTGCGGCCTCATCGAAATGGCCATAGCCGGCCTCGGCGTGCTTCTTGCGGGCCTCGCTGTCATAGACCACGGTTTTGCCGAGGCCGTATTTCTGGACCAGGGCCTTCTCACCCGGCGCCAAATCGGCGCGCGCGTCGAGCGCGAACAGCACCTTGCCGCCGAGCATGCCGCCCGGGCGCTGCGTGCGCTTCAGTTTCAATTGCATGGCATTTCTCCCCCAGGCACGGCCCGGGCTCACGCCGGGTCCCCCAAGTCCTAAGTCTGACCGAAGTTCAGGCGGCAAGGAAGGGGGCAATGCGGGCTTCGACCTCACGGCGCTCGTGGCCAAAGCGCATGCGGCTCAAATGGATCAGCCGATGCTGGCTTGGCCTTCGGGGGAAGAGGAGCGTCGGAAAGCTTGAGCCGGATTGGCGATGACGGCACGCCGCGGTGCAGCAATCGCGCCCAGGCGCAACAGTCGGCAGGTCGAGCAAGGCGTGGACGCTGCCGAGCCCGCCCTAGGACACGATGCTCGAACCATTTTCCCGGCGGCAGCAGGTGAGCCCGGCCCACTTTGTTGCACCGCTTTCGAGACCGCATGAGCGCGTAATTCAGGGAGGCGCAATATGCCATTCCGATAGCCACTCCCCGCCTACGGTTTCCCTGGAATTTGCGTAAGCTGACCTGGTGGAGAATAATCCCCAGAAAAAAGAGAGACAACTTGTACCAACGGCATCCGCCGATCCTCGAGGACGGCACACTTGTGGAGAATGGTGTTCCAACCGAAGCAGCGCCGAACAGAATTTGCGATTTACAACGCCGGTCGCTGGACATTGCAGGATCGAATTGACCTCGGGTCCGATGCCACGGCTGATACCATTCTCTCCGAACAACAACCTGATCAAAAATGAAGTTGTATTGCTTCCGTCCGAACCTATCGATTTACGGCAGCGAAGAGAACCTCGTCGCTGCCATACAACAATTCATTCACCGCCACGTTGACCTCGATGCATCTTTCGAGAAGGTGGCAACCTATTACGTGATCCTGACGTGGCTCTATGATGTTTTCAATGAGTTACCGTATTTGCGCTTTCGCGGCGACTATGGAACCGGCAAGACGCGTGCGCTGCTGATCCTTGGCTCGCTTTGCTACAAAGGGTTTTTTGCGAGCGGCGCTTCAACAGTTTCGCCGATCTTCCACACTCTCGACGCGTTCAGAGGCACACTCATTTTCGACGAGGCCTACTTCCGCTTCAGTGACGAGAAGGCGGAGATCGTAAAAATCCTCAACAACGGGAACGTTCGGGGCCTCCCGGTGCTGCGCACCATGA
>CAWKOD010000053.1:0-163642 GCA_963850885.1 uncultured Alphaproteobacteria bacterium | reverse complement strand
AACCGGGGGTTGCAGGTTCGAAGCCCTGCCACTCCTGCCAGTTTTGCCGATATCGCGGTTGAATAGGCTCGCAAGAGCCTTCCAAAGCCAGCCACAAGCATCTGAAAATCCATGCGAACTGGGCGCCGGCTTGACGCCGCGGCCGGACCGCTATAGGAACCCGCCATCGCCTGCGGCCCGGCAACGGACTTCCGCGGCGAACCTGCTCCCAAAAAAGGATCGCTTGTCGATCCCATCCTTAAAGGTTGGGTCGCGAACCCCTATTTGAAGTCGCCCAATTCTGAAAGCGTCCGACTCGAAGTCATGGCCAAGATCAGTCCGTTCAAATTCCTGCAAGAGGTGCGCACCGAGGGCGACAAGGTCACTTGGCCGACGCGGCGCGAAACGCTCATCACCACCATCATGGTGTTCGTGATGGTGGCGGCGACCTCGATCTTCTTCACGGTGGCCGATCAGCTCATTCGCATCGTCATCACCTTCATCCTTGGGATCGCCGGCTAGGCGTTCGACGCACCGATTTGGTCTAGGCACATGGCAAAGCGCTGGTACATCGTCCACGCCTACTCGAATTTCGAGAACAAGGTCGCGGAATCCATCCGCGAGCAGGCCAAGCAGCGCGGGCTTGAAGAGCTGTTCGAACAGATCATGGTGCCGAAGGAAAAGGTCACCGAGGTGCGCCGCGGCCGCAAGGTCGACACCGAGCGCAAGTTCTTTCCGGGCTATGTGCTGGCGAAGATGGAACTGACCGACGAGGCCTACCATCTGATCAAGAACACCCCGAAGGTCACCGGCTTCCTCGGCACCGACAAGAAGCCGATGCCGATTTCGGACGCCGAAGCCGAGCGCATCCTGCATCAGGTGCAGGAGGGCATCGACCGGCCGAAGCCGTCGGTGTCGTTCGAGGTGGGCGAGCAGGTCCGCGTCTCGGATGGGCCGTTCGCGTCGTTCAACGGCACCGTCGAGGAGGTCGACGAGGGCCGCTCGCGGGTGAAGGTCGCGGTTTCGATCTTCGGACGCGCCACGCCGGTCGAACTGGAATTCGGGCAGGTCGAGAAGGTATAGAGCCTGCCTTGAAGCGTGGCCGCGGCTTGCGGCCATGACAAGTGTGAGACGTGGGAGGTGAGGCGGCCGCCAACCGTCGAAATCCGCACCACGGATCCTAACCCGGGCCTGAAAGGCCCATAGGAGAGTGAGCAATGGCAAAGAAAGTCACCGGATTCCTCAAATTGCAGGTTCCGGCCGGCAGCGCCAATCCGGCGCCGCCGATCGGTCCCGCGCTCGGTCAGCGCGGCCTGAACATCATGGAGTTCTGCAAGGCGTTCAACGCCCAGACCCAGAAGCTGGAGAAGGGCGCGCCGATCCCGGTCGTCATCACCATCTACGGCGACCGTTCCTTCACCTTCGAGATGAAGACGCCGCCGATGTCGCACTTCCTCAAGAAGGCGGCCAAGCTCGAAAGCGGCTCCAAGACCCCCGGCCGCGACGTCGCCGGCTCCGTGACCAAGGCTCAGGTCAAGGAGATCGCCGAGCAGAAGATGAAGGACTTGAACTGCACCACCATCGAAGCGGCCATGAAAATGGTCGAGGGCTCCGCCCGTTCGATGGGCCTGGAAGTGAAGGGGTAAGGGCAATGGCAATCGGAAAGCGCACAAAAGCGATCCGTGAAGGCGTCGATCCCGCCAAGGCCTATCCGCTCGCGGAAGCCGTGAAGATGGTCAAGGAGCGCGCCAAGGCGAAGTTCGACGAGACCATCGAGATCGCGATGAACCTCGGCGTCGATCCCAAGCACGCCGACCAGATGGTCCGCGGCGTGGTGACGCTGCCGAACGGCACCGGCCGCTCGGTGCGGGTCGGCGTGTTCGCGCGCGGCCCCAAGGCCGACGAGGCCAAGGCCGCCGGCGCCGACGTGGTCGGCGCGGAGGACCTGGTCGAGAAGGTCAACGCCGGCCAGATCGACTTCGACCGCTGCATCGCCACGCCCGACATGATGGGTCTGGTCGGCCGGCTCGGCAAAGTGCTGGGCCCCCGCGGCCTGATGCCCAATCCGCGCGTCGGCACCGTCACCATGGACGTCGCCAATGCCGTGAAGGGCGCCAAGGGCGGCTCGGTCGAGTTCCGCGTCGAATCCGCCGGCATCCTGCAGGCCGGCGTCGGCAAGGCCTCGTTCTCCGAAGACAAGCTCGTGGAGAACATCAAGGCCTTCGCGGACGCGGTGAACAAGGCCAAGCCCGCGGGCGCCAAGGGCCACTACATCAACCGCGTCTCGATCTCCTCGACCATGGGACCGGGCGTGAAGGTGGACATGGCGACGCTCGGCATGAGCGCCGGCGGCTCGCAGCACTGAACGCGTAATCGACAAATCAGCGGAAGGCCGGGCCTATAGCCCGGCCTTTTTGTTTGGCCTCGCGGCGGGCTTGTGTTGAGATCGCGCCGTCACATCCGGGATCATCGAATGCAAAATCAATCGCCACCGTTTCGGGCCGATACCGTCGGAAGCCTGCTGCGATCGAAGAGCCTGCTCGACGCGCGCGCGTCCAAGCAGGCCGGCCGGATATCCGATGCCGAGTTGCGCAAGATCGAAGACGAAGAGGTCGCGCGCGCCGTCGCCCTGCAAAAGGACGTCGGCCTGAAGTGTTGCACCGACGGGGACTTCCGACGCCGTCATTGGTTCATGGATTTCATCGAGCGGATCGACGGCCTGCGCTTCGCCGAGCCCATGGCGGTGCGCTTTCAAGCAGCGCGGACGGCAGCGTCGAGTTTTCGCCGCCGCGGATGGAGCTGTACGCGCCGCTGAAGCGGACGCAGAGCCTGACCGGCACGGATTTCCCGTCATTGAAGCCGGTTGCGGATGCCGCCGGCCTGATGCCCAAAGAGGCGATCCCGTCGCCGACGCTTCTGCATTTCCGCAGCACCCGTTCGCGCGCCTACAGCAAGGTGTATCCCGACGTCGAACAGCTCTACGAGGACATTGCCCGGGTGTATCGCGAGGAGATCGCAGCCCTTTACGCCAGCGGCTGCCGCTATCTGCAGATCGATGAGACCAACATTCCGGGCCATTTGTCCGATCCCGCCTTGCGCGAGCAGGCCAAGAAAGACGGCGAGGACCCCGATGCTCTGGTCGTGCGATACGCCAAGCTGATCAATGACTCGATCCGCGATGTGCCCGACGACATGACGGTGTGCGTCCACATGTGCCGGGGCAACCACGCCGGCGGCTGGTTCGCCGAAGGCGGGTACGATCCCGTCGCCGAGATCAGCTTTAGCGAAATCCAGGCCGACGGCTTTCTTCCTCGAATACGACACGCCGCGGGCTGGTTCGTTCGTGCCGCTGCGGCACCTGGGCGCGGACAAGATCGCGGTGCTTGGGCTCGTCACCACGAAATCCGCCGAAGCTGGAAAGCAAGGACGATCTGAAGCGCCGCATTGACGAGGCGTCGAAGTACGTCCCGCTGGAGCGCCTCGCACTCAGCCCGCAATGCGGCTTTGCCAGCACGATCGAGGGCAACCCGCTCACCGAAGAGGACGAGAAGCGGAAGCTGCGTCTCGTCGTCGAGACCGCGCGCGAGGTCTGGGGCTTCTAGGGCGGAGCGGCCGATCCTTCGGCCGCGCTATTTCACCTTGATGTCGGCGTCGCGGATGATCTTGGCCAGCCGCTCGCGTGTCCGCGGCGATCCGCTTGCCGAACTCCTCGGGCGAGGTGACGAACACGTCGGTCGCCTGCGGCTCGACGATGCGCAGGATGTCCGGGCTCCGCGTCGCCTTGATGAATTCCGTCGTTGAGCCGATTGACGATCGGCGCGGGCAGTGCCCGCGGGCGCCACCATGCCATGCCACATTTCGAGATCGAGGCCGGGGAAGCCCGCCTCCGCCATGGTCGGAATTCCGGGCTCGGCGTCGATGCGCTTCGGCCCGCCGATGGCGATGATGCGAAGCTTGCCGGCCTTGGCCTGCTCGCCGATCGAGATGTAGGACGTGAACAGGAAATCGAGCCGCCCGGCCATGATGTCGGTCGCGGCGGGAGCGGCGCCCCGGTAGGGCACGTGCACCATCGGCACGCCGAGCCGGGCCTTGAACATCTCGCCGAGAATCTGCCCGCCGGAGCCGACGCCCTGCGAGCCGAAGCTCAATCCGCCGGGCTTGCTCTTCGCCAGCGCCGCGAGGTCGGCGACCGTCTTCACCGGGCTGTCGGGCGGCACCACCAGGATGTGCGGAAACGAGATGATCGGCGTGATCGGCTGGAAATCCTTGACCGGATCGACGTTCATGTCCGGGGTCAGGATCGGATTGACCGACATCACGCCCATGTTGGTGAGAAACAGCGTGTAGCCGTCGGGCGCGGCCTGCTTGGTCACCTGCGCCGCGATGTTGCCGCCGCCGCCGCTGCGGTTGTCGATGACGATCGGCTGCTTGAGCGCGTCGGCGACCTTCGCCGCCACCGGCCGGATCACCACGTCGGCGCTGCCGCCGGGCGGGAACGGCACGATCAGCGTGATCGGCCGCGACGGATAGGCGTCCTGGGCGAGTGCGAGGCCGGAAAGCGCCGACAGCAATGCGCCGCCGAGGACGCCGGTCACGGTTCTGCGATTGGCGATCATCGTCGTCCCCCTTGCTCGCTATTGCAATCTTGATGCCGGCGTCGCGCACGACCTTGCCGAGACCGCTCGAAATCGTCGGCCGATCAGCTTGCCGAACTCCTCCGGCGAGCTCGTGATCATCTCGACGCCTTGCGCGGCGGCCTTCTGCACCATATCGGGCGCCTGCGCGGCCTTGACGAATTCCTCGTTCAGCTTCTTCACGAGTGCGGCGGCGTGTCCGAGCGGCGCGACGATGCCGTGCCAGACCATCCATTTCGATGCCGGGATAGCCCGCCTCGGCCATGGTCGGCACGTCGGGCAGGGTCGGCGAGCGCTTCGGTGCGGTCCAGCCGAGCACGCGCAGCTTGCCGGCCTGGACCTGGCCGATCGCGGAAATGTAGGAGGTGAACAGCATGTCGACGTTGCCGGCCGGCCAGGTCGGTCACCGCCGGTCCCGCGCCGCGATAGGGCACATGCGTGATCGGCAGCGCCGGTCTTGCAGCCGCAGCATCTCGCCCAGGATATGGCCGCCGGAGCCGACGCCCTGCGAGGCGAAGCTCAATCCGCCCGGCTTTGACTTGCGCGAGCGCGACCAGTTCCTTGACGCTCTGCGCCGGCGATGCCGCCGGCACCACCAGCACGCTCGGAAACGAGCACAGCGGCGTGATCGGCTGGAAATCCTTGACCGGGTCGAAGCGCACGTCGGTCATCGCCGGCATGATCGCGAACAGGCCGTTGTTGGCGAGGAACAGCGTGTAGCCGTCGGGCGCGAGCCTGCTTGATCGCGATCGCCGCCGGCACGCCGCCGCCGCCGCCGCGGTTGTCGATCACGATCGCTGGTCTTCAGGTTCTCGGCGACCTTCTGCGCGACCAGGCGCGGATCACGACGTCCGAGCTGCCGCCCGGCGGGAACGGGACGATGATGGTGATCGGCCGCGACGGATAGCTGTCGCTTTGGGCGGACGCGGTCGGCGCATCGGCCAGTGACAGCGGCCAGAGCCGCGGCAAGCGCGCAGGCGAGTGCGGTCGATGCTTTCATGGATGCCTCCCCCGATGGTAACGCCTCAGCCCGCCATCGCCTCGGCGCGCACGTCGATCACGGTGCTGCGCCGCATGTCGCGGACATGTGTGCGTCGATTCGAACGGCGTCGCGCGGTGCAGGGTGCAGCGGTTGTCCCAGATCACCAGATCGCCGAGCCGCCATTTGTGGGCATAGACGAAGCGCGGCTGCGTCGCGTGCGCCAGCAACTCGCGGAGCAGCGCGCGGCCTTCCTCGACCGGCCAGCCGATGATGTGGGAGGCATGCGAGGCGATGTAGAGCGCGTTTCGGTGCGAGCCCGGATGCCGCCGCACCACCGGATGCCGCGCCGGCGGCCGCGCCTTGATCTCGTCCTCGGTCGGCGTGTAGCCGCCGAGCTGCGCGCGCGAATGCCAGATCGAATGCTCGGCGATCAGCCCTTCGAGCTTCGTCTTGGTGGCCTCCGGCAGCGCGTCATAGGCGGCGCGGGTGTCGGCGAATTGCGTGTCGGCGCCGTCCGGCGGGATGATGCGGGCGTGCAGCATCGACCAGGTTGCGGACTTCTGCCGGAACGAGCTGTCGGTGTGCCAGAGCTGGTTGCCGTCGCCGGTAGGCGCGGCGCTGGTCGTCGAGCTGCAGTATCCTGCCGTGCTCGTCGAGATTGGAGACGTCGAAGATGTTGCGGTTCTGGATGCGGAAGGTCGCCGCCGGCCGCGCCGTCCTTGCTGTGCACCGGCGGCGACACTTCGAGCGGCCCGTAAAGGCTCGCAAACGCGATTTGCTTGTCGTCGTCGAGGCGCTGACTCGGCAGGACCACGACGGCATATTCATCCATCGCGCGCTCGATCGCGTCCCGCGTCGCCGCATCGATGCCGGTCGCAAGATCGGCGCCCGTCAATTCGGCGGCGAACAGCGGATGCAGCGGCTTTGCCGATAGGGCCATGATGTCCTCCCTGTGGCGCTGGTCTAGCGGCCAGCTTTGGCTATCAGCATAGCACCGATTGCGGCGCTGAACTTATACGAGCGGAACGTAGTCGTACTCTCCGACTCCCTGCAGGACCAAAATGGTCATGGATGCGTCGCCGGCGTTCGTAACCAGGTGCGGACGACCCGCTGCCACCGCGTAGCTTTCGCCGACGCCGAGTTGCACCTCCTGCTTCGGGTTCTGCAGGAAGAGGCGCAGCCGGCCCTCCAGCACGTAAAAAGTATCGCTGACGTTGTTGTGGCAGTGCCAGGGCACGGTCTGAGTGGGCGACAATTGCAGTTCGGCTGATCCGGAAGCCGGGACGCTGCAGGTGGTAAGCCCGGCGCTCGACCTCGTAGAGATGGCTTGCGTCTTTTACGGCTTCCTTCTTTTGTCTCGGCTTCATTTTCGGCGCTCCTCTATGCCGCGCGGCTCCTGCCCCACAACTCGGCGGTGGCAATCCGCGCGCCCTCCGACAGCGAGCGCAGCTTCGCCCACATGATGCTCGGGTGCACCCGCTGCGCGAACGGGCTCTGCGCGAAGCCGCAGTCGGTGCCGCCCATCACGTTCTCGCGGCCGACGATCTTGGCGAGCCGCACCAGCCGCTGCGCCACCAGTTCGGGATGCTCGACGATGTTGGTGGCGTGGCTGATGACGCCGGGGATGAGCTTCTTGCCGGCCGGCAGCTTGGCGCTCTGCCACACCGTCCATTCGTGCTCGTGGCGCGGATTGGCCTGCTCGACGCTGTAGGCGCCGACCTTCACCTGCAGCAGCAGGTCGACGATGTCCTTCAGCGGCACGTCGAAGGCGTGCGGGCCGTTCCAGCTTCCCCAGCAGATGTGATAGCGCGAGCGATCCTCGGGGATGCCGCGGAGCGCGTGGTTGAGCGCGTCGATGCGAAGCTGCGCCCAGGCGCGGTATTCCGCCTCGCTCATCGGCGGCACCATCCGCTCGTGCATGTAGGGCAGGAAGGCGTCGTCGATCTGCACATAGAGGCCGGCATCGACGATCGCCTGGTATTCCTGGTGCAGGCAGTCGGCGAGCGCGAACAGCAGCGCCTTCTCGTCGGCGTAATGCTCGTTCTTGGCGCCGGGCAGCGCGCTCGCCGGCGCCACCACCGGCAGGAACGCGCCGTTGGCGTTGGCCTTGGCCGCGGCGGCCTTGAGCGTGGCGATGTCGCGCTTCACGGTGGCGTCGTTGTAGGTGAGGGGGCCGTTGACGACGAAGCGCTTGCCGAGCCGCGCGCCCAGGCCGGAGGCGCGGTTGTATTCGGCGTAGAATTCGGGAAACGCCGTCATGTCCTGGCCGCCGCCGGCCGACGACAGCGGGTCCTTCATCTCCTCGGGCGTCGCCTGGCGGGTGCTGATGCCGCTGATCCGGTCGTGCACGTAGAAGGCCCAGTTGCGGCCCTTGCTGAACTCGCCGTCGCTGACGATGTCGATGCCGGCCTCGACCTGCTGGCGCACGACCTCCTCGATCGAGGCTCTTCAGGCAGGCCTCGTAGGCGGCCTTGTCGTAGGGCTGGCCGGCCTCGATCAGCTTGAGGAACTCGACGAGCTTGGGCGGCCGGACCAGGCTGCCGACATGGGTGGCGAGGATGCGGTCGGGACTGCCGGCCATGCGAAACCTCCCAATTGGCTTTCTACGGTTGGTGGCCAGCTGTAGCCTGCGGGGCGGTTCAAGGAAACCGCTTGGCAAATCCGCCCAAAGGCTCTAAATAGGTCGCCATAGGCGTGCCGGCCTTGCTTTGTCGGCGCGCCTTTGCGCGCTTCTCGAAACACCAGCAATCAGGAACTCATTCCTTTTGGACATCCTGCGGGACATCTGAAGGGAAGGGAAAAGATCGCAGTATTTCGAAAAGCCGCGTCCTGTCCAAGACTGCGGGCGCCGGGAGTTCCGGCTTAATCGACAGCCTGCACAGACGGGTGAGGCCGATTTCGGTCCGAGCAATCGGATCGGTGTTCGGTTCGAACCGTTGGACCTGGAGCGGAGCAATCCGCGCCAGAGGCAGGGCACCAATCGTCGTCCCTGCCGCCGCACGTCGCGTCGGATAGGGACGGCACGTGCAACCGGCGGCTCGGCGTTCCAGAGCGACGTGAGCCGCCAACCGGAGAGAGCTTGTGGAACGAGCGGCAAAAGCCGAGCAGGTGACGGAGCTGAAGGAGGTCTTCAAGACCGCCAACACCGTCGTCGTGGCTCACTATGCCGGCCTCACGGTTGCCCAGATGCAGATCCTGCGCAAGCAGGCCCGGCAGGCTGGCACAACGGTGAAGGTCGCCAAGAACCGCCTCGCCAAGATCGCTCTTGAAGGCACGGACGTTGCCAGCATCGGCTCCCTGCTGAAGGGACCGACCGTGATCGCCTATTCGAACGATCCGGTTGGCGCGTCCAAGGTCGCCGTCGATTTCGCCAAGGCCCACGAGAAGTTCGTGATCCTGGGCGGCGCGATGGGCAAGACCGTGCTCGACCCGAATGGCGTCAAGGCGCTCGCGTCCTTGCCGTCGCTCGACGAGCTCCGGGCCAAGATCGTCGGCCTCATTCAGGCGCCGGCGACCAAGATCGCGCAGGTCATCCAACGCCCCCGCGGCGAAGATGGCTCGTGTGGTCCAGGCCTATGCCAACAAGGGCCAAGCTTAATCGAGGCTCCAAACTCGACTGGTTCGAACCGAATAAGGAACCCTATCAATGGCTGATTTGTCCAAGATTGTTGACGAGCTGTCGAAGCTCACCGTCCTCGAGGCGGCTGATCTCGCCAAGATGCTCGAAGAGAAGTGGGGCGTGACGGCGGCTGCCGCGGTGGCGGTGGCGGCGGGCCCTGCCGCCGGGTGCCGCGCCGGCCGAAGAGAAGACCGAGTTCACGGTCATGCTCGCGGCGGTCGGCGACAAGAAGATCGAGGTCATCAAGGAGGTGCGTGCGCTCACGGGCCTCGGGCTGAAGGAAGCCAAGGACCTGGTCGAAGCCGCGCCCAAGGCGGTCAAGGAAGGCGTGAACAAGGAAGAGGCCGACAAGATCAAGACCACCCTTGAGAAGGTCGGCGCCAAGGTTGAGTTCAAGTAATCAGTGCCTATTTATGGAATTCCCGGTGATGGCCCGGGGATTGCAAACACAAATCGGTGATTTCGGGGTGCGAGCCCCGGAATCACCGTCTTTGCCGTTCAGCGGCAAGGGAATGACAAGAGTGAGGCGGTTCGGCGCAGGCCGAATCGCCTAGAAGTCAAGGCGTTGGCACGGTTGTCCAGATAGTCGCGATGATGGCGGCTTTTTGGAGAGTCGTCCCGGTGCCGATCCGGCTGCCGGACGAACACAGAGAGAGCACATGGCGCAGACGTTTACAGGTCGCAAGCGCGTACGGAAATTTTTCGGAAAAATCCAGGAAGTCGCAGAGATGCCGAACCTCATCGAGGTTCAGAAGGCATCCTATGACCAGTTCCTGATGGTGAAGGACCCGCCGGGCGGCCGCTCCGACGAGGGCCTTCAGGCCGTGTTCAAATCGGTGTTCCCGATCCGGGATTTCTCCAACACCTCGCAGCTCGATTTCGTCGCCTACGAATTCGATCCGCCGAAGTACGACGTCGACGAGTGCCGCCAGCGCGGCATGACCTATGCCGCGCCGCTCAAGGTGAAGCTGCGGCTGATCGTGTTCGATGTCGACGAAGAGACCGGCGCCCGCTCCGTGAAGGACATCAAGGAGCAGGATGTCTACATGGGCGACATCCCGCTCATGACCAACAACGGCACGTTCATCGTCAACGGCACCGAGCGCGTCATCGTTTCGCAGATGCACCGTTCGCCCGGCGTGTTCTTCGATCACGACAAGGGCAAGACCCACTCCTCGGGCAAGCTGCTGTTCGCCGCCCGCATCATTCCGTATCGCGGCTCCTGGCTCGACATCGAGTTCGACGCCAAGGACATCGTGCACGCGCGCATCGACCGCCGCCGGAAGATTCCGGTGACGTCGCTGCTGTTCGCGCTCGGCCTCGATGGCGAGGCCATCCTCAACACCTTCTACAAGCAGATTCCCTACAAGCGGCAGAAGGACGGCTGGCGCGTGCCGTTCGATGGCAACCGGCTCAAGGGCTACAAGGCGGTCAACGATCTCGTCGACGCCGACACCGGCCGCGTCGTGGTCGAGGCCGGCCAGAAGATCACCGTGCGTCAGGCCCGCCAGCTCACCGAGAAGGGGCTGAAGGCGCTGCGCATGACCGACGAGGAGCTGATCGGCCACTACATCGCCGAGGACCTCGTCAACGCCAAGACCGGCGAGATCTACGCCGAGGCCGGCGACGAGATCACCGAGAAGTCGCTGAAGGTGATCAACGAGGCGGGCTACAAGGAAATCCCGATCCTCGACATCGATCACGTCAACGTCGGCGCCTACATCCGCAACACGCTCGCGGTCGACAAGAACATGACGCGCGAGGATGCGCTGTTCGACATCTATCGCGTCATGCGCCCCGGCGAGCCGCCGACGCTCGACACCGCGCAGTCGATGTTCAACTCGCTGTTCTTCGACACCGAGCGCTACGACCTTTCCGCGGTCGGCCGCGTCAAGATGAACATGCGGCTCGACCTCGATGCCGCCGACACCGTGCGCGTGCTGCGCAAGGAGGACATCCTCTCGGTGGTGCGGACGCTGGTCGATCTTCGCGACGGCAAGGGCGAGATCGACGACATCGACAATCTCGGCAACCGCCGGGTGCGCTCGGTCGGCGAGCTGATGGAGAACCAGTACCGCATCGGCCTGCTCCGCATGGAGCGCGCGATCAAGGAGCGCATGTCGTCGGTCGATATCGACACCGTCATGCCGCAGGACCTGATCAACGCCAAGCCCGCGGCTGCCGCGGTGCGCGAGTTCTTCGGCTCCTCGCAGCTTTCGCAGTTCATGGACCAGACCAACCCGCTGTCGGAGATCACGCACAAGCGCCGCTTGTCGGCGCTCGGCCCGGGCGGCCTGACCCGCGAGCGCGCCGGCTTCGAGGTGCGCGACGTGCATCCGACGCACTACGGCCGCATCTGCCCGATCGAGACGCCGGAAGGCCCGAACATCGGCCTGATCAATTCGCTCGCGACCTATGCGCGGGTGAACAAGTACGGCTTCGTCGAGACGCCGTATCGCAAGGTCAAGGACGGCCGCGTCACCGACGAGGTGAACTATCTCTCCGCGATGGAAGAGAGCCGCTACACGGTGGCGCAGGCCAACGCCACGATCGACGCCCGCGGCAAGTTCACCGAAGACCTGATCGTGTGCCGCCACGCCGGCGACGTGCTGATGGTGCCGCGCGAGAAGGTCGACTACATGGACGTGTCGCCGAAGCAGCTCGTTTCGGTGGCCGCGGCGCTCATTCCGTTCCTTGAGAACGACGACGCCAACCGCGCGCTGATGGGCTCGAACATGCAGCGCCAGGCGGTGCCGCTGGTTCGCGCCGAGGCGCCGTTCGTCGGCACCGGCATGGAAGGCGTGGTGGCCCGTGACTCGGGCGCCGCGATCGCCGCGCGCCGCACCGGCGTGATCGATCAGGTCGACGCCACCCGTATCGTCATCCGCGCCACCGGCGAGACCGACCCGACCAAGCCCGGCGTCGACATCTACCGGCTGATGAAGTTCCAGCGTTCCAACCAGAACACCTGCATCAACCAGCGTCCGCTGGTGAAGGTGGGCGATCACGTCAAGAAGGGCGACATCATCGCCGACGGTCCGTCGACCGAGCTCGGCGAGCTCGCGCTCGGGCGGAACGTGCTGGTCGCGTTCATGCCGTGGAATGGCTACAACTTCGAAGACTCGATCCTGCTCTCCGAGCGGATCGTGAAGGACGACGTCTTCACCTCGATCCACATCGAGGAGTTCGAGGTGATGGCCCGCGACACCAAGCTGGGCCCGGAAGAAATCACCCGCGACATCCCGAACGTCTCGGAAGAGGCGCTGAAGAACCTCGACGAAGCGGGCATCGTCTACATCGGCGCGGAAGTCCGCGCCGGCGACATCCTGTGCGGCAAGATCACGCCGAAGGGCGAAAGCCCGATGACGCCGGAGGAAAAGCTTCTCCGCGCCATCTTCGGCGAGAAGGCCTCCGACGTCCGCGACACGTCATTGCGCGTGCCGCCGGGCGTGCAGGGCACCGTCGTCGAAGTGCGCGTGTTCAACCGCCACGGCGTCGACAAGGACGAGCGCGCGCTCGCGATCGAGCGCGAGGAGATCGAACGCCTCGCCAAGGACCGCGACGACGAGCAGGCGATCCTGGACCGCAACGTCTACGGCCGTCTGTCCGAGATGCTGGAAAACCGGCAGGGCATCGCCGGCCCGAAGGGCTTCAAGAAGGACTCCAAGATCACCAAGGCGGTGCTGGAAGAGTATCCGCGCGCGCAGTGGTGGCAGTTCGCCTCGCCGAACGACAAGCTGATGGCCGAGATCGAGGCCATCCGTAAGCAGTACGACGAGAGCAAGAAGGGTCTGGAGCAGCGCTTCCTCGACAAGGTCGAGAAGCTGCAGCGCGGCGACGAATTGCCGCCCGGCGTGATGAAGATGGTCAAGGTCTTCGTCGCGGTGAAGCGCAAGATCCAGCCCGGCGACAAGATGGCCGGCCGCCACGGCAACAAGGGCGTGGTGTCGCGGATCGTGCCGATCGAGGACATGCCGTTCCTCGAAGACGGCACGCATGCCGACATCGTGCTCAATCCGCTCGGCGTGCCGAGCCGCATGAACGTCGGCCAGATCCTGGAGACGCATCTGGGCTGGGCCTGCGCCGGCCTCGGCCTCAAGATCGGCAAGGCGGTCGAGCTCTACAACGCCAAGGGCGACACCAAGCCGCTGAAGGACATGCTGAAGAAGATCTATGGCGACGACGAGGACCATCAAGTCGCTGGGCGAGGACAACCTGATGGAGCTTGGCACCAACCTCAAGCACGGCGTGCCGATCGCGACGCCGGTGTTCGACGGCGCCAAGGAAGCCGACATCGAGCACATGCTCGATCTCGCCGGCCTCGATCGTTCCGGCCAGTCGACCGTCTATGACGGCCGCACCGGCGAGAAGTTCGATCGCCAGGTGACGGTGGGCTACATCTACATGCTCAAGCTCCACCATCTCGTCGACGACAAGATCCACGCGCGTTCGATCGGTCCGTACTCGCTCGTCACCCAGCAGCCGTTGGGCGGCAAGGCGCAGTTCGGCGGCCAGCGCTTCGGCGAAATGGAGGTCTGGGCGCTGGAAGCCTACGGCGCCGCCTACACGCTGCAGGAGATGCTGACCGTGAAGTCGGACGACGTCGCCGGCCGTACCAAGGTGTACGAGGCGATCGTGCGCGGCGACGACACGTTCGAAGCCGGCATCCCCGAAAGCTTCAACGTGCTGGTCAAGGAGATGCGCTCGCTCGGCCTCAACGTCGACCTGCACAATTCCAAGCAGGCGCCGGGCAGCACGCGGAAGCGGCCGAGTAACAGTTTCAAAGGTTGCGGGGCGGCGAGGGCGCCGTCCCGTGGACAATTTGACGATCCGCGGGGCTGCGCCCCGCCTGAGATCGAGGAGAAGACGATGAACCAAGAAATTATGAATCTCTTCAGCCCGCAGGCCCCGGCGCAGGTCTTCGACCAGATCCGGATTTCGATCGCGAGCCCGGAGAAGATTCTGTCCTGGTCCTACGGCGAGATCAAAAAGCCGGAAACCATCAACTACCGGACCTTCAAGCCCGAGCGCGACGGCCTGTTCTGCGCGCGCATCTTCGGGCCGATCAAGGATTACGAGTGCTTGTGCGGCAAGTACAAGCGCATGAAGTACAAGGGCATCATCTGCGAGAAGTGCTCGGTCGAGGTCACGCTCAGCCGCGTGCGGCGCGAGCGCATGGGCCACATCGAGCTCGCGGCGCCGGTCGCGCACATCTGGTTCCTGAAGTCGCTGCCGTCGCGCATCGGGCTCCTGCTCGACATGACGCTGAAGGACCTCGAGCGGATTCTGTACTTCGAATATTACGTCGTGCTGGAGCCGGGCCTGACCCCGCTGCAGGACCGTCAGCTCCTGTCCGAGGACGAGTACCTCAAGGCGCAGGACGAGTACGGCGCGGACAGCTTCACCGCGCTGATCGGCGCCGAAGCGATCCGCGAGATGCTCAAGGCGCTCGACCTCGAGAAGATGGCGGCCGACCTCCGCGTCGAGATCCAGGAAGCCACCACCGAGCTCAAGCCGAAGAAGCTCGCCAAGCGCGTCAAGCTGATCGAGGCGTTCCTGCAGTCCGGCAACAAGCCGGAGTGGATGATCCTGACGCAGGTGCCGGTGATCCCGCCGGATCTGCGTCCGCTCGTTCCGCTCGACGGCGGCCGCTTCGCCACGTCCGATCTGAACGACCTCTATCGCCGCGTCATCAACCGCAACAACCGCTTGAAGCGGCTGATCGAGCTGCGCGCGCCGGACATCATCATCCGCAACGAGAAGCGCATGCTTCAAGAGGCGGTCGATGCGCTGTTCGACAACGGCCGCCGCGGCCGCGTCATCACCGGCGCCAACAAGCGCCCGCTGAAGTCGCTCGCCGACATGCTCAAGGGCAAGCAGGGCCGGTTCCGGCAGAACCTGCTCGGCAAGCGCGTCGACTATTCCGGCCGCTCGGTGATCGTGGTCGGTCCCGAGCTCAAGCTGCACCAGTGCGGCCTGCCGAAGAAGATGGCGCTCGAGCTGTTCAAGCCGTTCATCTATTCGCGGCTCGACGCCAAGGGCCTGTCCACCACGGTGAAGCAGGCCAAGAAGCTCGTCGAGAAGGAGAAGCCGGAGGTTTGGGACATCCTCGACGAGGTGATCCGCGAGCATCCGGTGCTGCTCAACCGCGCGCCGACGCTTGCATCGGCTCGGCATCCAGGCGTTCGAGCCGGTGCTGATCGAAGGCAAGGCGATCCAGCTTCATCCGCTGGTTTGCGCCGCCTTCAACGCCGACTTCGACGGCGACCAGATGGCGGTGCACGTGCCGCTGTCGCTGGAAGCGCAGCTCGAAGCGCGCGTGCTGATGATGAGCACGAACAACATCCTGCATCCCGCGAACGGCTCGCCGATCATCGTGCCGTCGCAGGACATCGTGCTCGGCCTCTACTACCTCACCATCATGTCCGATGGCGGCCCGGGCGAGTGGAAGCTCGAGTTGCACTCGGAAGCGGATCTGAAGAAGGATTCGAAGAAGGTGAACACCGTTCGCGGCTTCTACCGCGACATCGCCGAGGTCGAGCACGCCTTGCAGGCGAAGGTCGTCGGCCTGCACAGCAAGATCAAGTTCCGCTTCCCGAACGTGGACGAGAAGGGCGAGACGGTCGACAAGTGGTACGAGACCACGCCGGGCCGCGCGCTGCTCAGCCAGGTGCTGCCGCGCTCGTCCAAGGTTCCCTTCGACGTCGTGAACAAGCTCATGACGAAGCGGGAAATCTCCGGGATGATCGATCAGGTCTACCGCCACTGCGGTCAGAAGGAGACGGTGATCTTCTGCGATCGCATCATGGCGCTCGGCTTCTATCACGCGTTCAAGGCCGGCATCTCGTTCGGCAAGGACGACATGGTGGTGCCGCAGAAGAAGTGGGCCGATCGTCGACCAGACCCGCGAGCTCGCCAAGGAATTCGAGCAGCAATACAACGACGGCCTGATCACCCAGGGCGAGAAGTACAACAAGGTCGTCGACGCCTGGTCGAAGTCCACCGACGAGATCGCCGACGAGATGATGAAGGAAATCTCGTCGGTCAAGAAGGACAAGGACGGGCGCGACGCGCAGGTCAACTCGATCTACATGATGGCGCACTCCGGCGCGCGCGGCTCGCCCGCGCAGATGCGCCAGCTCGCCGGCATGCGCGGCCTGATGGCCAAGCCCTCGGGCGAGATCATCGAGACGCCGATCATCTCGAACTTCAAGGAAGGCCTCTCGGTGCTCGAGTACTTCAACTCGACCCACGGCGCCCGCAAGGGTCTGGCCGACACCGCGCTGAAGACCGCGAACTCGGGCTACCTGACGCGGCGTCTCGTCGACGTCGCGCAGGACTGCATCATCACGTCCGAGGATTGCGGCACCAAGGACGGCATCGCGGTGCGCGCCATCATCGACGCCGGCACCGTGGTCGCCTCGCTGGCGATCCGGATCCTCGGCCGCACCACCGCCGAGGACGTCAAGGATCCGACGACCGGCAAGGTCGTCATCAAGCGCAACACGCTGCTTGGCGAGCCGGAGGTCGAGGCGATCGTCAAGGCCAACGTGCAGGAGCTGAAGATCCGCTCCGTGCTCACCTGCGAGAACACCAACGGCGTGTGCGGCGCCTGCTACGGGCGCGATCTGGCCCGCGGCACGCCGGTCAACATGGGCGAGGCGGTCGGCGTGATCGCGGCGCAGTCGATCGGCGAGCCGGGCACCCAGCTCACCATGCGCACGTTCCACATCGGCGGCGCTGCTCAGATCTCCGAGCAGTCGTTCATCGAGTCGAACTTCGACGGCAAGATCGTGATCAAGACCAAGGGCAAGAACGCCGTCGTCAAGAACACCGACGGCGACTGGATTGCCATGGGTCGCAGCATCGTGATCGCCGTCACCGATCCCGACGGCACCGAGCGGGCGGTCCACCGCATCCAGAACGGCGCGCGGTTGCGCATCGAGGACGGCCAGGACATCAAGCGCGGCCAGCGCATCGCCGAATGGGATCCCTACACCCGGCCGATCCTCACCGAGGCCGAAGGCACCGTCGCCTTCGAGGACCTGGTCGAGGGTCAGTCGATGTCGGAATCGGTCGACGAGGCGACCGGCATCGCCAAGCGCGTGGTCACCGACTGGCGCACGTCGACCCGGGCGGCCGACCTCAAGCCTGCGATGGTCATCAAGGGCAAGGACGGCAAGGTCCAGAAGCTCGCGCGTGGCGGCGATGCCCGCTACCTGCTGGCGGTGGACGCCATTCTGTCGGTCGATCTCGGCGGCAAGGTGAAGCCGGGCGACGTGATCGCGCGTATCCCGACCGAAAGCGCCAAGACCCGCGACATCACCGGCGGTCTGCCGCGGGTGGCGGAGCTGTTCGAGGCGCGCAAGCCGAAGGACGCGGCGGTCATCGCCGAGATCTCCGGCACCGTGCAGTTCGGCAAGGACTACAAGAACAAGCGCCGGCTCAGCATCGTGCCGAACGAGAAGGACGCGGAGCCCGCGGAGTATCTCATCCCGAAGGGCAAGCACATCCATCTGCAGGACGGCGAC
Organism: uncultured Alphaproteobacteria bacterium; assembly: GCA_963850885.1. GTDB lineage: Bacteria > Pseudomonadota > Alphaproteobacteria > Rhizobiales > Xanthobacteraceae > Z2-YC6860. The sequence continues at coordinate 145,897 of CAWKOD010000053.1, read as the reverse complement.
GCCATCGAGAAGGGCGATTACATCGTCGAAGGCAATCCGGCGCCGCACGACATCCTGGCGATCAAGGGCGTCGAGGAGCTGGCCAACTATCTCGTCAACGAGATCCAGGAGGTCTATCGGCTCCAGGGCGTGCAGATCAACGACAAGCACATCGAGGTGATCGTTCGCCAGATGCTGCAGAAGGTCGAGATCGACGATGTCGGCGAGACCGACATGATCCACGCCGAGCAGATGGACAAGCTGGAGTTCGACGAGATCAACGCCAAGTTCGTGGCCGAGGGCAAGAAGCCCGCGACCGCGCACCCGATCCTGCTCGGCATCACCAAGGCGTCGCTGCAGACCCGCTCGTTCATCTCGGCGGCGTCGTTCCAGGAGACCACGCGCGTGCTCACCGAGGCCGCCGTCAACGGCAAGGCCGACACGCTCGACGGGCTCAAGGAGAACGTCATCGTCGGCCGCCTGATCCCGGCGGGCACCGGCGCGATGATGAACCGGCTGCGCGAGGTTGCGATCAAGCGCGACCAGCTCATCCTCGACGAGCGCGAGAAGGAAGCGGCGAAGGCCGCCGAAGCTGCCGAAGCGGCGGCCGAAGCCGCCAAGGCGGCGGAGCCGGCGGCGCTGCCGGCGGCCGAGTAGTCGGCGCGCCGCATCAACACAATCAGGAAGGGCCGCCGCGAGGCGGCCCTTTCGTTAACGAGGGCGCCAAAACCTCGAAAACCTCAGTCTTTCCGGCCCTTTCCGCCTTGACACCCCGGGACGACGCCGATAAATACGCGGCACTTACGGCAGGCGGTGAGCTTCGCCAGTCGGAACGGTTTTGCCCCGAAACCCGCTAAACCCTGAAGATCATTGATCTTTTCGGCTGCGGATGGGTCGCTCCAGCCTCGACGAATGAAGCTCAAACGCTGCCGCTGACGTCGAACGATTGTCAGATTCCTGGTGCACGACCGCGGCTCGATTCCGCCGTGGTCCTCTGGACCGTCAAGCGTCCTCCGCCGCCGGGGCGGATGGCGCGATTTCGTTTTGCGCGCGGGTCCGGGCCGCATCGGTGACGCCGAGGCGCGGACGCGCGCTTCGCAAGCGAGCAGAAGGCAAGCATGCCGACGATCAATCAGCTGATCCGCAAGCCGCGGGTGGTGCAGAAGGCGAAGAAGAAGGTGCCGGCGCTGCAGCAGAGCCCGCAGAAGCGCGGCGTCTGCACGCGCGTCTACACCACGACGCCGAAGAAGCCGAACTCGGCGCTCCGCAAGGTCGCCAAGGTCCGTCTCACCAACGGCTTCGAGGTGATCGGCTACATCCCGGGCGAGGGCCATAACCTCCAGGAGCACTCGGTGGTGATGATCCGCGGCGGCCGCGTCAAGGATCTGCCGGGCGTGCGCTACCACATCCTGCGCGGCGTGCTCGACACCCAGGGCGTCAAGAACCGCAAGCAGCGCCGTTCGAAGTACGGCGCGAAGCGTCCGAAGTAAGGATCGATCGTCATGTCCCGCAGACACTCTGCAGAAAAGCGCGAGATCAATCCGGATGCGAAGTTCGGGAATCTGGTCGTTTCCAAGTTCATGAATTCGATCATGATCCAGGGCAAGAAGTCGGTGGCCGAGGCCATCGTGTACGGCGCGCTCGAGACCATCGAAGGCAAGACCAAGTCCGATCCGATCAAGGTTTTCGAGCAGGCGCTCGACAACGTGATGCCGTCGATCGAGGTGCGCTCGCGCCGCGTCGGCGGCGCCACCTATCAGGTGCCGGTCGAAGTTCGCACCGTGCGCCGCCAGGCGCTGGGCATTCGCTGGATCATCGCGGCCGCGCGCGAGCGCAGCGAAAAGACGATGACCGACCGGCTCTCGGCCGAGCTGCTCGATGCGTCCAATAACCGGGGGAACGCCGTCAAGAAACGCGAAGACACGCACCGCATGGCGGAAGCCAACCGCGCGTTCTCGCACTACCGCTGGTAACGGCACAGCGTACGAACAAGAACTAAAGGAAAACGAGACCCCCATGCCCCGCGCCCATCCCATCGAGGACTACCGCAATTTCGGCATCATGGCGCACATCGATGCCGGCAAGACCACGACGACCGAGCGGATCCTCTATTACACCGGCAAGAACCACAAGATCGGCGAGGTGCACGAAGGCGCCGCGACGATGGATTGGATGGAGCAGGAGCAGGAGCGCGGCATCACGATCACGTCGGCCGCGACCACCGCGTTCTGGAACGGCAAGCGGCTGAACATCATCGACACCCCCGGCCACGTCGACTTCACCATCGAGGTGGAGCGCAGCTTGCGCGTGCTCGACGGCGCGGTTGTCGTTCTCGATTCCAACCAGGGCGTCGAGCCGCAGACCGAGACGGTCTGGCGCCAGGGCGACAAGTACAAGGTTCCGCGCATCGTCTTCGCCAACAAGATGGACAAGATCGGCGCTGACTTCTTCCAGTGCCTGAAGGACATCGTCGATCGCCTGGGCGCCAAGCCCGTCGCGATCCAGCTTCCGATCGGCTCCGAGCAGCAGTTCAAGGGCCTGATCGATCTCGTCCGCATGAAGGGCGTGATCTGGAACGACGAGTCGCTCGGCGCCAAGTACGAGGACATCGACATTCCGGCCGACATGCTCGATCAGGCCAACGAATACCGCGAGAAGCTGATCGAAGCCGCCTGCGAGCTCGATGACGACGCCACCACCGCCTATCTCGAGGGCAAGCTGCCCGACGAGGCGACGCTCAAGAAGCTGATCCGCAAGGCCGTCATCACCGGCGCGTTCTATCCGGTGCTGTGCGGCTCCGCGTTCAAGAACAAGGGCGTGCAGCCGCTGCTCGACGCCGTGGTCGACTATCTGCCGTCGCCGCTCGACGTGCCGGCGATCAAGGGCATCGACGCCAAGGGCAACGAGATCGAGCGCCATCCGGACGACAAGGAGCCGATGTCGCTGCTGGCGTTCAAGATCATGGACGATCCCTTCGTCGGCACCATCACGTTCTGCCGCATCTATTCCGGCACGCTGTCGAGCGGCACCGGCGTCATCAATTCGACCAAGGAACGCAAGGAGCGCATCGGCCGCATGCTGCTGATGCACGCCAACAACCGCGAAGACATCAAGGAAGCCTATGCCGGCGACATCGTCGCGCTGGCGGGCCTCAAGGACACCCGCACCGGCGACACGCTGTGCGATCCGCAGCACGAGGTGATCCTGGAGAAGATGGAATTCCCCGAGCCGGTCATCGAGATCGCGATCGAGCCGAAGTCCAAGGCCGACCAGGAAAAGCTCGGCGTCGCGCTGGCCAAGCTCGTGGCCGAAGATCCGTCGTTCCGCGTCCATACCGACCAGGAGTCCGGCCAGACCATCATCAAGGGCATGGGCGAGCTCCACCTCGACATCAAGGTCGACATCCTCCGGCGCACCTACAAGGTCGACGCCAACATCGGCGCGCCGCAGGTGGCCTACCGCGAGCGGATCACCAAGAAGGTCACGGTCGACTACCAGCACAAGAAGCAGACCGGCGGCACCGGCCAGTTCGCGCAGGTCAAGATCGTGGCCGAGCCGACCGAGATCGGCACCGGCTTCGTGTTCGAGAACGAGGTGGTCGGCGGCTCGGTGCCGAAGGAATACATCCCGGGCGTCGAGAAGGGTCTGGAGTCCGTGCTGGGCGCCGGCGTGCTCGCCGGCTTCCCGGTGGTCGACCTCAAGGTGACCTTGATCGACGGCAAGTACCACGAGGTCGACTTGTCGGCGCTGGCCTTCGAAATCGCGGCGCGCATGGCGCTGCGTGAGGCGCTGCAGAAGGGCGGCTCCGTGCTGCTCGAGCCGATCATGAAGGTCGAGGTGGTGACGCCGGAGGACTACACCGGCTCCGTCATCGGCGATCTCAACTCGCGTCGCGGCCAGATCCAGGGCCAGGACATGCGCGGCAACGCCAACGTCATCACGGCGATGGTGCCGCTCGCCAACATGTTCTCCTACGTCAACAACCTGCGCTCGATGAGCCAGGGCCGCGCCACGTTCACGATGCAGTTCGACCACTACTCTGAAGTGCCGAAAGCGATCGCAGACGAAGTTCAGGCGAAGTACGCCTAGTCACACCAATCCCAATCACCAAACCGGAGCGCCGGGAGACTTCAATGGCCAAAGAGAAATTCAACCGCAACAAGCCGCATTGCAATGTCGGCACGATCGGGCACGTCGATCATGGCAAGACGTCGCTGACGGCGGCGATCACCAAGGTCCTGGCGGAGACCGGTGGGGCGACCTACACGGCCTACGACCAGATCGACAAGGCGCCGGAGGAGAAGGCGCGCGGCATCACCATTGCGACCGCGCACGTCGAGTATGAGACGAAGAACCGGCACTACGCCCACGTCGACTGCCCGGGCCACGCCGACTACGTCAAGAACATGATCACCGGCGCGGCGCAGATGGACGGCGCGATCCTGGTGGTTTCGGCCGCCGACGGCCCGATGCCGCAGACCCGCGAGCACATCCTGCTGGCCCGCCAGGTCGGCGTGCCGGCGCTGGTGGTGTTCATGAACAAGTGCGACATGGTGGACGACCCGGAGCTGCTCGACCTGGTCGAGCTCGAGGTCCGCGAGCTGCTGTCGAAGTACCAGTTCCCGGGCGACAAGATCCCGATCATCCGCGGCTCGGCGCTGGCGGCGCTCGAGGGCAAGACCCCCGAGCTCGGCCATGACGCGATCCTCAAGCTGATGGAGGCGGTGGACAGCGCAGCATCCCGCAGCCGGAGCGTCCGATCGACCTGCCGTTCCTGATGCCGGTGGAAGACGTGTTCTCGATCTCGGGCCGCGGCACGGTGGTGACCGGCCGCGTCGAGCGCGGCATCATCAAGGTCGGCGAGGAGGTCGAGATCGTCGGCATCCAGGCGACCACGAAGTCGGTGGTGACCGGCGTCGAGATGTTCCGCAAGCTGCTCGACCAGGGCCAGGCCGGCGACAACATCGGCTGCGCTGCTGCGCGGCATCGACAAGGACGACGTCGAGCGCGGCCAGGTGCTGTGCAAGCCGGGCTCGGTCAAGCCGCACACCAAGTTCAAGGCCGAGGCCTACATCCTGACCAAGGAGGAGGGTGGCCGTCACACGCCGTTCTTCACCAACTACCGGCCGCAGTTCTACTTCCGCACCACGGACGTGACCGGGCGTGGTGACGCTTGCCGGCCGGCACCGAGATGGTGATGCCGGGCGACAACATCGCGATGGAGGTCACGTTGATCGTGCCGATCGCGATGGAGGAGAAGCTTCGCTTCGCCATCCGCGAGGGCGGCCGCACCGTCGGCGCGGGCGTCGTCGCCAGCATCATCGAGTAATGGGATCGAGGCTTTGGGGCGCGGCTTATCCGCGCCCCATGCCTTAGGAGCAATTCATGAACGGCCAGAATATCCGGATCCGGCTCAAGGCGTTCGATCACCGCATTCTCGATGCGTCGACCCGCGAGATCGTCAACACCGCCAAGCGCACGGGCGCGCAGGTGCGTGGTCCGATCCCGCTGCCGACCAAGATCGAGAAGTTCACGGTGAACCGCTCGCCGCACGTCGACAAGAAGAGCCGCGAGCAGTTCGAGATGCGCACCCACAAGCGCCTCTTGGACATCGTCGATCCGACGCCGCAGACCGTGGACGCGCTGATGAAGCTCGACCTCGCCGCCGGCGTCGATGTCGAGATCAAGCTCTGAGCCTACGGGGATAATGAGGTAGCGACATGCGCTCCGGTGTGATCGCACAGAAGATGGGAATGACCCGCCTCTTCACCGAGGCCGGCGAGCATGTGCCCGTCACCGTGCTGCGTCTTGCGCAATGCCAGGTCGTCGCGCATCGCAGCAAGGAGAAGGACGGCTACGTCGCGCTCCAGCTCGGTTCCGGCACCCGCAAGGTGAAGAACGTGAGCAAGGCCGAGCGCGGCCGTTTCGCCGTCGCCAAGGTCGAGCCCAAGCGCACGATCGCGGAGTTCCGCGTCAGCGATGACGCGATGATCCCGGTCGGCGCCGAGATCACGGCCGACCATTTCCTGGTCGGCCAGTTCGTCGACGTCACCGGCACCTCGATCGGCAAGGGCTTCGCCGGCGGCATGAAGCGCTGGAATTTCGGCGGGCTTCGCGCCACCCACGGCGTGTCGGTGTCGCATCGCTCGATCGGTTCGACCGGCGGCCGCCAGGATCCCGGCAAGACCTTCAAGAACAAGAAGATGCCGGGCCACATGGGCGCCGACCGCATCACCACGCTCAACCTCCGCGTCGTGCAGACCGACGTCGAGCGCGGCCTCATCATGATCGAGGGCGCGGTGCCCGGCTCCAAGGGCGGCTGGATCACGGTGCGCGACGCGGTGAAGAAGGCGCCGCCGAAGGATCTGCCGAAGCCCGGCAAGTTCAAGGCGCCGGCCGCGGCCGAGACGCCGGCCGAAGGCCGAAGCGGCTCCTGCGGCCGAAGCTCCGAAGGAGGGCGCGTGACATGGATATGAAAGTCACCACCCTTGAAGGCAAGGAAGCCGGATCGGTCACGCTGTCGGACGAGATCTTCGGTCTCGCGCCGCGTCCCGACCTGATCCAGCGCTGCGTCATCTGGCAGCTCGCCAAGCGCCGCGCCGGCACCCATGCGGTGAAGAACCGCGCCGACATCTGGCGCACCGGCAAGAAGATGTACGCCCAGAAGGGCACCGGCGGCGCCCGCCACGGCTCGGCCCGCGTGCCGCAGTTCCGCGGCGGCGGCCGTGCCTTCGGTCCGGTCGTGCGCAGCCACGAGATCGGCCTGCCGAAGAAGGTTCGCGCGCTGGCGCTCAAGCATGCGCTGTCGGCCAAGGCCAAGGACGGCGGCATCATCGTGCTCGACAAGGCCAGCGTGAAGGACGGCAAGACCAAGCAGCTTGCCGTCGCACTTCGAGAAGCTCGGCTGGGGCAGCACGCTGATCATCGACGGCGCCGAGGTCGACGTCGGCTTCGCCAACGCCGCGCGCAACATCCCGAACGTCGACGTGCTGCCGATCCAGGGCATCAACGTCTACGACATCATGCGCCGCGGCAAGCTCGTGCTGACCAAGGCCGCGCTCGATGCGCTGGAGGCGCGCTTCAAATGAGCACCACCGATCCGCGCCATTACGACATTCTGATCTGCGCCGGTGGTCACCGAAAAGGCGACGACGGCGTCCGAGCACAACAAGGTCGTGTTCAAGGTCGCGCGCACCGCCACCAAGCCGCAGATCAAGGAAGCGGTCGAGAAGCTGTTCGACGTCAAGGTGAAGAGCGTCAACACGCTGATCCGCAAGGGCAAGGTCCGCATCTTCAAGGGCCGGCCGGGCGAGCTGCAGAACACCAAGCGTGCCGTGGTGACCCTCGAAGAAGGTCACCGCATCGACGTGACCACGGGCTTGTAAGAGGCGAACATGGCACTCAAAAGCTATAAGCCGACGACGCCGAGCCAGCGCAATCTGGTCATCGTCGATCGCACGGGCCTCTACCGCGGCAAGCCGGTGAAGTCCCTGGTCGAGGGTCAGAACTCGACCGGCGGCCGCAACAACCATGGCCGCATCACCAGCCGCTTCCGCGGCGGCGGCCACAAGCAGGCCTATCGCACCATCGATTTCAAGCGCACGCGCCGCGAAGAGGCCGCGACCGTCGAGCGCATCGAATACGATCCGAACCGCACCGCCTTCATCGCGCTGGTGAAGTACAAGGACGGCGAGCTGACCTACATCCTGGCGCCGCAGCGGCTATCGGCCGGCGACAGCATCGTCGCGGGCGAGCAGGTCGACATCAAGCCCGGCAACGCCATGCCGCTCGCCAACATGCCGGTCGGCACGATCGTGCACAACGTCGAGCTCAAGGTCGGCAAGGGCGGGCAGATCGCGCGCTCGGCCGGCACCTACGCCCAGATCGTCGGCCGCGACGGCGAGTACGTCATCCTGCGCCTCAACTCGGCCGAGCAGCGCCTGGTGCATGGCCGCTGCCTTGCGACGGTCGGCGCGGTGTCGAACCCCGACAACATGAACACCACGATCGGCAAGGCCGGCCGCCAGCGCTGGAAGGGCCGCATGCCGCACAACCGCGGCATCACCATGAACCCGGTCGATCACCCGCACGGCGGCCGCACCAAGGGCGGCGGCCATCCGGTCACGCCGTGGGGCTTCCCGACCAAGGGCAAGAAGACCCGCAAGAACAAGTCCACCACCAAGTTCATCATGATCAGCCGCCACGCGCGCAAGAAGACATCGTAAGGGATCGCCACATGTCACGTTCGGTTTGGAAAGGCCCGTTTGTCGACGGCTATCTGCTGAAGAAGGCAGATGCCTCGCGTTCGTCGGGCCGGCACGAGATGATCAAGATCTGGAGCCGCCGCTCGACGATCCTGCCGCAGTTCGTCGGCCTGACGTTCGGCGTCTACAACGGCCAGAAGCACATCCCGGTGAACGTCACCGAGGAGATGGTCGGCCACAAGTTCGGCGAGTTCTCGCCGACGCGGACGTTCTACGGCCACACCTCCGACCGCAAGGCCAAGCGGACCGGCTCGGCGGCGGCGCCGGCTGCGGCGCCGGCGGCGAGCTAAGGACACCGATCATGGGCAAGCGCGCACGCGACAGAGATCTTCCGGACACCGACGCCAAGGCGGTCGCCCGCATGCTGCGGGTGTCGCCGCAGAAGCTCAATCTTCTCGCGCAGCTCATCCGCGGCAAGAAGGTCGCGATGGCGCTCGCCGACCTGCAGTTCTCGCAGAAGCGGATCGCCACCGAGGTGAAGAAGTGCCTGGAATTGGCGATCGCCAACGCCGAGAACAATCACGACCTCGACGTCGACGAGCTGGTCGTCGCCGAGGCGTTATGTCGGCAAGGCGCTGGTGCTCAAGCGCTTCCATCCGCGCGGCCGTGGCCGCATGGGCAAGATTTTGAAGCCGTTCTCGAACCTGACCATCGTCGTGCGTCAGGTTCAGAGCGAAGCGGCTTAAGGAGACAGGTCATGGGTCAGAAGGTCAATCCGATCGGACTGCGGCTCGGCATCAACCGGACCTGGGATTCGCGCTGGTACGCCGGCAAGAACGAGTACGGCACGCTGCTGCACGAGGACATGAAGATCCGCAAGGAGCTCATGACCTCGCTCAAGCAGGCGGCGGTGTCGAAGATCGTGATCGAGCGCCCGCACAAGAAGTGCCGGGTGACGGTCCATTCGGCGCGCCCGGGCGTGGTGATCGGCAAGAAGGGCGCCGACATCGAGAAGCTGCGCAAGTCGGTCGCCAAGCTGACCGACAGCGACGTCGTCATCAACATCATCGAGATCAGGAAGCCCGAGCTCGACGCCACGCTGGTCGCGGAATTGATCGCGCAGCAGCTCGAGCGCCGCGTGGCGTTCCGCCGCGCCATGAAGCGCGCCGTGCAGTCGGCGGTGCGGCTTGGCGCCCAGGGCATCCGCATCAACTGCTCGGGCCGTCTCGGCGGCGCCGAAATCGCGCGCATGGAGTGGTACCGCGAAGGCCGCGTGCCGCTGCACACGCTGCGCGCCGACGTCGACTACGGCGTCGCCACCGCCTTCACCACCTACGGCACCTGCGGCGTCAAGGTCTGGATCTTCAAGGGCGAGATCATGGAGCACGACTCCATGGCGCAGGATAAGCGTCTCGCCGAAGCCGAGGCCGGCCGGCCGCGGCGCGAGAGACGGCTTAAAGCGCGAGCAAGGACAACAAGGGTCATTCGTCATGCTGCAACCGTCGAAACACCAAGTTCCGCAAGGCGCACAAGGGCCGCATCCACGGCCTCGCCACGAGCGCCAAGGACCTGGCCTTCGGTCAGTACGGGCTCAAGGCGACGGAGCCGGAGCGCGTCACCGCGCGCCAGATCGAGGCCGCGCGCCGCGCGCTGACCCGCCACATGAAGCGCGCCGGCCAGGTCTGGATCCGCGTCTATCCGGACGTGCCGGTGTCGAAGAAGCCGCTCGAAGTCCGCATGGGCTCGGGCAAGGGCTCGGTCGAGCTCTGGGTCTGCCGCGTCAAGCCCGGCCGCATCCTGTTCGAGGTCGACGGCATTTCGGCCCAGCTCGCCAAGGAAGCGCTGACGCTCGCCGCCGCCAAGCTGCCGATCAAGACCCGTTTCGTCGCGCGCATCGCCGCCTAAGGGACGAGAGAGCTACGCCATGAAAGCCTCCGATGCCCGCGCCATGACCGTCGACCAGCTCGACGACGAGGTGCTCAAGCTCAAGAAGGAGCAGTTCAACCTGCGCTTCCAGCGGGCGACCGGCCAGCTCGAGAACACCTCGCGCGTGCGCGTGGTGCGCCGCGACATCGCGCGGATCCTGACCATCGCGCGGCAGAAGCGGTCGGGCGACGAGCCGAAGCTCGCCGCAGCGCCGGCCAAGCCGAAGCAAGCCAAGACCGAAGGCAGCAAGCCCGCGCGTGCCAAGCCGAAGGCGACGGCCAAGCGCCGCGCTCCCGTGAAATCCAGATCGAAGCCCAACCCGAAGTCCCGGGCCAAGGCGAAAAAGTCGAAGAAGTAAGAGGATCGTATGCCGAAGCGAACGCTCCAGGGCGTGGTGGTCAGCGACAAGCAGGACAAGACCGTGATTGTCCGCGTCGAGCGGCGCTTCACGCATCCTGTCATGAAGAAGACCGTGCGCCGTTCCAACAAGTTCCACGCCCACGACGAGAAGAACGAATTCTCGATCGGCGATCTGGTGTGGATCGAGGAGCACAAGCCGATTTCCAAGCTCAAGCGCTGGGCCGTGGTCCGGGGCGAGAAGCGCGCCAAGTCGGAGGCGCCGATCGAGGTCGAACTCCGAGAAGCGTTCGGCGAAGAAGAAGGGCGGCTCCAAGGCCGAGAAGTCCGACCAAGCCGCGGCCAAACCGAATTAAGCGCGCAGGATTTTTAAGAAACCAGACGCGTAAGAAAGAAGTGCGAGGCGCCTCATGATCCAGATGCAAACCAACCTTGACGTGGCGGACAATTCCGGCGCGCGCCGCGTCATGTGCATCAAGGTGCTCGGCGGCTCCAAGCGCAAGTACGCCACCATCGGCGACGTCATCGTCGTCTCGATCAAGGAGGCGATCCCGCGCGGCCGCGTCAAGAAGGGCGAGGTCATGAAGGCCGTGGTGGTGCGCATCCGCAAGGACATCAAGCGCCCCGACGGCTCGGTGATCCGCTTCGACCGCAACGCCGCGGTGCTGATCAATCCGCAGATGGAGCCGGTCGGCACCCGCATCTTCGGGCCGGTGCCGCGCGAGCTGCGAGCCAAGAACCACATGAAGATCATTTCGCTTGCGCCGGAGGTGCTGTGATGGCGGCAAGAATTAGGAAGGGCGACAAGGTCGTCGTGCTGTCCGGCCGCGACAAGGGCCGCAGCGGCGAGGTCATCGCCGTGCATCCGAGCGACGAGCGCGCGCTGGTGCGCGGCGTCAACATGGTCAAGCGCCATCAGAAGCAGACGGCGCAGCAGGAGGGCGGCATCATCTCCAAGGAGATGACGATCCACCTGTCCAACATCGCGCTCGCCGATCCGAAGGACGGCAAGCCCACGCGCGTCGGCTTCAAGACCGTCGGCAAGGGCGACGATCAGAAGCTGGTGCGCGTTGCCAAGCGTTCGGGAGTCGAGATCGATGGCTGACAAAGAGAAAGACGACGGCAAGGCCGACAAGGCCGCGCGCGCCGCGAAGGTCGACAAGTCGCCGGAAGCCCAGGCCCGCGCCGACAAGGCTGCGGCGGCCAAGGAAAAGGCTGCCGCCAAGAAAGCGGCCGAGTCTGCCGAGAAGAAGCCGCGCGAGCCGGAAGAGAAGGTGACGCCGCGTCTGCGCACCCATTTCGATCAGGTGATCCGCAAGGCGATGACCGAGCAGTTCGGCTACAAGAATCCGATGCAGGTGCCCCGGGTCGACAAGATCGTCCTCAACATGGGCATCGGCGAGGCCGTCGCCGACCGCAAGAAGGTCGAGCAGGCCGCCGAAGCGATGGCGGCGATTGCCGGCCAGAAGCCGGTCATCACCAAGTCGCGCAAGTCGATCGCGACCTACAAGCTGCGCGACGGCCAGGCCATCGGCTGCAAGGTGACGCTGCGCAAGGCGCGGATGTACGAATTCCTCGACCGCCTGGTGAACATCGCGCTGCCGCGCGTTCGCGACTTCCGCGGTCTCAATCCGAAGAGCTTCGACGGCCGCGGCAACTATTCGCTCGGCATCAAGGAGCACACGATTTTCCCGGAGATCGACTACGACAAGGCCCAGGACATGTGGGGCATGGACATCACGGTTTGCACCACCGCGAAGAACGACGACGAAGCTCGCGCGCTGCTGACCGCTTTCAACTTCCCGTTCCGGCAGTGAGGGTTCTTGCCCTCAAACGCGGATAGCCAGGAGACCTAGATGGCGAAGAAGAGTTCGATCGAGAAGAATAACCGGCGCAAGAAGCTGGCGAAGAAGTATGCCGGCCGTCGTTCGCGGCTGAAGGCAATCGCCATGGACAAGACCAAGCCGATGGAAGAGCGCTTCGCGGCGACCATGAAGATGGCGGAATTGCCGCGCAATTCGGCGCCGAACCGCTACCGCAACCGCTGCGAGATCACCGGGCGCCCGCGCGCGGTCTATCGCAAGCACCGGCTGTCGCGCATCGCGCTCCGCGAGCTCGGCTCCAAGGGCCTCATTCCCGGCCTCGTGAAGTCGAGCTGGTAAGGGAGGATCGCATGCAAGTGAACGATCCAGTCGGCGATCTGATCGCGCGCATCAACAACGCGCAGATGCGCAAGAAGCCCAAGGTCTCGACGCCGGGCTCGCGGCTTCGCGTCAGCGTGCTCGAGGTTCTCAAGAACGAGGGCTTCATCCGCGGTTATGCCAGTGTCGATCATTCCGACGGTCGCAGCGAGATCGAGGTCGAGCTGAAGTATTTCGACGGCCAGCCGGTGATCCGCGAGATGTCGCGGGTCTCCAAGCCCGGCCGCCGCGTCTATGTCGCGGTCCGTAACTTGCCGCGCATCAACAACGGCCTGGGTGTCGCAATCCTTTCGACCCCCAAGGGCGTGATGGCCGATCACGAGGCACGCGACGCCAATGTTGGCGGCGAAGTGCTCTGCACGGTGTTCTGAGCGCGGAGATCGAGGAAACAGCCATGTCTCGTATCGGCAAGAAGGCGGTTACGGTCCCGACCGGCGTCACGGCCAACGTCGAGGGCCAGACCGTCAAGGTCAAGGGTCCCAAGGGCGCGCTGCAGCTCGTGCTGCACGACGACCTCATCGCGAAAATGGACAAGGACGGGATCCAGATCGATCCGCGCTCCGAGACCAAGCGCGCACGTTCGCAATGGGGCACCTATCGCACGCTGGTCAGCAACCTGATGACGGGTGTGACCAAGGGCTTCGAGGAGAAGCTTGAGATCACCGGCGTCGGCTACCGCGCTGCGGTGCAGGGCAAGAACCTGCAGCTCCAGCTCGGCTACAGCCACGACGTCGTCTATCCGATCCCGGAAGGCATCTCGATCGTGGCGCCGAAGCCGACCGAGATCACCATCACCGGCTCGGACAAGCAGAAGGTCGGCCAGGTCGCCGCCGAGATCCGCGATTTCCGCCCGCCCGAGCCCTACAAGGGCAAGGGCGTGAAGTACGTCGGCGAATACATCTTCCGTAAGGAAGGCAAGAAGAAGTAACGGAGCTGAACGATGGCAACAGTCAAAGCAAGGACCGACCGGCGCAGGGCGACGGTGCGGCGCGCCATCAAGGAGGCGGCGACTGGACGCGCGCGCCTGACGGTATTCCGCTCGTCCAAGCACATCTACGCTCAGGTGATCGACGACCTGAAGGGCTCGACGGTTGCCGCCGCTTCCTCGCTTGAGAAGGACATGCGCAGCAAGACCGGCGCCAATGTCGATGCGGCGAAGGCGGTCGGCAAGCTCGTTGCCCAGCGCGCGATCGAGAAGGGCGTGAACAGCGTTGTGTTCGATCGCGGCGGCTATCTCTATCACGGGCGCATCAAGGCGCTCGCCGACGCCGCGCGCGAAGGCGGCTTGCAGTTCTGAACGGATGATGACGGGCGTCACGCCCGAAGGGAAAGATCGCTATATGGCACGTGAACCGAGACGAGAAGGCGGCCGAGATCGCGACCGCGAACCGAGCGAGTTCGTCGACAAGCTCGTGCACATCAACCGCGTCGCCAAGGTGGTCAAGGGCGGCCGCCGGTTCGGCTTTGCCGCGCTGGTGATCGTCGGCGACCAGAAGGGCCGGGTCGGTTTCGGCCATGGCAAGGCGCGCGAGGTGCCGGAGGCGATCCGCAAGGCGACCGAGGCCGCCAAGCGCAACGTGATCCGCGTGCCGCTGCGCGAAGGCCGCACGCTGCATCATGACGTGGACGGACGGCACGGCGCCGGCCGCGTGCATCTGCGGGCAGCGCCTCCGGGCACCGGCGTCATCGCCGGCGGTCCGATGCGCGCGGTGTTCGAGACGCTCGGCATGCAGGACGTGGTGGCGAAGTCGCTCGGCTCGTCGAACCCGTACAACATGGTGCGTGCGACGTTCGACGCGCTCAAGCACCAGGACTCGCCGCGCTCGGTTGCAGCGCGGCGCAGTATGAAGGTCTCCACGCTGCAAGGACGCCGTCAGGGCGCCGACAGCGAAGCGGCGACCGAGTAAGCGGGAAACGCGCCATGGCCAGCAAAGACAAAACCATCAAGGTCCAGCAGATCGGCAGCGCGCTGCGTCGGCAGCACACCCAGCGCGAGACCCTGGTCGGGCTCGGGCTGAACAAGATCGGCCGCTCGCGCGACCTGCCGGACAATCCGATGACGCGCGGGATGATCGAAAAAGTGAAGCATCTCGTTCGCGTCGTGGACGGGAAATAAGGAGACGGCGATGAAGCTGAACGAAATCGCCCCGAAGCACGGCTCGCGGAAGAAGCGCTTCCGCATCGGCCGCGGCATCGGCTCGGGCGCCGGCAAGACCGGCGGGCGCGGCGGTAAGGGCCAGACGGCGCGCTCCGGTGTGCGCATCAAGGGTTTCGAAGGCGGCCAGATGCCGCTGCATCGCCGTCTGCCCAAGCGCGGCTTCCGCAACACCAAGTTTCAGCTTCGGCTGAACGAGGTGAACCTTGGCAAGGTGCAGGCGGCCATCGACGCCAAGCTGATCGACCCGTCGGCAGCGGTGGATTCCGCGGCGCTGGTCAAGGCCGGCCTGATGCGGCGGGCCAAGGACGGCGTGCGGCTTCTCGGCAACGGCGAGCTCAAGGCCAAGGTGAATTTCGAGGTGTTCGGTGCCTCCAAATCGGCCATGGAAGCCGTGGAGAAGGCCGGCGGCTCGGTCAAAATCCTGGCACCGAAGCGTGAAGAGGGCGAAAAGGCCGCGTAACTCAGGCTGTCATCGCCCGGTTCGACCGTGCGATCCAGTATCTTCCGACCATGGAATTGGTGATGGCCGAACACCACATTGAGACCGGGGTTACTGGATGCCCCGCGTTCGCGGGGCATGACGCACCGGTCGAATTCGGCTGGGGCGCGGTAAGGGAGCTCTCGATGGTCTCTGCAGCCGAACAACTGGCGGCCAATCTCAACTTCTCGTCGCTTGCCAAGGCCGAGGAGCTGAAGAAGCGCATTTGGTTTACGCTCGGCGCGTTGCTGGTCTACCGCTTCGGCACCTACATCCCGCTGCCTGGTATCGATCCCCAGGCGTGGGAGCAGATTTTCAAATCCCAGGCCGGCGGCATCCTCGGCATGTTCAACATGTTCTCCGGCGGTGGCATTCACCGCATGGCGATCTTTGCCTTGAACATCATGCCGTACATTTCGGCCTCGATCATCATCCAGTTGATGACGACTGTTTCCCCAACACTTGAACAACTTAAGAAAGAGGGTGAGCAGGGCCGCAAGGTCATCAACCAGTACACCCGCTATCTCACCGTGGTGCTGGCGGCGTTCCAGGCCTACGGCATCTCAATCGGGCTCGAAGGCGCCGGCGGCGCGGTCGCTGATCCCGGCTATTTCTTCCGGATATCGACCGCGATCACGCTCACCGGCGGCACCATGTTCCTGATGTGGCTCGGCGAGCAGATCACCGCGCGCGGCATCGGCAACGGCATCTCGCTCATCATCATGGCGGGCATCGTCGCCGAATTGCCCTCGGCCATCGCCGGCATGCTGGAACTCGGCCGCCAGGGCGCGCTGTCGACCGGCCTGATCCTCGTGGTCATCGTCATGGCGGTCGTCGTGATCGCCTTCATCGTGTTCATGGAGCGCGCCCAGCGTCGTCTGCTGATCCAGTATCCCAAGCGCCAGGTCGGCAACCGCATGTTCGAGGGCCAGTCCTCGCATCTGCCGCTCAAGCTCAACACCTCGGGCGTCATCCCGCCGATCTTCGCGTCGTCGCTGCTGCTGTTGCCGACCACGGTCGCCAACTTCAACGCCGGCCAGGGCCCGGAGTGGTTCAACGTCATTGTCACGCAGCTCGGTCACG
Organism: uncultured Alphaproteobacteria bacterium; assembly: GCA_963850885.1. Taxonomy (GTDB): domain Bacteria; phylum Pseudomonadota; class Alphaproteobacteria; order Rhizobiales; family Xanthobacteraceae; genus Z2-YC6860. Next base: position 129,511 of record CAWKOD010000053.1, on the reverse strand, counting down.
GCCGGCCGCTGTTTCTCTTTCTCTACATCGCGCTGATCGTGTTCTTCGCCTTCTTCTACACGGCGATCGTGTTCAATCCGACCGAGACCGCGGACAACCTCAAAAAGCACGGCGGCTTCGTTCCGGGCATCCGGCCGGGCGAGCGCACCGCCGAATACATCGACTATGTGCTGACCCGCATCACCGTCCTGGGCGCCGGCTATCTGGCGATCGTGTGTCTCATTCCGGAAATTCTGATCTCCTACGCCGCGGTGCCGTTCTACTTCGGCGGCACGTCGCTGCTGATCGTGGTCAGCGTGACCATGGACACGGTGGCGCAGGTCCAGGGCTATCTGCTGGCGCATCAATATGAAGGTCTGATCAAGCGGTCGAAGCTGCGGGGGCGCAGGAGATGAGGATTGTGTTGCTCGGCCCGCCGGGGGCCGGGAAGGGGACGCAGGCCAAGGAACTCGTTTCGAAATACGGCATCGTGCAACTCTCCACCGGCGACATGCTGCGTGCGGCCGTCGCGGCCGGCACGCCGATCGGTCTCAAGGCCAAGGACATCATGGCGCGCGGCGCCCTGGTGCCGGACGACGTCGTGGTCGCAATCGTGGCGGACCGGATCGATCAGCCCGACGCCAAGCGCGGCTTCATCCTCGACGGCTTTCCGCGGACTGTGCCGCAGGCTGAGGCGCTCGACCGCATGCTCGACGAGAAGGGGCTACGGCTCGACGGCGTGGTGGCGCTGGAGGTCGACCCGGACATCCTGGTCCGCCGGATCGCCTCCCGGGTTGAAGAGATGAGGACGCGCGGCGAGCCGCTCCGCCCTGACGACAATCCCGAGGTGCTGAAGCAGCGACTCACGGCCTACCAGGCCCAGACCGCGCCGCTGGTGGATTACTATCGGAGCAAGGAGGCACTGCGGGCGGTCGATGGTATGGCCTCGATCTCCGACGTGGCGGCGGCCATTGGCCGGGCGCTGGCCGACACGGCGTTCCGGCCGACGCAGGACCACAAGCCCGCTGTAGGCGCCAGCAAGCCCTCCGCTGGCGCTCGTAGGCCCGCAGGGCGTGCCCAGAAGGCTGCCCCGGGCCGCAAATCCGCCTCCGGCAAGGCCGCTCAGGCCAAGAAACTGGGGGGCAAGGTTAAAGCGGCCAAACGGGCGGCGAAGACGACCTTGTCGCGGCGCAAGCCCGCGGCGGGCGCTCGTAAGCCCGCCACGAAGGCAGCCTCTCGTCGGGCTGCCCGAACGCCGCAAAAAAGCCGAAAAGCTGGGCGCGCGCGGAGGTTGACGAAGTGAGGAAGAATCCCTTAATAACCGGGGTATTCAGGCGGACGCGGTACGAACGATGCCGACCCCGAAGTACCGGGGTGGGCGTCGCTTTATCGCTTGGAGTGCCCTTCCGGGAACTCGGAACTGGCGGACACGGTCGGGCGCTCCAGTCCCGGCCGGAACAGGAGTGAAGTCGTGGCCCGAATTGCAGGCGTGAATATTCCGACCAACAAGCGCGTCGTCATCGCGCTCCAGTATATCCATGGCATCGGCCAGAAGAACGCCAAGGACATCATGGCCAAGGTCAACATCCCGATGGAGCGTCGGGTGTCACAGTTGACCGACCAGGAGGTGTTGCAGATCCGCGAGATGATCGACCGCGACTACATGGTCGAAGGCGATCTGCGGCGCGAGGTCGCCGTGAACATCAAGCGGCTGATGGATCTTGGCTGCTATCGGGGTCTGCGTCACCGCAAGGGTCTGCCGGTCCGCGGCCAGCGCACCCACACCAATGCCCGCACCCGCAAGGGTCCGGCCAAAGCCATTGCCGGCAAGAAGAAGGCTACGGCCTAGAACTCAAGCCGAATTGAATCGGTCCGCTTTACCAGGCGGCCTCGAAAGGACTGTGAATGGGTAAGGAAGCCACTCCCGCCGGCGGGCGCGTCCGACGACGCGAACGCAAGAATATCGCTTCGGGCGTCGCGCATGTGAACGCCTCGTTCAACAACACCATGATCACCATCACCGACGCCCAGGGCAACGCTATCTCCTGGTCTTCGTCCGGCACCATGGGCTTCAAGGGCTCGCGCAAGTCGACGCCCTATGCCGCCCAGATGGCCGCCGAGGATGCTGCGAAGAAGGCCTCCGAGCACGGCATGCGCACCCTCGAAGTCGAGGTTGCGGGACCGGGCTCGGGCCGCGAGTCGGCGCTGCGCGCTTTGCAGGCCGCCGGTTTCACCATCACATCGATCCGCGACGTGACGCCCATTCCCCATAACGGCTGCAGGCCGAGAAAGCGCCGACGCGTATGAGCGACTCCTATATCCGGCCGGACGACAAGCCGGCTGCCGCCGACAATTCCCACGGGGCGGAGTGGGGCGCGCCGAAAGCCGCGCCATCCAATGCGATGGGTGCAAACGTGATCCAGAAGAACTGGCAGGAACTGATCAGGCCGAACAAGCTGCAGGTGTCGCTCGGCTCCGATCCGAAGCGGCAGGCGACGCTGATTGCCGAGCCGCTTGAGCGCGGTTTCGGCGTGACGCTCGGCAATGCGCTGCGGCGCATTCTGCTGTCGTCGCTCCAGGGCGCGGCGGTGCAGTCGGTGCACATCGACGGCGTGCTCCATGAGTTCTCGTCGATCGCAGGCGTCCGCGAGGACGTCACCGACATCGTGCTCAACATCAAGGACATCGCCATCAAGATGCAGGGCGAAGGCCCCAAGCGCATGGTGGTGAAAAAGTCCGGTCCGGGCACCGTGGTGGCGGGCGACATTCAGACCGTCGGCGACATCGTCGTGCTCAACCCCGACCTCGTGCTCTGCACGCTGGACGAGGGCGCCGAGATCCGCATGGAGTTCACGGTCGCGACCGGCAAGGGCTACGTCCCGGCCGAGCGCAACCGGCCCGAGGACGCGCCGATCGGGCTCATCCCGGTCGACAGCCTGTTTTCGCCGTGCCGCAAGGTCTCCTACAAGGTCGAGAACACCCGCGAGGGCCAGATCCTCGACTACGACAAGCTGACCTTGACGATCGAGACCAACGGTGCGGTCGGTCCCGAGGACGCGCTGGCCTATGCGGCGCGCATCCTGCAGGACCAGCTCAACGTGTTCGTCAACTTCGAGGAGCCCCGCAAGGAGCAGGCCGCGGAAGCGATTCCGGACCTCGCCTTCAACCCGGCGTTCCTCAAGAAGGTCGACGAGCTCGAGCTCAGCGTGCGTTCGGCCAACTGTCTGAAGAACGACAACATCGTCTATATCGGCGATCTCGTTCAGAAGACCGAAGCCGAAATGCTCCGCACGCCGAACTTCGGGCGCAAGTCCCTCAACGAGATCAAGGAAGTGCTGGCGCAGATGGGCCTGCACCTCGGCATGGAAGTGCCCGGCTGGCCGCCCGAGAATATCGACGAGCTCGCCAAGCGCTTCGAGGACCACTACTAGCAACCGTTTGGTCATGCCCGGCTGATCAGCCGGGCATGATTTTCAGGGCGAACGCAGGAAGCCCACCTGAGTACAGCGTCCGGCGAACCGTCGCGACACAGAAATGACGAAGGAATAGGCGATGCGTCACGGCAAGGTTCACCGCAAGCTCAACCGCACGGCGGAGCATCGCAAGGCCATGTTCGGCAACATGTGCGCGGCGCTGATCAAGCACGAGCAGATCACCACCACGTTGCCCAAGGCCAAGGAGCTTCGCCCGGTGGTGGAGAAGCTCGTCACGCTCGGCAAACGCGGCGACCTGCACGCCCGCCGCCAGGCGATCGCGCAGATCCGCGACGTTGCCATGGTCAAGAAGCTGTTCGACGTGCTCGGCCCGCGCTACAAGGACCGCAAGGGCGGCTACACCCGCATCCTCAAGGCCGGCTTCCGCCACGGCGACAACGCCGCCGTCGGCGTGATCGAGTTCGTTGATCGCGATGAGGCCGCCAAGGGGCTCGATTCCGACCCGGCGCATGAGCGCAAGGTCGACGAAGACGCGACCGCTGCGGCGTAACCATCGATGTCGGCGTCACGAATTGCAAAGGCGGCTTCGGCCGCCTTTTTCTTTGGGCTGATCGCCTGCGGCGGACCGTTGCAGGCGCAGCAAGCCAATGAGAACGAGCGCGAAATGATCACGGCGGCGGAGCGCGGTGAGCTCCTTGTGGTGAAGAAGCTCCTCGCCGGCGGCACCCGGATCGACGCCCGCGATCAGCGCGGGCGCACGGCGCTGCTCGCCGCCACACACCGCAATCGGGTCGAGACCGCGCGCTTCCTCATCCAGGAGGGCGCCGACGTCAACGCCAAGGATTTCATCCAGGATTCACCCTACCTCTACGCTGCCGCGGAGGGCCGCATCGAAATCCTCAAGATGACGCTCGGCGCCGGCGCCGATCTCAAGGACACCAACCGTTATCGCGGCACCGGCCTCATCCCGGCGGCGCATCACGGCCACGTCGAGGCGGTGAAGCTCCTGCTCGCAACCGCCATCGACAGGGATCACGTCAACAACCTGGGTTGGACCGCACTACTGGAAGCCGTGATCCTCGGGGACGGCGGCGCGACCCACACCGAAATCGTCCGGCTGATGGTTGAAGCGGGCGCCAGCGTGAACATTGCTGACCGCGACGGCGTTACGCCGCTCGCGCACGCCAGGAAATCCGGTTACTCCGGCATGGTGCGCATCCTGAGCGCGGCCGGTGCGCGCTGAACCGATTAACCACACACGACGGTGGGAAGAGCGCTGCCTTCGATTGCGCTGACACACAGCGGCGATATCATCGCGGCCGATTCATTCCGAGCCGGAGGAATTTGATGATCCGTTTGATGCTGGGGTTGGTTGCTGTGGCAATGGTGACGAGCAGCGCGATGGCGCAGTCGGCGGTCGAGCGCGGCGGCTATCTGGTCAACACCATCATGACCTGCGCCAACTGCCATTCGCCGAAGGGGCCGCCGCCGGCGGTTGCGGGCAAGGATTATTCCGGCGGTTTGCGTTTCGACGAGCCGCCATTCGATGTCACCGCACCCAACATCACGCCGGACAAGGATACCGGCATCGGCAACTGGACCGATGCGCAGATCAAGACATTGCTGCTGACCGGCAAGAATCCACACGGCATTCAAGAGGCCGAGGTGATGCCAACGGCGTTCTATCCGATCCTCACGCCCGGCGATCTCGACGGCATCGTCGCCTACCTGCGTAGCCTGACGCCGGTGAAGAACAAGGTGGCCGACCCGGTCTACAAGATCGCGTTGCCGCACCATGTTTTCCCGGGCGCCGAGAAGTCCTATTCGCAGGCCGACCTCAACGACAAGCTCAAGCGCGGCTTCTATCTCGCCACCATCGGCCATTGCATGGAGTGCCACACGCCGTTCGTACCGCCCGGCGGGCCCGACTTCGCGAACTCGCTCGGCAAGGGCGGCCGCGAATTTCCCGGGCCGTGGGGCGTCTCGAAGTCGCGCAACATCACCTCGCACAAGACCGCCGGCATCGGCGATTGGACCGACGCCGAGATCAAGACCGCGATCACGCAGGGCAAGCGGAAGGACGGCACTCCGCTCAAGGGCCCGATGGGCTACCAGTACTACGCCAAGATGACCGATGCCGACCTCGACGCCGTCATCGCCTATCTGCGGACGCTGCCGCCGAAGGAATAGGCCCGTTTTCGGCCCCGGCGCTTGTGCCGGGGCAGGGGATGGCAGGGCCGGCGCCCTTCAATTGCCGCAGCGCGGGGCCTATATCTCGGTTCCTTCGATCTGGGATCGCCATACCATGCCTGTTCGCCTCCGCCTGCTCTCGGCCGTGCTTGCCGCCGTGTCGCTGCTGCTGCCGCAGGGCGCTGGCGCACAGGACCGCGTGGTGCCGCCTTCGGCCGAGGCGCTGCGGATGTCCTACGCGCCGATCGTCAAGCGCGTGGTGCCGGCGGTCGTCACCGTGTCCGCCGCCAAAACAGTGTCGAACCGCAATCCGCTGATGGAAGACCCGTTCTTCCGGCGTTTCTTCGGGCAGCAGTTCGGCGGACCGCGCGAGCAGACCCAGCAGTCGCTCGGCTCCGGCGTCCTCGTCGATCCGTCCGGCCTGATCGTTACCAACAACCACGTCATCGATGGCGCCGATCAGGTGAAAATCTCGCTCGCCGACAAGCGCGAGTTCGCGGTCGATGTCGTGCTCAAGGACCCGCGCGCTGACCTTGCGGTGCTGCGCGTCAAGGGCGACGGCAAAGAGCGCTTCCCGGTGATCGACTTCGGCAACTCCGACGACCTGCAGGTCGGCGATGTGGTGCTGGCGGTCGGCAATCCGTTCGGCGTCGGCCAGACCGTGACCCACGGCATCGTCTCGGCGGTGGCGCGGACGCAGGTCGGCATCTCGGACTATCAGTTCTTCATCCAGACCGACGCCGCGATCAATCCCGGCAATTCGGGCGGCGCGCTGGTCGACATGGCCGGGCGCCTCGTTGGCATCAATACCGCGATCTTCTCGCGCTCCGGCGGCTCCCAGGGCGTGGGCTTCGCCATTCCCGCCACCATGGTGCGGCTGGTGGTGAGCTCGGCGCGCTCCGGCGGCAGCGCGGTCAAGCGGCCCTGGCTCGGCGCCAAGCTCCAGGCGCTGACGCCGGAGCTGTCGCAGGCGTTCAATCTGCAGCGGCCGTCGGGCGTGGTCATCACCAGCGTCACCGACAAGGGCCCGGCGGCGCGGGCGGGGCTGAAAGCCGGCGACGTCATCGTTTCGGTCGGCGCCCTGGCGGTCGACGACCCCAACGCCTTCGACTACCGCTTCACCACGCACGAGCTTGGCGGCAAGGTCGAGCTCGGCGTGGTGCGCGGCGGCAAGGAAAGCAAGATCGCGGTCGCGCTCGAGACCGCGCCAGAATTGCCGCGCGACGAAATCCTGATCGAAGCGCGCTCGCCGTTCACCGGGGCCAAGGTCGCCAACCTGTCGCCGGCGCTGGCCGATGAGCTGCGGCTCGATTCCTCCACCGAGGGCGTGGTCGTGGTCGAAGTCGCCGATGGCACGCTGGCCCAGCAGTTCGGCTTCCAGCGCGGCGACGTCCTGCTCGGGGTCAACGGCGCCAAGATCGCCAAGACCGCCGACCTGCAAAAGGCCGCCCAGGCCGGCGCCCGGGTCTGGCGCATCACCATCCAGCGCGGCGGCCAGCAGATTTCAGCCGTGTTCGGCGGATGACCTCCCGCCCCAAACGCGGTGCGGGACCGAGCCTGTTCGCGGCGGCGGGGCTGGACAACGATGCGCCGCGGCCGCTGGCCGACAAGCTCCGGCCGCAAAAATTGGCCGATGTCGTCGGCCAGGACCAGTTGCTCGGGCCGGACGGCGCGCTGACCCGCATGCTCGACAGCCGCTCGCTTGGCTCGCTGATCTTCTGGGGGCCGCCCGGCACCGGCAAGACCACGGTCGCCCGGCTGCTCGCGCACGAGACGAGCCTCGAATTCGTGCAGATCAGCGCGATCTTCTCCGGCGTGCAGGACCTGAAGAAGGTGTTCGAGGAGGCCCGCGCGCGGCGCGAGATCGGGCAGGGCACGCTCTTGTTCGTCGATGAAATCCATCGCTTCAACCGCGCGCAGCAGGACAGCTTCCTGCCGGTGATGGAGGACGGCACCATCGTTCTGGTCGGCGCCACCACCGAAAACCCGTCGTTCGAGCTGATCGCGCCGATGCTGTCGCGGGCGCGGGTGCTGGTGTTCAAGTCGCTTGATCCCGATGCGGTCGAGAAGCTGCTGACCCGCGCCGAGCAGCTGGAGGGCAAAAAGCTGCCGCTCGACGCCGACGCGCGGCTGTCGCTCGCCCGCATGGCCGACGGCGACGGCCGTGCGTCGCTCACGCTCGCCGAGGAAATCTGGCGCGCCGCGCGGCCCGGCGAGATCTTCGACGCGGCGGGCTTGCAGAAGGTGGTGCAGCGGCGCGCGCCGATCTACGACAAGAAGCAGGACGGCCACTACAACCTGATCTCGGCGCTGCACAAATCGGTGCGCGGCTCCGATCCCGACGCCGCGCTCTATTATCTCGCCCGTATGCTCGACGCCGGCGAGGATCCGCTTTATCTCGCGCGGCGCGTGGTGCGGATGGCGATCGAGGATATCGGCATGGCCGATCCGCAGGCGCTGGTGATCTGCAACGCCGCCAAGGACGCCTATGATTTCCTGGGCTCGCCCGAGGGCGAGCTCGCCATCGCCGAGGCGGTGATCTATGTCGCGACCGCGCCCAAATCCAATGCCGCCTACGTCGCCTATGGCGCGGCCAAGCGCGCGGCGAAGGAGGGCGGCTCGCTGTTGCCGCCCAAGCACATCCTCAACGCGCCGACCAACCTGATGAAGTCGGAGGGCTACGGCCGCGGCTACGCCTACGATCACGACCAGGAAGAGGCGTTTTCCGGCCAGGACTATTTCCCGGAAGAGCTCGGCCGCCAGACCTTCTACGACCCGCCCGAGCGCGGGTTCGAGCGCGAAATACGCAAGCGCCTGGATTACTGGGCGAAGCTTCGCAAGGACAAGGCCGCGGGCGACCCGGATAACTAGCAGGGCCAGCAAATTCAGGGATCAGCGCAACGAAAATTGCGCTGTCGCCTCGGCGCGGCGAAGCCTATCAAAACAATGACAGACATAGGGCGACATTGATGCTGCGACTTTCCGTGTTGGTGGCCTGCGCGATCGGCGCGGTCACGGTGTCATCTGCGTCGGCGACGGAGGCCTTTATCGGCCGCTGGGCGGCGAAACCCGAGGTCTGCTCGGCGCGCGGTGGCGACAACGCCGCGAATTCGGCGTTGGTCGCGACCGACACCTCGCTGTGGTGGTTCGAGGGCTATTGCCGGATCGGCAAGATGTACAAGGCCAAGGCGGTCTATGTGCAGGCGCATTGTGGCGGCAATGACGTGGCGGTCACGCTCGACGCCCAGGGCAACCGGATGCGGGTGACCTGGGGCAAAGCCAAAGCTGAAGAGTTGCAGCGATGTCCTTGAGCTAGCGCTTGAGCGAAACTGCCGCTCCAACGGAATCGGTGTTCCGGCATCGCGCCTTCGCGCTCTACTGGTTCAGCCGGATCGCGTCGATCCTGTCGTTCCACATGCTGGTGGTGGCGGTCGGCTGGCAGCTCTATGAGCTCACCGGCAGCGCGTTCGATCTCGGCTTGCTCGGCTTGGCGCAGTTCGGTCCGATGCTGGTGCTCACCGTGTTCGTCGGCCATGTCGCCGACCGGTATGACCACCGCCTCATCCTGTTGCTGTGCCAGGTCACGGAAGGTCTGGCCGCCGCGATCCTGGTCTATGCGACCGCGACCGGCACGCTCGGCACCCCCGTCATCTACCTTGTCGTTGCGGTGGTCGGCTCGGCCCGCGCCTTCGAGATCCCGACCATGGCCGCGATCATCTCCTCGCTGGTGCCGCGCGCGGTCGTGCCGTCGGCAATGGCGTGGTTCGCCTCCGCCAACCAGACCGGGCAGATCGTCGGCCCGGCGCTCGGCGGCGTGCTCTACCTGCTCGGGCCGACGACGGTCTATGGCGTCACCATCGTGCTGTGGGGGCTCGGCGGCTTCATGCTGGCGCTGATGCGCGTGGAGACCGCGCCGCGCAGCACCGAGCCGTTCAGCCTGTCGTCGCTGCTCGGCGGTTTCCGCTTCGTGCGGGGCGATCGCATCATCCTCGGCACCTTGTCGCTCGACATGTTCGCGGTGTTCCTCGGCGGCGCGACCGCGCTGTTGCCGATCTTCGCCCGCGATATCCTGCTGACCGGACCATGGGGGCTCGGCCTCCTGCGTTCGGCGCCGGCGATCGGCGCGCTGACCATGTCGATCATCCTGGCGCGGCGGCCGTTGACCCTGCCGATTGGCCGCGTGCTGTTCAGCGTGCTGACGATCTACGGCCTTGCGGTCACCTGTTTTGCCTTCTCCACGGTGCTGTGGCTCTCGATGGCGGCGCTCGCCCTGATGGGCGCGGCCGACGTGGTCAGCGTGGTGATCCGCTTTTCGCTGGTGCAGCTTCGCACCCCGCCGCAGATGCGCGGCCGGGTCAGCGCGGTCAATGGCCTGTTCACCGGCACCTCCAACCAGCTCGGCGATTTCCGCGCCGGCGTGATGGGCGCGCTGTTTGGCGCGGTACCGGCGGTGGTGATCGGCGGGGTCGGCACCATCCTGGTCACGGCGATTTGGATGTTTCTTTTCCCCGAGTTGCGGCGTATCCGTTCGCTGGACGAGGCGACCGAGGCGGAAGCCGCCCTGGTTGCCGGAACCGAGACAGCATGACCGACGCGCAAACCGAAGCTCCAGTCCAGCCGAAAGCCGGCAAGGGCGTGCAGACCGTCACCGTCGCCCCCGACGAGGACGGCATGCGGCTCGACCGCTTCTTCGAGGCGCGCTTTCCGGGCCTGTCGTTCAGCCACATCCAGCGCATCATCCGCAAAGGCGAGGTGCGGGTGAACGGCAAGCGCGCCCAGCCCAAGGACCGGCTGCTGAAGGGCCAGGCGATCCGCATCCCGCCGCTGAAGATCGAGCCGCCGAAGCCGCGCGACGACGCGCCGAGCGGCCAGAAGGATCGCGCCTTCATCAAGTCGATCACGCTCTACGAAGACGACGACGTGCTGGTGCTCAACAAGCCGATGGGGCTCGCGGTGCAGGGCGGCTCCGGCACCTACCGCCATCTCGACGGCATGCTGGGCAGCATGACCGGCAAGGACGGCCAGCGGCCGCGCCTCGTGCACCGGCTCGACAAGGACACCTCGGGCTGCCTCCTGGTCGCCAAGACCCGCTTTGCCGCGACCGCGCTCGCCAAGACCTTCCGCACCCGTTCGGCCCGCAAGATCTACTGGGCGATGGTCGCTGGCGTCCCGCGCCCGAAGCAGGGCCGCGTCTCGACCTTCCTCGCCAAGGAAGACCGCGAGGACGAGAGCATGATGCGGATCGCCCGCCACGGCGAGGAGGGCGCGAGCCACGCGGTGACCTACTACGCCGTGGTGGACACCGCGGCGCAGAAACTCGCCTGGCTGTCGCTCAAGCCGGTGACCGGCCGCACCCACCAGCTCCGCGCCCACATGGAGCACATCGGCCATCCGATCATCGGCGACGAGAAATACTTCCGCATCGAGAACTATGAGTTCCCCGGCGGCATGCAGAACAAGCTGCATCTGCTGGCGCGGCGGATCGCGGTGCCGCATCCGCGCGGCGGCGTGATCGACGTCACCGCGCCGCTGCCGCCGCACATGCAACAGACCTGGAATTTGCTCGGCCTCGACGCCAAGCGTTACGACCCGATCGTCGAGGCGCCGGAAGAATGATCGACGGCTTGACGATCTGGCTGCGGCAGCGCCTGGCCGACATCCAAGAGCGCGTCCGCGAGCTGTTTCGCCGCCAGGTCCGCAAGCTGGTCGAGCTCGTGCTCACCGACATCGACCTGATGGCGCGGTTCCGCGACGCCACGACCACGGCGGCGTTCGAGGAGCAGCATCTGCGCGACGCCGCGGGCTTCAAGACCCGGCTCGCGCTGCATCGCGCCATGCTGCGCGAAGTCCGCCACCCGGACGGCCTGCATCTGGAATTCGGCGTCTACAAAGGCGACTCGATCAACCATTTCGCCGAGCTCGCACCGGGCGCGACCTGGTACGGCTTCGACTCCTTCGAGGGGCTTGCCCGAGGCCTGGACGCTCGGCGCCAAGGCCGGCGCCTTCAGCATCGGCGGGCATTTGCCGCCGGTGCGCGGCAACGTCCGCCTGACCAAGGGCTTCTTCGAGGACACGCTGCCGGGCTTCGTCGCGCAGCATCCGGGCGCCAAGATCGCGCTCCTGCACGTCGATTGCGATCTCTACAGCTCGACCGTGACCATCCTCAAGAACATCGCCCCGATGCTGGTGCCCGGCAGCATCATCATCTTCGACGAGCTGATCAATTATCACGGCTGGGAGGAGGGCGAGTTCAAGGCGTTCACGGAGTTCGCCGCCGAACGCAAGCTTGCCTTCGAATATGTCGCTTACAATCGTACCGGCGGCCAGGTGGCGGTCCGCATTCTCGATAAGCCTCCAAACACGCTGTCGTGATCGCCGTGGATTCGGGCTGGTGCCGCCGTTCCGGGGTGCTTAATTCACGGCCATGCAACCGTCGAAGGCCAAAATCCTGACTCTCGCGCTCGCGGCCCTGATGGTGCTGGGCACGCTCGATGCTGCCTCGGCCCGAAAGAAAAAGGCCCGCGCCAAGCCGCAGCCCACGGCGAGCGAAAATGGGCCCCGTCATGTTCCGGGCCAGCTTGTCCCGGTGGACCGCGACGGCACGCCGATCATCATGCAGGGCTACCGCTCGCCCGCCATAACGCGGGACAGGGCCAACGAGCCCAAGGAGCCGATGCAGCGCGCCGACCGCCCGGTGAAGATCCCGCGCGGCAGCAGCACCTACATTCCGCCGCCCAGCCCGTCGCCGTATTCCGTGAACAGCCCGCCGGCTGCGGCGCTGACCCAGCCCGTCCCGCAGCCCTACAAGCCGCCGCCGATCACCACCTTCAGCGATCGGGTGAACAGCGCCATTCAGGCTTATCCGCTGGAGAAGGGCATCGGCAACAATCCGATCGACCAGCAGCAGTTCATTCGGCAACGCCTCAACCAATAGACTCCGCCGATCGGTCGCGTCCGGCCGCCTCGATTTATTTTCGAGGCGGCATTTTTCGCGCTTGACATGCAACTAAATGGTTGCATATTGTGTTCATGGATGAGGTGTTCAAAGCGCTGGCCGATGCGAGCCGCCGCGAGCTGCTCGACCGGCTCCGCGCCGACAACGGCCAGACGCTCGGCGAGCTCTGCGCGCGTCTTGCGATGACGCGGCAGGCGGTCAGCAAGCACCTCGCCATTCTGGAGGAGCGCGAACCTCGTCGCCGTGGTGTGGCGGGGCCGCGAGAAGCTGCACTACCTCAATCCGGTGCCGATCCACGACATCGCGGACCGCTGGATCGGGAAATTCGAACGCTCACGCCTGCAGGCGCTGGGCGACCTGAAAAAAGCATTGGAGGCGCGTGATGAGTGAAGCAGCCAGCGACAAACCGAAGTTCGTCTATGTCACCTACATCCGCACCACGGCGGAGAAGCTCTGGCGCGCGCTGATCGAGCCGGAGTTCACCCGCCAGTACTGGGCCGAGACCACCCAGGAGTGCGACTGGAAGGTTGGCTCGCCGTGGCGGATCATGATCCCCGACGGCCGGGTCGCCGACAGCGGCGAGGTGCTGGAGATCGAGCCGCACAAGCGGCTCGTGCTGTCCTGGCGGAACGAGTTCAAGCCGGAGATGCGCGAGGAGGGCTATTCGCGCATGACCTATCAGCTTGAACAGCAGGGCGACATGGTCAAGCTGACGGTCACGCACGAGGCCGACCGCCCGGGGTCCAAGCTGATCGAGGCGGTGTCGAACGGCTGGCCCGCCATTCTCGCAAGCCTCAAGAGCTTCTTGGAAACCGGCGAGTCGCTTGAAGCGACCCGCACAGTGGCCGAAGGGGAAGTAACGGCTCGGTGTTGCCGATCAGCGCAGGCTGGCGTTGATCTTTTCCAGCGCCGCGGTGCCGGGGCAGAGATCCTTCGCCTCGAGCCCGTTGAGCGGCGTGTCCACCGTGTTGAGGTGGGCGTGCAGGTCCTCGGATTCCGGATCGACGTAGAGCAGGCCGGTGACCACCTGGCCCTTGGCGGCGTGCTTTTGCAGGAACGCCATCGCCGCCAGGCGATCGTGCACGTCGTAATCGGCGTCGAGCTTGCGGAGCGCGAGCCGCGTGCCGTCGTGCTGCTCGACCACCTGCACCGAGCCCGGCGCATAATCCACCGTGATCGGATCGCGGCCGGTGATGACGTCGAGCCGGTTCACCGCGTCGTTGTGCTCGCGCACATAATCGAAGCTCTTGGTCGAGCCGGCGTGATTGTTGAAGGCGACGCAGGGGCTGATCACGTCGATGAACGACGCGCCCTGGTGGCGGATCGCGGCCTCGATCAGCGGAACGAGCTGGGTCTTGTCGCCGGAGAAGCTCCGCGCCACGAAGCTGGCGCCAAGCTGCAGCGCGATGCCGACCAGATCGATGGCGTTGTCGGAATTGGTGACGCCGCGCTTGGACTTCGAGCCGCGGTCGGCGGTGGCCGAGAACTGGCCCTTGGTCAGGCCGTAGACGCCGTTGTTCTCGACGATATAGGTCATGTTGACGCCGCGCCGGATCGAATGGGCGAACTGGCCGAAGCCGATCGAGGCGCTGTCGCCGTCGCCGGACACGCCGAGATAGATCAGGTCGCGGTTGGCGAGATTCGCCCCCGTCAGCACCGACGGCATGCGGCCGTGCACCGAATTGAAGCCGTGCGAATTGCCGAGGAAGTAGTCCGGCGTCTTTGACGAGCAGCCGATGCCGGAAATTTTCGCCACCCGATGCGGCTCGATCGAAAGCTGGAAACAGGCCTCGATGATGGAAGCGGTGATCGAAGTCATGGCCGCAGCCGGCGCACAAGGTCGAGACCTTGCCCTCGTAGTCGCGGTGGGTGTAGCCGAGGTCGTTCTTCGGCAGGCCGGGATGCTGGAATTTCGGCTTGGCGATGTAGGTCATGACACGACCTTGCGGAGCGGAGTGACTTTGAGCTGGTCCTGATGGTCGCCGATCGCCTTGGCGATGAAGCGCGCGGTGATCGGGGTGCCGTCGTAGTGCAGGATCGGCACCAGCCGCACCGGGTCGATGCCGTTCTCGTTGACGATCATCGAGCGAAGCTGCGCGTCGCGATTCTGCTCGACCACGTAGACGAAATCGTGGTCGGCGATGAAGCTCGCCACGCTCGAGTGGAACGGGAAGGCGCGGATGCGGAGCCGGTCGAGCTGGTGGCCGCGCGCCTCCAGCATGCCGATCGCCTCGTCCATCGCCGGCGAGGTCGAGCCGAAATAGATCACGCCGTATTTGGTGGGCTTCTGCGCGTTGGCCTGCAGCGGCCGCGGCACCAGGTCCTTCGCGGTCTCGAACTTGCGCAGCAGCCGCTGCATGTTGTCCTGGTAGGCCGAGCCTTCCTCGGTGTAGCGCGCGTAACGGTCGCGCGAGGTGCCGCGGGTGAAGAACGAGCCCTTGGTCGGATGCGTGCCCGGATAGGTGCGGAACGGGATGCCGTCGCCGTCGACGTCGAGATAGCGGCCGAAGTCGCGGCCGTCATCGAGCATCTCCGCCGTCATCACCTTGCCGCGGTCGTATTGCTTGTTGTCGTCCCACTTCAGCGGGCGGCTCAGCCGGTGGTTCATGCCGATGTCGAGGTCGAGCATCAGGAAGATCGTGGTCTGCAGCCGCTCGGCGAGATCGAAGCACTGCGCCGCCATCTCGAAGCTTTCGGCCGGGTCTTCCGGGAACAGCAGGATGTGCTTGGTGTCGCCGTGCGAGGCATAGGCGCAGGAGATCAGGTCGCACTGCTGGGTGCGGGTCGGCATGCCGGTCGAGGGGCCGGCACGCTGCACGTTCATGATCACGGCGGGGATTTCGGCGAAGTAGGACAGGCCGATGAACTCCGTCATCAGCGAGATGCCGGGGCCGGAGGTCGCGGTGAAGGCGCGGGCGCCGTTCCACGACGCGCCGATCACGATGCCGATCGAGGCGAGTTCGTCCTCGCCCTGGACGATGGCGTATTTGGCCTTCTTGGTCTCGGGATCGTGGCGCAGCCGCTTGCAATGGCTGGTGAAGGCGTCGGCAAGCGAGGATGACGGCGTGATCGGATACCAGGCGCAGACGGTGGCGCCGCCGTACACCGCTCCCAGCGCCGCGGCGCTGTTCCCCTCGATGAAGATGCGGTCGCCGACCTTGTCGGCCTTCTGCACGCGAAGCCCGATCGGGCACTTGAGGTTGGTCAGCGCCCAGTCGCGGCCGAGATGCAGCGCGTGGACGTTGGAGGACAGGAGCTTCTCCTTGCCCTTGTACTGGTCGGAGATCAGCCCCTCGATCACCTTCGGGTCCATGTCGAGCATCGCCGACAGCGCGCCGAGATAGATGATGTTCTTGAACAGCTGGCGCTGGCGCGGGTCGGTGTAGGTCGAGTTGGTGATGGCGGTGAGCGGCACGCCGAGCACGGTGATGTCCTCGCGGAACTTCGAGGACGGCATCGGCTTGGTCGAGTCGTAGAACAGGTAGCCGCCGGGCTCGATCGAGGCGACGTCCTTGTCCCAGGTCTGCGGGTTCATCGCGACCATCATGTCGACGCCGCCGCGGGCGCCGAGATGGCCGTCCTCGGTGATGCGGACCTCGTACCAGGTCGGCAGGCCCTGGATGTTGGAGGGGAAGATGTTGCGCGGGCTGACCGGCACGCCCATCCGCAGCACCGAGCGGGCGAACAATTCGTTGGCGCTCGCGGAGCCGGAGCCGTTGACGTTGGCGAACCGGACGACGAAGTCGTTTACGCGGCTGATCGGGCTGGTGACTGGCATGGGGTTCCGGCGTGGGTCATATCGATGAGATACTTCTGCATGTCCCACGCTCCGGTGGGGCAGCGTTCGGCGCAAAGCCCGCAGTGCAGGCAGACGTCCTCGTCCTTCACCATCACCCGGCCGGTCTTCAGGCCGTCGGCGACGTAAAGGTCCTGGGTCAGGTTCGCGGAGGGGGCTTGCAGCCGCGTCCGCAGGTCGGCCTCTTCGCCATTGGCCGTGAAGGTGATGCAGTCCATCGGGCAGATGTCGACGCAGGCGTCGCATTCGATGCAGAGCTGCGAGGTGAATACGGTCTGAATGTCGCAGTTCAGGCAGCGCTGCGCTTCGCCGAGCGCGAGCTTGAGATCGTAGCCGAGCTCGACCTCGGCGCGGATGTCCTTCAGCGCGATCACCTTGTCGCGATGCGGCACCCGGAAGCGCTTGTCGTTGGAGATGTCGTTGTCGTAGCTCCACTCGTGGATGCCCATCTTCTGCGACGATATCTGCACGTCGGGCAGCGGGCGCTCGGTGATGTCCTCGCCCGAGCAGATCTTGTGGATCGACAGCGCGGCGTCATGGCCGTGCGCCACCGCCCAGATGATGTTCTTCGGACCGAAAGCCGCATCGCCGCCGAAGAACACCTTCGGGTTGGTCGAGGCCATGGTCTTGGTATCGACCTTGGGCATGTCCCACTTGTCGAATTCGATGCCGGCGTCGCGCTCGATCCAGGGGAACGAGTTCTCCTGGCCGACCGCCACCAGCACGTCGTCGCAGGGGATGGTCTGGTCCGGCTCGCCGGTCGGCACGAGATTGCGCCGGCCCTTGGCGTCGTATTCGGCCTTGACCTTCTCGAACACCACGCCGGTCAGCTTGCCGTTGTCGTGGGTGAACGATTTCGGCACCAGGAAATTGAGGATCGGAATGTCCTCGTGGACGGCGTCCTCTTTCTCCCAGGGCGAGGCCTTCATCTCGTCGTAGCCGGAGCGCACGATCACCTTGACGTCCTCGCCGCCGAGGCGGCGCGCGGTGCGGCAGCAATCCATCGCGGTGTTGCCGCCGCCGAGCACGATGACGCGCTTGTTGATCGAGGTGATGTGGCCGAACGAGACGTTGGACAGCCAGTCGATGCCGATGTGGATGTTCTTGCCGGCTTCCTTGCGGCCCGGAATGTCGAGCTCGCGACCGCGCGGGGCGCCCGAGCCGACGAAGATCGCGTCGAAGTTCTCCGACAGCAGCTTCTTCATGCTGTCGATGCGCGTGCCGCCTTTGAACTCGATGCCGAGGTTGAGGATGTAATCGGTTTCCTCGTCGACCACGACGTCGGGCAGGCGGAATTTCGGAATCTGCGTCCGCATCATGCCGCCGGCCTTGGGGTCCTGGTCGAACACGGTGCAGTGATAGCCGAGCGGCGCAAGGTCACGTGCCACCGCGAGCGAGGCTGGGCCGCCGCCCACCAGCGCGATGCGCTTGCCGTTCTTCGGCAACGGGCTTCGGCAGCCGTCCGCGGATGTCGTCCTTGAAGTCGGCGGCGACGCGCTTCAACCGGCAGATCGCGACCGGATTTTCCTCGACCCGGCCGCGCCGGCAGGCCGGCTCGCACGGGCGGTCGCAGGTGCGTCCGAGAATTCCCGGAAACACGTTCGACCGCCAATTGATCATGTAGGCGTCGCTGTAGCGGCCTTCGGCGATCAGTCGGATGTATTCCGGAACGGGCGTGTGGGCCGGGCAGGCCCATTGGCAGTCGACAACTTTATGAAAGTAGTCAGGCGCCGCAATGTTTGTTGGTTTCATTGACTCCTCGTGCACGCGCCCCTTCTTTGGGAATTTCCGAGAGGCTCGCGTGACGCAGCGCAGGTCGATCATCCCCCATGGCCCGGCCTACACCACCGAATCCACTTTGGAGTTTTACTAGACACGATCTGCAAATTCCACCGCTACCGAGCACATGCCTGCCGCTAGTTAATGCTGGCCCTTCCGAGGGTTGTGTCGCGTCAAAGCGGCGCTACCAAGGCTGGGTTCGTTCCGCCAGATTTTGCTCCTTTCGGCGTCCAGAATGGCTACTTATGAGGCCTGCCCAAGACGTGATGGACGCAGGCTATGTTGCGTTGCACAAATAGGCCCGGCTCCTTATGCGTGACATCTTCGAGGAGATTTTCGAGAACCAGCCGCTCGATCCGGAAGAGTCCGCGCGGCGCAGCATGCGTCCGAACCTGCGGGCGCGGTTCTATCAGGCCGCCACGGTCGGCGAGGGCCCTGAGGGCTTCGCCGTGCTGCTCGACGGCCGGCCGGTGCGCACGCCCGCGCGGCGGCACTTGGCCGCGCCGGCGCGGGTGCTGGCCGAGGCTCTGGCCGTCGAATGGGACGCGCAAAAAGACCGGGTCGACCCGGCGGTGATGCCGCTCACCCGGCTCGCCAACTCGATCATCGACGGCGTTACGCCCGCGCCGCAGCCGGTCGCGGCCGAGATTGAAAAATACCTGGGCACCGACCTGTTGTTCTATCGCGCCGCGACGCCGGCCGGTCTGATCGCAAGCCAGCAGCAGCATTGGGACCCGATTGTCGACTGGGCGCGCGAGAAGCTCGGCGCGCGATTTGTGCTGACCGAAGGCATCGTGCATGTGCCGCAGCCGGAGGCGGCGATCGCTGCGGCGGTGCGGGCGATCCCGAACGGCGCCGACGTCAAAGAAGCATGGCGGCTCGGCGCACTCAACGTCGTCACCACCTTGACCGGCTCGGCGCTGTTGGCGCTGGCGCTTGCGGCCGGCCGGCTCACGACCGACGCGGCGTGGAGCGCCGCGCATGTCGACGAGGACTGGAACATGCAGTTCTGGGGACGCGACGAGGTGATCCTCACGCGTCGTGCTTATCGTCTTGCCGAGATGCAGGCCGCAGCCAGCGTGCTCGACGCGCTCCGCTGAATCTTGCCGCTAATTTTCGCTCGCCAGCCCGGCGAATTGCGGATCGAGCTCGCCGGCGCGCTTGAAGCTTGCCTTGGCCTCGTCGAGCCGGCCCAGCGCCTTGAGCGCCAGCCCGCGGGTGCAATGCGCACCGGCCAGTTCCGGATAAAGCTTGATGGCCTGGTCGCAGTCGCGGAGCGCATCGGCCGGCCGCCCGATCCGCAACAGCACATCGGCGCGGTTGAAATAGGCCGGCGCCATCGCCGGCACGAGCGAGATGGCGCGCGCGAACCCCGCCAGTGCCTCGTCGACCCGGCCGAGGTCGGCCATCGCGCTCGCCCGGTTGCAGTGGTCCTCGGCGTTGGCCGGACGCAGATCCAGCGCGCGGTCGAAGTCGGCGATGGCCTCCGCCGAACGGCCCATTTCGGATAACAGCGTCGCGCGGTTGCCATAGGCGTCGGCAAACGAAGGGTCGATCTCGATGGCGCGGCCAAAGCTTGTGAGCGCGTCGTCGTCCTGGTTCAGCCGCAGATGCGCCTGGCCCTTGAGATTGTGCAGCCGCGCCTGCGGCGGGCCAACCGCGATGGCGCGCCCGATCACCTTGAGACCTTCCTCGATCTGGCCCTGCTGGAGCGCGATCATGGCGACGTAATACAGCGCGTCGAGGTTGCCCGGGTCCTGCTGGAGGATCGCCACATAGCGCTGCATGGCAAGCTCGTGCTTGCCCTCCCGATGCAGCGCGAGCGCCTCCTGGATGGCCTGTTGCTTGCCGCCGGCGGCGGGGGGAGTGTTCATGCCGCGCTTCATGCCCCAGCCGCCGCATTTGGGCAATCCGCCGGGCAAGGCTGCCGCCGCCGTGGTATGGCTTTTGCCTTATAATCCGAGGGGATTCTCAAAGGGCCCGGCATGAAGGACATCCTCGACAGGCTGGAACAGCGCCGCGAGCAGGCCCGCCTGGGCGGCGGGGCCGCGCGCATCGAGGCGCAGCACAAGCGCGGCAAGCTGACCGCCCGCGAGCGCGTCGAACTGCTGCTCGACAAGGGCTCGTTCGAGGAGTTCGACATGTTCGTCGAGCACCGCTCCAGCGACTTCGGCATGGAGAAAACCAAGATCCCGGGCGATGGCGTGGTCACCGGCTGGGGCACCGTGAACGGCCGCACCGTGTTCCTGTTCGCCAAGGATTTCACTGTGTTCGGCGGCTCGCTCTCGGAAACCCACGCGCAGAAGATCATCAAGGTGCAGGACGCCGCCATGAAGGCGCGGGCGCCGATCATCGGCCTGTTCGATGCCGGCGGCGCGCGCATCCAGGAGGGCGTGGCTTCGCTCGGCGGCTACGGCGAGGTGTTCAAGCGCAACGTCATCGCCAGCGGCGTCATTCCGCAGATCAGCGTCATCATGGGCCCGTGCGCCGGCGGCGACGTCTATTCGCCGGCGATGACCGACTTCATCTTCATGGTGCGCGACACCAGCTACATGTTCGTCACCGGTCCCGACGTGGTGAAGACTGTGACCAACGAGGTGGTCACGGCCGAGGAGCTGGGCGGCGCCAGCATCCACACCAGCAAATCCTCGATCTCCGACGGCGGCTACGACGACGACGTGCAATGCCTGTTGCAGATGCGCCGGCTGATCGACTTCCTGCCGTCGAGCTACGAGGCCGGCGTGCCGGAATGGCCGTCCCACGACGACATCGAGCGCGAGGACATTTCGCTCGATACGCTCATCCCCGACAACCCGAACAAGCCCTACGACGTCCGCGAGCTGATCACCAAGGTCGCCGACGAGGGCGACTTCTTCGAACTGTCGGAGGCCTTCGCCAAGAACATCGTGGTCGGCTTCGGCCGCATCGCCGGCCGCACCGTGGGCTTCGTCGCCAACCAGCCGATGGTGCTGGCCGGCGTGCTCGACAGCGACGCCAGCCGCAAGGCCGCGCGGTTCGTTCGCTTCTGCGACGCCTTCAACATCCCGATCGTGACCTTCGTCGACGTGCCGGGATTTCTGCCCGGCACCGCGCAGGAGCAGGGCGGGTTGATCAAGCACGGCGCCAAGCTTCTCTTTGCCTATTCGCAGGCCACCGTGCCGCTCGTCACCATCATCACCCGAAAGGCCTTCGGCGGTGCCTATGACGTGATGGCGTATAAGCACATCGGCGGCGATCTGAATTACGCCTGGCCGACCGCGCAGATCGCCGTGATGGGCGCCAAGGGCGCGGTCGAGATCATCTTCCGCGCCGACATCGGCGACGCCGAAAAAATCGCGGCGCGCACCAAGGAATACGAGGAGCGCTTCCTGTCGCCCTTCATCGCCGCCGAGCGCGGCTATATCGACGACGTGATCATGCCGCACTCGACGCGGCGGCGGATTGCCCGCGCGCTGGCGATGCTGAAGGGCAAGACGGTGGAGATGCCGAAGCGGAAGCACGATAATTTGCCGGTGTGAGGAAATGTCTCGAAAGAGTATCATGCCGACGCGGCGTTCAGTTTTGCTGGGTGGCCTGATTGCGCCTTTGGTCACGAGAGTGGCCGCCGGACAGATCTCAGCGCCATCCGCACTGGCCGCACTGGCCGCACCGGCCTCTTGGCCGTCGGCTCCAATCAGGATCGTGGTTCCGTTCGCGGCGGGCGGTTCGATCGACATGATTGCGCGGGTCGTTCAACCCGGTCTGCAGCAGCGATTGGGCAACGTCATCATCGTAGACAACCGGCCGGGCGCCTCCGGCAGCGCCGGAGCGGCGCTGGTTGCGAAGTCACCGCCCGATGGCACGACGTGGCTGCTGTGCTTCGACAGCCAGGCGATCAATCCATTTCTTGTTCCGAACCTGCCGTTCGATACCGAAAAGGACCTCGATCCGGTGCTGCTCATCGGCACCGGACCCCATGTCATCTGCGCCCATCCCTCGCGGCCATACCGATCGTTTGCGGACGTTGTCGCCGACGCCCAGCGCCGGCCGGACGTCATCACCATCAGCAATGGTGGCCCCGGCAGCGCCGCGCATTTGACGGCTGTCATGCTCGCCAAGCGGGCGGGGGTCCGGCTGGTGCATGTGCCTTATCGTGGCGGCGGCCCATCGCTGAACGACGCGGTCGCCGGTCACGTCGACCTGATTTCCGGCACGGCCGCCTTGGTCAGCAGTCACGTGGGTGCCGGCGCATTGCGGCCGTTGCTGCAGACCGGATTGAGCCGGCTGCCGAACCTTCCGGACGTGCCGACCGCCGATGAGTTCGGCTTCAAGGGGTTCGAAGCGCTGACGTGGTGGGGATGTTTCGGGCCTTCCGGCGTACCAAGAGAGATCAGCGAGCGCTTTGGCAATGCGCTGGCGGACACGCTGCGTGATCCGCCCGTCAATCGGCAATTGTCGGAAACGCTCCAGATCAAGTTTGATATCGGCGGCGGCGATCGCCTGCGGAGTTTCCTGGCGACGCAGATGCGGACTTGGGGTGCTGTGGTCCGCGAAAACGACATCAAGGCCGAATAGTCGCGTTGCACATCAAGGTGTCGCATTTCGCCGTGCGACACGTGGGATAGGCCCGCCGCACCGTGCTAATCTATGTTCCCGGAGAGCTGTCGGCATTGCAGAACGCCGCGCCTCCAGGGAGAAACCTCATGACTGGCACGGCATTCGCTCGCGCGCTGCTCGCCTCATGCGCGCTGATCGCATTTTCCACACTCGCGCACGCGCAATCCGCGTCGTCGGCTTCACCCTGGCCCGCGGGCGACGAGCTCGGTATGGCCAACACGCTCGGCACCGCCACCTGGAAGCGCTGCGCGCCGTATCTCGCCAATCCCAAGGCGAAATCCTACGAGCTGTCGCATCTGCGCTCCAACACCATGCCGCAGTCGCCGTTCGGCACGCCGCTCGTCGACAAGTACCGGCCGACTGTCGGCATTCCGGGCACGATGCACGCCTTTAACGGCGAGGAGACGGTGAGCGGCGAGCCCGGCGCACAGGGCACGCAGATGGACGCGATCGGCCATTTCGCCGTGCTGCCGGAGAAATGGGACGGCAAAGGCGAATTCCCCGCCGACAAGGCGAAGTATTATGGCGGTTACACGCAGAAGGACGTGAAGCCCAGCGCGGGCTCGCCGCTGCTGAAGCTCGGCATCGAGAAGGTGCCGCCGATCGTGACCACGGCGGTGCTGCTCGACGCCAAGACGCATCTCGGCAAAGGCAAGGCGATGGAGCCCGGTGCGCGCGTCACCGCGAAGGACATCGAGGCGATGCTCAAGGCGCAGGGGCTCGGCAAGCGCGGCCTGCAATCCGGCGACGTGCTCTACATCTACACCGGCTGGGGCGACAATTGGAAAGACCCGGACACCGAGAAGTTCTACTACACCAAGGGACCGGGGCTCGCCTACGACGCGGCGAAGCTGGTCGAGCAGAAGAAGGTCGTGCTGGTCGCGCTCGACAATCCGTTCACCGATCCGGTGGCCGAGGGCTTCCTGCAAGGCAAGGCCGCGCCGCCGGAGGGCACGCCGGATGGCCTGCCGTTCGCGATCCATCACTACAATCTGGCGCACTCCGGCATCCATCAGATCCAGAACGCCAACCTCGGCGCGCTCGCCAAGGACAAGGTCTGGCTGTCGTGCACGATGATCCTGCCGCTGCGCGCGCAGGGCGCCTCGGGTTCGCCGGTGCGGCCGGTCTCGATCGGCGCGCCGTCGCGTTGAGGTGGTATCAGGACGCAGAATAACGACAGAGAGTCCGGGTTGGATCGCACGCAAACCATGCCGCACACTTGTAAAGCCGGCGCGGCCGGTTCAGAAAGTGGCTGACGAACGATGCAATCAGCCGGCTTCGGTCTTTCCCAGGAGAACCAACGATGCGAGCTTCCCCACGCGCACGCTTGACGGCTACACTCGCAGCTCTCGTGCTAACGAGCATGGTTTCAATGGTCTCCGACGACTCCGCATCGGCCCAGTCCGCCGCAAAGCCCGTCACCACGGCGACAGGCTTGCAGATGATCGACACCAAGGTCGGGACCGGCGCCACGCCGCGGACCGGGCAAATTTGCGTTATGCATTACACCGGCTGGCTCTATGAGAACGGCGTCAAGGGCAAGAAATTCGACAGTTCAGTCGACCGCGGTGAGCCATTCGAGTTTCCGATCGGGCAGCAGCGGGTCATCGCCGGCTGGGACGAGGGCGTCGCCACGATGAAGGTCGGCGGCAAGCGCACGCTCATCATCCCGGCCAAGCTTGGCTATGGCGCCCGCGGCGCCGGCGGCGCCATTCCGCCAAACGCCACGCTCATTTTTGACGTCGAATTGCTCGGCGTGAAGTGAAGGGCTAGCCGGCTGTACTGGCTTCGCGCCGTCTTAGGCCCGCTGCGCGGTCCACGAGCCCGAGCAACGCGCGTCGCCGGACCGGCCGGTCCAGCGCCCGCTGCCCGAACCGAGCGAAAGTTTTCCCGAACCGGATGCGGACTTGCCGCCAGCGGCGACGAACACGCGAACGCCGCCCTTGGCGGTGACGCGGCCCGAGGCTTTGACCAGCCCCGGAAACGTGACAGCTCCGTTGGTGATATTGACCGGGAAATTGTAGGTGTCGCAGGTGCCGTGCTGCGTCACGATGGAAAGGCTCCAGCGGCCGTCGTAAGGCGTGCCGGCGGCCGCGACGCCGGCGGTGGACACGGTGACGGCGAGTGCAAGAACGCTCGCGCGGGCAATGTTGCCGATCATGATCAATTCTCCCCGATGAAACTGGCCTGGCGTCCCGACCTCGGGCACGCCGCACGGCTATATGTCGCGCGGGGCGAGCGGCCAGGTTCAAGACTGGGGTCCTATTTTCAGGCACAAAAAAAGGGCCTAGCCGGCCCTCTTGGCGCAAAACAGGGCAGCGAAACGTTGGCTAAACGCTCCGCCGCCCTGATTTTGCAGGAGTAGTCGAATTTCGTTGTTACGCCGCCTTGCCCTGCTGCGACTTGAGATGCGCCTCGGCGCGCTTCTTCAGTTCCTGCGGCGCGACGTCTTCCTTATGCGTGCCGATGAACCACTGCGTGCCGGACGGGTCTTTCACGCCGCCGCTGCGGTCGCCGTAGAACATGTCCGTCGGCTCCATCATCGACGTGCCGCCCGCTGCGACCGCCCGCTGATACACGGCGTCGACGTTCGGCACATAAATGTAGAGCATCGTCTGCGTCGGCTGATGTTGTGCAGTCGCATCCGAAACCATGATGAGTAAATCGCCGATCTTGATCTGGGTATGCATGATCGTGCCGTCCGGCCGCTTCATCGCCTCGCCGACGGTTTCGGCGCCGAATGCCTTCTTGGCGAATTCGATCATCTTCGCCGCGCCGCGCACGACGAGATAGGGCGTGACAGTGTGATAGCCGTTCGGAATCGGGTTCACAGCCATGGTCGGCTCCTTTGCGTTGATGGTGATGCAGAGGCGAGCAAGGTAATTCCGGAGGCGGCCGTTAATGGGCCGTTCCGGTGGAGATTTCGCGGCAAGGGAACCGTTGCGGCAGCGGGCGTGCCGCCTACATGAAGCGGCCAGGGAGCCCGCATCCATGTCGACACTGTTCGCCTTCCTCCATCACTTGGCGGCGTTCACGCTGGTTTCCGCCATCGCCGTGGAGTTCGCGCTGATCCGCCAGGAACTAATACCAAAACTCGGATATCTTAACTTATATGGCTCGATGTTTCGGGGACGATCGCATCGTAAACGCGAAATCAAACACCTGGACGGGCGTGGCAAACGTGACACAACGATGTAGGTGGGTCGATGCGGCGCGAGTTCGGCATCGACTGCGCGAAAGCTGCTCACCGCCGACGCCGTATACGGCATTGCCGCCGGTGCGCTGCTTATCGTCGGGCTTCTGCGGGTGTTCTATTTCGAGAAGGGCGCGGCCTATTATTTTTCGAGCCACGCCTTCATGGCCAAGCTCTCGGTGTTCATCGTGGTCGGTGTGCTCTCCGCCATCCCGACCATCGAGTTCATGTCGTGGCGCAAGGCCTTGAAGGCCGGTCAGGCGCCGGTGCCAAGCGAACAGAAAATCACAATGATCCGCAAGCTGCTCCACGGCGAATTGATCGGCGTGGTCATCATTCTGCTGTGCGCCGCGATCATGGCGCGCGGCGGATTTGTCTGACGGAAAAGGTCTCAGAACCGCCCGAACATTCCGCCCCCGCCGAACGGGTCGCCGCTTCGCGACCAAGCGTAGTTTTGGCGGAACGGATCGCCATTGCGCGACCAGGCGTTGTTCTGTCGTGCGTCATCCGCCGGCGGCTTGCGGGCGACCACCACGCGCTTCTTCTTCGGGGCGGCATCGGCCGCGGCGCTGCGCTCGTTGACCGGCGCGGTCTTCGGCGCAGCGGCGAGCACGGCTTCCGACGACATGTCGGGCGCGGGCGCCGGCGTCGTCGCCAGGATCGGGCTCGGATCGGGATGCCAGGGCTTGGGCATGCCGTACAGGCTGCTG
This sequence comes from uncultured Alphaproteobacteria bacterium, assembly GCA_963850885.1. Classification (GTDB taxonomy): domain Bacteria; phylum Pseudomonadota; class Alphaproteobacteria; order Rhizobiales; family Xanthobacteraceae; genus Z2-YC6860. The sequence goes on along the minus strand of CAWKOD010000053.1, from coordinate 102,879 downwards.
GTGACTATTACCGGAGTCGCACTTTTCGGCAGCGTGACGTCGGCTGCGAACAGCAGCGCCACCAGCACCGAGCCCACCACCGCAAAATAGGAGAAAATTGGCATTGTTCATTCCCGACTCGAAACATGAACGCGCCGGGCCATGCGGAGGTTCCGAAAGCCGTCTCGGAACTTGCAGATTCCAGGCGCAACCGGTTCCGTACTGAATTGGTCGGTTTCAGCCGGTCAAAGGTTCATGTGGGTATCGGAGTCATCGCAACACTGGCCTTTTTGATAAATTTGCCGTGATCTGCTCGCCGGAATACCAATCCAGTGCTGGAAATTCCGCGATTTCCGCACCGGGCCTATTGGGCGGTGAAGCCCTACAGCCGCGAGCGACCTGGCAATACGCCAGGCGCAATTATCGCCAGCCGCCGCCGCCGTTCACATAAACGGTGTCCGCCGTCATGAACGGGCAGGCGTCCGAGCACATGAACAGCACGAGTTCCCCGATCTCCTCGGGCTCGCCGAAGCGCTTCATCGGCACGTCGTCGAGGAACTTCTGTGCCAGCTCTGGCGAGGTCGCCGCGGCGTCCTGGAACGGCGTCTTCACCGGCCCGGGCGAAATCGACAACGCGCGGATACCCTGGGCGGCGAACTCCCGCGCCACGCCCATGGTCATGGTCACCACCGCGCCCTTCGACGCTGCGTAATGGATCGAGCTGCCCGGCCCGCCGCGCCGGTGCGCCATGCTGCCGACATTGACGATCACCCCGAACTTGTTCGCCAGCATGTGCGGCAGCACCGCCTGCATGCCGTAGAGCGTGCCCTTGACGTTGAGGTCGAAGGTTTTCTCCATCAATGCGTCGTCGATCTCGAGGAACTTGGCGCGGCGGATCGCGGCGCCGGCCGAATTGAACAGGAAGTGTACGGTACCGAACGCATCGAGCGCGCGTTTGATCATGTCCTCGACCTGCGGCCGCTTGGTGACGTCGACCTTGAGCGCCAGCGCCTGGCTCCCCTTGGCGTTGACCTGCGACGGCGGTCTCCTTGACCCCGGCCTCGTTGAGGTCGGCGCAGACCACATTGGCCCCCTCGCGGGCGAAGATATTGGCGGTGGCGCGGCCGATGCCGCTTGCGGCGCCGGTGATGATGACGGTCTTTCCGGCGAAATAATCAGGCGTCTTCGGCATGATCTGGCCCCCTTGGGTTCCGGTCATGGTGCACCAGCGGCGCGGGACGGCGCAACGCAGGGTGGGAGGCGGGGGCTTCCTTCGCCAAGCTCTTTTGGCGACGCGGGAATTAGCCTTGAGCGGCGGCGACCGGCGCCCCAATCTGGCGTCCGGCGGTGTAACCCTCTTCGGTCAGGATGTAGCGGTAGCGGTCGCGGTGATGCACCGTGATCCACTTGTTCGCCACCGCGCGGTTGATGCCGCGCTGGAAATCGCCGTCGCGTACATCGAAGAAATGAATGCGCCGCAGCGTGCCGCTCGCCTGCACCTTGTTGCGAATGAAAATGCCGAGGATCTGGCGGCCGGCTTCTTCGTCGGAGAGCGCGTGAGCCATGGGTACACCGGGTCAACAGATTGCGCGTCGCTTAGAGCTAGACCATTCGCGCGCCGCCGCAACAAGACGTTTCGTTTTCACACGCACTTATCCACTGTAGTTTGCGTTACAATGCGCTTGCAATGCGTTCGATTGAGTGGGTCACGTACAGGCAGCGACAAAAAAAGTCTACCGGGAGGATGCAATGAAGCGACGGATGGTGATGGCCGCGGGCTTCGCGGCATTGATCGGTGCGCTGCCGGCGGCGCGCGCGGCCGAGTTCCCAACCAAACCGATCACGTTGGTGCTCGGCTTCGCGCCGGGCGGGCCGAGCGACGTGATGGCGCGCATCCTCACCAAGAAGATGGAGGAACTTCTCAAGCAGCCGGTGGTGATCGAGAACCGCGCCGGCGCAGGCGGCGGCATCGCGGCCAACGCCGTCGCGCGCGCGGCGCCCGATGGCTATACCATCCTGCTGGCGACCGGTTCCTCGCTCGCGATCAACGTCAGTCTCTACAAGAACCTCGGCTACGACCCGGAAAAGGATTTCGAGCCGATCAGCCTCGTCGGCACGCAGACCAATCTGCTCTACACCCATCCGGGATCGGTGCCGGCCAAGACGCTGGCCGAGTTCGTCGCCTATGTGAAGGCCAATCCCGGCAAGCTTACCTTCGGCTCGGGCGGCATCGGCACGCCGGCCCATCTCGCCGGCGAGCTTCTCAAGGTCGAGGCCGGCATCGAGATGACCCATGCGCCGTTCCGCGGCACCGGGCAGGCGCTGCAGAGCGTGATCGGCGGGCACGTTCCGGTCGCATTCAATCCGCCGTCGCCGCTGCTGCCGCATTTGGAAAGCGGCGCGCTCCGCGGCATCGCCGTCACCACGCTGCAGCGCACGCCGGCGCTGCCCAACGTGCCGACCATCGCCGAGAGCGGCTATCCGGGCTTCGACGCCGCCACCTGGCACGCCATCGTGGCGCCGGCCGGCCTGCCGAAGGACGTGGCGGCGACGTTGCACAAGGCAATCCATGGGACGCTGAACGATGCCGCGACGAAAAAGGCGCTGACCGATCTCGGCGTCGACCTGGTCAACAGTTCGCCCGATCAGCTCCGCGCCTACATCAAGTCGGAAATCCCGAAATGGGCGAAGGTGGTGAAGGCGTCGGGCGCCAAGGTGGAATAAGGGGACATTCATGGCACTGAAGCCCATCGAGTACCGCGATGCATCGCCCGCCGTGCGGGCGGTGTTCGACGACATCAAGACGAGCCGCAAGGTCGAGGACGTCAACAATTTCTGGAAACACCTGGCGCACGACCCGGTGACGCTCAAGCGCACCTGGGAAAGCGTGAAAGAGGTAATGGCGCCGGGTGCGCTCGATCCGCTGACCAAGGAAATGATCTATCTGGCGGTCAGCGTCAGCAACGGCTGCGGCTATTGCATCGCCAGCCACACCGCGGCCGCGCGCAAGGCCGGGATGACCGACGCCATGTTCGGCGAGGTCATGGCGGTCACCGGCATGGCCAACGAGACCAACCGGCTCGCCAACGGCTACCGGGTGCCGATCGATCCGGCGTTTGAGCGCTAGACTTAGCTAACGCGCATGGCGATACCCCGGCCGATTGGCCGGGGTATCGAAAATCAAAATGCGACGCTTACTGGTTGGCGCCTGAACCCGTAGTCGACGGAGTGGTCGACGGTGCGGGCTTCGGCGGCTGCGACATCGGCGCGGCTGGATTTTGCCGCGGAGCCGAGCCGGTGGCTGCGCGGCCGGCGGCGCCGGCACATTGCTCGCCGTCGTGTCGTTGACCTGACCGCGGGTGAACACGAACATCAGCACCAACGCGAGAACAACGGCGCCCGCAATCCAACCCCACATGGCGTTGGAGGATTCGAGCTCATTCAGACGCTGCGAGCGGATGTCGTCCTCCTGCAGCGGCGGTTGTTCGAAACGAGGATCTCTGTAACGAGGGTCGGACATGGCGGTCTCCCTGGTTGGTTCATCTGAAACGATAACCATCGGGACCGGGTCGAAGTTCCTTAAACATCGTCCGTTGAATGCTGGGGAGCTGGAACCGGACGGCGGGAACAAATTCCGCTACACACGCCATCGTGATGATCCGGACTCCGCGCACATTCGCCGATGCAGCCGTGTTCGCGGCGCCGGCCGTGTTCGTGCTGCTGTGGGCCTCGGGCTTCATCGGCGCCAAGCTCGGGCTGCCCTATGCCGAGCCGATGACCTTCCTTACCGTGCGGATGGGCGCGGTGGTGCTGGTGCTTGGGATTATCATCCTGCTCACCCGGCCGGCGTGGCCGTCCGAGATGCAGACGTTGCACAGCGCGGTGACGGGCCTGTTCGTGCACGGCTGCTATCTCGGCGGCGTGTTCGTCGCCATCGATCACAAGCTGCCGGCCGGATTTGCCGCGCTGGTCGTGAGCCTGCAGCCGATCCTGACCTCGACGCTGGCGAACCGGCTCCTGGGCGAGCGGGTGACGCCGCGGCAATGGGCGGGCCTCGCGCTCGGCATCGCCGGGGTCTATCTCGTCGTCCACGGCCACACCGAAGGCGAGGCGCCGCTGATCGCCTGGGCCGCGGCCACCGTCGGCCTGATCGGCATGACCATCGGCACGCTCTATCAGAAGCGCTTCGGCGGCGGCATCGAATGGCGCACCGGGTTTTTCATCCAGTATATCGCCGCGGCCGTGCTGTTCGCGCTGGCCGCACTCGCCACTCGAAACGCTCCAGGTGCGATGGACCGGCGGAGTTTGTCGCCGCCATCGCCTGGCTGGTGTTTGGCCTGTCGCTTGGCGCGATCTGGCTGTTGTATTTCCTGATCCGGCACCAGGCCGCCGCGCGGGTGCTGAGCCTGTTCTATCTGACGCCGCCGTTCACCGCGCTGATGGCCTGGCTGATGTTCAACGAGCAGCTATCGCCGCTGGCGCTGGTCGGCATGGCGGTCTGCGTCGCCGGCGTCGCGCTGGTGAACTGGCGGGCCGGCGAGCCGAGGCCCGAAACGACCTCAATAAACCACCGACGCTCCGGATGCTCTCGCCGGAGTGCATCAGGTCGAACGCCTTGTTGATGTCGGTGAGCGGCATCACGTGGGTGATCATCGGGTCGATCTCGATCTTGCCGTCCATGTACCAGTCGACGATCTTCGGCACGTCGGTGCGGCCCCGCGCGCCGCCGAAGGCGGTGCCCTTCCAGACGCGCCCGGTGACGAGCTGGAACGGCCGGGTCTTGATCTCGGCGCCGGCCGGCGCCACGCCGATGATGATGCTCTCACCCCAGCCGCGGTGACAGCTTTCCAAGCGCGGCGCGCATCAGCTCGACATTGCCGACGCATTCGAAGGTGTAGTCGCAGCCGCCGATCTGGTCGGCCGGCGGTCTTGGTGAGATTGACCAGATAGGGGACGAGATCGCCGCCGATCTCCTTCGGGTTGACGAAATGCGTCATGCCGAAGCGCTCGCCCCATTGCTTCTTGTCGTTGTTGGTGTCGACGCCGATGATCATGTCGGCGCCGGCGAGCCGCAGCCCCTGGATCACGTTCAGCCCGATGCCGCCGAGCCCGAACACCGCGCATTTCGCGCCGGGCGTCACCTTCGCGGTGTTGAGCACCGCGCCGATGCCGGTGGTGACGCCGCAGCCGATGTAGCAGACCTTGTCGAACGGCGCGTCCTCGCGGATTTTCGCCACCGCGATCTCCGGCAGCACGGTGAAGTTCGCGAACGTCGAACAGCCCATGTAGTGGTGGATCTTCTCGCCCTTGATGGAAAAGCGCGACGAGCCATCCGGCATCACGCCCTGGCCTTGGGTGCCGCGGATCGCGGTGCAGAGGTTGGTCTTGCGCGACAGGCACGACGGGCACTGCCGGCATTCCGGCGTGTAGAGCGGGATGACGTGGTCGCCCTTCCGGACCGAGGTGACGCCGGGGCCGACGTCGACCACGATGCCGGCGCCCTCGTGGCCGAGGATGGCCGGGAACAGGCCTTCCGGGTCCTTGCCGGACAGCGTGAACTCGTCGGTGTGGCAGATGCCGGTGGCCTTGATCTCGACCAGCACCTCGCCGGCCTTCGGACCTTCGAGCTGCACATGCGTGACCGCGAGCGGCTTGCCCGCCTCAAACGCCACCGCCGCCCGCACGTCCATGTCGTTCTCCGTATCCGCGTTTAGGACGCGGGCTTCTGCATCATCAATTGCGTCTGCGTCACGATGGCCGCGAGCTTGCCGTCGCCGCGGGTGATGCGGGTCTGCCAGACCGTGGTGGTGCGGCCGCGGTGCAGCGGCGTGCATTCGGCCTTTGCCACGTCGCCCTGCGGAATGCCGGCGAAGAAATTGGTCTTGCTCTCGATCGTCGCGGTCGAGCCGCCGGTGGCTGGCAGGTTGGCGGTCGCGGCGGTGCCGCCGAGATTGTCGGCGAACGCCATCAGCGCGCCGCCGTGCATCACGCCGTTGCGGTTGGTGAGATTTTCCGTGACCAGAAGCTCGGCGGTCACGCGCTCCGGCGAGACATGAGTGATCTTCATGCCCATGAAGGCGGCGAACGGCGGCTGCTCGTCCGGGCTTCATCTCGAAATTGCGTGTTGGATTTGTCGTTCATGCCGTCCGGATTGCCACAGTCTACCGCCGGCTCGCAAGCCATTCCGAGGCAAGCTTGAGGTCTTCGCCGGTCAGGCCGTGACCGGCGCGCAGCACCTCGTAGGTGACGTCGGCGCCGGCCTCGCCGAGCAGCGCCGCCAGCAGTCCCGCGCGCTCGACCGGAATGAGCTCGTCATCATGGGCGGCGATCAGCAGCACCGGGATGCCGCTCAGATCGGGCAGGGGGCGCGGATCGAACGGCAGCATCGAGCGCAGCAGGATCGCGCCGGCGAGCGCGCCCGGCTCCCGCAGCAGCAGCGACCAGCCGATGTTGGCGCCATTGGAATAGCCGAGCACCACGGGCTTCGGCAGGCTGATAGGCGCCCCGCGCGCTGCGCACGAAGTCGGCAAGCTCCGCGGTGCGCTGCGCTAAGATCGTCGAGGTCCCAGGCGCCGTCGGGCGCGCGGCGGAAGAAGCGCGTGATGCCCTGCTCGTTGGTCTTGCCGCGCGGCGAAACGATCGCGCGGCCGGGGCCGATCCGCTCGGCCAGCGGCAGGAGGTCGTGCTCGTCGCCGCCGGAGCCGTGCAGGAGCAGCAGCGGCGCGCGGCCGGCGTCCTGCCCCGGGATGAAGCGGTGGATGAAACTCGAGCTCGGATTGTTTCGGTGTGTCCATGGCGTGCGGTCAGGCCTTGCGCTGCATCGCGTTCCAATGGCGCTCGAGGTTGGCGATCAGCGCCGGGCTGAAATGGCAGAACGCCTGCTCGCGGGCATAGAGCGCCAGATAACGCCGGAACAGATCGAGCGGTTCCTGGCCGATGCGGAAGCCGCGCCGGTTGGACACCGCGCTGACGACGCCGGAGCTGGTCAGCCCGTCGATCACGCCGGCGAGCGCCTGATCCATATCATCCGGCGGCACCACCTCGTCGCAGATCAGCCGGCCTTCCGGGCTGTCGCAGTCGAGCCGGCGGCCGTACATGATCGCCTGCCGGGCGATGCGGTCGCCGACAAAGCGCGGCAGCCGCAGGTTGGAGACGCCGGGGATGATGCCTTCCTTGCGCGCCGGCAAGGTCATGTAGGCGTCCTTGGCCGCCAGCACATAGTCCATCACCAAGAGATGCTGGCAGCCGCCGCCGATGGCGAAGACGTCGACCGCGGCGATCCAGGCCTTCTCGATCGTTGCGGCCGCGGTGTCCTCGATCGACGCGTCGCGCCGCGCCAGGCCGCGGAACATTTTGTGCTCATAGCCCATGGCGTGTTTGAAATAGAACAGGAACGAGATCTTGCCCTGGTAGAGATGGGTGAGGTTGATGCCGGAGGAGAACAGCCGGCGGCCGGCGTATTTCGGATGGTCGACCACGCCGCCGCGCAGCACGCCGATCTCGGTCTGCGGATCGAGGATGGCGAGGTCGATCGCCGTTTCGATCGGGTCGAGCGTGCTGTCGTCCATCGCATTGAGGAAGCGCGGGTTGCGCATCTCGACCACCGACGCCTTGCCCTGCCGCGTCACCATCGCGCGGCCGAGATCGATTGAGCCTGCCTTGACGAGGCGCGGCAGCAGTTCGAGCGAGTCTCGGCTCGCGGCAGCAGCATGGCGTGGCAGAGATGCCGGCCGGTCGTTTCATTCGCCAGCACGTGCGCCAGGAACAGGCCCTGGTCGATCTCGATGCGCTCCTTGTCCTTGAGCGCCAGCGGGGCTTCGGCCGCCAGCTCTTTTTCGCTAGGCAGAAGTCCCGGCACGAGCTTGGCGCCGTCGCGCACCAGCTGCTCGACGCGCACGAAATTCTTGCGGTTGTTGGTGAGCTTGCCGTACAGCGCCTCGGCGTGGGCTGCCAGGAATTGATCGCGCAGGTCCCGCTGGCGCGTGTGGATCACCTGGACGGCTCGCGCCTGGTCCTCGCTGCACGCGGCTCTGGCGGGAAGCTGGCGCACGGAGCTTCGCGCCGGCGCGCCAGAATTTCTGGCAGGCCGCGCTGTCGGCGGCGAAGCTGTTGCGGATTTTCGGCGCCGAGCCGAGCCAGGATTTCGCAGCCTGTGGGGACACGCCGCCCATGGTCAGAAGCTTGAGGTCGAAATCCGGCTCCTGATCGGCTTTTTCGGCGGGCGGCATCGGCAACCTTGGGCAATCCTGGGCGGCAAAATCCGTTGCGGCCGGATGGTAACACAATGAAAAGGGGCGCGGCTTGCGCCACGCCCCTGCAATCAATCGAACTGAGCGCCGCTTAACGCGGCTGCGGCACGATCCGGATATACGGCTTCGGCGATTTCCAGCCCTGCGGGAACAGCTTCTTGGCGTCGTCGTCCGTCACCGAGCCCGCGATGATGACGTCATCGCCGCTCTTCCAGTTCACCGGCGTCGCCACCTTGTGCTTGGCGCCGAGCTGCAGCGAGTCGATGACGCGCAGCACCTCGTCGAAGTTGCGGCCGACCGTCATCGGATAGACCAGGATCAGTTTGATCTTCTTGTCGGGGCCGATGATGAAGACGTTGCGGACGGTCTGGTTGTCGGCCGCGGTGCGCTTGGTCGGATCGCCCGAGATCGCGGCCGGCAGCATGCCGTAGAGCTTCGAGACGTTGTAGTCGACGTCGCCGATCATCGGATAGTTCGGCTCGAAGCCCTTGCGTCTCCTTGATGTCGGCGGCCCAGCCGGCGTGGCGCTCGACCGGATCGACCGACAGGCCGATGATCTTGACGCCGCGCTTGTCGAACTCCGGCTTGATCTTGGCCATGTAGCCCAGCTCGGTGGTGCAGACCGGCGTGAAATCCTTGGGGTGCGAGAACAGCACGGCCCATTTGTCGCCGATCCAGTCGTGGAATTTGATCTTGCCTTCGGTGGTCTGCGCCTCGAAATCCGGCGCGGTGTCGTTGATTGCCAAAGCCATGGAAGCCCTCCTTACAAACGCTCACCCGAACTGCTGTCACGGATGACGATGTGGTGAATTTCGCAGCGCATTTAACACGCGATGCCCGAACCGGGCAATGAACGCATCACATATAGGGCATCGCCGGACCAACGCTAAGGCGCTGATATTCCAAAAAAATGGCCTGCCCGGGAAGGTCATTGCCGCAATCGGGCCGCCGGTAGCATGGGACTTGCAACGCTGCTATTCAAAGGCCGGGAACGTCGCAATCCAAGAGCAGGCATGTTCAAGCGTATCCTCATCGCCAACCGCGGCGAAATCGCCTGCCGGATCATCAAATCCGCCCGCCGGATGGGGATCGAGACGGTTGCGGTCTATTCCGAGGCCGACCGCGACGCGCTGCACGTCGAGATGGCCGATCAGGCGGTGCTGATCGGGCCGCCGGCCGGCGGCGCAGAGCTATCTGCTGATCGACAAGATCGTCGAGGCCTGCCGTGCGACCGGCGCGGAGGCCGTTCATCCCGGCTACGGATTCCTCTCCGAGCGCGAGGCGTTTCCGGTGGCGCTCGCCAAGGCCGGCATCGTCTTCATCGGCCCCAATCCCAAAGCCATCGCCGCGATGGGCGACAAGATCGAATCCAAGAAGGCGGCGGCCAAGGCCAAGGTCTCCACGGTGCCCGGCCATCTCGGCGTCATCGAGGATGACAAGCAGGCCGTCAAGATCGCCGACGAGATCGGCTATCCGGTGATGATCAAGGCGTCGGCCGGCGGCGGCGGCAAGGGCATGCGCATCGCGCATTCCGCCAGCGAGGTCGCCGAGGGCTTCGCGCGTTCGAAGTCCGAAGCGAAATCCTCGTTCGGCGACGATCGGATGTTCATCGAGAAGTTCATCGTCAATCCGCGCCACATCGAGATCCAGGTGCTGGGCGACAAGCACGGCAACGTCATCTATCTCGGCGAGCGCGAATGTTCGATCCAGCGCCGCAACCAGAAGGTCATCGAGGAGGCGCCGTCGCCGCTGCTCGACGCGGCGACGCGGCAGAAGATGGGCGAGCAGGCGGTCGCGCTCGCCAAGGCGGTCGGCTACGACAGCGCCGGCACCGTCGAGTTCGTCGCCGGCCAGGACAAGAGCTTCTACTTCCTCGAGATGAACACGCGGCTGCAGGTCGAGCATCCGGTGACCGAGCTGATCACCGGCATCGATCTGGTCGAGCAGATGATCCGCGTCGCCGCCGGCGAGAAGCTCACGCTTGCGCAGAAGGACGTGAAGCTGAACGGCTGGGCGGTCGAGAGCCGCGTCTATGCCGAGGACCCGTTCCGCAATTTCCTGCCGTCGATCGGCCGGCTGACGCGCTACCGCCCGCCGGCCGAGACGAGCCTCGACGGCGTCACGGTGCGCAACGACACCGGCGTCACCGAAGGCGGCGAAATCTCGATCCACTACGATCCGATGATCGCCAAGCTGGTGACGCACGGGCCGACCCGCGCGGTCGCGATCGCGGCGCAGTCGAACGCGCTCGATGCCTTCGTCATCGACGGCATCCGCCACAACATTCCGTTTCTTTCGGCGCTGATGGCCGCATGAGCGCTGGCAGGCCGGCAGGCTTTCGACCGGCTTCATCGCCGAGGAGTTTCCGCAAGGCTTCCACGCCACCGCGCCGGAGGGCGATCTCGCCGAGCGGATCGCAGCGGTCGCCGCCGCGATCGACCACGTGCTGGGCGAGCGCAAGCGCCGCATCTCCGGTCAGATGACCGGCCGCGAGGTGACGCGCGAGCGCCGCCGCGCGGTCCGTCTCGGCGACCGCTGGCTCAGCCTCGACGTGGCGCGCGAGGCCGAGGGCATCGCCGTGCATATCGTTGGCGACAACGGCGATGTCGGCGCGGCGCGCGTGCTGATCTCGTCGTGGAAGCCCGGCGATCCGGTGTGGAGCGGGATGGTCGACGGCCAATCGGTCGCCGTGCAGGTGCGCACCGCCGCCAACGGCTTCGTGCTGGCGCATCGCGGCGTCGAGACGCGCGCCTTTGTCTACACCGAGCGCGAGGCCGCGGCGGCGCGCCTGATGCCGGTGAAGAAGCCGCCCGACACCGGCAAGTGGCTGCTCTGCCCGATGCCGGGCCTGGTCCGCTCGATCGAGGTGAAGGAAGGCCAGGAGGTCAAGGTGGGCGAGACGCTCGCCGTGGTCGAGGCGATGAAGATGGAGAACGTGCTGCGCGCCGAGCGCGACGCCGTCGTGAAGGCGATCAAGGTGAAGCCCGGCGACAGCCTCGCGGTCGACGCGGTGATCATGGAGTTTGCCTAGGGTTGGGGCAGCTCTTCGCCCGCGTAGTTTCTAGCGGACATGGCCGATCTTTATTCCCGCTTTGGCGGATTGGAGACGGCCGTCAAACAGGTCGTCGGTCCCGTCGTCAATCAGCAGGTCAAGATCGTATTCGGCCGCTACACCACGGTTCGCGCGATCCAGGAGCGGGGCGCACTCAATGGCGCCATTCGAGATTCGATCGTCGCCGCGCTCAAGGACAACTCCATGGTGGTGGCCGAGAGCGTCCAGTTGGAGAACATCGAGTTCAGCCATGCCTATCTGCAATCGATCGAGCAGTGGATGCTGGCCGAGGTCGAGGTTCAGAAGCTTCAGCAGAATGCCGAACGCGAGAAGGTGCAGGCGCAGATCGTTGTCACCAAGGCGACAGCCGAGGCGAACGCAATTCGTCAGCGTGCGCAGGCTGAAATCCGAAGCCATCACTCTGCGGGGCAACGCCGAAGCGACCGCCATCAGCGCGCGCGGCAAGGCGCTGGGCGATAACCCCCATTTGGTGACGCTGGTGCAGGCGGAGAAGTGGAACGGCGTGCTGCCGGTGACCATGGTTCCCAGCGGTACGGTGCCGATGATCACGATCGGCAAATAATCAAGCAGCACCTGACGCCGTGGTGAAGGCGGTCAAGATGAAACCTGGCGACAGCCTCGCGGTGGACGCGGTGATCATGGAGTTTGCCTAGGGCGGAACCGGCGGACCGCCCGCCGTGGTTGGTCCTCCAAAAGGAGGTTCCGATGGCGACCCAAAGAAACCGGTTCAATCCCGACCAGCCGGAAGCGGCGGAGCAGGAACGGCGGCGCGATCAGCCGGTCCCCGACGCGCCGGCGACCGTGCCGCATCCCGGCGAAGGCATCGAGCCGAGCGGCTCGCGGCCGCCCGAGGACGGCGGCGTCGAGCAGCATCCGATCCACGATTCCGATGTCGAGGATTTGGGCCCGGAAGACTTCGAGGAAATGACCGACGAGGTCGAGAAGACCGGCATCAAGACCGACGCCTGACGCGCGTGGAATTCGCCGGCGTGGCGTGCGACGATGGCGCCATGAATGCCTCGTCGTTGCTCTCGCGAGACGGCCGGCTGGCGCGCGGCCCGTTTGCGCTGGCGGTGATCGCCGTCTATCTCGCGAGCTTCGTCTCGCAGATGCTGCTGTCGGCGCCGGTGACCGCGCAGGTCAGCGTCGTTCCCTTCGTGCTGGTGCAGGTTGCGCTGATCTGGCTCTGGATCGTGCTGCACACGAGGCGTCTGCGCGACGCCGGCCGCCCGACCGGCATCGTGATCGGCATTGCGATGATCTACGTGCTTGAGGTCGTGCTGCTGGTGCTCTTGATCTGGCTGATCCTGGCCTCCGCCGGCCCGAGCGGCGGCGCCAGCACCGACGCCAGCATCTTCCACCTGTTCGTCATCCTTTATCTGTTGGGGATGATGACCGGCGATCCCACTCTCGGCGCCCTGCAAATCTGGATGATGGGCTTTGCCGCTGTGATGCTGCTGCCGGTCGCGATCGCCGTGGTCTTCTCGCTGTGGACCGCAACGCGAACGAGCGCAGCTTCGCCGCCATGACCACGCTGCACTTTGCCTATGGCGCCAACATGAGCCGCGCCGTCATGCGAAAATACGCCCCCGGCGCCCGCGCGCTCGGCGTGGCCGCGCTCGCCGATCATCGCTTCGTCATCACCGCCGACGGCTATGCCTCGGTCGAGCCGGCCCGCGCACAGACCGTGCATGGCGTGCTGTGGCGGATCACGCCGCGCGACCGGGTCATGCTTGACGCCTGGGAGAATGTCGGCGGCGGGCTTTATCGCGCCGAGGTTTTGGCGGTGCGCCGGAAGCGCTGCCTTGCGCCGGCGCTCATTTATTTCGCGCGGCCCGGCGCCGAAGGGCGGCCGAAGCCCGGCTATATCGAGCTGGTTCTGGCGGCGGCGCGGGAATGGGATTTGCCGGCAGCCTACATCCATTGCGCTGGAAGGCTTCGCGTCGGCGCGCCCGCTTGGGCCCGACGCGCGCAAGATCGGAGAATTCCGATGACCGTCATCCGCCACGTGGTGTTCCGCGGCCGGGTGCAAGGCGTCGGCTTCCGCGCCCATGTCGAGGACGTGGCGGCGCGGACCGGCGTCGGAGGCTGGGTGCGCAACCGCCGCGACGGCACCGTCGAAGCGATCTTCGCGGGCGACGCCAAAGCCGTGGAGGACACCATCGCGGCCTGCCGCAAGGGCTCCTATGCCGCCCGCGTCGACGGCATCGAAATTCGCGACGGCCGCGCCGACGAGTTGGCGCTGCGTGGCAGCGACAAGTTCGCCGTGCTGCCGACCGTCTGAGCTCGCGATGCCCGCCGCCGCTTAAGCCGTCGCCCCGAACAGCGGCTCGAACTCGCGCCGCAGCACCATGTCGACCTCGGCCATGCTGACCGGCAGGCCGAGATCGGCGAGGCTCGTCACGCCGTAACGCGCTTCGGACACGCCGCACGGCACGATGCCGGAAAAATGCGACAGCTCCGGCTCGACGTTGAGCGCGATGCCGTGCAGCGTCACCCACTTGCGGACGCGGATGCCGATCGCGGCGATCTTGTCCTCGTAGCCGTCGCCCTTTTCGGGCCGGCGCACCCAGACGCCGATGCGGTCGTCGCGCCGCTCGCCGCGCACGTTGAAGGCCGCGAGCGTGCGGATGATCCATTCCTCCAGGGTGGCGACGAAGGCGCGGACGTCCGGCTTGCGCCGGTTGAGGTCGAGCATCACATAGGCCACCCGCTGGCCGGGGCCGTGATAGGTGAACTGCCCGCCGCGGCCGGTCTGGTGGACCGGAAAGCGCGCCTCGATCAGTTCCTCCGGCTTGGCGCTGGTGCCGGCGGTGTAGAGCGGCGGATGCTCCAGCAGCCAGACCTGTTCGGGGGCGCCGCCCGCCACGATCGCATCCACCCGCTCGTCCATCGCCGGCGAGCGCCGCGTCGTAGGCGACCGGCGCGTCGCTGACGCGCCATTGCACCGGCGGCGTGCCTGCAGCCGGCTGCGAGCGTCAGTTCCGACAGGTTGGCGCGGGTATTAACCACTCGTTCACCATACCATGTTGACCTGACCTCCATCCGCTTTCCGTTCATCAGCAAGGATTCGAATGGCCACGATCGATCAGGTTTCCCTCGATATTCAGGTCGTGCTCGGATCGACCGACATGCCGGTCCACCAGGTGCTTCGCCTCGGCCGTGGCGCCATCATCGAGCTCGACGCCACCGAGGACGACGAGGTCCGGATTCTCGCCAACAACTTCCCTGTGGCCACGGGCATCGTGGTGGTGCAGGGCAACCGGATCGCGGTCGAGGTCAAGGAACTGCTGCCGCGCGCGCCCGACGCCCGCTGATCGGCCTCCACGGCCGTCTGGCTCAAAACGCTCAAAATCCGTGCGGCTCTTGTACGGCCCGGGCCGATTTGTTACATGGCCCGCAATCTCGACGCCGAACCGTTCGGCCGGCGTCCACTCCAATGCGGTCATGGCGGAATTGGTAGACGCACTAGCTTGAGGTGCTAGCGCCGCAAGGCGTGGAGGTTCGAGTCCTCTTGACCGCACCAACTTAAAGTCCCTGTCTTTTCACCGATCCATCGGCGCAAGGCGGCTCAGCCTTTCAGGCTCTGCCGCTGCGCGCCGGTTCGGTGATATGACAGGGCCGAAGCAGGGACGGGCGCGCCCCGGCAATGAAGCAGTACCGAATTCTCATCGCCGGCGCCGGGATCGGCGGGCTGACGGCGGCCTCCTGCCTGATGAAGGCCGGCCACCACGTCGAAATCCACGAACAGGCCCCGCAACTGGGCGAAGTCGGCGCCGGCATCCAGGTCAGCGCCAATGCCATGCATGTGCTGCGGCACCTGGGGCTGGAGCAGGACATCAGGGCGATCGGGGTCAGCCCCGGCGCCTATGTGTTTCGCCTGCACGACACCGGCGAGGTGATCCAGCGCTTCTCGTTGTCCGAGGAGCACGAGAAGATGCACGGCGCGCCCTACACGCAGCTCCACCGCGCCGACCTGCACGATCTGCTGGCCGCCCGCGCGCGGGCGTTCGATCCAAACGTGGTGCGCCTCAATCACAAGGTCAACCGGCTTCACCGAGAGCGCCGACGGCGTCGAGCTTCGCTTTGCCGACGGCACGTCGGCGCGCGGCGACATGCTGATCGGCGCCGATGGGCTGAAATCGGTGGTGCGGGCGCAAATGTTCGGCGCGGCGCCGGCGACCTACACCGGCGACGCCGCCTGGCGCGCTGTGGTGCCGACCGAGCGGCTGCCGAAGGATCTGCTCGAGCAGGTCATGTCGGTGTTCATGGGGCCGGACGGCCATGTCGTTTGCTACTACCTGCGCGGCGGCGCGCTGCTCAATTTCGTCGGCATCGTCGAGACCGATGAGGTCTCCGAGGAATCCTGGACCGTCAAGCTGCCGTGGGACGAGCTGAAGGCGCAGTACCGCGGCTGGCATCCGGCGCTGCAGACCGTGATCGACGCCGCCGACAAGGACCAGTGCTATCGCTGGTCGCTGTTCAACCGGCCGCCGATCGACGACTGGAGCACCGAGCGGGTCACGCTTTTGGGCGATGCCGCGCATCCGACGTTGCCTTATCTGGCGCAGGGCGCGGCGATGGCCATCGAAGACGGCGCGGTGCTCACCCGCGCGCTCGGCATGACGGATTCGATCGCCGAGGCGCTGCAGATCTACCAGCGCAACCGCGTCGACCGCACCGCCAAGATCGTCCTGCAATCGAGCGCCAACCGCGAGCTGTTCCACTTGCGCTCGGAGGCGGAGATCAGGGCGCGCTTCTCCCAAAAGCACGAGGGCGAAGACCGCAACAGCTGGCTCTATTCGTACAATCCGCTGACGGTTGAGCTTGAATAATTCAACGCTCCTGGAAGCGGCCGTCCGGCGTCTGGCTGACGCCGGCACGGGACGACGCGCCAATGCCGCCGGCTCGCGGCACCGGCACGCTGATGATCGGCGGCCAGCCGCCCGGCTCGGTGGTGACGAACTTGTCCGGCGTCGGCATGTTGCGCGACGGTCGCGATCCCGAGGTGAACGGCCGTGTCGGGATCGACCGCGAATGTCTTCGCCGCGCGCGAAACTGTCGGCGGCCGTCGCGGGCAGGGCGGCCATCGGCTTGACCACGGCGATCTCGGTTGGCGTAGACGCCGCGACGCTGATCGCCGCGACATCGACCGGAGCTGCCTCAGCCGAGCATCGGCGCGGGCTTTGCGGCAACCGGGACGGACATTTCACCCTTGCCCGGCACCACTTGTACGATGCGATAGCCCTTGGTCTTGAGTTCGCGCAGCAGTTCCGGCAGCGCCAGCGCGGTGGCGGGCTGGATGTCGTGCAGCAGCAGGATGCCCTTGCCCTTCTCGTCGAGGCGGGCGATCGCGCGGCGCACCACCTCCGAGGCGCTGATGTGCCTCCAGTCGTCGGCGACGACGTCGGCGCTCCAGGTCATCAGATGGCGGGACTGCAGATAGCCTCGACCTCGTGACGGCGCAGGAAGCCCGGGATGCGGAAGAACGGCGGCCGCCGTTGTTGCCGAGCGCGCTCCGACCGAAGCGATGCCCTGCTCGATTTCGTTCTTCACGGTGTCGAGCGGCGCGCGGTCGAAGCCGAGCAGATGGTTCTCGCTGTGGGTGCCGATGGTGTGGCCTTCGGCGAGGATGCGGCGGGCGCAGATCCGGATAGCCGCGCGCCATGCGGCCGACCAGGAAGTAGTTGGCCTTCACGCAGTGCTCGGCCAGCACGTCGAGCACGCGATTGGTGTAGGGCGGCAGCGGGCCGTCGTCGAAGGTCAGCACGACCTCCTTGTCCTCGAGCGGCAGCGAATGGGAGTATTGCACCGTGCCGACGCGCGGAAATTCGCGCGGGTCGATCGTCAGCACCCGGCTGGTGCCGAGCGCATTCGGATTGCCGGGCAATCGGCGGCGCGCGCCTTCGCGGTCGCGACGACAGCATCGCGCGATCAAACCGATTGCGTCAAAGCATGAGATGCCGATCCGCCAGGTGCCGGGTGATTCCCACCGTCACGCGCACCTTAGCGCTGGCGCGACAACACGCGGCGCGCTGTCAAATATCGGCGGTCATATTTAACGCGGGCGCGAAAGATTAACGTCGCGTGCGCGAGAGTTAACGCGCGTTGTTAACGCCGGCCGGCACGATATGCACCACGCGATAGTCGCGGCGCTTCAATTCGCGCAGCAGCTCCGGCAGCATCGCCGCGGTCTTCGGCTGGATGTCGTGAAGCAGCACGATGCCGCCGCCCGCCTTCGTTAACCGCTGGAGCAGCAGCGCACGCTCGTGCTGCGGCGTCATCGGGTTCCAGTCGCCGGCCCACAGGTCAGCGCCGAACACGGCGATGCCGCGCGCTTTGAGCCGGTCCAGCAGCGCGGGGCTCGAAGCAAAGCCCGGAAAGCGGAAGAACGGCGTTCGCGGCGGTCCGCCGGGCTCGCCATAGGCCGCCGCCTCCACCGCGGCGATGCCGTGGTCGATCTCGGCCTCGGCGCGCTCGATCGGCATGCGGTTGAGCAGCGGATGCCTGTAGGTGTGGTGGGCGACGGTGTGGCCCTCGGCCAGCACCCGCTTGGCCAGCGCCGGATGGGCCGCGGCGTTGCGGCCGAGCATGAAGAAGGTGGCGCGCACGCATTCGTGCTTGAGCGCATCCAGCACGCGGTCGGTGGTGCCGGGCAGCGGCCCGTCGTCGAAGGTCAGCACGATCTCCTTGGGCGCGAGCGGCAGCGTCCGCGGAAATTGCTTGCGGCCGACCGGCGCGGTCTGCGCCGGATCGATTGCCAGCACGCGTTCGGTGCCGAGCGCCGCCGGATTGCCGGGACAGTCGGCGGCAGCCGCCTGGGACAGCGGCAGCGCGAGCAATGCCAGGCCGAGCAGCAGCAGAATTCGGATCATGGTCGCCTCGGTCCGCACATGACCCGATGACGGTGGCGGCGACAAGGCTCTATTAAAAATTTGCAGTGATCCAGATCGTGCCGCCGCGATTGCCAGTCGTGAAAGCGGGGCGTACAAGCGCGCCATCTTTTCATCCCACACGCTCGCGACGGCGAGGCCGGCATGGTCGATCAGGCTGACATGACCGGGACGACGGCGGCTGCCGCCTTCCGCGACGACGATGGCGCGATCCGCGCTGAATTCCTCGACAACGTGCGGCGAGGCGATCGAACGCGGCGACGCCGCAGCCTTGCAGGCGCTGGTCGGCGAACTGCACGAGTCCGACACCGGCGACCTGATCGAGGCGCTCGATACCGACTTGCGCCCGCGCTTTGTCGAATTGCTGGGCCGCGAGTTCGACTTCACGGCGCTCACCGAGGTCGAGGATGCCGTCCGCGAGGAAATCCTCGAAGATCTGCCGGCCCAAACCGTCGCCGAGGGCGTGCGCGACCTCGATTCCGACGACGCGGCGCACATCCTCGAAGACCTGCCGCAGCAGGAGCAGGCCGAAATCCTCGAGCAGATGCCGCCGCCCGAGCGCAGCGCGGTCGAGCGCATCCTGCATTATCCAGAGGAATCCGCCGGCCGGCGGATGCAGACCGAGTTCATCGCGGTGCCGCCGTCGTGGACCGTCGGCGACGCCATCGACCACATGCGCGAGACCGTCGATCTGCCGGAACGATTCTTCGAGCTCTATGTGGTGGACGAGGGCCGAAAGCTGCTCGGCGCGGTCGGTCTCGACCGGCTGCTTCGCACCAAGCGGCCGGTCCCGTTGGCCGATCTGATGGACCCCGACCGCCGCCGGGTCCGCGCCACCGACGACCAGGAGGCGGTGGCGCGCATGTTCGAGCGCTATAACCTCGTCGCGGCGCCGGTGGTGGATGACGGCGAGCGGCTGGTCGGCGTGCTGACCTTCGACGACATCGTCGACGTCATCGAGGAGGAGGCCGAAGAGGACATCCGCGCTCTCGGCGGCGTGACCCGCGACGAAGAGCTGGCGGATTCGGTCTGGCGGATCGCGCGCGGCCGTTTCAACTGGCTGCTGGTCAACCTTGCCACCGCGTTCCTGGCGTCGTCGGTGCTGGGCCTGTTCGAAGGCTCGCTCGAGAAGATGGTGGCGCTCGCGGTGCTGGCGCCGATCGTGGCGAGCCAGGGCGGCAACGCCACCACGCAAACCATGACGGTGGCGGTGCGCGCGCTCGCCACCCGCGAGCTGACCGACGCCAACGCCTGGCGGGTGATCGTCCGCGAGCTGCTGGTCGGGCTGGTCAACGGCATCGCCTTCGCGGTCATCACCGGCGTCGCGGCCTGGGCCTGGTTCAAGGTCCCCGGCCTCGGCATCGTCATCGGGCTCGCGATGCTGTGCAATCTGGTGGCGGCGGCGCTCGGCGGCATCCTGATTCCGCTCGGGCTCAACCGGTTGCGGGTCGATCCGGCGGTGGCGTCGAGCCCGTTCGTCACCACGGTCACCGACGTGGTCGGCTTCTTCGCCTTTCTGGCCATCGCCACGGTCTGGTTTGGCCTGAAGTAGCGTACGCCTGCTGACGGCTCGTTAACCACCCGCCTTTAGGTTCCATCCGGGGTATTTTGCGTTCAGCCGGACGGGTCCGTTTCATGAGTTTTGCAGCCATTGTTCGCAGGCCGCCAGCGCGCCGGCTGTGGACGCCCCGTCTGGTGGCGACGCTCGCTCTGTTCGTGGTCAGCGCCACGTTCTTCTCGCGTCATCGTCGGCTACGCTCTGGTCGGCCAGGCGGACGACCGCCAGAGCCTGGAGCGGCGCGCCGCGCTGTTGGGCGCCATCGAGGACATTCGTGGCTCCGGGCGCCGACTTCTCCGCGCTCGACGCCCGCCACGTCAAGGGCATCGAGCGGACCGCCGGCCTCAAGGACCTGCGTTTCGAAACCGAGCCGGTCGCCGGCGATCGCGAGATCCAGTCGGTGCTCGAGCAAGAACGGCCGCATCATCGGCTGGTTCTCCTGGGAGCCGGATCGCTCGATGAGCAATGCGCTCAGCCAGCTCCGGCCGCTGCTTGGGCTGACCGGCATGTTCCTGATCGGCTTTACCGGCATTGCGCTGTGGCTGGTGCGGCGCGCGGTGGGCGATCTCGGCAAGAGCGAGCAGCTCGCCTGGACGCTGGCGTACGAGGACATGCTCACCGGCTTGCACAACCACCGCAAGATGATCGAACTGATCGACGGCGCACTGGCAGGCCGTGCGCAAGGCGAGGTGCTGACGTTGGCGTTCCTCGATCTCGACGGCCTGAAGGATATCAACGACGCGCTCGGCCATCGCGTCGGCGACGAGCTTCTCAAAGCCTTCGCGGCGCGCATCAAAGATATTCTGCCGTCGCGCGCGTTCTGCGGCCGTTTCGACGGCGACGAATTCGCGCTGGTGATTGCCGCGCCGGACGTCGCCGCGGCCGAGGCCGCGATGGCGTCGCTGGCCGGCGCGCTTTCGCGGCCGTTCTGGATCGACGAGCAGGTGGTGCAGGTTGGCGTCACGGCGGGCCTGGCGCATGCGCCGCGCGACGCCCAAAGCCGCGACGAACTGATGCGCTGTGCCGATCTCGCGCTCCGCGCCGCCAAAAAGAAGCAACGCGGCGGCATCGCATATTTCGAGCCGGCGATGGAGGTCGAGTTTGAAGATCGCCGCTTTCTCGAAAAGGAATTGCGGCGGGCGCTCGACGAAAAGGCACTCGAGGTGCATTACCAGCCGATCGTGTCGGCCGACGGCATCCGCATCGTCGGCGCCGAAGCGCTGTTGCGCTGGACCCATCCGCAGCGCGGCGCCATCCCGCCCATGCAATTCGTCGCGGTGGCCGAGCAGTCCGGGCTGATGGGCCGGCTCGGCGAATTCGTGCTGCGCCGCGCGATCGCCGACGCCAGACGCTGGCCCGGACTTTACATGGCGGTCAATCTGTCGCCGGTGCAGGTGCGCGACCCGGCGCTGGTCGAGCTCGTTTCCGACACGCTCGCCAGAAACGGCGTTGCGCCGTCCCGGCTGATGCTCGAGGTCACCGAGGGCGTGCTGATCGACAATCCCGACGAGGCCAAGGCGCGGCTCGATGCGCTGAAGGCGCTGGGCATCCGCCTGGCGCTCGACGATTTCGGCACCGGCTATTCCAGCCTGACGTATCTGCAGCGCTTCAATTTCGACAAGCTCAAGATCGATCGTGGCTTTGTCACCCCGCTCGGCCGCGATGCCGGCAGCAACGCGCTGGTGCAGGCGATCGTGGCGCTCGGCCGCGCGCTCGACCTCACGCTCCTGGCCGAGGGCGTCGAGACCGAGGAACAGCGCGTGCTGCTGCGGCTGGCCGGCTGCGAGGAAATGCAGGGCTACCTGTTTGCCCACCCCGGCCCCCGCGAGGCGCTCGATCGGCTGCTGGCTGAGGCCGCTCCGTCGGTGCAGGCCGCCGTGGCCTGAGCTTGCCTTTGCGCTCTATAATGCGAGGCAAGCACGAAGGAGCGCGCATGATCCCCAATGCCTGGCAGGGCTTCGATTTCGGGCTTGGCGAAGACATCGACATGCTGCGCGACACCACGCGGAGCTTTTCCGACGACAAGATCGCGCCGCGCGCCGACGAGATCGACAAGACCAATACCTTCCCGCGCGACCTGTGGCCGCAGATGGGCGCCCTGGGCTTGCACGGCATTACCGTCGAGGAGGAATACGGCGGGTCCGGCATGGGCTATCTCGCCCATTGCGTGGCGATGGAGGAAATCTCCCGGGGCTCGGCCTCGGTCGGCCTGTCCTACGGCGCGCATTCCAACCTGTGCGTCAATCAGATCCGGCGCACCGGCACCGATGCCCAGCGCCGGAAATACCTGCCGAAGCTGATTTCCGGCGAGCACGTTGGCGCGCTCGCGATGTCGGAGCCGGGCGCCGGATCCGACGTGGTGTCGATGCGGACCCGAGCCGACAAGAAGGGCGACCGCTACATCCTCAACGGCACGAAATTCTGGATCACCAACGGCCCGGTGGCCGAAACCCTGGTGGTCTATGCCAAGACCGATCCGGACGCCGGGGCGCGCGGCATCACCGCCTTCCTGATCGAGAAGGGCATGAAGGGTTTCTCGACCGCGCCGAAGCTCGACAAGCTCGGCATGCGCGGCTCCGACACCGCCGAACTCGTTTTCGAGGACTGCGAGGTGCCGGCCGAGAACGTGCTGGGCACGGTCGGCGGCGGCGTCAACGTGCTGATGTCCGGGCTCGACTATGAACGGGTGGTGCTGGCGGCGGGCCCGCTCGGCATCATGCAGGCCGCGCTCGACGTGGTGATTCCCTATGTCCACGAGCGCAAGCAGTTCGGCCAGCCGATCGGCAGTTTCCAGATCATGCAGGGCAAGCTTGCCGACATGTACGTCACGATGAACGCCGCCAAGGCCTACGTCTATTCGGTGGCGCGCGCCTGCGACGACGGCCGCACCACGCGCGAGGACGCCGCCGGCGCGATCCTCTACGCCGCCGAGAACGCCACCCAGATCGCGCTCGATGCGATCCAGTGCCTCGGCGGCAACGGCTACATCAACGACTATCCGACCGGCCGCCTGCTGCGCGACGCCAAGCTCTACGAGATCGGGGCGGGAACGAGCGAAATCCGCCGCATGCTGATCGGCCGCGAGATTTTCGACAAGACCAGCTAGGCCGCTGGCCCATCAGTCATTGGCTCACTCAGTCAGCGGATCACTCGCCCGGTGCGCGAGCAACCCAGCGGCTCGCCTTAACCATTCATTAACCAAATCAGTCCACCCCTCGGCCCCTGAACGACAGGAGGCAGCGATGATGCGGGTGCGACTGAAAGCCGATGGACGTCTGGTCGAAATCCTCGCCGATGGCAGCGAACGGGCGATGCCGCCGGTGCCGCCCGAGGCCGATGGGCGCATCCTGGCGCCGTCCATTCAGCCCGAGCGGCCGCCGCAGGCCGATGCCGGCTACGCCCGCCGCATCCGCTCGCAGACCCGCCTCACGCAGGCCGAGTTCGCCGCCCGCATCGGCGTGCCGATCGAGACGGTGCGCAACTGGGAGCAGGGCAAGCGCCATCCGCGCGGTCCGGCGCGGGCGCTGCTCAAGCTGCTCGATGAGGCGCCGGACGTGGCGTTCTCGGTGCTGGGGCGGAAATCGGCGTAACGGGTTGGCACGATCCGGTTGATGCGGCATTGTCGCGGCTCGCGACGCCGCAGGAATTTGTGACGTGCCAGCCATCGAGTCCCCATCTGTCGAGGCCAACGGCGCCCGCATTCCGCTGATCGGTCTCGGAACCTGGGATCTGCGCGGAAAATCCTGCGCGCGCATGGTCGAGCAGGCGTTGAGCTTAGGCTACCGCCACATTGACACCGCAGCGATGTACCGCAACGAAGAAGCGGTGGGCGAGGGACTGCGCGCCTCAGGCGTGCTGCGGGACGAAGTCTTCATCACCACCAAGGTCTGGTCGAGTGACCTGCGCGCCCGCGACTTCGAACGTTCGACCCGGGAGAGCATCGAAAAGCTCAAGGTTCGAAACGTCGATCTTCTGCTGATCCACTGGCCCAATTCCAGCGTTCCGCTGAAGGAAACCATCGGCGCGCTGTGCAAGATGAAGCGTGAGGGGCTCGCGCGGCACATCGGCGTATCGAACTTCGATCCGACACTCGTCGCCGACGCGGTGAAGTTTGCCACCGAACCGTTGGTCAACAACCAGATTGAGCTTCACCCATATAACGACCAGGCAAAAACCATTGCGGCGAGCCGCAAGGCTGGACTGGCCATCACGGCTTACACCCCGATCGCGCGAGGCCGCGTGGCCGGCGACGCCGTGCTGTCGCGGATCGGCAAGGCGCACGGCAAGACCGCGGCGCAGGTCTGTCTGCGCTACCTGGTGCAGCAGAGCATCGTTGTGATCCCCAAAACCAGCCGCGCCGAGCGACTGACGGAGAATGCCGAAATTTTCGATTTCGAGCTGACGCCGGCCGAGATGAAGGAGATCGCCGCGCTGGCAAGCCCGCGCGGCAATATCGTCAGCTAGAATATCGGCGATGGAGGGCCTCAGCCGCCCAGACTGTCCGGCTCGATCATCGCGCTGGCTTTGATCGAAGCGCAGGTGCGCGGGTGCTTCTCATGCAGAAACACCGCAAGCTGCGACCGCGTCTCCGCCGCATGGGAGGCGGCTTCCTCGAACAGGTGATGCTGGACGTCCGGAGGCAAAAGGCCCCAAAGCCTGACCACGGCCTCGCCCAGTGCCTGGGACAGTTGTGCTGATGTCGCGCGTTCCGAAGCCTCAGAGGGGATCGATGCCATGGCAAAATCCTCGTTCGGAGCCGTTTGCTATTAACGTGCCTGGAACGATCCGGTTCCCAAACGACATCGGGCGCTGGACTTATCGGCTTGGCGGCACTTCAAAACTCAACGCTAAGCCCTTGATTCCAAGCGCACCGTAGTCCGATGACCAGACCTCGCCGGCGGCGACCGGCCAGGCATCGGTCACGGTCCCGGTGGTGATGATCTCGCCTGCGGCAAGCTTCGGCGACTGTGGCTGATCCGCCAGCAGCCGGGCGAGATGGGCGAGTGCGAGCGCAGGGCTGCCCAGCACATTGGCGCCGACGCCGCGGTCGATCACGATGTCGCCCCGCGACAGCGTCAGCTCGAAGGCCGGCAGCGCAGTAGCCAGCGCGGCGCGGTTGGCATCGGTCACCGCGAGCGGGGCGCCGATCACCAGCGCGCCATGCAGCCCGAACGCCGCCGTGCAATCGGCGGCCGCAAACTTCCAGTCCGGGAAATGGCTCTGCACGATCTCGAATCCCGGCGCCATCCATTCGACGCAGGCCAGCACTGCCGCCGCATCATCCGTCAGCGGCACCGGGCCTTTCAGCTTGAACACCACCTCCGGCTCGATCCTGGGCTGCACCAGGCCGTCCAGCGGCAGCGCCGCCTTGCCGCCCCGTGCGAAATGCACGGTGTGGGTCCAGACATGGGCCCACATCGGCTGGTACACGCCATAGCGCGGCCAGATCGTCCGGTTGGTGAAGCCGATCTTGCGGCCCACGGCCGTCCAGCCCTGGGCGCGGCGCCGCGTTTCGATATCGTGGAGCACCGCGTAGCCATCCGCGACGGAAAAATCCGGCGCGCTCGCGGTGATCGGCGGCAATGTCGTTGCCGTGTCGTAGGCCGCGATCAGCGCGTCGGCGATGGGTTTGAGATCGGTCATCCGTTACAGCGAACCGGCCAGCCCGATCTGCTTGACGAGATTGGTCCAAGTCGTGATGTCCGCGTCGAGAAACTTCCGGAGCTCTGCGGGCGGCGGGCTGTCCAGCGGTTCGAGTCCGAGCTTTTCGATCTGCTGCCTGATCTCAGGCAGTGCGACGATCGCCCTGATCTCGGCCGAAAGCTTTTCCACGATCTCCGCCGGCGTATGCGCGGGCGCGAGGATCATGTGCCAGTTGGTTGCGTCGTAGCCCGGCACACTGTCCGCGATCGGGGGCACGTCGGGGAACACGCTCACGCGGCTCTTGCCCGTTACCCCCAGCGCGCGGACCTTGCCGGCCTTGGCCAGTTCCGCGCCCGTCACCGGATCGGCGAACATCATCTGAATGCTTCCCGCGATGACGTCGTTCATCGCCGGCGGGCTGCCGCGGTAATGCGCGTAGCGAAGCTGGATGCCGCTCTTGAACGCGAGCAGTTCCCCGGCGAGGTGCGTCGTGGTCGCAATGCCCGCCGTGCCGACGATCAGTTCGCCCGGTTTGTCTTTGGCGTATTGGATCAACTCCGGCATCGACTTGATCGGCAGCGACGGATTGATCACCAGCGTGAAAGCCACCTGCGACGGCAGCGCGATCGGCACGAAGTCCCTGCGCGGGTCATAGGGCAGGCTTTTGTAGACTGCGGTATTGGAGGACAGCGTTGCGCCGGGTGTCAGAAGCAGCGTGTAGCCGTCGGGCGGCGCCTTGGCCAAGGCAACCGCCGCGACCACGGTGCCGCCGCCGGGCCGGTTCTCGATCAGCACCGGCTTGCCGAGCCGCTCCGACAGCTTCTGGCCGATGGTACGGGCAACGAAATCGACTCCGCCGCCCGGCGCCAGCGGCACCAGGATCGTAATAGGCCGGCTCGGGAACTCCTCCGCGAGCGCCGGACGCATGAGCACGGTGAAAGCAACAAGCGCGAGCGCAAAGCCTTGGAGCAACACCATGTTCGGTTCTCTCAATAAAACGCCAGGGACTCGCAGCCTTTGCCGGCGGAAAAGCTGGTCTTATGCCGCTTGTTCGGAATGTCGATCACATGCACCGAGCCGTCGCCCTGGCAGGGCACGAACAATTCGTCGCCATGGAACGCCATGTCCATCGGCTGGTTTCCGACCTTGATCGCGGTCTGCTCACGGAATGATGGATCGATCAGGCTCACCGTATCGCTGTTCAGGCTGGTGACGCCGATCAGGCTATTGTCCGGCGCATAGCGCGCGATCTGCGCGGCCTTTGACACGTCCTTAAGCCGCACCTCCTGCCGGACTTGCCCAATCTCAGTGTCGATCAGGAACAATGCCGGCTCGGCGTCGTCGACCGCCACGACGGTGCGGCCATCGGCCGAGATCGCGATGCCGGCGAGCGGGCGGGGGGTCTTAATCTTGCCGAGCAGTTTTCGCTTGGGCAGGTCGATCACCGAAACGGTGCCGTCTTCCTCGTTCTCGGTGTAGAGCCGCTGGCCGTCCGGCGAAATGATCAGGCGATGGCCGTTGGTCGAGCCGGAATCGATCGCCTCCACCACCTTGTTGGTCTTGGGGTCGATCGCCACGACCTTGGCGCTGTTTTCGCAGGTGATGTAGATCAGCCCGTCGGGGCCGAGCTTGAGCGTATGCGGGGCGATATAGGGCCGCAGATCGATGGTGGTGAGAAGGGCACGCTTCTCCAGGTCGAACACGCAAAGCCAATGCTGCGGGTGAGGATTGCGGCCGTGGATGCCGTCGCCGAAGATCGGCACGTAGGCTCGGTTGACCTCGGGGATCACCAGCAATTCGTGCACGGTCTTGTCGAAGCCGTCGAGCACCACCTCGGTCTCGTAGGTGACCGGGTTGAGGAACAGCACTTTGGTGCCCATCTTGTCGACCGCGATCAAACCGCGCGCATTGGCCATCGGTGCTTTCCCTGCTGAACGCCCAAAATTGTAGCGCATCTGCCGTCATGCGCGCGCCGGAAATATTGTAAGTCATCTGACTCCATGACGATCAGCCCCGACACCGCTCTGGTCCTGTTTTCCGGCGGGCAGGATTCCACCGTGTGCCTGGCCTGGGCGCTGGCGCGCTTTGCCCGGGTCGAGACCATCGGCTTCGACTACGGCCAGCGTCATTCCATCGAGCTCGAGGTGCGCCAACCCATTCGGGATGGGATCGCCAAACTCAAAGCCGAATGGGCCGGCCGCCTCGGCGACGATCATGTGGTCAAGCTCGACGCGCTCGCCGCCATCTCCGACACCGCGCTGACCCGCGACATGGCGATCGAAATGGGCGGCAACGGTCTGCCGACCACCTTCGTCCCCGGCCGCAACCTGATCTTCCTCGCCTTCGCGGGCGCGCTGGCCTACCGCCGCGGCGCCAAGCATCTCGTCGCCGGCATGTGCGAGACCGATTATTCCGGCTATCCGGACTGCCGCGACGACACCATCAAGGCCATGCAGGTCGCGCTCGGCCTCGGCATGGATCGCCGCTTCGTCCTGCACACGCCGCTGATGTGGATCGACAAGGCCGGCACTTTCGCGTTGGCCGAAACCATCGGCGGCAGACCCATGCTTGATTTGGTGATCGAGGCGACCCATAGCTGCTATCTCGGCGACCGGACGCACCGGCACGATTGGGGCTACGGCTGCGGCAGCTGTCCGGCGTGCAAGCTGCGGGCGGATGGCTTTGCCCGCTTTGTTCAGGAGAGACGATGAGTAACGACAAGCGCCGCTGGATCGAGGGGATCGTGTTCCTGGTCGCCTTCGGCCTGACCATTCCGGCGGCGAACTGGATGATCGGCAACGTCGGCACCTTCTGCGCGCCGAACGGCCCTTGCCTTATTCCCGTCGCGCCGCACCTGATGGCGCCGTCGGGCGTGCTGATGATCGGCATCGCCCTCGTGCTGCGCGACCTGGTGCAGCGGCGCCTCGGCGTGGCCTATTCCGCCAGCGCCGTGGTGATCGGCGCCATTCTGTCGGCTCTGGTTGCGCCGCCGTCGCTGGTGCTGGCGTCGGGCGTGGCGTTTTTGCTGTCTGAGTTCGCCGATCTGGCGGTCTATACGCCGTTTGCGCGGCGCGGGCTGGTCGCGGCGGTGGTGGCGTCGAGCGTTGTCGGGCTGATTGTCGATTCCATTATTTTCCTTTGGCTCGCCTTCGGCTCGCTCGAATTCCTGCTGGGGCAGGTGGTTGGCAAGGGCTGGATGGTTCTGCTTTCGATTCCCCTGGTCTATGCGCTGCGCCGCCGCGATGAGCGGCTTGGCCTGACGCCGGCGTAACGGCGCCGGTTCCGCCGCGCCGGGCAGCGGTGGCAATTTCTTAATCCATCGCTGCTATCGCCAAGCGCGACATAGTCGGCGCGCACGTGCGGGGGATCGAATGAGGGGGCTGCATGTCGCTCGACATGACCGTTGGTGCGCGCGAAGCTGCGCTTGATTCCACCAACGACGAGATCGAAGCGCAAACCGCTTCCGCGAGGCCGGTCTGGCTTGCCGACCTAATGATGACGGGAGCGACCACGCTCGGCGTCACGCTGTGTTCAGCGCTCGGGGTGCTGCTGTTCCTGCGCTGACGCCTCAAATCACTCGTTGACCAGTGCGCGCCGCGAGTCCGACGCGAACTGGCGCCGCCACAGGATCACTGCGACCGCGACGCTCGTCACCATCAGCAGCCACGGGCTGATAAACCAGCCGAGATAGCCGAGTGCAAAAAAGAATGCGCGCTGGCCGCGGTTGAAGTGCCGGCCGGCGACTTCGCATAGCCGTCCGACCCGCTCGGCATGGGCTTTGGCCTCCGGCGTGTCCTTGTCCTTGGCCGGCGGCGTGGCACCGACCAGGATCGCCACGTAATTGTAGAGCCGGTAGGCCCAGCCGAACTTGAAGAACGCATAGACGAAGATGATGGCGAGCCCCATCGTCTTCGCCTCCCATTGCACGGGGGTCATCTTGACGCCGAACGGCAGAGCCGCGACCACCTCAAGGATCACGTCGGACGAGCGCAGCAGCGTCAGCGCACCGCCGATGGCGATCAGCGAGGTGGAGGCGAAGAATGCCGTGCCGTTCTGCAAGGCCGCCACGATCTGGGCGTCGACCATGCGCATGTCGCGTCCCAGCATCTGAAACATCCAGACGTCGCGGTAGCGGTTCATCTCGGAATTAAGACCCTGCCTGCGCTTCTCAGTAAGCGACAAGATGGCGGAATAGATCGCCCAGGCGCTCGACAAACCAGGCCAGCGCTACGAGATCGATAGTCGAAAACAGCGGCATATTCGGAGTCTAGCGTTTGGTTGATGGGTCTGCCACCATCCGAGCCAACGGAGACCCCCATGCCCCAGAACATCACCACCAGCGCCAAATCGCTGGTCGAAGCGGCCGAACGCGAGATCGAGAACCTGTCGGTCGAGGACGCCATCAAGCTGCACGGCCGTGATGATGTGGTGTTGGTCGACATCCGCGATCCGCGCGAGCTCCAGCGCGACGGCAAGGTTCCGGGCGCCTTCCATTGCCCGCGCGGCATGCTGGAGTTCTGGATCGATCCGGCGAGCGCGTATCACAAGCCGAAGTTCGCCGAGGATAAGCGCTTCGTCTTCTTCTGCGCCGGGGGCTTGCGCTCGGCGCTGGCGGCGCAGGCGGCGCAGCGCATGGGGCTGAAGCCGGTCGCCCACATCCGCGGCGGCTTCGGTGCCTGGAAGAACGCCGGTGGACCGGTCGAGGCGCCGGAACCTCCGAAGCCGAAGGCATGATGAGGAACGACGAGCCGCCCACTGCCGCAGCAAGTGAGGCCGTGTCCGTCCCGGCCGCGGAGCCGGCCAGCGCCGCACCGGCTGCGGAACCGACCAAACCCGTTGCTGGGCTGGAGCGAAAGAAACTCTGGTCGGCAGCCGAAGTGTGGCTGCTCGGTGCGTTCAGCATCATTGGCCTGATTGGGTTTATTGCGACCTTCGTGCTGGTCATGCTGCGGGCGCCGAATGCCCCGGTGCAACGGACTTTGACCGCCGCCGAAATTCAACGGCTGACCGGCCCGGCAGGAGAGCGCGGGCCGGTCCGGTTGGGCCGGCCGGGCCGCGCGGCGCGACCGGCGATGCCGCTGTCCGTGTGGTTCACGGTGATTGCGGGACAGGCAATTGCATCGCCGAATGCGCCAATGACGAGGTTTTGCTCAACGCCTATTGCAGCCCGGGCCGCACGCTGGCTGTCTATCCGACCGAATATAGCGCGCTCTGCCGCCCGACCGGGCGCGGAAGGATCGATGCCGTCGCTATTTGCGTGAAAGCGCGGCGGTAGGAATCATGCTCAAGCAAAGCTAGGAGGGCAGGCTTGGCGCTTACACTTGTTATCGGTAACAAGAACTATTCGTCGTGGTCGTTGCGGCCCTGGATCGCCATGAAGGTCGCGGGCATCGCCTTCGACGAGGTGGTGATTTCGCTCGACGCGCCGGACTTCAAGTCGCGCGTGTCGAAACTCTCCGGCACTGGCAAGGTGCCGGCGCTGGACGACGACGGTACTCACGTCTGGGAATCGCTGGCGATCCTGGAATATCTCGCCGAGCGATTTCCCGCCGCTCGGCTGTGGCCGGCCGACCCCGCCGCGCGGGCGGAGGCGCGGGCGATCTCGTCGGAAATGCATGCGGGCTTTGTGCCGCTCCGCCGCGCCTGCCCGATGAATATGTGGCGGCCGGTCAAGAAGCGCGAACTGAATGACGAAGCCGTGGCCAATGTCCGGCGCATCGAGACGATGTGGGCGGACTGCCGCACGCGCTACGGCGCTGGCGGGCCGTTCCTGTTCGGCCCGTTCTGCGCCGCCGACGCCATGTATGCGCCGGTGGTGGCGCGGTTTCATACCTACGATGTCGAGGTCGATGCGGCGGCGCGCGCCTATATGGCTGCGATGCGGGCGCTGCCGGCGTGGCGGGAGTGGGAAACTGCCGCGGTCAAGGAGCCGTGGGTGCTGGCCGAGGACGAGGTCGATTGGCCACAGGTTCTGAAAGTCTAACCGAGCTCAGAGCGATACATCCACCGGTCGATCGCGACCGGCATGATCCACGGCCAAGCGAAGCTCGTCAGCAGAGCCCACCAGGCGCCGTTGAAGAAGCCGAAATAGATTCCGTTCGAGCGGTTGGCGGGATCGGCCATCCAACCGCCGATGGCCGCGGCCAGGATCATCCAGAACGCGAACCACAGCCCGGCCACGACGACGACACGGCGTCCCATGTGACGACCTCCTAGCGCGAATAACTTTCAAGGGCGGGAACCCGTTCCGTTACGCGCGGGGGTCGCACATCCAGTCGTCGATGCGCTGCGGTAGGACCCAGGGCCACGTCGGCACGGTGACCAATGCCAGCAGGAATCCCAGCACCATTCCGGTGCCGGGCATTTCAACCAAGCGGCCAACCAAATTGCCGGCTCCGATCCAAACGCCGAACCAGAGCCAGCCTACGAGGGCCACGCGATCTGCTCCGATCATGACGGCCTCCATTCCAATCTATCAACGTGCCGCCCCGCTGCCGCGTTCCGGGTGAAACTGACTGCTGCAGGGTGCGCCCGGTCGTCGCGGCCATCGGTAAGATAGGCCTTTTGTCGCAGGGAGGCTTGCCAAACCGCATGAAAATCCGTTCTCTTCGCCCGGATTTCGTCATGATCGGGGAAACAATGCCCCAGTCCAGACTCGTTCGGGCCACCGGACGACCTCGGGACGGGGGCGATTCCTGCGGTCCAATGTGGTTTGCGGCCGGGAGATATCGCCATGAGACTGTTTGCTGCCATCCTATCGCTTGTGCTGTTGGCTGTTGCGACCGCTGTTCCGGCGGGTGCGCAGGCCACGCCGCCATCGGTGAAGGGCCTGTTTCTGCTCACCGACTATCCAGCCATCACGGTGCGACCCGGCACCACCACCACCGTTAATCTGCAAGCTGCGCAATTACGGGCAGCCGCCCGAACGCTTCGCGCTCTCGGTTGAGGGCGCGCCAGCCGGATGGACGGTGACGCTGCTCGGCGGCGGCCAGCCGGTCGCGGCCGCGATGGTGGCGAGCGACGACAGCACCGCGCTGCAGCTCCGTCTCGACGTGCCCGAGAACGCCGCGATGGGCACCACCCAGAATTTAACAGTGACCGCCAAGGGCCAGAGCACCCAGGTCACCCTGCCGGTCGCGGTCACGCTCGCCAAGGATCTGCCGGCCAAGCTCACCATCAAGGCGCAGCTTCCGTCGCTCCGCGGCACGTCGAAGTCGAGCTTTGAATTCCAGATGGAAATCAAAAACGACAGCGGCCGCAACCTCGTGGTCAGCCTCGGCGCTCAGGCGCCGCGGAATTTCGAGACGAGCTTCACCGAGCAGTACGGCAGCCAGGAGCTGAGCTCGATTCCGATCGACGCCGGCCAGTCCAAGACCGTGAAGCTCAAGGTCCGGCCGCCGAGCACCACCGGCGCCAACCGCTATCCGGTTTCGGTCAAGGCTTCGGCCGAGGACGCCTCCGCCGACACTTCGGTTGCGCTGGAGATCACCGGTCAGCCGCAGCTCAGCATCGCCGGCCGCGACGGCGTGCTGTCCGGCCGCGCCGAGGCCGGCAAGCAGACGGCGATCCCGATTGTCGTCACCAACAACGGCACCGCGCCGGCCGACGAGATCGCGCTTTCGAGCAGCGCGCCAAGCGGCTGGAAGATCGAATTCGAGCCAAAGACGCTGGATGCGATCGCGCCCGGAACGAACAAGGAAGCCCAGGTGCGGGTGACGCCGCCGGAGAAGGCGATTGCCGGCGACTACGCGCCGACCTTCACCGCCACGTCGCGCGGCGAAACCGCTTCGACCCAGTTCCGCGTCGCGGTCTCGACCTCGACGCTGTGGGGCATCGCCGGCGCCGGCATCATCGCCATCGCGCTGCTGATCCTGGTCGGCGCCGTGGCGCGGTTCGGACGGCGATGAGCGACACCGTCATCGAGGCCCAAGGCCTGACCAAGCGCTACGGCCGCGCCGTGGCGGTGAACGGGATTTCGTTCACTGTCGCGCGCGGCGAGATCTTCGGCCTGCTGGGACCGAACGGCTCGGGCAAGACCACCACCATCCTGATGATGCTGGGCCTGACCGAGGTCACGAGCGGCACTGTCAGCGTGCTCGGCCACGATCCGGTCCGCGATCCGCTGCAGGTCAAACGCCAAGTCGGCTATCTGCCGGACTCGGTCGGCTTCTACGACCACATGACGGCGGCGGACAATCTTCGCTACACCGCGGCCCTGATCGGCTTCGACGCGGCGGAGCGCGAAAAGCGCGTCATGGGTGCGCTTGATCGCGTCGGCCTCGCCGACGTCGCCAACCAGCGCGTCGCGACGTACTCGCGCGGCATGCGGCAGCGGCTGGGACTTGCCGAAATCCTGATGAAAGATGCCCAGATCGCCATTCTCGACGAGCCGACGTCCGGCCTCGACCCGCAGGCGACCGCCGAGCTTCTGGCAATGATCCGCTCGCTCAAGCATGACGGCGTCGCTGTGCTGATCTCGTCGCATCTGCTCGAGCGGGTGCAGAGCGTGTGCGACCGGGTGGCGCTGTTCCAGACCGGCCATATCGCGCTGATCGGTACCGTGCCGGAGCTGGCGCGCCAGGTGCTTGGCGGCGGCTACAACGTCGAGGTCGAGGCCGACGGCGAGGGGCTCGCCGAAAAGTTCTCCGAGATGGCGGGCGTGAAGGCGGTCGATCAGTCCGGCCCGACCCGCTATCGGCTGTTGGCCGAGCGCGACATCCGCGCCGAGGCCGCCGCCGTCGTGGTCAACGCCGGCGGAAAGCTGCGGCAGCTTGCTCGTCGAGGAGCCGTCGCTCGACGTCATCTACAACCATTACTTCCAGACCCATCCGAACTGGCAGGGGACGCAAAATGCGGCGTGAAGGCTCTCCCTGGCGCGGACTGAATGTGGTGTTCTTCCGCGAGCTGTTCGATCATCTCACCAGCGCGCGCATGCTGGTGCTGGAATTGCTGGTGTTGCTGTTCGGCGCCGCGGTGGTCTATTTCGCCGCCGAGCAGATCCGCAACACCACGGCCGAGGACCCGTTCCTGTTCCTGCGGCTGTTCGCGCCGCCGGGCCAGAGCCTCCTGTCGTTCGTGCTGGTGCTCAGCATCCTGGTGCCGCTGATTTCGATCGGGCTCGGCTTCGATTCCGTCAACGGCGAATACAACCGCCGCACCATGTCGCGCATCCTGGCGCAGCCGATCTATCGCGATGCGCTGCTGTTCGGAAAATTCCTGGCGGGCCTCGCAACCCTGTCGATCTGCCTGGTCACGCTCTGGCTCCTGGTCATCGGCTTTGGCCTCATCCGTCTCGGCATTCCGCCGAGCGGCGAGGAGCTCGGCCGGTTGCTGGTCTTCCTGCTTGTCACCATCGCCTATGCCGGCGTCTGGCTGGCGCTCGCCATGCTGCTGTCGATCCTGGTGCGCTCGACCGCGACCGCGGCGCTGATCGCGCTCGGCGTCTGGCTGTTTCTGGCGCTGTTATGGCCGGCGCTGGCGCAGATGATCGGCGAAGCGATCTCGCCATCCGACATCCGCTTTGCCCAGCTCGGCCTGCCGACGCCGGATACGCTGATGTGGCAGCAGGGCCTGTCGCGGCTGTCGCCTGGCACGCTTTACGGCGAGGCGCTGGTGGCGCTGCTCAATCCCGACGCCCAGTCGATGACGACTTTGCTCGCGCAATTCCAGGGCCGCATTGCCTCGCCGCTGCCGCTGAACGAAAGCATCCAGCAGGCCTGGCCGCAGATCGTCAGCCTCATCGCCGGCACGATCCTGCTTTACGTGATCGGCTATATCGCGTTCCAGCGGCAGGAGGTGCGGGCGTAGGCCCGCACCGTCTTCGTGCAATAAGAGGTGCGGGCGTAGAGCTTAGGTCAGCTTCTCCTGCAACTCGATCAGGAACGGCTGCTGGTAGGCGATGATCTTTTTCATCGCCGCAGGCAGACCGAACCAGCCGATCCGGTCGATCTCCGGGAACTGCTTTTTCTGGCCTGAGCGCGGCGGCCATTCCATCTCGAATGAGTTGCTGGAGAATGCCGACAGGTCGAGATCGGCTTCGAAGGCGAAGCCGTGCACGGTCTTGCCGCTCTTCTGCCGGACCGGCTGGAGCGGCACGAACGGCCCTTGCGCGGTCAATCCGGTCTCTTCCTTGAATTCGCGGAGCGCGCCGGTCAGCAGATCGTCCGGCCGCACCAGGCCTTTGGGAATGGTCCAGGCGCCGTCGTCCTTGCGCGCCCAGTACGGCCCGCCGGGATGCGCCAGCAACACTTCGATTTGATCACGCCGGCGATAGGCCAACAGACCGGCGCTGATTTCATCCTTGCGTGCCATGCCGCCAATATAGCCGAAGGGCGGCCGACCGGGCCGCCCTTCGATTGGTCGCAGCAGTCGAACCTTAGACGGTGAGGATGGCGACGATCTGCAGCGTCCGCGAATTGACGATGATGATCTCGTCATCCACGATGAAGTAGCTGTAGCCGCGCCACGCCGGATGGATCCGCACGAGTGTGTCCGGCACCGTCACGAAGTGGACGCTGCGCGGGACCACCGTGCCGACGCTGATGTTGAAGTTGATCGAGCTGCGCGACACCTTCGGCGCGCTGCTCGACTGCAGGACCGTGGTGCGGACCTGGGTCTTCTGCTCGGGGGTCAGCGACACCGCGGCACCGGTCTGCGAGCTGGTGGTCGAAGCGCCAGCCTGTGAGCTGGGTGTCGTGGTGGTGCTCTGGGCCGAAGGCTTGGCCGCCGGAGCCGCCTTCTCGTCGGCCGCCGACTTCGCGGCCGGAGCCGCCTTGTCGCTGCGGCGGAGCCGCCTGTCGCTCGCGCTCGACTTCGCAGCCGGCGCGGCCTTCTGCTCCGAAGCCTGGCCGGTTGTGGAAGGCTTGGCCTTGTCGGCGTTGGTCTTGCTGTCCGCCTTCATGTCGGCCTTGGGCTCGGCCTTCATTTCGGCCTTTGGCTCGGACTTCATCTCGGACTTGCTTTCGACGCCCGCGCCGGTGGTCTCGGCCTTGCCCTTCGTTTCGGCGCCAGCCTTGATGTCGGCGCCCCTCTTCATTTCGGGCTCGGCCTTGACCGCAGCGCCGGCCTTGACGCCGGGCTGCTCCTTGGCGCCTTCCGCCGCCGACGCCATGCTGGCGCCTGCGATGAGTGCAACGGCCGCAACCGTCGCCATAAGCGATTTCTTCATTTCAACGTCTCCTCTGGGTGGCCCCTCGTGGCCGAATTCATCGGTCAGGCATGGCAACGTTGCGGGCCACAATCCGTTCCGCTTTTCCGGAACTTTCGTTTTGGTTCCAGTCTGAAGAGCCGTTCACATCAGCTTTGTGCAACGCGTATAGTTGCGCACGGGAGGGATTCGGTTGCCGATCGCATCCAATATCGATACGGGTTCGGCGGAGTTTTCCGCCAACGCCGCGCGCATGCGCGGCGCTCGCCGATGAGCTGCAAAAGCGGCGCGCCGAAGCGGCGGCCGGCGGCCCGCAGCGCATCCGCGAGCGCCACGTCTCGCGCGGCAAGCTTCTGCCCCGCGACCGCGTCATGCGGCTGCTCGATCCCGGCTCGCCGTTCCTGGAATTGTCGCCGCTCGCTGCCAACGGCCTCTACGACGACGCCATCCACGGCGCCGGTCTGATCACCGGCATCGGCCGGGTCGAGGGCCGCGAATGCGTGATCGTGTGCAACGATTCGACCATCAAGGGCGGCACCTACTATCCGATGACGGTGAAGAAGCATCTGCGGGCGCAAGAGATCGCTCGCGAGAACCGGCTGCCGTGCATCTATCTGGTCGATTCCGGCGGCGCCAATTTGCCGCACCAGACCGAGGTGTTTCCCGACCGCGAGCACTTCGGCCGCATTTTTTTCAATCAGGCGACGCTTGTCCTCGCTCGGCATTCCGCAGATCGCGGTGGTGATGGGCTCCTGCACCGCCGGCGGCGCCTACGTGCCGGCGATGAGCGACGAGACCATCATCGTGAAAGGGCAGGGCACCATTTTCCTCGGCGGCCCGCCGCTGGTGAAGGCTGCGACCGGCGAGGTGGTCTCGGCCGAGGACTTGGGCGGCGCCGACGTCCATGCCCGGAAATCCGGCGTCGCCGATCACATGGCGGCCGACGACGCGCATGCGCTGTCGCTCGCGCGCCGCATCGTCGCCAACCTCAACACCAAGAAGAACGTCGACATCCCGCTGCTCGCGCCGCGCGAGCCGAACTTTTCGGCGGCGGAGCTCGACGGCATCGTGCCCGCCGATGCGCGCAAGCAATACGACGCCCGCGAAATCATCGCCCGCCTGGTCGACGCCTCCGAGTTCGACGAGTTCAAGGCGCTGTATGGCACCACGCTGGTCACCGGCTTCGCGCACCTGTCCGGCATCCCGGTCGGCATCCTCGCCAACAACGGCATCCTGTTCTCGGAGAGTGCGCTCAAGGCCGCGCATTTCATCGAGCTGTGCTGCCAGCGCCGCATCCCGCTGCTATTTTTGCAGAACATCTCGGGCTTCATGGTCGGCCGCGACTACGAGGCCGGCGGCATCGCCAAGGACGGCGCCAAGATGGTAACGGCGGTCGCCTGCGCGCAGGTGCCCAAGGTCACGCTGATCGTCGGCGGCTCGTTCGGCGCCGGCAACTACGGCATGTGCGGGCGCGCCTACGGGCCGCGGTTCCTGTTCACTTGGCCGAACGCGCGCATCTCGGTGATGGGCGGCGAGCAGGCGGCTTCGGTGCTGGCAACCGTCAAGCGCGACAACATCGAGGCCGACGGCAAGACCTGGTCGGCCGCCGACGAAGACGCCTTCAAGGCGCCGATCCGCGAGCAATACGAAAACGAAGGCAATCCGTATTACGCCACCGCGCGGCTATGGGACGACGGCATTATTTTGCCGAGCGAGACGCGGCGCGTGCTGGCGCTGTCGTTCTCGGCGGCGCTGAACGCGCCGATACGAAGGACGCGGTTTGGGGTGTTCCGGATGTAGCCGAGACATGCGGAGTGCGAAATATCGAACGCGGCCCGGAGCGCATTTGTGCGCCAGGCCGCGAATTCGTGTCGCCGTGTGTCAGTTATGCCAGAACAGCGCCAACAGAAGGATGATCGGCAGCGGAACTCCGATCAGCCACAGCAGCGCGCCTTTACCGAACGTCATGTCATCCTCCGTCGTTACAAGCCGAAATCGGTGGGGTAACGGAGCAGAATCCGAAAAGTTCCGGCGCTCACCGGGCCGCCGGCCGCCACCACACCAGCACGACGCCGACAGTTGAGGCGGCGAGCCCCGCGATCGCCATGGCCGACAAGTGCTCGTTCAGCAGCACGAAGGCCATCAGCGCGGAAGCGCCTGGCACAACGAAGAAGCCCGACGAGGCCCGGCCGGCGCCGTGGCGGTCGAGCATCACGTTGTAGATCGCCATGCCGAGGATCGACATGACCAGGGTGTTCCAGGCCAGCGCGGCGGCGAAGTGCGAGGTCCAGTGCCAGTGCGGCGTCTCGAAGAAAAGCATCAGCAGCA
Source organism: uncultured Alphaproteobacteria bacterium (assembly GCA_963850885.1). Classification (GTDB taxonomy): domain Bacteria; phylum Pseudomonadota; class Alphaproteobacteria; order Rhizobiales; family Xanthobacteraceae; genus Z2-YC6860. The sequence continues at coordinate 64,010 of CAWKOD010000053.1, read as the reverse complement.
TCGACGCCAGCGCGCCGCCGATCAATTGCACGGCGGTGGATGGAAACGGCGGCACGTCGGCGCAGAACCGCTTGAGGATGAGCGTGCCGGCGGTGAGGCCGAACAGGCTCAGCCCCAGCAGCGCCAGATTGCCGGTGCCGAGCGACAGCGGCACCCCGAGCAGCACGCCAATAAAGCCAAGCGCCACCCCAAACCATTGCCACGGCGCGAAGCGCTCGTGCAGCAGCACGGTGCCGAGCGCCGCGGTCAGGATCGGATGGAAGGCGTGCACCAGCGCGGTCGGGGTGGCATCGACCGCGACCAGCGCGGCGTGCGTCAGCGACAGGCCGAAGCCGTGCAGCAGCGCGCCGCCGAGCAGCAGAAACGGCCAGGACGTCCGGCCCGGCCAGGTGCGTCCCGTCACGGTGATCAGCAGCGCGGCGGCGACGGCCGCCATCGAAAGCCTTGCGCCGACGAGGGCAAAGGGCGTGGCGTCGATCAGGCCGATCTTGGCGGCGATATACGACGACGCCCACAGCAGCGCAAAGACGAAGGGCAACAGAGACGCGAAGGAGCTGACAGCACGTCTGGACCGGCCGTGGGTGCGAGGGCGACGGCGCCTCTATACACGCGCCGCGGTCCAGGCACCCTTCGTATCCTCACAGGGCGCCATTCGCCGGCGGCAAAGGCACCTAGCGAACGAGGACCTTGTAGAGCCGTTCATCGTAGAGCGCGCCAGACATCGGCCCGAGCTTCATCCGGAACTCGCGTGTCTCTTTCTGCATCTCGTGAACGTCGAACGCGCCGCGGTTGGCCCAGGCCTCCACCACGGTGAAGTGGTTGGGCCGGTTGGTCTGGCGCCAGACGTCGAATTGCAGATTGCCGGCGTGCCGGCGGCTGCCATCGGCGAGCTGCTCGAGCGCGTTGGCGCCGTTGTCCTTCTCCGGCGGAATGACATCGACGTGGGTGACGGCGACAATGGCGTCCTTGCCGGCCTTGGCCGGCGCGACCGACAGACCATTGTGCTGGCGGGTGTCGGTCGGCGAGGCGAGCATCGTGGCAAGCTTTTCGTTCAGCTTCTTGGCGGCGTCGCCCGCGGTGTGCGTCTCGAACGCCTTCTGGTCGGCCCAGGCGCCGAGTATGACGAACTGGTTCGGCCGGTCGATGCGCTGGAACACGTCGAGGCTGGTGGCGTCCTTGCGTGCAGCGTCGCGATAGGCGTGCAGCGCGACAGCGCCGACCTTGGCCAGCACCGGCCCGACCTCGATATAAGTGACCGTGTAGAGCGTGGCGTTTTGCGCTTGCGCCGGCTGCGAGCCAAGCGCGGCACCTGTCACGGTCATGACAAGGCCCGCGAGCGCGAACAAACGAAGCATGAAATTCCTCCCGGCATGTTCAGAATCGAACGTTCATAGGGTGACGACGACATTGCCCATGATCTTACCGCCTTCCACCGCCTCGTGCGCGGCGGCGATATCGCTGAGCGGCAAGGTCAAGGCGACATTGTTGATGAGGGTTTTGTTCTCCAGCATCCGGTTGATGGCGGAAACCGCCGCCTCGCGCTCCGGCGCGGTCAACTCATAGACATAGACGAACTCGATCTTCATGGCGTTGACCAGCGACGGCTGCGCCGGAATAGTCGCCTCGGCGCTGCCGGTGCCATAGACCACGATGTGGCCGCGCGGGCGCAGCACGGCCGGATAGAGCTTGGCGTTGGCGGCGAGGTCCATCTCGATCACGGCATCGACGCCAGTCTTGCCGGTCATGCCGCCATCACCCGCTCGCCGACGTTGTCGCGCTTGTAGTCGATGGTGTGGTCGGCGCCGGCCTGCCGGGCCAGCGCTGCTTTAGCCTCGGAGCTCACTGTGGTCAGCACCGTGGCGCCACGCGCCTTGGCGAACTGGATGGCGTAGTGGCCGACGCCGCCGGCGCCGCCGGTGATCAGAACCTTGGAGCCTTTGCCCACTTGGGCCACCGCGACGGCGTGATAGGCCGTCATCGCCGGAATGCCGAGGCAGGCGCCGGCCTCGTAGCTCGCGGACGCCGCCAGCGGCGACGCCAGCGCCGACGGCAGCACGATGTATTCGGCGCAGGTGCCGAACGGGCGCTTCCATTGCCCGTTCCAGATCCACACCCGCTCGCCCTTGCGGGAGGCCGCCACGCCGTCGCCGACCATGTCGATATCGCCGGCGCCATCGCTGTGCGGAATGACGCGCGGATAGCTGAGCTTGCGGGTGCGGCCCTCGCGCGCTTTGACGTCGGACGGGTTGACCCCCGACGTCCGGAGTTTGACGCGCACCTCGCCCGGGCCCGGCTTAGGCGTGTCGACCTCGGCAACGGTCAGAACGTCGCGCGCCGCTCCGTTCTTCTCGTAATAGGCCGCCCGCATCGTTCACCCCCGCGCTTTGCGTTATTGTGCCTCCCGGACCGACGCCACGGCAATGGCGCTTCAACGGCTTGTTTCAACCAGATTTGGGAGGCTTGCGATGCCCACTGTGAAGTTCAACACCGCGCTGATCGTGGGCGCGGGATCGGGCCTCAGCGCGGCGCTGGCGCGGGTGCTCGCCACCGAAGGCATCAAGGTGGCGCTGGCGGCGCGGACGCCTACCGACCTCGATGGCCTGGCCAAGGAGATCGGCGCCAGCACCTTTGCCTGCGACGCCAGCAAGCGCACTGACGTAGAGAAACTGTTCAATGACCTGGATGGCTCGTTCGGTGCACCGGAGATCGTGATCTACAATCCGAGCTATCGCACCCGCGGGCCGATCGCCGAGCTCGATCCGGCCGAGGTCGAGAAAGCCCTGATGACCTCTGCCTTCGGCGGCTTCCTGGTCGGTCAGCAGGCGGTCAAGCGCATGCTGCCGAAGAAGCACGGCTGCATCGTGTTCACCGGGGCCTCCGCCAGCGTCAAGGGCTACGCGCAATCGGCAGCGTTCGCGATGGGCAAGTTCGCGCTCCGCGGCCTCGCGCAGAGCATGTCGCGGGAGCTGCACCCGAAGGGGATCCATGTCGCGCATATCATCATCGACGGCGGCATCAAGAGCGAGCGGCGGCAGGAGCAGGCGGGCAAAACCGCGAGCCTGCTCAATCCGACCTCCATCGCCGCGACCTATCTGCACATCATCCACCAGCCGCACAGCGCGTGGTCCGCGGAGGTGGAACTTCGGCCCTGGGTTGAATTGTTCTGAGCCAAGGTTGCTGGCGCGGCAACAAGAAATCCGGGACCCCGGCGGGCAGGCTTCTCTTTGCGCGACGCGCGTGCCGGAACAAACCGTCGCAACTGCCGTTAATTTGACATGGTGCGGGGAGCCTCCGATGCGGATCGGAGGCTCTGCCATCTCATGTGACAGGAGATGCGATATGACCTACAGGGTTTACAGCGGCCCGCCGGGCACCGAAGCCGTTCCGCCGATGGAAAAGGAGCGCTGGCTCTACAAGGAATTCGGCCTGCTCGATGAAGCGCTCGGCTGGGCTCGCCACGTCAACGACGGCGGCCGGGTCGCTCTGCTGATCGAAGGCGATGACGGCACTCAGCTCAGCAAGCGGGAAATCTCGGCCGCGCTCCGGCATCCGGAGGAGGGTGACCGGCCCACAAAAGCAAAAGCTCGGAACCATTAGCGGGCCGCTCAAGCGGCTTGCAATAATCTCGCTTCACGGACCTCCCATTCGTGACGCTCGCCGCAAACCGGGCAGCGCGCGAGCACATGTTTGTTCCGGATACGCAGCAGTGTGTTGAGTTCGCTGTCGATGCCGACGTCGATGTCCTGCTGTGTGTGAGGGCAGGCGAAATGCAGCCGTTCCATGCGGGTCTCCGTGTTTTGATACGGCTCCGACGGGAGGAGCGGATTGTATCGTGTCTAGCGCGCCGGAATGGCCGAATTCGGATTTGACGCTCGGTTCCCGTTCACAGTCCGGTGAGCGGTTAAGTTCTTGGATAAGCCTGGATGGAGCACGGCGATGAGGCCGTTTTAGCCGCTCGGCGGCGACGCCAGGATCGCCTCGAATTAAGCTTAGAAAATCGCCCTAGAATGCTGTGAACGTTACTAAATCTACGATCTACAGCGGCGCATGGGCGGCATGCATCGCTGGTTCATTTTTCACACCATCCCGTGAGTTTTAACTGCTATAATTCGTGAACGGACATTCAGGGAAAAATGGATGCCGTCGGTGGGGTGGTTGAGTCAGGGTGACGGGAGGCTCCGTTGTTAAAAATTCACAAATATACGATCGGTCAGAACGTCCGCTACACGTCCGGCCCGTTTGGCCGTTTCGGCGCGAGCGGATCGTTCAAGATCGTGAAGCTTTTGCCGCCGGAAGGCGATGAACATCAGTATCGGATCAAGAGCACCGGCGAGGCGTTCGAGCGGGTGGCGAAAGAAAGCCAGCTCGATCGCGAGCGCTAGACATAAATCGAGCGATGAAATGAGAACGGGCCCGCAATCGGGCCCGTTTTTGATTCGACGCGCGGGCGGCCTTTGCCGTCAACTCGTAATTTTATGGGAAAGCTTCATCCAAGCCTCGCGCGCACGTTCCTGCGCGATGCGCATGTTGTCGCCGACCACGTCCCAGTTGACCATCTGGCGGTGCGCTGCGGTTGCGGAGCCCGAACCGGTGGTCGTGGCCGGACCTGTCGTCCAAGTGTCCGAGATAAAGGCAACGCTGACGGTCAGCGCCACGCCAAGAATAATTCCGAACAGCACGCGCATGATGGCCTCCCAAGAGTTCCGACATCATCGTCCCGCGCCGAAAACGCCTGGACCGGGATTGGTTCCGCAGCAGTAGGATCGAAATCGCAGAGATTGCTGCGTGGCCGGAAGTCAGCAACACAGTGCCGGGAATTTATCGATTGAGTTCGACGACATAGCATCGCCAGCGCGGCGACTGAGGATGAGGAGAAGACCATGCCGATCTATATTACCCAGGGGCGTTACACCCGCGAGGCCATCAAAGGCATGATCGTGAAGCCGGAGGACCGCTACGAGGCGCTGTCCCGGCACGTGGCCCGGGTCGGAGGCCGTGTCATGAGCTATTACATGACCTTCGGCGAGTATGACTTCCTCACCGTCGTCGAAGCGCCAAGCGAGACGCAGATGGCGGCTGTGCTGCTGTCCGCGGCGGCGACTGGCGGCGTCAGCGATCTGCGAACCACGCTGGCGATGACCTCAATTGAAGCCAAGGGCGCGTTCGCCGCCGCGAGCGATTTGGCGCCGTCCTATCGCGCGCCGGGCGGAACCTGAAACTCCCTGCGCACAGCCATACAGACATCGCGCTCGACCAACGTGGTTAATGCTGGCGATTTCGCGCCGAAATAACAGCCTGCATGTGTTTTCCGGAAATGTGGCAGTGCGCACGTTCGGGCGCTCGCTTTTTTCCGGGTGGCCTCGCTTGGGAGGCTGCGGCATAATGATTGCGGAAGGGCGCGCGAAAACTGTCGCGTGAGTTGATGATGTTGGGTTCGGGCCATCTGATCTCCGGGTTTGATGTTGCGACCGGGACGTTCGTGCTGATGGTGTTCAGCGCGGGCGTCGCAGCGGTTGTTTTGGCAATTTTGGTGCGGTTCGTGGTGCGGCGCGCCGGCCAGAGCGGCATGGCGAGCGTATTTTGGGTTTGCGGGCTTGCGCTGGTCGGCACGATGCTCGCCTACGCGCTGTTGGAGCGTTCCATGAGGAACGATCAGGCCGCCGAACGCCGCGCCATCGAGGCGCGGGCCGCGGAGTTGACGGCGCGATCGCTGGCATCGGGTTCGGCGCTGGGCTGCCTCGACGCCGTGGCGAATATGTTGGTGGAGGAGGCCTGCGAAAGGCCGCTATTCGCCAGCCCTGAGGCCGTCGCTGCCGCCGTAGCCTATGTCGACGCCCGGTTATCGCTGCTCGCGGCGAGCGCCGCGCTGGCCGATCGCGATCCAAGCTATCAGCCGGTGTTCGAGCGGCTGCGACGTGGGCTCGAAGCGGATCGTTATGGCCTGGTGGCTCACGTCCTGACGACGCGGGGCTGCAACGGGGCCGATTGCGCGGAACTGCGGCTGTTGCGCGACCCCGCGCGTGTCGTCGCCAATATGAAGTCCCGCGTGTTCGAGGCCTCGATCGGCGCGCATGCGCTTGCGTGGCCGGCCAATGGCCCTGGCGCGACTGCGACGGCATCCGCGCCGGCGCCGCTGACAACCAATGGCGCAGGGCTGCGAACGCCGGGCCTGTCGTCGGTTCCCCCGACGCCCGGGGCGCCAGGCTCGGCCAAGCTGGACTTTCCCTCCGCCAACTCGATTCCGGCGGTCAGCATCATGAACGCGGAGCCTGGTGCTCCACCAGACGCCGAACCGCGGCCAGCGCCAGCTTCGAAGCGTCCAGCCTCGCCCCGCCGCCAGACCGCGCGCGAGCCCACGCCGGCGCCACCGCCAGCTGCGCCGCCACAGCGGGCAGCGCACCCAGCCCCGCCGGCGCCGCTGCCACCACAGCGGAGAGCGCAGCCAGCCCCGCCACCTCCGGCGCCGGTTGCGCCAGAGGTTGTTGCGCCGCCCGAGCCGGCCGGGCACGACCCGCACGCCACACGCTGAACAGCGCTCGGATCGGGCATTCGCAAGGACAACCGGCCCCAGGCGGTGCTAATCCGTCAGGCCATGTTCGCTTCAGTCCTGATCGCCAACCGCGGTGAGATCGCCTGCCGGATCGCGCGCACCGCAGCGCGGCTTGGGCTTCGCACCATCGCGGTCTATTCGGAGGCCGATGCCAACGCGCTCCATGTTCGGCAATGCGACGAGGCCCATCCGATCGGTCCCGCGCCCGCCGCCGAGAGCTACCTCGTCATCGACCGGCTGATCGACGTGGCGCGCCAGTCGGGCGCGCAATGCATCCACCCCGGCTACGGATTTCTCTCCGAGAACGCCGAATTCGCGGAAGCCTGCGCCAAGGCTGGCATCGTGTTCGTCGGGCCGCCGCCGTCGGCGATCCGCGCCATGGGGCTGAAGGATCGCGCCAAGGCGCTGATGGAGCAGGCCGGCGTGCCGGTCGTGCCGGGCTATCACGGCGAGCGGCAGGAGCCGGCGTTCCTCAAACAGAAGGCCGACGAGATCGGCTATCCGGTGCTGATCAAGGCGGTCGCCGGCGGCGGCGGCAAGGGCATGCGCCGCGTCGACAAGCACGCGGATTTCGACGCGGCGCTTGAGGCCGCGCAACGCGAGGCCAAGAGTTCGTTCGGCGACGCCCGCGTGCTGATCGAGAAATATGTTTCCGCGCCGCGCCACATCGAGTTGCAGGTGTTTGCCGACGCGCACGGCAACGCCATCCATCTCAACGAGCGCGACTGCTCGTTGCAGCGCCGCCACCAGAAGGTGATCGAGGAGGCGCCGGCGCCCGGCATGAGCGCAGAACTGCGCGCCGCGATGGGCGAGGCCGCCGTGAAGGCCGCGCAGGCGGTTGGCTATGTCGGCGCAGGCACCGTTGAGTTCATCGCCGACGGTTCGAACGGGCTGCGGCCCGGCGGCTGCTGGTTCATGGAGATGAACACGCGGCTTCAGGTCGAGCATCCGGTCACGGAAGCGATCACCGGGCTCGATCTGGTCGAATGGCAGTTCCGGATTGCCGCGGGCGAAAAGCTGCCGCTGACGCAGGAGCGCGTGCCGTTGCAGGGCCACGCCGTCGAGGCGCGCATCTACGCCGAGGATCCGGCGCGAGGGTTTCTGCCCTCGACCGGCACGCTGCTGGCGCTGCAATTCCCCGACGGCGTGCGTGTCGATACCGGCGTCGAGCAGGGCAGCGCGATCACGCCCTATTACGATCCGATGATCGCCAAGATGATCGCGCATGCGCCGACCCGCGAGGCGGCGCTCGACAAGCTCGCCGCCGCGCTCGAGCGCACCATTGCCGCCGGCCCCCACACCAATCTGGCGCTGCTCGCGGCGCTCTGCCGGGCGGACGAGTTCCGCGCCGGGACATTCGACACCGGTTTCATCGAGCGGAATTTGGCCACGCTCGGCGGTGGCGCGCGGCGATCGCGCCGCAGCGGCGTTCGGCGCGGCAAAACTGTTGGCGCGGGAGGCCGCCCGGATCGCGGAAACCCTCGATCGCGCGCCCGGACGCGCCGGCTTCGCCCTGGGATGCGACGGACGGTTTCCAGCTTGCCGGCGTCCGCGCGACCACGCTGCCGCTCCTGGTCGACGGCGAGCCGGTTGACGCTCATGTCGACGTATGGCGCAAACGGTCCGACGGTTGCTGTGGATGGCGTGCCGGCCGCTCTTGATGCCACCGCAATCGAGGCCGCAGATGCCATCTACGTGCTGCGCCAGGGCCGCCAAACCGTGGTCCGCCGCGCCGATCTGGGCTCCGGCGATCTCGACCACGCCGATGGTGACGGTCAGATCAAGGCCCCGATGCACGGCAAGGTTCTGGCGCTGCTGGTGAGCAACGGCGAACAAGTGGAAAAGGGTCAGCGGTTGGCCATTGTCGAGGCGATGAAGATGGAGCACGCCCTGACCGCGCCGCACGGCGGCCGCGTCGCCGGCATTGCGGTTGCGGCCGGAAGCCAGGTTGCGGAAGGCGCGAAGCTGATGACCATCGAGTCCATGGATAAGTGAGATGCCGCTTCATCTGATCAAGCTTTCGCGTCGGCACCGACTCGATCGAGGACCTCGAGGACTGGATCAAGCTCAAGCTTGCCGAGCAGAAGAAGCGCGGCGTCAAAAAGCCCGAGCGCTTCCACACCACCCGCATGGTGCCCAAGCGTGCCGAGGAAATTCTCGACGGCGGCTCGATCTTCTGGGTGATCCGCGGCGAAATCCTGTGCCGCGAGCGCATCCTGGATATCCGCCCGTTCGTCGACAAGGAGGGCGTCGGCCGCTGCAAGCTCGTGCTCGACCCGAAATGCGTGCCGGTGCGGCCGCGGCCCTATCGCGCGTTCCAGGGCTGGCGCTATCTCGCGGACAAGGACGCGCCGCCGGATCTGGACCGCGTCGCGCGCGGCACATCGAATATGCCGGAGCCGCTGCGCCGCGAATTGCGCGAGCTGGGTCTGCTCTAAACCCCGATGTTGTCGATCAGCCGGGTGCGGCCGAGTCTTCGCCGCCACCAGCAGCCGCATCGGCCCATTGGCAATGGATGTGATCGGCGCCAGCGTCTCGGCGTGGCGCGCTTCGAGATAATCCACGGCAAAGCCCGCGCTTTCGATCTGCGCTTCGCCTTCGGCGAGCGTCGCGGCGATCAGATTGTCCGGCTTTGAGCCGCGCGGCGCATTCCGTCAGCACGCGATAGAGCGTCGGCGCGGCCGCGCGCTCGTCTCGCCGAGAGATAGGCGTTGCGCGATGACATCGCGAGGCCGTCCTTTTCGCGGACCGTCGGCAGCCCGAGGATCTTCGTCGGGATGTCGAGGTCGCGCGCCATCGCGGTGACGACTTTGAGTTGCTGGTAGTCCTTCTCGCCGAAGGTCGCGAAGTCAGGGGCAACCTGAAGCAGAAGCTTGGCCACGACCGTGCAGACCCCGCCGAAGAAATGCGGGCGGAACTTGTCCTCGAGTCCGGCCAGCGCCGGCCCTCCGGGCGCGATCTTGGTGGCAAAGCCGTCCGGATACATGGTCGCGACGCTCGGCGCCCAGATTGCATCCACCTCGAGTTGTGACAACGCCATCGACATCGGCGTCCCAGGTTCGCGGGTAGCTGCCATAATCTTCGTTCGGCGCGAACTGGGCCGGATTGACGAAGATCGAAACCACGACGCGGTCGGCCCGACGCCGCGCCAGGCGGACCAACGCCAGATGGCCGGCGTGCAGCGCGCCCATGGTCGGCACCAGCGCGACGGTCTCTCCCGTTGCTGCGAGCGCGCGAAATCCAGGCGCGGAGCGGCGCAAGCTTGCGCAGCACCTGCGGTTGCGCGCGTTTTTTGGCGGCGGATTTTGGTCTTAGCGACATGGTTCAAGTTAATCGTTAATCTATGCAAAACACGTGGTAAGCTTGACCGCAAGCGGGGGCGGACCGATGTATTGCCTCTGTGAGGAGTGCCATGTCGGTTGAGGGTAGCGTGCGGCCACGCTCAGCCTTTTGCGTTGTACTCGGCAACGAAAAGGGTGGGTCGGGAAAATCAACGGTCGCGATGCACATCGCGGTCGCGTTGCTGAAGGCTGGGCAGCGGGTCGCCACGATCGACCTCGACTTCGCGCCAGAAGAGCTTCACCCATTACATCGAAAACCGTAAGGCCTGGGCGAAGCACGCCCGGCTCGATCTTGAATTGCCGTCGCATTATTGCGTATCGCGCAGCGACGGCGCGCTGGTCGCGGACAACGAAGCGGCGGAGTTCAACGATTTCGCCTCCGCGATCGACGCGATCGAACACACCCATGATTTCATCGTTATCGATACGCCGGGTCACGACAGCTATCTCATGCGGCTCGCGCATTCGATGGCCGATACGCTGATCACGCCGCTCAACGACAGCTTCGTCGATTTCGACGTGCTCGGCACGGTCGATCCGGTGACCTTCGCGGTCACCGGCACCAGCCACTTCTCGAACATGGTGAGCGATGCGCGCCGCCAGCGCAGGGTGGTGGATCACGCCACCATCGACTGGATCGTGGTGCGCAACCGGCTGTCCATGCTCGGCTCGCGCAACAAGCGTCTGGTGGGCGAAGGGTTGCAGGAGCTTTCGCTGCGGCTCGGCTTCCGCGCGGTGGACGGTTTTGCCGAGCGCGTGATCTTCCGCGAGCTCTATCCGCGCGGGCTGACCGCGCTCGACACTCTCGATGAGGGCACGCTCGGCACGCGGCCGAGCATGTCGCATGTGACCGCCCGGCAGGAAGTCGAGACGCTGCTCAAATCGCTGAAGCTGCCGATCGACGAGCGCGGCATGCGGCGCGCCGCGGCCCGGCAGGAATGGTTTGCGGCCCAGGCCCAGCCCTTGGAACTGCCTGACCTCCTCGCCCCGGAGACGGCGGCAGGCTAACGCTTCCTTTTCCTTGCGGCTTTCGGGCCATTGCGCCGGGCATGCGAAGGCGCATCTATAGGCGGATTCGAACCGCTCCCGGGCCCCATGGCGAAAGACCGTACTCCCGCCTCAACCGACACCGGCAAACAGCCGGCCGCGGCGTCGCCGCGCGCGGAGATCGATGCGTTTCTCAACAAGGTGAAATCGCTCGGCCCGGCCTCGCCGTCCGGCCAGCGCGGCCGGCTGATCTTTGCGCTCGACGCCACCATGAGCCGCCAGCCGATGTGGGATACCGCCTGCCGTCTGCAAGGCGACATGTTCAACGAAACCGCCGCGATCGGCGGGCTGGACGTTCAGCTCCTTTATTATCGCGGGTTGGGCGAATGCCGCGCCTCGCGCTGGGTTTCGGATGCGCGCCAGCTCGGCGGGCTGATGGAGAAGATCGACTGCCGCGGCGGCCACACCCAGATCGGAAAAATCCTGGCGCACGCCAAGCGCGAAAACGAAGCCAAAAAAGTGCAGGCGCTGGTCTTCGTCGGCGACGCCATGGAGGAGCCGATCGACGATCTCTGCGCCGCGGCGGGACAACTGGGCCTGCTCGGGGTCCCGGCGTTCGTGTTTCAGGAGGGTGGTGACGCGGTGGCGGAGCGGGCCTTTCGCGAGATCGCGCGGCTGTCGCGCGGCGCTTATTGCCGGTTCGACATCAGTGCGGCCCATGAGCTCGCCGAGCTGTTGCGCGCGGTCGCAGCCTATGCCGCCGGCGGCATGAAGGCGCTTGCCGACCTCAAGGCACGCCACAACAGCGGCGCCGTCAAGCTCCTGGCGCAGTTGAGATAGCCATGCCGACACTGTTTTTCGGCATCGTTGTTCTGGCGCTGGTGCTGTGGGGCCTCAACGCCTATTCCAAGGCCGATCCGAAGTATCTGGCGAAGGTTCTGCGGCCGGCCGGCGGCATCCTGGCGGTCGGGGCGGCAGCGTTTTTGCTTTTTCGGGGACATCTTGAGGTTGCGATTCCACTCGGGCTCACCGGACTGGGCCTGCTCGGTTGGGGACCGTTCGCGTCGACCGGCTGGTTCCAGCGCACGCAGAAGACCCCGGGGCAGGTGTCCCGGGTGCGGGCGCCGCGCGTCGAAATGGAGCTCGACCACGACAGCGGCACGATGCGCGGCACCGTTCTCGCCGGCCGTTTGCAAGGCGCATCGCTCGACGATCTGGATCTGACGACGCTGCTAGGCCTGCTCGCCGAGTTCGACGCTGACAGCCGCGCGCTATTGGCTGCTTATCTTGACCGCCGGGAGCCTGGTTGGCGTGAACACGCGCAGGACGGTGCGACGGCGGGACAGGGACACGGATCGGGAGCCGCGCGCGGCAGCAGGATGACGGAGGAGCAGGCCTACCAGGTCCTTGGCGTGCCGCCGGGGTCGGACGCAGGCGAAATCAAACGGGCGCATCGTGCGCTGATGAAGAAGTTGCATCCCGACCAGGGAGGCTCGACCTATCTCGCCGCCCAGATCAACGAGGCCAAGGAGGTGCTGCTGCGATCCCGGCAATAGCACCGGTGGCAGCCGTTTGGCTCTGCTGCGGCGGTTCTGGTTTCCGGCACGCATCAACGCACTTCCAAGCGATCAGATCTTCAACGCCATGCAGGTGAGGTCTTCACGCTTGAGGCGCTTGCAGGCGGCCTCGGCCTGATCGCGGTCGAAGCCGGCGAAGCGGGCGCGGTAGTAGGTCTTGGCGCCCTTCACCGTGCGCTCGATGTAGGGCTCGGCCTTCTGCAAAACGCCGGTGATCTTGGTCTTGGCCGCGCTGATTTTTTGCTTGGCTTCGCTCTCGTCCTCGTAGGCGCCGACCTGGATGGCCCAGCCGCCCCGGGTCGTATGGCGCGGGGCCGAGGCGTAATATTCCTCGGCCTTGGCGGATGCGACGACTTTCGCGGTTGGTGCCGGTTCGGCCTTTGCCGCCGGCACGGCGGCTTCTTTGGCAGCAACAGCCACGGCCGCGAGCTTACCGACAACACCGGAACGCGCCGAAGGCGGAGGTGAGGCCGATGGTGCCGTGGTCTCGATCGGTGCGGCGGCTGCGAGCGTTTCCGCCAGCGCCTCGTCCGGAGTGGGCGCTGCGAACGCGGTGGCGTGCGTCGCCTCCGGCTTGGCGATCGGGGCGGGCATGACGCTGGCGGTCACAGTGTTGGTGACCGCGCTCTTGGGCGGCACGAGCTTGACGGTTACCGTTTTCACCTTCACCGGCGTAATCGGTGCGTTCGAGCCCGGCATGATCGGTGCGGGCGCTTCATTGGCGCGCGGAGGGATGACCGAAACCTGAGCGCTGTCGGCAGAGGCGAGCTGCGGCTTCACAGCTTGAATGGGCGCGGGCTCAGGCTTTGCGGCCTCTGCCACCAGTGCGGCTGGCGGCTTGGTTGACGCCTGCGCGATGTATGTCTCAATCAGATCGCGCATCCGCGCGTCGCGGCTTGCGCCGGAACGGCCGCCCAGCACCACCGCGACGATATGGCGGGGGCCGCGCTTGACCGACGTGGTGAGATTGAATCCGGAATCCCGGGTGAAGCCGGTCTTGATGCCATCGACACCCTCCACCTTGCCGAGCAAACGATTGTGGTTGCGCATGGCGTTGCCGCGATAGACGAAGCTTGGCGTCGAAAAATACCGGTAGTACTTCGGGAAGCGCTCCTGGATTGCGATGCCGAGCAGTGCCTGATCGCGCGCGGAGGTGATCTGCTCGTCGTTCGGCAGGCCATTGGCGTTGCGGTAGGTGGTGTTCTTCATGCCGAGCGCGCGAGCCTTGCGCGTCATGGCGCGGGCGAACTCTTCCTCGCTGCCGGCCAGCGCTTCGGCGACCACCACCGCGGCGTCATTGGCCGACTTGGTGACGAGGCCCTTGATGGCGTCCTCGACCTTCAGCGTGTCGCCGGGCTTCAGACCGAGCTTGGTCGGCGCCTGGCTCGAAGCCTCCTCGGATACCGGCATCTGCGTTTCGAGCGCGATCTTGCCGGATTCCAGGCGCTCGAACAGCAGATACAGCGTCATGATCTTGGTCAGCGAGGCGGGATGGCGCGGGGCGTCCGGGTTGGCAGCGTGCAGCACCCCGCCGTCCTTGGCGTCGACCACGATGGCGGCGTAGGGCGGGTTGTAGCTTGAAGAGATCGAAGCGAGCCTGCCGTGAGGGCGCTTGGAGCGGCGGCGTGCGTCGGCGGGATCGCTGGTCAACGCGAGCAACGCGACGATGGCGGCGAGACTCAAACAGCCCCAACGGAGCCTGCGGGAGGCTCCGACCGGTACGCAACGCATGATGAACTCTTTCCCCGTTTACAGCCCGTTCCAGCGCCAGCCGGGCAGTCAGGACCCCTGTTCTGTCCAATCACGCCGGCCGGGCCTCGCCCATTTTTCGGACGGACCGTGACCTAGCCGGCACATCGTTCAAAACTATGTCCGTGGGGTTGCCAAAAAGTTAAATAAATCAAAGGTAAATGCCCCATTTTGAACCGCTCCTCGTCATGATTGGGTGCGTTGCAAAATAAAGCTTGCCTTATTTGTGCAGTGCAATATATTGCCTCTCATGCGGGCGGTAGCGCGCGCTAAGTCCAGGCAGGTAACCCCCAATCGATCCCACGGATGCGGCGGGACGGAGAGAGAGACCCCGATGATCAAGAATATCGAAGACGTGCAGAAGATGAGCAAAGACAGCATGGACGCGACGATGAAGTCGCTCGGCACGCTGTCGAAGGCGACCCAGGCGATCGCGACCGAAGTGGCCGACTATTCGAAGAAGTCCTTCGAGGACGGCAGCAAGGTCATGGAGAAGCTGTTGGGTGTGAAGTCTTTCGAAAAGGCGATTGAGATCCAGACCGACTATGCGAAGTCGGCCTACGAGGGCTTTGTCGCGCAGGCGACCAAGATGGGCGAGCTCTACGCTGATCTCGCCAAGGAAACCTACAAGCCGTTCGAGGCCTATGTCGCGAAGGCCACTCCGGCGAAGTAAGCTTTGCATGTAGAGTAGCGTTGTTCTGAGTACGTAGAGCCCGGCCGATTCGGCCGGGCTTTTTCTTTGGATCACGCCGCGCCGACGCATTGCGCACTGGGAAAAGCCAGAGGTCCGGATCCACCCCCGGTATTGTCACCGCGCGCAGTCTGCGGCGGCCGCAGGGCTTATTCGATGCGGTTTTGTGGTATTTTTTCGAGCATCATTTGCAGTCATGCAATTGTCTTGGCGGAAAACATCGAAATTTCGGCAAAAATCGCCGGCAAATTGCCGGTGATTGCGTTCCGGGCGATGAACCTTATCTTTGTCGTGGGAACTGCGACCGCAGGAACGGCACGTCAATTGCCTGTGAATGGGGCATAGCTGGCCGTCTGGCAGAGCGGCGGACAGGTCCTTATGATGAGGCCCGTTGGCTTCGCCGGAGTCGGAAAACAGTTGCCCGTTCTGTCATGCAAGGACTGAAGACCAATCTCGCCGGCGTCCTCGATGGGCGCCCTCGGACCGCACCGGGGGTGCGGGCGGCGGGCGACGACGACAACAACAACAAGGAAGCGCGCCGGCGACCGCAATCCGGGCACCGCGGTCATCACCAAGACCAAGACCCAGACCAAGCGCCCGAACCTGTACCGCGTGCTGATCCTCAATGACGATTACACCCCGATGGAATTCGTGGTGCACATCCTGGAGCGGTTCTTCAACAAGGATCGCGAGGCCGCGACCCGGATCATGCTGCACGTCCACCACCACGGCATCGGAGAATGCGGCGTTTTTACCTATGAAGTGGCGGAAACCAAGGTGACGCAGGTGATGGACTTTGCCCGCAAACACCAGCATCCTTTGCAGTGCGTCATGGAAAAGAAGTGAGTCCGGGAACCTGAAGAAGCGACGAACCGTTGGAACAAAACTAAAGCCCTGGGGAGGGCGTCCGATACAAATGAAGACAGGTCGATAATGCCAACCTTCTCACGCAGCCTCGAGCAGTCCCTCCACCGGGCGCTGGCGCTCGCCAACGAGCGCCACCACGAATACGCCACGCTCGAGCATCTGCTGCTCGCGCTGATCGACGACCAGGACGCGGCGGCGGTGATGCGGGCGTGCAATGTCGACACCGAGAAGCTCAAGCGCAACCTGGCCAGCTATCTTGAATCCGAATTGGAGAACCTGGTCACCGACGGTGGCGAGGACAGCAAGCCCACCGCCGGCTTCCAGCGCGTGATCCAGCGCGCCGTGATCCATGTGCAGTCCTCGGGCCGCGAGGAGGTGACCGGCGCCAACGTGCTGGTCGCGATCTTCGCCGAGCGCGAGAGCCATGCCGCTTACTTCCTGCAAGAGCAGGACATGACCCGTTACGACGCGGTCAACTACATCAGCCACGGCATCGCCAAACGGCCGGGCCTTTCGGAAACGCGCAGCGTGCGCGGTAACGACGAGGACAGCGACGCCAAGGGCGGCAATGGCGGCGACGGCGAGCCGAAGAAGAAGGGCGACGCGCTCGAAGCTTATTGCATCAACCTCAACAAGAAGGCGAAGGACGGCAAGATCGATCCGCTGATCGGCCGCGAGCAGGAAATCAACCGCACCATTCAAGTTCTCTGCCGGCGGCAGAAGAACAATCCGCTGTACGTCGGCGAGGCCGGCGTCGGCAAGACCGCGATCGCCGAAGGGCTTGCGCGCCGGATCATCCACGGCGAAGTGCCCGACGTGCTGAAGAACGCCACGGTGTTCGCGCTCGACATGGGCACGCTCTTGGCCGGCACGCGCTACCGCGGCGATTTCGAGGAGCGGCTCAAGCAGGTCATCAAGGAGATCGAGGCCTATCCGGGCGCGATCATGTTCATCGACGAGATCCACACCGTGATCGGTGCCGGCGCCACCTCCGGCGGCGCGATGGACGCCTCCAACCTGCTCAAGCCGGCGCTGGCCGGCGGCACCATCCGCTGCATCGGCTCGACCACCTACAAGGAATATCGGCAGTACTTCGAGAAGGACCGGGCGCTGGTCCGGCGTTTCCAGAAGATCGACGTCAACGAGCCGTCGATCCCGGATGCGATCGAGATCATGAAGGGGCTCAAGCCGTACTTCGAGGCCTATCACAAGCTCAAGTACACCAACGAAGCGATCAAGGCGGCGGTGGAATTGTCCGCGCGCTACATCCATGACCGCAAGCTGCCCGACAAGGCGATCGACGTGATCGACGAGTTCAGGCGCGGCGCAGATGCTGCTGCCGGAAGGCCGCCGCAAGAAGACCATCGGCATCAAGGAAATCGAGACCACAATCGCGACGATGGCGCGGATCCCGCCGAAGACCGTGTCGAAGGACGACGCCGCGGTGCTCCAGCATCTCGAGCAGACGCTCAAGACCGTGGTCTATGGCCAGGACAAGGCGATCGAGGCGCTGTCGGCGTCGATCAAGCTCGCCCGTGCGGGCCTGCGCGAGCCGGAGAAGCCGATCGGTTGCTACCTGTTCTCAGGTCCGACCGGCGTCGGCAAGACCGAGGTGGCGAAGCAATTGTCCGTCAGCCTCGGCGTGCATCTGATCCGCTTCGACATGTCGGAGTATATGGAGCGTCACACCGTGTCGCGGCTGATCGGCGCGCCGCCCGGCTATGTCGGCTTCGATCAGGGCGGTCTGCTCACCGACGGCGTCGATCAGCATCCGCATTGCGTGCTCCTGCTCGACGAGATCGAGAAGGCGCATCCGGATCTGTTCAACGTGCTCCTGCAGATCATGGATCACGGCAAGCTCACCGACCACAACGGCAAGCAGGTCGATTTCCGCAACGTGATCCTGATCATGACCACCAACGCGGGCGCATCGGATATGGCCAAGGCGGCCTACGGCTTCACCCGGCAGAAGCGGGAAGGCGACGACACCGAGGCGATCAACCGGCTGTTCGCGCCGGAGTTCCGCAACCGGCTCGACGCGATCATCACCTTCGCGCATCTGTCGCCGGAGGTCATCTCCAAGGTGGTCGAGAAGTTCGTCATCCAGCTCGAAGCGCAGCTCGCCGACCGCAACGTCACCATCGAGCTGTCGGAGGAGGCGAGCCGCTGGCTGATCGCCAACGGCTACGACGAACTGATGGGCGCCCGCCCGATGGCGCGGGTGATCCAGGAGCACATCAAGAAGGGCCTCGCCGACGAGGTGCTGTTCGGCAAGCTCAAGAACGGCGGCCATGTCCGCGTCGTGCTGGTCAAGGACGAACTCGGCAACAGCAAGCTCGGCTTCGAGTTCCTCGAAGGCCCGATCACGCCCAAGGCGGAGAAAATCCCGGAGAAGCGCGTCCGGGCCAAGCGCAAGCCGGGCGCCCGCAAGAAGCCGCACGGCCCCAAGAGCGATGGTCCGGACAACGACGGCAACGGCGGCCCGCCACGTGGCGGCACGGTGCCGAAGGTGCCGCTGGTCAAGGTGTAGGGCACGTCCGCGCCGTTACGTCGTCGCCGGGCAATAGCATGGCAGAGTCTGCCGGGTGAAGCGCCCGGCAGCGGGTGATCAGCCTCAGTTCTGAATTTCGCGGGATGAATGCAGCGGCGTTGACGGTTGCGCGGCTGGCGCCACCGTGTGACCAAGGGGCATGGCCGAACCCGCCCTGCCGCCAACCGGCACCTCGCTCGACGCATTTCTCTACGGGGTGCGGCGGGCGGCGACGTCGGTGTTCGCCTTCGTCATCATCACCACCTACATCGGCTTCGGCGCGCTGTGCCACGACTACGGCTTCTCGGTCGGTTGGGCCATGCTGTCCACGGCGCTGCTGTGGGCAGGCCCGGCGCAGGTGGTGCTGGTGACCGGCCTCGGGCCCGGCATGTCGCTGATCGAGACCGCGGTCGCCGTCGCGCTGTCGAGTGTGCGGTTCCTGCCGATCGTCGTTGCGCTCATTCCCCTGGTGAAGCGAAACAACACGCGCCCCTGGCAACTCGTGCTGCCGGTGCATTTCATGGCGGTCAGCGTCTGGGTCGAGGCGGTGCGGCACGCGCCAACCTTGCCGCGCGAGCACCGCATTCCGTTCTGCAATGGCATTGGCCTCGCGCTGCTCACACTCGGCACGGTGTTCACCGCGGTCGGCTATTACATGCAGGCGCTGCTGCCGGCGCTGTTCGGCGCGGCCGCGATGTTCATCACGCCGATCTCGTTTTTGACCTCGACGGCGCGGAACGCCCGGCTGCTGCTGGAGAAGGCCGCGCTGGCGCTCGGCTTGGCGATCGGTCCGGTGCTGGCGTTCAGCGACGTGCAGTTCGATCTGTTGTGGACCGGCGTGATCGGCGGAACGCTTGCCTACGGCTGCATCGCGTGCAGCGGACGCGGAGCGCGAAAACATGAGCGCCGAACTGCACTCCTATCTCATCCTGATCGTCATCGGCTTCCTGCCGAGCGAGGTCTGGCGCTGGCTCGGCATCGCGCTCGGCCGCGGGCTCGACGAGCAGTCGGAGATCATCCTGTGGGTGAGGGGGGTCGCGACCGCGCTGATCGCGGGCGTCATTGCGCGCATCGTGCTGATCCCGCCGGGCGCGCTCGCCGGGGTGCCGTTGCCGGTGCGGCTTGCGGCGCTGGCCGGCGGCTTCCTCGGCTTTCTGTTGATCCGCCGCTCGGCGTTTGCCGGCGTGGTGGTCGGCGAAGGCTTGCTGGTCGCGGGCGCGCTCGTGTTTGGTTGAGCTGATCCCGATGGGACCGGTTCGACAGATCGCCGCAGATCCTGCCGAGCCGCATCGTCGCCACGTTGCGTTCAAGTGTTTCTCGACGGCATCATCGCCGCCGTCCGTTCGGTGTTCTTCTACGTGCTGGTCGGCAACTACGTCGGCCTGGGCGCGCTCGCCCACGAGGTCGGCTTCAGCTTCTGGTGGATGGCATTGTCCACCGTGCTGATCTGGGCGGCGCCGGCGCAGGTGATCCTGGTCTCGACCCTGTCCACGGCGGCGCTGTTCGAGGTGGCGCTGGCGGTCACGCTGTCGAGCGTCCGTTTCCTGCCGATGGTGGCGGCGATCCTGCCGACCATGCGGCGCCCGGGCGTGCGCCAGCGCGATCTCATCCTGCCGATGCATCTGACCGCGATCAGCGTCTGGGTCGAGGGCATGCGGCTGTTGCCGCTGATGCCGGTGGAGCGCCGCATCGCCTTCTACAACGGGCTTGGCATAGGCCTGATGTCCGGGGCGGTGATCGGCGGCGCGGTCGGGTTCGTGCTCGCGGCGAAGCTGCCGCCGCTGCTGTCGGCGGCGCTGTTGTTCTTCACGCCGATGGCGATCCTGATGTCGTCGGCCCGCAACAGCCGCACCCTGCTCGACGGCCTTGCCTTCGCGCTCGGCCTTGTGGTCGGGCCGGTGGTGGCGGCGCAGAAGATCGGCCTCGACCTGATGTGGACCGGCCTGATCGCCGGCACCATCGCCTATGTGGTCCATCGCCTGCGCGAAGCCAGACGGAAGCGCGCGTCATGAGCGCCACGCTGCACGCCACCTTGCAGGATTTCGGGCCGGTGCTGGCGCTCATCCTGTTCGGCTTCCTGCCGAACGAGGTGTGGCGGCTGGTCGGGCTGATGCTGGTGCATGGCCTCGACGAGAAATCGCAAATCATCGTCTGGGTGCGGGCGGTCGCGACCGCGATGCTGGCGGGCGTGCTGGCGCAACTGATCCTGTCGACCTCGGGGCCGCTCGCCAGCATCCCGGTCAGCGTGCGGATCGGTGCCGCGGTGCTCGGCTTTGCGGCGTTCCTGATCACGCAAGCGCTCGGTGTTCGCCGGCGTGCTGACCGGCGAGGCCGCGGTCCTGCTGGGGACGTATTTCCTCGGGACGCTGACGTCAGCCCTTCAACGCCGCCGCCAATTTGAGCGCGTGGTCGGCCAGCACGTCGGGCTTTTCCTTCTCGCTTGCCGGGGGCTTCATCGGCACGCCGGCCTTGCGCGGGATGACGTGCACGTGCAGGTGAAACACCACCTGGCCGCCGGCGCCCTCGTTGAACTGCTGGAGGGTGATGCCGTCGGCGGCAAACACCTTCATGGCGGCGCTTGGCGATCTTCTGCGCCGCCACCGCCACCGCGGCGAGATCGTCGGGCTGGACGTCGAGGAGGTTCCGCGCCGGCGCCTTCGGCAGCACCAGCGTATGGCCGGGCGCGCGCGGCATGATGTCGAGGAAGGCCAGAACCTTGTCGTCCTCGTAGACCTTGTAGCAGGGCAATTCGCCGCGCAGGATTTTCGCGAAAATGTTCTGCGGGTCGTAGCTCGGCATGGGTTTCCCCTTAGTCCTGTTCCTGCTCGGCCAAATCCTTGCGGAACGGCGCCAGCGCCGCAAGCTCTTCGCCGGCGGCTTCCACATAAGCCCGCTCGCGGACGAGATAGTCGGCGATCGCGCGGCGCAGCCCCGGATCGGCGATGTAATGGGCGGAATGGGTGGTGACCGGCAGGTAGCCGCGGGCGAGCTTGTGCTCGCCCTGGGCGCCGGCCTCGACGCGCTTGAGCTTGCGATCGATGGCGAACTCGATGGCCTGGTAGTAGCAGAGCTCGAAATGCAGGAACGGGTGGTGCTCGATGGCGCCCCAATGGCGGCCGAACAGCGCGTCGCCGCCGATGAAATTGATGGCGCCGGCGATGAAGCGGCCGGCGCGCTTGGCCATCACCAGCACGACCTTGTCGGCCATGCTCTGGCCGATCAGCGAGTAGAACTTGCGGGTCAGGTAGGGCCGGCCCCATTTGCGCGAGCCGGTCTCCATGTAGAACTCGAAGAAGGCGTCCCAGGCCTCCTCGGTCAGGTCCTTGCCGGTGAGCCAGTGCACGGTGATGCCGGGGGCGAGCGCGTCGCGCCGCTCGCGCTTGATGGTCTTGCGCTTGCGGGCCGACAGCGCCTCGAGGAACGCGTCGAAGGTGGCGTAGCCGTCGTTCTCCCAGTGGAACTGCTGGTCGGTGCGGTGCAGGAAGCCGTGCCCGACCAGCGCCAGGCATTCCGGCTCCGGCAGGAAGGTGAAATGGACCGAGGACGCCTCGCGCTTGCGGCAGAGTTCGATCAGGCCGGCGATCAGCCCGCTGCGCACTCTGTCGGCGCCGGGCGAAGGGCGCGACCAGGAGCCGCCGGCCGGTCGCTGGCGTGAACGGCACCGAGACCTGGAGCTTGGGGTAGTACTCGCCGCCGGCGCGCTCGTAGGCCTCGGCCCAGCCGCGGTCGAAGACGTATTCGCCCCGCGAGTGCGATTTCAGATAGCAGGGCACTACGCCGACGAGGGTGCCGTCCGCGGCCTCGGCCAGCAGATGCTGAGGCTGCCAGCCGGTCCGCGCCGTGGCCGAGCCGGAGGCTTCCAAGCGATGAAGAAAATCATGTGAAATGAATGGGTTGTACGGGATATCTTGAGAATCACATTGGATTTGATTGCGTTCCTCAGATTTTGGTTGAAGAGCCGCGGCGACGGTTGGATTGGCGCAGGCGTCCCATGCGGCGGCATCGACCTCGGCGATGGCCGGGATGACGCGAAGGCGGAGATCAGCAGGATCGGGTGGGGGCATGCGAGGGCCTAGCCGTCGATTATGGCCGAAAGCCTTCAAAAATCATCTGGTCTGCGTAGGCGGCGGCGCGGCTGCGCTCCTCTGGCGTGCGGACCGTCCAGGTCAGCACCGGCCAGCGCAGCACATGGCGGGCCAACAGCGGCGGCGCGGACGTCAGGTCCGCCACCCGATAGGCCAGGAACTGCGGGCGCGCCGCGAGCGCCTGCCGGAGGTAGCGCAGCGCGGACATTTGCGCGGGTACCGGCGCGCCGGCGTCGCGCCGCATCCCGACCAGGCCGCGGGCGAGCGCGGGAGCGAGCTTTCGCAACGCCGCCATCAGGCCGGGGTCGAACGACATCGCCGCGACTGGGCCGCGATAGCCGGCCAGCACCTCGGCGGCGCGCGCCGCGAGTCTCGTATCGCCGGCAAAGCCGCCCTTGAGCTCGATCACCAGCGTCGTGCGCCCGGCGACGAGATCGCAGAGTTCGCCGAGGGTCAGCATGCGGTCGGCGGTGGCCTTGAAGGCGATGCGCTTGCAGCGCCTCAGCCGTCATGGTGTCGAGCCGGCCGGCGCCGTCGGTGAGGCGGCCGAGCGCATCGTCGTGATGCACCATGGCTTCGCCGTCGGCGCTGATCTGCAGGTCGCATTCGATGCCGTAGCCGCCGTCGATGGCGGCGCGAAACGCCGACGGGGTGTTCTCGATCACGCCGGAGGCGGCGTCGTGCAGGCCGCGATGGGCGATCGGGCGCGCGGTCAGCCATTCGCGCATTGTGCGCCCTGTCAGGCCAC
Source organism: uncultured Alphaproteobacteria bacterium (assembly GCA_963850885.1). Taxonomy (GTDB): domain Bacteria; phylum Pseudomonadota; class Alphaproteobacteria; order Rhizobiales; family Xanthobacteraceae; genus Z2-YC6860. The sequence continues at coordinate 40,885 of CAWKOD010000053.1, read as the reverse complement.
TTCGAACGCGGCCTCGACCTCGACCGCGGCATCGAGCGGCAGCGCCGCGACGCCGATGGTGGTGCGGGCATGGCGGCCCTTGTCGCCGAACGCCGCGACCATCAGGTCGGAGGCGCCGTTCATCACCTTGGGGCCGTCGGCGAAGCCCGGCGCCGAATTGATGAAGCCGCCGAGCCGCACCACGCGGGCGATCTTGTCGAGATCGCCGAGCGCCGGCCTTGAGCTGCGCCAGGAGGTTGACCGCGCAGGCGCGCGCCGCCTTCTGGCCGTCCTCGATGGAGACGCGCGCCGCCGAGCTGGCCCTTGGCCACGAGCTTGCCCTCGGCGTCGAGGCAGAGCTGGCCCGAAACCACCATGAAATTGCCGGTGCGCACGAACGGCACGTAATTGGCGACCGGCGCAGCCGGCTTCGGCAGTACGATGCCGAGGTCCGCAAGCTTCTTTTCGATTGTTCCGGCCATTGATGTCCTCCTGCGCCGTCAACTTGGGTGCACAAAAGCGCGGCACAAGCCCCGTGCGCCGAAGGAACGCCCTTGAAAATGCCGTCTTTGTTTCGCCGATCATGGCTCCGCTTGCAAGCGCGGCGCACGATGCCGTTGCGGCGGGCGCCCGCGACGCCTATTTTGCCGGTCCGGGCGATACCAGGAGATTCGCTGATGCCATTGCCCGCGTCCCGTTCGCTTGCTGATCGCAGCCGCTGCCTTGGCGGCGCTCGCGCCGGCCCGCGCCGGCGCATGCGCAAGGCGCGGCCGTATCGCTCGCCTCGCACCGCGCGGTCTACGATCTCAAGCTCTCGAGCACGCGCGGCAAGCGCGCGATGAACGCGGTGCGCGGCCGCATCCTCTACGATTTCTCCGGCAGCGCCTGCGAGGGCTATGCGCTGCAATTCCGCCAGGTGTCCGAGCTCGACAGCGGCGAGGGCAAGGTGATCGTCTCGCGATCTGCGCGCCACCTCCTGGGAGGACGGCGCCGCCAAGCGGCTGCGGTTTCATTCGCAGAACTACTTCGACGACAGCGCTGCGCGACTCGGTCGACGGCCAGGCCGAGCGCGACGGCGACGGCGTCGCGGTGGAGCTGAACAAGCCGGGCGAGAAGAAGCTCGATCTGAAGAACGAGCTGGTGTTTCCGACCGAGCACGTCCGCCGCATCATCGCCGCCGCCCGCGACGGCAAGACGCTGCTGCAGGTCTCGGTCTATGACGGCTCCGACACCGGCGAGAAGATCTACGACACGCTGACCGTGATCGGCAAAGCCATCGCGCCGGACGAGCACAAGCCGAACGACGCGGTCGCCGGCCAGGCGGCGTTCGCCGGCCTGACGCGCTGGCCGGTGACGATCAGCTATTTCGACCATGCGGTGGCGGAGAAGTCCGGCGAGCAGACGCCGGTCTATGCCATCACCTTCGAGCTCTACGAGAACGGCATCTCGCGCGCGCTGCTGCTCGACTACGGCGATTTCGTCCTCACCGGCGAGATGACGTCGCTGGAGATCAAGGACGTGAAGCCCTGCAGATAGGGGCTCCGCCGACGTGTCGCGTCAATCGCTCAGCGTCTTGGAGTTTTGGGCGTAACGCCACGTCGTCCTCTCCTCCAGCGCCAGGCCCTTGACCACCGCCTCGTGGCCGAACTTGCCGCGCACGCGGTCCATGGCGCGCTCGGCGGCGGCGCGGCGCTCGCCGCTGCGGTCGATCAGGTCGGCCGGATCGGCGTCCTCGGCGTCGGCCAGCGCGCTGACGCCGACGCCGAGCAGGCGATAGCGCGTGCCGTTGATCTCGCGCGCCAGCAGCTCGCGCGCGGCGCCGAAGATTTTTCCGGCGAGCTGGGTCGGGCTTTCCAGCGAGCGGGCGCGGGTGAGAATGCGGAAGTCCGCGGTCTTCAGCTTCAGCGTGACGGTCGAGCCGGCAGAGCTGCTTTTCCTTGAGCCGGTCGGAGACCTCTTCGGCCGCGGCCCAGAGCCGCTTCTCCAGCGGCCGGAACGAGGCGATGTCGCGTCTCGAAGGTGTTTTCCGCCGACACGCTCTTGCGCTCGCGCACCGGATCGACCGCGCGCGACGTCGATGCCGCGGGCGAGCCGCGCACAGCCGCTGGCCCTCGGCGCCGTAGCGGCGCATCAGCTCGCGTCTCGTCGGCGCGCTGGAGATCGGCGATCAGGCGGAAGCCGTCCTTGGCGAAGCGCGCCGCGCGCGACCTTGCCGACGCCGTAGATGAGCGTGCACCGGCTTGTCGGCGAGGAACGCGGCGGCCTCGGCCTGGCCCAGCACGGCGAAGCCGCGCGGCTTGTCGAGGTCGGAGGCGATCTTGGCCAGGAACTTGTTGGCGGCAAGCCCGATCGAGACGGTGATGCCGATCTCGCTTCTCGACCCGCGCGGAAAAGCGCGCCAGCACCTTGGCGGCGCTCATGCCGTGCAGCCGCGCGGTGCCGGCGAGATCCATGAACGCCTCGTCGATCGAGATCGGCTCGACCTGCGGCGTCAGATCGAGCATCAGCGCGCGCACCTGGCGGCTGACGTCGGCGTATTTCTCCATGTTGGGGCGGACGATGGTGGCGTGCGGGCAGAGCCGCCTGCGCCTCGAACATCGGCATCGCCGAGCGCACGCCGAAGGTGCGCGCGATGTAGCAGGCGGTCGACACCACGCCGCGCTTGCCGCCGCCGATGATCAGCGGCTTGTCGGCGAGCGTCGGGTCGTCGCGCTTCTCGATGGTGGCGTAGAACGCGTCGCAATCGACATGGCAGATGGTCAGCGTGTCGAGCTCGGCATGGCGCAGGATGCGCGGCGAGAAGCAGGCCGGGCAGCGCGCGGCGTCGCCGGCGTCGCGCAGGCAGTCGCGGCAGAACGCGGCCATCACGGCACGTCCCGTTCCCAGACGCCGCCGAGCAGCCGCGCGGGCGCGCTCGACCTCGGTCGGGTCGATGCCGTGCGTGCTGGGCGAAGGCGATCAGCAGCGGCTCGTCGCCGGAAAATGATCGAGCACGCCGCTGAGGAAGCTCGGATCGCGGGCGGCGTTGCGGATCTGGTCCGGGCCGATGCCGGTGGCGGCGAGGAAGCCGCCGAGATGCTCGGGCTCGGAGGCGAGGAAGGCGAGCGCCGCGACGGCGAGCGTCTCGGCGGCCTCGCGGCGCGCGCGGTCCTTGCTGCTGCGGATTTTGCCGCGCTGTCATTGCTCGAAGCCTGCCAATTCTTAGAGTTGCGGTGAGCTTAGCAACCCTGCGGCAGCCCTTCCGCAAAATCCGAGGCACTCGCAGCCTGTTCGACCGGGCCATCGGCCGGGCGATCTGCGCCGATCCGCCATCAGCAAATTTTATCGGTTTGTCATGGTGTTAACGCTTGGGGCGAGGCGCCGAAACCACGGTTCCCGTTTGCGTTTCCGTAACACTTCCTCACTAGATTCTTAAACATTGCGCCAAAGAGCGTCCGCAGCGCCCAAACGGGCTCCGCCGGCATTCGCGGCAATGGGAAGTGGGGCAGGCCAATGGCCAAGACGGTCCTGATCGTGGAGGACAACGAGCTCAACATGAAGCTCTTCCACGATCTGTTGGAGGCCCACGGCTACAACACCATCGGCACGCGCAACGGCATCGAGGCGCTCGATCTCGCCCGCAAGCACCGCCCCGATCTGGTGCTGATGGACATCCAGCTTCCCGAAGTGTCCGGCCTTGAAGTCACCAAATGGCTCAAGGACGATCCGGAGCTGAAGGCCATCCCGGTGGTCGCCGTCACCGCCTTCGCGATGAAGGGCGACGAGGAGCGCATCCGCGAGGGCGGCTGCGAGGCCTATCTGTCGAAGCCGATCTCGGTCGGCAAGTTCATCGAGACGATCCGCCATTTTCTTGGAAATGCCTGAGGAGTTTTAGTCCGTGACAGCGCGCGTTCTCGTCGTCGACGATGTTCCGGCCAACGTGAAGCTGCTGGAAGCGCGGCTGTCGGCCGAGTATTTCGACGTCGTCACCGCCATGAGCGGCAGCGAGGCGCTGGCGATCTGCGAGAAGGCGGAGTGCGACATCGTCCTGCTCGACGTGATGATGCCGGACATGGACGGCTTCGAGGTCTGCCGCCGCATCAAGGCCAACCGCGCGACCCACCACATTCCGGTCGTCATGGTGACGGCGCTCGACCACCCGTCCGACCGGGTGCAAGGGGCTCGATGCCGGCGCCGACGATTTCCTGACCAAGCCGGTGTCCGACGTGGCGCTGATCGCGCGGGTGCGCTCGCTGTCGCGGCTCAAGATGATGACCGACGAGCTGCGCATGCGCGCGCTGACCTCGCGCGAGATCGGCATCCAGGACCCCGAGAACGAGGCGATGGCCGACGCCGGCCGCGCCGGACGCGTGCTGATCGTCGACGACCGCGCCTCGTCGGCGGAGCGGCTGTCGACCGCGCTTGCGACCCAGCACACCGTCGACATCGAGACCAATCCGAACGACGCGCTGTTCCGCGCCGCCGAGGGCAACTACGACCTGATGATCGTTTCGCTGGCGCTGCAGAACTACGACGCGCTGCGGCTGTGCAGCCAGCTCCGCTCGCTCGACCGCACGCGCAACGTGCCGATCCTGGCGATCTGCGACGGCGAGGACAACGCGCGCATGATCCGCGGCCTCGAGATCGGCGTGAACGACTACCTGATGCGGCCGGTCGACAAGAACGAGCTGCACGCGCGCGCCAAGACCCAGATCCGCAAGAAGCGCTACACCGAGCGGCTGCGCGACAACGTCCAGCAGTCGATCGAGATGGCGATCACCGACGGGCTCACCGGCCTCTACAACCGCCGCTACATGGAGAGCCATCTCGGCGCGCTGGTCGAGCAGGCGGCCGCGCGCGGCAAGCCGCTGACCGCGCTCGTGCTCGACATCGACTACTTCAAGTCGGTCAACGACACCTACGGCCACGACGCCGGCGACGACGTGCTGCGCGAGTTCGCCACCCGCATCAAGAAGTCGATCCGCGGCATCGATCTCGCCTGCCGGCTCGGCGGCGAGGAATTCGTCATCGTCATGCCGGAAACCGACATGGCGGTCGCCACCATCGTCGCCGAGCGGCTGCGCCGGCGCATCGCCTCGGAGCCGTTTGCGATCGCGCAGGGGACCAAGCGCATCGAGGTCACGATCTCGATCGGACTTGCCACGCTCGACACCGTCGACGACAACGCCGCCACGATCCTCAAGCGCGCCGACCAGGCGCTCTATCGCGCCAAGCGCGACGGCCGCAACCGCGTCGTCGCCGACGCGGCGTAGATTTCTCAATTTTTCAGCGGGATTTGTTGCGTGTTCGCGCGCTGCCGCGCGCGCGTAAACCATAACGGTTTAGGTTGATGAGCGGTTCTCGGCAAACCCAGCGTTTGTCGAGGGTTTTAGCGTTGCGTTCAACGCGCGATCCAGTAGCGTGCAACTCACATACGGGGCGGCGGCCGGAAGTCAGCAGAGGCGCTGGTTTCGGAGTTCGAAGTGCGGCAGTCGCCCCGAACATAACCCTACGGGTTGCTCAGGTCCGCCGCATCTCCTGAGTCCGTGGGGTTCGGCCGGCCTGGGAGCGATGCGAGTGGCCTCCTCATGACATCGCTCCCGGCCGGCCACCTTTTTCCAAATCCGATGAGCACTGGCATGAGAGCTGAAAACGAAAAGGGCGCCGCAAGCGGCGCCCTTCGTTTGTGTATCGCGAGCGCGTCGTCGATTACTTGATTTTGCCTTCGACGAATTCGACGTGCTTCTTCGCGATCGGATCGTATTTCTTCATCTTCAGCTTCTCGGTCATCGTCCGCGAGTTCTTCTTGGTGACGTAATAGAACCCGGTGTCGGCGCTGGAGATGAGCTTGATCTTGGTGGTGACGGCCTTGGCCATGACAATCCTCGAGGGTTAACGCGGTTGGGGCGGAAACTAAGGTTCTGGCCGCGAAAGTCAAGAAATCCGGCGCCTACAGCAGTTCCCGCACCCGCTTGCCGTGCAGCACCCGGTAGAACGGCACCGGCAGGTCGTGGCTGAAGCCGGCCTCGATCTGCTTGTGCAGGTCGCAGCAGCACGATTTCGGTGATCGCCAGCAGTTCGATGTTCTGCTTGATGCCGTCGAGCGGCAGCCAGACCAGTTCGATCAGCTCGGCGTCCGGCCCGACCTTGCCGTCGATCTTGTGGGCGATGGCGCTGGCGTCGGCGGTGAAGAAGCGGGTGTCGTAGCGCCGCTTGCGCCGGGGCGGGGTGATGGCGCGGGCGATGAAATGCACGGTGGAGAGATCGGGATGGATGTTCGCCTCGGCGAAGGCCGTCCACGGCCCGTGCGGCGCCGCCGGCGCGCTGTCGCGCTTCGTGCCGAGCAGCAGCCCGGTTTCCTCGAAGGTCTCGCGGATGGCGGCGAGCGCCAGCGCCGCGGGCCTTCGCCGCGCTCGGCCGCCGCATGTGCAGCATCAGCTTTGCCTCGGCGCGCGGATCGAGCGCGCGCGCCAACCGGCATCAGCCGGTCGGCGGCATCGACGCCGCCGCCGGGAAACACGAAGCTGCCGGGCAGGAACACGTGGCGCTGATGGCGCTTGCCCATCAGCACCTTGGGCGACGGCCCGCTGCGGTCGAGCAGGATCAGCGTCGAGGCATCCTTCGGCGTCACGTTGGGATGGCCGGGCTGCGCGTCGCTGGTGAAGCGTTGCATCAGATCGGTCATCGGCGCTTTCCCCGATACGGCTTTTTCCCGCGGAACGGCTTTTCGCGGCGCATCTGCTGATGCGGCCTGCCGCCGGGACGCTCGGACGGCCGGCGCTGCGCGCCGGTCATGATGCGGCCCTCGGACAGAAGCTCGAAGCGCAGCGCGCCGGCGACCGGCGCCGCCTCGACGAGCTTGACGGTGACGCGGTCGCCGAGCCGGTGCGTCTCGCCGGAGCGGTTGCCGACCATGGCGTGCATGGCCTCCTCGTAGCGGAAATATTCGTTGCCGATGGTGCGCGCCGGAATGAAGCCGTCGGCGCCGGTGTCGTCGAGCTTGACGAACAGGCCGGCGCGGGTGACGCCGGAGATGCGGCCTTCGAAGCTGGCGCCGATGCGGTCGGCGAGATGATGCGCGATCAGCCGGTCGTTGGTCTCGCGCTCGGCCTTCATGGCGCGGCGCTCGGAGGCCGAAATCTGCGCTGCGATCTCGGTCAGCGCGGCGCGTGTCCTGGCTCTCCGGCAGGCCGTCGGCGCCGAAGCTGTCGCGCGCGAACCAGCCCGCGATGCACGATCAGATCGGCGTAGCGGCGGATCGGCGAGGTGAAGTGCGCGTAGCGGCGCAGGTTCAAGCCGAAGTGGCCGTAGTTCTCGGCGGCGTATTCGGCCTGCGACTGCGAGCGCAGCACCACCTCGTTGACCAGCTTCTCGACGTCCTGGCCTTTGACCTGGGCGAGGATGCGGTTGAACTGCTCGGCGCGCATCGCGCCGCCCTTCGGCAGCGAGATGTGCAGCGTCGCCAGGAACTGCCGCAGCGCCTCGACCTTCTCCAGCGACGGCTCGTCGTGGACGCGATAGATCAGCGGCACGCGCGCGCGCTTCCAGCGTTTCGGCCGCGGCGACGTTGGCGAGGATCATGAACTCCTCGATCAGCCGGTGCGATTCCAGCCGCTCCGGCGTGATGACGCGATCGACGGTGCCGTCGGCCTTGAGCAGGATCTTCCGCTCGGGCAGGTCGAGATCGAGCGGGCCGCGCGCGTCGCGGGCCTTCTTGCAGCGTCTCGTAGGCGGCGTAGAGCGGCTTCAGCACCTTGTCGACCAGCGGTTCGGTGATCTCGTCGGTGCGGCCGCCGATCGCCGCCTGGGCCTGCTGGTAGTTGAGCTTGGCCGCCGAGCGCATCAGCACGCGGTGGAACGTGTGCGAGCGCTTGCGGCCGTCGCGGCCGATGATCATGCGCACCGCGAGCGCCGCGCGATCCTCGTTGGCGCGGAGCGAGCACAGATCGTTGGAGATGCGCTCCGGCAGCATCGGCACCACGCGGTCGGGGAAATAGACCGAGTTGCCGCGCTTCAGCGCCTCGCGGTCGAGCGCGGAGCCCGGCCGCACGTAATGCGCGACGTCGGCGATGGCGACGGTGAGGATGTGCCCGCCGGGATTGTCCGGATCGGGATCGGGCGCGGCATGCACCGCGTCGTCGTGGTCCTTGGCGTCGACCGGATCGATGGTGACGAGCGCGAGCTTGCGCCAGTCCTCGCGGCCGGCGAGATCGGCGGCCCGCGCCGCATGGGCCTCGGCCTCGACGGCAACCGGAAACACATGCGGGATGTCGTGGGCGTGGATGGCGATGAGGCTGACCGCGCGCTCGCTCTTGATCGAGCCGAGCCGTTCCTCGACGCGCGCGGTCGGCAGGCCGAGCCGGCTGTGCTGCGCGACGCTGACGGCGATCAGGTCGCCGTCCTGGGCGTCCTTGGTGGCGTCGCGCGGGATCGCCAGCTCCTTGCCGAGCTGCTTCTTGTCGATCGGCACCAGCCGGCCGCCGCCGCCCGGCAGCGCGCGGAAGATGCCGAGCGCGCGGACCTTGGCCTTGTCGATGATCTTGATGACGCGGCCGGAGTAGCGGACGCCGTCCTCGCCGGTTTCCTCGACGCGGAGCAGCGCGCGGTCGCCGACGCCGGCGACTTCGCCCGGCCGCGGCTTGCGCGGCGTCGCGATCCGGATTTTCGGCACCGCGCCGTGGGCGTCCTCGTCCCATTCGGTCGGCGTGGCGATCAGCTCGCCGTCGCTGTCGCGGCCGGTGATGTCGGCCAGCGTGACCTGGGGCAGGGCGCCGGGATGATGCAGCTTCTTGCGCTTGGCCTCGATGCGGCCTTCGTCGGCGAGCTCGCGCAGCATGCGCTTCAGCTCGACGCGGCGGTCGTTCTTCAGATTGAAGGCGCGGGCGATCTCGCGCGTGCCGATCTTGCCGGGCTTCTCGCCGATGAAGGCGAGGATTTCTTCCTTGCTGGGGAAGGGGGCTTGCTTGGAATGATGTTTGACCAATGAATTGCCTGAACGTGAATAGACGGAGCGCGCGGCGCGCGCCCCGATGCAACAAATTTAAGGATGGCGCGGCCGATTTGCCAGCGCGGAGCGCCGCGTTATTCGGCGGCTTCGATCGCCTTCTTCGACTTGCGAGGCGCCTTGGCCGCGCTCGCAGCGGCGCGCTTCTTCGGCTTGGCCGCTGCTGCTTTCGGGGCAGCCGCCTTCTTCGCCGGCGCGCCGCGGGCCGGGCGCTTGCGCCGCGCGCTCGAGCCGCCGCCGCTCTCGGCGCGGGCGTCGATCAGCCCGACCGCCTCGTCGAGCGTGATGGTCTCCGGCGTCTTCTCGTTCGGCAGGTTGGCGTTGACGCCGTTGTGGCTGACGTAAGGCCCGTAGCGGCCGTTCTTGGCGACGATCATGCCGCCCTTCTGCGGATGCTCGCCAAGCTGCTTGCCGGGGTCGGCGCCGAAGCGGCGGCCCTTGCCGGGGTTGAGCTTCTTTTCCTCGATCAGCGTGACCGCGCGATTGAGGCCGATCGCCAGGATGTCCTCGCTCGGCGTCGATGTTGGCGTAGGTCTTGCCGTGCTTGACGTAAGGCCCGAAGCGGCCGACGCCGGCGATGATGTCCTCGCCGTCGTCGGGATGCTTGCCGATGGTGCGGGGCAGCGCGAGCAGCTTCACGGCGCGGTCGAGGTCGATCTCGTCCGGCGCGACGCCCTTGGGCAGGCTCGCGCGCTTGGGCTTCACGGCCTCGCCGGCCTCGTCCTTGGTGGCTTCGCCGAGTTGCAGATAGCTGCCGAAGCGGCCGGAGCGCACGGTGACTTCGAGGCCGGTGTCCGGGTCCTCGCCGAGCTTGCGCATGCCGCCGCCCTGGCCGTCGGCGCCGACGGTGAGCTGGCGGGTGAACTTGCATTCCGGATAGTTCGAGCAGCCGACGAAGCCGCCGAAGCGGCCGAGCTTCAGCCCGATCCGGCCGTTCTCGCAGTTCGGGCACTTGCGCGGATCGGTGCCGTCGGGCTGCGGCGGGAACAGATGCGGCGCCAGCATCTCGTCGAGCGCGTCGATCACCTGGGTGATGCGCAGTTCCTTGATGTTGTCGACCGCGCCGATGAAGTCGCGCCAGAAGTCGCGCAGCACGTCCTTGTAAGGCAGCTCGTTGTTGGAGATCTTGTCGAGCTGCTCTTCGAGGCTGGCGGTGAAATCGTATTCGACGTAGCGGGCGAAGAAGTTCTCCAGGAACGCGACCAGCACGCGGCCCTTGTCCTCGGGGACGAGGCGCTTCTTGTCGAGCCGGACATAGCCGCGGTCGCGCAGCACCTGCAGGATCGAGGCGTAGGTCGAGGGCCGGCCGATGCCGAGCTCTTCCATGCGCTTGACCAGCGAGGCTTCGGAGTAGCGCGGCGGCGGCTCGGTGAAGTGCTGGGTCGCGGCGATCTCGCGCTTTTGCAGCGCTTCGCCGGTCGCCATCTGCGGCAGGCGGTTGGCATCCTCGTCGTCGGCCTTGTCGTCCTGGTCCTCGGTGTAGAGCGTGAGGAAGCCGTCGAACTTCACCACGGTGCCGTTGGCGCGCAGATCGATGGTGCGGGAGCCCACCTTGGCGGTGATGTCGACCGTGGTGCGCTCGAGCTCGGCGGATTCCATCTGGCTGGCGATGGTGCGGAGCCAGATCAGCTCGTAGAGCCGGGCCTGGTCGTGGTCGAGCATCTTCTTGACGTCTTTGGGACGCCGCGCGAGGTCGGTCGGGCGGATCGCCTCGTGGGCCTCCTGCGCGTTCTTCGACTTCGAGACGTACTGGCGCGGCGAGGCGGGCACGTATTGCTTGCCGTAGTCGGCCCTCGATCACACTGCGGGCGGCGGTGATCGCCTCGGGCGCGATATCGACGCCGTCGGTTCGCATATAGGTGATGAGGCCGACGGTCTCGCCGTCGAGCTCGATGCCTTCATAGAGCCGCTGGGCGAGCCGCATGGTGTGCGCCGGCGCGAAGCCGAACTTGCGGCTCGCCTCCTGCTGCAAGGTCGAGGTCATGAACGGCGGATAGGGGTTGCGGCGCGCGGGCTTGGCCTCGACCGAATTGACGGTGAAGGCTGCGGTTTCCGAGCGCGGTCTTGAAGTCCTCGGCCTCCTTGCCCGAGCCGATGTCGAGGCGCTGGATCTTGCGGCCGTCGGCGCCGACCAGGCGGGCCTCGAAGGTCTCGTTTCGCGGTGTCGCCAAGGTCGCGACCAGCGACCAGTATTCCCGGGCGACGAATTTCTCGATTTCCAGCTCGCGGTCGCGACACCAGCCGCAGCGCCACCGACTGCACGCGGCCGGCCGAGCGGGCGCCGGGAAGCTTTCGCCACAGCACCGGGGACAGCGTGAAACCCACCAGATAGTCGAGGGCGCGGCGGGCGAGATAAGCGTCGACCAGCGCGCCGTCGATCTGGCGCGGGTGCTTCATCGCTTCGCCGACCGCCTGCTTGGTGATGGCGTTGAACACGACGCGCTCGACGGTCTGCTTCTTCAGCGCGTTCTTTTGCTTGAGCACTTCGAGCACGTGCCAGGAGATCGCCTCGCCCTCGCGGTCGGGGTCGGTGGCCAGGATCAGGCCGTCGGCGCCTTTGACGGCGCGGGCGATGTCGTTCAGCCGCTTCTGGGACTTGTCGTCGACCTCCCACAGCATCTTGAAATCATGGTCCGGATCGACCGAGCCATCCTTGGCCGGAAGGTCGCGGACATGGCCGAACGAAGCCAGAACCTCGTATCCGGGGCCCAGATACTTATTGATCGTCTTGGCCTTGGCCGGCGATTCAACGACGACAATTTTCATTGAATTCCAATAGGTTGGAGGCGGATTCTAAGTCGAAAGCTGGCAAATCGGCAGCTCCAACTCGCCGGGAACATGGGTAACCCATCCCACCCTGTCAAATCGTGAAGGCCGGTTGATGACGTTTTAGGGGCAGCGAATGGGGGGTATTTTCAACACAACTGGAAGAGAATTGCGGAAGGTCCCCTCCTCAAAGAGACGGCTCGTTAACCGCTTGTGGCGCCCGGCTGGGTTGATTTGGTCGGGCCGGCATGGCCTTGCTCGGGGCGAGAACACCAGCGGCTATCAACGGACCGCAGTCGGCTTCAATCCCATCTTCTCCATCAGCGCAGCGTTCGGATGGCCGTCGGTGACGAGGCCGTACTTCTTCTGCTCGGCACGGACGAAGTCGCGCATCTTGAAATCGATGTGGGCGGTGAACCGGGTCTGATCGTAGCCCAGCGCGGCGAGCTTTTTCTGCATCGCGATCCGGTCGTCGCGCGGAAGCTGGGTGGCCTGCGCCGGCCACGGCGTCTTGATCGGCCCGCCGCCCTGCATCAGGTCGGACAGGTGACCGATGGCGAGGGCATAGACGTCGGAGTCGTTGTAGTCCTTGATGACGTCGAAGTTCGACGTGACGATGAAGGCCGGGCCCGGCAGGCCGGCCGGGAAAAACAGAATGCCGTCGCCGCTGCCGGGATACGGCTTGCCGTCGGCGCGTTTGACGCCGAGCCTGCTCCATTCGTCGAAGCTCGCTCGGCTCTTCATCAGATCGAAGCCCTGGCGGGACGATCACCTCGAAGCCCCACGGCACGCCATACTTCCAGCCGCCCGCCGCCTTGGCGAAATAGTTCGCGGTCGAGGCCAGAATGTCCGGCACGCTGGTCCAGATGTCGCGCTTGCCGTCGCCGTTGAAGTCGACCGCGTAGTCCACGAAGTTGGTCGGCATGAACTGGGTCTGGCCCATGGCGCCGGCCCATGAGCTGACGAATTTCTCACGCGCGATATGGCCGTCCTGGATGATCTTCAGCGCCACCAGAAGCTCGTTGCGGAAATAGGGATCGCGGTATTTCGCAAACGCCAACGTCGCGAGCGAGCGGATGCCGTCCCACTTGTCCTTCAACGCGCCGTAGGAGGTCTCCATGCCCCAGATCGCCAGGATGACCCAGCGCTCGACCTGGTATTTTTTCTCGACGGCGTCGAAGGTCGAGCGCCACTCCGCCTCCTTCTGCAGCCCTTGCTTCGCATTCGCCGGCGAAGCGATCTGATTCACATAAAGCCCGGCCGGCTTGCCGTATTCCGGCTGCTTCTTGGTGGTGGCGATCACACGGGGATCGGGGGTTACACCGTCGAAGGCCCTGACGAAGGTTCCGCGCGAGATGCCCTTGGCCTGGGCGTCCTTCCACAGATCAGCAACGAACTGGTCGAACTGGACGCTGTTTGGCTTGACCAGTTGCGCCTGTGCTGATGTCGCGAGGCCCGCGATGAACCAAACGATGGTGAGCGCTGCGGAGAATCATGCGGCCAGTTTACACCAGTGAGACGAGCCCGCCGCCGTGGCGCTCCAGCCGGCCGGCGATTTCGAGTTCCAGGAGCACGGTGCGCACGACCGCTGGCGAGGATTGCGATAGCCGCACCAGATCGTCGATGCTCACGGGGGTGGTCGAGCAGACAACGAGGCGCCGCGCTGTGGCGGGTTCGGGTGTGTTAGACTAGCCGGGGATACTCCGTAAAGCGGGGTGACCGAAGCACTCAAAGGGCTATTCGCATGAGCAAGGTCAGGGCTCTCGGCGTCGCTTGGTTTCGACGCGAGGATTATCAGCGCATCCGCGAGATTTGTGATGACGAAATGATCCCCTCGTTCGACGACTGGGAAGCCAAGATGACGAAGCTGATCGCGGGCCGCGAGGCGCCGGGCATGATCATTGAGAAGGTGGTCATCTATCCAGATGAGTTGTTGGACTTCGCCAAAACTACCAACGCTGGAAAGATCGATACAAAAGTACGCGGAGCATTCGCCGCTAGCGTTGTCATGAAAAAGTACGGCACCAATCACTGACGGCGTTGTCATTTTCCGGCTCCAATGTTCTTAGGCGATGGCCTTGTGCCGCTGCCAATACCCGCTGAAATCGACTGAGGGCTTGGCGTTCAACGCCAGCGCCGCAAACGCGGTTGACCTGATCGCCGTTGGACGTGCGGCGGTTAGCCGCCTGCGCGCAACCCTTCTAATTGTTTTTCTTTTTGGGAGGCTCGTTACTTCGGACACTGCCCCAGGGGTCGCTTTTCTTCGTCGGGATTCTATCGAGCGTGGCTTTATGTTGCTGCTCAAGTTCCTTTCTCTCCTGCGCAGCCTTTTTTTCCTGGACCTCAAATTTGTCTAGGGAGTAGGCGGGCTGGATCAGCAACGCGATGATTGCTGGAGCAACGAGGATTGTTCGCATTTGACAGTCCTAAATCTCTCTTGACCGCACCACGGATAAGGTGCCCTCCGATTTAAGTAATCCCACCCAATTCACTGCATCACATGATAGCGGCAACCGGCATGACGTACGATCTTTATGGGCATCTTTTCGAGGACCCAGAGGCCGACCGCGAGGCGATGAAAAAATCGAAGCGGCGATCGTCGCGGCCTAGGCGCGACACCATTGCGACATGGTGGCTAACACTTGAATTTAAAACAACACTGGATGCCGGCCAGTCGAGCCGCTGCTCGTCGGTCAGACGTACGCCCGTTGTGAACGCGTCCGCCGCCAAGTCATGCTCCCGGCGGCGCAGCCGCTGCTGTCTTGCTGCCGATCCTTGGTTCGGTGCCGGCGCGGAGCCGAGCGATGTTGCCGCGATGTTTGATCCAGACAAGCGCGGTGAGGATCAGAAACAGCACAGCTGGTTTGGGGCCGACGAAAAACCACAGCAGCACCGGCGTGGCTGCGCTCGCAATCAAGCCGGACAGCGATGAGTACCGCGTCAGCGCGGCGACGGCGCCCCAGATCACGCCGAAGGCCGCCGCAATGGGCCACGACACCGCGATCAGCACGCCGATGTAGGTGGCGACGCCCTTGCCGCCCTTGAACTTCAGCCAGACTGGATAGACGTGGCCGAACACCGCGCCGACCCCCGCGACCAGTCCGATACTCGGGCCCGGTGAACCAGTTCACCAGCAGGACGGCGGCGGTGCCCTTGAGCATGTCGCCCACGAGCGTGGCGACGGCGAGGCCCTTGCGGCCGGTGCGCAGCACATTGGTCGCGCCGATGTTGCCCGAGCCGACGTTGCGGATGTCGCCCGTGCCCGCGAGCCTGGTCAGGATCAGGCCGAACGGGATCGAGCCGAGTAGATAGCCGAAGAGGAATGTCGCGATGACATACGGCAGCGACACCGTGAAGATAGAGAATTGCAAGGCTCAGCCCCCGTGCAGAGCCGCAAGCCTATCACACGTATTCGTACACCGTCCGGCCGCCGACGATGGTGCGCACGGCGCGGCCCTGCATCCGCGCCTCGTCGAACGGCGTGTTGCGGCATTTCGATTTCAGCTCGTCGCGGTCGAGCACCCAGGGCACGTCGGGGTCGATGACGACCAGGTCGGCCGGCGCGCCCGGCCGCAGGCCGCCGCCGGGGAGGCCGAGCAGTTCCGCCGGCCGGCTGGAGAGGGCCTTGAGCAAAGTCATCAGCTTGAGCTCGCCGTTGTGCACGAGGCGCAGGCCCGCCGGCAGCATGGTTTCGATGCCGATGGCGCCGGGCGCAGCCTCGGCGAAGGGCAGGCGCTTGACCTCGACGTCCTGCGGATTGTGGTCGGACATCACCACGTCGATCAGGCCTTCCTCGACCGCCGCGACCAGCGCCTTGCGGTCGTCTTCGTTGCGGAGCGGCGGCGACATTTTGAAGAACGTCCGGTAATGGCCGACGTCGATCTCGTTGAGCGCCAGATGATTGATCGAGGCCGAAGCGGTGACGTGGAGTCCGGCGTCCTTGGCGCGGCGCAGCACCTCGAGCGACTCCGGGCAGGTGACCGACGCTGCGTGATAGCGGCCTTCGGTCAGCGCCACGAGCCGCATGTCGCGCTCCAGCATGATGGTCTCGGCGATCTTCGGCACGCCGATCAGGCCAAGCCGCGATGCGAACTCGCCCTCGTTCATCACGCCTTCGCCGGTGAGGTCGGGATCCTCCGTGTGGTGCACGATCAACACGTCGAAGTCGCGGGCGTAAATCAGCGCGCGGCGCATCACCTGGGCGTTGGTGACGCTCTTCATGCCATCGGTGAAGGCGACGGCCCCGGCCGCTTTGAGCAGCCCGATCTCGGTCATCTCCTCGCCCTTGAGGCCCTTGGTCAGGGCGGCCATGGCGTGCACATGCACGATGCCGGTGTCGCGGGCGCGGCGCTGGATGAAGTCGACGATGGTCGGATCGTCGATGGTGGGCGCGG
This sequence comes from uncultured Alphaproteobacteria bacterium, assembly GCA_963850885.1. GTDB lineage: Bacteria > Pseudomonadota > Alphaproteobacteria > Rhizobiales > Xanthobacteraceae > Z2-YC6860. The sequence continues at coordinate 24,763 of CAWKOD010000053.1, read as the reverse complement.
TCTCGGGCTGGCAGATGATGGTGGTTACGCCGCCGGCGGCCGCGGCCTGGCTCGCCGACGCGATACTCTCGCGGCCTTCCTCGCCGGGCTCGCCGATGAAGGCGCGCATGTCGATCAGGCCCGGCGCGACGATGTGGCCGCGACACTCGATGACCTCGGTGCCTTCGGGCACCCCGGCCGCGCCGATGCCGCGTTTGGCCTCGCGGATGACGCCATCGGTGATGAGGATGTCGCCGGGGAAATCGAGATCGCGGGACGGGTCCATGATCCGCGCGTTGGCGAGCAGGATCGGGCGGCGGTCGCGGCGGTCGATCAGCATCGGTTACGCGTTCGGTAGGTTGCGCGACAAGGCTTCGAGCACCGCCATGCGAACGGCGACGCCCATCTCGACCTGCTCGCGGATCAGCGATTGCGCGCCGTCGGCGACGATGGAGTCGATCTCGACGCCGCGGTTCATCGGGCCGGGATGCATCACCAGCGCGTCGGGCTTGGCGTAGGCGAGCTTTTTCTGATCGAGTCCGAAGTAGGCGAAATACTCCTGGGTGGACGGCACGAACGAGCCGTTCATGCGCTCGCGCTGCAGCCGCAGCATCATCACGATGTCGGCGCCGGCCAGGCCCTCGCGCATGTCGCGCGTCACCTCCACGCCGAACCGCTCGATCCCGGCCGGCAGCAGCGTCGAAGGCGCGACCACCCGCACGCGGGCGCCCAGCGTGTTGAGCAGGATGATGTTGGAACGCGCCACCCGCGAATGCAGAATGTCGCCGCAGATCGCGATGGTGAGATTTTCGATCTCGCCTTTCCGGCGGCGGATGGTGAGCGCATCGAGCAGCGCCTGGGTCGGATGCTCGTGCTGGCCGTCGCCGGCATTGATCACCGAGCAGTCGACCTTCTGGGACAGCAGTTCCACCGCGCCGGAGGCGTGATGACGCATCACGATCAGGTCGGGATGCATGGCGTTGAGCGTCACCGCGGTGTCGATCAAGGTCTCGCCCTTCCGGATCGACGACGACGACACCGACATGTTCATCACGTCGGCGCCGAGCCGCTTGCCGGCCAACTCGAACGACGCCTGCGTCCGGGTCGAGGCCTCAAAGAACATGTTGATCAGCGTGCGGCCGCGCAGCGAGGCGGTTTTCTTCTCGATCTGGCGGTTGAGCTCGACGAATTCACCGGCGAGGTCGAGCAGGCCCACGATGTCGTCGCGCGAAAGCCCCTCGATCCCCAGCAAATGGCGGCTGCTGAGAACGAACGAAGACTTGTGGGCGATGTTCATTAAAGCATCATCGTATAGGCGCGGCGGCAGATTGCGACAAGCTGATAGAATCACGGTCCACAGGCACGAATGGGCGTGGCTGCGAGTCTCGCCCGGGCACGCTGCCGTGATTGCGCCGCATTTTCTGCGGGTCACGCCTTCGTGTTCGTCATTCCTGGCCCGGTTGCCCACGAGAATCAGGAACATCGCATGCACCGCAGCGTTGTCGATGTGAACCCGGCGCCAGCGGCGTTGCGGCGAGCGGAGCGCCGCTGAGCGAAACGACAATGAGGAGATCAAAAATGAGACTGCTTGGGAAAACTGCAATCGTTCTCGGCATGGCCGGCGCGATGGCGCTCGGCTCGATGACGGCGTCGGAAGCCCGCTGGCGCGCTGGCCCAGCGGCGGCGGCAGGCTTCGTGGCTGGCGCGGCGATTGGCGCCGCGGCGGCAAATGCCAATGCCGGCTATTATTACGGCAACGGCTTGGTTATGGCTACGACAGCTATGCCTATGAGCCAGCCTACTCAGGTTACGACACCTACGCCTATGCGCCGGCTTATGTGGCCCCGGCCCCGGTCTACACCCCGCCAAGCTACTACGGCCCGGTGGGAGGCTACGGATACTCGGGTTACGACACCAACTACACCGGCCCGTGGTCGGAGCGGAGACTTCAGGGCCGCGACTAGGAATTAGCGTCCTGAATAAATTTTGAATGAAAGGCCGGCGCAAGCCGGCTTTTCATTTTTTGGCTTGTTCGTTTTTGCTATGCGCGAGGCGGTCGAGCGCGCCCTGCAGGATGAAGATCGCGGCGTGCTGGTCGATCACCGCCGCGCGCTTCTTCCGGCTGACGTCGGCCGCGATCAGTTCGCGTTCGACCGCGGCGGTGGACAGCCGCTCGTCCCAGAGCGCGATCGGCAAGTCGGTGAGTTTCGCGAGGTTGCGCGCGAAAGCGCGGGTGGATTGCGCGCGAGGTCCTTCGCTGCCGTCCATGTTGAGAGGCAGGCCGAGCACGAAGCCAACGCAGCGACGTTCGGCGGCGAGAGCCAGAACACGTTTGGCATCGATGGTGAAAGTTTTGCGGGAAATCGTTTCCACGCCGGTGGCGAGCCGGCGGTCGGCGTCCGAGGTGGCGACGCCGATGGTCTTGGTGCCGACATCGAGGCCGAGCAGTGCACCGCGCAGCGGCAGGTGATGGGCGGCCTCGCTCACTTCGATAATGACGGCAGGCATGAAACTACTTTTCCGTGTCTCGGCGATGCGCCGCAAGCCTTAACGCTCGCTTAAGTACAAAGCTTTAGCGTTCGGCATACCGTCCATTGTACTTAAACCGATCCCCTCATGCATGTCGTCCTGGTTGAGCCCAGCCGCGCGGCGGCCGATTTTGTCGTCTGCATGCTGTCGGCTCGCAACCACCAAGTGCGCACAGCGCGAATTGATCCGTCTTGCCGTGACGGATCCGCTCACCGGCATGTTCAATCGCCGCAGCTTTTTCGAGCAGGCGTTGCAGCCATGCGCAAGCGGATCAACGACGAGCGCGGGCATGACGCCGGCGATAAGGCGACGGCTAGGCGGCTTTCAGGACACGGACGCGCGTGCCGAACGGGTCGGCGGTCTCGATGCCGCCGGCCGCGGCATTGACCGGCGCGTTCGCGGTCTTCAGGCGGGCGAGGGCGGCATCGTAGGCTGCGCCGTCGGTTGCCTCGACCGAGAACCAGGCCAAGCCCGTCCGGTCGTTGTCGCGCTTGCCCGCGCCGTCGCTGTGCCAGACGTTGGCGCCGACATGGTGGTGGTAGCCGCCTGACGACATGAAGGTGGCGCCGCCGCGCCGCCGCGTCAGATCGAGACCGAGCGCGCCGCGATAGAATTGCTCCGCCTTCTCGATATTGCCGACGCGGAGGTGGACGTGGCCGATCCGCAGGCCCGCCGGCGCCTCCGGATAGGTTGCGGTCGCCGGATCGACCTCACGAAGGATCGCCTCGACGTCGAGCTGCTTGGTCGGCATCGTGACGAGACCGTTCTCCCAGTTCCAGCGTTCGCGCGGCCGGTCGTTGTAGACCTCGATGCCGTTGCCTTCGGGATCGTCGAGATAGAACGCTTCGCTGACGCCGTGGTCGGATGCGCCCGAGATCGGCACCTGGTTGCGCGCGATATGCATGATCCAGCGGGCGTGGTCCTGCCGGGTCGGCATCAGGAATGCGGTGTGATAGAGGCCGGCCTGCGCCGGATCGTCGGGCTTGGCGCTGGGCCGCTGTTCGATCTCGATCAGCGTCACGCCGCCGACGCCGAGGCGAGCCAGCGTGCCGCTGCGCTCGATCACCGTGAGCCCCAGCAGATCGCGGTAGTAGTTCGTCAGGCGATCGAGATCACGCGCGATCAGGCCGATGGCGCCGATGTGGAGCGGTGTGCGGCTGGCAAAGGTGGGCGTGGCGGAGGGATTGGCTGCGTCCATGGAACCTATATTGGCTGTTGTCGTATGCGTTTCAACGGGCTTCTCCGGGCGAGGCGGGTGGCGGCGCAGAAAATCGGCTTGGCCGACTATTCTGTTCGTCCGCCATATTTCATCAAGAATCCAGTTGCAGTGAGTGGTTCGATTGGACCGCTTGCGCGGCTCCGCCGTCGCGCTCAAAATCCGTCAAAGCGGAACGGTTTCCGACATTTCGACTGGAACTTGTTGCATGCCGTTCCCGGCCCAAACGGCCATCCGCTTTGCCGCATTTTTCGCTGTGACGGCGATACCGCTCCAGGCGCTCGCGCAGCCGTTCGAGCAAGCACCGACGTTTGTGATCGAGAAAATTCCCGGCTTCTGGCCGTCCGGCGACAACTACTCGATCAAAAATCCGGTGATGAGCGACGGGCTGTTGCGCATCTACACGCTGACGACGCCGTACGGCGAATTCACCGTGCACGGCGACCAGATGCTTCGCATGCGGGTCAACGAACTGGCGGCGCTGTACGAGCTGGAAAAGATCGCCAATTCCGAGTCCTACGGCAAAGCCCTGCTCGATGCGGGGCTGAGCCCGTTCAGATACACGGGGCGCCTGATCACTGACCCGAAAAAGACGGTCGGCGATACCTTCAGCGGCATCGGCACGATGTTCGGCCGCATATCGTCCGACTTGTCGAACATGGGCAAGACGCCCGGCGATCCGATTTCCGGTCTGCTCGGCGTGACCGACCAGAGGCGCAAGCTTGCCACCAAGGTGAGGATCGATCCGTACACCGATTTTCCGCCGCTCGACGCCAAGCTGTCGCGTCTGGCGGAGGCGGCGGCAGCCGGCGGTCTCACCGTGTCGGCCGCGATGATGGCGGCGCCCACTCACGCGGTCGGAATCGTCGTCTCCAATCTCAGCACCGCAAGCACGATCGAAGGGCGTGAGGATCGACGAACTGGCGCGCGACCAGACCGCGTCGCAGATTTTCGATCTCAACCGCCAGAAGCTGCGCGCCATGAGCGCCGACAACGATTTGATCGAGGCACTGCTCGTCAACCGCAACTACACGCCGATCGACATGGCGGTGCTGGTGGCCGCTCTCGACAATATGCCCGGCGTCGAGGACCGCACCGTGTTCCTGCAGCGCGCCGCGCAGATCGACACGCCGCTCGCTCGCCTATTTCATGCGCCGGCATGCGGAAATGTTGAAAAACCACCAGAGCCGGGGCGCCGCCTTCGCGCGGTTCGTGTCGCTCGGCGGCTATCCGTTCAACGTCACGCGCGACGGCCGGATCCTCGGCGTCATGCCGATCGACGCTTTAGCCTGGACGGAGACGATAGCGGATGTGCTGCGCATATGCGCGGCGGACGCGCGCAAAGTATCGGCGACCGGGCAGGTCGAGCTTCGCATCACCGGCACGGCCACACCACGGGCCAAAAGGGAGCTTAAGGCGCTGGGCTGGCGGGTGGTTGAAAACGCTCGATTTTAAGCCTTCGATGGCGGTTGCCGGAGGATTCACCCGTCTGCTATACGCCGACAGACGAAGCGGGCCCTGCCACGGCCCCTTGGAAAGGTTTCGATGTCGATCGATGCCACCACCGTCCGCCGCATCGCGCATCTGGCGCGGGTCGCGGTTGCCGATGACGAGGTCGAGCACCTGCGGGGCGAGATCAACGCCATACTGGCGTTCGTCGAGCAGCTTTCCGAGGTCGATGTGGCAGGGGTCGAGCCGATGACCTCGGTGACCCCAATGGTGATGAAGAAGCGGGCCGACGTGGTCACCGACGGCGGCGACGCGGACGCGGTGCTGGCGAACGCGCCGGCGACCGAGAAGAACTATTTCCTGGTGCCGAAGGTGGTGGAATAAATGTGTATGGCCTGCGAGGAGATGGATCTGTTTTACGCCTATCTCGACGCGGTCGAGGAGGCCAAGCGCAAGGCGCAGCCGTGGCAGTGCGAGGTGACGGTGATCCCGCAGGGCGATGAGCCCGCACCGCCCGCGAAAGCCGCACCTGTCCAGGGCGCCAAGTCCGGGTTTTCCTGCGACGAGCCTGAATGAGCGAGCTGACCGCGCTCACCATCGCGGATGCGCGCGACGGCCTGAAGCAGAAGAAATTCTCCGCCGCCGAGCTCGCCGACGCGCATCTCGCCGCGATCGAGAAGGCGCGTTCGCTCAACGCCTATGTGCTGGAGACGCCGGAGCGCGCCAGCGCGATGGCCAAGGCCGCCGACGCGCGGATCGCCAAGGGCGCAGCCGGCCCGCTGGAAGGCATTCCGCTCGCCATCAAGGACATGTTCTGCACGCGAAGGTGTGCGGACCACGGCGTGCTCGCACATCCTCGACAATTTCGTGCCGACCTACGAGTCGACCGTGAGCGGCCAGCTGTGGCGCGACGGCGCGGTGCTGCTCGGCAAGACCAACAACGACGAGTTCGCCATGGGCTCGTCGAACGAGACGTCGTTCATGGGCGCGGTGACCTCGCCGTGGCGGCGCAAGGGCTCGAACACGCCGCTCGTTCCGGGCGGCTCGTCCGGCGGGTCGGCCGCGGCGGTGGCGGCGCATCTGGCGCTCGGCGCCACCGGCACCGACACCGGCGGCTCGATCCGGCAGCCCGCGGCGTTCACCGGCATCGTCGGCATCAAGCCGACCTACGGCCGCTGCTCGCGCTGGGGCATCGTCGCGTTCGCGTCCTCGCTCGATCAGGCCGGTCCGTTCACGCGCACGGTGCGCGACGGCGCGATCATGCTGCGCTCGATGGCGGGACACGATCCGAAGGACACGACGTCGGTCGATATCTCGGTGCCGGACTACGAAGCCGCGGTCGGCAAGTCGATCAAGGGCCGCCGGATCGGCATTCCGAAAGAATATCGCGTCGACGGCATGTCGGCCGAGATCGAAAAACTTTGGGAGCAGGGCAGGGCGTGGCTGAAGGCGGCCGGCGCCGAGCTCGTCGAGGTGTCGCTGCCGCACACCAAATACGCGCTGCCGGCCTATTACATCGTGGCGCCGGCGGAGGCCTCGTCCAATCTCGCGCGCTATGACGGCGTGCGCTACGGGCTCCGCGTGCCGGGCCGCGACATCGTCGGCCTCTACGAGAACACCCGCGCCGGCGGTTTCGGCAAGGAGGTCCGCCGCCGCATCATGATCGGCACCTACGTTCTGTCCGCCGGCTATTACGACGCCTACTACCTCCGCGCGCAGAAGGTGCGGACGCTGATCAAAAAGGATTTCGAGGACTGCTTCGCGCAGGGCATCGACGCGATGCTGACGCCGGCGACGCCGACGGCGGCGTTCGGCGTCGGCGAGAAGGGCCAAGCCGATCCGATCGAGATGTATCTCAACGACGTGTTCACCGTGACGGTGAACATGGCGGGGCTGCCGGGGATTTCGGTGCCGGCCGGCCTCGACGGCCAGGGCCTGCCGCTCGGCTTGCAACTGATCGGCCGGCCGTTCGACGAGGAGACGCTGTTCTCGCTCGGCCAGGTGATCGAGGACGCCGCCGGCCGGTTCACGCCGGAGCGGTGGTGGGCCTAAGGAAGGCTTTCCTGTTAACCATGAAAATGCCCGATGTTCTCTGCATAAACCATTATTATTGAATAAGAATTTAACTATTGCGCCGATCCGCCACGCGCGCCGATAAATAGCCGTAAGAGGGCATAGACCCTCCAACGGCCCGGTTCGGGGCCCAGGGGTCGCGTCAGTGTTTCGGGGTGTCAGGCATCTGCGCACTATTGCGCCCGCCACCGCGCTTGCGGTCTGGCTTGGCGGCTGCGCGTCGTTGGGCATCGCCGACCCGGACAATCAGCCGATCACCGGCAACGCCGAGGAGGCGTTCGCGTCCAGCCGCACCGATCCGACCGCGGGCGACGACGTGCTGGTCGGCCTGGCATTCTCCGGCGGCGGCACGCGGGCTGCGGCGTTCGCCCACGGCGTTCTTTCCGAGATCGATCAGACCACGGTGCGGACCCGCACCGGCACGCATTCGCTGCTCGACAGCGTGGGCTTTGTTTCCGGCGTGTCCGGCGGCGCGGTGACGGCCGCCTATTACGGCTTGAAGAAGCGCGCGGCGCTCGCCGACTTCCGCGAAAAATTCCTGATCCGCAACGCCGAGGCGGGGCTCAACACCAGCGTCGATCCGCTCAGCCTGGTGAAGGCGCTCGGCGGCGGCGTCAACGACGTCAAGATTTTCTCGCGCTGGCTCAACGAAAACCTGTTCGACGGCGCGACCTTCGCGGATTTCCGCAAGACTCCCGGCCCGCGGGTCTGGATCAACGCCTCCGACATCTACAACCGCACGCCCTTCATCTACGGCGAGGCGACCTTCATCGCGCTGTGCAGCAACCTGGCGACCTATCCGATCGCCGACGCGGTGGCGGCCTCGGCCGCGGTGCCGATCGTGTTCACGCCGCATGGTGATCAAGACCTATCCGGGCGGCTGCACCGACAAGCCGCCGGAATGGCTTGAGAAGGCGCACAACAATCCCAACGCGGCGCCGATGCTCAAGGCCTTCGCCGACGCGCTGTACAGCTACCACGACGGCAAGACCAAATACGTCAAGCTGCTCGACGGCGGCCTGGTCGACAATTTCGGCCTGTCCGGCTTCACCATCTCGCGGCTGTCGGCGCGGACCCCGCATGAGCCGTTGTCGCCGGAGCAGGCGGTGCGGCTCAAGCGCTCGATCGTCATCCTGGTCGATTCCGGCCGCGCGCCGTCCGGCGACTGGGTGCAGACGGTCGAGGGGCCGAGCGGCACCGAACTGATCATGGCAGCGGCGGACACCGCCGTGCAGGCGAGCGTGCGCGCGAGCTACACCGCCTTCGAGCGCATCATGATGGATTGGCAGCGCCAGCTCATCGCCTGGCGCTGCGGCTTGTCCCCGCAGCTGCGCAAGCAGCTATGGCGCGCCGGCGAACTGGAATTGCCGCGACCTCAAGATATTCGTCAACCGCGTCGGCTTCGACCAACTTGGTCCGGAGCGCGCCAAGGCGCTTAACGCGGTCGACACGCGGTTCAAGCTGCCGGTCGATCAGGTCGATGCGGTGATCGCGGCAGGCCACGACGCGCTGCGCATCAACCCGACGTTCCGCGACTTCCTCAAGGGCATTGGCGGCCGCGCTCTGCCGGCCGAGCCGTCCGAGCCGGCGGAGCCGCCGTCGACCCCGGTCGCGGTCCTGCCGGACACGCCCGCGTCGTCCTTCGCGGCGGCGCAGTAACGCGCCGCCGCCATTCACTCTGCGCTAGCTGGCCGAAGGCGCCCGGGCGGCCCGCTCCAGGCCGTGCTTCTTGATCACCGGAGCAGCCGCCGGCGCGGTGAGGAACTTCTGCAAGGCTCTCGCTTCGGTCTGCGCCTTGGCCGCGGCGGGCACGCCGCTCGAGAACACCGTGATGTTCTGCATGTCCGCGGGGATCGGCCCGAGGAAGTCGATGCCGGCTTCGTGGATCAGCTCGCTGACCTGCTGGAAGCCGATCTCGGCTTCGCCGCTCCTGATCAGGGTGCGACCGGCACGCCGGGAGTGGTGATCTTCGCCTTGGCCTTGATCTGGTCGGCGATGCCCATCTTCTCGAACAGGCTGACGAGATAAGACGCCGCTCGGCCCGGTCGAATAGCCGACCGACTTGGCGGCCAGCAGCGCCTTCTTGACGTCATCGCCGGATTTGAAATCGGGCTTGGGCGCGCCGGCCTTGACCGCGACGCCGATGCTGGATCTCACCAGATCCACCTTGCTGCCGGCCGCGATCTTGCCGTCCTTGACGAAGGTGTCGAGCTCCGGGCTCGCAACGATGACGAGATCGAACACCTCGCCGGCCGCGATCTTCTTCTTGATGTCGACGGTGCCGGCCCAGGTGACGACGACCTTGTTGCCGGACGCCTTTTCGAATTGCGGAAACAGTTCGAGCGCCGCCTCCTTGACCGCGCCCGACGCCAGCACCTTGACCTCGGCAGCCTTGCGCGACGCTCGACAGCAGCAGGCCGCAGGCGGCGGCCGCAACAAGCTTCATTTTGATATTGAATTTCATGGACGCTCTCCCAGCAGAATTTGTTCTTATGGGAGCAGTCTAGTCCTTGCCGAAAACCGGCGGAAGGCGGGTCAGGCCGTCTCCAGGCCGTGCTTCGTCATCACGTTCTTCGGCGGCCGGCGTGGTGAGAAACGCCACCAGCGCCTTGGCGGCATCCGGCTGGCTGCGCGCCCGACTGCAGGCCGCAGGAGAACACCGTGACGCACTGCATGTCCGGCGGCAGCGGTCCGATGTAGTCGATGCCGGGAATGTGCACGAGCTCGCTGACCTGCTGGAAGCCGATCTCCGCGCTCGCCGCTCGCGACGATGGTGCCGATGGTCCCGCCCGAGGGCACGCCGCGATGCTTGGGCTTCACCTCGGCGGCGATGCCCATCCGTTCGACCAGCCCGGCCATGTAAACGCCGCTCGGGCCGCTGGTGTAGCCGACCGTCTTGGCCGCGAGCAGCGCCTGCTTCAGCGCCGCGCCGGAGCCGACGTCGGGCCGCGGCGCGCCGGCGCGCACCGCGATGCCGATGCCGGACTTGGCCAGATCGACCCGGCTGCCGGCAACGATCTTGCCCTGCCTGATCAGCTCGTCGAGCTCGGTGCTGGAGATGACGATCAGGTCGTAGCGCTCGCCGGCCGCCATTCGCTGCATGATCGCGGTCGTGCCCGCCCAGGTGGTCGCGACCTTGTGGCCGGTGGCGCTCTCGAACTGCGGCACCAGCTCGAGATAGGCCTCGCTGGTGGCGATCGACGACAGGACTTTGATTTCAGCCATGATTGGCGGGATTTCCTTAGCGGCGCGATGGCGCGACTGAGCCATCATCCCATTGCATCGACAAAATTGCGAGTGGGCCCGGCCTTGACGTTGCGCCGGACACGCGCGATTTGAAGGTCATGAACGTGCAGAGCAAACCTTCGAAACTCATCAAAGGCGCGACCGGCGACTGGGAGGTCGTCATCGGCATGGAGGTGCATGCCCAGGTCACCTCCAACTCAAAGCTGTTTTCCGGCGCCTCGACCGCGTTCGGCGGCGAGCCCAACAGCCATGTCTCGCTGGTCGATGCGGCGATGCCGGGGATGCTGCCGGTGATCAACGAGGAGTGCGTCCGCCAGGCGGTCCGCACCGGCCTTGGCCTGAACGCCAAGATCAACCTGCGCTCGGTGTTCGACCGGAAGAACTATTTCTATCCCGATCTGCCGCAGGGCTATCAGATCAGCCAGTACAAATCGCCGATCGTGGGCGAGGGCGAGGTCGTGGTGGCGATGCCGGACGGCGAGAGCCGTCACCATCGGCATCGAGCGGCTGCATCTGGAGCAGGACGCCGGCAAGTCGCTGCACGACCAGCATCCGAACATGAGCGCCATCGATCTCAACCGCTCGGGCGTGGCGCTGATGGAGATCGTGTCGAAGCCGGACCTGCGCTCGTCGGAGGAGGCCATGGCGTTCCTCGCCAAGCTGCGCTCGATCCTGCGCTATCTCGGCACCTGCGACGGCGACATGGAGAAGGGCAGCCTGCGCGCCGACGTCAACGTCTCGGTGCGCAAGCCTGGCGGACCGCTCGGCACCCGCTGCGAGATCAAGAACGTCAATTCGATCCGCTTCGTCGGCCAGGCCATCGAGCACGAGGCGCGCCGCCAGATCGAGATCATCGAGGACGGCGGCACGATCGACCAGGAGACGCGGCTGTTCGATCCGAACAAGGGCGAGACGCGCTCGATGCGGTCGAAGGAGGAGGCGCACGACTACCGCTACTTCCCCGACCCCGATCTGCTGCCGCTCGAGTTCGACGCGGCCTATGTCGAGCAGCTGAAGGAGCATCTGCCGGAGCTGCCGGACGACAAGAAGGCGCGGTTCACCTCCGAGCACGGCCTGTCGGCCTATGACGCCGACGTGCTGGTCGCCGAGAAGGCGCTGGCCGACTATTTCGAGGCGGCGGCCAAGGGCCGCGACGCCAAGGCCGCGGCCAACTGGGTGATCAACGAGCTGACCGGCCGCCTCAACAAGGAAGGCAAGGACATCACGGCGACAGCCCGGTGAGCGCCGAGCAGCTCGGCGCGGTGCTCGACCTGGTCAAGGAGGGCACGATCTCGGGAAAGATCGCCAAGGACCTGTTCGAGATCGTCTGGAGCGAGGGCGGCGACCCGCGCGCGATCGTCGAGCAGCGCGGCATGAAGCAGGTCACCGACATGGGCGCGATCGAAAAGGTGGTCGACGAGATCATTGCCAAGAATCCCGACAAGGTCGCCGACGCGAAAACCAATCCGAAGGCGCTCGGCTGGTTCGTCGGACAGGTGATGAAGGCCTCCGGCGGCAAGGCCAACCCGCAGGCGGTGAACGAGCTTCTCAAGAACAAGCTCGGACTTTGATGCACTGCACGCGGCGGCGTGCGAACGTCGCGCGCGGCGAAAAATTCTCGCGCGTGCGGTCCAAACGCTTCGCTCTGACGTGTCGCGATGCACGCGCGAACCCCGCGATGCGAATCACTTGGTGCTCGATTCGCTCGTTTTTGATCGAAACGACCACCGCGTGACGCCTCCGCAGGGCGCTCTGTGGAAAAAATTTTTGACCTGGGTAAAACCGACACAGCGCCATCACTTTGCGATGTTGTTCGCGTTCACCGAATGCAATTTTCATCGCGCGCGCGAAACCGGAATTGAATTTCGTTATATGCACGAAAACATCGATTTTATAAGGGTTTTTGATGGGTCTGAAAATATCCGCCATCGTGCCGTGCGCAGTCATGCTTGTCAGTGTTACTTCGACGTCGCCGCGATGCGGTGTCGGCGCGAAGCAAGGTGGATTCTGCGGTCGCGTACACGGTCCGTTAAGCGGAGTCGGTGTTTTTTCCGTCGCGCTAGTGTAATCGGAATGCAGTGCACGTCGATTCGCGGCGGCACTGTTCCGACATCGCCACATCATCGTGGCTAGGAGGGCAGCAAATGGCGAAGAAGAGAAAGGCTAAGAAGGCAAAGAAGGCGGCGCGTAAGAAGAAGTAGTTACGCCGAATTCGATCTTTGCACTTCACGTCATACGGTTCGGTGAGTGTCACGGGTTGATGCAGAATTGACTTGAGACCTCCCGATACTGATAGACGGCAGAGGGCGTCGAAGAGACTTAAAGTCTCGTCGACGCCCTCGGTGCGTTTGGAGGGGCGGGTCTCGTCGCCAAGCCGCTCAGCCCTTCAGGCAGGTGCTCATGAACTTGCGGTACTCGGCGCGGCCTTTGACGTTCTTTTCCTTTTTGTAATCGCGCCCATTTCGGCCGCGCAGTCCTTCATCTTCTGCTGCTGCGGGGTGAGCTTCTTTTTCGGCTCTTGGCGGTCTTCGTGGCCTTCTTGGTGTCGGTCTTCTCGGCGGCGGCTTGCGCGAACGCCGGGGCAAGCGGCGCGGCGAGCAGGGCGGTTGCCATGGCCGCCGCCAACAGGTGCTTGAACATGGGGAACTCCTTCAATTGAAATGACCCAGGTGATGGGCTCGACAGCCAAAGCCTACGATCGTTCGTTCACGGTGGGAAGCATCACATGGCGAAGCCCAAAGATCCGGCGAAGGCAAAGCCGCGAGGCCAAGCGCGGCCGCAGGCTGAACAAACCGATCGATCTCTACTATCTGGCCGACGCCGAACGGCTGGAAGATCTCGATCATGCTGGAGGAGTGCGGGCTGCCCTACAACGTGATCCCGGTGAACATCGCGCAGGGCGATCAGTTCAAGCCGGCATTCCTGAAAATCTCGCCGAACAACCGGATGCCGGCGATCGTCGACCCCGACGGGCCGGGCGGGCGGCCGATCTCGGTGTTCGAGTCCGGCGCGATCCTGCAATACCTCGGCCGCAAGACCGGAAAATTCTATCCCGCCGAGCGAGCGCGCCCGCGTCGCGGTGGACGAGTGGCTGTTCTGGCAGATGGCCAATCTCGGGCCCAAGGCCGGCGAAGCCAATCACTTCCGCCGCTATGCGCCGGAACGAGCTGCCCTACGCGCTCGATCGCTTCGGCAACGAGATGAACCGGCTCTACGGCGTGATGAACACGCGGCTGAAGGATCGCCGCTTCCTTGCAGGCAGCTATTCGATCGCCGATATGGCCTGTGTCGGCTGGATCAGGCTGTTCGAGCGGCAACAGGAAAAAGAGGGCGGCGAGACGTTTGCGGGCTTCCCGCATCTCAAGCGCTGGCTCGCCGCGGTGCGCGCGCGGCCGGCGGTCCAGCGCGGCATGCACATCCGCGTCGAGGAGGCGAGCCGGGTGGACGTGTCGGATCCGAAGGTGCGCGCCGTCCTGTTCGGCCAGCGCGCGAAGTGAGGGAAGCGCTCAACGCCGCCAGCGTAAGGGAAAACGGGTCATTCCAAATCTCCAGGTGAGGACCTCCTGACCTGTTGGTTATCGGCGGACGAACAGGCAAGGTTAGCAGGGCGTCTCCACCGTCCAAGAATGCCCAATTGGCGCGGGTTTGCGTTCTTAATGGTCGGTTTCAGCAAAACACGGCTGTTGAGACATTCACTCGCGATTCATCGCGACCATTAAAGCGCGATTCAAATTTTATCTCGATGATCGCGTCATCGGATCGGGATACCGGCCGAAGAGGCAGGCGCGACACCGGACAGGGAACGGGCGCGCCACAGGGGAGAGCAGTCATGGGCGTTTTGGAAATGACGGAATTCACGCCGGGGGGCTTGGCGACGGCCCCGGTCACCGCCGACACGATGTTCGAGCTCGGCATGATGTACGCGAGCGGCCGCGAGGTTCCGGTCGATCTCATCACCGCGCACAAGTGGTTCAACATCGCGGCCATGAAAGGCCATGGCGAGGCCGCCCAGCTTCGCCGCGAGATCGCGGCCGAGATGAAGGATGCCGAGATCGGGCAGGCGCAGCGCGCCGCGCGCGACTGGCTCAAGGCGCATCCGGAGCCGGTCGGTGCAGCAGCCGATGGTTCTGCGCGCCGCGGCCTGAGCGTCAAGCTCCAAGATCCAAGGTTTCGCGGCCGGTTGCGCCTTTCGGGGGAGGGCGGCATCCGGCCGTCGATCCCTTTTTCGCCGCGGTTTTCAGTGAATGTTTGACGCGAAACCGTCGAAACTATAGGGGTTTGCGCGACGGAGAGGTGGCCGAGTGGCTGAAGGCAACGGTTTGCTAAATCGTCATACGGTTTACCCCGTATCGTGGGTTCGAATCCCACCCTCTCCGCCAAACCCCATTGAAATATCTTATTTTTTACCATCTTTTGTGGATAGACCCCCGACTCAACCACCGGTCCAAACCAGCGACACCGCCGAGGTCCAAGGACCGCAAGCGGTCGCCGTTCCGGGGGAGTTTGGGGGGCTGTGTCCGCTTACCGGGTAAGGGTAAGCGAGCGGCGTCGCCGGGATTTGGAATTTAGCCCTCGAGCGCGGGACATTTTCCGAACTTCCTCGCGTAAAATCTCGAGTTCGGCCGATTTGCAGCAGTTAAAAAAGCCTGCGGCGTTGGCCGAGTTGGACGAGTTTGTGTCCTGCGCAGAAACGAGGTTGATGCCCATCATCAGCATCATGCTGACCGCAATTAGAGTCCGATGTTCGAGGGGTACCGGCATTTCAGCATGATAACTGCATCGCCGATTGCGTCCAATCAATCACGGCATTGCGGGCGCTGACGGTACAGCCGTCGCAAAAGCAAAAGGGCCGAACGGTTGGCGGCAGTCCGCCAAGTCATCGAGGTTGGTGCCGGCGTCTGGCAACACACCGCGCGTAACTGAAAAACATGAAAAGGCCGCTGCCGTGCTGCACGTGCAGGAAGGCGGCGCGTGATCGTTCCCCGCCAGGCATCGCCGCCTGGCGGAGATGACCTTCTACAACCACACCATCGCGGCGCACAGGACAAGTACGAACAGTGCACCGAACGGGCCGTCAAAAACGTCGAACGCGCTGTGCATCACTGTCTCCAATCACCTTATGAACTGGCGTGATTGTCAGTTTGGTAAGCTTAACAGTTGGCTAATTTTGCCGCAGCCGGACTAGCCCATCGCCTTGAGCCGTGGCGGCGTTTCCAATTTGGCTAGCCGCGCCTGTATGCCATCGAGCGCGCCGCGCACCTTAACCTCGGCGCGCGATTTGGAAACCGCGCCCTTGAGTGTCGTCATTTCTTGCCGCAGCGAACTTGGGTTAAGAGTGCCCTCTAGTAGAACCGCGGTCAGGGCGAGCGAAGAGCTGGCTTAAGATCAAGAACCCGAAGAGCCCCGCCGCGCTCCGTATCGAAGACGGTACGTTCTAGGAACTCTGATTGCACGCAAGGTCCAAACTCGATTTTCGATCCGCTCATAATCGCCGAGCTGATCCGTGCTGCAAGGGAATTGATCGAGTAGAGAAAAATAGAACATGCTGAAATTGCGTCGGCCGGGACGTGTAGAGGTTTCAATTCCCGACTACTTAACGTTCATGCGATACCGGGGCCGTTCAAATCCACCCGAAAACAGTCAACCTGGGGGGAAGGGAACTAGGGGGTGACAACTCCTGCAACGGAAATTGCGTGTGTCTTTTGAGTCATCCCTTTGGGACAACGGATCCGAAACGGTTCAGCCGAGTTATCGTGAATAGTCGCGGGGAGCCGAGTCATCAGAGGGAGGATAGCGCGATGCGTCATCTGGTCCGAAAAGCCGTGATCGCAGTGACAGCTGCAATCACCATCACAGCAACAACCGTGGCAGTTCCAACTTCGGCTAACCGGTGGGGTGGCGGCTCATGGCGGGGCGGCAGGTGGCGGCCAGGCACGGCGGCGGGGGGGGGCGCAGCAGGCGCAACACCTACTATCCATAGCCTACGGCGGCTACTATGAGCGACTATTATGCCTACCCTAGTTACACGTATGGATATGGCTATCCTTACGGCTACCGACGCGCTTACTACGGTTATCGCGGCTACTATCCGTCCTATCGCCGGGCTTATTACGGCGGTTATCGCGGTTACTATCCGCGGCGCGTTTACGCCTATCATCGGCCCTACGTTCGAGCCGCCGCCTATCGCCGGTTCAGGTAGTTTTCCGCCTAGAAGATAATTCCAAGAGACCGCTGTTCCAGCGGCCTCTTTTCTTTTGTTGCTAGGCGGGTCAACGGCGTCGTGCGCTGGATGGCTTCGACAATCAGGGGATAGCGGTCGTAGCCCTGTTTGGTTTGCAGGCGCCTCAAGGTCACGTCCATGGTCATTGCCGTGCCGTCTTTCGCCAAACGAATCAAGTGCAGCAAATGCGGCCGCCGGCGCGTGCATGTCATGCCCGCATGGGACGTAATTAGGCGGCGCAGCTAAGCGGTCCGGCCATCCGCCAGCATAAGATCATGTGCCCGGTGATCCTCGATCATCTTCTCCTTGGAGAGATGTCCGGTGACCGCGGCTGCTGGCAGTACGAGCCGACCGCCGCCCAGCCAAAGGGACAGTTCCCGCGTGGTCGTCGACTGGGCGAACGCCGGGGCAGCAATGGTTGATGCCAAAGATGCACAACGTCGCTTATCGTTTCCACGGAACATAGGTCGTCGTCTGTACCAATTTACCGCCGCTGGCCAACAATCCGCTGCTATCTTGCTGCGGGGGCTCGGCAGGTGACATCGCAATCGGGGGCAAGTCTTTTTTGGGGGGCCTATGCTGCTTAGACTCAAGCCTGATCCGACTGACAAAACACCGAACCACTTTGTCGTGCTCTCCGATGGCGTTCAGGTGGGCCGGATCTTCGACCGCGTGCCGGGTGCGTCTGCACCGCGTAAGGCTACATGGTGCTGGACCATCAATGGCAGGTATCGCCGCGACTGCGGCCTTGGTGTCGGGGGCGATGCCGCGACACGCGAGGATGCGGTCGCCGCGTTCCGTAAAACGTGGCATGAACATGCCACATGATCCGCACTCCGATTGTCCGCCTTAATTTTCTGCGGCCCATCCGGTTCGGCCACGCGCGGCGTCGGTAGCCGATAAACCTTGCCGTCGCGGCCCTCACGCTCAGGTGGCCAATGCTCGGAACCGAAAAAACAAAGACTCCAGTAGTGATATGTCCCGGCTGTGATGAGCCCATGAAGGTTATCGAGCGCAAGCCTGTAGGATTTATCAACGAGCTCGTTGATGTGACCTACGTTTGCGAAACGTGCCACACGCATATCATCCGCACGGTCAAACCGGACGGCAAAGGGTTGCTCTGACCGATCAGCCAGACCACCTTGCCGTGCCGTCTTTCGCTCGGCGCATGAAGTGCAGCCGATGCGGCGGCCGGTGCGTGCACGTCAGCATCGTTCGTGCGATTGGCTGGGTTGTGATTTTGCGGGGTACTGGCTGTTGACACGACGATTTAAGCGAAACACGCTGGATGATTGTCAGCGGCGCATGGGGAGGGGTGGCTATGTCGCTTCATCGAGACAGTCTCAGCGCTGCGCTGAGCGATCAAGAACAGGTTTCCGTGCGGCCGCGGCAAGAGTTGTCCACTCAGCAAAAGGAGTGGGTTCGCGCCAGCATCAATAGCCTGCAAGCCACGACAGTCGTATCTGACGAGCAACCCGGAATAACCGTGGCAGGCGGCTCAAGAGAACAAGAAGACGAGCCCATATCCCAACAGCGCCACCCATCCCACTTCGGCGGCTAGCACAACAAGCGCGAAAGCTATTAGCCAGAGACGGCCGAAGGCTAGAATTGACCTGGGCTTCTCAGCGGAGTGGCCAAACAGTTGTTGGGTGGCAGCGGTCATTGCCCTCTTCACAGGTCGGGCGGTAGCGCCGGAAGGTCCTTCGATTATGCAACCCAAAATAGGAAGTATGCCCCCTCTATTTTTTGGACACGGCCCCGGTAACGGCGGACGTATCCGCACCGGGCTGAGCGTGGCGATAGGACGCGCCATTCAACGCGGCATGAGACCTGTGCCGCATTTCATCGAGGTTTGAGCGATACGGGATATGTCGATATGTCGAGGGCAAAAATGTAGCGGTCGAATACCGCTGGGCCGTGCAAGACCTGACAAGGGCCAAAAACGCCGATTTCTGCGGCCCAATTTGGAATTTCGCTGTTGCCGGGCCGTCCTATCCCGCGCCGGGCGATTTCTCTATTGTCCGCCCCGATCTGCGGGACAGCGGGATGACCACGGCCATCAATCCGGAACAGGGCTCCATTCGCGCCCGCGGCTTGACTGCGATCGTCGACTACGCGGTGTCGTCGCACGCCCGCGCCGTCGCCGTGCTGGTGCTGGCGTCGCTGCTTGCCTTCCTGCCCGGATTCTTCCAGATCCCGCCGACCGATCGCGACGAGGCGCGCTTTGCCCAAGCGACCAAGCAGATGCTGGAAACCGGCGAGTACGTCGACATCCGGTTCCAGGATGAGGTCCGCTACAAGAAGCCGGTCGGCATCTACTGGCTGCAGGCCGGGGTGGTCAAAACCGCGACCGCGCTCGGCATGCCGAACGCGCAACACACGATCTGGGTCTATCGCATTCCCTCGCTGATCGGCGCGACCGGCGCGGTGCTGCTGACCTATTGGACGGCGCTCTCTTTCGTCTCGCGTCGCGCGGCGCTGTTGGCGGGATTGATGATGGCGACGTCGATCATGCTCGGCATCGAAGCTCGCCTCGCCAAGACCGATGCCATGCTGCTGCTCACCGCGGTCGCCGCCATGGGCGCGATGGCGCGCATTTATCTGGGCGAGCGCCGCCATGCCACCGGCCTCGCCGGCTGGACCTTGCCTGCGATCTTCTGGACGGCGCTGGCCGCCGGCATCCTGATCAAGGGGCCGCTGATTGTGATGTTCGTGGTGCTCACGATCCTGGCCCTGGCGGTAACCGACCGCTCGGTGCGCTGGCTGTCAGGCCTGCGTCCGGTCGCCGGTGTGCTCTGGCTCTGTCTGCTGGCGCTGCCGTGGTTTCTCGCCATCGTCAGCCGCTCCGGCTCGAATTTCTTTGCTGAATTGGTCGGCCACGACCTGATGAGCAAGGTGGTCAGCGCCCAAGAGGCCCATGGCGCGCCACCGGGATCGTACTATGTGCTGTTCTGGGTGACCTTCTGGCCGGGCGCGACGCTCGCCGCCATGGCAGTCCCCAGCATCTGGGTGGCGCGGCGCGAGAAGGGCGCAAAATTCCTGCTGTGCTGGATCGTGCCGGCCTGGATCGTGCTGGAGTTGGTGATCACCAAGCTGCCGCACTATGTACTCCCGCTCTATCCGGCGATCGCGATCCTGATTTCCGGTGTCGTCGATCCACACGTGCTGTCGCGCAATCGCTGGCTCACGCGCGGGGCCTCCTGGTGGTTCGTCCTGCCGGTGCTACTCGGCGTCGGCACCATTGTCGTGCTGGTGACATTCGGGCGGCAGCTCGGCCTGCCGGCATGGCCGTTCGCGGCGGCTGCGATGATCTTCGGTCTCTGGGCCTGGTGGCTCTATCATGCCGATGGCGCCGAGCACTCGCTGCTGCGCTCCATGGTCGCCTCGGTCCTGCTCGCCATGGCGATCTACGCCTTCATCATCCCGTCGCTCGGCACCGCGTTTCCGAGCGCGGCGCTGGCGCGCATCGTGAGCGAAGCCAATTGCAAGCCGGCGATGGTTGCGACGGCGGGCTACCAGGAGCCGAGCCTGGTGTTCCTGCTCGGAACCGAGACCGCCATGGTGGACGGCACCGATGCCGCCGAATTTCTGCGGCTGGGCGGCTGCCGGTTCGCGCTGGTCGAGGCGCGGCACGAGCGGGCCTTTCTGCGGCGCGCCGACGCGATCGGGCTGCGCTATGCGTCGCCGCAGCGCTTCGACGGCTACAATTACTCCATCGGCCGCGCCGTCTCGATTTCGGTCTACCGCTCCGAGGCCGCGCCGTGAGCGCGACCCATGGTCTGGGTGGCCCGCGTCGCTAAACAGCGCTTCAGATTCAAGCAAGGCAGTCTTTAAGAAACGATGGGATCTATGCTAAGATAGTACGGGATTTGCAGGTATCAGGGGGCTATTTGTGAGTACAACCCTCACCGAGAATCTTACAGGTAAAGATCTCTTTACCAGGAGATGGAAATTCTTCGTTCGACGGCTGCTTTTTCCGTTCGGCGTGCTCGCCCCCTTCGCGTATTTCTTCCCAAAGGTTGCGCTCTTCTATGCCCTTTGTGGCGCCTACGACGTCGGTCGTAACCACGGGCTGAATCTTTCGACGCTGCGGCGGTATTTCATCGGCAACGGTTTCCCAACTTGGGTACTGTCTCCATTCAACATCCTGCTGGATCTTTTCTCATTGCCCTACATTAACAAGGGCGTCTACCGGCTGGAGGACTTGCCGTCCGTATATCAGGACGAGGTAAAGCGCGTGATCCAAATCGCGAACGAGGAGAAACTCGTTTCTCAACTTGAGGAACGGGCGAAGGAATTTCCGCGAACGATGATTTTCTTCCGATGGTACGGCGTCAACGTGGATACATTCCTGAATATTCCGGCGTTCCATCAGCCTTGGAAGTACATCCAGACGATCGGAGTTTCAGTCTTCAATAAGAAAGTGTCCACCTCGAAGCATTTTGGATTTATGCGCGCGTCGCTGCGGGTTTTATACAATCTAAACGAGATGAAAGATCACTCCGCCTACATCGAGGTCGGCGACAAGATCAGCTATTGGCGTGAGGACAAGTTATTCATTTTCGACGACACGCTGTTACACGAATCAGTCAACGAAACCGACCAGACTCGCTATTGCTTGTTTGTTGACATGGTTCGCCCGACTCCATTCCCGGGCGCTATGCGCGCCGTCATCTCCAGTGTCCGGCTGCTAACCGGGAGCTTCAAATTCGTCTACTACGGGAATTGGAAGATCATCGATAGTTAGAGAGGTGCATAAAAGTCCCGTCCGCAACACTCCGTGACGAGGTATTGCCAGGCCGCGGTCTATGTCGCAAAGGTGCTGCGGGGCGCCAAGCCGGCTGATCTGCCGGTCAAGCAGCCCAAGAAGTTCGAGTCCGTGGTCAACCTCAAGACAGCCAAGGCGATTGGCGTCGGATTGCCGACCTCGATTCTGCTGCGCGCCGACGAAGTGATCGAATAACTAGTCGTCCGTGAACAATGGCTAGGCCATTGATCACGATTTGTTTTTCGGCGCACGGGCGCGTTCGAGATTGCAAGGTTTTCGGGTTTGAGGCCTCGGAACCTTGCAATCTCATTTTCAAGATTCCCTCGAATCTGAAGTCGTGATTCTCTCGCTCTGGCTGATGGAGCGGAGGGACGAGCGATGCGGCCGAAGAAGCACGAGACCACGAGATCGGGCGATCTGTTCCGGGCGCGGCTCGACCAGGTCATCAACCTCAAGCACGAGCTGGCACAGCTCGCAGATGCGATCGACTGGGACTGGATCGACGGTGAGATCGCGCCGCTCTACAGCGAGAAGGGCCGGCCCGGGATCGAGACGCGCTTTGCGGTCGGGCTGTTGTTGCTCAAACACATATACGGGCTGTCCGATGAAGGCGTGTGCGAGCGCTGGGTCTACGATCCGTATTTCCAGCACTTCACCGGAGAAGAGTTCTTCCAGCACGAGTTCCCACACGAGCGCTCGGACCTGAGCCACTGGAGGAAGCGCCTCGGCGACAAGCTGGAGCTGCTTTTGGCCGAGAGCCTGCGGGTGGCGCACGCCAGCGGCGCGCTGCGGACCCGGGACTTGGCACGGGTCACGGTGGACACCACGGTGCAGCCCAAGAACATCACCTTCCCGACCGACGCCAAGCTGCTGCACGCAGCGATCAATGGGCTCAACCGTATCGCCAAGAAGCACGGGGTGCGGCTGCGGCAATCCTATATTCATATCGCCAAGCGCGCGGCGATGATGGCGGGGCGCTACGGCCACGCCAAACAGTTCAACCGCCACCGTCGGCAGTTGCGCATCCTGCGCACCCGGCTCGGCCGGCTGATCCGGGACATTCGCCGTAAGATCGCCGACAGGCAAGACATCGAGGCCGCGTTCGAAGCACCACTCTCTCGCGCCAGTCAGATCCGCTCGCAGCAACAGCGCCAGCGCGGGTGGAAGCTGTATTCCTTCCATGCCCCCGAGACCGAGTGCATCGGCAAGGGCAAGGCCAGCGCGCCCTATGAGTTCGGGGTTAAGGCCTCGATCGTCACCACCAACCGCCGTGCCCCTGGCGGCCTGTTCGTGCTGCACGCCAAGTCATTGCCGGGCAATCCTTACGACGGTCACACCTTGCGGGACGTCATCGAGGACACCCAAAATCTCACCGGCTGCGAGATCGAGCGGGCCTATGTCGACAGATCCCATGGGGAGGTGGATAGCGGCCGGCACTCTGCCAGAGTGAGGTTGCAACCACCTACTCTGGAGACGACCATGCAAAGCGAAGCTGACCGACCTGAAGCACAAGCCGCTATCCAAGTGAATATTGGCGCGATTTTCGTTTCTTTGGAACTTAGTCGGTCAACTTGGCTGATCACGTCGCTGTCTCCGGGCCGTGGCGAAAAAATGTCAAAACATAGCGTGCGTGCCGGGGAGATCGCGGGGCTGCTTGCCCGGTTTGCAGAGATTTGGAAAAAAGCGTTGGCGCGAATCGGGAAATCCTTTCCAATTATCGTCATTCAGGAAGCAGGGCTCGACGGCTTCTGGGTTCATCGCATGCTGGAGAAAGAAGGCATTGAAAGCCATGTCGTCGATCCTGCCTCGATTGCGACCTCGCGTCGGCGTCGACGAGCAAAAACTGACCGGATCGACGGCGAGGCGCTGCTTCGCACGCTGATGGCATACAAGCGCGGCGAACCTCGCGTGTGCGCGATGGTCAAGGCGCCGACTCCCGACGAGGAAGACCGCCGTCGGCTCTGCCGAGAGCGCAAGGTCTTGATCAACGAGCGCGTTCTGCACGTCAATCGGATCAAAGGTTTACTGTTCTCGCAGGGCGTCTCCGGATACGAGCCGCTGCGTCGCGATCGTCGACAACGGCTCAGCGAGCTGATAACGGGCGATGGCCGTCCGCTGCCGGATCATATGAAGGCCCAAGTTCGTCGAGAGCTTGACCGGCTCGAATTGCTGATCGAGCAAATCAAGGGTGTGGAGGCCGAGCGGGACGCGCTGTTCGTAGAGGCGAAGTCCACAGCACCCTCGCCAGTGACGATGTTGCTCGACATCAAGGGCATCGGGCCCGAGTTCGCCGCTATCCTTTGGACGGAGGCGTTCTACAGGAATTTTGCCAACCGAAAGCAGGTTGCCGCCTACGCGGGTCTAGCGCCGACGCCCTGGCAAAGTGGATCGGTAGATCGCGA
Source organism: uncultured Alphaproteobacteria bacterium (assembly GCA_963850885.1). Classification (GTDB taxonomy): domain Bacteria; phylum Pseudomonadota; class Alphaproteobacteria; order Rhizobiales; family Xanthobacteraceae; genus Z2-YC6860. The sequence goes on along the minus strand of CAWKOD010000053.1, from coordinate 881 downwards.
GCAAGGCGTTTCCAAAGCCGGCAATCCGCGGTTGCGGACAACGCTCATCCAGCTCGCCTGGCTGTGGCTGCGCAATCAGCCACAATCTGCGCTTGCCCGGTGGTTTGAAGAACGGGTCAAGCGCAATGGTGGCCGTCTCAAGAAGACGACCATCGTGGCGCTGGCGCGCAAGCTGCTTGTGGCGCTATGGAAATATGTGACCGCCGGCGTTGTCATCGAGGGAGCCGTGATGAAAGCCGCTTGACGATAGACGCTCACCGAATTCTCAAATCTTCCAGGACCCGACCAGTTCTGGCGGAATCCGGGTGGACGAACCGCGTATCCCTATGGCTTGAAAAGCCGCTCGACAGAATGGTCTCGTCCAACCGAGCCTTGCCCGCCGCAAGCGGGAGATTGGTGCAGCCGTCACGAACGGCGACCGAATGTGAGGTTGATCTGGCGAGGAAAGAACCAGGTCGTGGAAGCGGGCTCGGACCTTGGATACCGAAATAGCTACCGGAGAATTATTCATGCACGACTGAATAGCATCCCTTGACCCGAAACTCCCCATGTGAGGGGTACCGTGGCCACGCGGCGCAAAATCCAGGCCGCGTCTTTATCTCTGGGCAAAAGCGCGGCGTCTTCGGCGCCATCAAACGCGAACTGCGACGTCGATCCGCAATCGAGCCCGTGATCGGCCACATGAAGGCCGAAGGTCACCTCGGCCGCTGCTACCTCAAAGGCCGCGACGGCGATGCCGCCAACACCATCCTCACCGCTGTCGGCTATAACTTCCGACGAATCCTCGCTTGGCTGAGGGCTATCTTGCGTAAAATCCTGATCGCAATATTGCGCGCCTTCATGGCCCGATCAGCGCTCAATCCGGCTTGTTAACGGCCGAC
>CAWKOD010000052.1:0-28861 GCA_963850885.1 uncultured Alphaproteobacteria bacterium | reverse complement strand
GAGGTCCTCCGTTGCGAGCCCGAGCTGAACAACGAGTTCGCCGGAGAGATCCTCAGGTTCGGCCTCGCCACGCTTCTCCTGCCAGAGCCGGATCAAGGCGTCTTCATTACCGCCCATGATGATACGGGCGTCTGACCCGCCGATGAAATGCTGGCGATCGGCGAGTGCGGGCAGTGTCTGCGGCAGGTTCTGAATGAGCATCGTGGCGTTCTCCAGGGGCAAGGACTTGTTTCCAATCTCCGCCACGTTGCGCCGAGAGCTTGAACGCCGGGGGACTGTCTCAATGAGAGACACAAGCTCTGCCCCCAACGTCGCCATCGCCGCGTTGCGCCGGTGATGCGGCGTGTCAGTTCGAGACAGTCAGGCCGCGTCAGCCCCGAAGTTATCTAAAATCCGTCTGCAGCTGCCGTCGCATCGTTCGTGAGATTGAGGGGGCTTGGCCAAATGCTAACGGTGGTCCTGCGCCACGATCGAAAAGGAAGGCGGGCCTTCGAACAAGCTCACCAGCCCGCTTCCCCCGGATGCCGTTGGCCGTTGCCCACTAGGTCGTGGCGGACCAGGCCGTCTTGGCATCGATCCGCCGCACGACCGGCATCCGATCAGCGAAGGCGTTGGTCATCCAAGAGCGCAGATGCGGATGGCGGGCGGCCCAGTTCAGCATGCAGCATGAGATGCCAAGGTCGTCGTGCTGCCCGGGCAGGCAGGTGTAGACCGTCCCGGTGTCGCGCATCTCGGTCTGCAGGCCTTCGAGTTGCCCGAAAGCTTTCTGGCTCATCGGCCCCTTCACCATGCGGACCAGATCGGCCTGCATGTGGCTGTGAAACTGTTCGATCAAAAAGCTGCGGCCGACGCTGTAGATCAGCATCGAGCTCCCATTGACCGGCCTTCGTTCCACGTTCATGCCGTCGCCGAAACGCGAGATCTGCAGGCCGATCACCCTTGAACCAAAGGTCTCGAGCAGCGGCTCGGCGTAAGTCGGGTCATAGCTAAGATCGGCGACAATCAGCGCGTTCGAGTAATATCGTCGATCGACTGCCGCCAGCGCGCTGGCCCGCGGGCTGCCGTAAAGCCCCTGCGGCAGCTCTTCCAGTTCGCGGATGCCGACCATTGATGATCGAAATGGGCTGATGCCGCCGACCACGGCGGTGGAGCGGTCGCGGCTGCGGCCAACATCATGGGCCATGAAGAGCGGCCGGAACGGCGGCCAAGTCTCGGGTTGATCGGGATTGGGTTTCATGACGCAACTCCTACTGGTTTGAGGTTCTGGAACGGATTGGCGATCGCCACCGGGGGCGCTTCGGGCCGCGGCTGAAACGCTGGGCCGGGCGGCATCTTGGGGGTGCGGACTTGCGTGGCGCGCTCGTACAAGTCCCAAGTGAACGGACTGGCCTGGTCGGCCGCCGGAATGCCAAGGTATTCACGCTTGAAGGCGGCCTCACCCAGCGAGGATCGCTCCTGCGCCAAAAACTGTTCGGTGAACGTATCGACCTGATCGGCGGTCGCTTTCAGCCGGATCCACGACGGGTCCTCGCTGCTCCACGCCATCCAGAACGGATCGGTCCGGCTCCAGGCCGTCGATAGCATGGCAAAGCGCGTGTCGGGTCGGCGCGCCCGCATCGGGCGCAACGCCGAGATCAGGTTTTCATGAGGCGGGCCGCTTCGTCGGCGACGATCCAGCCGTCCACCGTCAAGCCGCGGATCGAGTCATCGCTGCTCGGCAGCGCCAACACACGGGACCCATTGCTGAGTTCGAGGCCATAGACATTGTCGCTCGTAAGCTTGATGCCGACCTTGAACAGGCAGTCCCGCACCCGCCGCACCGCCTCGGCGCTTTGCCGTTGCGCCGGGCAGGCGATCACCGACAGCGAGCCGGGATAAAACACCGCGGTGTGCGCAATGGCCCAGGCCGCCGTGGTGGTCTTGCCGACCTGCCGCGCCGTCAACGCCAGGATCGAGGCGCCGCGCGGTGCGCGCAGGAACGTCTCCTGCCACGGCGTCGGCGTGAATTGCAAGTTTGCTCGCGCACCCACAGCGCCGGGTCGATTTGATAGGCCATCTCACGCAGACTGTTCATGACACGTCTCCTCCGGCTCGGTTCGGCTTGCCCACTGGTTCGGGTTGCGCCGTTGTTCGGTGTCGGTGGATTCGGGTTGCCCCGTCAGTCCGGGCTGTCCCGCTGGTTCGCTGATCGTTCGCCAGCAGAACTTGCGCAATCCGCGCCTTGAGCTCCGGCTCATGGTCGAAATGCTTGATCAGCCGTTCGGCGATCTGGCGTGAGATTGATCTGGACATTGGTTTGCACCGCGACATTGATCTCGGTGCTGCCCGCCCGGTCATGTCCGGCCAGTCGCGACAGGCTGTCGAGGGTGTGGCGGATCGAGTTCAACCCGGAGATCGCAACCGACAGCGAACCTTGCTGGGTGGCCTGCGTCACGATCTGGTCGATCCGCTCCCGCAACTCGAAATAGGCGCCGCTCAAGGTTTCTTTTGACGGCAGCAACGCCACTGCGGCGCTGCCGCGGGCCGCGTCTTTTTTGATGACGTTGGATGAGCCAAGTTTCAGGCAGTTGACCCGATGCCGGTGCAGGCTTGAGGCATTGAGTTCATAGTCGCGCGCGACCTGCGCCGCCGGTTCACCCGCGGCGAGGCGGCGGTCGATCTCGGGCCGCTTGAGATGCTGGCATGTGGTGCATGATCTGCTCATGCCTCCTTATGTAAGGCCCGGTGCTTAACCAGATATTGACGATATTTTAGGAAATATTCGGGCCGCACACTGATTCGGCTTGACGATCGAAAAAACCCGTTATTTCGGGCTTATTTCGCTTGCCGTCCCGATTGTCTCGCTTGCCATCCCGATTGGCCCGGTCGATCCAGCAACCCCCATGACGATGGGCGGACCCCCGTAAAAAATCGGGGCAGCGGGTGCAGATTTAGCCGGGGGGCCGCCGCAGGCCGAGTTCGTAACCGGGCCAATTCCCAAAAAAGAAGGTTGATCCCGGGGCCGGCAAGCGGGACCCGAAAAATTCCACAACATGGATTTCCCGAAAAGGTTTTCGTTGGCGGGGCCGAGAACGGCCGGTTGGCCCCAGGCGTTTGCATTCCGCAGTTTACTCGGCCGAAACTGATCAGCTCGCTCTGGCCAATTCGCAGGACGCCACGAATGCCGCCAGGCGCCCCAGCAGATCCGCGCCGTCGAGGATCGGCGCGTGGCCCTGGTCCGGCACCGTGATCGTTTCCATCGCCGGCCGCCGCGCCCGCATGGCCGCAACGGTCGCTTCCGACAGCAGATCCGAATTCGCCCCGCGCAGCACCATCAGCGGCAGGCGGCCGAGCCCATCGAAGGCGGGCCACAGCGGCGCCAGCGGCCGGTTGAAGTCGATGCCTTCCATGGTCTTGGCAATCTGCACGTCATAGGTCGGCACCAGCCGGTGCTGCTCGATCTTGAAGCTGCGGCGCGAGTAGGCGAGCCATTCCGCGTCGGTGAGCTTGGTGAAATGCTGGCCGAACAGGCGGCGGAAGATCTCGGCGCCTTCCTCGAAGCTCTTGGGTTGCGGCAGCTTGCCGACATAGCTCTTGATCCGGGCAAGGCCGGTCGGCTCGATCACCGGGCCGATGTCGTTCAGCACGGCGCCGACCATGGCGGTCGGCTGGGCGGTGGCCAGCAGCATGGTCAGGATGCCGCCGCGCGAGGTGCCGACGAACACCGCCGGCGCGACATCGAGCGCGGTGAGCACGGCTCGCAGGTCAGCAAGCTCGGTGACGAGGCTGTAGTTGCGGGGGTCGCGGTCATAGCCGGACAGGCCGCGGCCGCGGTAGTCGATCACCAGCACGCGGCGCGGCGCCTCCGGATTAGACGCGAGCGCGGAGGCGAGTTCCTCGAAATCGACGGCGGTGCGGGTCAGCCCCGGCAGGCAGACCACCGGCAGGCTTGGCGCCAGCCGCGGGCCGTAGCAGCGCACGTGAAGCTTGAGGCCGTCGGGGGCCGTGACGAAAACGCTGCTCGCTTCGACGCCGCCGGTGCCGTTGTCCCCCATCAACCCTTCGCCCTTGCTGCCGATCCGATGTCTGTTGCCGTATTTTGCCCGAGAACAGCCATCCGAGGCCACCCGGCTGTGGCGTGCCCGTTATGACAGATGGGGGGTCAGTTGACCGCCGCGCCGCGCCGCAGATCGGCTTCGATCATCAGGCGCGAGGTGCCGCCGAAGCGGACCCGGTAGACCTGAACGTTTTCCATGACGTGCTGGACGTAATTGCGCGTCTCCGAGAACGGGATGCGCTCGACCCAGTCGATCGGATCGACCTTGGGGTCGCGCGGGTCGCCGTACTTCGCGAGCCATTCCTTCAGGCGGCCGCGGCCGGCGTTGTAGGCGGCAAACGCCATAATGTAGGAGCCGCGATAGTCCTTGATGACATCGCCAAGCTCGGCCGAGCCGAACTGCACGTTGTAGGGCATGTCGCTGAGCAGGCGCTTCTGGTCGAACGTGGCCTTGAACTTGCCGGCGATGTATTTGCCGGCGGCGGGCGTGACCTGCATCAGCCCGAGCGCGTTGGCGCTCGAAACGGTCTTCGGATTGAACCAGCTTTCCTGCCGCACGATCGAATAGACCAGCGCCGGATCGACCGGCGGCCCGATCGGCGTGTAGTCCGGCACGCCGAAGATGGGGAAGGCCGCATGCTCGAGCGGGTAGCCGCGGGCGAGCGCGAGCTTGCCGAGCAGCAGCATGCCGCGGGCATCGCGATATTTCGCGGTCAGTTCCGACATGACGGTCAGCGTGGCGACATCGGTCGACTTGTCGCCGAGATCCGCCATCATCGTCCAGGCAAGGTCGCGAGCATCGACGGCGTAGAGCAACTCAGCCGCCTTCACCAGGTCGGACGACGTCGCCTTGTTGCGGTCGGCGCTGGAGAGCGCGGGGAAGGGATTGAGGGTGAGCTCGCCGAGACCTGCCTTGGCGCGGGCGAGCTGGCCGTAATAGGCGGTCGGATAGCGCGCCGCCTCCTGGTAGCGCTGTTTCGCTTCCTGGGGCTTATTCAGAGCCTCGGCTGCCCGGCCAGTCCAATAGGCGCCGCGGGCGAGCGAGGTCGGGTTTACGGCGATCTCCGCGATTTTGGCGAAATGGGCATAGGCGGTCGACGGATCGTGCAGGTAGCGGAGCGCAATCCAGCCGGCCATGAACTGGTGCTCGGAGCGATAGCCGTTGCTGTCGGGCGGCGTCGCGTCGCGGACGACGACGTAGGCGTCCTTGGCATTGCCGTCGTCGAGCAGCTTGCGGGCCAGCGTGCGGCGCTCCATCCACCATTCATCGAGGTCGTGGCTCTTGTCGAGCTGGGGGATGGTCTTGATCAGCGCCACCGCTTCGGCGAGTTCGTCGGCGCGGCGCAGCATCTGGATGCGGGCGAGCTTGTAGCCGATGTCGTTGCGGGCCGCAGCCGGCACGGCGTCGAGCGCGGCCTTGGTGCCGCCCTTGGTCAGCATCGAGATGCGCGCCTTGGCGATCAGGATCTCGTTGCCGCCAAGCCGCGCCGCGGCGCGGAGGCCGGCCTCGGTGTCGTCTTTCTCGTAAAGCCGCCGATCCATCCGCGCTTTGTGATCGGCATTGGTGAGGAACTCGCCGAAGGTTTCGAACACGCGGGTTTCGACATCCGGGGAGAAGGTGTCATAACGCCAGGCCTCGCGCACCACGCCCTCGGCCTCCTTGCGATTGCCGGCGGCGATTTGCGCGCGGGCGAGCGCGAAGCGTCCCTTGGCGGAGAGCGGCTGATACTGCGAGAAAAACGCCTGGATTTGTGCATTGGGCGGCTGCTCCTGATAGGCCACGGCCTCGGCCTTGCGGCGCAACGTGGAGATGCTCGGCCAGCTTGGATTGGCGGTGATGAAGGCGGCATAGCGCGCGAAATCGGCGCCGGAATCATCGCTGCGCAGGATCACCCATTCGACAAGCTTTTTGGCCGCCGGATCGGAAATGTTCTTTTTGACTTCGTTGGCGTCGGTCTGCTTGCGGTTGCGCACCATTTCGACGGCGCGCTTCACCGCAGCGACGTCGATTGCGGCCGCGGTGATGATGGTGTTGGCCGGGGCGGGGAGCGCCTGCGTGTGTGCTGCCGCGCCGGGGACAGGATCGGACGGCGGTGCGGCGCCATCTTCCTTAGGCAGGGTGGGCTTCAAGGCTTGGGCAACCGGTGGGGCAAGCGCCGCAGCGGCGGCGGGCTTTACCGCTGGCTTAGCGGAAGCCTTTGCCTTGTCCGGCTTTTTCGCGGCCTTGTTTTCCTTCTCGGCTTTGGCGTCGGGTTTGGAATCCGGCTTGGCCTGCGCCTTGGCGTTCTCCGGCGTGGCCTTGTCAGACTTGCCCTTTTCAGCCTTGGCCTTTTCAGAAGTGGTCTTCTCAGACTTGGCTTTCTCAGACTTGGCTTTCTCAGAAGTGGGCTTCTCGGATTTGGCGGTCTTGTCCGTCTTGGCGTCGGGCTTGGCCGCATCCTTGGATGCGGGTTTGGCTTTGCTCTTTTCCTTCGTTTTGCTGGACGCCTGATCTTTTGCCTTGTCCTCTTTGGCCTTGTCCGCTGTCGCGGGCTTGGCGGTGTCGACCTGGGCTACGACGGCCACAGGAGACTTGGCAGCGTCGGGCGCGGCTGCGGCGGGAGCGAGCAGAACGACGAGTCCCACAGCGGCAAGAGGCCACAGCGCGCGAAACCCAATTCGCTCAGCCACAATCTGTGGAGCCATCGCTCGAGCCAATGGTCGTTCCCTTCGGGCGGTTCGACTCAGACGTTGCCCGCCGATAGCTATTGCGTTGATAAGATTGATGAAAGCTAAATCACCCGAAAACGCGGCCACAGTAGGGCGCAATCATCAATCGGATGAATGTGGAACAGGTTACCAGGATGCGGCTCTTTCATCGACCAAGCCGAGGCGATATTTTGTTGGTATCTTTCCCGGGCAGGCGCCCGCCGGGGCCGCCGCCACAGTGAATTGAGGAATGCCATGACCGCCAAGACGAGGTTTCGGGGCTCTTTCACCGCGCTCGTCACGCCGTTCAAGAACGGCTCGGTCGACGAAAAGGCGTTCCGCGACCTGGTGGACTGGCAGATCGCCGAGGGCACCAACGGCCTCGTTCCGGTCGGCACCACGGGCGAAAGCCCGACGCTCAGCCACAAGGAGCACGAGCAGGTCGTCGAATGGTGCGTGGACCAGGCCAAGGGCCGGGTTCCCGTGATCGCGGGCGCGGGCTCGAACTCGACCGCCGAGGCGGTCAGCCTGTCGAAGCACGCCGAGAAGGCCGGCGCCGACGCGGTGCTGGTGGTGACGCCCTATTACAACAAGCCGACCCAGGAAGGGCTCTACCAGCACTTCAAGGCGATTAACGACGCGATCGGCATTCCGATCATCATGTACAACATTCCCGCCCGCTCGATCGTCGACATCAACGTCGACACGATGAAGCGGCTCTATGAGCTGAAGAACATCGCCGGCGTGAAGGACGCGACCGCCAACATGGCGCGGGTATCGCAACAGCGCATGGCGATGGGCGATGACTTCAACCAGCTCTCCGGCGAGGACATCACCGCGCTCGGCTTCAACGCCCATGGCGGCCACGGCTGCATCTCGGTGACCTCGAACGTGGCGCCGCGGCTGTGCTCGGAATTCCAGGCGGCGTGCCTGAAGGGCGACTACGCGACCGCGCTGAAGCTTCAGGACAAGCTCGCGCCGTTGCACATCAACCTGTTCGTCGAGACGAGCCCGGCGCCGATCAAGTACGCGATGTCGTTGCTCGGCAAGTGCAACAACACCTTGCGGCTGCCCATGGTGCCGGCGAGCGAGAAGGCGCAGGCCGCCGTCCGCGACGCCATGGTCCACGCCGGCCTGATCAACTAGCGCCCGAACACCAGCACCGCGCCCGACACCAGCAGCAGGATCAGCACGACCTTGCGGAACTGCGCCTCGTCGAGCCGGCCGTAGAGCTTCCAGCCGAGCCAGCATCCGGCGATCAGCGCGGGAAGGCCGAGCGGGACCAGCCAATAGGTATCGGGCGGAATTTCGCCGCGGCCGCCGAGCCAAGCGCCGCACATCACGAAGCTCGCGACGCCGACCGGCTGGAACACCGCGCGCTGCTGGTCGCGCGGGCCACCGCGCAACTGGCACCAGATCGTGGCGACCACGCCGGCGAGCCCGGTGGTGCCGCCGATGACGCCGTTGATGAAGCCCGCGCCGACGTCGGCTGGGACGCCGCCGGCGGTGAGCGGCTTCATCGCCGGACGGAACAAGCCGTAGAGACTGTAAAGAACCAGCAGGAGCCGCTACGGCCATGCGCAGATGCGCGGGGTTGGCCGCGGTCAGGATCGCGATGCCGAGCGGGATGCCGAACGCCGAGCCCAGAACCATGGGCCAGATGCGCCGCCAATCGAGTGCGCTCCGCTGCATCCACACCGCGTAGCTCTGCACCAGGAATCCGAACGCCAGGATCATGGTCGCGGTTTGCACCGGGCTCAGGATGTAGAGCCAGATGCCCGAGGCCACCAGGCCGAAGGCGAAGCCGGCGAGCCCCACCACGGCGGCGGCGACAAAGGTGGAAATGAGAAAAAGGCAGGCAAACAGCGTCGGATCGAGACCCCGGATCATCAGTTCCCTCCCAAGACGCTCCCGCCCGCAAAGCGGGCGAGCAGCGCTTGGATGGGGGGCCATCTGACGGGGAGGCTGCGGTGTCCCCGTGGAACTATGATAAGGGATTGCGAACCGGCAATCACCCCACATTTCCGAGACCATGGCCGCCAAGCCCGATCCCAGATTCAAGCTCGTCGCCGACAACCGCAAGGCGCGGTTTCACTATGCCATTGGCGAGGTCTTCGAGGCCGGCATCGTGCTGACCGGCAGCGAGGTGAAGTCGATGCGCGCCGGCAAGACCAGCATCGCCGAGTCCTATGCAACCTCGCGCGACGGCGAGCTGTGGCTGCTCAACTCCAACATCTCGGAGTACAAGCAGGCCGGCCGCTTCAACCATGAGCCGAAGCGGCCGCGCAAGCTCCTGCTGCATCAGCGCCAGATCAACAAGCTGATCGGCGCGGTCGAGCGCGAGGGCATGACGGTCGTGCCGCTGAAAATCTATTTCAACGACAAAGGCCGCGCCAAGGTCGAGATTGCGCTCGCCAAGGGCAAGAAGCTGCACGACAAGCGCGAGAGCGAGAAGAAGCGCGACTGGACGCGCGAGCGCGGCCGGCTGCTGCGGCAGAAGGACTGAGCGCATGATCAACGGGCACCGTTGTTCGGAACTGATCATGCAGCGAAATCAAAAGGCAGTCTGAATGGCCGAGCGCCTGATCGGAATGCTGATCTTTCCGCGGCTCACGCAGCTCGACATGACCGGGCCCTACGAGGTGCTGGCGCGGCTGCCGAACACCAAGGTGCATCTGGTTGCGCATACCATGGCGCCGGTGAAGACCGACCGCGGCATGGAGATCGTGCCGACGGTGACATTGGCCGATTGCCCGCAGCTTGATCTCGTCATGGTGCCGGGCGGGCCCGGCCAGCAGGATTTGATGGAAGACGCGGTCGTGCTGGAGTTTCTGCAGAAAGCAGGCGGCGGGCGCGAAATACGTCACCTCGGTGTGCACCGGCTCGCTGGTGCTGGGCGCCGCAGGGCTGCTCAAGGGCAAGCGCGCGACCTGCCATTGGGCCGCGATCGAGCACCTCAGGCCGCTCGGCGCCATCCCGGTGAGCCAGCGCGTCGTCATGGACGGCAACATCATCACCGGCGCGGGCGTCGCCGCCGGGATCGATTTCGCGCTGGCGGTGGCGGCGATCCTGGAAGGCGAGGAGGTGGCGAAACAGATCCAGTTGCAGATCGAATACGATCCGTCGCCGCCGTTCAATTCCGGCTCGACCGAGACGGCGTCGGCGGAGATGGTCGCTCTGCTGCGGAGCCGCGGCGCGGCGCTTAACGAACAGCGGCGCGTGGTCGCCGAGCGCGTCGGCAAAACGCTTGGAACAAAAGACGCTTTGAGCATACAAGACTGTGTCTAGGAGGGTCCAGATGGCTGTTCCGACAAAGCTCGATCACTGCGTCATCCATGTCTCGGACTGGGAGCGCTCCAACGCCTTCTACCGCGACGTGATGGGCGCGGAGCTGGTGCAGCGGCCGGTCGGCTGGGCCTACCGCTTCGGCGACAAGCAGCTCAACGTCCACGGCAAGGGCGTCAGCCCGGCCGAGGTGGCGCGGCTGCCGGTGCAGCCCGGCAACAGCGATCTGTGCTTTGAGTGGGCGGGTCCGATCGAGGACGCCATCGCGCATCTGAAGAAGCACAATGTCGCGATCCACGCCGGGCCGATGCAGCGGTTCGGCGCCAAGGGCGAGGGCACCAGCGTCTATTTCCGCGATCCGGACGGCTCGCTGATGGAATTCATGTCGTATCGGGGGCGCTGAGCGATGGCCGACGTTCTGCACGATCCGAATGTGCTGCCGGACGATCTGCCGGTGCCGCAGGACGACGGCGCCGCGCGGCATCTCACAGGCTTTCGGCTTCCGGACATCGCGCTCGCCGCGACCGACGGCGCGCTGGTCAATCTGTCGAAGCTCAAGGGCCGCACCGTCGTCTATGTCTATCCGCGCACCGGACGTCCCGGGCAGGCGCTGCCGACCGGCTGGGACGCGATCCCCGGGCGCGCGCGGCTGCACGCCGCAGTCCTGCGGCTTCCGCGATCATTTCGCCGAGTTGAAACAGCTTGGCGTCGACGCGCTCTACGGACTTTCAACCCAGGACAGCGCCTATCAGCGCGAGGTCGCGGAGCGGCTGCATCTGCCGTTTGCGATCCTGTCGGATGCGGAATTCAAGCTGACCCGCGCGATGCGGCTGCCGACATTTACGGTCGACGGCATGACACTGATCAAGCGCATGGCCTGGGTGATCGACGACGGCGTCGTCGCACACGTGTTCTATCCGGTGTTTCCGCCGGACCGGAGCGCCGACGAGGTCGTCGCCTGGCTCAAGCGCTAAGCGCAGCATGCGCGAGGTGCTTGCGCACCGTCGCACGCCGCGCTGAGCTCGGCGTCAAGCCGCGCCGGCTAGTACCAGTAGACGCTCGGGCCGACGTAAAACCGCGGCCGCGGCGCGTAGTAGCCGTATCCGTAGCCGTACCGCCACCCCAATAGGGCCGGTAGTACGGCCGATAGTAGGGGCGGTAGTACGGACGATAACCGTAGTCGGAGTAGTAGGAACGGTAATACGGCCGGTAATACGGACGGTAGTAGGGCCGATAGTACGGCCTGTAGTACCGCAGCCGTAGCCGCAATCCCAGCAGTGCACGGTCTCGGTGAGCTTGACGCTGTCGCTGGCGCTCTTCAGCGCCGCGGGAGCGGAAATGGCCATCGCTTGGGCCGGCGCCGCATTCCAAGATACCGCTGCCAGGATCGCCAGTCCGGCCGCAGCCAACACGCCTTTACGCATTGTTGCCTCCACACTCGTGGGCCCCATCAACCTCAATAGTTTCCGTCACTTAGATGGTTAACGCAAGCCCTTAAAAGGAGCGCCGAAATCGGCCCGCTCCGGCGCATTCCCCGGTTGCGGTTTTACAAATCCATCGTGCTCGGCGCGAACATCTCCTCGAGCGCGACGCGGCGCGCGGTGAGGCCCTGCTCGTGGACGTATTGCGTGATGGTCTCCAGCACCTTGCGGTTTCCTTTCACGCCATAGGCCATCGGGTCGGTGGCGAGCGCGCGGCGCACGTCGTCGCCGATCAGGCCCGGCTCGAAATGCCGGAGCAAGGACGTGTCGCGGGCGCGGATGACGGCGCCGCGCGCCTCCGCGAAGGCGTTGTAGATGTTGAGCGCGGCCCAGGGGTGGCGCTCGAAGATCGAGCGGCGGATCACCATGCCGTGGTTGATCTGGTAGATGCCGGTCTTGGCGAAGTAGCGCTTGGCCTCCGCGGCGCGGTCGAACAGCCGCTTGAAGCGGTTGTCGTTGTAGAGATCGATCCGGCTGCGGTCGACCAGGTTGTTGTGCGTCAGATAGAGCAGCGTCGCGTCGAGCTCGCCGCGCACCATCATCTCGCCGATGTTGGTGGTCGCCGGGATGCTGTGGACGGTGACGCCCTCGGGCGGCTTGAATCCGGTCGAGCCGCCGTGGCTCGTTTCCGGCGTGCGCTCCATGAAAAATTCCATGTCGCGCGGATGCACGCCGAACTCGTGCTGCAAGACGCCGCGGCCCCAGATCGCGGCGGTCTGCTGATACTCCGGCACGCCGACGCGCTTGCCCTTCAAATCCGCGGGCGCCTGGATGCCGGAGGCGGCGCGAACGAGGATGCGCAGGTGAAAGAACTCCCGCGTGGTGAACACCGGCAGCGCCACCCATGGGGTCGGCCCCTGCGAGGTCGCGATGGTCAGCGACGACATCGACATTTCCGACACGTCGAACTCGGCGAACTTCAGTTGCCGCCAGAACATCTCGGACGGATGCAGCGCGGTGGGATGCAGCTTGATGGCGGCCGGCGCGATCCGGCCGTCGAGGATCGGCGCGGGTGTTCTCGTTCTCGGACAGCGCGATGCTCAGTTCCAGCTTGTCGGTCATGTTCGGTTTCTTCCGTTTCCCGTCAGCGCGCGCCGGCGTTTTCCAAAATCCGCGCGATCTCGACATAGCCACGGCGGCGGGCGTGCTGCAATGGCGTGGCGCCCTGCTTGTCGGCGATGTTGACGTCCGCGCCGGCCTCGACCAGTGCGCGCACCGTGGCGGTGTGGTTCGCGCCGCCGTTGCCGAGCACGATCGCTTCCATCAGCGCGGTCCAGCCGAGATTGTTGACGTGGTTGAGCGGCGCCTTGGCGTCGATCAGGAGTTTCACCGCCTCGGCGTGGCCGAGATGCGCAGCCGCAATCAGCGCCGTGCCGTCGTAGCGGCTGGTGATGTTCTTGGCGCTGGCGCCGCCGTCGAGCACGATCTTCAGCATCTCCAGGTCGTTCGCCACCGCCGCGATGGTGACGATGTCGTAGCGGTCGATCTCCAGCGCGTTCGGATTGGCGCCGAGCTTGAGCAGGGCTCGCGCGGCGGCGTGCTGCTTCATATAGACGGCGACGTGCAGCGGCGTGCGGCTCTTGGAATCCTGGATGTTGGGCTTCTCGCCCTCGGCGATCAGCTTTTCGATCTCCGCGACGTCGCCCTTGGCCGCGGCCTCGTGCAGGCCGGCATAGATCGCGATCTCGGTCCGGGTCGGCGCGTTCTGCGCCGGCGCGGGCAGCGACAGCAGGCCGAGCCCGATGCAACAGCAGGCGATGGCGGCGAGCGCGCGGTTCATTGCGCCTTCAGCCCGGCGGCCTGCATGATCGCCGCGATGCGCGTGGCCTCGGCTGCCGATGAAGTCGCCGAATTCCGCGGCGCGTCATGGCCGGCACATCGGCCGCCATCATCTTGAGCTTGCCGGCAAAGTCGGGCGAGCGCAGCGCCGCGACGATATCGGCGCGCAGGCGCTCGATGATCGCGGGCGGCGTGCCGGCGGGCGCCAGCACGCCCGACCAGGACGAGCCTTCGACGCCGGTCACGCCGCTTTCGACCATGGTGGGCACGTTGGGAAGCTCGGCGATGCGGGCGTCGCGCAGCACGGCGAGGCCGCGGATGTTGCCCTCGTGCAGATGGGCCAGCATCACCGAGGTGGTTTCGAAGCCGCCGTGGATGCGGCCCGCGATCATGTCGGTGATCAGCGTCGAGGCGCCCTTGTACGGCACGACCTGGATGTCGGCGCCGGTCTGCATCTTGAACATTTCCGCCAGCATGTGCGGCGGCGCGCCGTTCGGCACGCCGAAATTGAGCGTGCCCGGGTTGGCCTTGGCGTAGGCGATCAGCTCCGGCACGGTCTTGTAGGGCGCGTTGGTCGCCCCGATCATCACATAGGGCACGCTCGACACCATCGCGATCGGCGCGAAGCTTTTCACCGGATCGTAGCCGCTGTTGCCGTAGAGCGCGGGCCCGATCGCCAGCGTCGCCGAGCTGCCGAACAACAGCGTGTAGCCGTCGGGCTCGGCGCGGGCCGCCTCGCGGCCGGCCAGCGTGCCGCCGGCGCCGGGCTTGTTGTCGACGATCATCTGGCCGAGCGACGCCGGAAGCTATTGCGCGGTCAGCCGCGCCATGACGTCGAGCGGGCCGCCCGGCGGAAACGACACGATCAGCCGGATCGGCTTGTTCGGATATTTGTCCTGCGCCGCGGCGCCGCCCGCCGCGAGCGTCAGCGCCATCGGTCCCAGCAATGCGCGTCGGTCGATCATTGCCGAATTCTCCGGCCTATTCCAGCTTCATTCCGGAGGACTTTATCACCTCCGCCCATTTCGGCGCCTCGTCGGCGACGAAGGCTGCGAAGTCCGCGGGCGTGCCGGCCTTCACGTCGGCGCCGAGGCGGGTGAGCGTTTCGCGCATCTCGCCGGACTTGAGCTCGGCGTTGATCGCGGCGTTGAGCTTTTCGATGATCGGGGCGGGGGTGCGCGGCGGGCGCCACCACGCCGCTCCAGGAGATCGAGGTGAAGCCCGGAAAGCCGCTCTCGTGAAGCGTCGGCACGTCGGGGATCTGCGGCAGCCGGGTCAGGCTCGTGACCGCGAGCGGCCGCATGGTGCCGTCGTTGATGTGGCCGAGCAGCACCGAGGCCGGCTCGAAGGTGTAGTCGATCTGGCCGGCGACCAGATCGGTGATGGTGGCGTTGGCGGCCTTGTAGGGAATGAAGACGACGTCGATGCCGGTGCGGAGCTTGAACAGCTCGCCGGTGAGATGCGGCAGCGTCCCGGTCGGAAATCCAAAGTTGAGCTTGCCGGGATTGGCCTTGGCGTAGGCGATGAACTCCTGCACGGTTTTGATCGGCAGCGACGGGCGCACCACCAGCACGAACGGCACGCTGGAAATCAGCGCAACCGGCGAGAAGCTTTTGACCGGATCGAAGTCGAGGTTCTTGTAGAGGTTGGCGCTCACGCCCATGGTGGTCGAGGTCGCCACCATCAGCGTGTAGCCGTCGGGATCGGCCATCGCCACCGCCCGCGAGCCGAGCGTGCCGCCCTGGCCGGGACGGTTCTCGACGATCATGGCGCCGACGCTGGCGGACAGCTTCTGCGCCACCAGGCGCCCCATGACGTCGACCGGCCCGCCGGCGCCGAACGGCACGATCAGCTTGATCGGTTTTGCAGGGATAGGTTTGCGCGAAGGCGGTGACGGTCAGGCCGGCGAGAACGAGACAAGCCGAAAGCGTCAAGCGAATGCCGGCCATGACCAATTCCTCAGCGTTCCGTTCCTGGCCGGATAGGGTATTAAGACGTGGATGCCCGGCACAAGGCTCCGGGCGCCAGGCGACGAGGCCAGGCATGACGATATCAGGCATGAACGCGAACAACAGAGTTGCAATCATCGGCGCCGGCATCGGCGGGCTTAACCGCGGCGCTGGCGCTGATCCGGCAGGGCATCGGCGTCGATGTCTATGAGCAGGCGCCGGAGCTGAAGGAGCTCGGCGCCGGCGTGCAGATCAGCTCGAACGGCACGCGCGTGCTCGATGCGCTGGGGCTCGGGGCGGAGGCTGAGCGGCTCGGCGTCGTCGTCGCCGGCAAGGAGATCCGGCTCTGGAGCACCGGCCAGACCTGGAAGCTGTTCGATCTCGGCGCGGTCTCGGTCGAACGCTACGGCTTTCCCTACATGATGTTCCACCGCGGCGATCTGCACGCCGTGCTGCTCGACGCCATCCGGCGCGAGCGGCCGGACGCGATCCATCTCGACCGCAAATGCACAGGCCTCACGCAGAACGAGGATTCCGTCACCATCGCGTTCGAGCGCGGCGAGCCGGCCACGGCGCCGCTCGTCATCGGCGCCGACGGCGTGCAGTCGCGCGTGCGGCTTGCGGTGTTCGGCGCCGACCGGCCGGAGTTCACCGGCATCGTCGCCTGGCGCGTGCTGGTGCCGCGCGAGCGCGTGCCGAAAGGCATCAAGCTGAATGTCGGCACCAATTGGGTCGGGCCGGGCGGCCACTGCGTGCACTATCCGGTGCGCGGCGGCGCGCTGCTCAATTTCGTCGGGCTGTTGGAGCGCGACGACTGGCGGGTGGAAAGCTGGACCGTGCAAGGCAGCGCCGATGAATTCTGCAACGACTTCCGCAACTGGCATCCCGACATCCATGCGACGATCCGGAGCGGCGACACGCCCTACAAGTGGGCGCTGTTCGCACGGCCGCCGATGCCGTCCTGGACCGAAGGCCGCGTCACGCTGCTGGGCGACGCCTGCCATTCGATGCTGCCGATGATGGCGCAGGGCGCGGTGATGGCGCTGGAGGACGGCCTCGTGCTCGGCCGCTGCGTGAAGAAATACGGTGTCGCGCCGGAGGCCTTGCAGCGCTACGAGGCGGTGCGGCGCGAGCGCGCCAACAGATGCGTGCAGGCCGCGATCGAAAACACCAAGCGCTTCCACAATCCCGAGCTGGCCCACGCCGCCGGCGCCGAAGCCTATGTCACGCGCGAATGGCAGGAGGACAAGGTGAAGGCCCGCTACGAGTGGCTGTTCACCTACGATGCCACCAGCGTTCCGGTGTAGCGGGCCAAGTTTTGCGCCTTCACCCCCGGGTTGTGATCGAATATGGTCCAGCCGGGTATCCGGCGGCAGGAATTTGGTCCGGCCGTGCCATCGAGGGCCATGGTTTGGGGTCGTTGTCGTTCTTCAAGCAGCCGGCCGGCATCACGATCGGCGACATCGTCGCGATGACCGGCGCGGAGCCGCGGGGCGGCGCGCCGCTCGACCGCGTCATCGCCGATATCGCCTCGCTCGGCCGCGCGCGTCCGTCCGACCTGACGTTCCTCGACAGCCCCAAGCTTGTCGACGCGCTCGCCTCGACGCGCGCCGCCGCCTGCCTGACGACGGAGCAGTTCGAAACCCGCGCGCCGGCCGGGGTCATCGTGCTGGTGGCGAAGGATCCGATGCGCGCCTTCATCGCCGTGGCGCGGCACCTGCATCCGGACTCGCTTCGGCCGTCGTCTTTGTTCGACGTCGCCGGTGTGGCGCCGGACGCATCCGTGCACCCGACCGCCGAGATCGAGGATGGCGTGATCATCGATCCGGGCGCGGTGATCGGGCCGCACGCCGGCATCGGTTCCGGCACGGTGATCGGCGCCAACGCGGTGATCGGTCCGAACGTGCAGATCGGCCGCGATTGCTCGATCGGCCCGAACGCCTCGATCGTGCATGCGTTGATCGGCGACGGCGTCATCATCCACGCCGGCAGCCACATCGGGCACGACGGCTTTCGCTATCAGCCGGGCGCGCGCGGCCACATCAAGGTGCCGCAGCTCGGCCGCGTCATCGTCCAGGACAACGTCGAGATCGGCGTCAACACCACGATCGACCGCGGCGGCGGCGGCGACACCGTGATCGGCGAGGGGACCAAGATCGATAACCTCGTGCAGATCGGCCACAACTGCATGATCGGCCGGCACTGCATCCTGGTCTCCCAATGCGGCATCTCCGGCAGCGTGACGATCGGCGACTATGCGGTGCTGGGCGGCCAGGTCGGCGTCGCCGACCACGTCACCATCGGCGAAGGCGCCATGATCGCGGCCAAGAGCGGCGTGATGTCCGACATTCCCGCCGGCGAAAAATGGATGGGCTATCCCGCCATGCGGGGCCGCGAATATCTGCGCAGGTTCGCAGCGTCCGCAAGCGCAAGTGACGTGACGAGTGACGTGAATCGCGTCGTCGTCACCGGCTGGGGCGTTCTGTCGTCGATCGGGCACACGGCCGAGCACCACTGGGCCAATCTCGCGCGCGGCGTCTGCGGCATCGCGCCGGCGGTCACCATCCCGACCGACCAGCTCACCCAGAAGGTGGCCGCCGAGGTCAAGGACTACGAACCGCTCAATTTCTTCACCGAGCGCGAGGTCGCGCCGCTCGACCGGGTGGCGCAGTTCGGCGTGATCGCGGCGCGCGAGGCGATTGCGCATTCGGGGCTGACCTTCGAGGGCGGACTTTCGGAGCAGACCGCGACCATCATCGGCTGCGGCGTCGGCGGGCAATCGACCCAGGACGAGAACTACAAGCGGCTCTATCGCGATAACGCCAAGCGGCTGCATCCGCTCACCATCCCGCAGCTGATGGTGAACGCGCCGGCGAGCCAGATTTCCATCGCCTGCGGCTTGCGCGGCCCGGCCTTCGTGGTGGCGAGCGCCTGCGCGTCGGCGACCCATGCCATCGGGCTCGCGTTCCAGATGGTGCGCTCGGGCCAGGTGCCGGTCGCGGTCACCGGCGGCGCCGAGGCCTGCATCGCCTTCGGCACCATGAAAGGCTGGGAGGCGTTGCGGGTGCTGGCGCCCGACACCTGCCGGCCGTTCTCGCGCGACCGCAAGGGCCTGGTGATCGGCGAGGGCGCGGCCGTGCATGGTGATCGAAAGCCTCGATCACGCCAAAAGCGCTCGGCGAACATCCTGGGCGAGATCGTGGGCTTCGGCATGAGCGCGGATGCCGGCGACCTGCTCAGCCCCGATGCCGGCGGGATGTGCCGGGCCATTGACGGCGCGCTCAAGGACGGCGGGCTTGGCGCGGCCGACATCCAGTATGTCAACGCGCACGGCACCGGCACGACGTCGAACGACGAGACCGAGACGGAGGCGCTCAAGCGCGCGTTCGGCGCGCATGCGGCGACAGCTTGCGATCTCGTCGAACAAGTCGATGATCGGCCACGCGCTCGGCGCGGCCGGCGCGCTGGAACTCGTGGCGACGCTGATGTCGATCCGCGACGGGCTGGTGCCGCCGACCATCAACTATCTCGGGCCGGACCCGGCCTGCGATCTCGATTGCGTGCCGAATGCGGCGCGCGAGATGCGCGGTCGACGCGGCGCTGTCGAATTCCTTCGCCTTCGGCGGGCTCAACGCCGTGCTGGCGGTGCGGCGTTTCGTCTAGCGGGCGATCTTGCGGTCCGCCGTGACGATGCGCGCTGCCTTGGCCTTGCCCATCGTGGCGCGGCCGTCGCGCAGGCAGTTCGCCTCGAAGTAAGGCCAGGCCTGCTCGGAGCACTGGGTGCCGAGCGGGCGGATGTCGAGCCGGTCGCCTTTGCCGCTGTGGATCGGCGCGCTGGCAACCACCTTGTCGCTGAATGTCGGCAGAATCGTCACCGTGCCCGCGATCAATGCCGCGAGCGCAATTGCTGAAATCGATCCAAAAATCTTTTTCATGACACGCCCCCGTTAGAACGGCCGCTTCCTCGGCCTTTCATTGATTGGTCGCATGAGACGGCCTTTGGGTTCAGTGATCGCCAACACATTTTTGCGCTTTGGCCGCGCGTCGTTCGCCGTTGAAATCATTGGCGTTTTAGCCGCGTATGCGGCGGAATGCCCTTGCCGGGCGGGGAACGGCGGGTTAGACCGCCACAATGCCTCGGATCGCGCTCTACGCCGGCTCGTTCGACCCGGTCACCAACGGCCACATCGATGTGGTGCGACAGGCCGCGAGGCTTGCCGACACGCTTGGTGCTGGCGATCGGCGTTCATCCCGGCAAGACGCCGCTGTTTCCCGCCGCGGACCGCCGCGCCATGCTGGAGGAAACCTGCGGGCCGCTCGCCAAGGACGCCGGCTGCACGCTCGATTTCACGACCTTCGACGGCCTGGTCGTGACCGCGGCGAAGAAAGCCGGCGCGACCGTGCTGATCCGCGGGCTGCGCGACGGCAGCGACTTCGACTACGAGATGCAGATGGCCGGCATGAACGGCGCCATGGCGCCGGACGTGCAGACCGTGTTTTTGCCGGCGTCGCCGGCGTCGCGCCCGATCACCGCCACTTTGGTGCGCCAGATCGCCGGCATGGGCGGCGACGTCTCGGGCTTCGTGCCAGCGCCGGTCGCGGCCCGCCTGAAAAAGAGATTTGCCGGCAAGCCCGGCATCTAACCCCACCGAGGAGATTCATGATCATCCGTCGCTTGCTCATCGCGCTTGTGTCTGCGCTCGCTGCTTGCCACGCTCGCCGTGCCGGCCTCCGCCCAGAACCTCGCCAATCCCGCGGCGCTCCGCGAGCAGGCGCCGCCGGTCTACAAGGCCAAGTTCGACACCACCAAGGGCGTCTTCGTGATCGAGGTGCACCGCGACTGGGCGCCGAACGGCGCCGACCGCTTCTACAATCTGGTGAAGAACGGCTTCTACGACAACGTCCGCTTCTTCCGCGTGATCAGCGGCTTCATGGTGCAGTTCGGCATCCACGGCGATCCGAAGGTCTCGGCGCCGTGGCGCGAGGCGCAGCATCAAGGACGATCCGGTCAAGCAGAGCAACAAGCGCGGCTACATCACCTACGCGATGGCCGGCCCCAACACCCGCACCACCCAGGTGTTCATCAACTTCGGCGACAACGCCAGCCTCGACAGCCAGGGCTTCTCGCCGTTCGGCCGGGTCGTCTCCGGCATGGAGGTGGTCGACAAGCTCAACGCCGAATACGGCGAAGGCGCGCCGCGCGGCCGCGGCCCCGACCAGAGCCGCATGCAGATGGAAGGCAACGCCTACCTGACGAAGGATTTCGGCAGGCTCGACTACGTCAAGAAGGCGACCATCGAGAAATAGCCGTTGCAGGAACGAGCGCGTGGGACGAGCGATGCGGCGGGGTTTTTGTCTTGGCTTGTTGTTCGGGGTGACCGTGCTGGCGGCCGTGCTGCCGGCATCGGGCCGCGCCGATCCGGGCGCGCCGAAAGGTCCGCTCAACACCATGGCGGACATCCGGCAGGCGCTGCGCGGCTGCTGGCAATGGCCGCCGGCGAGCGAGGCCCGCTCCGGCATGGAGTTGACGGTGCGGGTTTCGCTTCAAGCGGAACGGCGAGATTTTCGGCGCCCGCATCACCTACCAGACCGCCAGCGTCTCCGCCGAGGAGCGTGCGCTCTATTACGGCGCGCTGCTGGCGGCGCTCAGCCGCTGTTCGCCGCTGCCGCTGACCGCAAGCCTCGGCGAGGCGATTGCGGGCCGGCCGTTCATATTCCATATCCACGACACACGGCAACAACGAAAGGCTTAATGTATGGCTAGTCCCGAAGACACGATGATCCTCGACACCACCAAGGGCCGCGTGGTGATCGCGATGCGCCCCGATCTGGCGCCCGGCCACGTGGCGCGCATCAAGGAACTCGTGCGCGAGGGCTTCTACGACGGCATCGTGTTCCATCGCGTGATCGACGGCTTCATGGCGCAGACCGGCTGCCCGCATGGCACCGGCACCGGCGGCTCCGGCAAGAAGCTCAAGGCCGAGTTCAACAAGGAGCCGCACGTGCGCGGCACGGTGTCGATGGCGCGCGCGCGGCGATCCCAATTCCGGCGACAGCCAGTTCTTCATCTGCTTCGGCGACGCGACCTTCCTCGACAACCAGTACACCGCCTGGGGCAATGTGGTGGAGGGCATGGAGAACGTCGACAAGATCAAGCGCGGCGAGCCGGTGCGCGATCCCGACAAGATCGTCAAGGCGACCATGGCGGCCGACGCCAAGAAGTAGCCTCGACGATCAACGCTCGCCTGGCGTGCGTCGATGTAGGCGAAGCCATGCGCACCGATCTGTTCGACTTCGACCTGCCAGCCGAGCGCATCGCGCTGCGGCCGGCTGTGCCGCGCGATGCGGCGCGGCTGCTGGTGGTGCGGCCGGGCGGCGCGCTGGAGGATCGCGGCGTGCGCGATCTGCCGGACCTGCTCAATCCCGGCGATGCGCTGGTGGTCAACGACACCAAGCGTGATCCCGGCGCGGCTCACCGGCCGGCGCATCGGCCGCGACACCGAGCCGAAGATCGAGGCGACGCTGACCGAGCGGCTCGACGGCTCGCGCTGGCGCGCCTTCGTGCGGCCGGCGAAGAAGCTTGCCGCCGGCGACGTCGTCCGCTTCGGCGAGGAGGGCAAGGTCTGCTTCCTCGGCCAGCTCGACGCCACGGTGGAGGGCAAGGGCGAGGGCGGCGAGGTGACGCTGTCGTTTGCCTTCCACGGGCCGGTGCTGGACCAGGCCATCGCCGAGCGGGGCGACATGCCGCTGCCGCCCTATATCGCGTCGCAAGCGCAAGCCCGACGAGCAGGACCGCGCCGACTACCAGACCCTGTTCGCGCGCGACGAGGGCTCGGTCGCGGCGCCGACCGCGGGCCTGCATTTCACCGACGAGCTGATGGCGAAGCTCGCGGCGCGCGGCGTGGCGGTGCACAAGGTGACGCTGCATGTCGGGCCGGGCACGTTCCTGCCGGTCCATGCCGAGGACACCGTCGGACCACAAGATGCACGCCGAACATGCGCGTGATCAGCGCCGAGACGGCGGATGCGCTCAACGCCGTGCGTGCCCGGGGCGGCAAGGTCGTCGCGGTCGGCTCGACCGCGCTGCGCACCATCGAGAGCGCGGCGGACGACAGCGGCACGATCCGGCCGTTCGCCGATGACACTTCGATCTTCATCACGCCGGGCTATCGCTTCAAGGCGGTGGACGTGATGATGACGAACTTCCATCTGCCGCGCTCGACCCTGTTCATGCTGGTGTCGGCGTTCTGCGGCCTCGACGTGATGAAGCGCGCCTATGCGCACGCGATCGCGGAGGGCTATCGTTTCTATTCCTATGGCGACGCGTCGCTGCTGTTTCGGGCCCATGATTGACGCCTCATGACTGACACTTTCTCCTTCCGCCTGATCGCGACCGACGGCGCGGCCCGCCGCGGCGAGATCGCCACGCCGCATGGCGCGGTGCAGACGCCGGCGTTCATGCCGGTCGGCACCCAGGCGACGGTGAAGGGGCTGACGCCCGAGACGGTGCGCGGCACCGGCGCCGAAATCCTGCTCGGCAACACCTATCATCTGATGCTGCGGCCGGGCGCCGAGCGGATCGCGGCGCTCGGCGGCCTGCACAAGTTCATGAACTGGCCGCGGCCGATCCTCACCGATTCCGGCGGCTTCCAGGTGATGTCGCTGTCGGAGCTGCGCACGATCGACGAAACCAAAGGCGTCACCTTCCGCTCGCATATCGACGGCGCGATGGTCGAGCTGTCGCCGGAGCGCGCCATCGAAATCCAGACGCTGCTCGGCGCCGACATCGTCATGCAGCTCGACGAGTGCATCAAGCTGCCGAACACGCACGGCGGAGCTCGAGCGCGCCATGCGGCTGTCGCTGGCCTGGGCCGAGCGCTGCAAGCGCGCCTTCGAGAGCGCGCCGCCCGGCCGCGCGCTGTTCGGCATCGTGCAGGGCGGCGACGATTCCGCGCTGCGCGCGCAAAGCGCCGCGCGCGCTCGCCGACATCGGATTTCGACGGCTACGCCATCGGCGGCCTCGCGGTCGGCGAGCCGCAGGATGTCATGCTCAGGGTGGTCGAGGACACGGTGCCGCTGCTGCCGGCCGACCGGCCGCGCTATCTCATGGGCGTCGGCACGCCGCGACGATCTGCTCGAAGCGGTGGCGCGCGGCATCGACATGTTCGATTGCGTGCTGCCGACCCGCAACGGCCGCCACGGCGCCGTGTTCACCCGCCTCGGCCCGATCAATCTCGACAACGCCCGGCATCGCGACGATCCGCGGCCGCTCGACGAGCAGAGTCCCTACGAGACCACGCGAACCTATTCGCGCGCCTACCTGCATCATCTGGTGCGGGTGAATGAAATGCTCGGCGCGATGCTGCTGTCGGCGATCAATCTCGCCTATTACCAGGAGCTGATGGCGGGCATGCGCGACGCCATCGCGCGCGGGCGCTTTGCCGAATTCCGCGCGCAGACGCGCGAAGGCTGGGAGAAGGGCGATTTGCCGCCGCTGTAGAGCCGCTACTCGGCCGGCAGGCGGCGCTGAGCGCTGAGGTCGTAGTTGGTGTCGTAGTGGATGGCGCGCAGGTTCGCGTCGTGATGACCGAAGTGGCCGGTCCAGACCGCAAAGCCGATGCCGGCAGCGGCGGTTCCCAGCACCGCCAGCGCAAATAGCGCGATCACCAACCTCATGGCCGCCCCCGCGGGTTGAAAGCTGCGTCATATTACTGAAACAAAGCGGTATGCGCGAGCCCTCCGGAGCAGACTTTTCGACCTCGACCGGCGCCGCGCCGCGGGGCACGAATGGCTCGAATCTAAACAAGAATAAGGCGCAGTAAGCGCCGCGAAGTTCCTGCCAAAGGGAGAGGCCCGATCATGGCCATCAGTCTCAAAGTCAATGGCGCAAGCCACAGCACGCCGGCCGAGCCCGATACGCCGCTGCTCTACGTGCTGCGCAACGATCTGTTCCTCGCCGGCGCCAAGTTCGGCTGCGGGCTGGCGCAATGCGGCGCCTGCACGGTGCTGGTCGACGGCAAGGCGACGCGCTCCTGCGTCACCCCGATCGGCACGCTCGGCAATGCCGAGATCACCACCATCGAGGGGCTCGGCACCATCGAGAAGCCGCATCCGCTGCAGAAGGCCTTCATCGACGAGCAGGCCGCGCAATGCGGCTATTGCATCAACGGCATGATCATGAAGGCCAAGGAACTGCTCGATCAGAAGCCGCATCCGACCGATGCCGATGTGCGCGAGGCGCTGGCCGGCCATCTCTGCCGCTGCGGAACCCACAATCGGATCGTCGCCGCGGTCGTGCGGGCCGGCAAAGAGATGGGGAGGACCTGACCATGAACGCTCCGACCCTGACGCGCCGCGGCTTCACCAAAGGCCTGGGCGGCCTCGTGCTCGCCTTCTCGCTCGACCCGGCCGAACTGCTGGCCCAGGGCGCCAGCCGCCGCGGCTGCCGGGCAGCCTCAACAACAATCGTTTGCTGCAAGCCTGGATCCGGATCGGCGGCGACGGCAACGCCACGGTCTACACCGGCAAGGTCGAGCTCGGGCAGGGCATCCTGACCGCGCTCTGGCAGATCGCCGCCGAGGAACTCGATCTGCGCGCCGTCGCGGGTGCAGATCTTTTCGGCCGACACCGCGCTGTCGCCCGACGAAGGGCAGACCGCCGGCAGCCAGTCGATCGAGAACAGCGGCACGGCGCTGCGCCTGGCCTGCGCCGAGGTGCGCGGCGATGCTGGTCGATCTCGCCGCGGAGAAGCTCGCGCGTGCCGGCGAATTCGCTGACCGTCGCCGACGGCGTCATCAGCACCGCCGACCGCCTCAAGGTCACCTATGCGGAGGTGGCCGCGCAGCTCGATCTCAACCGCGAGGCGACCGGCAAGGTCGCGCCGAAACCCGCGTCGGCGCACAAGATCGTCGGCCAGTCGACGCCGCGCTTCGACATTCCCGGCAAGGTCACCGGGCGGATCTCCTACGTGCAGGACATCTTCGAGGCCGGGATGGTGCACGGCCGCGTGGTGCGGCCGCCGCGCTATGGCTCGACGCTGGAGAGCGTCGACGACGCCGCGGTCAGTCAAGATGCCCGGCGTCATCAAGGTGGTGCGCGACGGCTCGTTCCTCGGCGTCGTCGCCGAGCGCGAGGAGCAGGCGATCAAGGCGCGCGAGGCGCTGGCCAAGGCGGCGAAATGGAAGCTCGGGCCGGAACTGCCGGACCCGGCGAACATCCATGCCCATCTGAAATCGCTGCCGAGCAAGGACGAGGTGATCGGCGTCAAGCAGGCGCCGGCGCTGGCGGCGGCCAACGCCCGCACGCTCGAGGCGACCTACACCAAGCCCTATCTGGCGCATGGCTCGATCGGGCCGTCCTGCGCGATGGCGACATTCCTCAACGGCCGGATGATCGTCTGGACCCATTCGCAGGGCGTGTTCCCGCTGCGCAACGAGCTGGTCAAGGCGCTGAAGATGCCGGCGAAGGACATCCGCTGCATCCATGTCGAAGGCTCGGGCTGCTACGGCCAGAACGGCGCCGACGACGTGGCGCTCGATGCGGCGCTGCTCGCGCGCGCGGTGCCCGACAAGCCGGTGCGGCTGCAATGGATGCGCGACGACGAGTTCGCCTGGGAGCCCTATGGCGCGGCGATGTCGATGAGCGTCAAGGCGTCGCTCAACGCCGAAGGACAGATCGCCGACTGGCAGTACGAGTTGTGGAGCAACACCCATTCGATGCGGCCGGAGAGCACCGACGGCACCAATGTGCTGGCGGCCTGGTACCTGGCCGAGCCGCAGCCGCATGGCGCGCCGACGGGGCATCCCGCAGCCGGCCGGCGGCGGCGACCGCAATGCCATCCCGC
Organism: uncultured Alphaproteobacteria bacterium; assembly: GCA_963850885.1. Classification (GTDB taxonomy): domain Bacteria; phylum Pseudomonadota; class Alphaproteobacteria; order Rhizobiales; family Xanthobacteraceae; genus Z2-YC6860. The sequence continues at coordinate 2,800 of CAWKOD010000052.1, read as the reverse complement.
TCTATGATTTTCCGAACCAGAAGATCGTGCATCATTTCATTCCGGAGATGCCGATCCGGGTTTCGGCGCTGCGCACGCTCGGCGCCTACGCCAACGTGTTCGCGGTCGAATCCTTCATGGACGAGATGGCGGCGCTGGCCAAGGCCGATCCGGTCGCGTTCCGGCTGGCGCATCTGAAGGACCCGCGCGCCAAGGCGGTGATCGAGAAGGTCGCCGCGATGGCGGACTGGAAGCCGGGCGAGGCGGGCAGTCTCGGCCGCGGCCGCGGCATCGGCTTTGCCAAATACAAGAACCTCGCGAGCTATGTCGCGGTGATCGCCGACGTCGAGATCGATCGGGCGAGCGGCCAGGTGCGCGTGCCGCAGGTCTGGGCCGCGGCGGACTCCGGGCTGGTCATCAATCCGGACGGGCTGAAGAACCAGATCGAGGGCGGCATCATCCAGTCCGCGAGCTGGACGCTGTACGAGCAGGTGCGCTTCGACAAGAGCGGCATCCGGTCGCGCGACTGGGCGAGCTATCCGATCATGACGATGCCGGACGTGCCCAAGGTCGCGGTCGAGCTGATCAACCGGCCGAGCGAGCGGTCGCTCGGCGCCGGCGAAGGCTCGCAGGGCCCGGCGGTGGCGGCGATCGCCAACGCGGTCGCGCATGCGACGGGAAAGCGGCTGCGCGACCTGCCGCTCGACGCCGGCCGCGTCAAGGCGGCGCTGGGATAGATCAAGCAGCGGCTCTCCAGAATCGAACCGGGCCGCACGTGTGCGGCCCGGTGCCGTTCAGTATCTGAGCCGCTTCCTGTTAGGCAGCGAGGCGGCCGATCTCGACCGTGGTGCAGAAGCCGTGACCGCAGGCTTCGCACAGCCAGCCGTGACGGACGCTGCCTTCGTCCACGAAGGCGGAACGCTCCGGCACGAACTGCTCGTGGTGGCATTGCGGGCAAAGTGGACGCGTGAAGTAGCGGGCGAACGCAAACACAGCGGGCGTAGCATTCAAGTGCGACATGCTCGTCCTCCTGGGTTCAGATGAACCGGTTCTCGATGAATCACGCTTTTCCCTCGTGAGCAAGAGCTTGGGCGCAGTCTGTGGCGACAACGAGACCGCTTCATGAAAGCCCGATGACCGGGAACAAAACAATTCCGCTGCGGTTGTTGCAGTGCAATTAACTCCTTGCAGGCGTTTCAGGAGCGTTTCATGCGCCGAATGAACTGCACGCTTGCGCTTGCGCGCTTGCCGTTGCACTGAGCGGCGGAACGGTTGCAGCGCAGCAGACGCTGCCGCCGAAGCCGGCCGCCAAGGTCGAGCAGAAGGCCGAGCCGTCCACTTGGGATCAGACCAAGGAGATGACCCGGAAGGAATGGGACGCCGCCAAGAAAAAATGGGCGCAGGAAAAAGTGAAGTGGAACGACTGCAACCGGCAGTCCCGCAAGGAGAAACTCGAAGCGCCCAAGAGCTGGAGCTTCATCGCAAGCTGCATGACCAAGACTTGAGCTCATCGAGGCGTGGCGGCGCCCGGCCGTGTCGCCGGGCCGGAACCTGAGCTGTAACCAAAGACGATCATTCGTCGAAAACTGGAGTGATGCAATGAGTACACGGATGATCATATTGCTGGCGTTTCTCGCGGCGCTCTGGATCTTCGGTCTGGTCGGACAGTTTCATTCCGCCGAGGCCGGCATGCGCTATCTCGCGCTGTCGATGGTGATCCTCGCGGTCGGCGTCTGGCGCTGGCAACCCCGGCCGGCGCTGCGCCGCCGCACTCGCGACCGCCGGCGTCCGCCGGAATAAACTTCAATCGCAGCGCCGGAAGCGCCGCACCACCGTCGAGCCGTCCGAACGCCGCAGCCGCACCGGCTCGTTCGAGCAGGCCCGCGCGTCGGACGGCGCCGAGCCACGGTCGCGCTGCCGGGCTGGTATTCGTCGTCGTAGAGGTAGTGATGCCGGCCCTGCCAGCGGTCCGGCTCGCGATTGCCCAGCGCCTCGATATTCTGCAACGCCGGATCGTCGGCCGAGGCCGGCGCGGCGGCGGAGGATGTCAGGGCGGTGAGGAGCAGGCACGCGACGCAGACGCCCAAAGCGGTCATACGCATGGGAGCCTCCCTTGTCGCGACCTCAACCGCCCACCAAGGTAGAAGTTCCATCGTGATAGCGGTAGATCGCCGGTCTGTGCCTCTACGCAATTTTTGCCGCGCCATCGGATCAGGAGGATGGGGTATAGTCCCGTAAGGATGAGTGAGGCTTGCAAGTCTTTAATGTCGGTCAAAAAGCATATTGCAGATTGGTATCGAGGGAGACCCGTTGAGAACAATCAACAGATCGTCTTCCTGAAATCTTATCGCCAGCATTGGACGGCGCGTGCGGCGCATCATGTTGTTGGATTTGGCCAGCGATATTGGGTCGGCGCCGTTTTTATAGCGCTCATCGCGCTGCTGTACGGGTTGCAGCAGTTGTTTTAGCCGTGCTCCGTCCGAAAAGCCCCGCCGAAGCGGGGGCCAAGAAGTAAAACGGAGAATGGACAAAGCAGAAAATACACTCGGCTCGTAAAGCCGATTTTCCGCGTTCACCGGACCGCCCTCCCATCAGTTGCGACGACCGCCGTTGGGCGGGAACGTCCGCAAATCCGGTGCGTTTGTAAGAGGCAGGAAACGCAAAGAGGTCGGTTATGAAAGCAATTCTCCTGGCGGCGGCAGCGCTGACGCTGGTTGGAACCCAAGCTCACGCTTCGTGGGCCGAAAACGCCAACAAGCAGTATCCGGTCTACACAGGGACCGATGCGGCTTTGGCGCGGGCCCAAGGCGGACGGTACTAC
>CAWKOD010000051.1:0-54954 GCA_963850885.1 uncultured Alphaproteobacteria bacterium | reverse complement strand
GCAGGCCATTGACGTTCTCGGTCGGCGCCTGCGGGTGACGATTGGTAAGACAGGCACACCCGGTGCTGTCATTGACGACGCGCGCGATTTCGGCGGCCAGGCGGATCGGCGCGCCTTCCAGCAAGCCGCCTGCAAGCCCCACCGTCCACTGGTTGATTTGCTGGCGTAGCACCGACTTAGCCGAGACCGCCGATAATGATCTGCGGCTTCCTCGCGTGCGCGCTGCCAGCGATGCAGAGCGCCAAAACGGCACCCATGACTGTGGCTTTGCCTGTGAGCGACATTGTTTTACTCCTGGTTTGCGCCAGCCCTTCGCGGTTTCTCCGTCGCTTGGATGGCACCGCGCCAGGGTTAAATGTCAGGGCTTCCAAAGATCGCCGCAGGGGACCTGGCCGTGAGGTCTCCCATGTGAATCAGCGTGAGTTCGGCGCCCTCAGCGGGCACTATCCACATTGCGGAACATTGAAGCAAAATGACAAATGGAGGCAAGAACTTCAAAGCGATGCTGCGAGCGTGTGATCTGCGAATCTTGCCATAGCGGTCTTCCCAGAGCTCGACGATTTGCCAATTAAGGGCGTTCAGTCGAATTCAAGGCCCGCAGCCGTTCCTTCGCCTGTTCAATACCAGCCGCGACAGCGGCCTGATAGAATTGCCTCGCCTTGTCCGTATCTGCGCGAACGCCAACGGTCTGCAGGGATTGTAAGAACTCGGCGTCATATGTTTGCGCCAGCATGAGTGCAGCTCGCGCACTACCTTTTTCAAGTGCACGCTCAAGAAAGCGACGCGCGCCGGCTATGTCGGCTTGGCCGAGGAAGTACTCAGCTCGAGCGAGTAGCATTGCCTCGTCTGTGGCAGGGCCTTCTGCCGCAACGGCCGACCCTGTTGAAGGTGGTCTGTTAGCTAAGCGAGCCGTTGCCGTCCCGTCGCGATTTCCTACGCTTGAAAGCGCCAATGTTGCGGCTGGATCGGGTTGGGCCGCGACCTGAAATCCTAAAGCCGGAAGTCCTGATGCTGGTAACTGGCGCGAGTTAGTGGTGGGTGCGCGATTTCGAAGCTGATCGAGTTCCTCGTTTGCGATAACAAGTTTTCGCTTCCATTCTTTCTCAGTTGCCTCGGCGGTTCGCCGTTCTTGCAGCAACTCGTTTCGGGCTGCAGTAACACTCGCGCTGCGCGCTATAAGTTCCTCGCGAACGGACAGAAGATCGCGAGTCAGGGAAAGAACCTTATCTCGTTCAACGCCAATCGCTAACGTTAATTCCTGCGCCCTGGCTTCAGCGGTGGCCGTTGCGTCTCTTGCTTCCAAAGCCTCGGAGCGCATGGTGCCGATAGCGGCAATATAACCCGTTATTTCTTTGCGCGCGGCCTCGAGGTCACGGGACAACGCGACGGCATTGGTGTCAGCTCCTTCGAAGACGCGTATCCATTCCGCTTCCTTGTCCTTTGCAATCGATGTTTCCTCGAGGGCGGCCTTCAGATCGCGCCTCAAGGTGGCGAGTTCGTCGAGTGCAGGACTGGATTTGCGCGGACCGCCGTATTCGATGGCCCGAACGCCGAAATTTGCAATGAGCTCTGGCGCGGCAAAGTCGGTAAACAACGCAGCGCCGTACCCGGCAAAGAACAATGCAAGAGCTGCGAACGAACGAATGGCCCTACGCCCTTTGGCGGGCCTCTCCCACTCTGCTTTGAGGCTTCCTGCATTGCCGGTCGTTCGCGGCGGCAGGTCATCCACGCCAGTCAGCGGAGTCACCGTGCCGACGGTTGAACGCGATCCCTTGTCAACGGGTGGGGAGCCTGCAGCTTTGACGCTGGCGACCGCCCGCTCCAGCCTTTGCAGATTTACTTCGTAGCCCTCGTTGCCGTGGTGGGACTCGTTGGGTCGATTGCTGTTCTGGGTAGAATCATCGCGGTTTTTTGATGCTGAATTGACTTGCCGAGTCAGGCCCATAGAAATCTCCCGCTGGCGAGTTAAACTTTTCCAGAAAATTATCAGTCACCTACTCTATTATTAAGTCAGCTTGCTCTTTTTGGAATGGGAAATCTTCAATTGCGGTCCTAATGTCGGCACGGCTTTAGCCGCAGCCACGTTTCGATTGTCTTTTGACATACACTCTTAAGAGTTCCCCTGGAGTTCCACATATTCGAACTTGTCTGATAGCAAGTGCTCCAGAGCGAGAGAACAGCTAATATGAATGGACAAGAACGAACTAAAACCAAGTTCACCGCATTATTTCGATCGTTGAACACTGGTCTCCAAGCCAGAGCGCGGTCGGCCAGCTTCGGCGGGAAAATAAACCGCTGGTACAATCGCGCGTTTTGGTCCCGGGCGATTGCGGACTTTTGTTGAATCAAAAACATGGCCATTATACTACTGTCACACATTAGGACCGCGTTGCATGAACGATAGATAGTCTACAGCTCGCCGAGCGCTCGGTGGGCAAAAAACCCCACGGAGTAAAGGCATGAGTAAACTTGCTCTTATATTAGCGACCACTGCCCTCTTCGGCTTGGCCGATCCGGCCTTCGCGGACAAGGCTGGAGCGGTAGCGCAAACTCGCGGAGGCCCACTCGCGCAAGCTCGCGATTATAGCCGTGGTGTGAAGGAGCATCGGGTCGCAATCCAGGTGGATCAGAATGATCCTGACGTGATGAATCTCGCGCTCAATAATGCCAAGAATGTAATCGAGCATTATCGTGGACGCGGTGAGAAAGTCGATGTGGAAATCGTGGCTTACGGCCCTGGACTTCATATGTTGCGAGCCGACACGTCTCAAGTGAAGGACCGGATCAAAGACATGGCGGGGCAATATTCGTCCATAATCAAGTTCTCAGCTTGCAACAACACCAAACAGGGAATGGAAAAGCGCGAGGGTCACGCCATTTCCATGATCCCCGAGGCAACCACGGTTGATTTTGGTGTCGTGCAACTTATGGAACGGCAGGAGCAAGGCTGGAGTTATATCCGGCCCTGACAGGCCTGCTGCACAAGGTGAAGATCGGGCCCGGTCCGGCCGTAACCACTTAAGAAACTCTGAGTTGATTTGCTGCGGTGCATGAGTTGCGGCTTGATTTCGACAAAGTCGCTAGTTTGACTGAGGGTAAGCGCTTAACGAATGCTAACGGTGCCTTCCCTCGCTGCGCTCGGGAAGGTCCCAGGCAACACCTTGGACCTGTCTCATGTTTTATCATGGATTGGATGAGCAGATGCCATCTGCATCTATCCATCATTCATTCTTCTTGCGGGAGCGTCTCGGCATACACTTCGGCTTCTGAGCCGAAGCGATGCTTCGAGTGCTTGCGTCAAGCGCCCGTCACACACCCTGATATGGGACGCTCTCTTTCGAGAGCACGGGGTGGTTGAGCGATCTCCCGTTCATGCCCAGTTCGTCAACGCCAGCGGATCCAGAGCCTATCAGGCAACTTCTGGTCCGCTCAAGGCACGCAATCGTGCAGCGTTGCCCTCATCATGCCTTCGGGGCGCGCAGCCCCTCCGCTTGTTACGAGCCGTCATAATATAATAGGCTGGTCCTAAACTGAATTCCTCTGGCGGTCTGAGCTTTCACGCTCCGCGACAGCCGCGACAGGATTGACGCTCAAATGTCTTTGGCTCGTAATACTATTTATACCGCTTTCCCGGGAGCAGCGCTTATCTAGATAATATTTTTCGTTGGGCTTGTTGCGGCAATGAATTGCTGGAGGTGTCTAACGGCACAACTCGTCGCTGGACGCTCGAGGGTCATGATACCCAGAGACAAGACAGCGGATGGTGGGATCAATAGGCGTGAACGGGCGTGTGCTGTTCGTCGAGCTAAGTGCCTGAACCGCGCTCAAATGGCTTGAAAAGCCCCTTGATGGCCGTTGTGAGCCATGCCGCGGCGATCATGGGACCGGGCGGGTTCTCCAGACGCTCGACCACGACAAGTCGGTCGATCTCGCCATTCAAGTATGCGTTGAGGAATTCTGGATAATTGGCGAATGACACGCATCCATTCGATTGGCCATTGGGACCCAACAAATAATGATGCGCAAGGATGCCCTCGCGGCCGAACATGTTGCCGGCGCCGACAGGGATTAGTCGAATGGCCTGAACCCCGTGGAAAAGGTTTTCACGCGGTACAAGCCGATAGGTATTGGGCGGAGTAGAGCCTTTGCTCTTTACGTGTACATAGCGTGGATCGTCCATGTAACTGTCGAAACCAGAATGCGCTTCGAGCCTGCGTCCGTTGGGTAAATACACCACGTGTGAGCTAATATCGTAGATGGCCGTGCGGTTTTGGTTATCTGGCGAGGATAAAGAAGCTTGCCGAGCCAGGGACGCTCGAACGCCGCTGTTTACAGCTGCTGTTGCGATCGGCGTGGAGCCACCCGATAAAGCGCGGGGCCAGCTCTGGGCGACGCACTTTTGATCGTTGCATCGGGCGCGTAAACCCGCAGTTCCGTATCCGCAGCGGCCGCATGTTGTGGCATCGCGCCGAATCGTTCGTCGAATGAAGGTAAACGGGCCTGGAATGAGAAGCGTTCTTCGAAGAAAACCGCATCCTCGAAAGGCGTAGCCTCTGGAGGCGAGATCGCAGTTCCTAATATAGCGATGTGCGCCGCGCCATCATTTGGAACTGGCCAGATCGCAGGTGCCAAACCAGCCGGGCTGTTTGGATGCCATTTCTGTATGACCGAAATGCCCAGGCGCTCCGACCGCGAGCCGTCGTGGGCTAGAGCAGGCGCGTACGTCGCTGCCGACTTGACCACAATCGCCACGGCCACCACCGCGACCCCCGCAGAGATCGACCATGTTCCTGCACGCAGCACGGCTTCCCCCTCCTGGTTGACGCGTTGGACCGCGTCTATTTTTGATGAGAATAAGGAAAATAGCAGATCGCGGCAACCAGGGTTAGAAAAAGAATCGCCGGGTCCAGCGCCGCACCGAAATCTTGTGTCGACTACCGCAAATACCGCGGAGGCTCGCGGAACCTAATGCGGAGTATCAAAGCGGGACATTTTTAAGCGGACTTGTTCTGTTGTTTCTACGCCACACGCATACAAACAAACGGAGTTCCCTCCGTGATCTTTGTCGGTCCGCATGGACTCACATTGGCCGGTTGTCCTTAAATAAACGACGCAATGGCCTCAGTCAGCGATACAAACTACTCCAGCCGCCGCACATTTATCGCGGGAGTTTCTGCCTCTGCTCTGGGCGCCCTAGCGCTCGGCGGCTGTGCTGGGACGCCGCGGCGATCGGCGGCCATCGACCCGGCCTTTCGACGCACAGTGGTCCCGTTCCAGAGGCGCGAGCAGCCTGGAACGACCGTCGTTGATCCGCAAAGCCACTACCTCTATTTCGTGCAAAAGGGAGGCCAGGCAATTCGCTATGGAGTTGGTGTCGGCGGCGACGGATTCGTCTGGTCCGGCGTTGCGACCGTTCATCATAAGCAAGAATGGCCCGATTGGTATCCGCCCAAGGAAATGCTACAGCGCAAACCTGAAATTAGACGGGCAATTGTCGAGCTGGAGAACGGGGCGCTTGGAATGCCGGGGGGCCCAAACAACCCGCTCGGAGCCTGCGCCCTCTACCTCTGGCAAAATAATAAGGACACCCTATACCGCATTCATGGCACCAACGAGCCTTGGACGATCGGAACGAACGTGTCGTCGGGATGTATTCGGCTCACCAACGAGGACGTAACCGATCTTTATGATCGAGTGGTCGTGGGCAGTAAGGTGGTCGTGCTTTCATGAGCATCGCGGTTTCGGCTTCGGCCCGGGCAGACGGTCAAGGGCCACTATCAGCATCTGCTGGCCATTTAAGGACACCTTCGGCTTAGCCGTCATCGCGGCGCCGATGACATTGATCGGCACCGTGGCCTACCACGAACGGGTCGCCTTTCGTAACGCTTTCCACCGTGTCTGGTGCCGGAGGTTTATTCGCGGCGTTCAGATAGCTGAACAAGGTGGTGGCGATTTCGGCCATCGACCAGTGCATCTGGGCGCGGCCCTCTGGTCGACCTTCCGCCTCCCAGAAGTAGTATGCACACTCGCGCACCTGATGCTCGCGATCGCTCATCGTCTACTTTCTCAAATAGACTTCGAAGTACCAGCATCCTGCCCGATTCGCTCCGCCCAGCGGAAGCCGCTTTCTGATCGCGCGGCTGTAATTCGTAGGCGCGGAGACGCGAGGTCAATGACGCGCTTGGCGATTATCTCTTCAATGATGGGAGGCTGCCCGCTGTCGCGCAACATGCGCCAAGCTTTGTCGTAGGCCCGGCGAAGACACTCCTTCGTGCTTCACCTTGATGAGCGACTTTTGTTGCGATGTGATCTAGCGATAATGCTGAGACGAAGGGATTAGCGACGAGACTTGTGCCGCTAAGCGCCGCCGCATCTCTGCGGGACGTGGACCGCATGAATATTGACGCTCCCTTGGCGGCAGCTGACCCGTGCCTAGCGCCAAATATTCTTGAACCTGCCGGGAGCCAGCTCGGTGTAGCGCACCGTGGACCGGATCGAGCGGCGGCGCTGAGTTCGCGAAAACGACGAGAAAAAATGGACTGATTGGGGTGGAACGTCGCGCATTGATTGGAAGTTTTGTGAGCATACACGCCCTAATCCCGCGAGGTGCAGCTGGCGGACGAGACGATGCGGTCCAGATGTATAAGCTGGTCACGACCCCAGCCGTGGTACCGATAATCCTTCATCTGAAAACTATCTTTTTCCGGAACCGACAGCCATGCATGAGGCTTTCTGATCACTTCCGGTTGCGTTGTGATCTAGACGCAAGAATGCCCCTTTATCCGATGTGTGGCTGATCGAAGAACGGACGCTCAAGCGGTCTTCGCGTCCGACAATGGAAACTGCACGGTTGGCGGGGTAATGCATCTCTATCAGCAACTTTTGCGGATTCGTATAACGAGACCGCGTCAAAGACGTATTATGAATGTGGCCGATAGACAGTCCGCGCTAGGCAGCTATGACGCTATATTCGTACGAGGCTGATCGAGCCTTATCCAGCTGACGTGCTGTTTTTAGAACGGGCAAGATTGCATCAATGACTTCTCTCGCTGCGCTCGAGAAGGTCCTCGAACGCACTCGCTTCGCTCGCGCGTCTTCGGACTGGCGGGATATCGATTGACGATTGGTTGAGCGACAGCATCAGTGGCTATCGATGACCATTGGATCTATTTTGTGGAAGCGGTTGAGACACACTTAGCCTGTTACGGCCAAGCGTGTCTCAGTTTTGCGTATAGCGGCATCGACACATTGGATCAGAAGAACCACTTGCGTGGATGGGACAGGCGTTGCGGTTTGCCCCTTTACCTTCAGCTCATCGCGCAGGGCTCTCGATGCGACCGATCCAACGATCGCATCAGCCCTTGACGGTTTAAAGTATTTCCGTCTCTCGCAGGCTTCGTTTTACGACTTCAGCCTGCTTTGGTCGTCATTCCTTGCGCGCGACCAAGCTCTTCGCTTCGAATCCTCGCACTCAACCAGCGTCTCAGACCGCCGGAATTTCCGCATTGCCTCACGGTTGAAGGTTACGGAGCGCTGAACGATCTAGCGCCATCTACTGAGATGGTGTTTTGGTATGACTATGTATTCGCCAGATTCGTGCTGACCGACGTTCCGGGAAAATAATTTTTATGCTGTCTTGGGGCTCAATTCATTACAGGGCGTTATCCCAGCGGATGGCAGCTTCAGCACACCAGGCATTGGGATCTACAAATTTGTATTACGACGTGGCTGATAGATCTATCGAGCAGCTAGATATGGATCTATCGAGTAGCTGGATATGGATCTATCGAGTAGCTGGATGACACAATGAACAGCTGTAACGATGGGCTCTGATATGGGATCAGCAGGGTCTTACAGTAACTGGATACTACGTGCCCGCATTCCGGGAAATTGATCTCGTATCAGCCGATCCGAACAAGGTAGCCGCGCCGGTCCTTCTTGCGGCCCATCAGCTCTAGCCAGATATCGTCCAAGAACGCGATTTCGCCGATCGTCAGGCCACGCTCGTCTGGAACCAGTCTCTGCCCCTCTGTCCGCGCGGCCCCCTCCTGCTCGCCAGATCTTGGCATCAAGGTCCTCGTCAAGGCAACGACCGAAGCCCGCGTTGTACCGCAGCCGATCGTTGCCGCCCTTTGTCAGATACATCGCGATGTCGTGAACGTTTCGCGCGATCGTGCGATCCTTAAACAGTCGCTTTAGCTCGATCTGATACGGGGATCGCTGCCACGCCGCGACACGCTTGGCACGGTTCCGCAGGTCATCGTCGCGTAGTAACGAGTTACTCAGATCCACTATACCATGAAAGTGCACCAAGACGCTCTTATCATGCGTATTCATTGATCCTGCAGATGCATTGGTTTCGTAGAGCCTCTGGAGCACGTTGAGCTTACGTGCCTCATCGTCTTTCTTTGCTCCGATCCTACGCAGGAGCGCGATGTTGACGATCTCGACCTCAACGGCGCCAAGCAGCCATGCCCCACTATCCGCAAAGATGTCAGCCAGCGCCGTTTCCATTTCCTGGATCGACCGGATGACGGTTTTCTGGTCCAGTTGCACGGTCGAATGGAGCACCGTCAGGAACCTTAGCCGCTCATCGGCCTCGGCTTGCGTTAGATGTTTAAAATGATTCTGGTAATCATCAGCCAGCATCTTGCCGTGGCTCGCAGCGATCTTGTTGTTCAGGAGCGTTTCCGACGAACCGCGACCCGCACGCATAAGCCTAGTGCGCTTATGCATGCCGAGGTTCGGACGCGTGACGGACCGCAGTTCCCTGACCGTTGTGCCGACGTCCGCTTTAGCTCCTTGAACGTTTTAGCCATGCGATGTTTTGTTGATGGACGTGTGTTGTGAGGGCGATGCTATGGCAAAGGGGCACCTTTCGATGCCCCTTTGCAATCGGGTGATTAAGCACAAAGCGATGTCTACCCCATTCCTTTTTGGTACCAGTTCCGGTGATTGATTTCACTTGCTTTCATCCAGAAAGGGGTAGGTGTCACGATTTTGATCGTCTTCAAGTCGAGGAAACCGCCGGCGTCGGTCAATATCAAGTAGTTTCCGACATGATCAAATTTGAAGAATTGTTTTGCTAGCGCAAACACAATCATCAACCAATCGTTATGGTCCAGTTCATCGGGATTACGCCGTTTCGGGAACATCCAAGCCGTTTCGGACGCTCAGTTGGCATCTGTTCCTGAATTGTCGCGGCTGGCAAATTGTGGCTGAAACGGACGTATCGATCCAACTCGATCAAATGGATATTACTTAGATCATGGAGAATTCGGGACAGCCCGCGAGTTTCGAAGGGTTTAAGGGAGTGAACCACGAACTCCGCGATCATATGGACCGCCCCCTCGAGATCGTTTCGCGTGAACAAGAAGGCTTCTTCGGCAAGGTCGTCGATTGAATATTGAACCAGGTACTTGTCGAACTTAAACTTGTCCTCCCACTCGATTGACCCTCCATACTTTAAGTTCAAATCGTCGTCTTTGATTGCGTTCACAATCGTCCTCATTGCGGTAACATGGTCAAAGATCGCTGTGCCGTCTATTGTCTGCATATTCATTAAAATGGTCCTCTGAGACTGCTTCGTTTCGTGAAATCAGCCTGTCAGCAACATTGCTGGCGAGCTGGCGGCGCGACACATGACGAAGCAGGATTTACGATGTCGCGCCGAATGGGAGCGCTGTAAGGCGCAGGTGTTCTTCACGCGCGAGCGTCATCGCCGTGGGAGCGCCGTAAGGCGCGAGTGTTCCTCGCGCGCGAGCGTCATCGCCGCGCGCGTACCTGGCGGTGCTAGTGTCGGACTACGGTCGCGGTTTGCTCGTTAGGGAGCGTCAGCTCACTCGGCGAGTCCTCCCAATCACTACTGGCATGGAGGCCAACGAAGGTTGGATCTTGATCTGCGTTTGCTGAAAATCGCTATGCAGATGTCGCGGTGATTGGCTCAGCCTTGTTGAAGTAAATTTTCTGGGAAGAACTAATGTTCGCGAGCAAGTTACTCGAACCATTTGATGGTTGTTAACCTATCACAACGCGCGTCTCTCGTCCACTTTTTTTTCAATTTTGCTCAGCACCGAGCTGCGTCGCGGGACCTTTCCTTGCCCCGCATTTTCCTGTCCGGCATGCCGAAGCGGCGATCGGTAGCGGCGGCTCTGTCGTCACCGAGGGCCGACTTCCGAACAACCGAAGGCTTCGAACTTGGTCGGTTCGGGAAATCGATCTCGGACCGAATGGATTCAGAGCCGATTTCTGGACATCGCTAGTGCACTTAACCCCTTGATATGATAGGCATCCCTATCGGGACGACCGGATCAAACTGGTGGTCATCCCGGGGCACAAAACCTGTAAATTTAATTGACTACAATATTAATGGGATGTGGCCACCGGCGACATCGTTGATCGCGGGCGACATGCCCTTGTAAGGCACGTGCGTCAGCTCGAAGCCGAGCACGCTTGCGAGCAACACGCCGCTGAGATGCTGCGCGGTGCCGGCGCCGGCCGATCCATAGGTCAGGCCGCCGGGCGTCGCTCGCGCGAGCTTGGCGAGATCGGGAAGCGACTGCACCGGCAGCGCCGCATTCACCACCAGCACCTCGGGAATGCGCGCGATCAGTGCGATCGGAGCAAAATCCTTCACCGGATCGTAGGGCAAACTCTTGTGCAGGGTGGGGTTGGTCGCGAGACCGCTGGTGTTGCCCACCATCAGCGTATAGCCGTCGTGCGGGCCGCGAATCACCGAGGTGGCGCCGACGATCGAGCTTGCGCCAGGCCGGTTCTCAACGACAAACGGCTTGCCGAGCCGCTGCTCGAGCTTGCTGCCGATCAGCCGCGCGAACAGGCTGTAGAGCCCGCCAGGCGCGGCTGGCGCCACGATCGTAACCGGTCGGTTGGGATAGTCACTGGGCTGTGCAGCGGCCGGTTCGGCGAGCAGCAACCCGAACAATATGGCCCCGCTCCAGCTTAGCAGCCTCATCGGATTGTTCCTTTCCTAGCTGGGTGTAACTTCAGAGAAGCGCTGGCCCTGATGTCTCCGCTTATCCCTTGAGCGGCGAAGTGAAGTGGCCAACGGCGAACAAGCAATTCTTCGCGCCGCTCGGATCGAGTCGAAGTACACCTTCCTGATTCCAAGAATCTGATGTTCGAACTGCAGCGGGGCGTCTTTTCTTGGATAGACGCCGCGAACTGTTCCATCAGCGAAGCCTACCGCAAAGTAGCGTCGGTGCTCAGACGCATCGTCTAATGTCCGTTTTAGGTGACCGATCACGGACTGAGTGTCTGGCTCACCCGAAAGAAACTCAACGGTCTTGTGCGTCAGGGGAGCATGTCCCACCGGCGCTACGAGGATGGTCGTCACCAGCGACTTCAATTTCGATGCGATCTGGGAACGAAGCTTGTAGATCTCGTCGCCCTCGCGGCTTTGTAGCTGCTCGATGAGGGCCTTGATCTGATCACGGCTCTCGTAGAATTGGCTGTCGGCCGATCCTAGCTGCGAGCGTTCTAGCTCCTTTGCGCGCAGCTCGGCTTCAATAGCAGTGCGTCGACTTTCCAGCTGCTGTAGCTTCTCCGCAACGAAATTGGTCGCCGTGCCCGCCATGGCGAGGAGCTCGTAAGTCTTCTCCATCTGCTCCTTGATGGCGGCTTGCTCACCCTGCAGGGCACCTATCGTGGCCTCAGCAGCGGATCGTTTCTTTGCTTCATCTTCGCTGTGAACGATCTGCTCGAGATCTACCTCGCGCACGAACGCCAGAAACGATGCTTCGAAGTTGTTGTAGCGCCACCGGGCAGCTTTGCAGCCCCTGCCTCGTTTCGCACCATCGCAGATGAGAGAATGCGCCCCTCCAGCAGCCGGACCCTTATTCTCGAAATGCATCGGAGCGCCGCAATATGCACACTTGGCCAAGCCTGAAAACAGATTGCTGAGAAAGCGGCCCTTTCTGCCTGCTGTTTTTACAAATCTCTGCCGGCGTCCTTGCTGCGCGTGATAAAATAATTTCTGGTCGATCACGGCCGGAAAATAGTGGGAAATGGCAGGACCGTCCGGCACTCGCTTTCCAGCAAGAAGTTTGTGCGGTTGAAACTCACCTATTGCCGCTCGACTATTCAGAATTTTGGACACGTAGGACGTTTGCCATCCCCGCGACCGTGAGATCGGCGGTACTTTTTGCTCATTCAGTCGTCTCGTAATGGAGTAGCTACCAATGCCGCCTGCGGCTTCTTCAAATATGCGGCGTACGGTAGCCGCTCGGTCTTCAATGATTTCGTACGAGGCGCCATCTGCTGATAGTGTCAGCCATGCTGGACACAAGGCAGTCAGCGGTTTCTTACCCGCCTGAGCTCGTTTATTTGCCCAAGCTGCGCCCACGCGCAGGCTCTTAGTCTGTGATTCCTCGTGTGCGCGAACTCATGATGACGAGCGAGGTCTTTGTCTTCAGAGAGTTAAGCGTTCGTCGCTGCTGTCACCCGAGCAACTCGGCAGTACTCCTGGCGGATTTTTCCGTGGTCAGAAATGTGATTGATCATGCAGCCACCGAACTGGGCATGCCTTGTCAAGCAACGTCGGTGGAAAAGGCCCAACCGACCAAGGAGGGTGCGATGCCGATCTACATGGGGATCTTCGAAAAGCCGCACGTGCTGGACAGGAAATTCAGGGGCGAGGTGAAAGCCAAGGGTTACGAAGGCTGGATCGCGCTGCAGAGCGCCCAGCTCGGCATAAATCGCAACAGCACAACCTCCACCGGCCGCGGCACCAACCGAGAGGCGTCGGCGCCGGCCACCCAGGAGATCGTGATCACCAAGCTTCAGGACTCGCTCTCGACCGCTCTCTACAAGGAAGCTCTGTACGGGGAGGGGAAGCTCATCGTGATCGCCTTCGTGAAGGAGGACGGAACGAGCTACACGACGATCGTGATGCAGAACACGTTGATCTCGTCCTATAGCGTCAGCGGACACGGCGGCGTCACCGACTCGAGGCCGACGGAAAGCCTCTCGCTCAATTTCGCCAACATCACCTTCGAGATGTCGCCGACATCTCCGGACACCACGCATTCGCAGGTATACCAACTGAGCCAGCAGGCGACCTGGGGGAGCTCTTTCTAGCGGCGTGGCTACGTGACTTTTGGTCCATTATCGACCGATGACCTTGTTGCCCGCCACCCAACAATGTCCGGATTACCCGAAAGCGGACCTACGATGCTCCCCGCGCGCGGCGGGTAAACAAAAGGTTAAGACCCGTTTTTAGGTCCTAGATATTTTCAAAAGGGGGCTTTCTTCACGCGCGACCACCAGCGTCTCCATCCTCGGCTTCCGGGTCGGGCGGGTCGGTTTCAAAATCGTCCCCTTAAAGCCGCAAGCGCGCTGGGCGGCCATGTGTAGCATATGCACGCAACCATTCGGAGCCTTTCTCTGAGGGCCGGGGATCAACAAGGGGTTTCTAGATCAGGCGGCCTCCAAAAGGGCTTCGAAAACGTCTTTCGTGTCTCGCGATCCGCGGATTTCGATTAATCGAACGCTGGCCAACTGTCGACCGAATGCCTCCTCCAAAATAACGCGCTCGGTGGTGACGTCGGCCACAAGCACCAACCGCTGCGGCGGCAGCCGTTGCGCCAGTTGTTGGAGCTCGAACTCGCACCCATGTCGATCGCGCGAGAGACGACGCACATCCATCAACACGACATCAGCCCGCCGCATGAGCTCGACTATCGCCGCTTGCCACGTGTTATGACGGCAGCAGAAAGCATTGACGCGAAAGCGACCGTCAGGATCGGGCTTCATGTCCAACGCGGCAAGCTTCGCAACTAGATCAGCGCGTGAAGTCACGAAGAGTTCGTCCGCTCGCCCAGTTAGCCAGCGCAGATAGTCGCCTGGATTGATTGTGCGTGCCACCACGTCAGGAGCCGCAATCATTGTGACCGGGCCGAACAGCCGCCAGCGCGCACCGATGCGATCGAAAAGACGCTCCGTACGCGCTGTGTAGCCGAACACACGCAGCAGCAACAGGTTGCGAGCCGGCGCCCGCGCGACAGCTCGCCTCACGCGAGCAAGCAAGAAGGCATTGAGTGGTGCGAAGATGAACAGCGAGGTAGCGATGAGGGTAGCGGTTGCGACCGCGGCTAGGGACAGCGCGTGCACCTTATCAGCAACAGCTATTATAAATCCGGTGTTCATCACCAGCATCAGCCAATACGTGCGTGAAAGCAGCTGTGCGTCGGAAAACAGCTTGCGTTCGTAACCCCGTGCTACTTGGCGCAAACGCATCCATGCCAACCAGCCGGCGGGCAAGGCCATTAACACGAACATGCCATTCAAGCCCATACTGGGCAGCTCCCCCAGCGGTTTGCCGATCCGCGAGCCGATGAACGGGCCTAACGCGAATAGCATGAGCGCCACAAAAGTTATCGGCGCGACGCCGCGTATCTTTGGTGGCCAGGTCGTCAGCCAGAATAGAGCGACAAGCCACATTTGGCCGGCAGCTAAAGCCAGGAAATTCATAGGTACCAGAGGTCCCCAGCTAAGACGTTTATTGACCAGAGCGTATTCAACAAGGTCGCTGGCCATATACAGGACATTGAAAAATATCGTCAGTAATACCAAGCCTGCGAAAGCCTGAACGTGCGAAAGCCCCAAAGAGACGACAATCATCGGCACGCTAGCCAGCGAGAAAATCAGTGTCATCTCAAGCAAGTAGGACGGCGGGGATTTTACGAATTTCGCCCTCCGAATATGGAATTACGGTAGTCGCAATCGCGAGAGGCAGCGCGCAAATCAGCGTGGTGAGCAGGTAGGAGAGCGCAATGTCTCGCTGTCGTCTTTTCTCCCAATGAAGCATCTGCGCGGCGCTGGTCCCGCTGACAGCGTCGTCATAGCGCGACTGTGGACTGGGTAGCGACAGAACCTCGCTGTCGCCGCGCGTCATTCCCTTAAACACCGTGACCCTATATCGCCACAACACGAACAGCGAGACCACGATAGTCATGATGGCGCTGTTAATTAGATGGAAGCTGAGCTCGGCGACCAACACTTGCCGCTCCTAGCAGGGATCACTAAGATAACCCCACCTATGTTATCGAACAAGCAAGGCACAGCGGGCGCTACGGACGCCTTTTGGGCGAAGAGTCGAAGTGACCGCTGGCGGGTGAGTTTACGCTTTCTGGTTGCCACGGTAACGCTTGCTATCCTCTATTTAGCGATAGAAGAGGCGTGGCTGTGGGGCAGCCAACAGGTCATGTACACGGGCTGGACTGCATATGACCCGGCGCAGCAATACGCAGAGCAGGCTGTAGCGATAGCCGAACAATCGAAGGCGCGCGAAGCCAAGCTCAATGCGCACCAAGACCGCACTGTCTTCGAGCTGGGTATCCAGTACGGATACGTGAGTAATTCACTGTTCTTCGGCGATGCGCCGGAAGGGCAGATATCGGCATTGGCGCGACGGGCATTGGATCGCAACCCGCGCGGAGATATGCAGACTAACGCGCAACGTCTCGGCCTCGACGCGGTTCGGCCATTAAGAGCGGTTGACGAGTTTGATCTCACAAAGCGTCTCGAGAATGATGTTGGCGGCGTTGCGGCCCGCATCGAGCAGCTCACCTCGCCGCGCTTACGCCATCTCTTCATGCTTGGTGTCCATGCTGGCGCTGAGCTCAGCCGGCTCGAACCGCCCCGACAGATTCTCTGGACTGCACCAAGAGAAATCGGAATGCATGGCACCCTGGCCGGAGTGCCGAAGCCTCTTTGGCGCCAACTGACGCGGGTGTCTACAGGCGGCGAGCCGTTTGAACACTACCGTGCCGCGGTATACGCGTTGGATCTGTCCCTTACAAAGAAGGCCGCCGACACAGGCGACGCGGACGCCATGACCAGCCTCGGCAACCTTTACGCGAACGGTCAAGGCGAGGCGCAGGATTTCGCCGAGGCGCGCGAGTGGTACGCTAAGGCCGCCGATAAGGGTGACCCAACCGCTAAAATGGCTCTAGAGCAATTGCCGATCCGCGAGGCAGCCGCGACTGGACGCTATGCCGAGGCGCTGCAGCTGCAGGAGGCGTTGGCGACAAAAATTGAGGCAGTAGAGACAAACCGTGACGGCAAGCCCGGCAACGAGACGGCGGAGCGACTCACTGAGATGGCATGGTACGCCCTGTTAGCAAGAGACTTCACGAAAGCATTGACCGTGGCCGATCGCGCCCACGCGCTCATTCCAGACAACCTCGATATCGAAACCAACCGTGCGCACGCACTCATGTTCCTGGGGCGCGAAGAAGAAGCTAAGGCGCTTTACCTAACCCACAAGGGTGAGCCCGTCTTGGGGCAGGGCAAGCTATGGGAGCGCGTTATCGTTGAAGACTTCGCCGAATTTCGCAAGGCGGGCTTGATGTACCCGATGATGGCCGACATCGACAAGGAGTTGGGCGTCTCCCGCTGATGGCGATCGAGTGATAGCAAGGGCTGCCTCCGATGACTGTTGCCATCAACAGACAAAGCCGTTGTCCTTTTTCTGGGCATCCCCCTCCCTCTGATGAGGAGGCCGAGCTATGACACCGGGCCAACTCATTGCCACCGTGCGTCGACGGCGGCAGGATCCAGTTCATTGGCAAGCTTGATCATTTCTTTTGCTAACATCGTTCGGGCGACGGGGTCTTGTCCTGCAAGAACTGATTGTGTGCGAATAGGACGGGCGTGAAATTACAATCCATCCCATGGTGGGTTTGGCTCATTCCAACAGCCCTATTATTGTTGGCTACCGCACGGCTTCCTTACGGATACTACACGTTCGTCAGGATCGTGGTTTGCGGCTTCGGCGTGCTCGTTGCCATCGTGGGATGGAATGAAAATTCGATAGCCCGAGCTTGGTCAGTTGTCTTGATTGCAGTGGCAATACTGTTCAATCCGATATTGCCGATATTCTTAAATAGGGGAACTTGGTTCTTTTTGGACATCGGCGCTGCCGCGCTGTTTGTCGGACACTTGATTTTCGTGCGGCTGAACAACTGGCGAGCACTCCTCTTAAAGTGAGTGCTTGATATCGACCCTCGCTCCCAAAAATTTTCTGGGAGGCGGCAGATGTGGCGGTGAAACCCTGTCGCAAAGCCTCAGAGCGTTTTTGTGCAAAGCGGACAACATCTACTCGCTGTGAGTATTTCCGGTTTGACCGACCCAAAGCGGACATTGAGCCCGGCATGGATCGACAATACACTTCTGGTAGTTCAATCCGGAAGCGATGTCATGCCGAGCTTCGTTCAGTTCTTGCAGAATTCTGGTGTGTACGCTGCGCAAAACTTCATGATCGTTCCTCAGGGAGGCTTCAACCTGGTCTGCCTCCGCGACAGCAAGGACGTCGGCCTATCGTATGATCTCAATCGGTTAAAAGTTGAGGATGTGCACCTCGATCAGGTCGAACGCGTCGCTCAGGAATACATCAACACTCGCTACAAGGACCAAGGAAGCCAGGAGCGCAATGATCAATTGCTGCGTTTGCGGACAGCTCTGTATGGCACCGCACAGCCGAAGGGCTCTGCGCGCGGCCTCAAGGTCTCGGCCAAAGGGTTCGGTATTCCGGAACTCAAAGCCATGCGCGACAACACACAGATCAAGTTGGACGTCGCCATTCTGCCGCGCAAAGAGTTCACGATCGCGTTCAAATTCCTCAAGCACCTCGATCAATCAGATAAAGTGATCAACGCCACGAAATGGACGCCGGAGGATGCGCCCTGGTTCCTCACCAGGCTGAACTGGACGTTCGGAGCTCAGACCAATATTTTTTTCACCCAGCTCGAAGCCACATGGTTTACGGTCCAGAAACCCCTTGGGCCAAAAATCTCGCGGGATGCTTTTCGAAAGGATATCGTCCCATTGAAGAGGCGTGGCGCCGACCTCACGTGCTTTCTCGTCGGCGACTATGATGCAATGACTACTGAGGCGGCTGGGGAGTATCTTGATGATGAGCAGGTACTCGTGGTTGTCGACCTAGGTAATCCTGCCGTGTTCGACCATGGCGAAGCGTTCATTGGCGTCATGGCGCACGAGGTCGGTCACTTCTTGCACCACAAGCGGAACATGCCCGGGGATGGACACCATGACCGAAATTTTATTTTGCTTTCCAATCGCATGGAAAGCTTGTCCCTAGACAAGCAGCTCGTCATCAATTTCAACGCGTGGTGAGACCGCTCGTTCTCGGCATCCCTTCAGTGCGTTGAGGCCACGGTCAGCGCCATCGCCGGTGGGTTGATCGAGCGCGACGGAGGCGGCCTTTTTAATCGCCACATCCACTACAAGGTGGCGGCGATTGTCGCCCTTATCGTCGTATATGCCGCGACCGTTGATTTGGTACCTCCGAACAACTCTGTAGCCAAGCGACCCGGCTATGAATTGCTCTTGGCCTGATCGACAAAGAGAGTGCCCTTGGTCACGATTGTCTCCCCTTGCTGCAAGCCGTCCAAAACTTGAATCATGTTGCCCAAGGTAATGCCGGTTTTGATCTGCCGCACTTCGAGTGTCCTGTCGCTCCGGGCGACCCAGACACGCGCGTTGTCGGCCTCGTAGATGACCGCTTCACGCGGCACGCCGAGCGAACTGTCGCCCTCCCCGGTGTAGATGGTAATCGACGTGAACATCTCGGGCTTGAACTGGCCACCACCATTGTCAATCGTCGCGCGCACGAGGAGACGACGGATGCTCGGATCGAGCGACGCGGCGACGTGGTCGATGTTGGCTTTGAACGTCGTCTTCGGATAGGCGAGCATGGTGAAGTCGAGCTGCTGCCCGGGTCGAACCTTCGGCGCCTCGATCTCGCGTACATACGCGACCAGCCAGACGGTGGACAGATCGCCTATCGTGAAGACCGGCTCGACGATGCCGGTACTTGTGTAGCTTACGTATTGGCCGGGTCCGATCTTGCGCTGCACCACCGTGCCGGCCAACGGAGCGAAGATCGGCGTCTCGGAGCTGATTTTGCCCTGGTCCTGAAATGCCGCGATCTCGGTATCGGTCTTGCCAAGAATGGAAAGGCGATTCCGCGCGGCCTCCAGCGCGGATTGAGCAGTATGCAGCTCGGCGCGCGCCTGAGACAGGTCCGCCGTGGCGGTCTGGAAGTCGCGCAGTGAACCAGCCTTGCTGTCGTAGAGAGTGCGATTCTGCTTTTCGATGATCTCGGTGATTGTCACGCGCGAACGCGCCTTGTTCAGTCCGGCGAGCGCCGCAAGAAAATCGTTCTGCGCCTGAACCATGTCGGCGGCTTCGATGAAGAACAGCGGCTGCCCACGCTTCACCATGTCGCCGGGCTTGGCCATGAGCTTGGTCACGCGGCCGGCGTAGGGTGGAAAGATTGGCGTTGCCCGATCTTCGTTGATCGAGATCTTTCCTTCCGTCCTGTGCTCCGACCGGAATGTCATCGACTTGACCGGCTCCATACGAAGCGCTGCCCACTGCGCCGGCGTAGGTTCAAGTCGCGCGAGCCGCTTGGCCTGGCTGGACGATTCTTATGTCTGCGCCGGTCGAAATCTTGTGACCGCGTCCATCCTGCGTCTTCAGCACGACCACCACGGCCGCGACTGCCACGACGGCAATGACGATCAGCGAACCGATGTGCCGGCCAACGTCAGCTACTTCGATAGCTTCCTCGACCGTGAGCAATGGATGACGGACCATGACGCGCTGGACCAGATCGCGGTTTCGGCGGCTCAATTTGCTGAGCTTCCGCTCGCGCTCGTCGGAGGCCCGGTCGGTTCCGGTCTGCGTGCTCATAACCTGCCGGACCGGGTGAGATCGGTGATCGCTTGCCTTGCGGTAAGCGATGGGTGCTGCGCTAAGGCGGCCTCGACCATCAAGCGATGCCCGGGGCCGAGTTCGCGCAATAGGCGCTCGCGCTCCTTAAGCGTTTCCTCGATTGGTGGCGGGCGGCCCTCGGTCATTTGCATACCGTCCGCGTGACGCCGGCGAGCGAGGTGGTCGAGGTGCCCGCGGCGATCGACGGCAAAAGGATCAAGCCGATAAGCAGCAAGGCGAACAACGTTTTCATTTCGACAGTCGGTCGAGGTAGGAATGCGGCTTCGTTGCATGGCATCCATGTAGAAGGCCGCGCCTGCCTCGCGTTTGCTAAAGCCTGCCAAAATCTTGTTTTGAGGTGCCAGCAACTACGGTGCTCAGTGCCGAGCGGAGAAGCCGTCCACCATCAGAAGTAGACAGTCGCGTACTCTTGCTCGCACTTAAGGCCTCCATGCCGATCAGGGAGGGCGGCATGTGGACACCGCCGATCGGCGCCCGCTACTCGGAGAGACCTTTGTAATTTACAATGATTACTAATTAAAACTCGTCAAGACCCGTCATCTCTTCTGCGCTTTCTTCCAAACCAGAGCAGTCGACGCCCCTTCGTTTTTGTGTGGGCAATCCTACCGACGCAGGTCATCACCCACACGTCACAGATAAACGCGCGTCCGTCATCGCTCTTAAGCAGCACTGAAATCCCGTTCGCATACCAACCGCAGAAGGAACACCGGTCGCTCTCGAATTGCCGGTCGCTGGTTGACGGCTAATACCAAAACTCGGAAATCTTGACTTGTTTGCCCGATGTTGTGCGAGGACGATCACATCGTAAACGCGAGTCAAATCAAGCACCTGGACGGGAGTGGCAAACCTGACGCAACGACGCAGATGAGTTCGCGAGCGCCGCGAGTTGGTATTAGATGATCAGCGCGTACATCAAGACGCACCGGTTCTCGGCTGCTTCGATGCAGGCATCGCTGAAGCCGTTGAGCTCGTTCAGCCCGGCGGGAGATAGCGCAGCCAAGATGCACTGTTGTCTCTGAGGCGTGCTGTCTGCGCTCTGGATGGCGCGCACGAGCGCGTCGAACGCAGCGATGACTCGATCGTTGCGGCCCGTCATTGCTGGACTAGCCAGCCGGTCCGGGGGTCTTCCTGCTTCAGCCGCAGCTCGATACCCTCTCTAATGAAGGCGCTGAGGGACTTCAGGCGACGGTTTGGGCCGAAGCGTTCGCGGACCTTGGTCCAAGTTTCGTCGTCTAGTTTGAAACGACTTGATATGCGGCTTTCGTATCATGGGTTCCTTGCGCCTCATGGTTCTTCGATGCGCAGCACTCCTCGACCGCGCTCCTGATATTTATTGTTTGACAGCCGTCCAGGCGAACGCCGTAGCTTCTCCTCATTCGAAGCGGCGCTGGCCCTCGGACAGATGCCTTAGCAGATGGGCTTTTACCCCTAGCCCCGCTTCGATCTGCATAATGAGTAAGTGACACATGGAACACCGGCGTCATCGCTGGTGTTTATCCGGTATGCGACCCGCGAAGACCGTCACCACGGAAGCAACGATGAATAGCGTGGAGGAAGTCCGCGCGTTTTTAGAGGACGCCGACGTGGTGGACGGTCCTGCTGAACTGCGAACGTTAGTCGCCGAACTCTGGCCGGAGCTGCTCCACAAGGTGAAGCCGCCGAAGTCCGAAATGCATTAGCTCGCTTACCGCTCAACCCGCTGACATTGTTGGTCGCCATCTGGCGCCAAGATAGCCGAGCTGCGACAGGTACTCCTGCGAGCCGGTTATCCCTCGCTCGACAAGCAAGCGTCCGCGCTCGGACTGAGCCGGAGCACCACTTGGGCCGTGCTACAGGCCAATCACAAATCGTCGGGGCTCTCCGGCTCAGTCATTAAGCGCATGTTGCGCTCGCGTGACTTGCCCCCGGCAGCAAGGCAATGGATAGAAGAGTACGTGGCGGAAAAATTGGCGGGCACACACGGCCACGCACGCAAGCCGTTGCGTATTTTTCGGGGCGACCTCAGGACGGTGCTGCGTTAGGCATCTCATGTGCCGCGCCCCAGTCACCCGCTCAAGTCTGGGAGTGGCTCCGCGGCTTGTGAAGCGCCATCAATGAATATCGTGAGGTTCCGTTGATGCGATATAATCTCGAGCGGCCTTGATCAGAAGCCATAGCATCTGCTGATCGGCACACTCGTCTCGCTCCGCAAACAAATCCTCATTCCGCAAGACGTGATCGAGGGCCATGAGCGCGCCAGCTGGCGTGGTTGCGCGTGGTTGGCGTTCGAGAATTTCATCCTGGGTGTGAGACCAAGTCTCTTGGGCAATCCTGTCCCAATCCTGATCCATCATCTGTTCGGTCCCTAATGGTCGATCGAAGGCCGCTAGCTCGGCCTCATAACGCTGCAGCAATGCGAGCAAAGGATCAGTGATTTCAGTGCGGGCGGTCGTTAATGCCGGCCCACTCAATGCACGTTGACGAGTGTCGGTTCTCATGAGTGTCCTTGTTCAGGGCTATGCTCTAACGCGATCTGTTCCTGCCGTTCCGATTCCTCCGCGCGTTCGAAATATTCAGTCGCAAACGCCATCGCGCGCTCCGACGCTTGCCTGCCCGACATCAACTGCGCGATGTCACGATTGAGTCGCGCTTGCGCGCGAAAGTACTTCGAGCTCCGCACGGGCCGGCCTCCCGTCATGTTCTTATTTTCGAGGCGGATCGGTGAGCAAATCGCTGCCCGGCGCCGAATAAGGTTCTTTAGTACCCTCGAAGTAAGTAATCCACTAAGTCGGTTCCAGACATAATAAAAATCACATAGAGCTCTGACTTTCATCAAGTGGCCCTAACCGGAAATCGACCGAGGCAGCATTCTGAAATGACCAAGGTTCCCATAGAAAATACGCGAAGATCCTCCTCGAGTGGTAGGAAGCCTGCTGGCTCAGCGGGGTTCCGAAGGCGTGAATGCAGGAGTGGCGGTTGCATGGTCAGGTGGTTCGCGTTGCAAATTGGGCGCAGTACCATCTCCCAGTTCGACTTGAGCCTTAAAAATACGCAGTCGATTTCGGCGGTGGCCATATTTGCCTGCCAATTTTTCTCCGACGTATTCGTCGATCCATTGCCTCACGGCTAGCGGCAAGCCGGCTGAGCGCAACATGCGTTTTATGATTGACCCTGAGACACCGGAAGCTTTGTGATTGGCTTTTAACAGGGCCCAGGTAGTGCTTCGATTTAATCCAAGTACGACCGCATGCTCGCTGAGTGAGTAATAGCCGGCTTGCTCAAGGATTTTTCGCAGCTCAGCTATTTTTGCGCATTGAAGCGCCTTCATGGCGCCGGTTGAGGACGTCGGTTGACTCATGGTTCTGCTTGGCAACGAAACTGATTGCTTCTTCATACCCTCTCATATTACCGCCCCCATGGGTTCTTAATGCCCTACGGTATTACCGCGTTCCGCTTGTGCAGCTTATTTTTTGAACAGAGAAGGCTCCATAAGCTACTTGAGTTCCGCGTTGGAATTGCGCGCCCCGATGCGGGAAAATTAGGCGACGTGCGGATTTCATATTAGTGCAGTCCGACGCAGACACAATTCGCAGGGAACTTGTGTCGGGCACGGATTGCAGTTTCTGAGGGACCGATTTTCTTTGGGCCGGTCGGGCTGACACCGCGCGTTTCAATTTTACTCACCGTGAACAATGTTCCCGGATGCGTCATCCATGTACCGCCGTCACGCTGGCGAATCTGATCTACATGGTAACGGGCTGGGGGGAGTTCGGGGGCTCCAATGAAATCCTCTATCGTTAAACGTTCCGTCGTAATTGGTGGACACAAGACCAGCGTCAGCCTTGAAGAGCCCTTCTGGACTGACCTGAAACAGATCGCGCATACCCGTCATGTGACGCTGTCGGTATTGGTCACTCAGATCGACGGCACGCGCGAACAGAGCAATCTATCCTCGGAGATCCGCGTATTCGTTCTTCGCCACTCCCGTAATGAGCGGATGGAGGTGGCGAAAGCTCATCTTTCCGCGGTGGGTTCTGTAACCACGCGCGCCTAGCGTTTTCAGCTCGCCCCCGCGCGCCTTACGCCGCGCCGCCGCGACGCCCCTGGAGGGCCAGAGATGCGCGTATTGCTGATCGAGGGCGATCCTGCCACCACGCAATCCATTGCACTGATGCTCAAATCCGAGGGTTTCAACATCTTCACAGCTGATCTGGGTGAAGAGGGCGTCGATCTCGGCAAGCTATACGACTACGACATCATCCTGCTCGACCTGAACCTGCCCGATATGTCGGGCTATGAGGTGCTGCGTAGCCTGCGCGTCTCGAAGATTAGGACGCCGATCCTGATCCTCTCCGGCCTCGCCGGCATTGAGGACAAGGTGAGGGGCCTGGGCTTCGGTGCTGACGATTACATGACCAAGCCGTTCCACAAGGACGAATTGGTCGCGCGCATTCAGGCCATCGTGCGCCGTTCCAAGGGTCACGTCCTGTCGGTCATCAACACCGGCGACCTCACCGTCGATCTCTTCCGGAAGACCGTCGAAGTGGCCGGCGCCCGCGTGCACCTGACCGGCAAGGAATATCAGATGCTGGAGCTGCTCTCGCTCCGCAAGGGCACCACGCTGACCAAGGAGATGTTCCTTAACCAGCTTTACGGCGGCATGGATGAGCCCGATATGAAGATCATCGACGTATTCATCTGCAAGCTCCGCAAGAAGCTCGCGAACGCATCGGGCGGCAAGGACTACATCGAGACGATCTGGGCCCGTGGCTATGTGTTGCGCGAGCCGAGCGAGGATGGCGTGCAGATTTCCGCATGACAGCCGGGCGCTTCATTTCCTCGTGGCGATGAGCGGCCCCACCTCGGCGTAGAGGATCGTGTCGCGCGGTCGAGCGCTTGTATGTTGCGGGTGGAAGACGGCACGTTCTAGAAGCGTGATGCAGTGTCATTTGCTAGCGCCCGCGCACTATAAACACGCGGTGTGACGGCTAGTTTAGTGCGGGCCCAAGGTGTTGGTCTTGGAACTGGCGCGGGCGCCGCCCAGCGCGGCTACTACGTCATCTATCCGGTGGACTGCGTGCTTTCAGAAAGTGCCTTCCGCGAAGCCTACGCTGCCTGGCACATGGCTGGCGGTGGACCACCCGTGACCACCAAGTGGGTGACTGTAACTCGCAGCGATATGATTACGTTCGAAAACGCCAAAACGGTAAATCGACTTTGGCCTGCCGGTCGCTTTGTCTCCGCGGGCAAATCAGCCTTCTGGGGACGGGGATGTCCTCGTCTGGGTCAAAAGCCAAAAATATTCGATAAGAGCAGAATATTTTTTCCGCTCTTCGCCGGCTTCTGCGCGCGTGCTGCGAACGAGAGCGTAAAGCGGCTGGAGCGTCGCCAGTGTTGTCCCAATGACAATACCGACTGCAAAAACTTGGCGCATGGCGATCCTGCCTAACTCAATGGCAGACCAGAACGGGAATCTTGGTGTGTGTTAGCACCTTGTTGGTCACGCTGCCGAGCAGAACCGCGGAAATCCCGCTCCGCCCATGAGATGCCATTACGATCAGATCGCAGCCCTTGTCCTCTGCCGTCTTTATGATCGCTTCATAGGGCTGGTCGTGTTCAAGCTGAACCGTCTCGCACGGGACGCCAGCTGTTTGGGCTGCCTCCGCAACGTGGCTCAACACCTTCGTTGCATGGCGTTTGATGTGCTCAACATGCTTCGCGAAGGCTTCGGGCATCTGCCGTACCTGCGATTCAGGCACGCCGAACACATTGAACGAAGGCTCGACGATCAGCGCGGTTACCTTGGTGTCAGCTAATTTCGCCAGCGACACTCCATAAGAGACAGCTTTTTCTGCGAGTTCCGACCCGTCGGTTGCGATCAAGATATTGGTAAACATGCTTTGCTCCTTCGGTTCGCTGGCGATTAATTCCGAGCTAAAACTTGTTTGGTTGTTTTGGCCCGCTCTTGAGTGCGACAGGCGTCTGCTCGTTGGGACAATATTTCGGCCAAACTATGATGAGCCAAAATCGCCAGCAAGACATTGATCGCAAGTCTGCCGAGAACGACTATCAGATCAACATCAAGGCCGAACTCGAGATCGAACTCTTACATCCGAAGATTGACCAGCTTCGCGAGACGGAAGTTTTGCAACTCACAGAAGCTGTTAAGGACCTCACTGGCCTGCTGCACAAGGTAAAGATCGAGCCCGGTCCGGCCATAACCACTTGCGGTGCATGAGTTGCGGCTTGATTCCGACAAAGTCGCTAGTTGACGGCTAAGCGCTTAACGAATGCTGACGATGCCTTCCCTCGCTCCGCTCGGGAAGGCCCGAGGAAGACCTCGGACCTGTCTCGTGTTTGATCATGGAGAGCAGACGCCATCTGCATCTGTTGCGGGAGCGTCTCGGCATACACTTCGGCTTCTGAGCCGAAGTGATGCTTCGAGTGCTTGCGTCAAGCGCCCGTCACACACCCTGATATGGGACGCTCTCTTTCGAGAGCACGGGGTGGTTGAGCGATCTCCCGTTCATGCCCAGTTCGTCAACGCCAGCGGATCCAGAGCCTATCAGACGACTTCTGGTCGCTCGAGGGACGCAATCGTGGAGCGTTGCCCTCATCATGCTTCGGGGCGCGAGCCCTTATGCTTGTTACGAGCCGTCATAATATATCGGTGGTCTTAAACTGAATTTCTGGCGGTCTGAGCTTTCACGCTCGCGACAGCCGCGACAGGATTGACGCTCAAATGTCTTTGGCTCGTAAAACTTATTTATCATCGGCTTCTTGGGAAGCTCGGTTTATCGAGATGAAAGTTCGCACTCCACTGGGCTCGCATCTTTCGGGGCATAACGATTGACTCGCATTCGCCGCTCCAGCTCGCGGTCAATCAGCTCGAGTTCAGCTTCGAAGGAGCGCGCGAGCATCCTGATGACGGATTCCTGGCAATCGATCACTGTTCCGTGGGTGTCACGTCATCATCGGCGAGCCTGACGCGCGCGCGAGCAACCTCTCGGCGCAAAACCTCGAGATGTATTTCTGTCTCGGAGGGCTTGGAAGGCACGCTCGATACTCCGGGCGCGCCGCATCTGTACGATTAAAGCACAATCGTTCGCTGAAGTTCACAGCGAACATGGAAAGGGTTAATTCACGCCATCGATGAATGGGGACAAAACGCCGCTACAAAAGCTTGCGGCTGCAAACCCGTGCATTTTGAGCTTCGAGCGAATCCCGCGGGGTCCGCACATCGAGCATTGGAATTTGTGGGTTGGCGAGAAGGGCGCCGAGGCTGCACCGGCAGCGCGGCGTTCACCATCAGCACCTCGGGAATGCGTGCGATCAGCGCGATCGGCGCGAAATCCTTGACCGGGTCGTAGGGCAGACTCTTGTGCAGGCTGATGTTGGTCGCGAGACCGCTGGTGTTTCCCACCATCAGCGTATAGCCGTCGTGCGGACCGCGGATCACCGACATGGCGCCGACGATCGAGCTCGCGCCCGGCCGGTTCTCGACGACGAACGGCTTGCCCAGTCGCTGCTCGAGCTTGCTGCCGATCAGCCGCGCAAACAAACTATAGAGCCCGCCCGGCGCCGCCGGCGCCACGATGGTCACCGCGCGGCTGGGATAGTCCTGCGCCGGCGCGGACACGAGCGAAGCCGTGAGCGCAAACAGCACCAGCGCCAGCGACGCGGATGGGGCCCGGGCTCTCATGCGCTCCCTACTCGATCCCGGCGGCGCCGGCCGCGCGCACCACCTTGCCCCAGCGCTCGATCTCGCGCCGCACGAACAGCGCAAGCTGCTCCGGCGGGCCACCGGCGGACGGCTCGAAGCCGCGCTTGCCGATCTCCGCCGCCACGTCGGGCTCTTTGATGATGGCGTCGATCTCCGCATAGAGCCGCTGCACGATCGGCTTCGGCGTCGCCGCCGGCGCCACGAACATGTGCCAGCTCGCGGCGTCGTAGCCCGGCAGGCCGACCTCGGCGAGCGGCGGCAATTCGGGCGCCGTCGACACCCGCTTCGCCGTGGTGACGCCCAGCGCGCGGAGCTTGCCCTCGCGCACCAATTGCACGGACGCGGATGGATCGACGAACATCAGCGAGACATGGCCGGCGACCACGTCGTTGAGCGCCGGCGCGTTGCCCTTGTACGGCACATGCGTCATCTCGATGCCGAGCATGGACTTGGTCAGTTCGGCGAACAGATGCGACGCGCCGCCCGGCCCGTTCGAGGCGTAGCTCAGCGCACCCGGTTTGGCCTTCGCATAGGCCGCGAGATCGGCCACCGAGTTGATCGGCAGGCTTGCATTCACCACCAGCACGAACGGCGTGATCGCGAACAGCGCGATCGGCACGAAGTCCTTGACCGGATCGTAGGAGAGATTCTTGTGCACGCTGACATTGATCGCCATCGTCGTGCTGGTGGCATAGAGAATGGTGTAGCCGTCGGCCGGCTGGCGCGCCACATAGGCCGCCGCGATCGCCGAGCCGGCGCCGGGCCGGTACTCGAAAATGATCGGCTGGCCGAGCCGCTTCTCCAGCCGCTGCGCGATCAGCCGCGCCATCGCATCGGTGCCGCCGCCGGGCGGATAGGGCATCACCAGGGTGACCGGCTTGGTCGGATAATTTTGCGCCTGCACGCCCGACACCGGCCCGAGCGCCAGCGCCAGCAACACGCCGATGCAAAGCTTTCGCCGCGGCGCGATCATTCCGTGCCCGCGATCCCGACGTCCTTCACGAGCTGGCCCCAGCTCGCGATCTCCTTGTCGAGAAATTTCCGCAGCTCGGCCGGCGGCGGCGAGTTGATCGCGATCAGTCCCATGCGGTCGACCTGCACCTTGAAATCCGCCGACGTCGAGATGCGTTTGAATTCGCCGTTCAGGCGGTCGACGATTTCCTTCGGCATCCCGGCGGGGCCGACGATCATGTGCCACGACACCGCCTCGAAGCCCTTCAACCCGGCCTCCTCCATCGTCGGCACGTCCGGCAGAACGCCGATGCGCTGCAGCGACGACACCGCAAGCGGACGAAGCTTGCCGTCATTGATCAGCGCGGGCGCGCCGGCCGGATCGGCGAAGGCCATCTGCACATGGTTGCCGACGACGTCGTTCACCGCCTGCGGCATGCCGCGATAGGGAACGTGCGTCATCTTCAGCCCCGCCTCGCGCATCATGATCTCGAAGGCCAGATGCGGCGTGGCGCCGATGCCGGTCGAGCCGAAGGCCAGCTGCCCGGGCCGCTCCTTGATGTACGCAATCAGTTCCTTGACCGAATGAACCGGCAGCGACGGATGGACCACCAGCACGAAGGCCACCGACGAGGTCAGCGCGATCGGAGTGAAATCCTTGGCCGGATCGTAGGGCAGCTTCTTGTAGAGCGTGGCGTTGGTGGTAAGCGTGCCGGCCGGCGCCATGAACAGCGTGTAGCCGTCGGGCGGCGCTTTCGCCGTGGCGGTCGCGGCGATCACCGTGCCGCCGCCGGTACGGTTCTCGATGACGATCGGCTTGCCGAGCCGCTCCTTGAGCTTCGGCTCGAACTGCGCGCGCGCCAGGATGTCCATCGCGCCGCCGGCCCCGAGCGGCAGGATCAAGGTGATCGGCCGGGACGGATAGTCGTCGGCGCGGACCGCGAAATTTGCAGCCAACCGACACGCCGGCGATCAACGCCGCAACGAAGCGCGCAAAACGCATTGCATTCCTCCCCGCCGGATTTTTTGCTCGCAGCGTCCGGTCGGCCAGGAGAATAGCGCGCTTTACGGCCGCTGGGGAGACGAGCCCGACCGCTTACTGCGTCCCCGCAAGCCCGGCCTGCGCCACGACCTTGCCCCAGCGCTCCTTCTCGGTGACGATGAACTTCGGCAGCTCCGCCAGCGGCGGGCTCACCACCGGCACGACGCCGGTCCGGTTGACCGCCTGCTGCACGTCGGCCGACCCCATGATCGCCTTGAGGTCGTTGTGCAGACGCTCGACGATCGGCTGCGGCGTGCCGGCCGGGCCCGACACCATGAACCATCCCGCGGCATCGAAGCCCGGCACGCCCGCCTCGTTGAGCGGCGGAATTTCCGGCGCGGTCGACCAGCGTGCCAAGGTCGTGACGCCGAGCGCGCGAATCGCGCCGGACTGGATCAGCGGAATCGAAGGCACCGAATCGGAGAACATCATCTGCACGTGCCCCGCCACCACGTCCTTGATGGCGTCGGCGCTGCCCTTGTAGGGCACATGCGTCATCTCGATGCCCGTCATGCCCTTGAACATCTCGGCGTAGATGTGATGCGGCGAGCCCGGCCCGCCCGAGGCGTAGAAGATCTTGTTCGCCTTGGCGTAGGCGATCAGCTCCGGCACGGTCTTCACCGGCAGCGCCGCATTGACGACCAGCACGAACGGCACGCGGCCGATGAGCGCCATCGGCGCGAAATCCTTGGTGGGATCGTAGGGCAATTGCTTGTACATCGCCGGCCCGACCGCCATCGAGCCGCTGCCGGGCATACCCAGCGTGTAGCCGTCCGGCGCGGCCTTGGCCGAGATCGCGGTGCCGAGCGTCGAGCCGGCGCCGCCGCGGTTCTCGATCACTACAGCCTTGCCGAGCCGCTCCGACATTTTGGGCGCGATGATGCGGGCGACGGTGTCGACCGCGCCGGCCGGCGCCCAGGGCACGATCAAGGTGACCGGGCGGTTCGGATAGTCGTCGGCGCGCGCCGACATATTCTGGATGAACACGATGGCCGCCATGACGGCGACGCAGCGAACGAGAACGATCATGACTCCCCCCGGTGTCTGATGCATTGACCGCCGGACATCGCTCCGGCATTCCCATCCTCTTCCTAGATCCCCAATCTCTTCCGGCCTCAGCGACTCTATTGCGATTCCTTGATGCCGGCCGCCTCCACCACCTTGCCCCAGCGCACGATCTCCGACTTCACGAAGCCCTGCATCTCGGCCACCGACTTGGTTTCCATCGGCAGCAGGCTGAGCTTGAGCAATTGCTCCTTGATCTCGGGCTTGGCGAGAATGGTCTTCAACTCGCCGTGCAGCTTGTCGACCACCGCGGACGGCGACTTGCCGGTCGTCACCACCATGAACCAGGCCGCCACGTCGTAGCCGGCCACGCCGGCCTCGTTGATCGGCGGGATGTCCTTGTAGGCCGGAATGCGCGCCGCGGTGGTGACGCCGAGCGGTCTGACCTTGCCGCCCTGGAGCATCCCCTGCGCCGAGGCGAAGTCGCAAAACATGAAGTCGATGTGTCCGGCCACGACGTCGTTGAGCGCCGGCACGCTGCCGCGATAGATGACGTGGGTCGCCTGCATGCCGGTCATGGTCTTGAACAGCTCGGCGAACAGATGGTGCGGCGATCCCGGGCCGGCGGAGCCGAACGTCAGCTTGCCCTGCTTTTCCTTGGCATAGGCAATGAGCTCCGGCACGGTTTTCACCGGCATCGATGGATTGACGATCAGGACGAACGGGCTTTGCGCCACCAGCGCCAACGGGACGAGCTCGGTGGTCGGGTCGAACGACAGGTTTTTGTACAGCGATACGTTGATCGCCATCGGCGTCGATGTCGCCATCAGCAGCGTGTAGCCGTCCGGCGCGGCTTTCGCGACCGAGTGCGATCCGATGTTGGTGCCGGCGCCCGGACGGTTCTCGACCACGACCGGTTTGCCGAGCCGTTCCTCCAGCTCCTTGCCGAGCAGGCGCGCCAGGAAATCGGTCGCGGCGCCGGGGGTGAACGGCACCACCATGGTGAGCGGCCGCGGCGGATAGTCCTGCGCCTGGACCGGAACTTGCGCGCCGCCAGCACAGCGCAACCAACGCCGCGACGACCAGCGCTCCGACTTTCAGCACTTTCATTCACTGCTCCTGTTCGATCGCTACTGCGATCCCGCGATGCCGGCGTCGCGCACCACTTTGCCCCAGCGGACGATTTCGGACTTCACGAATTCCTTCAGCTCGTCGACGCTCCGGTTTTCCAACGGCAGAAATCCGTACTTGAGCGTCTGCTCCTTCACCTCCGGCATCGCCAGCACGGCGGTGATCTCGGCGTTGAGCTTGTCGAGAATGGGCCGCGGCGTCCGCGCCGGCGCGGCCATCGCCTGCCACGACACCGCCTCATAACCCGGCACGCGCATCGCCGAGCGGCGGAATGTCGGGAAACGACGGATGCCTTGTCTTGGTCGAGATGCCGAGCGGACGCACCCGCTTGGCCTCCAGCAATCCGGTCGCCGGACCAAGATCGGAGAACATCATCGGAATATGACCGGCCACGAGGTCGTTGAGCGCGGGCAGGCTGCCGCGATAAGGCACGTGCGATGCCTTCATCCCGGTCATGCTCATGAACAATTCCATGAACAGATGATGCGGCACGCCGGGGCCGGCCGATGCGAATACCATCTTGCCGGGATTGGCCTTGGCGTAGGCGAGCAGGTCCGGCACCGACTTCACCGGCAGATCGACATTGACCATCAGAACGAAGGGGGTGCCCGACAGCAATCCGATCAGGCTGAAGTCGCTGGTCGGGTCATAGGGCAGGTTCTTATAAAGCGAGACATTGACCGCCATGGTCGGCGCCGGCGCCATCAGCAGCGTGTAGCCGTCCGGATTGGATTTCTGCACATAGGTCGCCGCGATGATCGAGCCCGCGCCCGGCTTGTTCTCGATCACGAAGCTCTTGCCGAGCCGCTGCTCGAGCTTGCCGGCGATCAGCCGCGCCATCTGGTCGACGCCGCCGCCCGGCGCGAACGGCACCACCAGCGTGATCGGCCGGGCCGGATAGTCCTGCGCCGCCGCAACCGGCGCGAACACCATGCCGACTGAGCACAGCGAGCAGAATACGCGCGTGGCGCATGCGTGCCTCCCCGTCGCCGCCGGGCCTTCGCCCTTGTTACCGGGAGTCTGCGTTATTTGGCTGAGCGCGACAATCAGGTCGTTCAGCGCCATGCCACGGAAGGCGTGAGGTTTCTCAACGCCTTACCCCCCAACCCGCCGATGGTGCGCCTGATCCGCAGGGCGCCGTGACTCGGAATACGGCACAACGAGATGGCCGTTAACGGGCGGCAACTGGCAGCACGGCAGGCCGTGGATTTCCCTGATTCTTGACAGTTTTGCCCCTGCCCGCCATAAGTTCGGCCATTGGCGCGGGCGGTTTGGCCCGCGCGAATTGTTACGGCGCTAAGCGCCTGTAACCACAACATAAATCGACTGGAAAAAGCCGGCCCGGATAATCCGAGTGCTGGGGTCGAACGCGGGAAAAAACGATGTTCGCAGTCATCAAAGCCGGCGGCAAGCAGTACCGGGTCGCCGAGGATCAGGTCCTCAAGGTCGAGGGCGTGCAGGGCGAGCCGGGCACTATCGTGCAGCTTGGCGACGTCATTATGCTGGGCGGCGACACGCCGCAGCTCGGCTCCCCGATGGTCGCGGGCGCGAGCGTCGCGGCCGAGATTCTCAGCCACGGCCGGGGTCCCAAGGTCATCGCCTTCAAGAAGCGCCGCCGCAAGAACTCGCGGCGCAAGCGCGGCCACCGGCAGGATTTCGTGCTGATCCGCATCTCGGAAATCCTGACCGAGGGCGCCAAGCCGACCAAGGGTCCAAAGCCGAAGCCCGAGGCGAAGGCCAAGCCCGCCACCGACGAGGGCTCCGAGGACAAGCCGAAGGCAAAGAAGAAGGTCGCCAAGAAGCCGGCGGCTAAGGCCAAGCCTGCGGCCAAAAAGGCCAAGGGAAAGAAAAAGTAACCTCAAGCCTGCTAAAGCGCATTTTGTTGCGCCGGCAGGCTGGAGTTCGCAGCGTCCATCAATATTTGTGTGATGATTCCGTCGCGGAATCGCGGTATAAAGAGAGCGAGTTAGGAACAAGGCTATGGCTCACAAGAAAGCAGGCGGATCTTCCCGGAACGGCCGCGACTCCGCGGGCCAGCGCCTGGGCATGAAGATGTTCGGCGGCCAGGCCGCCGTTGCCGGCAATATTCTCGCGCGTCAGCGCGGCACCACCTGGCATGCCGGCCTGAATGTCGGGATGGGCAAGGATCACACCCTGTTCGCGCTGGTCGATGGTCGCGTGTCGTTCAAAACCAAAGCCAAAGGCCGCGTATTCATCTCCGTCCTTCCGGCGATGGAGGCTGCGGCAGAGTAAGACGGTAGAACCATAGTGGGTCTGCCGGTGTCTGTTCCGAACCGGCGGGGCCCAAGGGCTCTTTAAGGGGGAGACGGACACCGTCTCCCCCTTAAGCATTTCAAAGGAGCCCGTGCCATGACACTTCAAGAAATACCCTCGGAGCAGTTTCGCGAAAGAAGTATCCCCGTCCTCGAGACCGAGCGGCTGGTTCTGCGTGCGCCGCGGCTTGGGGACGCTAAAACGGTTGCAATGCTGGCGAACGACCGCCGCATCGCCGAGAACACGGCACGCATTCCGCATCCGTACCGCATGGCCGACGCCGAGGACTTCATCGCCACGGCCAACCTCGGCAACGAAGCCGTGTTCTTCATCGCGCTGCGCAACGGTGCGCTGATCGGCGCCTGTGGCTTCACGCAGGTCGACCGCCATCCGCCGGAGATCGGCTACTGGCTCGGCGTCAAGCACTGGGGCAAGGGCTACGCCACCGAAGCGGTGCGCGCGATGATCGATCATGTCTTCACCGATCTCGACTGCGAGGCGATCCAGTCGTCGGCGCGCGTCACCAATCCGGCGTCGCGCCGCGTGCTGGAGAAATGCGGCTTCCAGTGGACCGGCGCGGGCCTGCAGCGCATCCGCGCGATCTCGAGCTCGGCGCCGATCGACCGCTTCCGCCTCGACCGCGGCTTGTGGGCCTCGCTGAAAAGCTGGGGCGCGTCGAAGCGCGTCGTGGCCTAAAGCTCAAGCCTCGTCGCCAGATCGGCGACGAGGCCATTGGTTCCACGCATACCACGCGACTCATAGGCGCAATGAACGCATGCTTGCGCCGTTGACTTCGCACGCCTTCAGGACCAGCTTGGTATTGTGTGACGCGCGTCGCCGAGGCGACCGCACCGAAGCAAAAAACTGAACAACGGAGGTCACCATGACGCCACCGGGTCAGCACCGCCGCTAACCGCCATCGCTGACGTTTGGACGATCGCATAGCGGCAAAACCACGAACGGCATCCCGGGGAGCGGACATAAGCGGGCCGCATCAGTCAGGCATGGCCCCTTGTCCCTCCCGGGCGCTGCATCTCCGACCATCGTCGGCGCAAAGCTATCTCCCATCACGACACGAAAATTCCAACCCTGCGCACAGCGCGGGATAGGTCTTCTACGAACGGCTGGCGCGACGCGAGATTTTGCGTGAAAATGTGCCCTGCGTGGCAAGCTATTTCGCCAGGGAGCACGATATGGCTTACGAGCTCGACCAGTTCATCGCCGACTGCCGCAATTTCCTCAAGCGCGACCCCGGCCCCGGCGGCCGCGAGCAGGTTCGCGCCCATCTCGAGCGGCTGTTGGGCAACAAGGACTTCGTCGACAAATACTGCGGCGACGAAGTCGAACGCGGCTTGAAGGTTCTCTATGAGGACCCGGAGCTGAAGTTCCAGGTGCTCGCCCACATCAACGACAAGGCGCGCGTCTCGCCGCCGCACGATCACGGCGAGTCCTGGGCGATCTACGGCCAGGCCAAGCTGTGGACCGACATGATCGAATGGAAGCGCGAGGACGACGGCACCGATCCGAAGCACGCCAAGCTGACGCCGGAGAAGAAGTACCGGCTTGAGCCCGGCCACGCCGGCATCTACCAGGACGGCAAGATCCACTCGATCGACTATCCGGACAAGTCGCGCTTCGTCCGCGTCACCGGCGTCAACCTGGACAAGATCAATCGCATCCGGATCGACCTGAAGTCCGGCGAGGTGCACCAGATGACGCCGCAGCAGGCGACGTAGCGGCACTCGCCGACTCCACAAATCAGCGTCATGGCCGGGCTTGTCCCGGCCATCCACGTCTTGTTTGAATAGGAAGAAGGCGTGGATGCCCGGCACAAGGCCGGGCATGACGTCGAGAGGGTGTCATGTCATCGCAACCCCAGGCGAAGCCGCTCGACCCGCCTGCCGTCAAAGCCATGCTTTCCGATGGCCGCGAGCTGGCGCTGATCGATCTGCGCGAGGAGTTGATCTTCTCGCGCAATCATCTGTTGTGGGCGCGCTCGATCCCGCTGAGCCGGCTGGAGCTGCGCTTCGCGCGTCTCGTACCGCGCCAGGACACCCGCATCGTGCTGTGCGATGACGGCGACGGCCTGGTCGAGCGCGCCACCAACATCCTCGCCGACCGCGGGCTATACCGACATCGGTTATCTGCAAGGCGGCGTCGCCGCCTGGGAGACGGCCGGCCTCGAACTGTTCTCCGGCGTCAACGTGCCGAGCAAGGCGTTCGGCGAGCACATCGAACATGCCTGCGGTACGCCGAGCGTCTCCGCCGAAGAACTCGACGGCCTGATGCGGAGCGGCACCGACATGGTCGTGGTCGACAGCCGGCCGTTCGACGAATTCCAGCGCGTCTCGATCCCGAGCGCCACCAATGTGCCGGGCGCCGAGCTGGTGCTCCGCATCCACGACATCGCGCCCTCGCCTGATACCCTGGTCGTCGTCAATTGCGCCGGCCGCACCCGCAGCATCATCGGCGCGCAATCGCTGATCAACGCCGGCCTGCCGAACAAGGTCGTGGCGCTGCGCAACGGCACGATGGGCTGGAGCCTCGCGGGCCTCATGCCCGACAACGGCAA
Source organism: uncultured Alphaproteobacteria bacterium (assembly GCA_963850885.1). Classification (GTDB taxonomy): domain Bacteria; phylum Pseudomonadota; class Alphaproteobacteria; order Rhizobiales; family Xanthobacteraceae; genus Z2-YC6860. The sequence goes on along the minus strand of CAWKOD010000051.1, from coordinate 18,501 downwards.
GACCAAGCGTTTCACCGACCCGTCCACCGATGGCCTCGCCCGGGCCAAGGCCGCGGCCGAGCGTGTCGCCAAGCGGTTCGGCGTCATGCGCATCGACCTCAAAGCGCTCGAGAGCTTCCGCGCCGACCGCACCCGCACGCTCTATGTGTTCGACGTGCGCGATCCGACCGATTACGCCGCCGGGCATTTTCCCGGCGCGGTCAATGCGCCCGGCGGCCAGCTCGTACAGGCCACCGACCAGTACGCCGCCACGCTCGGCGCCCGCCTCGTGCTGATCGACGATCGCGAGGTGCGGGCGGTGATGACGGCATCCTGGCTCAAGCAGATGGGCTGGCGCGACGTGTTCGTGCTGGCCGCGACCGGCAGCGAGAAGGGCCGCCCGCCGGCGCCGTTGCTCGGCCCGTCACCGTCGCCCGAGCGCGCCATCGAGGCCGCGGCCTTGTCCGAGCTGGTGGCGAAGGACCGCGTCACTGTGGTCGATCTTTCGCTCAGCCCGGCCTACCGCAAGGGCCACATCCCCGGCGCCTGGTTCGCCATCCGCACGCGGCTGTCGCAGGCGCTGGCGAAGATTCCGGTCAACGGCGAATTGGTGCTGACCTCGGAGGATGGCGTGCTCGCGGGCCTCGCGGCATCGGAAACCCGTAACCCCGCCCGCTATCTGCGCGGCGGCAACGCCGCGCTGGCAGGCGGCCGGCTTTACGCTCTCCACCGACGCCCGCATGGCCGACGAGCCGCTGGATTACTGGCCCAAGCCCTATGAGCGGACCGGCGACACCACGGGCGCCATGAACGAATACCTGTCCTGGGAGGTCGATCTCCTGCCGCGCATCGAGCGCGACGGCACCACGCGGTTCACCACACCGGTCTGACCGCTAGGCGCCTGTGCGCAAGGCGGTTTCGAACTTTGCGCCAAAGTCCGCAAGCTCATCAGCGCTGATGTCGCTGATCGCGATGAAGCGAAGCCCCTGCTCGGTCCAGCGCCGGATGTTGAAGCCCTGCACCATCTCGTGACGCGCAGCGGTCGGCTCAATCGCCGACGACGTCTGGGCCACGAAAAGATTGATGACGTGAACGCGGCGCCGATAAACGATCGCGGCCACCGCCTTGCCGTCGATGTAGTCGAGCCGCCCGCCGAGCAGGGTGAAGCCCTGCGCGGTGAGGTCCGCGACCGGAGGCGCGACCGCAAGCTTGCCGTTGAACCATGGCTTCACGGTGTGCTGGTCGGTCGACGGCACGTCGGTCAGATGGTCGGCCTGCAAAGAACGCAGATGCGCCGACACCACGTCGCCGAGAATGCGCTGGTCCTGATCCCAACGCACCACCACGAACAACACGCTGGCGGCGGCCGCCGCTGACAGCGCCGTCCCGAACGCAAAGCCCTGCAACAGCGAACGGCGGGACGGCGCAGGCGTACGAGCGGCCGCCGCCGGAATGCTCGCATCGATGCGGGAGCGCAGCGCCGCCGGCGCGGCAAAACTCAGGTTCGCGCCGGACATCACCCGACGCATCTCGCGGTAGTCCCGAAGCTGCGCGGCGCAGCGCGGGCAACCGGCGATATGCGCCTCGACCTCGCGGGCATGACCGGCGTCAAGCTCGCCGTCGAGCAGTGCATGCAACAGCACGCCGGCTTCATCGCACGTCATCATTGTGCCTTCTCCTCGGCGGACAGCCACGCGGCGCGCAGGATCGAGCGGGCGCGCGCCAACCGCGACATCACGGTGCCAACCGGCGCACCCACGAGCTCGGCGATTTCGCGATACGACAGGCCGTTGATCTCGCGCAACACGATCGCCTCGCGGAATACATCGGGCAGCGCGCCCACCATGTCGCGGATCGATTGCTCGTCGCGGCGGCGCAGGACGTGCGCCTCCGGCGTCTCCGGCGCTTCGCTCCATAACGGCACCGCATCCTCGGCGGTGTCCTGGATCGGCAAAGCCGCGCTGCGCGTAGGTGGCCTTGCAGACGTTGCGCAGGATGGCGAACAGCCACGGCCGCATCGCGCCGCCGCGGAACGTATCGAAATGCTTCAACGCCCGCAGGTAGCAATCCTGCACGGCGTCATCGGCATCGGCGGCGTTCCGCAGCAGGTAGCGGGCGAGCGTATAGACCTCGTCGAGATGCGGCAGCGCCGCGTCCCGAAAGCGCCGCGCCCGTTCCGGATCGTGCACGTCACCGGCCATTGCGCTACGCGCCCTGCTCGAACGGCGGCGCCCCGCAAGCATCATTGCGAAGCGCCGCTCCCCGCCGTCCCCTCGACCACGATGGTTCCCGTCATATGCGGATGCAAGGAGCAAAAGTAAGTGTACTCACCCGGTGTCGAGAATGTGAACGAGAACGACTCGTCGGTGTCCATCACCTTCGACTTGAAAGCCCGGTCCTTGGCGGCGACGGTATGCGGAATGTCGTCATGATTGGTCCAGGTTACGGTCGCCCCCACTTTCACGGTCACCGCGCTCGGGGCTGAACACGAAGTTATCGATCGTAACGGGGACGACGTTGTTCTGCGCCACCGATGGAGCAATGACGCAAGCGAGCGCCGCCCCCGTCACGAAGGCCATTAACTCGATCCGCATCGGCTCAACCTTGCAACGGCGTGTCGATGACGGCGAGGCGTTGTTCGCCGCGCTTGAACGTCACGTTGCGGATGCCGAGCAGCGAACGGAGCTTGTCGTCGGCGACCTTCATCGGACCGGGCGACGGCGCGCTGCCTGGCGCGGGCTGCGGAAACGCCGTCGAACGGGCGGTGTGAAACGCCACGTTGCCCTCGACCTTCTGCATCACCTGATGAATGTGGCCGTTGAGCACGGTGACGGAGCCGAAGCCCTTGAGCATTTCCAGCGCGCGGGCGCCGTCTTCGGTGCCCCAGCCCCAGGTCTCGTACACCACCCAAAGCGGGATGTGCGCGAACAGCACGACCGGCGTCGAGGCGGTCTTGCCCTTGAGATCGTCGGCGAGCCACTTGAGCTGATCCTCGCCGAGGCTGCCCATGCCGCCGGCCTTGAGGTTCTTGACGTTGACGAGGCCGACGAAATGCACGCCGCCGGCGTCGAAGCTGTACCAGCCGTCGCCCTTCGAGCCGCGGCCGTAACGCTCGCGGTAGAGCTTCGCCTCCTCGTCGATGATGTCGTGCTCGCCGGGGACATAGTGCACGTCGAGCTTGGCCTGCGAGATGATCTTCTCGGCGTCGTCGAACTCCGCGACCTTCGACAAATGCGTGATGTCGCCGGTGTGGATCATGAACGACGGCTGCGCCGGCAGCGCCTTGATGCGGCCGATCGCCTCCTCCAGCGTGCCCTTGACGTTGGGATTGGCGGGTTTGTCGAAGCCCATGTGGCTGTCGCTGATCTGCAGGAAGGTCAGGCCCTTGGCTCTCCTGCGGCCATCGCCTGATCGACCAGGCCGAGCGAGCGCGGCACGCCGCCGGAAACCGTCCAGAGCAGGCCGGTGCCCGCCCAGGTCATGCATTCGAGAACCTTGCGCCGGGTCGTGCTCGCACCATGGTTGTCATCGCTGGAAGTCATGATCCGTCTCCTGTGCAGCATGAGCGCTACGGAGACAGGACCGGACCATCGCCCGATTTATTCCCGGCGCAGGCTTAAATCGATAAAAGCTTTGCAAATTCAGATGTTTACTGTAAAACCGCGCCAACCGCCCGGCCCAAGATGCAGATGACGCCATCGGCCGCGCGCGCCTATGTAAAGCCCATGAAATTCCTCGACGAAGCCAAGGTCTTCATTCGCTCCGGCGACGGCGGCAACGGCTGCGTCGCGTTCCGGCGCGAGAAGTTCATCGAACACGGCGGCCCGAGCGGCGGCAATGGCGGCCGCGGCGGCGACGTCGTGGTCGAGGCGGTGGACGGGCTCAACACTCTGATCGACTACCGCTACGCGCAGCATTTCAAGGCGCGGCCCGGCATCGGCGGCATGGGCAAGGACCGCCACGGCGCCGGCGGCGAAGACATCGTGCTCAAGGTGCCGGTCGGGACGCAGATTTTCGACGAGGACAAGGAGACGATGATCGCCGACCTCACCAAGATCGGCGACCGCGTCGTACTGGCCGAGGGCGGCAACGGCGGCTTCGGCAACGCGCATTTCAAGTCGGCGACCAACCGCGCGCCGCGCAACGCCAATCCCGGGCAGCCGGGCGACGAGCGCTGGATCTGGCTCCGCCTGAAGCTCATCGCCGACGCCGGCCTCGTCGGTTTGCCGAACGCCGGCAAGTCGACATTCCTTGCCGCGGTGAGCGCGGCCAAGCCCAAGATCGCCGACTATCCGTTCACCACACTCAATCCGCAGCTCGGCGTGGTCGAGAGCGACGGCCGCGAGTTCGTGCTGGCCGACATTCCAGGGCTGATCGAGGGCGCTCACGAGGGCTCCGGCCTCGGCGACCGTTTCCTCGGCCACATCGAGCGCTGCCGCGTGCTGCTGCATCTCATCGACGGCACCGGCGAGCATGCCGGCGAAGCCTACAAGACCGTGCGCGCCGAGCTCGAAGCTTATGGACAAGGTCTCGAGGACAAGCACGAGATCGTGGCGCTGACCAAGATCGACGCGCTCACCCCCGAGGTCATCAAGCAGCAGGCCGCACGACTCAAACGCGCCAGCAAAAAGACGCCGCTGCTGTTGTCGGCGCAGTCCGGCAAGGGCGTGATCGAGGCCAAGCGCGCGCTGCTCGAAATCATCGACAGTTCCGGCGGCACGACCGCCGCCCGGCGCCGCGCCGAGGCCCCGGCCTGGCAGCCGTAAGTCTGCTATAGAGCAGCCTTTCGCCCTGACCTTTGCCGTCGAAAACCTTCGCGAACCATGTCCGCCAAAACCCCCGCCCTCACCGACTTCCGCCGCATCGTGGTCAAGGTCGGCTCGTCGCTGCTGGTCGACGCCAAGGCGGGCCGCCCAAGGGAGGCGTGGCTCGTTTCGCTCGCCGCCGACATCGCGCGTCTGCACAAAGATAAACGCGACATCATCGTGGTGTCGTCCGGCGCCATCGCGCTGGGCCGCTCGGTGCTCAAGCTGCCGAAGGGTCCGCTCAAGCTCGAAGACAGTCAGGCCGCGGCAGCCGTCGGCCAGATCGCGCTGTCCCGCACCTGGGCCGAGGTGCTGGGCAAGCACGGCATCACCGCGAGCCAAATTCTGGTCACGCTCGACGACACCGAGGAGCGCAGGCGCTATCTCAACGCGCGCTCGACCATCGCCAAACTGCTGGAGTGGCGCTCGTGTCCCGGTGATCAACGAGAATGACACCGTGGCGACCACTGAGATCCGCTATGGCGACAACGACCGCCTTGCCGCCCGCGTCGCCACCATGGCGAGCGCCGACCTGCTGGTGCTGCTGTCCGACGTCGACGGCCTCTACGACGCGCCGCCGCATCTCAATACCAAGGCCAAGCACATTCCGCTGGTGCCGCGCATCAGTGCCGAGATCGAAGCGATGGCAGGCGACGCCGCGTCCGATCACGCCCGCGGCGGCATGCGCACCAAGATCGAGGCAGGCAAAATCGCCACCACCGCCGGCACCCACATGGTGATCGCCTCCGGCCACGTCGACAATCCGCTGCGCGCGATCGAAGACGGCGCCCGCGCGACCTGGTTCCTGGCGCCCGGCAATCCGATCACCTCGCGCAAGAGGTGGATCGCGGGCTCGCTCGAGCCCAGGGGCACGCTGACCATCGACGCCGGCGCCGCCGCCGCGCTCCGCCGCGGCAAGAGCCTGCTGCCGGCCGGCGTCATTCGCGTCGACGGCAGCTTCGGCCGCGGCGACGCGGTGGTGATCCGCGGCCCGGACGGCGCCGAGATCGGACGCGGTCTCGTCGCCTATGACGCCGAGGACGCCGCCAAAATCGTGCGCAAATCGTCCGGCGATATCGTGCTCATTCTCGGCATCGAAGGCCGCGCCGAAATGGTGCACCGCGACGACATGGTGCTTGGCGGCGCGTAGCGCGCCTGCCGATGCCCGGCGACCACTAATCACATCCTTGCGCTGTACGACCAAAGTCTGCGGTCGATTGACGCTGCGTCAATCCCTCACGTTGCAGGACAGTGCGCGCTCTTTTCCACTCGTGTGGCTGAGGCAAGAACTTAACAAGCGTCCAACACCATGGGGAGCGAATATGAAAAAGACGATCGTCGCCATCACAGCAGCGGCATTCCTGGGCGGCACTGCCGTCACACTGACGCCGGCTCCGGCGTCCGCGATGTATCCAATCTTCCTGGCATTCGCGAAGCCGGACCCTAACTTCAAGTCGGTCAATCCATACGACAAGAAGGCTTCCAAGAAGGCGAAGAAGGCAAAACGCTAAGCGTCGCTTGACGGCCGGCTGCGCTGGGTGAAAAAGCCGGCAAGAAGAAATAGAGCGGCAACAACAAAGAATTTTCAGAGCTTGCGGTCGAGACGTGTGCGACATCGCGAGGCGTCTTAGACGACGCTAATCCCCAGCAGTCTTTGGGGGGCAGCAATGCCCCCCACTTTTTTAGGTGTTGGCGGGAACTCGCCGCGGTCGTGCGAATTGTTCGTGGCGCGACGTGACACCTATGACTCAGAAGGCGACCGATGGTCGCCCGGAAGAGCCCGGCCTTGAGGCCGGGCTTTCCGTTTGTGCCTACCGCACCGGAAAATCGAAATAGGTTTCCGGATAGGGCTCATGGCGCAACGTGAAGTGCCACCATTCCTTGTCATAGGGCCGAAACCCGCGCGTTCGCATCGACTGCGTCAGCAGGGCGCGGTTGCTCTGCGCCTCCGAACTCACGGTCCGGTCGGACGGCCATGAGCGCGGGCTGAAAAAATCGAAGGGTGTGCCCATGTCGAGAGCCTTGCCGTTGGCACGGCTGGCCAAAGTCAGATCCACGGTGGAGCCGCGCGAGTGGCCGGAGCGGGCCGCGATATAGCCGTCCCGAAACAGCGTGCTCTTGTCGACCTGCGGATAGAACTCAGCCTTCATCTTCACGTCGGCGAGGTTGCGCGCCCACCGCACGAAATGCGCGACCGCCCGCTCCGGCCGATAGCAATCGTACACCTTGAGGGTGAGCCCACGCGCTTCGAGATCCTGCACAACCTGCGCCAGCGCCATCGCAGCAGGCCTGGTCAGATAGCACAGCGGCTTTTCATAACCGTCGATCGGCACGCCGACGAAATTATGCGCGGTGGCGTAGCGCGCGTCGACGACCAAGCCGGGCGCGACGCTCGCCGCGTCGACGAAGCTGTCGGGACGCTGCTCGTTGCGCGGCTGCGCGAAGGTTGCGGGCGCGAGGGTCAGCATGACTCGCGGCAATGATAGCGGCTCGAATCATAATTCTCCGTAACAGAGTTTCGTCTCGATATGCCTTCAACCTTCCAGCCACGCCACGGCGCGGATCGGGGCGCCGGTGCCGCCCTTGATCTTGATCGGAAAGCCGATGAAGCGAAAGCGGCCCTTGCCGACGAGTTTGTCGAGATTGACCAGCCCCTCCATGTGGGTGAAGCCGAGATCGCGGCAGACGTGATGGACCTCGAAGTTGTTGCGGCCCGGGCGCCCGGGGCTCACCGCCTCGACGCCGAACATGCCGATGCCTTTGTTGCCGAGCCATGTCGCCGATTCCTTGGTCAGTCCGGGAAAGTCGGTGATGAAGCCCGGCGTGCCGTGGCTGCGGCGAAAGAAATCCATGTGGAGCAGCACGGTGTCCTTCGGCTTGATGGTGACGCTGGCGGCCTGCTCGGCCTTCTCCAGGTCCTCGATCGAGATGTCGGATTTCAGCGCCTTGTGTGACAGGTCGAGGCAGACCGCCTCGGTGAAGAAATTCTGCAGCGGCACCTCGTCGATCGATTTTGCTTTCGGGTCGGCATTGAAATGCTTCGGCGCATCGACATGGGTGCCGGCGTGGTCGCCCATCACCAGCGCCATGGTCGCCGACGAGAAGCCGTAGCCCTCCGCCACCCGCACCTCGTCGTGAGTGGCGAACGCCGTGACGATGACCTGCGGGTGGTTCGGCAGCACCGCCATCTTGTGTTCGATATCGCGGCTGAGATCGATCAGGATCATGGGGCCCCTCGTTTGTTGCGTCTTTCCGGCGTTAACCGTGGGACTCTAGACGCCGGCCGGGGATCGGTCAGCCCTGCCGGTGGCAGGTGAGAAGCCTGCGTGAACATGGTAGAAGGTCGTGTAATCTCCGGATCGAGCATAAGTAACCGGCAATGACCGCGCCGCTGAAAACCATCGAGGGATCGAGCGAGATCGCCGCGACCATGAGCGACATCGGGCGACGCGCCAAGGCCGCCGCCCGGGTGCTGGCGCTCGCCGCGACGGCGCAGAAGGATCGCGCCCTCGCCGGCATGGCGTCGGCCATTCGCGCCAGCAAATCCGAGATCCTCGCCGCCAACGCCGAGGATCTGGCCGACGGCAAGACCGCGGGCCTGACCGCCGCCATGATCGAGCGGCTGACCTTGAACGACCAGCGCGTCGAGGCGATGGCCGAAGGCCTCGACGTGGTGCGCGGCCTTGCCGATCCGGTCGGCCGGGTCACCGAATCCTGGACGCGGCCGAACGGCATGACCATCGAGCGCGTCAAGGTGCCGCTCGGCGTCGTTGGCGTGATCTACGAAAGCCGGCCCAACGTCACCGCCGACGCCGGCGGGCTGGCCCTGAAAGCCGGCAACGCCGTGATCCTGCGCGGCGGCTCCGACAGCCATCGCTCGTCGCGCGCCATCCATGCGGCTCTCGCCAAAGGGCTGCGCGAAGCTAATCTGCCGGAGGCCGCGATCTCGCTGGTACCGACCCGCGACCGGGCCGCCGTCGGCATGATGCTGCAAGGCCTCGACGGCAATATCGACGTCATCGTGCCCCGCGGCGGCAAAAGCCTGGTGGCGCGCGTGCAGAGCGAGGCGCGGGTGCCGGTGTTCGCGCATCTCGAAGGCGTCTGTCACGTCTACGTCGACAAGGCGGCGGCGCTCGATATGGCCAAGACTATTGTGATGAACGCCAAGCTGCGGCGCACCGGCGTCTGCGGCGCGGCCGAGACCTTGCTGGTCGATCGCGCCGGAGCGGACACGCATTTGCAGCCGCTGATCGCCATGCTGCTCGACGCCGGCTGCGAGGTGCGCGGCGATGCCGCCGTGCAGAAGATCGACGCGCGCGTGAGACCCGCCAGCGAACAGGACTGGTCGACCGAATATCTCGACAAGATCATCACCGCCGGCGTGGTCGACGGCATCGACGCGGCGATCGAGCACATCGAGCGCTACGGCACCCATCACACCGACGCGATCGTTACCGCCGACAAGGCGGCGGCGGAGAAATTCCTCAACGAGGTCGATTCCGCGATCGTGCTGCACAACGCCTCGACGCAGTTCGCCGACGGCGGCGAGTTCGGCTTTGGTGCCGAGATCGGCATCGCCACCGGCAAGCTGCACGCCCGCGGCCCAGTCGGGGTCGAGCAGCTCACCAGCTTCAAGTATCGCGTGCGCGGCACCGGGCAGATCAGGCCGTGACCATCGCTCGACCGCCCCTGTGGCGCATGTAATGCAGCCTCCCCGCCTTGTCCTTCCTCCGCACGCGCCCGGAATGCGGATCGGCCTGTTCGGCGGAACCTTCGATCCCGCCGCATGCCGCGCATCTGGCCGCGAGCCTGCTGGCCATGAAGCGGCTCCAGCTCGACCGCATGTGGTGGCTGGTGACACCCGGCAATCCGCTGAAGGACACGCGCGGCCTCCGGCCGCTGGAGCAACGCATGACGGATGCCAAAAAGCTGGCCGGCCATCCCCGCATCGATGTGACCGGTCTCGAAGCCGTCATCAACACGCGCTACACCTACGACACCTTGGAATATCTGGTGCGCCGCTGTGTCGGCGTGCGCTTCGTCTGGGTCATGGGCGCGGACAATCTGCGGAGCTTCTACCGCTGGCAAAGCTGGCGCCGCATCGCGAATCTGATGCCCATGGCGGTGGTGGACCGCATGGGATCGAGCCTTTACGCCACCGGCGGACGGGCCGCCCAGGCGCTCGCCCGCTACCGGCTGCCGGAGCGGCTGGCGCCGGAACTTGCCGAGCACGACGCGCCGGCCTGGCTCTATCTGCACGGACTGAAATCCCCTCTGTCCTCAACCGCGCTCCGAGCCATCCGCAAAGGCGCATGATCCCGAAAGTGGGAACTTCGGTTTCGAATAAGATCGTGCGCAAACAGAGAGCCAAAAGGTTGAATCCGTGGGGAGAGCGTGCCTATCTTGAGTGTCGTGGCTCCGGCGATTCCGGGGCGTGGCCGGCAACCGGAAGGAAAGGACGCCCCTGACCACAATCGCAGCCCCGCGGGCCAAAGCCCGTCGTGTGCCCGAACCCGTCTCCAAGCGTCCTGACGCTCAGGAGACCCTTCGCCTGATCCTCGCGCGCCTGGATGACATGAAGGCCGAGGACACCGTCACCATCGATCTCACCGGCAAGACCTCGATCGCCGATGCCATGGTTGTGACCAGCGGACGCTCGAACCGCCATGTCACATCGATCGCGGATAGCGCCGTTGAGGGCCTCAACAAGGCCGGCCTGAAAGGCATCCGCGTCGAAGGCAAGAAGAACGGCGACTGGGTGCTGATCGATGCCGGCGACGTTATCATCCATGTGTTCCGGCCGGAGGTGCGCGCCTTCTACGATCTCGAAAAGATGTGGGCGGGCGCCGGCGCGCGTCGGCAAAAACCGGCTTAAATAAAATGAGGCTGGTGGTTGCCGCCATCGGCCGGCTCAAGGATGGCCCCGAGCGCGAGCTCGCCGAGCGCTATCGCAAGCGCGCCGAGAAGACCGGCCGGCACATCGGATTTCGCGACATGGATGTTGTGGAAATCCGTGAAAGCCGCGCCCAGGAGGTCGGCAAGCGGATGATCGAAGAATCGATCGCACTGGCCAATATTATTCCCGACAAGGCCGTCACCCTCATCCTCGACGCGCGCGGCGAGAGCCTGGATAGTGCCACGCTCGCGTCGCGGCTTGGGCGCTGGCGCGACGATGGCCGCCCGGCGGCCGTATTCATCATCGGCGGCGACGACGGCCTCGCCCCCAGCCTCCGTGACAAGGCGAGCGTGCGGCTCGCGTTCGGCGCCGCCACCTGGCCGCACCAACTGGTGCGGATCATGCTGCTGGAGCAAATCTATCGCGCCGTCAGCATCCTTTCGGGGCACCCTTATCATCGGGCCTGAGGCATCATCCCGAAAAGCGGAATCCGGGTTCGGATAGGCTCCTGTCGCTAACAGCCAGAGTCATTGCTTTCCAGCCGCGACGGCAGTACTTCACTCGGCGATGAGAGCTTCGGAGCGGTTCACCGATTCGTCTCGCGCCCTGGCCGTCATGCTCGGCCTGGCGCTGCTCCTCACCCCCCTTCTCCCCTCGCTTTCTGTGCAAGCTCAATCCGAGCTCGATGCGCTGCGCCAGCGCGACCAGGAGCTTGAGGCAATCCGCATTGAGCAGAAAAAGGCCGCGGAAACCCAGGCCAAGCTCAAGGAAGAGATCGACGCCATCGGCGAAGACCGCCGCAAGCTCAACCAGGCCTTGATCGACGGCGCCGCGCGGTTGCGCGACACCGAAGACCGCATTGCCGAAACCGAAGGCCGGCTCAAGCCGCTGGACGACAGCGAACGGTCGCTTCGCCAATCGCTGGAAGGCCGCCGCGCCACCATCGCCGAGGTATTGGCCGCGCTGCAGCGGATCGGGCGTCACCCGCCGCCGGCTATCATGGTGCGGCCCGAGGACGCGCTGCAATCGGTGCGAACCGCCATCATGCTCGGCGCCGTGGTTCCGGAGATGCGGGTGAAGGCCGAGGCGCTGGCCTCCGACCTCGCCGACCTGCTGCGCATCCGCAAGGAGATTGCCGACGAGAAGGACCGGCTGGTGCGGGACGTTGCCGCGCTGACCGAGGACCGTCAGCGAATCAGTCTGCTGAGCCAGGAGCGGCAGAAAAAGCAGACCGAGACCGAACGGGTGCTGGAGGCCGAGCGGGGCAAGTCGCTCGTGCTGGCCCGCCAGGTCGATAATCTCAAAGATTTGATTGGAAAGGTGGAGCAGGGCCTCGACAGCGCCAGCCGCGCCGCGCGGGCGGCGGAGCGCGCCGCTCAGGGTCGCGAAAGCCGAATCGATCTGGCCGCCTTGAATGACCCCGGCCGGCTGACGCCCGCGGTGGCCTTTGTTGCTGCCCGTGGCCGGTTGCCGCTTCCGGTGAATGGCCCAAGAATCAAGGAATTCGGGGTTCCTGATAGCCTGGGAGGCACCGAAAAGGGCATTTCCATTGCCACCCGACCCGCCGCCCAAGTTACGGCGCCTTGTGATGCTTGGGTTGTTTACGCTGGTCCCTTCCGCAATTACGGCCAAGTCTTGATCCTTAATGCCGGGGGCGGATATCATGTGGTACTCGCCGGGATGGATCGGATATCGGTGAATGTCGGCCAGTTCGTGCTGACCGGGGAGCCCATTGCGGTCATGATTGGTGGCGCTCTGGGCAACGGTTCGCAAGCGGCGGCAACCCAGGCGTCGAGCGCCGACAAACCGGTGCTTTACGTCGAGTTCCGAAAAGACGGTGCTCCAATCGATCCCAGCCCATGGTGGGCGGCAAGTAAAGGCGAAAAGGTTCGCGGATGATGCGCAAGACATTTCTGATTCTTCTCGGTGCGGCTTCGGGCGCGGCTCTCACATTGATGGCGACCCAGCCGCGGCTGGTCCATATCGGCTTCGGCTCGAGCGCGAAGGCCGCCGCTGCCGACACCTACCGGCAGCTCAATCTGTTCGGCGATGTGTTCGAGCGCGTGCGCGCCGACTACGTCGAAAAGCCGGAAGACACCAAGCTGATCGAATCCGCGATCAACGGCATGCTCTCCGGGCTCGATCCGCATTCGAGCTACATGGAGCCCAAGGCGTTCCGTGACATGCAGGTGCAGACCCGCGGCGAGTTCGGCGGGCTCGGCATCGAGGTCACTATGGAAGAAGGCCTGATCAAGGTGGTGTCGCCGATCGACGACACCCCCGCATCCAAGGCCGGCGTCCTCGCCAACGACATCATCACCAAACTCGACGAAGAGCAGGTGCAGGGCCTCACCCTGAACCAGGCGGTCGAGAAGATGCGCGGCCCGGTGAACACCAAGATCAAGCTCACCATCATGCGCAAGGGCAAGGACAAGCCGATCGAAGTGTCGCTCACGCGCGATGTCATCCGCGTGCGGGCCGTGCGGTCGCGGCCGGAGGACGATGTGGGCTACATCCGCATCACCCAGTTCAACGAGCAGACCACCGAGAACCTGAAGAAGGCGATCACCGATCTGCAGACACAGATTCCGCCTGAGAAGCTCAAGGGCTTCGTGGTCGATCTGCGCAACAATCCGGGCGGCCTGCTCGACCAGGCAATCTCGGTGTCGGACGCGTTCCTGGAGCGGGGCGAGATCGTCTCCACCCGCGGCCGCAACGCGGAAGAGACCCAGCGCTTCAGCGCCCGCGCCGGCGACCTCATCAAGGGCAAGCCGGTGATCGTGCTGATCAACGGCGGCTCGGCTTCGGCCTCGGAAATCGTGGCCGGCGCATTGCAGGACCACAAGCGTGCGACGCTGATCGGCACCCGCTCGTTCGGCAAGGGCTCGGTGCAGACCATCATCCCGCTCGGCGCCGGCAACGGCGCGCTGCGGCTGACCACGGCGCGATACTTCACGCCGTCGGGCAAGTCGATCCAGGCCAAGGGCATCGTGCCGGACATCGAGGTGCTTCAGGACGTGCCGGAGGATCTCAAGGCTCGCACCGACACCAAGGGCGAATCCTCGCTGCGCGGCCATCTCAAGGCCGAGGGCGACGAGCAGACCGGCTCGCAGTCGTTCGTGCCGCCGGACCCCAAGGACGACAAAGCGCTCAAGTCGGCGCTCGACCTGATCCGCGGCGTGACTACCAATTCGGCGTTCCCGCCGAGCGCCAAGCGCGCGGCGAACTAAACACGGCGCGTAGCCGATCGGCGCGGGGCGGCCCAAACGGCCGCCCCGTTGCTTTTGCAGCCTTTCACAGAACCTGCCGTCTGCGTTTTTCGGTAAACGAAGAGTTAACGATCGGGCTCCTACCCTCGCTCTCATGATTCGCAAGGGCTTGGGTCGTGGCGGACGATGAACTGAGCGCCCCGCTCGGCAAGAGCGCAAAAAAGGAGCAGCAGCGCTTCCGGCTGCCGATCCGCATTCCGCACGTGATCGCCGGTCTGCTCGGGCTGTTCGTGCTGGCCTGCGCGGCCTGGGCGCTGATGGTCGACGACCCGTTCGGCGGCGAGCCTATCGCGGTCGTCGCAACCGGCTTCGATCCTCCTAAATCTGGACTGACGCTGCCGACCGTGGTGTCGGCGCAAGGCCCGCGCAGCTACGATGGGCCGGCCGCGCCCGCGTCGAAGCAGGCACCCGCGCTGACCTCAGCGCAGCCGGCCGGCGCCCCGCTTCCCGCTGCCAACCCCAATACCAAGACCGTCACCATCATTGACGGTTCGACCGGCAAGCGTCAGGAGGTCCCGATCTCGGGGTCGCGCGACATCCGCGCGCCGCTCGAGCAGCGCCTCCTCGAAACCTCGCGCCACGGCGCCATCCCGCGTATCGCGCCCGACGGCGCGCGGCCGGCAGAGCTTTACGCCCGCGCGGTGGCCCCGCTGCAGGGCAAGAAGGATGGTCCGCGGGTCACAATCGTCATCGGCGGATTGGGCGTCAGCGCCAACGTCACCCGGCAAGCGATGGAAAAACTTCCTGGGCCGGTGACCCTCGGCTTCACGCCCTACGGCGCCGACGTCGAGGGCATGGTGACCAGCGCCCGCGCCGCGGGACACGAGGTGCTGCTGCAGGCGCCGATGGAGCCGTTCGACTATCCCGACAACGATCCCGGCCCGCAGACGCTGCTGACCACGTTGAGCCTCGATCAAAATACCGACCGTCTGCATTGGCTGATGAGCCGCTTCCAGGGCTACGTCGGCATCGCCAACTACATGGGCGCGCGCTTCACCTCGACCGAAGCGGCTTTAGCGCCCGTGTTGAAGGAAGTCTCGCGGCGCGGACTTATCTACGTTGACGACGGCTCGTCGCCGCGCAGCCTCGCCGGGCAGATCGCCGGCGCCAACAATCTGCCGTTCGCCCGAGCCGAGATCCTGCTCGACGCGGTGACGACGACTGCGCATATCGACCGGGCGCTGGCGCGGCTTGAAGCGCTGGCACGCGAGCACGGCAGCGCCGTCGGCATGGCTTCGGCATTGCCGGCCTCGATCGAGCGGATCGCGCAATGGGCCAAGGCGGCCGAAGGCCGCGGCATCGTGCTGGTGCCGATCACCGCGGTGGCGATCAAGCCGAAGTCGTCGTAGCGACAAAACTCTCGATTCAAATCCAGAGTACGGATATGGATTCCGGGCCTGGTGCGCGACAAGCGCGCCCGGAATGACAGAGTGCCCATGCCAAAATACGAAGACCTGCCGTATCGCCCCTGCGCCGGCCTCTGCGTCATCAACCGCAAGGGCTTGGTTTTCATAGGCCGCCGCACCGACGGCCCCGAGCACATCGACCGGACCCACGTCTGGCAGATGCCGCAGGGCGGTATCGATGACGGAGAAAAGCCCTATCCGGCGGCGCTGCGCGAGCTCTACGAGGAAACCAGCATCAAGTCGGTCAAAAAGCTCGGCGAGATCAGGGGATGGCTGGTCTACGACATCCCCAAAAAGATCGGCAGCAAGGCCTGGCAGGGCAAGTACCGCGGCCAGGTGCAGAAGTGGTATGCGCTGCGCTTCACCGGCAAGGACAGCGAGATCAACGTCGAAAGCCCAGGTGGCGGGCACGATTCGGAGTTCGTCGAGTGGCGCTGGGAGCCGATGGAAAACCTTCCGGACCTCGTGGTGCCGTTCAAGCGCGACACCTATGCGCGGGTGGTGAAGGCATTCTCGAAATTCACGAAGTAGCCCCGGCTAGAATCCGCATCTGAAATAAAAACGCGGCCCCAAGGGCCGCGTTTTTCCGATTCCAGGCGCAACCCGTCAATGCATCGCGGTGCCTTGCAGGTGCTGATCCAGCGCCTTGAAGTGATCGAGTTTGGTGATCTCGCGGTCGAGCGCCGAACCTTCCATGTCCTTGACGCGCGTCTCCATCTCGGCGATCTGGGCTTGCAGCGCAGCGCGATCGAGGTCGTCAAGCGAGGTCGCGACATCCGCCAGCACGGTCAGGCCGTCCGGACCCACTTCCGCGAAGCCGCCGAGCACGACAAGCTTGGTCTGCTCGCCGCCGGAATAAACCGTCATCAGGCCGGGACGCAGCAATGCGATCAGCGGTGCGTGACCGGCCAGCACGCCAAAGTCGCCCTCGGAGCCGGGCACATCGACCTGATCGACCTCGCCGGAGAACGAGATCTTATCCGGCGACACGAGTTCGAAATGGAACGTGGCCATCGCTACTGAACCCTATGCGTGATCCCGAAACTACGCGGCTTCCGCCGCGAGCTTCTTACCCTTCTCGATCGCCTCGTCGATGTTGCCGACCATGTAGAACGCCGCCTCGGGCAGATGGTCGTATTTGCCTTCGACTAGGCCCTTGAAGCCCTTGAGGGTGTCGGCGAGGTCGACCAGCTTGCCGGGCGAGCCGGTGAACACCTCGGCGACGAAGAACGGTTGGCTCAGGAAGCGCTCGATCTTGCGGGCGCGCGACACCGCAAGCTTGTCCTCTTCGGAAAGCTCGTCCATGCCCAGGATGGCGATGATGTCCTGCAGCGCCTTGTAGCGCTGCAACACCTGCTGCACCTGACGCGCGATGCCATAGTGCTCCTCGCCGACGATCAGCGGTGACAGCATTCGCGAGGTCGAATTCGAGCGGATCCACCGCCGGATAGATGCCCTTCGCCGCGATGTCGCGCGACAGCACCGTGGTGGCGTCCAAGTGGGCGAACGAGGTGGCGGGCGCCGGGTCGGTCAAGTCATCGGCCGGCACGTAAATCGCCTGCACCGAAGTCACCGAGCCCTTGGTCGTGGTGGTGATGCGCTCCTGCAGCGCACCCATGTCGGTGGCGAGCGTCGGCTGATAGCCCACCGCCGAGGGAATGCGGCCGAGCAGCGCCGACACTTCCGAGCCGGCCTGGGTGAAACGAAAGATGTTGTCGACGAAGAACAGCACGTCCTGGCCCTGGTCGCGGAAGTGCTCGGCGACGGTGAGGCCGGAGAGGCCGACGCGGGCGCGGGCGCCCGGCGGCTCGTTCATCTGGCCGTACACCAACGCGCACTTGGACCCGGCGGTCGAGCCATTGTTCTTCTTCGGGTCCTTGTTGACGCCGGACTCGATCATCTCGTGATAGAGGTCGTTGCCCTCGCGGGTGCGCTCGCCGACGCCGGCGAACACCGAATAGCCGCCATGCGCCCTGGCCACGTTGTTGATCAGCTCCATGATCAGCACGGTCTTGCCGACGCCAGCGCCGCCGAACAGGCCGATCTTGCCGCCCTTGGCGTAGGGCGCCAGCAGATCGACGACCTTGATGCCGGTCACCAGAATCTCGGCCTCAGTCGACTGCTCGGTGAAGGGCGGAGCATCCTGGTGGATGGCGCGCCTGGCACTGGTGTTCACCGGGCCGGCCTCGTCGACCGGCTCGCCGATGACGTTGATGATGCGGCCGAGCGTCTCCTCGCCGACCGGCACCGAGATCGGCGCGCCGGTGTCGGTGCACTCCTGGCCGCGAACCAGGCCCTCGGAGATATCCATCGCAACAGTGCGCACGGTGTTCTCGCCTAGGTGCTGCGCAACCTCGAGAACCAGGCGGTTGCCGCCGTTCTTGGTTTCGAGCGCGTTCAGGATCGCCGGCAGGTGATCTTCGAACTGCACGTCGACAACGGCGCCGATGACCTGGGTGATCTTTCCGATTGCGTTGGGCGTAGCCATAGAGACGTTCTCCTTCGGACTTCTGGCGCTCAAACCACGGTCAAGGTGACGGGCACGTTGCCACGCGTGGCGCGCGAATAGGGGCAGATCTTGTGGGCGTCCTCGACCAGGGCCTGGACCTTGGCCTTGTCGGCGCCCGGGATCGTAACCTTCAGCTCAGCCTTGAAGCCGAAGCTAATCTCGTCTTTTTCCATTCCGATCGTGCAGGTGACGCGGGCGTCCTGACCATCGAGACCTTGCTTCTTGGCGAGCGCCAGGATCGCCTGCCCGAAGCAGGATGACCAGCCGAGCGCGAAAAGCTGCTCCGGATTGTGGCCTTCGCCATTGCCGCCGAATTCCTTCTGCAGCCCCATCGCCAGCGCCAGTCCGTCGTTTTCGAGCACGGCACGGCCATTGCGTCCGCCCTTGGTCGTTGCTGAAATGGTGTATGCCATCGGCTTGTCCTCGATCTACAGTGCTTCGGCGCCGGAGATAATCTCGATCAGTTCCTTGGTGATCATCGCCTGACGCGTGCGGTTGTAGGTGATGGTCTGCTTGCGGATCATTTCGCCGGCGTTGCGGGTGGCATTGTCCATCGCCGACATGCGCGCGCCCTGCTCGGATGCCGCATTTTCCAGAAGCGCGCGGAACATCTGCACCGAGATGTTGCGCGGCAAGA
>CAWKOD010000050.1:0-141928 GCA_963850885.1 uncultured Alphaproteobacteria bacterium | reverse complement strand
ACCGTCCAGGGATAGCCGTTGCGGGACAAGAAGTTCTGCAGGCGCCCGAGGTCGGCGGTGCCGGGAATGCCGATCAGCACCGAGCCTGCGCCGTCGGCCTGCAACAGCCCGACGCGGCGCAGGATGAAGGCGCGCATCAGGATTTCGCCGAGCTCGGCGGAGCCGACGATCAGCGCCCGGATGTGCGCGGCATCGAACGGCAGCGCGGTGCAGCCTTCCGGCCCGGCGCGCCCTGAGGCGAGCGTGCCGCGGCCGGACAGCTCGCTCATCTCGCCGGTGAACTGGCCGACGCCCATGCGTGCTATCTCGGCCTCATTGCTGAGGCCGTCGCGCCGCACGATGACGATCTCACCTTTCAGCACGAGCCATGCCGATGCGTGGCGTTCACCGACATTGAAGATGGTCTCGCCCTGTGCGAATGCACGCGCCGGACCGCTGGCGAAGCGCTTGGCGGTCTCCGTCTGGCCGGCGTCAAAAACGGGAACATCTGGTCGCGGCGGCTCTCGACAACGCTCATGGTATTTCCCGAAATTTCGGCGGCGATCAGCCGACCGCCGAAACCGTGATGTGGGAGCCGGCATGGACTTTCGCCAGCGCCTTCACGTCGCCCAGCGCCTTGGCGAACATATTGCATGGGCTGGCGAGGCGGCATTCGTCGCCTTTGGATATCGGCGTGCGGCCGAAGCCAATCGCAATCGCGGGCCCCTCCGGCCAATAGGCGATCTCGCCAGGAGCGACCACGGCGCGGGCATCGGCCTCGCGCTTCAGCCGTACCGGCACGTCGAAATAGACCTCCTCGCCCCAGGTCAGCGCCTCAGCCTTGATCGGCAACGCCTTGGCGATGGCGTGGGCGGTCGGCGTGTCCAGTAATTCTGCATCCAATGTGAATGCGCCGAAGTCGAAGCGGATACGCGGCATGATCTTTCCCGGAGCTCCCTCTGGCACCGGTGTTCAGCGTATCATGGCCGGGGGTTTGAGGGATTCGGCACTCATGCAAAACCTGCAATCGGCCTTGGGCGTGATCGCGCTCATCGCCTTCGCCTGGGCGATCAGCGAGAACCGCCGCGCGGTGTCGCCCCGGCGCGTCGCCACCGGCCTTGCCATCACCCTGGTGCTAGCCGTGCTGTTCTTCAAGGTGCCACCGATCACCGCGGCGCTGGGCTCGGCCAATCATGTGATCGACGCCATCGCCGCGGCGAGCCGGGCCGGCACCGCCTTCGTGTTCGGCTATATTGGCGGCGGGCCGTTGCCGTTCGAGCTGAAATTTCCCGGCAATGAATTTGTGCTGGCGTTCAACGCGCTGCCGATCGTGCTGCTGATGAGCGTGCTGACCACGCTGTTGTTCTACTGGGGCATCCTGCCGCCGATCGTGAAGGGCTTTGCTTATGTGCTTAACCGCACCATGGGGGTCGGCGGCGCGGTCGGGCTCTCCACCGCCGCCAACATCTTCGTCGGCCATGTCGAGGCGCCGCTGTTCATCCGGCCATATCTGGCGCAGCTATCGCGGAGCGAGTTGTTCGTGGTGATGACCGGCGGCATGGCCGGGATTGCCGGCACCGTGCTGGTGCTCTACGCGCAGTTTCTGCGCGACGCCGTACCCGAGGCCGCCGGCCATCTCATCATCGCCTCGGTGCTGGGCGCCCCGGTCGCGGTGATGATCGGCCAGATCATAGTACCGGACGAGCGCGACATCCGCACCAATTCGCTGGAGGTCACCGAGCTGATCGCCGACAGCACGATGGACGCCATCGCCACGGGCACGACCGCCGGCCTCGCGCTTCTGCTCAACATGATCGCCATGCTGATCGTGTTCGTTGCGCTCGTACACCTCGGCAATGCCGTGCTCGGCCTCCTGCCCGCGCTCGGCGACGAGCCGGTCACCCTGCAACGCCTGCTCGGCCTCGTCATGGCTCCAGTGTGCTGGCTGATCGGCATTCCCTGGTCGCAGGCGCCGACCGCCGGCGCGCTGATGGGCATCAAGACCGTGCTGAATGAATTGATCGCCTATCTTGAGATGGCGAAGCTGCCGGCCGACGCGCTCGACCCGCGCTCGCGGCTGATCATGCTCTACGCAATGTGCGGCTTCGCCAATTTCGGCAGCCTCGGCATCATGATCGGCGGCCTGACCGTGATGGCGCCCGACCGGCGAGCCGACGTCCTCTCGCTCGGCATGAAATCGATCGTATCGGGGACGCTCTCGACCCTGCTGATTGGTGCCATCGTCGGATTGCTGAACTAGACCCTCCGCAGCTAGCACTTGGGGCTCATGGAACACCGCATCGCCGAGCCGTCGCTCACCTGCCGTTCCGGCCAAAGGACGGCCCCCAAGTGAGCTGGCGGGATCTCCGCGAATGGATCGCGCTGCTGGAGCGCAACAACGAGCTTCAGCGCATCACCAAGCCGGTCGACGCCGACGAGGAGCTTGGCGCCATCACCTATATGGCGACGCGCAACGAGAACTCGGCGGCGCTGTTGTTCGAAAATATTTCCGGCGATCGCTCCGGCTCGTCCGTCCTCGCCAACATGCTGGGCTCGAGCAAGGAGCGTTACGCGCTCGCAGTCGGGCTCGATCCCGATCTCTCCATTGCGGAGATGATCGCGGAGTCACGCACCATCATGAACCGGCGGATCGCGCCGGCTCACATCCCGAAGTCCAAGGCGCCCGTCAACGACGTGGTGCTGACCGGCGACGCCATCGACCTCACCACCTTCCCGGCACCGAAGTTCTGGCCGGGTGACGGCGGTCGCTACATCGGCACCGGCGACATCACGCTGACCGCCTCGCCCGACACCGGCCGCATCAACGTCGGCTGCTACCGGCAGATGCTGCACGGCCCGCGCCGCGTCGGGCTCTACTGCTCGCCCGGCAAGCACGGTGGGCTCGACCGCGAGGCATGGTGGAAGCGTGGCAAACCCTGCGAGGTGGTCGCCGCCTATGGCGTCGATCCGGTGCTGTTCATGCTGGCGGCGCAGGTGTTCGGCACCAAGGAATCCGAGTTCGACGTCGCCGGCGGCATGATGGGCCGCGGCATTGAATTGACCGAAGCCGAGTTCGTCAGCCTGCCGATCCCGGCACATGCCGAACTTGTCATCGAAGGCGTGCTGCATGAGGGCGACGTGCTGCCGGAGGGCCCGCTCGGCGAGTTCACCGGCTATTACGGACGCGAGCGTTCGCCGCAGCCGGTGATCGAGGTGAAGGCGATCCATCACCGCAAATCGCCGATCATCACCGCCGCGCTGATGGCGAAATATCCGTCCTGCGAGATCGGCGCCTATTACGCCATCATGCGCTCGGCGCGCATCCTCGACGACCTGGAGCGCATCGGCGTGCCGGGCGTGATCGGCGCCTATGCGCATCCGGCCGCGGCGTCGGGCTGGGGCATCGTCGTGGTGTCGATGCAGCAACAATATGCCGGGCACGCCGCCCAGGTGCTCGCGCTGACCGCGCAGTGTCCGGCCGCCGCGTACTACACCAAATGGATCATCGCGGTGGATGACGACGTCGATCCGACCGACTGGAACGAGGTGATGTGGGCGCTGTCGACGCGCTGCCACCCGTCGGAGGACATCGACATCCTGAAGAAGACCTGGTCGACCGGCCTCGATCCGAGCCAGTTCGAGACGGAGCGGCGGCCCTATGGCTCCAAAGCGCTGATCGATGCCTGCAAGCCGCATCGGCATCTGAAGAGCTTTCCGGCGACGACGCTGTTGCGCCGCGAGGTTTATGAGCGCGTGTCAGCCCGCTGGACCGAGCTCGGATTCTCCGATCCGCCGCCGCGGATCACGACGTTTCATAAGGACTAACAGCACCGGACCTCTCGCTTCGCTCAGAGCGAGGTCGGCAGCGGCCAACCTGCGGCGAAAATTACAAAATCAATTCAGCCTGAACTCGCCGTCGATGGCCTTGAGCTCGGCCGGCTTGATCAGCCGGGAGTGGGCGACCATCACCGAATGCAGCGGCCCTTCGAGCTTCTCGACCCAGAACGCCAGGAAGCGCTGCAACTCGGGAAATTTCGGGAACAGATCGTAGTTCTGCCAGACGAAGGTCTGCAGCAGCCACTGATGGTCGGGGCGGCGGTAGAGAATTTGGGCGGTGGTCAGCCCGTAACCAGCAAGTTGCCGTTTGAAGTCTTTCGAAGCCAGTGGTGTCGAAGCCATGTCCGAATCTCCCAGTCCCGGTTCTTCCAGTCTGTTCTCCCTCCCGGACATGACAAGCACAAAGTTTGAAATATGTTCCTAATTTCAAGGCATTAGCAGCATTTGGACAGGACTGCTGACAAGCCTTAAAGCTCACCGAATTTGCTGCTAGCAGTCTAAGATGATGAGTGCTAAAAAATCCCGGTCGCCCTCTTGATGGGCGGCACGGGCCGCCTAAGTGCGGTCCTGAAGGGTGTCGCGGGGATAACTTGCCGACGCCCTTTCGCCAAAAAAGATCGTCCGATCAACGTTAAATGGAGGATACCATGAAGTTCCGCCCGCTTCACGACCGTGTCGTCGTCAAGCGCATCGACGCCGAGGCGAAGTCCGCCGGTGGCATTATCATTCCCGATACCGCCCAGGAAAAGCCGTCCCAGGGTGAAGTCGTCGCTGTCGGCCCGGGTGGCCGCGACGAAGCCGGCAAGCTCATTCCGATCGACATCAAGGTCGGCGACCGCGTCCTGTTCGGCAAGTGGTCGGGCACCGAGGTCAAGATCGACGGCCAGGATCTCCTGATCATGAAGGAGTCCGACGTCATGGGCATCGTCGAAGAGACGGTGGCCAAGAAGAAGGCCGCTTAATCACCCAACCGCTCCTCTTCCCCGGCCGCGTCCCTCGGGCGCGGCTTCGCAGGATGAGGCTTTCATCAACGGAGTGAATTGAAATGGCTGCCAAGGAAGTCAAATTCTCCGTCGACGCGCGCGACAAGATGCTGCGCGGCGTCGACATTCTCGCCAACGCCGTCAGGGTGACGCTCGGCCCGAAGGGCCGCAACGTCGTCCTTGACAAGTCGTTCGGCGCGCCTCGCATCACCAAGGACGGCGTCACCGTCGCCAAGGAGATCGAGCTCGAAGACAAGTTCGAGAATATGGGCGCCCAGATGGTGCGCGAAGTCGCCTCGAAGTCCTCGGACTTCGCCGGTGACGGCACCACCACCGCCACCGTTCTCGCCCAGACGATCGTCAAGGAAGGCTCCAAGTCGGTCGCCGCCGGCATGAACCCGATGGACCTCAAGCGCGGCATCGACCTCGCAGTCGAGTACGTCGTCGCGGAGTTGCAGAAGAACTCCAAGAAGGTCACCTCCAACGAGGAGATCGCCCAGGTCGGCACCATCTCCGCCAACGGCGACGCCGAAATCGGCAAGTTCCTCGCCGACGCGATGAAGCGGGTCGGCAACGAAGGCGTCATCACGGTTGAAGAGGCCAAGAGCCTTGAGACCGAGCTGGAAGTCGTCGAGGGCATGCAGTTCGACCGCGGCTACATCTCGCCGTACTTCGTCACCAATGCCGACAAGATGCGCGTCGACATGGAAGACGCCTACATCCTGATCTATGAAAAGAAGCTGTCGGGCCTGCAGGAACTGCTGCCGCTGCTCGAGTCGGTGGTGCAGACCTCCAAGCCGCTCGTCATCATCGCTGAAGACGTCGAAGGCGAAGCGCTCGCCACGCTCGTCGTAAACAAGCTGCGCGGCGGCCTCAAGGTCGCGGCGGTGAAGGCTCCGGGCTTCGGCGATCGCCGCAAGGCCATGCTGCAGGACATCGCAGTCCTCACCGGCGGCCAGGCGATCAGTGAAGATCTCGGCATCAAGCTCGAGAACGTCACGCTCGCCATGCTCGGCCGCGCCAAGAAGGTGATGATCGACAAGGAAAACTCCACGATCGTGAACGGTGCCGGCAAGAAGTCCGAGATCGAGGCGCGCATTGCCCAGATCAAGGCGCAGATCGAGGAAACCACCTCGGACTACGACAAGGAGAAGCTGCAGGAGCGTCTGGCCAAGCTCGCCGGCGGCGTCGCGGTGATCCGCGTCGGCGGCGCGACCGAGGTCGAGGTGAAGGAGCGCAAGGATCGCGTCGATGACGCGATGCATGCGACCCGCGCCGCGGTCGAGGAAGGCATTCTGCCGGGCGGCGGCGTCGCCCTGCTCCGTGCCAGCGAAGGCCTGCGCAAGCTCCGTGCCGGCAACGACGATCAGAAGACCGGCATTGAGATCGTCCGCAAGGCGCTCTCAACTCCGGCCCGCCAGATCGCCCTCAATGCGGGCGAGGACGGCTCGATCATCGTCGGCAAGATCCTGGAGAAGGATCAGTACGGCTACGGCTTCGACGCGCAGAGCGGCGAATACGTGGACATGATGAAGAAGGGCATTATCGACCCGACCAAGGTCGTGCGCGCCGCGCTGCAAAATGCAGCGTCGATCGCGGGCCTGCTCATCACCACCGAGGCGATGGTTGCCGAGGTGCCGAAGAAGGGCGGAGCCGGCGGCGGCATGCCGCAGATGCCGGGCGGCGGCGGGATGGACTTCTAAGTCCGACCTGATCCGTTCAGCCACGAAATGCAAAGGCCCGGAAGAAATTCCGGGCCTTTGTTATTGTGGTCCCATCAAACCGGACCGAAAATGGAAACGACCACAAATGAGGGGTGCGCGTTCATCCGGCGTCACCCGTTCATCGTGGCCGCTGTTGGTGACGAAACTTGAACTCTCCGTCACCACTTGCACGATTATATGCCATAGCCATGTGACATCGAGTATGACTCCGCAAAGCCATATCCGGATTGGGATCGGCGGCTGGACCTTCGCGCCGTGGCGCGGCACGTTCTATCCGAAGGGTCTCACCCACGCCAAGGAGCTGGCCTATGCCAGCGAGCGGCTGACCTCGATCGAAGTGAACGGCACGTTCTATCGCTCGCAGACGCCGGCGACGTTCCGCAAATGGGCGAGCGAGGTGCCGAAAGGCTTCGTGTTCTCCATCAAGGGATCGCGGTTCGTCACCAACCGCCGCGTCCTCAAGGAAGCCGGCGAATCCATCGAGCGATTTCTGGATTCCGGCGTAACCGAACTTGGCGACAAGCTCGGCCCCCTGCTCTGGCAGTTCGCCCCCTTCAAGAAATTCGATGAAGCCGATTTCGGCGGCTTTCTTGAACTGCTGCCCGGCACGTTCAACGGCCGAACGCTCCGCCATGTCGTCGAGGTTCGACACGACAGCTTCAAGACGCCGGAGTTCATCGCGCTGTTGCGGAAATTCAAGATCGCGGTCGTGTACACCGATCACGAAACCTATCCCAACATTGCCGACATCACCGGCGATTTCGTCTATGCGCGACTGCAGCAGGGCCAGGACAAGGTCCCGACCGCATATCCGCCGAAGG
The DNA here is from genome assembly GCA_963850885.1 of uncultured Alphaproteobacteria bacterium. Classification (GTDB taxonomy): domain Bacteria; phylum Pseudomonadota; class Alphaproteobacteria; order Rhizobiales; family Xanthobacteraceae; genus Z2-YC6860. The sequence continues at coordinate 134,584 of CAWKOD010000050.1, read as the reverse complement.
AGATCGATGCATGGGCCAAGCGGCTCGGCGCTTGGGCATCGGGAAAAGAGCCGGTTGACTTGCCGCGCGTCGATGCCAAGCACAAGCCGAAGGCCGTGCCGCGCGACGTGTTTGCCTATGTGATCCACGAGGGCAAGGTGCGGGCGCCAGCGGCCGCTATGGCGCTGATCGAGCGATTGAAGGATTGAGACGTGGCGAAAGCGAAAGCCCCAAAGTCAAAATCCAAAGCGGCGAAATCAAAATCCGCGTCGAAGCTGTTCACGATCGGCTACGAGAAAGCCAAGCCCGACGCGGTGATGGCCGAACTCAAGCGCGCCAAGGTGAAGCTTCTGGTCGACACCCGGGCGGTCGCCGCCTCGCGCAAACCGGGCTTCTCCAAACGCCAGCTCGCCGCCACGCTCGACGAGAACGGCATCAGCTATCTGCACCTGCAAAAGCTCGGCACCCCCGATGAAGGCCGTCAGGCGGCCCGCGCCGGCAAGCTCGATACGCTGTGGCGCATCTATGCCAAACACCTCAAGACGCCGGAAGCGATCGAGGCGATGGACGAACTCGTCTCGATCGTGAAATCAGGCCAATCGGTGTGCCTGCTCTGCTACGAGCGCGACAAGGACTGCTGCCACCGCACCCGCATCGCCGAAGTCGTGCACGAGCGTACCGGCGCCAGCGTCGTCGATCTCGCGCCGCCGTTGTTCTGAGCCGGCTATTCGGCCGGCTGAACGGCCCGAGATTCGCGCTCGACGCCGTTGACCAAAAGCGCCACGCCGGCGGTGCCGAGCAAAAAGCCAACCGCGATCACCGCCGTCGCCGTCAGCACCAGATCGAAGCCGCCGCGGCTGTGCAGGAACGCGATCATGGTGATGGCCGCGCCGGAGATCACATAGGTGATGAAGTAGCGCACCGCATAGACCCGGGCGCGCCAGGCGTCGGCGGTGTAGCGGGCGATGACGAAATCGTTGACCGTCACCTGGGCGTAGACGAAGGCGATGGCGAAGGCGAGCGCCCCGAGCAGCGCGTAGCCGGTGGCATAGACCACCCAGACCACGCCGATGAACTGCATCAGTCCGGTGAAGGCGAACACCAGATGCGCGGGATATTTCTCGATCACGCGGCCGACCGCGAGCTGGGCGACCGCGCCGCACAGGAACACCGCGGTGGCGATGCCGCCGACCGCGACCAGCGAAATCCCCGAGCCGATCCGCTCGTCGATCACCTTGGGCAATGCGATGGTCATGGTGTTGAACACCAGGCCGGCGGTGGTCCCGATCAGGATGAACAGCCCGAACACCGTGACCATCATCCACATCGCCAGCCGGACGTCCGGCGCCGAGCTTCGCCCGGCGGCGAGCTTGCGGTCGTCCGGCACCATCACGAAATAGGCGATCCCGATCGCGACGCAGACCACGGCCGGCACCAGGAACGCGCCGCGCCAGCCGAGCCATGCGGTCAGGGCCGCCGTGATGCCGGCGGCGAGCGAGACACCGATATTGCCGCAGACGCCGTTGAAGGCGAGTGTGCGCCCCCGGTTGGTCGCGGCCGCCACCACGATCGCGGTGCCGACCGGATGATAGATCGCGGCGAACACGCCGAGCGCGAACAGCGAAATCGCGAGCGCAATGAAGTTCGGCGACAGCGCCGCCGCGGCGCAGCTCATGCCGCAACCGATGTAGAACACCACCATCATGTAGCGCCGGCTCCAGCGGTCGGCGAGCCAGCCCGCCGGCAGCGAGAAGATGCCGAAGGCAAAGAACGACGCGGTGCCGAGCGCCAACAATTCGCCGTAAGGACGGCCGTAAACCACCTCAAGGCCGATCACCACGGTCGGGAAGATCAGCATCACGTAATGCGCAACCGCATGCGCGAAGTTGTTGAAGCCGATGGTCAGCCGCCGGCGGGATTCGTCGTCGGTCGCAAAAGCTGCGAGAGTTGCCATGTCGGAACCCGGATTCCCTTTCGTCGCGCCTGCTATAGCGGGTTTTTCGCCTGGCGACCTCTCCTGAATATGCAATTCTGAAGAGACATTCCGCCGTTTTGACCGGCCAGGGCTGCCGGGCCTGGAGCCCGCGACCTTAGAACGCGTCCTCGGCGCTCGCCCATCAATCGAGCGTGCGGCGGAAGCGCGTCACCGCGATCGTCATGGCGACCAGCATCAGCCCGGCCAACGCCAGCGTATCGTAGTGCAGATCGGCCAAGGTCGAGCCCTTCAGCATGATCGAGCGCACGATGCGGATGTAGTGGGTCAGCGGCAGCCATTCGCTGAACCATTGCGCCCAGACCGGCATGCCGAGAAACGGGAACACGAAGCCCGACAGCAGCATGTTCGGCAGGAAGAACATCATCGCCATCTGAATGGCCTGAAGCTGGTTCTGCGCCAAGGTCGAGAACGTGTAGCCGACCGCGAGATTGGTCGCGATGAACAGGGTCGAGAGCAGCGCCAGCAGCAACAGATTGCCGAAGATCGGCACGTCGAACAGCACGACGCCCGCGCCAACGATCAGCGCCGCCTGGAAAAACCCGATCAGCACATAGGGCACGATCTTGCCGAGCATGATCTCGAGCGGCGTGATCGGCATCGACAGCAGGCTTTCCATGGTGCCGCGCTCGATCTCGCGGGTCACCGACAGCGCGGTGAAGATCAGCATGGTCAAGGTCAGGATCGTTCCCATCAGGCCGGGCACGATGTTGAGCTGGCTCGATGCGGCCGGGTTGTAGCGGGCGTGGGTGCGGATCTCGAACGGCGGCGCGCTGCTGTCGGGAATGGCGCGGTCGTTGCGGAGCGCCAGCGATACGATGTTGTTCAGCGCGGCGAGCGCCGTGCTGGTCGCCACCGGATCGGTGGCGTCGGCCGCCACCAGCAGCGCCGGCCGGTCGCCGCGGCGCAGCGCGCGCTCGAAGCCGCGCGGAATCTCGATCGCAAACAGCACCTCGCCCGAGGCCAGCACGCGGTCGAACTCGGCCTCGTCCCGCACCTGTTGCGTGATCTTGAAGTATTTGGTGTTTTCCAGCGCCTTGAGGATTGAGCGCCCGACGTCGCTCGATTCCTGCAGCAGCACCGCGGTCGGCAATCCGCGCGGCTGGGTGTTGATGGCATAGCCGAACAGCACGAGCTGCATCAGCGGCATGGTGACGATGGTGGCGAAGGTGACGCGGTCGCGGCGAAGCTGCACGAATTCCTTGCGGATCATGGCGCCGACCCGCCGCCAGAAGCCGCCACGAATGAGATCGGAGAATAGCGCTCATGACACGTTATCCTTGGCCTGCGCCATCAGCCCGATGAAGACGTCTTCCAGTGAGGCTTCGATCGGCTTCCAGTCGAGCTTCGCATCGTCGCGATGGGACGCGATGGCGGCCTCCAGCGCCGCACGGTCGCGGCCGGACACGTGCAGGCTCGTGCCGAATGGCGCGACGCTGTCGACGCCGGGCTGTTTCTCAAGCTCGGCGGCAAGCTGCACCAGGCCCTCGCCGGTCACGCTGTAGGTGGTGAGATTGGACTGTTTCACGACCTCGTCCACCGTGCCGTGCGCCAAGAGTTCGCCATAGGCGATATACGCGATCTCGTGGCAGCGCTCGGCCTCGTCCATGTAGTGGGTCGAAACCAGTGCCGTGAGGCCGCGCGCAGCCAGCGCATGAATCTCGTTCCAGAACTCGCGCCGGGCCTTGGGATCGACGCCGGCGGTCGGCTCGTCGAGCAGCAGAAGCTGCGGATGCGGCAACGTGCAGGCGCCGAGCGCGAGCCGCTGCTTCCAGCCGCCGGACAACAGCCCGGCGATCTGGTTCTCGCGGCCGGTGAGGCCGAGATGCTCGATCATCTCGCGCGCCGCATTGACCGGCTGCGGCAAGCCGTAGATGCGCGCGACGAACTCCAGGTTCTCCTTCACCGACAGGTCCTGGTAGAGGCTGAAGCGCTGCGTCATATAGCCGATCTGGCGCTTGATCTTCTCGGTCTCGGTGCGGATGTCGTAGCCCAGACAAGTGCCGGTGCCCTCGTCGGGCGTCAGCAGACCGCACAGCATGCGGATCGTGGTGGTCTTGCCGGAGCCGTTGGGACCGAGAAAGCCGTAGATCGTGCCGCGCTTGACCTGCAGCGACAGATTGCGGACCACCGCGCGGCCGTCGAAGGTCTTGGTCAGGCCGTGGACATCGATCACGATGTCGGCTGCGGCGCTCACTTGCGGGCCTCCGCGAAGCGGACATCGACCGGCTGGCCGACGCGAAGATCGCCCGGCGTTTCGGTGCGGGCCTCGATCAGGAACACGAGCTTGGAGCGCTCGTCGAGGCTGTAGATCACCGGCGGCGTGAACTCCGAAGTGCGCGAGATGAACGTCACCTTGGCCGGCACGTCGGCCTTGCAGCCGTCGCAGTGGATCGTCACCGCCGCACCCAGCGCGACCTTCGCCAGCACCGTCTCCGGCACGAAGAACCGGATCTTGATGTTGCCCGGCGGCAGCAGCGACACCACCGGCCGGCCGGCCGGCACCAGCTCGCCCGGCCGGTAGTAGATCTGCTGGACCGAACCGGTCACCGGGCTTGCCGCCTTGCGGCGAGCCAGCCGCGTCTGCGCGGAGGCGAGCCGCGCCTGCGCGGTGCGCAAGGTCGCCTCGGCATCCTCCACGGTCTTTTGGGTGCCGGCCTGGGTCTTGAGCAGCGCCTGCGCGCGCTCGTAGGCCTGGGTGGCGTTGATCACCGACGCCTTCGCCATGTCGACGTCGGCCTGCTGCAGATCGGGATCGACGGTGAACAGCGGCGCGCCCTTCTCGACCACATCGCCTTCGCGCACCGACAGCGTCTCGACCCGGCCGGCCTCGTCGGGGCTGACAAAGATCAGATCGGCCTCGACCCAGCCCTGGTATCCGGGATCCGCGGTCTTGCGAACAGGCCGCGAGCGCCAGCAAGGCGGCGCCAACAAGCGCGATGCGATGGGCCGTCATGCCGCGCCTCCGGAACCGAGCAGCACGTCGAAATGCGCCCGCATCAGCGCGCGGACATCGAGCGGCTCGAAGCGATCGAACAACCCGCTCCAGATGATCGCGACGATGCCGGGCGCCGCCAGCAACTGCGGAAAACGAACCAGCGCGTCGGTCTTCAGCTCACCGCGCTCGTGGGCGCGGCGCAGCATGGCGCGGATCGTCTCCATCACCCGCGAGATCACTTCGCGGTAGTAGAATTCGGCAAGCTTGGGAAAGCGCGGACCTTCGGTGATGACCAGGCGGATGACGTCCTTGCGGCGCGTCTCGAAAATCTCGCGGGCGAACACTTCGATCAATTGGCCGGTCACCGCGCGGAACGGAATGTCGGCGTGGGAGACGTTCTCCAGCGCGGCGACCACGGGGCTTAGCTCCATGCGGATGAGCTCCTCGAACAGCGTCTCCTTGTCGGCGAAGTGCAGATAGATCGTGCCCTTGGCGACATCGGCGCGGCGCGCGACGTCATCGAGGCGGGTCGCGGCAAAGCCGCGCGCGGCGAACTCGTCCGAGCGCCGCCGCCAGGATGGCATCGCGCCGCTCGGCGCTGCGCTTGGCGCGGGCGCCTGCGGACGAACGGCCCACGCGCGGAGGCGATGCCTCCGAAACCGGCCGACTTGCCCTGTGTTTTGCGGTTCTGGCCATGACGCTCAACTGTACCGGCTGAACTATATAAAATGACTGACTGGTCAGTCATAATTTAAGGCAGAGTCAGCCCGGCTTGCAAGGCCCCGGCCTCGCAGCCTCTTCAAAATGCTGGAATGGACTGCCGCCGTGGCCGCCTGCGCCGACCGGCGTCAGCCCTTCTTGCCGTCGCAGATCCAGGCCCGGATCACGCAGTCCTTGCCGCCGTATTTGTAGCAGTGCTTCAGCGCGGTGTTCTGCGCCGCGCCGAGCTTGGGCGCATTGGCATAGCCATTTGGGCCGCAGGGCTTGTGGCCGTCGACCGCGAGCGCGACGCAGCCCTTGTTGGTGGTGACGACCTTTTTGCAGGTGTCGCCGCATTTCTCGATCGCGGCCGCCTGGGCGGCTTCCGACGAAGGATAGTCGTAGGCATAGCCGTAGGCGGCACAGGCCCCGACCGCGAGGGCGCCGGCGGCTTGCGCCTGCGTGACATGAGTTGAGATCAGCCCGAACACAGCAGCCGCGGCAATGCCGGCACGCAGAAAATCACGCATAGCCTTCCCCCGAAGACGACGCGGCATCAAAGACCAAAGTCGTTAATCGGAGGTAACGGTTGCGATCGCGGACGCGCCGCTCAGGCGCCTTCCAGCTCGGCTTTGACCCGGATCGAAGGCCTCAGGCGTATCGACATCGACCAGGGCCGCGGTGTCGGTGAGCGGCACTTCGGCGACCGCTTCTGGATAGCGGCCGATCAGATGGCGGGCGCCGACGTCGCCGTCGAGTCGCCATCAACTCGGGGAAGAAGCGCCGCGCCCAGACCACCGGATTGCCGCGCTTGCCGTCGATGGTCGGGATCACCACCAGCGCGCCGCGCTCGGGATCGAACGCGGCGACGAGCTTGTCGATCAGCGGCGCGCTCACCTGCGGCATGTCGGCGAGGCAGACGATGGCGCCATCGGCCGTCTCGGGCACCGCCGCAAGTCCGGTCTTCACCGAGGTCGAAAGCCCCTCGGCGAAATTCGGGTTGTGCACGGTTCGCACATCGAGGCCTTGCAGCGCCGCCTCGACCTTGTCGCGCTGATGGCCGGTCACCACGATCACCGGACGGGCGCGCGAGGCCAGCGCCTGCTCGGCGGCGATGCGGACGAGCGGCCGGCCGCCGATCTCGGCCAACAGCTTGTTCGGCCCGCCCATGCGGGTCGAGCGGCCGGCGGCGAGCAGAACGGCCGCGATCCGCTGCCCCTTCTCGGGCTCGGGCTCGGCGCGCGGCTGCGGCCGCGTCACGATTTCCATCAACAGCCCGCCGACGCCGAAGCCGGTGACGTCCTCGCGCGACACCGGCAAGGCCGGCGAGCAGCCGCATCAGAATCCAGTCGAAGCCGTTTTCCTTGGGCGAGCGCGCGCAGCCAGGCGCGCCGAGAATGGGCTGGCCCCGCGCCTGCCCGATCAGCATCAGATTGCCGGGATCGACCGGCATGCCGAAATGCTCGATGCGCCCGCCGATCGCTTCGACCGCCGCCGGGATCACGTCGCGCCGGTCGGCGATGGCGGAGGCGCCGAACACCACGACCAGCTCAGCGCCTTCTTTCAGCACCTCATCGACCGCCTTGGCGACCGCGCCCTGCTCGTGCGGCACGCGGCGCTCGGCGACGATGCTGGCGCCGGCCGGCGTCAGGCGATCCTCGCATCACCCGCAAGGTCTTCTCGACCACCTTGGTGGCAAGGCCGGGCAGCAAGGTCGAGACCACGCCGACCTTCTTGATCGTGTAGGGCGCGACGCGGATGAACGGCTTGCCGGCAGCAGCCAGCGCCCCCTTCAGCGAGGCTTCGCTGGTCGCGAACGGAATGATCTTCACCGTGGCGATCATCTCGCCCTCGACCACCGGCTTGAACGCCGGCAGCGTCGCGAAGGTGATCGCCTCGTCGACCCGGTTGAGACCGGTCGATGGCCGTCTTTGTCGACCACCAGCACGCCGGCCGCTTCCGCAAACAGATTGGCGCGGCCGGTAAAGGCGCGATCGACGTGCACGCCCTGCCCGGCCACCGCCTTGGCGATCTCGGCCGCGGCCTTGTCCTCGGACACGTCGCCCGGTTCGAGCCGCGCCACCACCACATCCTTGATGCCGGCCGCCTCCAGCGCCGCAACCTCGGCAGGCGCCGATCAGCGTGCCCTTCTTGAGCACCAGCGAACCCTGGCGGATGGTGTGGACCGCGGTGGCGCCTTCAGCCTCGCGCGGCGGGACCGGGCCGAACTTCATGAAGACGCTCGCGTGACGGCGCTTATGACGGTTCTCATGCAGGCTCTTGCCGCAGCTTCTGAGTGATCTCGCCGATGATGGCGACCGCGATCTCGGCGGGCGACACCGAGCCGATGTCGAGACCGATCGGCGAATGGATGCGGCCGATGTCGTTGTCGGTAAAGCCGCGCTCGGCTTTGAGCCGCTCGACGCGGCGGGCGTGGGTTTTCCGCGAGCCGAGCGCGCCGATATAGAAGCAATCGCTTTTCAGCGCGAGGGCGAGCCCCGGATCGTCGATCTTCGGATCGTGCGTCAGCGCGACAAAGGCGGTGTAATGGTCGATGCCGATCGGCGGCAGCGCCACGTCCGGCCATTCGGCGATCACCTTGACGTCGGGAAACCGTTCGATGCTGGCAAACGCGGTGCGCGGATCGACGATGGTGACGTCGTAGCCGAGCAGTTGCCCCATCGGCGCCAAGGTCTGGCTGATGTGCACCGCGCCGGTGATGACGAGCTTCGGCGACGGCACGTGAACGGTGAGGAACACCTTGCCTTCCGGCGTGTCCTCGATGCCGCTCTTGGCCGAGCGGATGTGCTTCTCCAGAACGTCCTTGAGCGGATCGTTGCGGATGTCGGCGCCCTTGACCAGGCGCTGCGCGCCGCTGTCCTGGTTGGTGACGACGACGACGGTCCGGCGCGCGCTACGCTCTTCGTTCAGGGCCTTCAGGATTTCAAGTTTCACGCCATCATCCTCCGAACGCCGCTTCGCGCCGACCTATTCGACCTTCTCGACAAACACGCGGATCTTGCCGCCGCAGGACAGCCCAACCTTCCAGGCGGTCTCGTCGGCAACGCCGAACTCCAGGGTGCGCGGCTTGCCGCTCTCGATCACGTCGATGGCTTCGGTCACCACCGCGCCCTCGACGCAACCGCCCGACACCGAGCCCAGGAAATTGCCCTGGTCGTCGATCACGAGATTGGAGCCGACCGGCCGGGGCGCCGAGCCCCAGGTCTCGACCACGGTCGCCACCGCCACGCCGCGCCCGGCCTTCTTCCAATCCTCGGCGGCTTTGAGAATATCCTCGTCCCTTGCCAGCATGTAACGCCTCCAGTGCCTTAAAACGCCTGATTCTCAGGCCTAACCGTTATATACGACCATATATCACGCGATCTTGGCCAGCCAGGTTTTCGGATCGACATGACTGCCATGTTCCGAAAGCGCCCGGCAAAGGTCCGCCATCGACTCCAAATTGTGTATTGGCCGCAATTCGTCAACGTGCGGCAACATCACTTTAATACCACGGGCCTTGGCCTCGAAGCCGGAAAACCGCAGCAGCGGATTGAGCCAAATCAGCCGCCGGCAGGACCGGTGCAAGCGGTCGATCTCGAAGCCCAGCCGCTCGTCGGGATCGCGTTCGAGGCCGTCGGTGAAGAGCAGCACCACCGCGCCCTGGGTCAGCACCCGGCGCGACCATTGCTTGTTGAACACCGCAAGCGAGGTGGCGATCCGCGTGCCGCCCGACCAGTCGAGCACGCTCGCCGAGCACGCGGCCAGCGCCTCGTCCGGGTCCTTCTCCTTGAGTGCCCGCGACACGTTGGTCAGCCGGGTGCCGAACAGGAAGGTGTGCACCCGCTTTCGCGCATCGGTGACGGCGTGGAGGAAATGCAGGAACAGCCGGGTGTACTGGCTCATCGAGCCGGAGATATCGAGCAGCGCCACGACCGGCGGCATCTTGGTCTTCGGCCCGCGGTATTTCAGATCGATCAGCGCGCCGCCGCCCTTCATGCTGGCGCGGAGCGTGCGGCGCAGATCGATGCGATGGCCGTGCGGATGCGGCGTCAGCCGGCGTGATTTGACGTGGTCGAAGCCCAGCACCATGCGTTTGATGGCGTCCTTGGCCTGGGCGATCTCGGCCGCGCTCATCTGCGCGAAGTCCTTCTGCTCCAGCACCTCGCGGTCGGACACGGTGAAGCGGGCGTCGAGCTCGATCTCCTGTTTCTCGCGCTCGATCTTCTCGGCGCCCTGGAACAACGCATCGAGCACGCGCTGCGACGCCTGCGGCGTTTCGCCTTGCGCCGGCGCGCCGGTCATCTCCGGCGACATCATCGCGATCAGCCGTTCGAGATAGCCGCGCTTGCGAAAGAAAATCTTGAACGCCTGGTCGAACAGCACCGAATGCTCGTGCCGCTTCACGAACACCGTGTGCAGCGTCCAGTAGAAGTCCTCCTTGCCGCCGACACCGGCGGCCCGCACCGCGGCGAGTGCATCGAGCACCGAGCCCGGCCCGAGCGGAATGCCGGCGGCACGCAGCGCGCGTGCGAAGTAGAGGATGTTTTCGGCGAGGCGGCCTTCGGGGTCTTGCGTGACATCCTTGGCATCGTCACCGGTACCGCCTTCAACTTCCCCCTTGCGGGGAAGTCGACAGCCGCACGCCGTTGGGAGGGGGGTGTTGTGTCAGTCATAACGTCTCATCGACCCGCGACCAGCGCGACACTCACTCTGCGGCGCGCAACTCCGCCTGCACCTGGTCGAGCAGCTCCTTGACCTTGCCGCCTTCGAGCCGCGCGATGTCATCCTGATACTTCAGCAGCACGCCGAGCGTGTCGGACACGGTCGCCGGATCGAGCGCCACCGCGTCGAGTTCGGACAGCGCCGTCGCCCAGTCCAGCGTCTCGGCGACTCCCGGCGACTTGAACAGGTCCTGCTTGCGCAATGCCTGCACGAAGCCGACCACCTGTTCGGACAGCTTCTTGCCGACGCCCGGCACCTTGACGCGGACGATCTCCAATTCGCGCGTCGCTGTCGGATAGCCGACCCAGTGATAAAGACAGCGGCGCTTCAGCGCGTCGTGAATCTCGCGGGTGCGGTTCGAGGTGATGACGACGATCGGCGGATGCTCGGCCTTGACCGTACCAAGCTCGGGGATCGTCACCTGGAAGTCGGCCAGCACTTCGAGCAGGAACGCCTCGAACGCCTCGTCGCTGCGGTCGAGCTCGTCGATCAGCAGCACCGGCGCGCCGGCGGGATCCGGCTCCAGCGCCTGCAACAGCGGCCGCTTGATCAGGAAGCGCTCGGAGAACACATCGTTCTGGATGCGCTTGCTGTCGCGCTCGCCCTCGGCTTCGGAGGCGCGGATCGCGATCATTTGCGCCGCGTAATTCCACTCGTAGACCGCGGAGGCGACGTCGAGGCCCTCGTAGCATTGCAGGCGGATCAGCCGGCGGCCGAGCGTCGATGCCAGCACCTTGGCGATCTCGGTCTTGCCGACGCCCGCCTCGCCTTCGAGGAAGATCGGCCGGCCCATCCGCAGCGCCAGGAACAGCACGGTCGAGAGCGAGCGGTCGGCGAGATAATTGGCTTCACCGAGCAGTTTCAGCGTGGCGTCGATGGAGTCCGGAACGGCCTTTTTGGTGTCTTGTTTCATCGCTGGCAACTTACTCCGTCAGGCCCTTGTTGTCGCGGCTATCCCGGCTGTCCTGTCATGCCGCGCCCGAAACGTTGATGCCCGGCACAGGGCCGGGCATCACGCCGCACAATGCAAATATGTCGCCGCAGCCGAACTGGCTAGGCCTTTGCGAGCGCCCGGCGCGCCAACACGGCGACCAGATGGGCGCGGTATTCGGCGCTGCCGTGGATGTCGGAGTTCATGCCGTCGGCGGGGATCGTCATGCCCTCGATCGACTTCGGCGAGAAGCGCTTCTTCAGCGCCTCCTCGAAGCTCGCCACGCGGAACACGCCGTTCGAGCCCGCCCCGGTCACCGCGACGCGGATGTCGGAGCCGCGCTTGGAAACGAACACGCCGACCAGGGCAAAGCCCGAGGCCGGATGTTTGAACTTCTCGTAGGCCGCCTTCTTGGCGATCGGGAACTGCACCTTGGTGATGATCTCATCGGGCGCGAGCGCGGTGTCGAACATGCCCTTGAAGAAATCGTCGGCCGCGATGCGGCGCTTGTTGGTAATGATGGTCGCGCCGAGGCCGAGCACCGCCGCCGGATAATCGGCGTTCGGATCGTTGTTGGCGAGCGAGCCGCCGATGGTGCCGCGATGGCGCACCGCCGGATCGCCGATCGAACCCGGCACTTCGGCCAGCACCGGCAGCGCATCCTTCACCACCTGGGAATTCGCCACTTCGCCGTGCTTGGTCATGGCGCCGATCACGATCGAGCGGCCCTTCAACTCGATGCCGGAGAGACCTTCGACCTGGCTGAGATCGACGATGTCGGAGGGCTTGGCGAGCCTGAGCTTCATCACCGGGATCAGCGAGTGGCCGCCGGCCAGCAGCTTCGCCTCGGAAAACTTGGTCAGCAGATTGGCCGCCTGACGGACCGTGGTGGGGCGGTGATACTTGAATTCATACATCGAAGTCGTTTCCCTTATTCCTGCGACGCGGCGCTGCTCCCGAAAGAGGTTACGCGGCCGGCGACGACCCCTTCATGGCTTTCGCGCCCGCCGCGATCGCCTTGACGATGTTGTGGTAGCCGGTGCAACGGCACAGGTTGCCGTCAAGCTCCTGGCGGATGGTGTGCTCGTCGAGATCGTGGCCCTTGCGGCGAACCATGTCGACCGCCGACATCACCATGCCGGGCGTGCAGAAGCCGCACTGCAATCCATGGTTCTCGCGGAACGCCTCCTGCATCGGATGCAGCGGACCGTCCGGCGCAGCAAGGCCCTCGATCGTGAGCACGTTGGCGCCCTCGGCCTGCAGCACCAGCGTTGTGCAGGACTTCACGGCAACGCCGTTGATATGCACGAGACAGGCGCCGCACTGCGACGTGTCGCAGCCGACATGCGTGCCGGTGAGCCGCAGATGCTCGCGCAGGAACTGAACCAGCAGCGTGCGGGGATCGACATCGGCGGTGACGGCTTTCCCGTTCACCGTCAGCGAAACGGCAGGCATCGGCATTCCTCCTCAAAGACCCGGGCCCAACGGCCCTTATTTCAAGCCGGATTTGCGATCCGGCATCCCAAAGTTGCCCGAAACTAAGCGTTTTTCGCCTATTTCCGTCTTTGGAACAAGAGCAACTTGAACCTTGGAAGCCGCCAGGGTCAAGGGCGCGCGCCGCATGGGCGCATGCCCGCTAGGCCTTCACCGCCGCGGCGAATTTGGTGAAAAAGTCGTCGGCGAGTTTCTTGGCCGCTCCGTTGACCAGCCGCTGGCCAAGCTGGGCGAGCTTGCCGCCGATCTGCGCCTCGACATTGTAGGTCAGCAGCGTGCCGCCATCCTTCTCGGTCAGATTGACGCTGGCGCCGCCCTTGGCGAAGCCGGCGATACCGCCGTCGCCCTCGCCGGAAATCTTGTAGCCGTTCGGCGGATCGAGGTCGGTCAGCCGCACCTTGCCTTTGAACGTGGCCTTCACCGGCCCGACCCTGTTGGTGGCTACGGCGAGAAACTCGTTTTCTCCGGTCACCTCCAGGCTCTGGCAGCCCGGGATGCAGGCCTTGAGCACCTCCGGGTCGTTGAGCTTGGCCCAGACCGTCTCGCGCGAGGCCGGAAGCTGCTGCTCGCCCGACATTGTCATCGCCATCGAAAATCCTCCGTTACGCCGTTCACGTCAGGACTTAAGCCCTTGGGCCGCGCCTGGAAAGAGCGTTTCAGCATAGCACCGTCACGGCCTCCGTTGCCGGGGTTGGCGGAGGCCGCCCGGGCGGGTCTAATGGGGCGCAATGACCGACACGCCGATGACGTCCCAGCTGATGACGCCGCTCTACGCCAGCGCCGCGATGCGCGCCATCATGAGCGACCGGGCGCGGCTGCAGCGCATGCTCGACTTCGAGGCGGCGCTGGCCCGCGCCGAAGCGGCCCTCGGCGTGATCAGCGCCACAGGCGCTGCCGCCATCAGTGAGGCCTGCGACGCCACGCTTTATGACATCGCAGCACTCGTCGAGGCGCAGGCGCCGTCCGGCAACATCGCCATCGCGGTGGTCCAGGCGCTGACGCAAGCTGTTGCCGCCCGCGATCCGGCGGCAGCCAATGTGGTGCACTGGGGCGCCACCAGCCAGGATGTCATCGACACCGCGCTGGTCCTGGAGCTGCGCGCCGCGATCGACGCGCTGCTCGACCGACCTCGACCGCGCGATCAAGGGCTTCACCACCCTCGCCGGCCGCCACCGCCGCACGCTGTCGGTGGCGCGCACCCTGATGCAGCACGCGCTGCCGATGCCGTTCGGGCTCAAGCTTGCAGGCTATGGCGCGGCGCTGGCGCGTTCGCGCGAACGGCTGCTGCGGCTCCGCCGCGAGGCGCTGATGCTGCAATTCGGCGGCGCCGCCGGCACCTTGGCGGCGCTCGGCGAGCACGGCTTCGGCGTGTCCGAGCGGATGGCGGCGCTGCTCGACCTGCAACTTCCCGAGGCGCCCTGGCACACCCACCGCGACCGTCTCGCCGAGATCGCGGCCTGCTTCGGCATCCTCGCCGGCACCTGCGGCAAGATCGCCCGCGACGTGACGCTGATGATGCAGACCGAGGTCGGCGAGGCATTCGAGCCGGGCGCGCCCGGCCGCGGCGGCTCCTCGACCTTGCCGCACAAGCGCAATCCGGTTGGCGCTGCGGCTGCGCTGTCGGCCGCAGCGGTCGCCCCCAATCTGGTCGCGACGCTCCTGGCCGCCCAGGTCCAGGAGCATGAACGTGCTCCTGGCGGCTGGCACACCGACTGGATGACGTTCCCCACGCTGGCGCTGGTCACGTCCGGGCGCGCTCAGCGCCGTGGTCGAGATCGCAGAGGGTCTTGAGATCGACGTCGAGCGCCTGCGTGCCAATCTTGAACTGACCGGCGGACAGATCATGGCCGAGGCGGTGTCGTTTGCGCTCGCCGAAAAAGTGGGGCGCGCCGAAGCCCACGCGCTGGTGCGGGAGCTCAGCCAGAAGGCCGCGCAGGAGAAGCGCCCGTTCAAGGAGGTGTTGCTCGAACGACCTTCGCATCAAGGCGCAACTGAGCGGGCTGGAGATCGAAAAGCTTTTCATCCCGCTGACCTACCAGGGTTCGGCGCAGACCTTCATCGATCGCCTGGTGGTCACGAGCCAGATGCGGACGCCGCGCCGGCCCGATAGCCGGACAGAGATCAAACCGCCGTCCCCGCCGGCAGCACGGCCGGCCAAGGTGCCATTGCCGGTCGCCGCGCGACTGCCGCCGGTCGCCGACGCACCGAAAGCAACCGCCGCTGAGGCACCGCCGCCCACGCCCTCCGCGGTGCCCGAGACGGCGCCGCCCGCGCGAGGCGCAACCCGCCGGCGCTCTCATGGATGTGCTGACCCGGACGGATGCCGAAACCGTCCCGCCCGACAAAGACAAATTCAAGTTCTCCTGATCGTCTTATCGTCACAACAACCGCAAGCACGAGGAAACCGATGCCCACCGCCAATGCCAAGGACGGCTGCCCGATCAACTACGAGGTCGAAGGCCCGGCCGCTGCGCCGGTGCTGATGCTGTGCAACTCGCTCGGCACCAACCTGCACATGTGGGACGACCAGGCCCCAGCCTGGTCGAAGCAGTTCCGCCTGGTGCGCTACGATCGGCGCGGTCACGGCAAGTCCGGGGCGCCGAAGGGGCCGTACTCGATGGACATGCTGGGCGGTGACGCGCTGGCCGTCGCCGACGCCGCCGGCGCCAAGAAGTTCAGTTGGTGCGGGTTGTCGATGGGCGGCATGGTCGGGCAATGGATGGGCGCCAATGCGCGCGACCGCGTCGAGAAGCTCGTCCTCTCCAACACGCATTATTACTACGCCGACAAGCAGCCCTGGCACGATCGCATCAAGTTTGCCCGCGACAACGGCCTCGAAAAGCTCTCCGCTCCACAGATGGAGCGCTGGTTCACCAAGGGCTTCCGCTACGCGTCGCCCGGACCGGTCGGCAAAGTGGTCGAGATGTTCACAGCGACCAAGCTCGACGGCTTCATCGGTTGCTGCGAGGCGGTGCGCGACATGGATTTCCGCGCCTCGACCCCGACCATCACCGCGCCGACCATGGTGATCGTCGGCGCCAAGGACCCGGCGACCTTGCCGGAGTACGGCGAGGAAATTCACAAGATGATCAAAGGCTCGAAGATCGTCTCGCTCGAGGCCGCGCATCTGTCCAACATCGAGCAGCCCAAGGCCTACACCGACGCGGTGCTGAATTTTTTGACGCACTAAGGAGGCACTCAGGAGTGGGCAACGACGACGATGAACGTCTCACGCGCGGCGACGCGGCGCGCCGCCGCGTTCTGGGCGACGAATGGGTCGACCGCTCGAAGGCCGGCCGCAACGCCTTCAACGAAGAATGGATCGACCACATCACCCGCGGTCCATGGGGCGACCTCTGGACTCGCCCGCACTTCGACGATCGCACGCGCCGCATCCTGGTGATCGGCACCATGCTCGCGATCGGCCGCTGGGAGGAATTCCGCATGCACGTGCGCGCCGCGCTTACCGTCGGCGGGTTCTCCGCCGACGACATCAAGGAGATCATCCTCCAGCAGGCGAATTATTGCGGCGTGCCGGCCGGCAACCATGCGTTCAAGGAGGCCGAGACCGTCTTGAAGGAACTCGGCAAGCTGCCCTGAATTTTGCCACCGGGTGAAAAACAGCCGCGGCTACCCGCCCCTGCCCTCGCGGAACTGCTGCGGGGTTGTGCCGGTCTGTTTGCGGAAGAAGCGCGCGAAGTGCGACGGATCGGCGAAGCCGAGATCGTAGGACACCTCGTGAATCGGCTGGCCGGTGAAGACGAGCGCGCGCTTGGCCTCGGTCAACACACGCTGGCGGATCAGATGGCCGGCGGTCACGCCGCTGACGCGCTTGACGTGATCGTTGAGCCGGTCGGGCGTGATGGCGAGCTTCTCGGCGTAAAAGCTGATCAGCCGCTCTTTGCGGAAATGCTCCTCGACCAGGCGGCGCAGCGCTTCGACGGTGGAGTCGGCCGGCGCCAAGGTCACCACGCCGGTGCGGGCGCGGCTCGCGGCAAGCCGCGCCACTTCGATCGCGATCAGAGCGAGCAGCCCGCGCATCGCCAGGCGGAAGCCCTCGCGCGCCAAGAAGCTTTCCTCATGCAGGTCAGAACAGAGCGTCGCCAGCCGCTTGATCTCGGCGGCATGGCCGAGCGGGATCACCGGCTCGGCGGCGAGGGCCTTCAGCCGCTTCAGCGCCTCGCCGGAGCGCTCGCCTAGCGCTTCGGCGACGTCCTCGGTGAAGCTCACCACCCAGCCGTCGGTCACCTCGGGATGGAAGCGGAAGCCATGCGCCGTGGTCGGCGGCACCAGGATCGCGGCTGGCGCCGCAAACGGCAGGCTCGCCGCCTCGAAGGTCATCTCGCCGCCGCCGCGCTCGATCAGAAGAATCTGGAAAAGATTGCGATGCCGGTGCGCGCGGATCAGCCAGTCGTGTGCTGCCGAGCGCGACGCGATGGTTTCGACATGAATGAAGTCGAACGCCTGATCGTCCGGCGGATCGCCATAAAGATGAAACAGCGGCAGCGCCGTCACCGTGGCCATGGCGCAAGAATAGGCGAGCGGCCGGACTTCGGAAACCGGCGCGCTGGTAGAACCGCACCGTTGGTGGACAAGGTGGATAAACGAAGGCCCCGCCAAACCGGCGGGGCCTCGCTTTATCGTTCAACTATCGAATTTAACTAGCGGTTCTGATCCCTTTGGCCGCTCTGGCCGCCCGGCTTCTGGCCGCCTTGCTGGCCCTGCTGGCCGCCCTGACCGGACTGCTGGCCCGGCTTCTGCTGCCCGCCGCCCTGCTGCTGACCCGGCTGACCAGGCTTTGGATTGTTCTGCTGCTGCTGGTCACGATTCGGGTTCTGGTTCTGCTGCGTCATGTCCTGCTCCTAGGAGGTTTCTCCGCCCGACCTGAATCAATGCTTGGCGGGCGGCGTACGTTCCGCTTGGAACAAGGGCCATTGTGCGGTGAATTTGCCACCAGGGCGTGACGCGGGAACATCCCATTCGATTCAAACAAGCGGCGCGTCAGACCTGCTTGTACAGGCGGTCGTGATAAACGAGCGCGGCGCCGGAGGCGCCCTGATGGATCGCCTCGACCATGCCGAAATAAATGTCATGGGACGCGACCGCCTTGATTTCGATCACCCGGCAGTCGAAGGCGACCACCGCGCTCATCAAGGCGGGCGAGCCGGTCGACAGGGTTTTCCATTCGCCGGCGTCGAAGCGCGACTCGCGGGCGACCTTGGTGCGGCCCGCGAAGGTGTCGGCGATCAGTTCGTCGCCGGCGCGGAGCGTGTTGACGCAGAACACGCCGTTGCCGCGCAGGATCGGCATGCTGGTGGCGCCGCGATTAAGGCAGACCAGCAAGGTCGGCGGCGCGTCCGACACCGAGACGACCGCGGTCGCCGTGAACCCGGTCTTGCCGCTGAGCCCATCGGTGGTGATGACATGCACAGCGGCGCCAAGGCGGCTCATCGCCTCCCGGAACGTCTTCTGATCCACGCTCTTGGTTTCCGCGATGGCGCCGAAGGCGCCCGCCATGTCGGGGTGTTGGTCGATCCAGCTCATGGGCGCAATGTAGGGGATTCCTTCGATGGGTGCGAGCCCAACGCTCCGCGCGCTACGCAGAGCTGCCTGCGATATCCTCGGGATCGGTCCAGGCCTTGTCGGTCCAAGTGTCGCCGGTCCAGCCGTTGTCGTCGTAGTCGGCCATGCATTGGTCGGCCAGTGCAATCATGGCGTCGTAAGCGCCGGAGCCTTTGGCGTTGAGCAACGCGTGGATGCGGATATCCTCGTGGTTGCCGGCATAGTTGTATTCATAAAGCTCGTGGCGGCCGCCGAACTCGGTGCCGATCGCGTCCCACAACAGCTTCATGATCTTGATGCGCTCCTTGTAGTCGATGCCGTGGGAGCCGCGGACGTATTGCTTCAGATACGGCTCGATCGCCGGATTCTTGAAGTCCTTGGTCGATGACGGCAGATAGATCAGCGAGGAGGCGATGATCTTCTCGACGATCTCCTTGATCCGCGCATAGGCGTCGCCGGCGAACACCCGATAGGCCGAGCCGGACTGCGCGTTCGGCAGCACCGCGTCGCCGACCCAGGGCATCGGGTTCATCGCCATGGCGTCGGAGACCGCCCAGAACAGATTGCGCCAGGCAATCACCTCGCCGAGCATCGCCTGGTTGCCGCGGAAGTCGTCGGAGCCCGCCGCGCGCAACGCCTTGGCAATGACGCCGACAAGGAAGTCGAGCTTCACCGCGAGCCGCGTGCAGCCCTGGAACTGATAGCCGGCGAGGAAGCCCGAGCGCGGGTAGAACACCTTGATCTTCTCGATGTCGCGGTGGAGCAGCACGTTCTCCCAGGGGATCAGCACATTGTCGAACACGAAGATGGCGTCGTTCTCGTCGAAGCGCGACGACAACGGATAGTCGAACGGCGTGCCCATCACCTGGGCCGTCATCTCGTAGGAGGGGCGGCAGATCACCTTAACGCCGGGCGCGTTGAGCGGCGTGATGAACATCACGGCCAGATCGGTGTCGTTGAGCGGGATCGCCGCGTTCTGGCCCATGAAGTTGTAGTGCGTGATCGCCGCCGAGGTCGCCACCACCTTGGCGCCCGACACCACGATGCCGGCGTCGGTTTCTTTCTGGATGCTGATGAACACATCCTTGATCTGGTCCGGCGGCTTCATGCGGTCGACCGGCGGATTGACGATGGCGTGGTTCATGAACAGCACGTGGTTCTGCGAGCGCGCGTACCAGTTCGTGGCGTTGGCGGCGAACTTCTCGTAGAAGGCTGAGTTGGCGCCGAGCGCATTCATCAGCGAGGCCTTGTAGTCCGGCGAGCGGCCCATCCAGCCGTAAGACAGCCGGGCCCAGTGCGCGATGGCGTCGCGCTGGCCGATCAGGTCCTCGCGCGAATGCGCGACACGGAAGAACTTGTGGGTGAAGGAACCCGAGCCGGTATCGGTCGGGCAGGTCAGCACGGCTTGCTGCTTCGGGTCATGCAGCGCGTCATAAAGCCGCGCAATAGTGCGGGCGGCGTTGCGGAACGCCGGATGGGTGGTGACGTCCTTGACCTGCTCGCCGTAGATATAAACCTCGCGGCCGTCCTTCAGGCTTTCCAGATATTCCGCTCCGGTGAACGGCCGCGCGGCGCCCGGCCCGACCCCCAAGACATCTTCCGGTTTCTGCCGATTCATGCGGTTTCCTTGAGCTTTACGGGCGGCTTTTGGCCGGAAAACCGCCGTGATAGAGTGGTTGATGGTATGGGGATTTCATCGACAGGCTTCGATCAACCGGGCGCAACCATGAGATACCTTCTTGCGGCAGCGATGACGATGGCGATGCTGACGGGACCGGCGTATGCCCAGTTCAATCCGACCGGGCAGACGCAAGGACCCGCTGACGCTGAAGTACGAAAGAGAAGACGCCGAAAAGAAAGCAAACGAGAAAGCCTACAACGAGACGATGAAGCGGCTGAAGACGCAAGGCCCAGCCACCACGAAAAACGACCCGTGGTCCGGCGTGCGCCCGGCCAGCGACAGCACCGCCGCCAAACGTTAGCGCGATCCCACCATCGGGCTGGGCAAAAGCCCAGCCGGCGCGTTGCCCGCCCTGCGCGCCCCTGCTAAGCACGAGAAACTGCAGCCACAGCGCCGGATTCGGCGATCCAGGACGCGCGCTCAGACTCCTGCCGGGAGCGGATCGGACGCATGGAATATTTCGTCCAGCAGCTAATCATCGGAATCACGCTGGGCTCGATCTATGGCCTGATCGCTATCGGCTACACGATGGTCTACGGCATCATCGGCATGATCAACTTCGCCCACGGCGATGTGTTCATGATAGGCGGCTTCATCGCGCTGATTGCGTTCCTGGCGCTGCTGGCGATGGGCATCACCTCGATTCCGCTGGCGCTGTTCCTGGTGCTGCTGATCGCCATGGTGCTGACCGCGCTGTATGGCTGGACCGTCGAGCGGATCGCCTACCGGCCGCTGCGCCACAGCTATCGGCTGGCGCCGCTCATTTCGGCGATCGGCATGTCGATCATCCTGCAGAACTACGCGCAGATCGCGCAGGGCGCGCGCGTCAAGCCGCTGCCGCCGATCATCACCGGCGGCCACCGGCTGATGTCGAGCGAGGGCTTCGACGTCGATGTGTCCAACATCCAGATCATCGTCGTGCTCACCACGCTGGTGCTGATGGTCGGCTTCTCCTGGCTGGTCGCCAAAACCCGCCTCGGCCGCGACATGCGCGCCTGCGAGCAGGATTTGAAGATGGCGTCGCTGCTCGGCGTCAACATCGACCGCACCATCTCGCTGACGTTCGTGATTGGCGCCGCCCTCGCCGCGGTCGCCGGCATCATGTACCTGCTCTATTACGGCGTGATCGACTTCTACATCGGCTTCGTCGCCGGCGTGAAGGCGTTCACCGCGGCGGTGCTGGGCGGCATCGGCTCGCTTCCGGGCGCGATGCTCGGCGGACTCTTGATCGGCCTGATCGAGACGTTCTGGTCGGCCTACTTCTCGATCGAGTATAAAGACGTCGCCGCCTTCTCGATCCTCATCATCGTGTTGATCTTCCTGCCGACCGGCATCCTCGGCCGGCCGGAAGTCGAGAAGGTGTGAAGCCAAGGATGTCCGCGACGTTGCAACGCAGCGGCTTCACCTCCCCGCCCGGGCCAGAGGCGAGGTAGATGGCGAACGCAGACGTAACCACAGGCGCGCGCCCATCTCGACCGCTTCCCCTCGCCGCTGCGCTGAAGGACGCCGTGCTGTCAGGGGCGGTGGCGTTCGGGCTGTTCTTCTTCATGATCGGGCTCCGCACCGAGCAAGGCTCAACCGGCGCGCTTGAGATCACCACGCGCTTCCAGACCTTCGCGATCCTGGTCGCCGCGGTGTTCGTGGGCTCGTTCCTGCGCACGCTGATCTTCGGCCGCGGCGCGATCCCGCTCGGTCGCGCCGTGCCGCCGTCCGTGGCCCGCCTGTTCGACGGCGCCAGCCGCTTCGCCGGCCCAGCGCTCCTGATCTTCGCGCTGCTCGTGCCGGTGCTGTTCTATCAGAACCGCTATCTGCTCGATCTCGGCATTCTGGTGCTGACCTATGTGATGCTCGGCTGGGGGCTGAACATCGTGGTCGGTCTCGCCGGTCTGCTCGATCTCGGCTATGTGGCGTTCTACGCGGTCGGCGCCTACTCCTACGCGCTGCTGGCGACGCACTTCCATCTGTCGTTCTGGATCTGCCTGCCGCTCGCCGGCATCCTCGCGGCGTTCTGGGGCATCCTGCTCGGCTTTCCGGTGCTGCGGCTGCGCGGCGACTACCTCGCCATCGTCACGCTCGCCTTCGGCGAGATCATCCGCCTCGTACTGCTCAACTGGCAAAACCTGACCGGCGGACCGAACGGCATCTCCAGCATCCCGCGACCGAGCTTCTTCGGCCTGCCCTTTGCCGACGCCGAAGGCTCGTTCGCCGCGACCTTCGGCCTCGACTATTCACCGACCCACCGCGTGGTGTTCCTGTTCTACCTGATCCTGGCGCTGGCGCTGCTGACCAACTGGGTCACGCTTCGCCTCCGACGGCTGCCGGTCGGCCGCGCCTGGGAGGCGATGCGCGAGGACGAGATCGCCTGCCGCTCGCTCGGTATCAACACCACGACGACGAAACTCACCGCCTTCGCCATCGGCGCGATGTTCGCGGGCTTCGCCGGCTCGTTCTTTGCGACGCGCCAGGGCTTTATCAGCCCGGAGTCCTTCACCTTCGGCGAGTTGGCGCTGGTGCTGGCGATCGTCGTGCTCGGCGGGATGGGCTCGCAACTCGGCGTCGCGGTGGCGGCGCTCGTCATGCTCGGCGGCTTCGAGCTGTTCCGTGAGTTCCAGCTCTACCGCATGCTGGTGTTCGGTTTCGCCATGGTACTGATCATGGTCTGGCGGCCGCGCGGCCTCGTCTCGACGCGGGAGCCGTCGCTACATCTCGGCGAGCGCAAGGCATGAGCCCGACCGAGACGATCCTGCGGGTCGAGCACCTCAGCATGCGCTTCGGCGGATTGGTCGCCGTCGACGATCTGTCGTTCAACGCCCGGCGCGGCGATATCACCGCTCTGATCGGCCCGAACGGCGCCGGCAAGACTACCGTGTTCAACTGCATCACCGGTTTCTACAAGCCGACCGCCGGCCTCATTCGTCTCGAGCATCCAGACGGCCGCGCCTTCCTGCTGGAGCGGCTCCTGAACTTCCGCGTCGCCAAGCTCGCCCGCGTCGCCCGCACCTTCCAGAACATCCGCCTGTTCCCCGGCATGACCGTACTGGAGAACCTGGTGGTTGCGCAACATAACGTGCTGATGGCGGCGTCGGGCTTCACCATGGCCGGCCTGCTTGGGCTCAAGGTCTATCGCGACGCCGAACGCGCTGCGGTCGACAAGGCGCGCTACTGGCTCGACCGCACTGGACTGCTGCCTCGCGCCGACGATTCCGCGGGTTCGCTCGCCTATGGCGAGCAGCGCCGCTTGGAGATCGCCCGCGCCATGTGCACCGATCCGGTGCTGCTCTGTCTCGACGAACCGGCGGCGGGATTGAACGCCCGCGAAAGCGCGGAGCTCAACGCGCTGCTGAAGTTTATCCGCAAGGAACACGCCATCTCGATCCTCTTGATCGAGCACGACATGAGCGTGGTGATGGAGATTTCCGACCATATCGTGGTGCTCGACTACGGCGTCAAGATTGCCGACGGTACGGCCGATGCGATCCGCAACGACCCGAAGGTGATCGCGGCCTATCTCGGCGTCGAGGATGACGAGGTCGAGAAGGTCGAGGCGGAGGTCGGCCTATGACGGAGCCGCTGCTCGCCGTGCGCGGGGTCAAAACCTTCTACGGCAACATCATGGCGCTGAAGGGCGTCGATCTCGAGGTCCACGACGGCGAGATCGTTACCCTGATCGGCGCGAACGGCGCCGGCAAGTCCACGCTGATGATGACGATCTTCGGCAATCCGCGAGCGAGTGAGGGCGCGATCGTCTTCGACGGCCACGACATCACCCAGATGCCGTCGCATGAAATCGCGCGGCTCCGCATCGCGCAATCGCCCGAGGGCCGGCGCATCTTTCCGCGCATGACGGTGCTGGAAAACCTGCAGATGGGTGCGACCGTCGCCGAGCCTTCGCATTTCGCCGAAGACGTGCAGAAGGTCTGCGCCCTGTTCCCGCTGCTGGAGCAGCGCATGCGCCAGCGCGGCGGCACGCTGTCCGGCGGCGAGCAGCAGATGCTGGCAATCGCGCGTGCACTGATGAGCCGGCCGCGTCTGCTGTTGCTCGACGAGCCGTCGCTTGGCCTCGCGCCGATGCTGGCGCAGCAGATCTTCCGCGCCATCCGCGAGCTCAACAGTCGCGACCGCCTCACCGTGTTCCTGGTCGAGCAGAACGCGTTCCATGCGCTCAAGCTCGCCCACCGCGGCTATGTCATCGTCAACGGCGAGATCACTTTGTCCGGCGCGGGACGCGAACTGCTGGAGCGGCCCGAGGTGCGCGCGGCCTATCTTGAAGGCGGACGCCGCGAAACGGAGCGGGCTTAGACAAGCAGCGCCTGCGCCGCTAGGCTTCATGCAACGCGGAGGGAGCGATTGATGAAATTTCGAGGTCTGGCGCGGTTGGCGATTGCCGGGGCGGCGGTGCTGCTGATGCCGTCGCCTGACGCGCGCGCGCAATCGGGCACCATCCATTTCGTCATCGGCACCGCGCCCGGCGGCGCCATCGATCCTTACGCGCGCCTCGTCGCCGATCCGATGGCCAAGGCACTCGGCCAGACCATCATCGTCGAGTACAAGCCCGGCGCTAACGGCAACAGCTCCGCGCAGTTCATCGCTGACCAGCCCGCCGACGGCCAATATGTCTGGATCGGCACCCAGGCCTTCACCGAGATCAATCCCAACGCGTTCAAGAACCAGCGCTGGTCGATCGACGATTTCATCCCGTTCATCCGCGGCGTCGAGGCGCCGCTGGTTTTCGCCGTGCATCCGGACGTGCCGGCCAAGAGTTTGGCGGAGTTTCTAGTCTGGGCCAAAGCCAACCGCGGCAAGCTCAGCTATTCGTCCTATCAGCCCGGTACGCCGTCGCACTTTCTCGGCTATCAGCTCAACGAGAAGTTCGATCTCGACCTCACCCATGTGCCCTATCGCGGCTCAGGGCTGCAGACCACCGCAATGGTCGCCGGCCACTCGCAGTTCGGCTTCGCCCAGGTCAACACCACGGTGCCGCAGCATCAGGCTGGCAAGCTCCGCATTCTCGCCATCACTGGGCCGAGCCGGCACAAGCTCGCGCCCGACGTGCCGACCTTCGCCGAGCTTGGCTATCCGGAGTTCACCGCACGGGTGTGGTTCGGGCTGCTGTTGAAGAAGGGCACGCACGCCGACACTATCAAGCGCTACACCGAAGCCGCCAAGGTGGCGCACGCCGACCCGGAGGTGCGATCAAAACTCGAGGCCCAAGGTTTTGACGTCGTCGCCGAAACCGGGCCGCAGCTCCTGCCCAACATCAAGGAGCAGATCGCGCGCTGGGGTAAGCTGGTCGAGCGCTCCGGCTTCTCCGCCGAGGACCGCGGCAGTACGCGGTAGCAACCACCGCGATGTCGGCAACCCGACAATTCTGCTGCACGCATTCGTATCTGGCATGGGTGATGGACGCACTCAGCCGATATTGAATATGCAGTAAGGCCCGTGGCCGTTGCTGCCAATCCGCTCGTTTGGGATCGTATTTCAGTTTTCGATCTTGATGTTGGCGGCCTTGGCGACGGCGCGCCACTGCTCCAGGTCTTTGACGATGAAGTCCTTGTAGGCGTCGCCGATCAGGTGATCGGACTCGTAGCCGAGCACGCGCAGGCGCTCGACCACCGCCTTGTCCTCGATCATCTCCGTCATCACCTTGCGGAGCCGCGCCAGGATCGGTTCGGGCGTGCCGGCCGGCGCGCTGAGTCCATAACTCACGATCGTAGTCACGTTCAGGCCGGCCTCCTGCAGGCTCGGCACGTCGGGCAGCACCGGGTGGCGGGCCTTGCCCGTCACCGCCACGACGCGGACCGCACCGGACTCGACATGCGGCTTGATCAATGGCGGCGTGACCAGCGCCAGATCCACCGTGCCGGCGATCAGCGCGTTGGTCGTGGGGCCCAATCCGGCGAACGGCACGTGCACCATGTCGATGCCGGCCGCGACGCTGATCAGCGCGATGCCCATGTGCGGCGCGCTGCCGACGCCGGCGCTGCCGAAATTCAGCTTGCCCGGGTTCGCCTTGGCATAAGCAATCAGTTCGGCCATGGACTTGATCGGCACCTTGGCGTTGATCGACACCACGAACGGCATCTGGCTCACACCGGCGATAAAGGCGAAGTCGTCGGGGATCTTATAAGGCACCGAAGCCTTCACCGCCGGCAGCACCGAGAGGCCGTCGGTGACGGTCCACAGCAGCGTGTAGCCATCGGCGGGTGATTTGGCGACAAGATCGGTGCCGAGCTGCGCCGCCGCGCCCGGCTTGTTCTCGACGAAGAACTGCTGGCCGAGCCGCTGCGTCAGTTCACCTGCGACCAGGCGTCCGAGCAGATCGGTGCCGGCGCCCGGCGCGAACGGGACCACGACGCGGACCGGCCGTGATGGATAATCCTGCGCCGACAGCGGCTGCGATCCCGCCGCAAGCGCCAGCGCGATGATGGCTACAACGATTGTTTTGCGCACGATGCTCCCCCTCGAATTGTATTGTCACGCCCGACGAGTCGGCAGCGGCACCCGGTCGACGTGCTCGATCTCGGTCAGCAGCAGCTTCTCCGCCATCGCGGCGCGGATTTTGGCGTGTGCCGGATTATCCCAGAGATTGTCGAACTCGCCAGGGTCGTTTTGCAGATCATACAGTTCGCCCCAGCCGGTGCCGTGGAACACGCTAAGCCGGTAGCGTTCGTCGATCAGGCTGTGCACGCGCGCCGGTACGCCGGTGCCGGGGTTCGACGCCTGGTGGTCGTACTGGATGAACACCGCATCCCGCACCGCGCCGCCACCCAGCACCGGCAGTAGGCTCTTGGCGTGGACGCCGCTCGCCGGCTCGATCTTGGCGCGCTCCAGGATCGTCGAGCCGATGTCCAGGGTCGAGGCGAGCGCATCGGTGCGCTTAGGCTGCGCCGGCGCCTGCGGGTCGGACCAGATGAACGGCACCCGCACGATGCTCTGATACTGCTCGGCGCCCTTCAGCAGCAGCCGGTGATCGCCGAGATGGTCGCCGTGGTCGCTGGTGAAGATCACCACCGTGTCGTCGCGCTTGCCGCTCTTATCGAGCGCGCCGAGCACCGCGCCGATGGCGTCGTCGATGCAAGCGATCATGCCGCAGGTCAGCGCCCTCGCCTCCTGGGCCTCGCGCGCCGACACGCCGATGGTGCCCATGCCGGCGAGGTTGGCTTTGCCGGTCTCGCGGTCCTTGATGATGTTGGAGACGAGCGCCGGCGGCGTCCAGTCGTTGCGCTGGAACGCCTCGGGCACCGGGAACTGCTCGGGCTTGTACATGTCCCAGTATTTGCCGGGCGGATTGAATGGATGATGCGGATCGGGAAACGACACCATCAGGAAGAACGGCGCCTCGTCGTCGGCCTCATCGAGATACGCGCAGGCGCGGTCGCCGAGGAATGCGGTGGCGTAAAGCTCCTCGGGGACCGCGGTGCGATTGGCCTGCGGCACCGTGTAGTTGTGCGGCAGGCTGTTGTCCGGACCGAGCAGGTTCTTCGCCTTGGGATCGCGCGCCGTCGAGCCAGCGGTCATAGTCGCCGCCCGGCTCGTCGCCATGGGCCCGCACCAAGGTCACATGGTCGAAGCCGTAGAAAGGCGTCTGCACCTTCGCGTCGGGCTTCTTCCAGTAGTCCGGCGTCTCCTGCTCGTATTTCGGCTCGGCCAGATGGTCGCGCAGCGCCTGCGTCAGCCCGGCCGACGGCTCGTGAAAGCCGTCGCGCGGCGGCGGCCGCTTGATGATCGGTGCGTAGCCGGTGAAATTCTGCAAATGGCTCTTGCCGACCAGCGCGGTCTTGTAGCCGGCGTCGCGTAAGAGATCGACGAAGGTCACCGCATTCATCGACAGCGGAATGCCGTTGGAGCGGACGTCATGCACCGACGGCATGCGGCCGGTCATCAGGCTGGCGCGGTTCGGCTGGCAGACCGGGACTCGCCACATAGAAGCGGTCGAACGCCGTCCCTCGCGCCGCGATCGAGTCGATATGCGGCGTCCGCAACACCGGATGGCCGTAGCAGCCCAAAAAATCGGCGCGGTGCTGGTCGGTAATGAACAGAAGAAAATTGGGACGGGAAGACTTTGGCATTGCAACGCCCTGGTTCGAGCCGGTGTGCTACCATCCTAGCTGAATCACACACCCGCCCGTAAAGGCGCCCAACGATCCAGACAGTCATGGACGAACTCTACGCCGCCGAGTCACTGTTGCAGATCGCGCTCGTCACCGGCGTGCTCGGCGGCGGGGCGGCGTTCCTGGCCGGCCGCGCCATTGCCCAGACCTGGCGACCGTTCTGGAGCGTGGTGGTTTATATGGCGATGCTCGGCGCCGCCGTGCGGTTCGTGCATTTCGCCCTGTTCGAGGGCACCCTGCTGTCGCCCGCGTCCTACCTTGCCGACACACTTTATCTCATCATTGTCGGTTCGTTGGCCTGGCGGATGACGCGGGCCGCCCAAATGGCGACGCAATACTATTGGCTCTATGAGCGGACCGGTCCTTTGACCTGGCGCAGCCGCGGCCCGGCCGAGGAAATTCCGGACATAAACCGACCGATCACCCGGTGACCCCGCGGCAAAAACCGGACAAAATGACGCCTATCCAACACTCGCGGCCGGGGCGACCATGAGGTCAGAGGTCCGCAACTTGAGGAGAACGCTATGAAGACGATGTGGCTTGCAGGGGTGGCGCTGGGCGCGAGTTCTGGCGTTGGCCGGCGCGGCGTCGGCCCAGGATATCACCATCGGCGTCGCCGGACCGATGACCGGCCAATACGCCTCGTTCGGCACCCAGCTCAAGAACGGCGCCGACGCCGCGGTCGCCGACATCAACGCCGCCGGCGGCGTGATGGGCAAGAAGCTCAAGCTGGAAATCGGCGACGACGCCTGCGATCCGAAGCAGGCCCGCGCCGTCGGCGAAAAATTCGCCAGCATGAAGGTGCCGTTCGTGGCCGGGCATTACTGCTCGTCATCCTCGATCCCGGCGTCGGAAGCCTATCAGGACGGCAACGTGCTGCAGATCACGCCGGCCTCGACCAATCCGACCTTCACCGACCGCAACATGTGGAACACGTTCCGCGTCTGCGGCCGCGACGATCAGCAGGGCAGCGTCGCCGGCGAGTACGTCGCCAAGAACTTCAAGGGCAAGAACATCGCCATCCTTCACGACAAGTCGACCTACGGCAAAGGCCTGGCCGACGAGATGAAGAAGACGCTCAACAAGAGCGGCGCCAAGGAGAAGATGTACGAGGCCTACACGCAAGGCGACAAGGATTTCAATTCGCTCGTTTCGAAGATGAAGTCGAACAAGATCGACGTCGTCTATGTCGGCGGCTACCACACCGAGGCGGGCCTGATCCTCCGCCAGATGCGGAGCCAAGGTCTGGCGAGCCAGATGATCTCCGGCGACGCGATTGCGACCAACGAGTTCTGGTCGATCACCGGGCCGGCGGGCGAAGGCATGATGTTCACCTTCGGCTCCGATCCGCGCAAGCGCCCGACCGCTGCCGCCGTGGTGAAGAAGTTCAAGGACAAGAACGTCGATCCGGAGGGCTACACCCTCTACACCTACGCCGCGTTGCAGATCTGGACGCAGGCCGTGGCCAAGGCCAAGACCACCGACGCCAAGAAGGTCGCCGAGACCATCAAGGGCAACAAGTGGGACACCGTGCTCGGCCCGATCAGCTACGACAAGAAGGGCGACATCACCACGGTCGACTACGTGTTCTACAAGTGGAGCAAGGACGGCAAGTACGACGAGATCCCGGCCGGCAAGGGCTCCTGAACGCACACAATGCTTGAATGACAAAGCCCGCCCTGACATCCGGGGCGGGCTTTTTGTTGGCGCGAAATGAAGGACGCTCAATTCAATGCGTGCTCTTGGCCGTCGAGGGAAGATTTACATTTAAATTTTTCAAAACAATTATTTTGCCGCATCGCGCGCAAGCGCGCGCCCTTTAAGGGCCTCGCAGAACGCTTGGTAGCCATGCCATCTCGTAGCTTCGAGTCCGTTTCATCCCTCAACAACAGACATTGTCCACGCGGGTTCGCATTTCATTGATCACCTCCAGCCTCCTCAAGGGCCCATTTACGCTGGAGCAATTCCAACAAATCAACGTTTCGGGCCGCAATTGCTTTTCGAACTTCAATTCGCTGCTCTGAACTCATTGGTTCATTAGCCAAAGCCAGCCAGTCGAGGCGATCGGTATCAAGCAAGCCATCAATGTCTCGTTGCAGTATCTCTAGTTCAGACAGGACCACGGCGGGTTCCTCTGATCCAACGTTACGACTGCAGTCACCCTCCCTCTTTTTCTTTGGATCGTTCGTGCACGCCAAACGCCTTTCCGGTCGGGTTTTACTACGCTGCCAAACGAGGGGAGTTCTTACACTCGAACCGTGAATGGGCGCAGGTCGTTGCCACGTGGACAAAAGCGCCGGGTGCGTACATCCGGTATCACCGACGCTTCCGTTCCACGCGCCTGCTTTTCAACGCAAAACACGAAAGAGGTGTTCCGGAGCATTTGGCCTAATTCGCGTTGATGACAGCCACAGCTTCGAAGCGTGTGCGACGCAGCATGAACCGCTGAGTGACGCAGGAACTCAACTGTTGTTGTCGCGTTTAATTAAGCCTTTCGCAAAGGCGAAATTCGTAAGCAAAAAGAAAATAATTCTGGAGGAGAACAACATGAATGGGACGATCATCATTGTCGGCGCAGGATTGCTCTTGTTGGCAACCGCGCCGTCCGTGCCAGCGAGCCCATTGATGCCAGTCGGGTCGCTTGCAGCCGCCGCCGCAACCGATGAAGCAGTCTCCCAGGTTCGCTGGCGCCACTGCCACAGATGGCACTGTCGTCACTATGGTTGGTACCGCGGCCGCCACTACGGTTGGTACAGACATCACCACCGCTATTGGCGCTAAACATTTGATTTGATCGGAATCTGAAGAAGATCCGCCGACGGAAATCACCGACGGGTCGACGAACCGCAGCAAGAGGATAAACGCTTTCTTGACGATCAACGATGGAGGCAAAAATGTTTCACGCGGTTCATCAACATCATGTCGAAGCTTTCGAGCTACCGTCAGGTCTGTACTGGGCAGCCGGAATTATCTTAGGCCTGCTTGCGTTCGTCCTGATCTATTTCTCGATGACGAACAGCACCGATCTCGCCCCGGTATCTGCGTCGCTCCCGGAGCCGCCGGCCGCGCCCCTGTTCTGGTAGACATAGCGGCCCCGTCGTGTCTGCTAGCGTTTGCTGCATCACGGTTGCGATGCCAACGGATCACGGCGCTGGCCGGCTGATCGCGGCCCGAGGCGCCAAGCGCGGGAGGAGATTCGACATGGACCTCAGAACATTCTCTATTACGGCCGGGGCGATTTTCGCGCTGATAGCGCTGGTGCACCTCGTCCGGATCTATTTGGGTTGGTCAATCGTCATTGATAGCTGGTCGATACCGATATGGATGAGCTGGATTGGTTTCGTCGTCGCCGGCGGGCTCGCCTATCTCGGATTGCGCGCTGCACGCCGACAACTTTTCTAGGCCGTGTCCTTTTGCGCGAAACCAACCCTCAACTCCGGTCGTTCAGCCCGATCCTGATGACGATGACGTTGGCGTCCTTCTCGTCCGGATACATGCTGGTTCCGACCGGCGTCGTGCCGCCCGGGGCCATCGCAAAAAACAAGCGCGGCACCACCGTGTAGCCTTCGGCTCTGAGAAAGGCGTCGATCTCCCAGGCGAATTGGTCAGCCTCCGGGTCGTCCTTCAACAGCACGATCCTGACCTGCTTGGTCTTGGGGACGTGCACCACAATGGCATTCTTCAAATCCATATCGACATGCCGGCCGGCACGCGCGTTGTCCGGCGGGCGCGGCGTCACGGTCGCCTTGCCGGCGTCGTTCGGCATCTCGGGCGGCGACGGAATGAGCCACGCCACCGCGAGCAGCAGCACCAGCGCAACGATACCGCCGCGGAACGCCCAGCGGTCGGCGGCCCGGGCGCTCAGCCAGTCCGGGACGCGGCGGATGTGCAGGCGCGTAGCCCAGCGCGACAGGTTCGAGACCGAGCGGTGCGGCCCGGTCCAGGCGCCGGCCATCACCGCGCCGACAATGATGGCGGCAATCACCCAAAGGATTTGAAAGAGCGGGCTGTTTGCCATGGCGGCCTCCCGCTCAGCCGATGGTGCCGAGCGCCGGAAACATCTCCAGCAGCCAGAAGCTCGCCTGCGAGACGAAGCCGGTGAGGAAGGCGATGCCGGTCAGCACCAGGAGCCCGCCCATCACCCGCTCGACCTTGGCGAGATGGCGGCGAAAGCGCGTGAGGAACTGAGCGAACGGCTCGACCGCAAACGCCGCCAGCATAAACGGGATGCCGAGGCCGAGCGAATAGACCGCCAGCAGGCCCGCGCCTCGCGCAACCGTCTGTTCGGCGGCGGCGACGGCGAGAATCGCGGCGAGGATCGGCCCGATGCACGGCGTCCAGCCGAACGCGAAGGCGAGCCCCATCGCATAGGCGCCCCACAGCCCGACCGGCTTCGCCATCTCCATTCGCTTTTCGCGAAGCAGCACGCCGATGCGGAAGACGCCGAGGAAATGCAGCCCCATGACGATGATGGCGATGCCGGCGACAATGGACAGCTCGGCCGAATAGGCGCGGATCACCGCGCCGATCACGCTGGCGCTGGCGCCGAGCGCGACGAACACGGTGGAGAAGCCGCAGACGAATAAGAGCGCCGCCATGACGGTTTCGCGGCGGACCCGCGGCTCGGGCTCGGCGTCGGCCAGCCGCTCCAGCGAGCTGCCGGCGAGATAGACGAGATAAGGCGGCACCAGCGGCAGCACGCAGGGGCTGAGAAAGCTCACCAGTCCCGCGAGCAGCGCCGCCACAAGGGTCACGTCGGATGTCATCGCTGCCTTGATGCATGGGGCGGCGCGCCGGCGCAAGCGGCACGGTAGCCGCTGGCGGTGATGTGATCGGCGCTTGATCTTGGTATGGTTGCGCGCCCTGCCCGCTGGAGACTTGGACGCTTGGCGAAAAACCTGATCACCGATGTCTCCGGCGTCCGCGTCGGCCATGCCGACGATGCGAAGCTCGGCTCGGGCGCGACCGTCGTGCTGTTCGATCAGCCCGCGGTCGCGGCAGCAGACCTGCGCGGCGGCGGTCCGGGCACCCGCGAGAGCGCGCTGCTCGATCCGGCGATGACGGTCGAGCGCATCGACGCCGTCGTGCTGGCCGGCGGCTCGGCGTTCGGGCTCGACGCCGCCTCGGGCGCCCAGGCCTGGCTCCGCGAACAGGGCCGCGGCTTTCAGGTGCGCGAAGCCCGCGTGCCGATCGTGCCGGCGGCGATCCTGTTCGATCTGTTGAGCGGCGGCGACAAGAACTGGGGCCGCTACCCGCCCTATCGCGAGTTGGGTTATGCGGCGACCGCCGCGGCCGCCGCGGACTTCGCGCTCGGCAGTGTCGGCGCCGGCATGGGCGCCACCACGGCCGGCCTGAAGGGCGGTATGGGCTCGGCTTCGGCGCAGATGCCGGACGGCATCACGGTCGGCGCACTCGCCGTGGTCAATGCGGCGGGCAGCGCCGTGATCGGCAACGGCCCGCATTTCTGGGCAGCGCCCTACGAGCGCGACGGCGAGTTCGGCGGGCGCGGCCTGCCGGCCGCCGTTCCGCAACAGCAGCTCGCGTTCAAGACCAAAGGCCAGCCCGGCGAGAACACCACGCTGGTGGTGGTCGCGACCGATGCAGCGCTAACCAAGGCGCAGGCGCGGCGCGTCGCCATCATGGCGCAGGACGGCATGGCGCGGGCGCTCAGGCCTGTGCACACCCCGCTCGACGGCGACATCGTGTTCGTCGGCGCAACCGGTGTGCGCCCGCTCGCCGACAAAATCTTCAGCCTGTCGGAGCTAGGTTCCCTCGCCGCCGATGTGGTGGCCCGGGCGATCGCCCGCGGCGTCTACGAGGCGAAGGCGCTGTCGTTTCCCGGCGCGCTGCCGGACTGGCGCGACCAGTTCAGTGCTCGTTGAATGCCCGCAGCATTGCCGACCCACACGCACGGCGGCGACAGGCTCGGCGGCCGCTCAACGCCTTCGCATGAAGGCCGAAGCTTCCCGTCCGCCCGGACGATCTCGGCAATGGTTAGTAACGCGCGGGGTCACGCCGCGAAGCGTTCGGCCGCATAGGGCGTGGGATCGCAGAACGGCGCGGCTCCCGTGATCATTTCCGCGATCAGCCGGCCGCTGGCCGGGCCGAGCGTCAGGCCCCAATGGGCGTGCCCGTAGTCGAGCCACAGGCCGGGCTGCCCCGGGGCGCGGCCGATCACCGGCCGGGAATCGGCAAAGCACGGCCGCGATCCCATCCAGGGCTGCGCCTCGATCCCGTCGCCCAACGGAAGCAGCGCGCGTGCCGCCGGCAGCACGCGGTCGATCTGCACCGGCGTCGGCGCGTCGTCGCGGTCGGCGAATTCGGCGCCGGTGGTGATCCGGATGCCCTGCTCCATCGGCGCCAGACAATAACCAAAGTCGGCGTCGACGACCGGCCGCGTCAGACCGGCGTTGCCTTGCGGACGATAGTGCCGGTGATAGCCGCGCTTGAAGGCGAGCGGCAGCCGGATGCCGAGCGGACCGAGCACGTCCGGCGCCCACGGCCCGAGCGCCACCACCGCAATCCTGGCATCGAGCGGGCCTTCTTCGGTGTCGACCCGCCAGCCGTCGCCGGAGCGGTGCAAGGTGCGGGCGTCGCCCTTCAGCGTGATGCCGCCGAGCAAGGTGAACTGCGATGCATAGGCCTTGGTGACCGCCAGCGGATTCGACACGCTGGCAGCCTCCGGCCAATGCACGGCGTGCTGGAACACAGGCGCGAGCGACGGCTCGAGCGCGCGCGTCTCGTCGGGCGCTGAGCGCCCGATGAGTAAGGCCGAGTTCGGTCGCATAGTCGCGTTCGCGTTTAGTCGCGGCAAACGACTCGTCGCTGCGATAGAGCTTGAGCCAGCCGTCCTTCCGCAGATAGCGCATGGCGCCGCTCTCGGCCATCAGCGCCTCGTGCTCGGTGACGGCATGAGCGAAGAGCGGACGCATCGCCTCGGCGAACTGCAGTACGCGCGAGCCCCGCGTGTTGGCGCGATAGGCGAGCAGCCACGGCGCCAACTGCGGCAGCGCCGACAAATGATAGTTCGCCTCCGGCGCCTGCTTCAGCGCAATCCGCAGGAGCGCGGCGAATCCCTTCGGGAAGGCGTGGGCGAACAGCGTATTGCCTTCGATGACCCCAGCGTTGCCGTAGGAGGTTTCCTCGCCGGCGCCGCGGCGGTCGACCAAGGCCACCGCCAACCCGCGTTTGACGAGATGCAGCGCCGCCGACACGCCGACAATGCCGGCGCCCAGCACGATCGCATCGGTTCGAGCCATAGCAAGCTGTCCTTCAAGTCCAACGGGCAGCCAACATGTAAGCGACGCCCTCGACGGGTGCCAGCGCGGCTGTTAAGCCGCAGCCTATGGGATTTCTCGATCGGCTGGCAGCGGGGCTCGCCTGGCTGGGGCGCTGCGGCACCACTGCCGTCGCGGTTTCGATCCTGCTCGGGATCCTGCTGCCGCCGCTCGGCGCGCTGGTCCGGCCGTTCTTTCCCGAGACCGTGTTTCTGCTGCTGTGCCTTGCCTTCCTGCGCGTCGATCCGGGCGCGCTGCGGGCGCAGTTTGCCAGGCCCTGGCTGCTGATCGCCGCCGCGGTCTGGATCATGCTGATCGTGCCGGTGCTGGTGGGCTTGTGCCTCAACGCGCTCGACCTGTTCGACCGCTCGCCCGGCCTGCTGCTGGCCCTGATGCTCAATGTGGTGGCGCCGCCGATCTTCGCTTCGCCCGCGCTTGCCGTGCTGATGGGGTTGAACGCCGCGGTGACGCTAGCTCTGCTGCTCGCCTGCGTCGCGGCGACGCCGTTTCTCGCCCCGGCGCTGGTCGCGGTGTTCGTCGGACCGGCGGTGACGTTCTCGCCGGTGGAGCTCGGGCTTCGCCTGGTGCTGATGCTGGCGGGCGCGGCCTGCGCCGGCATCGCGATCCGCGCCATTGCCGGCAAGCCCTGGGTCGAGCGCCAAGCCGAGCGCATCGACGGGCTCAACGTGGTGGTGCTGTTTCTGTTCGCGGTGGCGCTGATGGGCGATGTCGCCGCCAACACCATCGCGCATCCGTTGTTCGTGCTGGGCTTGCTTGGCCTGTCGACCGCGGTGGCGTTCGGCTTGAGCGGGCTGACCATGTTGATCTTTGCCCGGGCCGGGCTGCACACCGCGCTGCCGCTCGCCCACTCGGCGGGCTCGCGCAACACCGGGCTGATGCTCGCCGCCGCGGCCGGCGCCGTGCCCGAGCTGGTCTGGCTCTACGTCGCGCTCCTGCAGATTCCGATCTACGCCCTGCCGCTGATCATCAAGCCGCTGCTGCGCCGGCTGTCCACCGCCCGCTAGAGCGGCGTTGCCCGCCTTCCCGGCCCGTGTTACCTCGAACCGCAACAGGGAGGCCTCATGCCCCGCCCGCTCCGCATTGCGCCCTCGATCCTGGCCGCCGACTTCGCCAAGCTCGCCGAAGAGGTGCGCGCGGTCGAAGCCGCCGGCGCCGACTGGATCCATCTCGACGTGATGGACGGCCACTTCGTCCCGGTCATCACCTTCGGGCCCGACGTGGTGAAGGCGCTCCGCCCGATCACCCAGAAGACGCTCGACGTCCATCTGATGATCGCGCCGGTCGAGCCACATCTCGAAGCCTTCGCCAAGGCCGGCGCCGACATCATCACTGTACATGTCGAGGCGGGTCCGCATCTGCACCGCTCGCTGCAAGCGATCCGCGCGCTCGGCAAGAAGGCCGGCGTGTCGATGAATCCCGGCACGCCGGTGGAGTCGATCGAGCACGTCATCGACCTCGTCGACCTGGTGCTGGTGATGTCGGTCAATCCGGGTTGGGGCGGCCAGAAATTCATCCCCGCCGCGGAGGAGAAAATCCGCCGGGTCGCAGCGCTCGTCGGCGGCCGGCCGATCGATATCGAGATCGACGGCGGCGTGACGCCGGAGAACACCGAACTGGTGACGCGGGCCGGCGCCAACGCGCTGGTTGCGGGCTCGGCGGTGTTCAAGGGCGGCCCCAGCGCCTACCGCACCAACATCGCGGCGATCCGCCAGGCCGCGGCGCTGGCCCGTGGCGAAGCCGCCTGATCGCGGCTACATTCGTCCTCTGTGAAACACGTCGCGCACAAGGATAAGCCATGGGCGTTCTGATCGACGGCAAGTGGACCGACGGCGAACTGCCGCAGGAGACCGGCGAGACCGGCCAGTTCAAGCGCGCCGACAGCGTGTTTCGCGGCCGCATCACCGCCGACGGCTCGTCGGGCTTCAAGGCCGAGCCGGGCCGCTATCACCTCTATGTGGCGCACGGCTGCCCGTGGGCGCACCGCACCCTGATCTATCGCGCGCTGAAGAAGCTCGACGGTCTGATCACTGTCGCCTATTCGATCCCCGGCCTGAAGGCCAATGGCTGGACCTTCGGCGACGACCCGCGCTATCCGGATTGCATTCCGGACAAGGTCAACGGCTTCCAATACCTCTACCAGGCTTACGTCGCGAGCAATCCGACCTACACCGGCAAGGTGACGGTGCCGACCTTGTGGGACAAGAAGACCAAAAAGATCGTCAACAACGAGTTGTCCGAGATTATCCGGATGCTCAACACCGAGTTCAACGCCATCACCGGCGACCGCACCGACTATTACCCGCAGGCGCTTGCGCGCCGAGATCGACGCCGTCAACGAGCGCACCTATCACAACGTCAACAACGGGGTGTATCGCGCGGGCTTTGCCAAGTCGCAGGCGGCTTACGAGGAGGCCTACGACGGATTGTTCGCGACGCTCGACTGGCTGGAGGAGCGGCTGTCGCGCCAGCGCTATCTCGTCGGCAACCAGATCACCGAAGCCGACTGGCGGCTGTTCCCGACTCTGGTGCGCTTCGACGTCGCCTACTTCTCGATCTTCAAGTGCAACCGGCAGCGTATCGCCGACTATCCGAACCTGTCGAACTACATGCGCGAGCTCTATCAGGTGCCGGGCGTCGCCGGCACGGTGACGCCGCGCTATTACGTCATCAACTACTATTCGATTCCGAAGGTGAACCCGACCCTGATCATCCCGAAGGGCACGCCGGTCGATCTCGGCCAGCCGCACGACCGCGCCCGCCTCGCGGCCTGAGCATCTTTTGGCTGTGAATTGCCTGACCGCCGGCGCAGCACCTTCTGCTTTTTCGGCTTACGCTCGCGGAGTCTCTAGCAGTGGCCCGCGTCCCGCCAATCTGCTAGAGCCCGCACGCGCCTTAAAACGATGAGCCCGCGATGATCCCACGCTACTCCCGCCCCGACATGGCGGCGATCTGGTCGCCGGAAACGCGCTTTCGCATCTGGTTCGAGATCGAGGCGCACGCCGCCGACGCCATGGCCGAACTCGGCATCGTGCCGAAGGCAGCGGCGAAGAAGATCTGGGACAAGGGCCGCAAGGCCACCTTCGACGTGGCGCGGATCGACGAGATCGAGCGCGAGACCAAGCACGACGTCATCGCCTTCCTGACCCATCTGGCCGAGATTGTCGGGCCCGAGGCGCGCTTCGTGCACTCCGGCATGACCTCGTCGGATGTGCTCGACACCTGTTTCAACGTGCAACTGGTCCGCTCAGCCGACATCCTGATTGCCGATGTCGACCGGCTGCTCAAAGCGCTGAAGAAACGCGCCTATGAGCACAAGAAGACGCCAACGATCGGCCGCTCGCACGGCATCCATGCCGAGCCGACCACGTTCGGGGTCAAGCTCGCGGTCGCCTATGCGGAGTTCTCGCGGGCCAGAGAGCGCCTGCTGGCGGCGCGCAAGGAAGTGGCGACCTGCGCGATCTCCGGCGCGGTCGGCACCTTCGCGCAGATCGATCCGCGGGTCGAAGCCCATGTCGCCAAGGCGATGGGGCTCGCGGTCGAGCCGGTGTCGACCCAGATCATCCCGCGCGACCGCCACGCGATGTTCTTTGCGACGCTTGGCGTGGTCGCGTCGTCGATGGAGCGGCTGGCGATCGAAATCCGCCACCTGCAGCGCACCGAAGTGCTGGAGGCCGAGGAGTTCTTCTCCGAGGGCCAGAAGGGCTCGTCGGCGATGCCGCATAAGCGCAATCCGGTGCTGAGCGAAAACATCACCGGCCTCGCCCGCATGGTGCGCTCCTACGCGCTGCCGGCGATGGAGAATGTCGCGCTGTGGCACGAGCGCGACATTTCGCATTCATCGGTCGAGCGGATGATCGGGCCGGATGCGACGGTGACGCTCGACTTCGCGCTCAATCGGCTCGCCGGCGTGATCGAGAAGCTCGTGGTCTATCCGGCCAACATGAAGAAGAATCTCGACCGGCTCGGCGGCCTGGTGCATTCGCAGCGCGTGCTGATCGCGCTGACCAAGGCCGGGATGTCGCGCGAAGACGCCTATAAGCTGGTGCAGAAGCACGCCATGCAGGTGTGGCGGGGCAAGGGCGATTTCCTGAGCCTGCTGAAGGCCGACAAGGCGGTGCGCGCCAAGCTCAAGCCCGCCGAGATCGAAGCGAACTTCGACCTCGCCCACCACTTCAAGCACGTCGACACGATCTTCAAGCGGGTGTTCGGCAAGGCCTGACCGCGCCGCGCCCGCCTCATTCCACCGTGACGCCGCTTGCCTTGATCGGCACCGCCCATTTCTCAGTCTCGTCCTTGACGAGTTTGGCGAGATACGCCGGCGTGGTCTGGTT
This sequence comes from uncultured Alphaproteobacteria bacterium, assembly GCA_963850885.1. Lineage (GTDB taxonomy): Bacteria > Pseudomonadota > Alphaproteobacteria > Rhizobiales > Xanthobacteraceae > Z2-YC6860. The sequence goes on along the minus strand of CAWKOD010000050.1, from coordinate 94,842 downwards.
GCCGGTTGCGATTTCGGCGCCGAGACCCGCGAGCTTTTCCTTCACCGCCGGCGTATTGATCGCATCGACTCGCCGCCTTATTCATCCGCTCGACAATCGGAGCCGGCGTATTCTTCGGCATGAAGATGGCGTTCCACGTATAGGCGATCAGGTCCTTGGTGCCCTGCTCCTCCGCGGTCGCCAGGTTCGGCAGCGCCGGCGAGCGCGTGCTGTTGAAGATGGCCAGCGCCTTGACGGTGCCGCCGTCGATATGCGGCTTGGCCGTCGAGGAAACCTCGCACAGGAAGTCGATGCGGCCGGCCTGTAGCTCCGTCATCGCCGGGCCGGTACCGCGGAACGGAATGTGCGTGATGTTGGTCTTGAGGATGTAGTTGAGCAGCACGCAGCCGAGATGTGTCGCTGAGCCCGCACCGGCCGAGCCGAACTGCATCTTCGACTGGTTCTCCTTGGCGTAGGCGACGAACTCCTTGAAGTCCTTCACCGGCAGATCCTTGCGGGCCGTCAGCACGATCGGAACCTGGGCGAGCAGGGCCACGGGGGTAAAGTCGGTCTGCGAATTGTAGAGCGGCCGCTTGTAGAGCGTCTGGCCCTGGGCATGGGTGCCGACCGTGCCGATCCCCATGACGTAGCCGTCGGGCTGGGCATCGACGACGCGCTTGGAACCGGTCATGCCGCCGGCGCCACCGACGTTTTCGATCACCACCTGCTGGCCGAGGATCTCGGCCATCCGGGCGCCGACCACGCGGCCAAGCACATCAGTCGGACCGCCGGCGGCGAACGGGATCACCATGGTGACCGGACGGGTCGGATAATTCTGGGCGCTGGCGCTGGCGGTCAGCGCTGCCAGGGCGGCAAGCGCGCCGGTGATTGTCTTCAACATCGCGTTTCCTCCAAGTTTGTTGGGTCGACCCTCGCCCAAGCCACCCGCAGCGGTCAAGCTGCGCCCTGTCGCATGCCGCGTCAGACCCGATCCGGCTTGTCGTGCCGCGCCATGCCACGTATGACGAAAGGCGGAGGGTTCCCATGACTTCGAGCGCTATGATTTCGACGCGCATCGCCATCGCGGGGCTGGGCGCCATCGGCAAGGCGGTGGCGCGGCGGCTGACCGACGGCCTGCCGGGCTTGCGCCTGACCGCCATCGCCACCGGCAATGCCGGCAAGGCGCGGGACTGGCTGAAAGAGCAGAACATCGATTGCCCGGTCGTCGAGCTCGATGAATTTCCCGAGCATGCCGATCTCGCGGTCGAATGCGCCCCCGCCTCGCTGCTGGAAAAAATCTGCCGGCCGATGCTGGAAGCGGGCAAGCAGGTGATGGTGCTGTCTTGCGGCGCGCTGCTGCCGCGGCCCGACCTGGTCGAGCTCGCGAGGGCCCATGGCGGCCGCATCCTGGTGCCGACCGGAGCGCTGCTCGGCCTCGACGCAGTCGCCGCCGCAGCCGAAGGCAAAATCTATTCAGTGAAGATGACGACGCGAAAGCCGCCGAGTCGGCCTCGTCGGCGCGCCGCATCTTGTGAAGAACAATATCTCGGTCGAGGGCCTGAACACCGCGAAGCTGGTGTTCAGCGGCACCGCGCGCGAAGCCGCGGCGGGATTTCCGGCCAACGTCAATGTCGCCGCCGCGCTGTCGCTGGCCGGCATCGGGCCGGACAAGACCATGATCGACATCTGGGCCGATCCGGCGATGACGCGGAACTGCCATTCCATCGAGGTCGATTCCGACAGCGCGCGGTTCACGCTGTCGATCGAGAACATCCCGTCGGAGAATCCGAAGACCGGCAAGAACGTCGCGCTGTCGGTGATCGCCGCGCTCCGCAAGATGCACGCGCCGCTGGCGGTGGGGACTTAGTTGGGAGCGACGACCGGCGCGTGCCGTGACCTTTGCCGCGCCTTGCGCTTGCCACGAGCCGTGGCCAAGATCGACCTCCGTGAAAACGCCGATTCGGATTATGGACGCGAGGAGACGCTTCATGTCGTTCAAAAAATCCATTGCCCGCTGGCCTGCGGCTTGCTCGTTTCCGCGCCGGCGTTGGCGCAACAAAAGCCGGGCGCGGACTTCCCCGATGGTCCCGGCAAAGACACGGTGGTCGCGGTGTGCAATGGCTGCCACGACATCAACCGGGTCCGCGCCGGCTACAACCCGGCCGGCTGGAACATGCTTCAGCACATGATGCAGAACGTCGGCGCGCCGATCGCGCCCGAGGATTGGCCGACCGTCACCACCTATCTGACGAAAAACTTTCCCGAGCGGCCGCGGCCCGCCGCGGCCAGCTCTCCCGGGGCCCGCCCAGGCGACCATCAAGCAGTGGGACGTGCCGACCATCGGCTCGCGCCCGCACGACCCGCTCGCCACCAAGGACGGCGCCATCTGGTGGACCGGGCAATTGTCGAACAAGCTCGGCCGCATCGATCCGAAGACCGGCGCGATCCGCGAGTACCTGCTCAAGTCGCCCCACACCGGCCCGCACGGACTGACCGAAGACCGCGACGGCAACATCTGGTTCACCGGCAATAGCGCCGGCTTGATCGGCAAGCTCGATCCGAAGACCGGCGTCACCACCGAATACCGGCTGCCCGACCCGAACGCCAAAGATCCGCACACGCTGATCTTCGATCGTGATGGCATCCTGTGGTTCACGGTTCAGCAGGCCAATAAGGTGGGCCGGCTCGATCCCAAGACTGGCGAGATCAAGCTCGTCACGCCGCCGACGCCCAATGCGCGGCCCTACGGCATGGCTTTGAATTCGAAGAACGTCGTCTATTTCGTCGAGTTCGGCACCAACAAGGTGGCAACGATCGACAGCAAGACCATGGCCATCAAGGAATACGATCTGCCGGACGCCGGCGCCCGGCCACGGCGGATCGCCATCTCGTCCGACGATATGATCTGGTACACCGACTTTGCCCGCGGCTTCCTCGGCCGGCTCGATCCGGCGACCGGCAAAGTCACCGAATGGCCGTCACCCAGCGGTCCAAAGTCCCAGCCCTACGGCATCGTCTTCACCAAGGGCGCGCTCTGGTACAACGAGGCGTTCGCCAAGCCGAACACCATCGTCCGCTTCGATCCACAGACCGAAAAATTCCAGACCTGGACCATTCCGGGCGGCGGCGACATCGTCCGCAACATGGATGTCACCCCGGACGGCAACGTGGTGACCGCCAACAGTCTGGTGAATCAGGTCGGGCTCGTGGAAATTAAATAGGCTTGTAGCGTGTCGGCGGCTCGGCCCGGATCGTGACATTTCGCACTTCGCAGGTCAGAGCTTTTGGCAGAGGGTAATCCCAAACTCCAAACGACAGAGAACTTCGGATGCAGGCCGGGACCGTCGTTTCTTATGCCGAAGATCAAGGGCACCCGCACTACCGAACAGAGATCGCGTCCTGTTGACACTTGACCGTGACGGCCTTGCATCACGCGGCTTGCCGGGCCGGGACGCCTCGCGGAGGTGCTATTTCAAGCAGACGCGAATGTGGTTTCCCGAATTTGCGTCGGCCTCTACAGCCTGGAAACGACGTCAAGGCCGACACCGCTTCGCATACTCGTCGCAGCGGTCGTGCAGTTCGGCTCTGCCGAGAACGTTCGCACGGCGTTTCGAGAGGTGACGGTTGCCCTTCGATAAATTTCGTTGTCAGGCCGCCTAGCCCGCCGCACCAACCTCCGGCAAATCCGCAGCGATCCGCCGCCGCCCGAGCATATGGGCGCGGCCGTCGTTGACCGCATCGACCGCGATCAACTTGCCGGCGCGGCGATACTCGACCGAGAACTTGGCGTCGGCCGGGTTGCCGATCGTCTCGGCCGCGTCGAACCCATCGAGCAGGCCGGTGATCTGCAACTTGATCTCGTACTGGTCGGACCAGAACCACGGCACCGGGTCATAGGGCTTCGGCTTCCCCAGCATCGCGTCCGCTGCGGCCTTGGCCTGATCGATGGCGTTCTGCACGCATTCGAGCCTGATCTTGCGGCCGTAACGGTGCGAGAAAAACCGTGCGCAATCGCCGATCGCATAAACATCCGGCGCGGCGCGGGCGAAGTCGTCCACCACGATGCCCTCCTCGCACGGCAGGCCGGCGGCTTTGGCGATATCGTCGTTGGCGCGGGCGCCGGTCGCGACGAGCACAAGATCGGCGGCGATGCGCTCGCCCGACGAAAGCGTGATCCCGGTGGCGCGCGTGTCGTCGCCATCGATCGAGGCGAGCCGGCAGCCGAGGCGGATGTCGACGCCGCGCGAGCGGTGCAGCCCGTCGAAGAAGCCCGAAATGGTTTCGCCGGCGACGCGCTTCATCACCCGGCCCTCGGCCTCGACCACGATCGCGTCGCGGCCCTCCTGGCGCATCACCGCGGCGACCTCGAGCCCGATATAGCCGCCGCCGATGATGACGATGCGCCGCGCGTCGTCGAGCGCCGGGCGGAGCAGCCGCACGTCGTCGATCTTGCGGAGCGAGAACACGCCGGGGCGATCGATGCCGGGCAGCGGCAGGTCGCGGGCCCGCGTGCCGGTGGCGAACACGAGCGTGTCGTAGTCGAAGCTCCGGCCGTCGCGAAGGCCGACAAGCTTGCGCGCCCGATCGACCGTGGCGGCGGCGGTGCCGAGATCAAGCTCGACCCTGTGGTCGGCCCAGTAGTGTGCGCCGCGGAGCAGCAGGCTGTCGGCCGCGGGCCGCTCCTTGAGAAACGCCTTGGATAAGGGCGGCCGCTGATAAGGCGCATAGGGCTTCGTCGCCGACCATGCGGATCGGGCCGTCGTGGCCGCCCTGGCGGAGGCTGACCGCAAGCTGCGCCGCGGCCTGGCCGGCGCCGAGAATGACAATTCCGCCCGACATGCTTCAGGGGATGCCCGACCCCAGGATAGCTGTCAAACCCGATCGGCGCCGTGATACAACGGGCGTCCCGCCTTTCGACATTTCCAACCGCGAGCCCTGAGACACACCGATGGCCAAAAAAGCTGCCAAGAAAGCTGCGAAGAAGCCTGCCAAGCGTCCGCCCTATCGCCTGAAGGACATTTCCGACGAGCAGATGAGCGCGCTGCAGCGGGCGCTGCGCGACGCGATCTATTCGGGGCCGCGCGGCATCCGCAAGCGGCTGACCGGCCCGTTCCAGATCTGGCTGAACGCGCCGGAGCTCGGCCATCTGGCGCAGGCGCTCGGCGCCCATGTGCGCTACAAGACCTCGCTGTCGCCGCGGCTGTCGGAGACCGCGATCCTCGTCACCGCGCAAATCTGGAAGGCGCATTACGAGTGGTTCGCCCACGCGCCCCAGGCCGAGAAGGCCGGCGTCAAGCCGCAGACCATCAAGGACATCCAGGCCGGCCGCGCGCCGAAGGCCGCGGCAAAGGACGAGCTGGCGATCATCGATTTCGTCCGGGAGATGTACAAGACCCGCCGCGTCAGCGACAAAACCTACAAGCGCGTGCACGCCTTCCTGGGCGATGCCGGGGTGGTCGAGCTGGTCGGCATCTGCGGCTATTACGCCATGATCTCGATGACGCTGAATGTGTTCCGCGCGCAGATTCCGGAAGACGCGGCGCTGCCGTTCGCCGAGCCGGCGGTGTAACGCTTCGCGGTGCTTACGACATCCGGCCGCGCTCGGTGTCGACCACCGGCACCACCGGCACCAGCACCGGCGCGGCAACCACCTCGGTGGGGTTGGCCGCGGTGCGGCGCCAAGCGAGCCAGTAGCCGATGATGAGCAGCACCGGCAGGCAGGCCGCGGTACCGATCCGTTCGTCGGGGCAGAGCAGCACCACGAGCGCAAAGGCGGCGAGCACGAAGCGGATCGCGCGGTCGACCGCGACGCGCTCGGAGAACAGCGCCTGCAGGCTGAAGGTGATGCCGATGGTGGAGACCAGAATGAGCAGCGCCGCGCCGAATTGCGCCAGCCCCGGCTCGATCACCAGCGCCGGATGCACGAACACGCCGGCCATCAAGGTGAACAGCGAGACGCAGATCTGCAGTGCGCGGTTCAGGGTCGTGTAGAACGACGCATTGGCGATCTTGGCGGTGACGGCGGCAACCAGCGAGGTCGGCGGCGTCAGCTCGCCCCAGACGCCGAGGAAGAACGCGAAGAAGTGCACCACCCACGGATTGACGCCGACCTTGATCATCGGCGGCGCGATCACGATGGCGACCAGGATATAGGTCGGCGCCGGCGGCAGGCCGGTGCCGAGCAGCGCGCCGAAGATGAACGCGAGCACCACCATGGCGGCGAGGTTGACGCCGGCCGCCTCGATCAGGATGGCGCCGAGCTTGGTCGGCACGCCGGTGATGACCAGCGCGCCGGTCATGATGGCGAGCGTGGCGAGCAGCAGCGTCAGGTCGGCGGTCATCTCGATGTAGGAGTCGAGGAATTTCCGGATCGGCCTGATGAATTCGGCAAACGACCAGTCGCGCAGCACCGACACCACGTGAACCGCGAGCAGAAAGCCGCCGACCGCGATGAACACATAGAGCGCGGCAAAGCTCGGGGCCAGATTCCACGCCGCCATCATGCCGACGAGGCCGGCGATCACCGAGAGGAACGCCGCGAGATTGACGAGGTCGCGCCAGGTCAGCTTCTGGTAGGAGCCGGCGATCTGACGGGTGCGGTGGCGCAGCGCCAGCAGATACACCGACACGGCGACGGTGGCGTAATAGATCAGCGCCGGCACATAGCCGCGCGCCACCACGTCGAAATAGCTCTTGCCCATGAACTCCGCCATCAGGAAGGCGGCGACGCCCATCACCGGCGGCATCAGCTGGCCGCCGAGCGAGGACGCCGACTCGATCGCGGCCGCGGTCGCCGGCGGCATGCCGGCGCCGATCATCGCCGGGATGGTGGCCGAGCCGATGGTGATGGCGTTGGCGGCGCCGCTGCCGCTGACGGTGCCGACGCACATCGAGCCGATCACCGCCGACTGCGGCAGCGCATGCGCCGAGCGGATCGCGACGCGCTTGGTGGCGCGCAACAGCGACTCGATGCAGCCGAAGCCGCTCAGCACGCTCAGCACCAGCAGGAAGGCGCCGACCACGGTCAGCGCGATCTGCGGCAGGTTGGAGAACACGCCGGTGGTGGTCTCGACGCTCATCGCGGTGATGACGCGGCTCCAGCTCAGCCCCGAGTGGTAGAACATGCCGGGGACCACGTAGCCGTAGACCGCGTAGAAGATCAGCACGATGTTGAGCACGAACAGCGGCATGTGGCGCTTGCGCGAATACTCCAGCACCAGGAGCGTCATCAGCCCGCCGACCGCCATGTCGGTCGAATTCCAGTCGCCGGCCCGCACGGTGCCGAGCTCGTAATATTCGGTGTGCATGTAATAGGCGACGCACGAGCGCGCAGGCGATATAGACCGCCGCGAAGATGTAGTTCACGGCCGCCGGCAGGCGATGGATAGAGGTCGTCCTCGCGCAGCGCCAGCAGAACGAACAGGATGTAGGTGACGGGCACGAGCGTCATCGCCAGGAAGGTCGGCCCGCCCTCGCTGGTCCAGAAATAGGCGAACAGATAGACGAAGAAGAAAATCGCGGTGATGTAATAGAGAATGTCGACAATGAGACGCGGCCGGGGCGCGGAGCGCTTCACTCGCACTCATGATGCGCTCCAAGGCTCCACCTGGCCCAGGTATCCGCCGCTACATCTTGGCGACCTTGGAATCCCACTTCGCATCCCAGACGCCCTTCTCGCGCATCCATTTCGCCAGCCCCGGATGGATCGGCACGAGGTCCCATGACGATTCGACGCCGCGCTTCTGGAACCCCGCCATCTTCTTCGGGTCGAACCTGCGAGAAGGTCGGATCGATCTTGGCGAGGTCGGCGCCGTTCTTCTCGATGATGGTCAGCATCTTGTAGACATCGGCCTCCGGCACTTCGAGACCGACATCGAAGCCGTAGTAGAACGGCATCTCGATCACCTTGTCGGTGTGGGTGTCGCGGTTGAACACCTTCGGCGTCACCTCGGTGACGGCGAGGCCCTTTTTCTTCATCTCGACGAGCTCGGCGGCGCTCGGGTTGAGCGCGGCCCAGTCGGCGGCGAGCGAGGCTTCGGCGAGCCACGGCGGCGGCGCGCTTTCCGACGCGGTGTAGATGCTCATGGCGTCGAGCGCGCCGGACTCAAGCTGCGAGCCGACCGTCGCCAGATCGACCTGCACATAGGTGAACTTCACGCCGATGCGCGGCCAGGGTGCGCTCGGTCTGGGCGCGGGTGTCGAACGGCAGCGGCCCGGTGAAGATGCGCTTGCCGTTGAGGTCGGCCCACGTCTTGATCTTGTCCTTGTTGCGCACATGGATGGCGAGGCCGGTCTCGATGGTGTTCGACCAGAACGACTGAATGGGCATGCGCTGCACCCGCGCCTTGAAGCCCTTGAAGCGGTCGGTGTCGTTGGCAAGCTCGCGGAACGCGACGTCGGAGCCGTAGAAGCCGTCGAGCTCCTTGGTGGCGTAGCCCTTGACGGTGGCGATGGCGCCCGCGGTCGGCAGCACCGAGATGCGGTATTGCGGCATCTCCTTGTTCAGGAGGTTGGCCAGCGCCACCCCCGCCTTGTGGCCCGCGGTGCCGACCGGCGGCGTGCCCCAGCGGATGTCCTGCTGCGACCAGGCCGCGGAGGCGGACATGCCGATCAGGGTGGCGACGGCAACGGATTGCAGCACTCGCTGGAGCATGGCGTTTCCCTTCCGATAGGCGCTCGTTCAGAGCAGCAGGCTTCTCCGCTCGCCCCGAGAGGTTGGCGAACAATCGGTCAATCGGCGGTTGTTGGCAAACCATAAAATGACGCACCGCCGGCCGCCGGACCGGCGGATCGGGCGATTTCATGGCTTTGGCTCCGCCGCGCGCCCGGCTACGCTGACGTGCCTCCGCGCGGGAACGTGCAGGTGACAGCACCATGACCACGCCGTCCAACTCGCCCTACACGCCGGACCTGCGTGGCTTCATCGAATTCCTGGAGAAGGAACACCCCGAGCAGGTGGTGCGCATCAGCCGCGAGGTCGATCCGAAGTTCGGCGTCTCCGGCATCCTGGAGCGGCTGGAGCGCGACGGCAAATTCCCGCTGGTGATCTTCGAGAACGTCAAGGGCTCGAAGATTCCGCTGGTCGCCAACATGCATGCGAGCTTCGAGCGGCTGCGGCTCGGGCTCGGCATGGAGCACGGCGACGTCAAAGCCTTCGTCAAGGAATGCGCGGCGCGGCAGGCCCATCCGATCGACCCGGTGATGGTGACGAGCGCGCCGGTGCAGGAGGAGGTGTTTCTCGGCGACGCAGGTGAGCGTCGAGGACCTGCCGATCTGCACCTATCACGCGAAGGACGCCGGCAAATACATCACCGCCGGCCTCGCCGTGATGCGCGATCCGGAAACCGGCATCAACAATGTCGGCATCTACCGGCACATGGTGCACGAGAAGAACCTGCTCGGCGTGCAGCTCTCGGAGACCGCCGACGGCAACATCATCTGGCAGAAATACGAAAAGCGCGGCCTGCCCTGCCCGGTCGCCATCGTGATCGGGCACCATCCGGCGTTCTTCATCGGCAGTCTGTGTTTTTCGACGCTCGACTCCGACGAGATCAAGATCGCCGGCGGCATGTTGCAGCGGCCGGTGCCGCTCGTCCGCTGCAAGACCATCCCGCTCGACGTGCCGGCCGACGCCGAGATCGTGCTGGAGTGCGAGATCCGCCCGGTCGAGCGCCGCGCCGAGGCGCCGTTCGGCGAATATCCCGGGACCTACGGGCCGCGGCGGATGAATCCGGTGCTGGAGATCAAGGCGATCACGCGGCGCAAGAATCCGATCTATCAGAACGCCTTCGTCGGCCATTCCGACAACCTCTTGCTGTCCGGGCTGATCCGCACGAGCTTCATCGAGGACACCATCCGGATCGCCTGCCCGACCGTGCGCGCCGTCAACGTGCCGCGCGCCGGCCGCTACCGCTTCATCTGCTATGTGGCGCTGGAGAAGATGCAGGAGGGCGAGGCCAAGCTCGCCGCGATGGCGGCGTTCGTCGCCGATCCGTTTTTGAAATTCGTCGTGGTGGTGGACCATGACGTCGACATCAACAACGACACCGATGTGCTGCACGCCATCGCGACGCGGGTGCGCGCCGACCACGACACCTTCATGGTGCCCTATGCCAAGGGCTCGCCGCTCGACCCGGCGTCCTACGATCCGGCCGGCGGCTCGAACCTCGTGACCAAGATGGGCATCGACGCCACCCGCAAGAGCAACTACCCGGACGAGATCGCGGTGCCGGGATTCGAAGCGATCGACATGGCGGCGTTTATTCCGGGCTATCGGGGGGCGTGAGGCGAGTCTTACCTGCCGCGTTCAATGCCCCTTGTGCTCGTCGTGGTTCATGCCCGGCGTGCCGCCGGCCGCCTCCACCGCGTATTCCACCTCGACGGTGCCGGCCTTCTCGAACTGCAGCGTGCCCTTGACGCGCTTGCCCTTCTCGAACGGCTCCTTCAGCCCGACGAACATCAGGTGATACGAGCCGGGCTTCAGCTCGACCGTCTCGCCCGGCTTGATCTCGATGCCCTTCGGCAGCGGCCGCATCTTCATCACGCCGCCCTCCATCGCCAACTCGTGGATTTCGAATTTTCCCGCCGAGGCGGTCGAGCCGCCGATCAGCCGGTCCGGCGCGGTGCCGGTATTGATCAGCTTCATAAAGCCGCCGGCCACCTCCGAACCCTTCGGGGTGGCGCGCGACCAGGGGTGTTTGATCTCGATCGAACCGGCCTTGTACTCGTGGGCGGACGCCGGGCCGATGGCGAGAATAAAAGCGGCGGCGAGAAGCGAAGAAAGAACAGACTTCATGGTGATGCTCCGAAAATCGACGCGCGTTGCGCGCTGTGCTGCGCGACCCTGAACAAAAAAATCCGGGCGCGCGGGAAAAAGGCTCGAACCTGTCTGGGATCAGGCGAGCGGCGGCCCGCGCGGCGCGTGGCTGTCGGTAGCCGCGATTTGCGGCGGCACCCAGTCGCTCGCCGGAATCCGTACCGCGATCGGTGACTGCACCGCGACGCTGACCGCCATGCCGGTCGGCAGCGCACCGGCGATGCCCTGCCCCATGGCGGCGCACATCGCGGCGCAAGGCGGATCGTGCTGGGCCGGCTGACCGGGGCCGTCGGCGTCGTGGGAGCACAGCACGGCGAACGAGTCCGCCGGCGACCGCGAGCGCAACCGGCACGAACGCCGCAAGCAGCGTCTGCAGCGCCACCGCATAGGCGGCGACGAGCGCAACGGTGCGGCGGCGGACAGGACTCAAATCCATGGCTCTCTATAGGCCCGGGCGGTTCCACGCTGCTCCACATGGTGGGCCCGCGTTGGAAACTGCCAGATTACGATGGAACTTCCGCGATACACACGCCAGTGGACGGAAGTAAGCCATGGTAATATGGCTGCGGCATCCAACGGATCGAGTCGTCGTGAACCATCCATCGCCGCGTGAACCCGAAGGCCAAGTCCTGCCGTTTCGTCCGCGCGGCGCGCTGTTCGCGCGCCCGGTGCCGCGGCCGCCTGTCGGTGCCGGATTTGGAAAAATACGAGCGCGCGCCGGACGAGCCGGACGACTTCCGCCATCGCATGCTGATGAACGGCCTCGGGCTCGCGGTGACGGTCGCACTCGTCGGCGCCGGCATCTGGATCGCCGACGTCATGGCGCATATGCGCAAAGACCAGGATTGCGTGCTGACCGGCCGGCCGGGCTGCACCCATGTCGAGGTGCCGGCCCGGCCGCGCTGACGTTGTTCTCAGAATCTACATCGAGCTGACGGTGACCGATGCGAGCCCGTTGATGCCGAGCTGCTGCGCTGCGGCCGGGGTGAGATCGATGATGCGGCCGCGCGTGAACGGGCCGCGGTCGTTGATGCGGACATAGACGATGCGGCCGTTGTTCTTGTTGGTGACCTTGACGGTGCTACCGAACGGCAAGGTGCGATGCGCCGCCGTCAGCGCCCGGGGATTGGCCCGCTCGCCGCTCGCGGTCTTGCCGCCATCGTAGGCATAGACCGAAGCGATTCCACTCTCGGCAAGAGCCGCTCCGGCGAACGAGCAGCACAGCAGACAGGCACCGACACACGATCTTGCGATCATCCGCAATCTCCAGCGAACGTGAAAGAAGATCGGCACACACACTGGAGGTGCGGCCACGAAATGTCGGCGAGAAGGAATCTCGGCGGCATTTTGTGGAACTCAATCGTCCCTACGCGTTTAAACGCGCCACGGGGCAAATGGTTTCAGCCTAACGGATGCTGTAATTGCGCGCGGAACCCGCGGTTTCCGCCTGACTGGCCCGCAGTTCCGGCGTCGACTTCGCCCCACTGGTCGAAGTAGAATTGTGCATTGATGAAATCCGACGCACACTGATTTGTGTGCCGACGCACGGGCGAGGACGCTCATGTCGCTCGAACCGCAATCCGCGGCGCTTGCGCTGCACCGCTTTGGCCTTGGGCCCCGCCGCGGCTCGATCGCCGCCATTGCCTCCGACCCGCGCGGCGCATTGCTCGCCGAGCTCGACCGGCCGGATATCGGCCGGATCGACGGCAGCCATCTCATGAGCAGCGCGGTGGCGGTGCGCGCCGCCTTCGAATTCCGCGCCGAGCGCCGCGCCCGTCAGGTGGTTGCCCAGCGCGAGGCCGAAGAACGCAAGCGCGCCATGGGCAGCGCCGATCCCAACGCCATGGCGCCGGCCGAGGCCCCGACCGAGACCGCGGCGACCAAACCGGAAGAGCCCAATGTGGTGCGCGATATCGTCCGCGGCGAAGCCAACGCGCGCTTTGCCGCGGCGCTCGGCGCCGAGATCGGGTTTGCCGAACGGCTGGTGTGGTTCTGGTCCAACCATTTTTGCGTATCGGCCGACAAGGTGCCGAGTTTCGCCGGCGCCTATGAGCGCGAGGCGATCCGGCCCCACGTGCTTGGCCGCTTCGGCGACATTCTGCTCGCCGTCGAAGCCCATCCGGCGATGCTCTTCTATCTCGACAACGCCGCTTCGATCGGGCCGAACTCGGTTGCCGGCATCAACCGCAGCCGGGGCCTGAACGAGAATCTGGCGCGCGAAATTCTGGAGCTGCATACACTCGGCGTCCGCACCGGCTACAGCCAGGACGATGTCATCAGCTTCGCCAAGGCGCTGACCGGCTGGAGCTTCATCGGGGCACAGGTGCCCGAGCACGGCGGCGAGTTCTCGTTCATCCCGCGGATGCATGAGCCCGGCGCCCAAACCGTGCTCGGCAAGACCTATGCACAGCCGGATATAGAACAGGGCCGCGCGGTGCTGGCCGACCTGGCGCGTCATCCGGCGACGGCCGAGCACATCGCCTTCAAGCTCGTGCATCACTTCGTGGCCGATGAGCCGCCGCCTGAACTGGTCGCGCGCCTGGCCAAGACGTTCCATGCGACCGATGGCAACCTCAAGGAGATGGCCCGGGTGCTGGTGACCGCGCCGGAATCCTGGGACGGCCGGCGCAACAAGCTCGAAGACTCCAGGCGAGTGGATCGTAGCAGGCCTTCGCGCGGCCGGCGCGACCGAGCCGAACGTCGAACGGCTGCTGCAAGCGCATGCCTTGCTCGGCCAGCCGCTGTGGCGACCGCCGGCGCCGAAGGGCTATGCGGATGACCAGGGCGCCTGGCTCGACGGCATGGCGTTGCGCCTCGACATCGCCAACCGGTTCGCAACCCAGGTGGCGGAGGCGCTTGATCCGCCGGCGCTGGTCGACGAGGTGCTCGGTCCGCTGGCGTCGAACGAAACGCGCCAGACCATCGCCCGCGCCGAAAGCCGCACCCAGGCTTTCGCGCTGCTATTGATGTCGCCCGAGTTTCAACGGAGGTGACCATGACCCTACTGCACGCAGCCTCCCGCCGTGAACTCCTGCTGGCCTCCGGCGTGCTGTTCGCCTGGGCGCATCTGCCGAAGCTCGCCCGTGCCGAAGGCCGCGACCCACGCTTGCTGGTGATCGTGCTGCGCGGCGCGCTCGACGGCCTCGCCGCCGTCGCGCCGGTCGGCGATCCAGACTGGGTCAAGCTCCGCGGCGACAACGCACTCGCGCTCGATGGCAAGACGCCGGCGCTGCCTCTCGATGCGTTCTTCGCACTCAACCCGGCGATGCCGAACCTGCATCGGCTCTACCAGGCCGGACAGGCCACCATAGTGCATGCAGCGGCGACGCCCTATCGCGATCGCTCGCACTTCGACGGCCAGGACGTGCTGGAAAGCGGCGTCGGCAAAGTCGGCGCGGCCGACACCGGTTGGCTCAACCGCGCGCTCAACGCACTCGCGCCGGAGGGCCGCGTCAACGCGGGAAACCGCAAGGCGCTCGCCGTCGGCCCGGTGACGCCGCTCGTGGTGCGCGGACCGGCGCCGGTGATGTCATGGGTGCCGCAACGCCTGCCGCCGGCGAGCGGAGACACCACCACGCGGCTGCTCGATCTCTACAGCCACACCGATCCGGAGCTGGCGCGCGCGCTCGAGAGCCGCATCCGGCTCGACGCCATGGCGCGCGACGGCAACATGGATGCCATGAAGGAGCGCGGCGATGGCCAGCCAGCGGCGCCCGGGATTGAGCGCATCCGTGCCTATTTCGCCGACGCTGCCGGCACCGCGGCGAAATATCTGGCGCGGCCGGACGGCCCCCGCGTCGGCGCGCTCGCCTTCAACGGCTGGGACACCCACATCAACGAGGGCATCGCCAGCGGGTTGCTCGCCAATCTGTTCGGCGCGCTCGACGGCGCCTTCCATGCCATCGAGACCGGCGCAGGCGACGCCTGGGCCGACACGGTCGTCGCCGTCGTCACCGAGTTCGGCCGCACGGCGCGGATCAACGGCACCCAGGGCACCGATCACGGCACCGGCACGGTCGCCGTGCTGATCGGCGGCGCGCTGAAAGGCGGCCGCGTCGTCGCCGACTGGCCGGGCCTCAAAGCGTCCGATCTCTATGAAAATCGCGATCTCAAGCCGACCACGGATCTGCGCGCCGTGCTAAAGGGGCTGTTGCGCGATCATCTCCGCGTGGACGACCGTGCGCTCGCGGAGGCCGTGTTCCCGGGCAGCGAAGCGGTCAAGCCGATGAGCGGGCTGGTCTAGCCTGCGGACCCATGAATCGGCTTGGCCTGATCTGGCTCCTCGACTTTCGCAATTTCGGTATTGTGGGGCGAGCGCGGGCGATCATCCGATGCAGCAGACGCGGGTTTCGATCGGGCAGCGAATCTTGCACTGGCTCCGACGGACGCCGGTGCAGACCTTTATCCTGTGTCCGCTGGCGGTAATCGCGTTCGAGTTGGCCCTTCATCGCGGCGCACCGACAATCGTGCCCTGGGGGGCGCCGTTGCTGCTCTGGGGCTATTTGCAATATCGGCTCGAGGGAAACTACCGGCTTCCGCTAGCTGGCGGCAGCGCCGGCATGGATGTGCCGCCGCAGCGTATACTCTCGCGAGGTCCGTACCGCTTCACGCGCAATCCGATGTATCTCGGGCATCTGCTCTTCCTGCTCGGCCTCGCGCTGACGTTCTGGTCCTGGTTCGCGATGATCATCCTCGCCGGCCGTTCGCTTTGGTTTCATCGGCGTGTGCTGCAAG
The DNA here is from genome assembly GCA_963850885.1 of uncultured Alphaproteobacteria bacterium. GTDB lineage: Bacteria > Pseudomonadota > Alphaproteobacteria > Rhizobiales > Xanthobacteraceae > Z2-YC6860. The sequence goes on along the minus strand of CAWKOD010000050.1, from coordinate 79,313 downwards.
ACGAAGCGCGCCTCGAAGCAATTTTCGGCGCCGAATACGCCGCGTATCGGACGCGGTGAAGCGATGGATTCCAGGGATTCTTTAATCGTCGCCCACGCTCACTGCTGCGGGACGTCGCCCTTCAGCTTCTCGATGCCAACCGCATCGACGAACTGCGTCCAGCGCGCGATGTCGGCCTCGATAAACGTCCGGAAGCCGTCCGGATCGAGCGGTGGCGGCGGTTCCATGCCGGCCGCGACCAGCCGCTGCCGCAGCTCCGGCCGCTGTACCGCACGCTGCACCTCGGCGTTCAGTTTGGCGATGACGTCCTTGGGCGTTCCCGCGGTCGCGAGCAATCCGCCCCAGCCCGGCATGTTGAAGGTCGGATAGCCGCTTTCCATCATGGTCGGCAACGCCGGCAGCAGGATGCTGCGCTGCGCCGTGCTCACCGCGAGACCCTTCAACGCTCCGGATTCGATCTGCGATTTGGCGCTGGTCGACACGCCGAAGAACATCTGCGTGACGTTGCCGACGGTCGCCATCATGGCGGAGTTCACGTCGCGGTACGGCACATGGAGGATATTGGTGGCGGCGACCTTGTTGAGATATTCGCAGGCGAGATGGGGAACGGTGCCGATGCCGGCCGACGCGCAGTTGAGCTTGCCGGGATTCTGCCTGGCATAGGCGACGAGCTCGGCCACGGATTTTGCCGGCACGCTCGCGTGCGTGACCAGCGCATAGGAGATCAGCCCGATGCTGGCAACCGGCGCAAACTCCTTCAGCAGATCGTAAGGGGCGACCTTCATCGCGGTGTTGAGCGTATAGGTCGGCGTGGCGAACAGGAGCGTGTGGCCGTCCGGCGCGGCGGTCGACACGGCCGTGACCGCGAGCTTGCCGCCGGCGCCGGGTCGCGGCTCAACCACCACCGGCTGTCCCCACGTCTGTTGCAGGTGCTCGGCCACAATGCGCGAGAAAATGTCGGGGCTCGGCCCGACAATGATTTTGATCGGATGGTTGGGGAAGCTCTGCGCCTGCGCCATGGCGCGGTCGGATGGCGCGAGCGCCGCCGCAACAGCAATGATCGAGGCGACGAAACGGCTGGCGCGCACGGGCTCGCTCCCTATGCCCTGGGTCTTGTTGCCCGGGTCTGCCATCATCATGGTCGATGATGGGGTGGGATGACAATGCGGTTCGAACTGAATTAGCTTTTGCGCCGGGCGGAAAACCAAAGGATGATCGATGGCGGATGAACTGAAGCCGATCCGGCGCGTAGTGACCGGCAATGACGAGCGGGGGCGGTCATGCGTGCTGTTCGACAGCGCGGCGCCCAACGTCAATCCCGGCGCGATCAGCCGGGGCACCTGCATGACCGACATCTGGGTTTACCAGAGTGCGCCGGCGATCATCTCGGGTAAGCGCGACGACGGCAATCTGCCGTTCCATTTCGAACCGCCGCATCAAGGCGGACACTTGCGGATCGTGCAATCGACCGGCAAGCCCGCCGATTACGACCAAGCCAAGGACCCGGCCTACAAGCCGCCGGGACCAACGCGGCTGCGTCCCGACGGCGTCTGGGATCGCGGCGGACAAAATCTGTTCAGCTCGCCGGTGCACAAATCCGCGACCGTGGACTACGGCATCCTGCTCGAAGGCGAGCGCACGCTGCTGCTCGACCGCGGCAACGTGGTGATGCAGGCGGGCGATGTCGTGGTGCAACTCGGCAATTGGCACGGCTGGACCAACGTCAACGGCGGCAGCCTGATGGCTTTCGTCATGATGGGCGCGACGTTCGAAACAGAACCGAAGATCCTGCCATGAGCACCACATTGAAGCCGGTGCGCCGGATCGTCACCATCGACGATGCAGAAGGAAAGTCCGTCGCGGTCGCCGACGGCCCGTCGCCCGATGTGCGCGGCGACCCGGCGCGGCCCGGATTCTCGTCGGCCCGCATCTGGGTGGCCGATTCGTCACCGCCGAAGATCGGCGAATACCGCGACACCGTGCTGCGGCCGCAGTCGATCGAGCCGCCGCCGGGCGGATCGGTGTGCCGGGTCGTGACCTTTCCGCCCGATCAGGTGTTCCGCGGCAACGTCGGCGCCAGCGAAGTCGAAGCATTCTTCCGCTCGATGGGCTCGCCGCAGGCTTCGACCTATTCGCCGCAGGCGCCGCACCCCTACATGCAGAAGACGCAGACGCTCGACTTCTGCCTCGTGCTGGAGGGCGAGATCACGTTGGTGCTCGATACCGCGGAGGTCCATCTCAAGGCCGGCGATACGGTGGTGCAGCGCGGCACCAATCACGCCTGGAGCAATCGATCGAACCAGCCTTGTCGCGTTGCGTTTTCCTCGCACGACGCGACGCCTTGATGGGCGCACGCTGAACTCAACTCTCAAACGTCCACGTTGCGGCCGTTGCGCACATTTGCGCTGCCCAGCAAGCCTGATCGTCGCTATAAAGACAATCCATCGGCATCGCAGCATGAGAGACGACGATGCGCGACTTTTCAGCGTTCGGGGACATGGAGCGCAGCGGCTGGTCCGATACCACACGGGCCGCGGGCTATGTCGAATTGTTTGCCTCCGTATCGGATCAGGCCATTGGCAGCCTGTTGGACGCGGCGGGCGCCAAACCTGATCGCAAAGCCCTCGATCTGTGTTGCGGACAGGGCAATCTGTCCGAGGCGCTCACGAGCCGCGGCTGTGTGGTCGTCGGTGTGGATTTTTCACCGGCGATGCTGGCGTTCGCACGGGCCCGAGCGCCCAAGGCAACCTTCATGGAAGCGGACGCGCAGAAACTTCCCTTCGGCCACGCCGAATTCGACATCGCGGTTTCGAACCTGGGCATCTGCCATGTCCCCGATCAGCCGCGCGCCCTAACCGAGGCGCGGCGTGTGCTCCGCCCCGGCGGAACATTCGCGATGACGGCTTGGTGCGGACCAGAGACCTCACCTTGCTTTGCCGCCGTCTATGGCGCGATCAAGGCCCACGGCCACCCCGACGTGTCCGTCCCTGCCGGACCGGATTTCCACCAGTTCGCCAGACGCGATGTGGCGGTGACACTTCTATCGGACGCCGGATTTTCCGATGTCGATGTGACGACCGTCGATTGCGTGTGGAACCTCAACGCACCGGACGATCTGTTTAAGATTTATGCCAACGGAACCGTCCGTGCGGCCATGCTGCTGGCCAATCAACCGGTTGAGAATCTTGCCGCCATCCGCTCCGCCTTGGCGCTGTCGGTCCGCGAACAGTTTTCACACGGCAAACGCTGGCGCGTCCCGGTTCCCGCAGCATTGGTGCGAGCGACCGCTTAGAGGGGCAAGACATCCGGCGGTGTGTTTGGCGATGCCCGACATGCCCCGAAACGAACGTTCGACGGACGCCGCGATGTCCTTCTGTTTCGTATGAGCGTCCGGATCGTCCGTGGCTAGCAGCGGGCACCGCGTCCCCGCTCACGGCGACGCGCCGAGAGCCTTCAGCTCCGCACCGGCGTCCGTCCACGGGTTGGTGTTCTTCCGGCAGTGCGTCAGCGCCAGCCGGAACAGGCGCACGGCCTCGTCGTTCGGTCCGCGCAGCAACGCCAGCTCGCCCATCAGCAAATCCGCCTCGCAGATCTGGCGCGTCCTTTCGTCTCCGCGTGCGGATCGTCCGCGGCGGCAAGCACGGCCTCACGCGTCATCTCTCCGAGGTAGAGTCGCATGACCGGCGCCGGCCACGTCGTCATGTCGATCTGAGGTAGAGCCTGGGCCAGCCGGCTTGGCCGCTTGCTGCGCCGGTCGACGATGTCGAGCCACAGCGCCCCGAATGCGTTGTTCGGGTCGAGCGCGCGCGCCTGTTCGAAGTCAGCGCGAGCCTCCGGCAACGCCCCTGAAAACAGGCGGGCCAGACCGCGGTTGTAATAAGTGACGAATTCTTTCGGATCGAGCCGGATCGCCGTGTTGAAATCCGTGATGGCGCGCGCAACGTCGCCTTTGCCACGGTAGACATTGCCGCGGTTGTTGAACGCCAGCACGTATTCAGGATCGATCCGGATCGCCTCGTTGTAATCGGCAATGGCACGGTCCGGTTCGCCCTTGGCCAGATAGGCGTTGCCGTCACAGCGAATCCGGAAGTCGCACTTGGTGTCGATATCGTAGACGTAGGTTTTACGGCGGCCTTCGCCGCGATACGACGAGGCCGCATCCGAGGTGCATTTTTGTCCGGGCGTCTGCGGCCCTTCCGCCACGGCCATGCCGGGAAATGCCAAGGCCATGCCGGGCAGCACTATCGCCACAATCCATGCGTATTTCACTGGGCAACCCCCTCTGCTGTCGCCACGCCGGTTTGGGTTCATTAGGTCGATGGTCGTGATGCGGCCGGCCAACGGCTGCCGCCGCCTCGATAATTCGGCGATATCGCCATCTGGCCTCCCTTTTGGGACAAAACCCCGCCGCCATTGAACTCAATCCCCCCGTTCGCTATACGGGCCACGGGCCATATCATTGCGGGAACCGGGGGGCGGAACCCACCTCGCTCTGGCCGCCGCGCCATCTCCGAGCGCGGGAAAAATCGTTACTATTCAGGGATTTACCGATGCCTTCGACGTTTGACACCGTGGCCAACATTATTGCTGAGACTTGCGATATTGACCGCGACACCATCACCCCGGACAGCCACGCCATCAACGATCTTGGCATCGACAGCCTCGACTTCCTGGATATCGCCTTCGCCATCGACAAGGCGTTCGGCATCAAGCTGCCGCTCGAGCAATGGACCCAGGAGGTCAACGACGGCAAGGCGACCACCGAGCAGTATTTCGTGCTGAAGAACCTCTGCGCCCGCATCGACGACCTGGTCGCTGCCAAGGGAAAGTAATGTCAGGGGACCAATGCGGATCGAGTATTTTCAGCTCATCGATCGGATCATCGACCTCAACCTCAATGACCTGACGATCCGCGTTGAAGCCAACGTTCCGACCGAAAGCACCATTTTCGAGGGACACTTCCCGGGCCGTCCGCTGATGCCCGGCGTGCTGCTGATCGAGGCGATGGCGCAGGCCTCAGGCTGGCTGATCATCGGCCGCACCAAGTTCGCCAAGATGCCGTTCCTCGCCGCACTGAAGGAGGTCAAGCTGCGCACCTTCGTCACCCCCGGCCAGGCGCTCGTGGTGAATGCCAAGATCATGCATGAAGGCTCGGGCTTTGCGCTCACCGAGGCCGAGATCCGGGTCGACGGCAAGATGGTGTGCAACGCCGACATCACATTCCGCGTCGTCGACTTCCCGCCGGGCGATTTCGTCAAGCACATGCACGAGACCGCGAAGCGCATCGCGTTTCCGATGGAAGCAGTGACCCATGGTTGATTATCATGGCTGACACGCGCGAAGCCTGGATCACCGGCATCGGCATCGTGTCGTGTCTCGGCGAGGGACCCGACGCCCATTGGCAGGCGCTCGGCGCTGGACATCCCCAGGCCGACACGACCACCTACCCGCCCTACATCATTCACAAGATCGCGCCGCTCAATTTCGACACCCAGATCCCGAAGAAGGGCGACCAGCGCCAGATGGAGGCGTGGCAGCGCATCGGCACCTATGCGGCGGGGCTCGCGCTCGACTCCGCGGGCATCAAGGGCAACACGGACATTCTCGCGCGCACCGACATGATCGTCGCGGCCGGCGGCGGCGAGCGCGATATCGCGGCCGACACCGCGATCCTGTCCGGCCTGCCCGGCGCGGCGGCGCCGGAAACCTTCCTCAACGAACGGCTGATGAACGATCTCCGCCCCACCCTGTTCCTGGCGCAGCTCTCGAACCTGTTGGCCGGCAATATCTCGATCGTGCACGGCGTCACCGGCTCGTCGCGCACCTTCATGGGCGAGGAATCCGCAGGCGTCGATGCGGTCCGCATCGCGCTGTCGCGCATCGAATCCGGCCAGAGCGAGATTGCGCTGGTTGGCGGCAGCCACAACTCCGAGCGGCCGGACCTGTTGATGCTCTACGAGTTCGGCGGCTTCGCGCTGAAGGATAAGTACGCGCCGGTCTGGCAGCGCGAGGCCCATCCGGGCTTTGCGCTCGCCGGCATCGGCGCCTTCCTGGTGATCGAATCGCGCGCGCACGCCGAGGCGCGCGGCGCCAAATGCATCGCGCGCTTGAGCGCCGTGCTGTCGGACCGCTGCAAGCGCCAACCCGGCGACATCACCGCGGGGCTGAAGCGCCTGTGGGGCAAGATCGCGGCAAGGCTGAAGCCCGGCCAGGCCGCGGTGCTGTCGGGCGCCAGCGGCACCGCGCCCGCCACCGCCGAGGAGCGCGCCTTCCTCGCCGAACATCAGGACATTGCCGTCCGCGCCACCGGCACCTACATCGGACATGCATTCGAACCGCAGTTTCCGATGAACGTGGCGCTCGCCGCGGTCGCGGTCAGCCGTGGTAAACTTTACCCGCCGGCCGACGAGTTGGGCGTCGAGCGCGCGATGAATGGTCCGCTGACGCAGGTCGTCGTCACCGCCATCGGCCATTGGCGCGGCGAAGGACTTGCGCTCGTCGAAGCCGCTTAAGGAGAGCCTCATGCCGCCCCATCAAGACAGCGCCGGCCGCCCGATCGTCGTCGTCACCGGCATGGGCGTCGTCACCTCGCTCGGCGCCGGCAAGGCCGACACCTGGAAGAACCTCATCGCCGGCAAATCCGGCATCAAGAACATCACCCGCTTTGCGACCGAGGGCTTGAAGACCCGCTTCGCCGGCACGGTGGATTTCGTGCCGGCCGAGCCGCTGTCTTCGCCGGAATTGTCCGAGCGGCTGGCCGACCTCGCCGCCGACGAGGCGGTCGCCGAATCCGGAATCGGCACCCGCGGCGATTTTCCGGGGCCTCTGTTCATCGCGGTGCCGCCGATCGAGATCGAATGGGAGCAGCGCCGCCAGGTCGCGGCGGCTTCCGGCGCCAATGCCAATGTCAGCTACAACGACCTGATCCGCACCGCGGCAGCGGGCAAGTTCACGCCGTTTCATGAGCGCTTCATGTTCGGCTCGGTCGCCAACCACCTGGCCGACAAATACGGCACCAAGGGCTCACCGATTTCGCTGTCGACCGCCTGCGCATCGGGCGCGACCGCGATCCAGCTCGGTGTCGAGGCGATCCGCCGCGGCGAGACCAGCGCCGCGCTGTGCATCGGCTCCGACGGCTCGATCAATCCGGAATTGCTGATCCGCTTTTCGCTCTTGTCGGCGCTGTCGACCTCGAGCGATCCGCCCGAGCAGGCGGCAAAACCCTTCGCCAAGAACCGCGACGGCTTCGTCATGGCCGAGGGCGCCGGCGCGCTGGTGCTGGAGAGCCTGGAGGCCGCGACCGCTCGCGGCGCGAAAATTCTCGGCATCATCAACGGCTGCGGCGAGATGGCCGACGCCTTCCACCGCACCCGGTCGAGCCCGGACGGCAAGCCGATCATCGGCTGCATCCGCAATGCGCTCAACGACGCCGGGCTGACCCCCGACGACATCGACTACGTCAATCCGCACGGCACCGGCACGCCGGAGAACGACAAAATGGAGGCGATGGGCGTGATGGCGGTGTTCGGCGAGCGGGCGAAAACCCTGCCGATGTCGTCGAATAAATCGATGATCGGCCACACCCTGTCGGCGGCCGGCGCGGTCGAAGCCGTGGTGTCGCTCTTGACCTTGCAGCATCAGCGCATCCCGCCAACCATCAACTATCAGGTGCCCGATCCGGCGATCCCGATGGACGTGGTGCCGAACGTGGCGCGCGACGCCAAGGTGCGGCACGTCATTTCCAATTCGTTCGGCTTCGGCGGCCAGAACGTGTCGCTGGTGATGGGGCGCGAACCGGCGTGACCGCCACCATCCGCGCGCTGACCCTGCTCGGCGACCGCAAGCTTGAACTCGCGGAGGTCCCTGCCCCGCCGCCGCCGGCGGCGGGCGAGGTACAGATCGCAGTCAAGGCCGTGGCGCTCAACCACATCGACGTCTGGGGCTTTCGCGGCATGGCGTTCGCCAAGCGCAAGATGCCGCTCGTGGTCGGCGCCGAGGCCGCCGGCGAGATCGCGGCGGTCGGCGACGGTGTCTCGGGATTCAAACCCGGCGACCCGGTGGTAATGTATGGCGCGCTGACCTGCGGCCATTGCAAAGCCTGTCTCGAAGGCCGCGACAACCTCTGCGAAAACGTCGCCGGCATCATGGGCTTCCATGTCGACGGCTTCGCCCGCGACCTCGTCAACATGCCGGCCCGCCTCGTCATTCCCGTGCCGAAGGGCGTCGCCCTACGCGACGCCGCCTGCGCGCCGATCGCGTTCTCGACCGTACAGCACATGCTGTTCGACAACGCCAAGCTAGAGCCCGGCGAAACCATCCTGGTGCAGGCCGGCGGCTCCGGCATCGGCACCGTGGCGATCAAGATGGCGAAAGCGATCGGCTGCACCGTCATCACCACCGTCGGCGACGACGAGAAAGCGAAAAAGGCCAAGGCGCTCGGCGCCGATCACGTCATCAATTACCGCACCGAGCGGTTCGAGACGATCACGCGAAAGCTCACCAACAAGAAGGGCGTCGACGTGGTGTTCGAGCATGTCGGCGGCGAAGGCTTTAACGGCTCGCTGCTCGTCTTGAAACGCGGCGGGCGGCTGGTGACCTGCGGCTCGACCGCGGGGCCGACCATCACCTTCAACCTGATGCAGCTGTTTCAGCAGCAATACAAAATCTTCGGCTCGTTCGGCGCCTCGATCCGCAACATCCGCGACAGTCTCGCCAAGATGGCGAACGGCCTCCTCCCCGTCATCGACACCGAACTCGGCCTCGCCGATCTTGAACGCGGCATCGCGCGGCTGGAAAGCCGCCAGGTGTTCGGCAAGATCGTGGTCAAGTTCTAGGCCGCCTATGGCTGGAGCCCGACGACGGCGCGGATCGTGGCTGCGGCGCGCGGGCGATGCTGTGTTCGGCTTTCTCACCGTGCAGCTGCTGCGCGCCATCCGGCTGATCGATGTCGGCAGAATGGCAAACGTCGCCGGCGCCGTCATGCGCCGCGTCGGCCCCTTGTTGAAGGAGCACCGCATCGGCCGCGCCAACCTCACCGCCGCGTTTCCGGAGAAGTCCGCAGGCGAGATCGAGACGATCCTGCGCGGCGTCTGGGACAATCTCGGCCGGGTCGGCGCCGAGTTCGCCCATATCGACCGGCTGTGGGATTACGATCCGTCGCGCCAGCGACCGGGCCGCATCATGGATTCCGACGCGGCCGAGGCGATTGCGTTCCGACTGCGCGACGACGGCAAGCCGGCGCTGATCTTCACCGCACATCTGGCGAACTGGGAGCTCGCCGCGGTCGGCGCGCACGCCTACGGCATCAACTCGACCGTGCTCTATCGCCGGCCGGGCGTCGCCGCCATCTCCGACGCGGTGATCGGGATGCGCGAGGGCTGCATGGGCACGCTGATCCCTGACCAGCACCGGGGCGCCGCAGCGATTGCTCGAAGCGCTGCAGCGCGGCTCGCATGTCGCCATGCTGGTCGATCAATATTCGGTGCAGGGCGTGCCGGTGACTTTTTTCGGCCGGCCGACGCGCGCCAATTCGCTGATCGCGCGGCTCGCTCGCCACGTCGACTGCCCGATTCACGGCATCCGCGTGGTGCGCTATCCCGGCGACCGCTTCCAGTTGCGGGTGACCGAAGCGCTCGACGCGCCGCGCGACGAAGGCGGCAGGATCGACGTCGAGCGCACCATGCAGGCGATCACCGACGTGGTCGAAGGCTGGGTCCGCGAGCATCCAGAGCAGTGGTTATGGGTGCATCGGAGGTGGAGGGGTTAGGGAAGTGGGGCGCTGCGGCCGATGACATTAGTTGCAAATCATTTGCAATAGCAATAACGTCAATGTTTCAACGGGGGGTGGCGCCATGCGTTTTGTTTATCGAGTGATGATCGCCGGGGTGACGGGAGCCCTGGTGGGCTCGGCGGCGGGCTACGCGGCGGGCAATCTCGCCGGCCAGCAGCCGATCGAGGTGACCGTCGATCTTGGCAAGCCGGGGCAGCACGCGTTCGTGCCGAACAGTATCAAGTTCGAGACCGGCAAGCTCTACAAGCTGATCCTGCGCAATCCGAGCGACGACCCGCACTACTTCACCTCGCACGGCTTCTCGCAACTCATCTACACGCGCAAGGTTCAGGTGGTGCAGACGCGCGACGGCAAGCCGACCACGCTCGCGGAGTTCAAGGGTGCCATCCGCGAGATCGAGGTCTATCCCGGGCAGAGCGCGGAATGGTGGTTCGTGCCGATAGCGACCGGCCGCGTCGCCGACCTGCGCTGCGGCATTATCGGCAAGGACGGCAAGTCGCACGCCGACCTCGGCATGGTGGGCGAGATCGTCATCGAGTAAATCGAAGGGTGGTTTTAGAATCGCCGCGGACAGCAGCACTTCGTATCGATCCCGACTCGTGTCATTCTAAGGCGAGCAAGTCATCTCCAGACGGGAGCGAAAGAAAGACGGCATGTTGATCAGGCATGCGACGCTGACCCTGTTCATTGCCGTGTTCGGCGCGGTTCCGGCAGGCAGATCATCGACATGACCGAGCTGATCCCGCCGCCGCCGCTGCGCGACTCCGAAGCGCAGAAGCAGGACCTCCTCGGCGTTATGGAGGTGCAGGAAAGCCGCACCGAAGCGCAGGTCCGGAGCGCGATCGCGGATAACATCCTGTCGATCTATCGCTTCGACGACGTGCTTGGACCAAAGTTCAAACGTGAAAATCTGCCGCTGATGGATGCGTTCATGGAGAAAGCGCAAGCCGCCGCCCGCGCCATCCTGATCGCCACCAAGAACGCCCTGCAGCGGCCGCGGCCAGCAAGGACGTCCTCGCGCTCGGCGGCACCCCGCGGCTGCCGACCGCCTATCCCAGTGGCGGTGTCGTCTTCACGACGGTCACCGCGATCGTGCTGTCGAAGATGGTCCCCGAGAAGCGCTTCGAGCTGTCCGAACGCAACCGGGAATACGCCGTCAAGCGGGTCGTACTCGGCCAGCATTTTCCGCGCGACGTCCGCGCCGGCGAAATTGCCGGAACGGTGATCGCTTACGCGATGATGCAGACGCCTGTGTTCATGAGCGACCTGCACGCGTCCCGCGCCGAATTGAGACAGGTGTTGGGTTATCCGGCTGAGCCGGACGCGGTCGGAGCAGCCAAGCCGAAATAGCCACGGCGCGATCTGAGGGAGCAATCCCGACCTAGGCGCCTAGACATCGCCGCCTAGACACGGGCGCCAGAACTCAGCAGGTGGAACTTTTGGCCACCAACGGCGTTCCGGTCATCAGGGCGACTCCGTGTTCAGGAGCAAGCCATGACGGAAGATCAAGAACAAGCCGCCAGAAACAAACGCGAAATGCGCGTGATGTGGATTTTCTCGGCCGCAGTTGTGCTGCTGATCCTTGGCGCGATGGGCGCCAACATGATGTGGGGCAATCACACCTACACGGGCGAGCCGGCCACGGATATCAGCAGCCAGTCGCGTACGGCCCCGGCGAGATAGATCGCCAAAAGAGACGACGGCGTGTCTGATCGAGCCGGGAACCTTCGTTGAGATGCACCGTTTTCCTTGCGTACGGAAGCGACCGAAGGCCCTCCACACCTTCGCTAGCATCCGAATGAGTTCAAGCCTGCAAGCCGCGTGGAAGGCTTCATCTCGAACTCAGGTACCGCGAGGCCCGGCCGGTTTGGTCGGGCCTTCGGTATTGAGTTGGGAGAGCCGAGCGCCAGTCGGCTTGGGGACGGCCTTGTGGGATGTCCCCACCCCTCAAGAGCAGATACCGATCAGCCACGCCGGACGCTTCGTGCCATAAGCATTCGTGCCGCAGCGCATCTGAGCCGTGGAGGGGAACGTGGGAAAGCTGCTTCTCGCCGTTGCGATCGCCACGACGTGGGCCAGCATCGGCGGCGCCAAGGCGCAGGACTGGCCGACCCGGCCGGTGACGATGGTGGTTCCGGTCGCCGTCGGCAGCTCGTCCGACATTGTGGGCCGAATTCTGGCGCAGCGCCTCTCCGAGCTTTTGGGTCAGCCGGTGATTGTCGAGAATGCCGGCGGCGCCGGCGGCATGACCGGCGCCACGCGCGTGGCGAGGGCCGCGCCCGACGGGTATCAATTCGCCATCGGCAACGCCGGCACCCATGCGATCAACCAGAAGCTTTATCAGGAATCCGCTCTACAATGCGGCCACCGACTTCGCGCCGGTCGCGCTGATCGCCGAAGTGCCGCATGTGCTGCTCGCGCGCAAGGATTTGCCGGCCGGCAATCTGCCGGAGTTCATTGCCTATGCGAAGGCGAACCAGACCAAGATGCAATACGGCTCGCCCGGCGCAGGATCGGTAAATCATCTCGCCTGTGCGCTGCTAAATTTGTCGGCCGGCATCGACGTGACGCACATTCCTTATCGCGGGGCGATCATGCCGGACTTGATCGCCGGCCGGATCGACTATTGGTGCCCGACCAGCACGGTTGCGATCCCGCAAATCGCTGGCCAGACGGTGAAGGCCCTCGCCATCCTGACCCTGAACCGTTCGCCGAACCTGCCGGCGCTGGCAACCGCGCATGAGCAGGGCGTCACCAATTTTGCCGCCAGCACCTGGAACGCGTTTTTTCTGCCCAAGGGCACGCCCGCGGCGATCGTACAGAAGCTGAACGCCGCCACCGTCAAGGCGATGGAAACGCCGTCGGTGCAACAGCGCCTGAAGGACATCGGTGCAACCGTAGTCGAAACCGAGCGCCGGTCGCCGGAGTACTTGCAGAAATTCGTCGAGAGCGAAATCGAGAAATGGACCGTACCGATCAAGGCGAGTGGTTTGTCGATGGATTGAGCGCCCGGCGCAGCCTGGAGCGCAAGTTTTCACAAACAGGGCCCGCCTGGTGCTGCTGGGTGGCGGACGTGGACGCTGTATAGTTGCGCCATGAACGAAGCCTTCTTCGCTGAATTGTCGGCGTGGCTCATCAAGGCTGGTCTGGCGGGCAAGCCGGAACCCGACATCGTGCATGGATTCTGCGACCGTTGCGTCGCCGCCGGACTTCCACTTGCGCGCGGGCAAGTGTTTATCGACACGCTGCATCCCGTTCACGAGGGTCGCCTGTTTCGCTGGGGCACTGGGCCTACCGAGCCGCCTCTGGTCGAGTATGGCCGCACCAGCCCAGACGGGCTCGCCGCATCAGGCTCCAGTCCCGAGGATGTCGAGGCGGCCGAACGCTGGCGGCAGAGCCCATTCTACACGATGCTGCAGACGGGCGACTCGCTGCTGCGCCGCCGTCTGAACGCCGCAACCAAAGACGAGTTTCCGGTGCTGTCGGACTTTCTCGCGTCTGAAATGACCGACTACGTGGCGATCATCAACCGGTTTGCCGCCGAACATGTCCTCGGTGAGATGGATGGCGTCTACTCGTCATGGGCCACAAGGGCACCCGCTGGGTTCAGCGATGGCGAAATCGCAGCGCTGCAGCGCATCGCGCCATCTCTCGCGCTCGCCATCAAATCGGTTTCGCTGGCGCGCATGACCGCAACGCTGATGGAAACCTATCTTGGCCGTGACGCCGGGCAGCGCGTGCTCAGCGGACGGATCGTGCGCGGCATTGCCGAACGCATCGACGCCGTTGTCTGGTTCAGTGATCTGCGCGGGTTCACGCGCATCACCGATACCGCACCGGAACAGGTCATCCCATTGCTGAATGACTACTCCGATGCGATCGTCTCGGCCATTCATGAGCATGGCGGCGATGTCCTTAAGCTGATCGGCGACGGCACGCTTGCCATTTTCACTGCGGAAAACCGCGCGAACGCCTGCGGCGCGGCGTTGTCGGCGTCGATCGCTGCGCGCGCCGGTATCGTCGAATTGAACCGGCAGCGCGTGGCCGACGGCAAGCCCATCACCGATATGTATCTCGGTCTGCATGTCGGCGAAGTTTTCTATGGCAATGTCGGCAGCCGCGAGCGGCTGGACTTTACCGTCGTCGGTCCTGCAGTGAACGAGGCGAGCCGCATTGCAGCAATGTGCCGTTCGGTCGACCAACCTGTCCTGATGTCCTCGGCGTTTGCCGATGTCGATGACATGAGACGCCGCCTCGTTTCGGTCGGGCGATACGCGCTGCGCGGCGTCGCGCGACCTCAGGAGCTATTTACGCTCGATCCCGATGCACCAGCGTCGCGTCGCGCCTCTATCAATCACTCGGAAACCGGCTGAACCAACCGATCTGAGGTATGGCGGGAGCAGCGCTAGCGCGGCTGCTGCGCAAAATACTTCTTCGCGCGCTCGATCACCGGCTGCGAGGTCGCATAGATGTTGGCGACAATGGCCTGAACCCCCTCGCCCGTCGTCGGCGCGATGTCCGCCTGCATTTTTGCTGCCTCGGCCAAGAATTCCTGGTCCTTCATCGTCGCATCAAAGGCGCGGCGAACAAGCGTCGCCCTGTCCGGCGACAATCCGGGAGGCGCGGCGAACGCCCGTGCCATGGCGGTTGGTCCGACCAACAGCGCGAGCATCTGGCGATCTTCTTCCTTGTCGAGAAGATCGAAGATCAGCGGCACGTCCGGCAACTCGCTGCTTTTCTTGAAACCCACCTGGAACAGCAGATTGACCTTGCGGTCGCGCAGCCAATCGGGCTTGGCGGTCTTGAGCGCGGAGAGCGAGATAATGCAGCGGCCATCGGCCTCGCCGCGCTCGACGGCCAGGATCGTTTCCTGGCTGCCGAGATAACCGGTCACGACCTTGAACCGGGTCCCGAGCACATCGTTGAGGATGATCGGCCAGGTGTCTGTCTCGGATCCGGCCCCGGTGCCGGCGACGACCATCTGTTGTTTTTTGGCGTCGTCGATCGTCTTGAACCTTGACGGCCCCCACGACACACACAGCCCCACATCCTTGGTCACGGCGCCGATCCAAGTGAACTGGCTCATGTTATAGCCGGGATTTCGCCCTCCGATCAGCGGCTCGAGGATCGGGCCGCCGGCGAACGTCGTGATCGCGGTGCCGTCGCGCGGCGCCGCTGTAGCAAGGTAAGATGCCGCCCGGATTCCCCCGGCGCCCGGCATAGCCTGCACGGTGACGACCGGATTGCCCGGGATATGCCGGCCCAGATGTCGTCCCACCAGTCGGGCATAGAGATCGATCCCGCCGCCCGCGGTGCCGGCCACATAGATGCTGACCGGCCGATCGATAGTATCGGCTGGCTGTGCGTGGGAAGGGCACACTAGGCACAACGCGGCCGAAGACGCGGCTATGCCGCCCACCAGAGAGATAAATTGCCGCCGCTTCATACCCGCCCTACCGCCCGGTCTTGATCTTGGTCCACAGCCGGTTCATCAGCCGCTGCGTCTTCTGGTCATGGGTCGTGATGATGTACAAGCTCTTCATGATCTCGGCGTCCGGATAGACGGTGCGGTCGTCGAGCACGGCCTTGTCGAGCAGCGGCTGGCTCGCGAGATTGCCGTTGGCATAGCCCAGAAAATTCGAGTTCTTCGCCGCCACCTCGGGCCGCAGCATGTAGTCGATGAAGGCGTGCGCCTCGGCGACGTTCTTGGAGTCCTTTGGGATGGCGAAATTGTCGAAGAACATCTGCGCGCCGCCCTTGGGGATGGCGTAGCCGATCTCGATGCCGCCCTTGGCCTCGGCGGCGCGCTTCTGCGCCTGTTTGATGTCGCCGGACCAGCCGACGATCAGGCAAATCTCGCCCGAGGCGAGCGCGTTCAAATATTCTGACGAATTGAACTTGCGGACGTTCGGCCTGATCTTGATCAGCAGCTCGACGGCCTTGTCGAAATCGGCCTGCGCCGTGGTGTTCGGATCGAGGCCGAGATAATGCAGCGCCGCCGTCATGATGTCGTCGGCGGAGTCCAGCATATGCACGCCGCAGTCCTTGAACTTGGCAAGCTCGCCGGGCTTGAACACCGCGTCCCAAGAAGACATCGCGGACATCGCGGCGTCGGCCGGCCCGGCGGCTCTCAGCGCCTCGCGCGCCTTCTTGACGTTGTAGCCGATGCCGGTGGTGCCCCACATGTAATTGACGGCGTATTGATTGCCCGGATCGTAGACCGCGAGGCGCTGCGCGATCTCCGGCCAGATGTTGCCAAGGTTTTTGAGCTTGCTCTTGTCGAGCTTCTGGAACACACCGGCCTTGATCTGGCGTTCGAGAAAATAGGCGGTCGGCACCACCACGTCGTAGCCTGACTTGCCGGCGAGCAGCTTGGTTTCCAGGGTTTCGTTCGAGTCGAAGGTGTCGTAGCGGACCTTGATGCCGGTCTCCTTGGTGAACGCCTCGATGACGGTCGGCTCGACATAGTCCGACCAGTTGTAGACGTTCAAGGTGCGGGTCTGGCTCGACAGCGGCGCGGCGAAGCCTGCCGCGGCAAGCAGCGACAGAGCGAACAGGGTGGGCGCGCGGGGCATGGGTGTTTGGGCGTGAGCTTGTGTCGTCAGGGCGCGACAGGACCAAGTTACTGATTTTCACCAGGCGGCGAAAGAGGTTCGTCCCCTCACCTGCCATACCGCTCCGGCAACCGGTCGATGCGGCTCGACAGCCGGTCGAGCGACGCCGACAGCCGCGCCTCGATCTGCGACAGCTCGACCGCGGTCGGATGCAGCTCGGCGACGTGCAGCTTGAAGGCGGCGAGCGAGATCGCGGTCGCCTCGATCTTGCGGTCGATCTCGCGCAGATCAGCCTCGCGGATTTTCCAAACGGCGAGGCAGAAGCCGCCGAGCGCGATCAGCACGCTGAGGTGGGACCAAGTCAGAATGTCTGGCATCGTCATCGCCCACCGAACCGGTTGCCGACGATGCGCGCGACATTCTCGATGCCGCGCTTGCCGAAATAGAACGCCATGATGGCACCGGCCCAATGGGCCACCTCGCCGGTCACCGCATCGGTGCTGCCGAGGGCGAGCACTTTGTCCCAGAGGAGAGCCTTGCCGTAGAACACCGGCGACAGCGGCACCAATTCCAGCGGCACCGACAGGTCGGAGCCGTTCCAGATCGGCAGGCCGATCGAGCCCAACAGCGCGACCTCGGAGCCGACGGTCTCCGCCGACCACTGCAGATCGGCCGCGCTCGGGACTTCCTCGCCGCCGATGAGGCCGAGGTCGCGGAGCACCCGCGTCGCCAGATCCGATCGGCTGTAACTGCTCATGGGGAAATCCTCAATGGTTCGCCGGCGCGGGCGGCACGTTGTGTACGCCAGCGGACACAGGAACCGTTTCCGATTGTCCGGCGTTGGCGGGCATTATTTTTCGCGGGAGACGGACATGAAGAAGGCCGAGGAGCTCAGACACCACGCCAAGAATTGCGCCGACCTTGCCGTAGAACACCAGCGTCACATAAGCGAACAGCTTTTCCGGCTCCTACCAGCGCCCGATCTCGGCGATCTTCAGCGCCGATTGCCCTTCGAGCTCGCGGGCCTGCACATCGAGCTCGCGGAGCGCGAGGTCGGCGGCGATCTTGTCGGTGGTGTTGCCGGCCTTGAGCACACCAGACGCGCCAGTCGGCGAGCGCCGCGGTGGTCATGCCGGCGGCGACCGAGGCCCACACGGACTTGCTTTTGATCAGCGGCTTTGGTGCGTCAACCGCGACAGGCGCGGGCACGACATCGGGCGGCGGGGGCACCTGACCGAACGTGACCAACGCATCGAGCGCCATCATGTGGACAACAGCGGCATGGCGCCGGCCTGGCCGCTCACGGCGCTCGCATCCCAGACATGATCGGCGACATATTTTCCGTGGGTGTAATGGCTGCTGTAGCTCCAGAGATACGGCGTGTGGATGCCCTTCGCGCGCGAGCCGAAGCCGTTGTATTTCTCGAGCTCGTAGCAGAGCCGTTCGATGCCCCACGCGGTCACCCGGTCGGTGCCATCGATCGCCAGCGCATCGACCGCGGCGTCCTCCCATGAGTTGAACGGCCCCCGGCCCTTCGGCACATGCACCGAGCGCCGGTTCCGCGGGTCGCCCTGGGCGATGTTGAGCGACCAGTCGCCGCCGCATCCATCTGATGGATGAGCGCGATGGCGGCCCAGGGCACGCCGGTCTTGGCGGCGACCGCCTGATAGCGCGGCTTGCCGGCGATCAGCTTCTTGGCGATGCGGAAGAGCACCGCGTGCTTATCCGGTTTGACGATCATGCTGTGCCATAGCGCGGCATATTCGTCTTTGAGTTGGCGGAAGGTGGGAGCGGCCATCGACGTTTGTCCTTCAGACAGTTGCATCTGCGCCCATGGCTCTGGTGTCAGCCGGGCGCGCTTCGCCAGCGCGACGATTTGTTTCATGGTGGTGTTCTTGGCGTGGGCGCGGATCGTCCTAGAACTTGGCCCGCAGATGCGTTGCGCTCAGCATCAGTCGAGCCCCGCGAGTTTCAACAGCGCCTTGCCATAGGCCGCCGATACGCTCTCGCACAGTTCGACCCAGAAGCGGGCTTCCGCCGCACGCTCATGCCGTCCGGCATCGCCTTCACCGTCTTCTCGACCATCGGCAACACCGCGGCGACGCTCGCGGCGCTGCAGAACTTCGGCCGCGGCTTGAAGTCGTGGGTGAACACGATCACGGCGCAGTCGTTGCCGTTCTCCGCCGACCATTGCAAATCGGCCGCGCTCGGGACTTCCTCGGCGCCGATGAGGCCGAGGTCGCGGAGCACCCGCGTCGCCAGGTCCGATTGGCTGTAAGTGGTCATGAGAAATCCTCAATGTGTTCGGCCGTTCACGCGGGCCGCACGTTATGTCCGCCCAGCGGACACAGGAACCGTTTCCGATTGTCCGGCGTTGGCGGGCATTATTTTTCGCGGGAGACGGACATGAAGAAGGCCGAGGAGCTCAGACACCACGCCGAGAATTGCGCCGAGCTGGCGCAGGCCGCGAAGAGCGCACCGAACAAGAAGCGCTTCGAGCGGATGGCGGAAGGCTGGAAGACCGTTGCCGACAACCAGGCCTGGCTCGACGGCGAAGACAGCAGCGCAAAGCCCGGCAGTGTCTCAGTTTGACGGAAAAAGTTCCCCTATCCTGTGTTCCCGCTCTGTGCGGGATGCGGACATGAGGTGCTGGCCTGTTTCGACCCTAGTGGCCGGTTTTACAACTTTATTAACCATACTGCGCGAACGTGCGACTGGCGCTTTGATGAGCGCATCATGGAGATCGCATGAAAACGTTTGCGCTTGCGATTATGTTGGTCGCTATTTCACTCAGCCTGGGCGGTTGCTTCGTAGGTAAGGGTAAGGCGCCTGCTCCAATTCATTCGAGAGGTTAGGCTTAAGAGGCCGCCTCAGTTGGCGGCCTCTTCTTTAATGTCGATTTTTCCGTCCGCGCCATAAGGCGAGATCAAAGGCCATCGCCGCGTCAACCAAGCGCAACGAATGCAGTTGCAGGCAGGTCCATGCAAGCGTACCCGGTTACCCATGCATGGGAGTGCAGCTTGGATCAGGTCGGGTTAACTGCGCGCTTTTGGGTTATTATTTTGGGCGGCGTGATCGATGCCGATTGCCGTCATACTCTGGGTACTTCTGGCCCTCTAGGCCGCCAACTGAGGCGGCCTCTTTCATTCGTCCTCGAGTATTGGTCTGTTTCGACCCCTAGTGGCCGGTTTGAAAATGGCAGTGGCCTTTTAGGGCAACAGCACTGACCTAATTGCAAGGCTCCATGCGGCTTTGGGCGTTGTGCATTGCACAATACATCCCCTACAATCGCGGCAACGCAGAGGGGGTGCAATGTCGCGTTGGCAGTGTGTGAAACTGTTTTTGATGTGTCTCGCAATCTCCGGGGTTCTCGCCAGCTTCTACGGGCTCATTGCGTATGCGGTGTTTACATATGGCTAGGTCGCCTCGGTTGGCGGCCTCTTTCATTCGTCTCCTCGGGTAGCCCGTCTGCACCTGATTGGAGACTATTTGCAGCAACAAGACATCCCATACCCTACGAACCCAAAAGCCCGGCAGGTGCCGGGCTTTTCGTAAAGGCCGATGGCAGAACTATAACGTGCGAGCCAATTGGCTAAAAACTTAGCTTGTCTATTGGGATTTCGTGAATGGCTCATCGCTACGGTCCCGAAGCGCAATATCCTGAATCGGTGAGGCCTCCGCAATGATCGCAAAAATCAGATTGTTCCTAATCGATGACAACGGTGCCACCGCAATCGAATACGGCCTGATCGCCGCGGGCATTTCTGTTGCCATTATCACCGTCGTAAGTAGCCTCGGTACGAAGCTCAGTGGCACCTTCGGCAAAGTCGACGCCGCGCTGAACTAATTTTTGCTTCAACTGACCTGACTGAGCCCGTCCAAACGGCGGGGCATTGACGCCCCGCCGTTCGCGTTTGGCACGCCGCGTCGTTACGAGCCCGACAGCCGCGTGGCGAGACGGGCGTCGCCAGTCTTGACGCCGTAGAGCACATCGAGGCGCCAGTTGCTGACGTCGTTGACGCCGTCGTAATACGGAATGACGCGGACGCTGTAGCCCTTATAGGACTTCCGCGCCACATCGACCGCGCCGGGCGGCTTGATGCGCTCCGACAGCTTGTCGATCCGCAGGGTCAGGTGCGACGAGGTGAACTTGAAGTCGACGCCCTTCTGCTTGTCGACGGCAAGCGACGAACTTACCTTCGACTGCATCCTGGATGCTCGCGGTCGCGCCGTCGCGGACCGTGAAATCGGTCGGCCGCCGCACCGAGATGGTGTCGCCGACCGAGTAGCCGTTGACCTTGTTGTTGAACTCCTCCTCGTAGCCGCGATAGACGAGATCGCCCATCACGCAGTTGTTCTCGAGGATACCGATCGCCTCCGCGGCGATGATTTCCGCGGTGAGAACCGTATTGGCCATGGTGTTGTGTCCTTGAACAGTGAGGCACCGGCTTGCACCGCGGGCTTTCGGCCCGAAGTCGGCGCGTGAACCGGTGCCGGTTGTTGGGTGTCTCTGCGTGGGCTCCGGCGCGGCATCCGCAGGCGGACGCGTCGCGGGCCGGAGTTGCCGGTTTGCTTCGGCTGGCGCCTGTCGGGCCTGCCGTTGGCCGGGGCGGCTGGCCCCACCATGTCAGCGATGACGATTTTGCTCAGCAAAAAGCCGCCCAGAGGCGGCGGGGTTTCTTGCGGCAAACGCCAATGGCAAATGCCTGCGACAAAATCAGCGTGGCGCAGGCGGGCGTGGCTGCGCCAGCGGCGGTTGCATCATACCGCGGACCCTGCGGACGGGCAGAGCCTGCGGCTCAACCGCGTACTCGACCTGCTTGCCGCAGGCGGGGCATTCGAACAACTCGGTCGCGTCGCCGTCCCGGTTCGCCAGGCCGACCGGCCTCATCCAGTCTTTCATGCAGCGCGAACAACGGACGGCATCTTGAGCCATGCCCAAAAAAAGGCGCGGCAGAGAATTTTATTCCCCGATCAAGATGTCGTATAGAAGACCACGCCGTGGCTGGCCGGCTTAAATGCAATGGTCCTGTAAAAATTCGCGGAACGACGGGGGCGCGAAGTCGTTCGAGTTAAAACCTTCCGTCAAATGACACACGCAATGACCCCGGCCGACGCGTATCGCGTTAAGGCGGGAGATCTGGCCGCATTGGCTCGGGCGGAACCCGACCCCTTCCAAAGGGCTGAATACGAAAGGCTTTCGGCGTTTTACCTGCGCCTGGCCGAGCAGGCCGAGCGCAACAGCCTGACCGACGTGGTGTACGAGACGCCGCCCGCCCCGGCCGATCAGCCGCACGCAACAACAGCAGCAGGCGCAACCGGAAAAAAAGATCTGCCGTAGCGGAACCAACCTCCGGTATCAGCGTTCCTCCAACGCTTTCACTCAGGGTTCAACTTTAGCAACCCCGCCACGGCAGCCCCCGATCCCCCCCGATCATTGCTGTGGCGGGGATTTTTTTCGGTCAAATCTCGATCAGATCATGTTCGGAGAGGCGGCTCGATTTCGTCAGAATCGGCCCGGCAATGGTGATCTCATCATGCCGCGCCAAGCGCCGGACCACTTCTATCGGGCCATTCACTAGCCACATCAAACTCAGTTGAACGAGCGCCTTAGTCTCGATCCGCTGGATCAGATGGACCAGGACGTCATCGAACACTCCAATTTGCTGCTCGTTGAGCTTGTCGGACTCGCCGAGGAAGAGGCTGGTGACACGCCGCACGTGTCCACCTGCTTTTCGGCAGAGCCGTTCTTTACGGCGTCTTCAAGCTCTGCGATGAGCGAAACAGACGACATGATGGGTTCACCGCTTTCTGCGGTCCGAAGGTGCAATTCCTTTTCAGTACACAATTAATTTCAACTGAAAGTATTTAAGTTCCGTTACTGCAACGTGAGATACACTGGCTGATGTCGCTCATGGGTCAAAGCGGACATTGCGACCATGTCCGGGATGTCGGCTTTACCTCGCAAGGAACATGGATCAGCGCACGCTGGATGTCCGCTAAGTTGCCAGGAACAGACATGGATGCGGCTCAATCGATCACCTCATCGGCGCCGGCAGTCCCGATCAGAAAGCGGCCGTCGCCGGCCAACGCGGGAGTTTTGCCAAGAAACCATCAGCTTCGGACGGCTTTCCAATATGGAATAGCATTTGAAACCATGAATGCCTCGCGCACAAACCAAAGGAGGAGGACGATGGGCAAGGCGGCATTTAATGAGAGGCTCAAACTGACGGCCACTTATTGGAACAACATTTCTGCAGGCCTCACGCTGACGGGTCTAATTATCCCCTACCTAGCCCTCAATTATTGGATAGTTGATTTGATTGCTTGGGTGCCGGATTGGCTTGACGGACAAGCCAAGCTTAGCGACCCAGCAATTGTGGCGGCTGTATCCACCCTAGTGGCAACTGTGGCTGCGTACGTTGCGGCAAACGTATGCCGTTCGTTTGCCGATAGTCTTCTCATAAAAATCGAAGACTAGGGTACAGGCCGCATTGCATGTCCGCGAAATGCCAAGAAACGGCCGTGAGCAGTTGCAGCAAGGCATCGCTTTATTCGATCACCTCGTCGGCGTTGGCGAGCAGTGCCTGTGGCACGTTGAGGCCGAGTGCCTTGGCAGTCTTGAGGTTGATGACCGTCTCGAACTTGGTCGGCGCCTGCACCGGCAGGTCGGCCGGCCTTCTCGCCTTTGAGGATGCGATCGACATAACCTGCCGCTTGCCGGAACTGGTCGATCCGCTCAGGCCCATAGGAGACCAAGGCCCCGGCGGCGATGAAGGAGCGATCGGAGTAGACCGCGGGCAGCTTGTGCCGGGCCGCGAGCGCGATGATCAGTTCGCGATGGCGCAACACCAACCCGCCCGACGTTACGATCAGGCCGCCATTGCCGGAGCGCGCAAATGCCGTGACGGCGCGCTCGATCTCGTTGGGATCGCGCACGTTGACCGGGCTGATCTCCATCCTGAGCGATGGCGCCACGCCCTGGATCGCGGCAAACTGGCCGGTGCCGGAGGTCACGGCGGCATCACGAAGCACCCCCACTCGTGTCACGCCGGGTGCGACCTCTTTGAGCAGTTCCAGCCATTTTCCACCCAGGCTGTATTCGAAATTCATGAAGCCGGTGACGTTGCCGCCCGGCCGCGCCAGGTTGTCGACGAGGCCGCCGCCGACCGGATCGGCGACCAGAACAAACACGATCGGCGCGGTGTGGGTCGCCTGCAGCAACGCCCCCGCGGTCGAGTCACCATGGGCCAGGATGACGTCGGGCGCGAGCGCAACCAATTCCGCCGCGTGTCGACGAATTTCGGTGGCGTTGGTCGTGGCCCATCGGGTATCGATGCGCACGTTGCGGCCGATAGTCCGGCCCAGTTGCCCCAGCTCCTGCAGGAACGCCCCGACCCAGGTTTGAACTTGCGCATCGTCCACAGCTGCCGGCAGGAGCACGCCAACGCGCCGCATCCGTTCGCCCTGCTGCGCGCGCGCTAGTATCGGCCACGCCGACGCCGCGCCACCTAGCACACCGAGAAATTCTCGCCGCCTCATGCTCGCCCCCAGGCTCAGGAGACGACATCGTAGCGGCTTAAACGACTATATTGATATGTATGCAAAAGGGCTTTGCCACTGCAACATGAAATGCGCACCAATGTCGCACTTGGGTCATTCGCGACATTGGCCTATTTTAGCCATGTCCGCTTCTACTCCGACAGCGACCAACCAGCGGACATTCCGAAATCGACGCTAATGCCACAAGGCGACACCAGCCGGACTACTGAGCGCGACCGAGCCGCTGGTGCTTAATGCCACCGGGCGCAAGCGCCCCCCGCACCCCATAACGCGCACCTGCGGGCATGCCTTCGCACTTGGCGTTTAGTGATTCTGGCCACGCAGACACCAGCAACTCGTGTCCTGAACGGTCCGCATCCGAAGGCCACTTGCGTGATCATGCTGTCCGGTTGGTGAACCGGCGCAACTGGCATTGCCTGTGCTGACGCTATCGTGGCCAAGGTCAAGGCCGCCAAAGCGAACAATCTGATCATTTGCTTTCTCCCATGTTTTGCGAACTGTTTGCGGATGTCCGGTAGCCGACCTTCAACGTGCGCCGATGGCGGGCTGTCAGAAACGTCGGAACGCAGAACTCCAAAATACTATTTCTTCTGTTTCTGCTTCTTCTTATTGCGCCGATCGTCACGCCGATCACGTCGATTCGCACCAGCAACGCTCACGGCTGATCCTGGTTGACCAACGACGGCCTCGGCATCCGTTGCGGTGAGCACTGTTGCGGGCACTGCGAGGCTCAACACAGCCGCCAAGCCCAAAAGGGAAAAACACCTTCGACGCGAAACCACTTCTGATTTGAACTTTTCACTCATCATAACCTCCCGTTCGACATCGAAGCTTAGTCGAAGAGGGCATGTCTTTGCTACCCTCAATGCGGACATCGTTGAGGGCGCGCCAGATGTCCCAAAATAGCTGCTGTGACCAGTGCCCGGCGGGTCATCTGTTTGTCGTGCGGGGATCCTAGGTTTGGGCGTGCCCGGATTGCTGTCCTGAAGCGTGCTGGCTGCCCCATATGCCCCTTTCCCGGGTGCCTTGCGTAACTCTGCTTCGCGATCCGGGCACACAAGTACCAAAGACGGCTACCTCAAGCCCCCTGAATTCCCTCCATCGCAGCGAACGGCATCGCCGGTTCACTGAAGTTCTAATTTGGATATTCCCAGAAATCGTCTGGAACAGAGCTTCCGATAGCAGCCCGCATGGCATCCCGAAACAGTTTCGCTGCAGGCATTGGACGAAAAGCCACTGTGCGATCGACGATGAGTCCCTCGTCGTTTTCTTCGATCATATCGAAACTTTCCAACTCGTGACCCTGAATTTTTCCCTTCCATCTCAGTAAGGTTCTTCGGTCGTCCAGCTTCCACTCACCCGTATAGGCACCTTCTCGTAGCGTGGTCGAGGCGCGAAGATCTTTGCAACTACCGACCTTCTGCGGTCCGTATCAACACTGGACTGTGAAAAACAACATTTGGAGCGAGAAGCTTTTCGTAGTCAGCTACGGTGGCGTGGCCTGACTCACGAAGTTTTCGAATTGCAGCATGGTGGATGCCTTCTTCGATGGGTTACGACCCTATGCCTGCTTCTTGGCGATGTTGCCAATAGCGACCATTGGCACCGCAGCAAAACACCGCGTCACTCGATCACCTCGTCGGCGAAGCGGCTGGAACTTCTGCGCGAGATTGCCCCGAAAGCAGAAACCATAGGTGCGCGTATCAAGCGTTTCAACTACGTGACCTTTTTGAGGATCGCACCCATCTCGGTTTTGTTGAAAGTGCGCAGTGTCTCAGTGCGTACATTACCGAGCTTGCCGATGCTTAGGCCGAGCGCGGTAATGGTTTCCGCGTCGGGTGACTCGACGATTGCGACAATGTCGTAACTGCCAAGCGTCCAATACAAGTCCTTTACGCTCGCCCCGACTTTCTTCGCCAGAGCTTTAAAAGCATCGGCGCGCTTGGGTAAATCCTGGACACCGCGAATGCCTTGATCAGTAAAATGAGCCAGCACAATATATGTCGCCACTTGGACCTCCCATTGTTGCTTTGCTGTGACATCGCAGGAAGTGTCGCCACGCAAAACGGGATGACCTCGCCCGGATGCCTAATTGAAGCCTGCACCCGTATTAGGCCACCGCGCAAGGAGGTTTCTCAGCCATTGAATTCGGGGACTGCGCCGCGTCCGCTTTGCTTCCGTTGGCGACAATTGAGCGGGCGCGTGAGGAGGTCCGGCTGGTGCCAGGAAGAGACTCATGCGCCGCAGCAAAACGGCTGCGACGCCCCTTCCGCCTGCTCGTGAATACTGATTAGCTTTGCGATAGAGCTGCTCGCGGGAGCTGCCGAAGTCTCCGCTTCATTGCAACAGCGGTAGGGGTGCCATCGGCGGGCGTGCACAACCTCATCCGTTAATCAGGGGGATTGCCGTGATTGCACGTCTCGCCCTGTTTACGCTGTCTGTCTCCTTGGCGCTTGCGCCCGACCTGATCGTCGCGGCCCATGCGCAGTCGCCGATCTGGCCGAGCCGGATCGTGCGCTTGGTGGTGCCGTTCACGGCAGGGGGACCGACCGACATTATCGCGCGCATCGTGGCCGAACAGCTTTCGAAGGTCTGGGGCCAGCAGGTCGTCATCGAAAACCGCGGTGGCGCCGGCACCGACATCGGCAACGAGATGGTCGCGCGCGCCGACCCCGACGGATACACGGTACTGTTTGCCACTTCTTCGCTAGCGGTGAACCGCAGTCTCTACCGCGTGCTGAGCTACGATCCGGTGGCTGACCTGGCGCCGGTCTCGCAGGTTTCCAGTTTTCCGCTGTTCATGTTCGTGCCGAACTCGTTGCCGGCGAAATCGATCATGGAATTTGTTGCCTACGCCAAGGCCAACCCGGGCAAGGTCACCTTGTCATCCCCTGGCACCGGCAGCACCCCGCATCTCGCCGGCGAACTGCTCAAGCAGATGGCCAATTTCGAGATGACGCACGTGCCTTATCGCGGGGCGGCGCCCGCGCTCAACGACCTGATCCCCGGTCGCGTTGACTGTTATTTTGGCAGCGGCGCGCTGCTTGAAACCATGCGTTCGGGCCAAGTGCGCGGGCTTGCAGTCACCGGCGCGCAAAGGGAGCCGGCGGCGCCGGAACTGCCGACCATCGCCGAGGCGGGCGTCCCGGGCTATGATGTAACGTCGTGGCATGGCTTGTTTGTGCCGGCCAAAACGCCGCCTGACATCATCAGGAAATTTCACGCTGACACTATCACGGCTCTGGTCGACCCCGTGGTCAAGGTGAAGTTGGCGCAAGCGGGCTACACGGTTGTCGGCTCCAGGCCCGAGGAACTGCGCGAGCTGCTTAAGTCGGAAATCGAGAAGTGGGCGGCCGTAATCAAGACGGCAGGAATTCCCCGAGCGAATTAGCTAGCCGAATTCCGAATTGAGCGTCCAAGCGCCCATTGCGCAACGACGCAGAGAGAACCGATGAAATTTTCCGCCGAAGATACTTACAGCGAGCACATGTTGTCCGCTTTCCAGCCGATAGCGACTAGAAAGCGGACGCAGTTTTATGTTGGCTCCGTGCCAGTTGCGTCACTTCGCGCCACAGCAAACGGCGTTCTTATTCGATCACCTCGTCGGCGTGAACAGCAGCTTTGACGGTGCCACGCGCCTTGGCGGTCTTGCATCATCACGAGCAAATACGGCAACGCTGGACCGGGCGCAGTTTACTCGTCTGGGAGGGTGCATTCAGCCCGCCGGCGGATTGTTCCGGGCGGGTGTGGGGCGGTGGAGTGTTGGATCAGTCGCGACGCAATTTGTCAGCGTGCATTAATGACTAGTCGATCGGCCCGGCGATTTCAATCAAAAACGAAACGCCCGCGCGCCGAGTTCACAAGTTTCTTTGGGTGAACTCATAAATGTCCCTTGGCGGACGACTTGCTCGATGTCCGTCATGCCCCCAGGAGCGGACAAACGCGGAGGCGGTCAGTTTGTCAGCCAAGTGCCACAAGCGAACATCGCCGCCTCATTCAATCACCTCGTCGGCGCGGCCAAGCAATATCGCTGGCACCTCTAGCCCGATCGCCTTCGCCGCCTTGAGATTGATCACCAGCTCGAACTTGGTCGGTTGCTCGACGGCCAACTCGGCCGGATTCGCTCCTTTGAGAATCTTGTCGACGTACACTGCGAGGCGCTGGAATGAAGCTTTGAGGTTGGGCCCGTAGGTCATGGTACCGCCCGATTTGGCGAATTCGGACCATCCGGAAATAGCGGGAATACGCTGGAGTGCCGCAAATTCAATGATCCGCTTCCGATGCTGCATGACCAGCCCATCCGGCAGGACGATCATGGCTTCGGCACCTGCGGCCCGGATGCGCTCGAGTGCCGGCTCGATTTCGGCGACCGACCGCATTTGAACATAGGAAACCCCGATACCGAGCCGTTCGGCGCCTTGCTCGGATTTTTCAGCTCGCGTTGCTCCCCTGGATGCAATGGGTTGGACAATATAGCCACGCGCGTGACGTGCGGAAACGCCTCACGCAACAGCTCGAGCCGCTTCGCATTCACCTCGTAGGACATGAATGTTGCGCCGGTGAAATTTCCGCCTGGCCGGCTGAAGCTATTCACCAGCCCGGCCTCCACCGGATCGCCGCTATAAGCGAACACCACGGGAGTTGAGTCGATTGCTCGGCGCAGGACGGGCACGATTGCTCCCTGGGCCACGATAACCTGCACCTTGAGCGCCAGCAGTTCGCGCACGAGTTCCGGCACGCGATCACGGATGTCGGCCGGCCAACGCGGCTCGATGATGACGGATCGGCCCTCGACATAGCCCAACTGCCCCAGTCCCTGCTTAAAGGCTTCAAAGAACTCCGATCCCTGGGGCGTGCCGATGGCAAACCATCCGATCCGCGGCACCCTTGCTGGCTGTTGCGCGCGCGCTCTTTGCGGCCAAAGCGTCGCCGGCGCGGTCAAAGCGCCGCCGAGCATCGAAATTAATTCGCGCCGCCGCATGTGCCCTCGTGCGCTAATCATAGCAGGCTGCGCAATGGCAATGTGGATGAAACGGCACACAATCAGCCGCGGAAGCCGATCAGGCTAAATATCTGCTTTGGGTCATTCGCGACATTTGCCTGCTGCGGGCATGTCCGCTTCGCCCCCAAGAACGACCAAAGAACGACCAAAGAGCGAAATTCCGATGACGGCCGCGCGCGCCGGGAGGAAGCGGGAGGAAACGCTCGCTGCGCAAGGATACGTCATCATCGAAATCGCTGCTCCGACAATCGCGAGAACCGCCCGGCGGTATAGACCCTCCCGTGGCTTAGCTGTGGGCGTGTTACGGCCGACCCCAAGGTCACCCAGAACAGAATGCATCCGCTTGTTGCCAATAGCCGACGCCCGCCAAACACTTAAGACAGGCTCAATAGCACTGTGTTGGTGCGAACCTTGATCTCGGCAGCCAGCGCGAGTTGCACGGGTGCAGCAAAACTGGTTGAGATCGTGGACACGCTGACCGGCGCGCCCGAGGGCGATGCCGCGCCGAAATTGCCGGATTCTCAATAACGCGGAGCAGAGTTGTGACGGCAACGGACAAGGTGTTCGCGGGTTCAATCCCCGAAATCTACGACCGCTTCTTGGTGCCCCTCGTTTTCGAGCCCTATGCAAACGACCTGGCGAAGCTCGCCGCCCGCGCCCAGCCTCGAGACCTCTTGGAAACGGCAGCGGGAACCGGCGTGCTCACGAGAGCACTAGCGTCACGGCTTCCGGCCGACACACGGATCGTGGCGACCGATCTCAATCAGCCGATGCTCGATCAGGCGGCAGGCAAGCAGCATCCTCGGGATCGAGTGACGTGGCGGCAGGCCGATGCGCTGGCGCTGCCGTTTAACGATCGAGAATTCGATGTCGTGGCCTGTCAATTTGGCGTCATGTTCTTTCCGGACAAGGTCAAGGGCTATAGCGAGGCCCGCCGGGTGCTGAAGCCGGGGGGCGCTTTTTCTTCAACGCGTGGGATCGGATTTCGGACAACGAATTCGCCGACGTTGTGACCCAGGCCTTGGGCAAGCTGTTTCCGCAAGATCCGCCATTGTTCATGGCCCGCACACCGCATGGCTATCACGACGTGAAAAAGGTTCGCGAAGACCTCACAGCGGCAGGTTTCAAAGATATTTTAATCGAGACGGTGGAGCATAAGAGCCGGGCCGCCTCGGCGCGCGAGCGGCTGTCGCCTATTGCCAGGGAACTCCGCTCAGGAACGAAATCGAATCCCGCGACGCGTCGCTGCTCGAAAGTGCCACGCAGACCGCGGCCGAGGCGCTGGCGCGGCGCTTTGGCAACGGTCCGGTCGATGGCCGCATCAGAGCCCACGTGGTCACCGCCAGCGGCTGACGCGGGAGGCGGCGCGCGCAAAATTGTGCTAGCCATATTTGGCTAACGGCAGAACGATCCGAAATTCCATTCCGTGGGGCTTGCTTGGCGATGCCGTCAGCGTGCCCCCGTGCGCCTCAACAATCGTTTTACAAATTGGGAGTCCCATTCCCATGCCACTGGGCTTCGTGGTGAAGAAATGCTGAAACATTTTTTCAACTACCTTCGGATCAACGCTAGGGCCCGAATCCGTAACCCTCGTTAGAACAGTTCCATCGGGACGCACTTGAGTCCCTAACTGCAATATGCGCGCCCAATGGCCAGGCTGGCTCATCGCGTCCACGGCGTTCATGATCAAATTCAAGATGACTTGTTTCAACTGAACTGAATCGGCCATCACCATCGGCGGCGGGTTGTCGGTCAAATTCGCATCGAGCACGATGTTGTTTGAATTTATCGAGTCGTGCGGTAATTGTCATTACATCTTGAATGAGTTCGTTGAGATTGATCTGAGCCCGTGCTGGCGACTCATGCCTGAACATCGCTCGAACACTCTTGATGACATCATCGGCGCGGTGGCTCTCTTTGACGACGGTTTCCAGCGCCAAACGAGCCTGGTTGAGATCGGGCACCTGTTTTTTCAACCAGTTAAGAGCGGCGACTCCGGACATTACAACTGCAGCCAATGGCTGCCGAAGTTCATGAGCAATCGAGGCTGACATTTCGCCAGCAGTGGCAAACCGGTTCATCTGCGCCAATTCATATGTCAATTCCACTGAATTGGCCTCAGCAATGGCGCGGCGCCAATGTTCATACATAAGCCAAGTGAGCAGCGCGCCCTGGAGAAGAATCGCAGCAATGGCCGCGAGGATATATCCCCAATATTGGTCCCAAATACCTAGTTCGCGAAAGCGTATTTCGCTGTCTTTAGGAAGCCTGCTGGCGTCAACCTGCCATCGTTGCAGTTGGCGCCAATCAAAGATCGGCTTCCGCGGGCCACCCCTGGTTATTGGTATTCCGGAAACGTCCGCTCCCTGGAGGATACGTAGTGCCAGCCGTCCGGCGTCTTGGCCCAATTGGCTCGGAGTCAGAATAAAGCCACCGACCGCTCCAGTCCCTAGAAATGTCTCGGCATCGACAATAATGGGGCGATTGGCTCGCTCAGCAATAAGCGGAACCACTTCTGCCGCGACATAGGCCGCCGAACCATAAAAGTTGAGGCCAATGTAAAGGATCGCAGTGTGCTCAGGGAGCGCAGACACCCGCTGCCTGGTTTCATCGATGGACAAGCCCATCAAATCAATGAATTGAAGGTCTCGGGAAAAACCAGGCAGATCGTTCGCAAAATTCCGGTAATAGATTTGGTCTTCCAACCGCGTACCCACAATCGCAAATCCCTTGAGATCTGGGACCACGATACGTGCCGCTTCTATCATCCTGCCGAGCGACTGATCCATCGTGACGCCGGTCACATTTGATGGAATGCTGCCTTGAGTCACGTATGTGTCCTCGACAGCAGTAAAGACAATTGGAACGGACGGCAAAAAGGCGGCGCGTATCTTCAAGGCATAGTCGAGGGCCACGGGTCCAATGGCCACCACGGCGCCGATTGGTTTATCGCGATATTTTTCGCGAAAATGATTTTCCAGACTGCTCAAATATTGTTGGCCCTTGAATCGGGAAAAATCGAGATGCTCCAGATAAAAGGTCACAGGCTCGGCAGCACCTCCGTTCATCGTCGATCGAACTGCAGCGATGATCGTGTTCTGCCACGGGCCGAAAGGGGTCGACTGATTTAAGATGAGCACGGATCGCGGCAACGGCTGTGCAGCCGATCCTACAGTGCACGCAATAAGCGCCGCTACTGCAAACCCGATCGCTGCAATCAATCGCACCGGTTGATTCCTGACGCCATTGCAGCACCTAAGTCTGGCGCTTTGGTCCATGCGAAGAATGCATTCGCCCGTGAGAAACGGCTGTTGTCAGGTTTGGTAGCGAACAACGATTTTTTTGGCTGCTTCCGACTGAACGCGGCTCACTGTCGACACAGTCGCACCCGCACTGTCGCTCCCCGCCAAGCTTTAAAGCGAAATGTTGGGCTTTCCAAACCCTTGGGGTCGATTACACCAAGGTCCAATACCCTAGGGCAAGTTCCCTCGGGGTCATTTGCATCGATTTTGGCCTATCCGTGCCACGTCTACTTTGCCCCCGATAGCGCCCGTCTAGCGGACGTGCTGGCCTGTCCGAAAGGTGCCAACAACTGCCATCGCGCACCCCTTCCGCACACATTGGCAACCGGCTAGCTTTATTAGGAGAGCCGGCAACGGGAATTATTGAAGTTTTGCCTTTCGCGGTGGGGACCACGATGAAACTTCCCCGTCGAGACATTTTCTGCATCTGGCAGCGGGCGCTGTCGCGCTGCCAGTCGTCTCCCGCATTGCACGGGCGCAAGCCTATCCGACGCGTCCGATCCGGCTCGTGATTCCTTTTCCCCCGGGTGGTGCATTCGACGCCGTCGGACGCCCGTTGGCGGATAAGATGAGGCCTCTGCTCGGCACGGTGGTGGTTGACAACATCGGTGGCGGCGGCGCTTCGCTGGGTGCCGCCGCGGTCGCGCGCGCCCGGCCTGACGGCTACACGCTCCTGCTCGGCGGGACGCTGCCGCACGTCAACGAGGCCCTGCTCAAGAGCCAGCCGCTCTACGATCCGGTCAAAGACCTGGATCCGATCGCGGCCGTGGCCGCCAATGTTCTCTGCATCGCCGTGCATCCTTCGGTGCCGGTTCAGACCCTAAAGGAGTTGATCGCTTATGCGAAAGCCAATCCCGGCAAGCTGTCCTACGGGCACGCCGGCGTCGGCTCGATCCAGCATCTGACCGGCGAGTTGTTCAAGTCGCTCGCCGGAACGCCCGACATCGCGCCGGTACCCTATCGGGGCACCGGCCCGCTGATCGCCGACCTACTCGGCGGACAAATTCAGATGGGTACGCCAGGCGTGACCGGGCAGGTGCTCGAATTCCATCGGTCCGGCAAGCTGCGGGTTCTTGCCGTGACGAGTCCCACGCGTCTCGTCGCTGCGCCTGAGCTTCCGACGGCGGCCGAACTGGGCTTCCCCGGCATGACCGTGAGGGGCTCCATTGGGCTGCTCGCACCGGCCGGGACCCCGAAAGGGATCATCGAACAGATTGCGCAGGCGACGCGCACGGCGGTCGCCGAACCGGCCTTCCAGCGGATCTTGATCGACGCGGGTATCGAACCCACGCTCGACTCGAATCCCGAAAAATTCCGGCGGTCCCTTGCGGCCGATGTTGCTCTCTGGACACCAGTCGTCAAAGCGCTCGGGCTGAAGATCGACTGACGACGTGAGGCACATTCCATAAATCCCGTTTCGCGAATGCGTCCCGATGGCTGCTATGGGTCAGAAGCGGACATGGCGCCCTCAATTCCCGATGTCGTTATTGCCCCGAAAGCAGACGTGGACCGCCGCCCCTGTTTGAAACATACCTGTGTAGATCGCAACCGATTGGTGCATTTCTAGATTACAATTCCGAATATTGGGACAACAGAGGAGATCGTTACGATGATGTCGAAATCTCAACTCATTGAAAAAATCGCTGCCGAACACGACGGCCTGAGCAAGAAGGACGTCAAAGGCGTTCTCGAATCTCTCGTAAGCGTGGGCCACAAGGAGATGAAGAAAAGCGGCACCTTTCTACTTCCCGGCTTCGCCAAATTCGTCGTTATTAAGAAGCCCGCGACGAAAGAACGTCAGGGGATCAATCCCTTTACGAAAGAACCGACTGTGTTCAAAGCGAAACCGGCGCGAAAGATTGTCCGGGCACGCCCCGTTAAGGCAGCCAAGGACGCCGTTTAAGATTTCCCAACTGACGGATCGGCATGTCCGAAAAGTGCGAATAGCCGACATCGACGGCTATTCGATCCCCTCGTCGGCGCGGCGCGCGGCAGGCACGGCAATGTCGTGCGCCTCCAGCGCGTGCATCCGCTGGTGCGCACCCATAAGCAGCTCGACCGGGTGTTGAGCGAGATCGAGGCCTATCTTTTTTGAAAGCGTCACTCGGTCCGGAAACCGTGCGAGGAAAACCTCATTCATTCCGCCGTCCAGTTCGCTGTAAATTGGGGCGGCTGGCACGTTGTCTTTAAGCAATTGCGCGTATTCGAACTCGTCGGCGCGTTGTTTCTCCAGCGCCTGCCGCGCGATTTTCGGATTCACGACAAAGGCCGGGCATTGATCGGTGGGATTGAACACAAGAGGTTTCCGCGAACTCGGGGGAGATTGCGCATCGAATACATAGCGGCGGTTGCACACATTCACCTGGGGTTCGAGATGCGTCGTCTCGAAGTGATCGTTGCCGATCTTGAGCATCTTCCAGAAGGCCAAGTTCGGATTATTTCGATGCCGCGCCAGATTCGCCGGCGTCAGGCGGAACGGATAGGCCTGGACCTGGAATGACGGCCGGCTGCCCAGGAATGAGTCGCGCGCCAGCGAATAGACCTCGCTTATCTGTTCGTCGGTCATGGCATAGCAACCGCTCGACCAGCAGTCGCCGTGGATCATAAGCAAGCTGCCGTCGCGGTTGTTCGCTTTGTCGAAGCTGTTGGGGAAGCCGATGTTGATTGCAAGATAGTAGTTGGAGTGGGGATTCATCAGCTCGGGCGTAACTCTATAGAAGCCCTCTGGAGTCTGACGGTCGCCCTCCCACAACTTCGGCCCAAGATCGCCCGACCACCGACAAATCGGATAGGTCTTGAGGATCTGGAAACGGCCGGTGGTGTCCTGTTTCCAGACTTCGAGCTCCGCCTCTTCCTTGAAAACGCGCACAAGGATCGGTGAATGGATGGGCATCTGCTTTTGCTGGAGCAGCGAGAGCAACTCGGGCGGCAGCTTCTTTGTTGCCTTGGCCGGCAACTTTGTTGCCTTGGCCGGCAACGGATTGCTGTTTTCGCCAAGGCACGTGACCGGCGTCAACGCCACGGCAAAAGCCGCCGTCAGCACAAGCGCACGGAGTACCGTGGCGCGGATCATGGCCTTTCCCTTCAATCTCAAAGGATCATCTTCTATCTCAAAACCGCGCTTGATAGGGACGGAAACCGACTTTGAACAGGGGGCCCCTGGTCGCCGCCGGTGTCCCTTTGGGTCACAAGCCGACATTCGCTCCGCAGCATAAGGCACTCTTATTCGATCACCTCGTCAGCGCGGGCGAGCAACGTGGTCGGAATTTGGATGCCGAGCGTCTTGGCCGTTTGCAGGTTGATGACGAACTCGAACTTGGTCGGTAGCTGAACCGGCATATCACCGGGTTTCTCACCCTTGAGAATGCGGCCAGCAGAGAGGCCAGTCTGGCGAAACTGATCCGCAAGGCTTGATCCGTAGCTCATCAACCCACCGGCGTCGGTAAAGTCCCGCCGATCGGATCGGCATGTCCGAGAAGTGCGAATAGCCGACATCGACGGCTATTCGATCCCCTCGTCGGCGCGGCGCGCGGCAGGCACGGCAATGTCGAGCGCCTCGAGCGCGTGCATCCGCTGGTGCTCACCCATAAGCAGCTCGACCGGATGTTGAGCGAGATCGAGGCCTATCTTTTTTGAAAGCGTCACCCTGTCCGGAAACCGTGCGATGAAAACCTCATTCATTCCGCCGTCCAGTTCGCTGTAAATTGGGGCGGCTGGCACGTTGTCTTTAAGCAATTGCGCGTATTCGAACTCGTCGTCGCGTTGTTTCTCCAGCGCCTGCCGCGCGATTTTCGGATTCACGACAAAGGCGGGGCATTTATCGGTGGGATTGAACACAAGAGGTTTCGGCGAACTCGGGGGAGATTGCGCATCGAATACATAGCGGCGATTGCACACATTCACCTTGGGTTCGAGATGCGTCGTCTCGAAGTGATCGTTGCCGATCTTGAGCATCTTCCAGAAGGCCAAGTTCGGATTATTTCGATGCCGCGCCAGATTCGCCGGCGTCAAGCGGAACGGATAGGCCTGGACCTGGAATGACGGCCGGCCGCCCAGGAATGAGTCGCGCGCCAGCGAATAGACCTCGCCTATCTGTTCGTCGGTCATGGCATAGCAACCGCTCGACCAGCAGTCGCCGTGGATCATAAGCAAGCTGCCGTCGCGTTTGTTCGCTTTGTCGAAGCTGTTGGGGAAGCCGATGTTGATTGCAAGATAGTAGTTGGAGTGGGGATTCATCAGCTCGGGCGTAACTCTATAGAAGCCCTCTGGAGTCTGACGGTCGCCCTCCCACAACTTCGGCCCAAGATCGCCCGACCACCGACAAATCGGATAGGTCTTGAGGATCTGGAAACGGCCCGTGGTGTCCTGTTTCCAGACTTCGAGCTCCGCCTCTTCCTTGAAAACGCGCACAAGGATCGGTGAACGGATGGGCATCTTCTTTTTCTGGAGCAGCGAGAGCAGCTCGGGCGGTAGCTTCTTCGTTGCCTTGGCCGGCAACTTTGTTGCCTTGGTCGGCAACGGATTGCTGTTTTCGCCAAGGCACGTGACCGGCGTCAACGCCGCGGCAAAAGCCGCCGTCAGCACAAGCGCACGGAGCACCGTGGCGCGGATCATGGCCTCTCCCTTCAATCTCAAAGGGCCATCCTCTATCTCAAAACCGCCCTTTGATAGGGACGGAAACCGACTTTCAACAGGGGGCCCCTGGTCGCCGTCGATGTTCAATCCGCAGCATAAAGCACTCTTATTCGATCACCTCGTCAGCGCGGGCGAGCAATGTGGTCGGAATTTGGATGCCGAGCGTCTTGGCCGTTTGCAGGTTGATGACGAACTCGAACTTGGTCGGTAGCTGAACCGGCATATCACCGGGTTTCTCGCCCTTGA
Source organism: uncultured Alphaproteobacteria bacterium (assembly GCA_963850885.1). Classification (GTDB taxonomy): domain Bacteria; phylum Pseudomonadota; class Alphaproteobacteria; order Rhizobiales; family Xanthobacteraceae; genus Z2-YC6860. The sequence goes on along the minus strand of CAWKOD010000050.1, from coordinate 42,221 downwards.
GAATGCGGCCCGCAGAGAGGCCAGTCTGGCGAAACTGATCCGCAAGGCTTGATCCGTAGCTCATCAACCCACCGGCGTCGGTAAAGTCCCGCCGATGATATAACGCGGGAAGCGCATGGCGCGCCGCCAACGTGACAAGCTGCACACGGCGGGTGACGAACAATGCTTCGGGACTGATGAGGAACGCATCGGCCCGCATTTTCACGACCATCGCAAAGGCCGTGTCGATGCCGCTATTCGTACTGGCTGTGACGACTTCGATTTTTCGCCCAATCGCTGAACCTGCAATCTGCAATTCCGAGACAAAGGATTCGGTGATGCCCGGGTTGTCGGGATTGACGAGTGCGGCAAAGCGCGCGGCGTTCGGTAGCAACTCGTGTAAGATTGCGAGCCGCTTGGCTCCGAGCTGCACGCCAAGGTCACTGATCCCGGTGGCGTTGCCGCCCGGCCGGTTGAGACTGGCAACGAGGCCGATCTTCACCGGGTCCGCGCCAATCGAGAAAACAATGGGAATGGTCGACGTCGCCGCTTTTGCCGCGAGCGCCGCGGGGGTGCTAATCGGCGTGACGATCACAGCCACGCGACGGCGGACCATAGCCGCGGCCAGCGCCGGGAGGGTCTCATTGCGACCTTCAGCCCAGCGGTATTCGACCGTCACATTTTGACCATCGACGTAGCCGGCTTCGCTCAGCCCTTTGTGAAACGCGGGGATGTGCTCTGCGAATGTCGAAGCCGATGCGCTGTGCAGAAACCCGATCACCGGCATTGGCTGCTGCTGCGCCCGGCCCACCACTGGCCACGCTGCTGCAACGCCCAATCCAGCGATGAACTCCCGCCGCTTCACTCGATTACCTCGTCGGCGCGGGCGAGCAGCGCCTGCGGCACCGTGAGGCCTAGCGCTTTGGCGGTCTTGAGGTTGATCGCCAAGCCGTATTTGGTCGGAGCCTGCACCGGCAGGTCGGCCGGCTTCTCGCCCTTGAGGATGCGGTCAACGTAGCCGGCTGCGCGGCGGTACTGATCGACAATATCGGGTCCATAGGAGATCAGACCCCCACCCTTGGCGAAGTAGTGCTCGAAGTAAACGGCAGGAAGCTTGTGCTGCGCCGCCAGCGCGATGATCAGTCCGCGATGAAGGATCGCGCGCGGACTTGCCGTCGCGATCAGGCCGCTATTCGGGGAGCGTGCGAATGCCGCGATGGCGCGCTCGATCTCCCCGGCGTCTGCCACATTGACCGGGCTGACATCTACTCTTAGCGATGGAGCAATGGCTTGAATGACGCCGAACTGGCCAATGCCGGAGGGGTTGGCGGGATCGCGAAGCACTAACACTCGTTTCACATCCGGCGCGATCTCTTTGAGTACCTCCAGCCATTTCCCGCTTATACTGAATTCGAAATTCATGAACCCGGTGATGTTGCCCCCCGGCCGTGCCACGCTGTCGACGTAGCCGGCGCCGACCGGATCGCCAACGACCGGAAACACGATCGGCACGATACGGGTCGCCTGCAGCATCGGCCCGACGGTAGAGGCGCCATCGGCCAGGATCACGTCAGGCGCGAGCACGACCAATTCTGCCGCGTGTCTCCGGATTTCAGCGGGATTGGTCGTGGCCCAGCGGGTGTCGATCCTGACGTTGCGACCGATGCTCCATCCCAATTGCTGCAGTTCCTGCATGAACGCGCCGACGCGAGTCTGAAATTCCGTATCGTCCGCGGTTGCAGGCAGGAGCACGCCGATGTGCCGCATCCGCTCGGCCTGCTGCGCACGCGCCTCCAGCGGCCACGCTGCTACCGCACCTCCGAGCAGCCTGACGAACTCGCGCCGTTTCATGTCCACCCCTGGGGCAACGTTTCCCCCGACTGAAACTAGCACGTTGAAAGGGTTGCGAGATGGTCATTAGCACCCGGTCCATTCAGCGTCAGGGCTGACCGATGTCCACTCTTGCCCCCCACGTGATGGCCCGCACAGACCAGGCCCACTCAAAATTCATAACTGACTATTCGAAGTTTGCTTTGATCCGATCAGCGATACCAGTTCCCCTGTATGTCATTCAACATAACACCTTGGGGTAATATGCGTATGGGTATGGCTATCCGTACGGCTATCGCCGCGCTTACTACCGATACGGCGGTTACTATCCGTATCACCGCCGCGCCTACTACGCTTACCATCGCCCCTTTTATCGATTTGCCGTGCATCGCCGGTATTGGTAGCCATTAAGCTCGTCGAAATTTTAAGGAACTCGCTGGCGGCAAGATGACGATGACAAGATTTCACGTCGTGGCGATTGCCGCTGGCTTATTGCTTGCGGTTTCGGGACCGAGCTTTGCCGCCAAGCGGATGTCTGACACCAAGAGTGCCGTGAAATCGCAGTCTCGCGCGACAAACTCCAGCGGTTCAGCGATCCGCCCATATAGCCGCGGCCCGTATCCGTATAGCCGCGACCCGGATCCGTATGCCCCCGGGGTAAACTGGCCCAAGAGTGACTGACAAAAACAGTAGACTCCGCCGCGCGATTGAGCCGAAGCTCCTTCTTACGGGGCCGGGGGATATTTCAAAAAACGGCTGAACGATGCGCGGCAACGGCGCGTTGCTGTTATTTTGCCATCGGTCGCTTCATTCGATCACCTCGTCGGCGCGAGCGAGCATTGCAGCCGGCACCGTGAGGCCAAGCGCTTTAGCCGTCTTGTGGTTGATGACGAGCTGATACCGGGTTGGCGCCTGCACCGGTAGGTCAGCCGGCTTCTCGCCCCTTAGGATACGATTGGCATATCCGGCGGCAAGCCGGGACTGGTCGACGAAGTCAGCGCCGTATGAAAGTAGGCCGCCGGTCGTGACAAAGAACCTGGCGTTATATACCGTAGGCAGGCGATGTTTTGCCGCGAGCGTGGTGATTAATTCGCGCTGTGCAGACTGTTGTGGACCTCCGGTTGCGATAACGCCGCTGTTTGGAATCTGAGCGTATTCCGAGAGCGCGCGGTCAATCTCGCCAGCATCGCGCACGTTGACCGGGCGCAACTCCAGTCCAAGAGAGGGTCCAAGCGCTTGAATAGTTGCAAACAGGCCAGCGCCGGCCGCTATCCCAGTTTCCCGAAGAATGGCCACACGCGTCACGCTCGGCGCGATCTCTTTCAGCAACTCCAACCATTTTCCTGCGATGGAATATTCATAAACGGTGAAGCCCGTAGCGTTACCGCCCGGCCGTGCCAGGCTCTCGACATAACCGGCCGCCACAGGATCAGCGACACCCGCAAACACTATCGGGATGGTGCGGGTCGCTTCCAGAACTGGCGCAGCGGCGGCGCTGGAAAGAGCAAGGATGACGTCCGGAGCGAGCGCGACCAGTTCGGCCGCAGACTTTCGCATGGTCTCGGGCTTGCCATCGTTAAAACGATATTCAATACGAACATTCTTCCCATCAACCCAGCCTAGTTGCTGCAGAGCCTGCGCGAACGCCGTTACGCGGTCTCGTGCTTCAGCATCGCTAGATAGCCATGGCGTGAGTACGCCGACGCGGCGAATGGTCTCGACCTGTTGGGCGCGGGCGGCGAGCGGCCAAGCAATGGCCGTGCTTCCGAGAAGCGTGATGAACTTGCGCCGTTTCATGGAGCCTCCGAATTAGGCATCGTATCGAACTTCTGGATCGAGTTGAGGTCATTAATCCAGGCCTGTTGCGAGCGAACGAATAGCTGTCGGCGTGGAGCCAATTCATTTCGTTGGCTCAGCGCTCCAACCCGAACGTTGTAAGCTTTTGGCTCATCATCGACCGTTGTCGAATACAGAGCCGTCCCACACTGAGGGCAGAAACCTTGCGGGCGGAGGTTTCCGCTATCGGCGGTTTTTCGATATTCCGTCGGCTTCCCGGACAGAAGCACAAACGTGCCGGGACGAGTGACAATGACCGCTCGCAACGGAGCGCCGCTCATTGTCTGGCAGTCTGTGCAGTTGCAAATCGTCGTCGTTTCAGGATCGGCTTCGGCCTCGAACGTCACGTAACCGCAGTGACAGCGTCCATCGATTTTCATGACACGCGCCCCCTCTGCTGCCTCGTTTTCGCTGAAGGCCACAGACTGGCATAGATGGTAGCCGCTCCCCGATCAGGCTAATAGGACCGGTTAGCAGGGACGGCGGGGTATTGACGACGAACTCCTTCCCCTTCTTGTCCTTAATTAGGAAAACAGGGTCGATTGCGGCAAACGCGAGCTACGCCGCGGTGGCGAAAGGAACTACACTCCCGCGTCCTTCAATTCATTGGGAATCTCAATTGTGTCGACGGCCCCTATTGAGCGTCACCTTGCTGCGATCGTCGCCGCCGACGTGGTGGGCTATTCCCGCCTCATGGGCGCGGACGAAAAAGGTACTCACCTGGCGTTGAGGGGCCATCGCCAGGAGCTGACTGATCCGCTCATTGCCGCGCACAAGGGACACATCGTCAAGACCACGGGCGACGGCCTTCTGCTTAGGTTCCCGTCGGTCGTCGAGGCGGTCTCTTGCGCCGTGGCGATGCAAGGCGGAATGGCAAAGCGCAACCAGGACATCCCGGCCGGCGACCGCATCGAATTTCGGATCGGCGTCCATATCGGCGACGTAATTGTCGACAAGGGCGACGTGTTCGGCGATGGCGTCAATATCGCGGCTCGGCTTGAGCAGATCGCGCCGCCGGGCGGCATTTGCCTGTCCGAGGACGCATACCGGCAGGTGCGGGGCAAGGTCGATATTGCCATCGCCGACGCCGGCGAGCAGAACCTGAAGAACATTTCGAACCCCATCAGGGTCTATCGTATCGAGCCGTGGGTGGCGGCTGCCGCCGGCGCGCTAACGCCCCCCGCTGAGCGGAAACGCCGATGGTCGGTGCGGGCCACGGCGGGTGCGGCGATAATGGTCGCGGCGATCCTGGCGGCGGTCGCATGGGTTACTCTGTTCCGCGACCCGACCGACGTCGCGCGGACTACCTCGCCTTCAAAACCGATCGCCGTCAGCGCGATGCCGATCATCGCCGTGCTGCCCTTCGCCAATCAAACTGGCGACGACAGCCAGGATTATTTCGTCGACGGTGTAACCGAAGAGGTCATCAACGCTCTCGGCCGCTTTAATACCTTGCGCGTAATTGGCCGTAACGCCGTGCTACCCTACAAGAAAAGACCGGCGACACAGCAGGAGATCGCCTCCGAGCTCGGCGCAAACTACCTTGTCGAAGGAAGCGTGCGGCGCTCGGCTAAACAAGTGCGCATCACCGCGCAACTGACCGAATCGCGAGCCGGCACCGTCATGTGGAGCGATCGATTCGATGGCGAGCTTGCCAATATTTTTGAGTTTCAAGACGCCATCGCGCGCCGGATTGCGGGCACTCTGGCCGCCAGCATCGCCGTGGTCGAAGGCCGGCGATCGCTCGATCAGCCGAAGCCGAATCCCAACGCCTTCGATCTCGTGTTGCGCGCTCGCGCCCTCGGACATGCATCAACGCGCACGGCAAACCGGCGGTTTCGCGACTTGATCGCCGAGGCCATCGAATTGGATCCGAAGTATGCGATGGCGCGGGCTCTGCTAGCCGAAGCCCTTTACTCGCAAGCGGTTCTAGGCTGGACAGAATTCACCGACCGCGAACTCTCGCACGGTGCCGATGAAGCACGCAAAGCGATCGCGCTGGCCCCCGACGAACCCGATGGATACCGCGCCCTCGGACGCATCCATCTTGCGCGCGCCGAATACGATCAGGCGCAGGACGCGCTCAAGCGCGCAATCGAAATCAATCCAAGCGACGCCAATGCGTTGGCGGTATGGGGGGCGGCGAAATCATTCTCGGGCCAAATCGCCGAAGCGATTGACTCGCTCCAGCTGGCGCTGAAACTCGATCCCACACTTGAGCCAAACTACGTCTTCGATCTGGCGGTCGCTTATTACCTCGCGCGAAAGCACGACGATGCCCTGAGCATCGCCGAACGGGGGCTCGCGCGCTATCCGGATTTTCCCATGTTCAATGTGCCGGCCGCCGCGGCGGCCGCGCAACTCGGACGCAAGGAGCAGGCTGCCCGCTATGTCGAGGTGCTCCACCGCCGCTTGCCATTTCTCGATCTGGACAGCGTCGGGTCGCGCTTCAAGGATCCCGCGCACCCCGCATATCTACGGGAAGGGCTGAAGGCGGCCGGCTTGTAAGCCCGCTATTTTTGTTCACGCGCGCCACGCATGTAGTCCGGAACCGGCGGGGCCGGCAGCCGTGAGACCTTCAACCAGTTCTCGTCGGCTTGGCTCTTCATGGCCGCTGGATCAACCTTCATCATACCGGGACCGATCGGCTTTCCGAACAGATACAACCGACCGTCGACCACCAGCCACCATTCCGGATTGCCGTGCACCTTTTCGCCTTTCGCCACCGACGCCGCGCACCAATTATTGTACTGTGGCAGATAGCGATCGGGATCAGCCTTGAACAGTTCAAGATGCTTGGCCGACGCAAACCAGTAGATGGCGCCGTCCCACTCGTGTTGGTATTGCGCATTGCCGACCATCGGGCGTTGCTCGGTGAAATAGGCCACCGGGTCATAGCCTTTAAGTGCGAGGCGATCGGGGCTGGTTTGCGCAACCGCGCTTGATCCGAGAAACAGGGCTGCAATAAAGCCAGCCAGAATTGGAAAAACTCTGAGTTGTTTCATCGCGTGCATACGTTCCTCCTCGTGTCAGGCGGGAGCGCGAACGTCTCTCAGCCATCGACGCTTGGCCCTTGGCCGCTTTCGATGATGTTCCTAAGTGGGGCTATTGGATGCGCGTAGTCGAGGTCAAACGATACTCCGATTATTTCATTTGCGCAGCAATTGTAGGCTAAGAGCGGCTTCGCTACCGCCGCATCGGGGCCACAGCGCGGGTGGATCACCCCAACGCTTTGTTGCCAGGAGGGAAACATTACTCGATCACGCAAGGCCGGATGCCGACTTTCAGTCTCCGTGACGAACTTAATGTTAACACGCTGTTGCCAGACTCCCGACTGAATCCAGGGCGTAATCTCCGCCCTGTCAGGGTTCCGTCGGGGGAGGTCATCATGCGTAGAATGTGCCGGGCGCTTGCCCTGCGAACTCGCTCTGATGAACGTGCATTGAAATACGGCTTGATATCCGTGGTGTTGTCTGTCGTCGTAGCTGTGATGCTTCAAAGGTTATTGTCCTAAGAAACGCCACGACGCGAACTCATGCTGTGCGGCTTGTCCGATGTCCGCTTGTCGGCCGATAGCGACCGGATAGCGGACGTGCTGGCATGTCCGAAAAGTGCCAGTAGCCGACATCATTCGATCACATCGTCGGCGGCTGCTTGCAGCGTGAGAGGAACGGTGAGGCCGTATGCACGTGCGGTCTTAAGGTTGATCACCAGCTCGAATTGGGTGGGCTGCAAGACCGGCATTTCTGCCGGCTTTGCGCCCCTCAGGATCTGCCCGACGTAGTCCCCGGCCTGGCGGTACATCCAACTGATGCTCGGCCCGTAGCTTAGGAGGCTCCCCACCTCTGCGAACTGCCGCACAAAGCCAACCGACGGCAGCTTGTGGCGATGTGCGAAGGAAACGATCTGCTCGCGCCGGTCCAGAACGATCGGATCAGTTCCCGTAATGAAGCCGTCAGCCCTGACGTTTATCAATTGCTCGAGCGCGGCGTCGACCTCGCTTGCGTTCTTGAAATTGATAGTAACCGTCTCTAGACCCAGCTTTTTTGCTCCAGCCTCCGCGTCGGCAATTTCATTTTTGACATTGGGATTTGTCGGGTTCATCAGCAGCGCGACGCGAGAGACGCTTGGGGCGGCTTCCCGCAATAGCTCGAACTCGCTTTGCGGCCAGAATATTCTGATTGAACAGAATGCCGGTTACGTGCCTGCCGGGCCGATTGACACTTTCGACCAATCCAAAACGGACTGGGTCGCCGCCAATTGTGAAGACCACAGGCACCGTAGTGCTGGCCTGTTGCGCAGCGCGTGCAGACGCGACGTCCCCGGTGGCGGCAATGACAGCGGCCCCCAGGGCGACAAGCTCCGCTGCCAGCGCCGGGAGCGCTTCATAGTCTCCGCGGGCCCATCGCTCCTCGATGCGGACGTTTCTGCCCTCGGCGAAACCCGCCTTCGTCAACCCCTCCCGGAACGAGTCAGCATTGAAGCGGTAGGTGTCGGGCGAGGCGCTGTTTAGGAATCCAACCAACGGCGCCCGTTGCTGCGCCAACGCGGTAAGAGGTACGGTGGCCACCGCCCCGCCAATAAGGTTGATGAACTCCCGTCGCCTCATGTCCGTCCCCCTCGGCTTAGGACGGGTATCGTAGCTGTTCAAACTGGAATGCTGGAAGGGCTTGCTGATGTCTGCTTTGGGTCATTAGCTCCCGAAGCATCCCGCCCCAGGGTCCCCTTTTGCTCGCTGTTGTTCTGCCGGCTCAACCGGTCGACGCAACACCCGCGTAACACTTACCAAACGCTCGCCTAATCGCCTTCAAGATTCCCGGCTGCCAGCGATGCCAAAGCTCCGGTTTCTCGGCCGCAGTTAGCCCTTGACGACATTATTTCGCTCATCAGCACGTAATCTCTATCTCTTCTGTTCAAGATTAGGTGTTGCGTCGACCGGTTGAGACCACCTTCCAATAGCCGACAAACGTGGGTGCCAGTGGATTGTCCGCAAACTACCACAGAACCTGCGGACATAGCCTCCCTTACAGGTCGGCTGCCAATTCGATAACCTGTCGATAGCTTGACCGGGGGATCGACATGAAACTTCCCCGTAGGAAATTCCTGCGTCTGGCGGCCGGAGCTGCCACCTTGCCGGCGATGTCGCCGGTCGCTTATGCGCAAGCCTATCCGACGCGGCCGATCACTATGGTCGTGCCGTTCGCTGCCGGCGGGCCAGTGGATACGCTCGCGCGCTTTCTAACCGAGCGCATGCGGCCCCTACTCGGGCAGCCCATCATTATAGAGAACGTCGGTGGCGCGGGAGGTAGCATCGGCGTAGGCCGGGTCGCACGCGCCGCGCCAGACGGTTACACGCTGATAAATGGCATCTGGAGCACGCATGTTGTGAACGGCGCAATCTACCCACTGCAATACGACGTGCTGAACGACTTCGAGCCGGTCGCGCTGCTGACAAGCAATTCGCAGATGATCATCGGCAGGAAGAGCCTGCCGGCGAACGATCTGAAAGAATTCATCGCCTGGCTCAAGGCCAACCCGGACAAGGCGACGGCCGGGACCGCGGGCGTCGGTAGCCCGCAACACGTGTTCGGCATCATGTTCCAAAAGGCCACCAACACCCACTTCCTGTTCTCGCATTACCGCGGCGGCGTGCTGGCGACGCAAGACCTAGTGGCTGGCCAGATCGACCTCGTGATTGCCGATCTCGTGACTGCGTTGCCACAAATCCGTGGTGGCACCGTAAAGGGCTTTGCGTTCACCGGCACAAGTCGTTTACCGGCTGCGCTGGAGGTGCCGACAACAGACGAGGCCGGACTGCCCGAGTTCCACAGCTCAGTTTGGAACGCAATCTGGGCGCCGAAGGGAACGCCGAAGCATATCGTGGCGCGGCTCAACGCTGCAATCGTCGAGGCCTTGGCCGATCCAGCGACGCGGGCACGGCTCACCGATCTCGGCCAACAGCCCGTCCCGCCCGCCCAGCACTCGCCAGAGGTGCTGCGCGCGCTGCACAAGGCTGAAATTGAGAAATGGTGGCCCATCATCAAGGCCGCAAACATCAAGTCTGAATGAATTGAAGTGTTGAATGTCCGCTACGGGTCATTTTGACGCCGATTTTACCCCGTCCGGGCCACGTCTGCTCTCCATCTCATAGCGACCATTGGGCGGACAGCCGCCTAAGCAAACGCCGAGCGACGCGGCCGCACAGGTTCAGGCCGCGTCGGCCTCGATGCGAACGAGAGCGTCATGGACCGGGCTCTGCGCACTCTCGTGCCGACGCTCGAGGGCAGAATCGACAGCCATCACCTGCGACATCCGCACCGTCTGCTCTGCAGAGACCGGATTGTCGGTGGCGACCGTCTGGGACTTCCAGATCGCTTCGAAAAAACGCGTGTAGCGTTCGATCTCGACCGCATTCTTCGACCAGCTGCCGAGCGAAACCGGCGCATAGGCACTGACCTCGTAGAGGAGGTTCGCTCCGTAGATGACAAACTCGATGCAGTTCGCCGAGATGCCATGGTCGACGACGCAAGCGTCCCAGTTCGCATCCGTGACGATTTTCGCCAACATATTCTCCTGAGTTGCAAAAACCCCATGACTTTCTCGATGTTCGCCGCCTCGCAGGCGCGGAGGTCAGGCATGATTAACAGCGTGCGGATTTCGATGGCGCCCGGAATGGCTAAAGACGACGTCAGCTCGAAATGTTTCCGCCAAGCCACGTCCTCGAATAGGCGCTGGCCCGGCGACATCCTCCAAGTATACCGAAACAATCTCTTGTCGCCGAAGGCGTTCATCAGAAGCTGCGCCGTCCCGAACTGATGTTCTGTTATGCGCAGCACGCCTTTTGTCGAGGCGTCGACGCACACGGTTGCAAGCGACTCGAGCTGATCGAGCAGATAGCTGGCAAAAACATCGATCTTGCCGCGTTGGACGATCCGTTTGACGAAATCATGGATTGCCTGAATATGCCGCTCGGCCTCGCGATCCAGATCATCCTTGCCGCCGTCGCTAACGCCGATTTTCGCCCCAAGATGCTGGAGCAAGCTCACAAGCTCAAGGCGGGTAGCTTCCGAAATTTCCATCTTAATCCTCATTGAAAGCGAGACGAGGTCGGGGGATGGGCGCGGTGCTACTGTCCGCTTGCGGATATGAACTTTGTGAATGTGATAATTAAATTAACTCTTAATCTGACCGGAACGCTTGCGCTCTCGTAGTCCAGCGAACTGTTGCCGATTTTGAGAACCCGCCAAAACTATCAATATGGCGACGCGCGTCACGGCGGAACCGGCTTCGCTACCGCGACACGAGGTAACGGCTACCGCCGCGCGCGTAGAAACATTTTGGAGGAATTGCGCGCCATGAGAATTGATGATTCTGCCGACATGCGGATGGATGCCGTGTTGGCGAATCGTATTTTTTTCGAAAGGTTCCCGGAACTACATTCCCAGAGTGGCGGTTGTCTTGCGGGCAAAACCGAGGGAGACCGCCCATGACCTATCAAGATGATCCGAATATCAACCGCCCCGCCAAGGACGATGAGCCGAACTACCTGCCCTGGACCATCGGTGGCGCAATTGCCCTGGCTGTGATCCTGGGCATCATCCTGTTGCCCGGCCGCGCCGGGAAGGACAGCACGGTCGCAAACAATGCGAACCCGCCGGCCGCCACCAAGATGGCCCCGGCAACCACGCCGCCGGCGACCACAGGCAGCGCCGTGCCGTCAACACCCACGGCTCGCTGAACGCAGACGAAGTGAAGGTGAAGGCGGCCTAGGCAAAAAGAGGCCGCCAACTGCGGCGGCCTCGCTCAGCGGAGCCAGTGGGAAACGGCTAGTTCAGTGCGGTATTAACCTTGCCGAAGGTCGTTACCAGCTTGCCGCCAAGGCTAGTCACGGTGGCGATGATGGCCACTGAGATGCCGGCGGCAATCAGGCCGTATTCGATGGCGGTCGCACCATTTTCGTCTCTTAGAAACTTGCGAATAGTGAGCATAGCGGCCTCTCCTGTTGCGCATGTGAGATGACACGCGCGTGGGTCTGAGATGACACCCGCGTGGATAACCCACAGTAAAATCACACGCAGAAAGTCGGGGCGGATGGATCGGTGCTTAAATCCGACTTAACGAGAACAGTCATTTTGGAACTAAAAATTGAAACTGAGACACCACCAATCGGCAATTCTGCATCCGCGTGGGTCAATGAAGGACCTCGGCCGTGCGCTCATCAATCGCGACTCGGCCAGGAAGAGACATTCCGCCTCCTCGCACACTCGTGTATCCTGATTGCGCCACCTGTCGCACCGGCCCAAAGGGGCCAACATTTAACGTGCACTTGAAGGGAGGGAGGGAACAATGAAACGGACACTGACCATTCTCGCTGCCGGCGCCTACGTCTTCGCCGGCGTCGCGGCGCCCGCGCAGGCAGCGCCGGACATGGCGCTGACGCGCCTCGACTGCGGCACGCCGCAGGCGCCCACGCCGGTCAACCAGCGCTTCTCGGACACCTATGCTTACGGCGATCTGAAGCTTCAGTTTGTCTACAGCTGCTATCTCATCAAGCACGACGGCGACTACCTACTGTGGGACACCGGCCACGCGATGACGGCGCCCAACGTGGCGCCGAAGGTGAGCATCGTCGATCAGCTCGCCAAGCTCGACGTCAAGCCCGAGCAGATCAAATTCGTCGGCATCAGCCACTATCACGGCGACCATACCGGCCAGGTGGCCTCGTTTCCGAAGTCGACGGTATTGATCGGCGCCAAGGAATGGGACGCGATCACCGCGCCGAAGCCGGCCGCCGGCGTGAACTTCAAGCCGTTCGAGAGCTGGATCAAGGGCGAGAGCAAGGTCGAGCCGCTCGCGCTCGACAAGGACGTGTTCGAGGACGGCAGCGTGATCGTGCTGCGCACGCCTGGACACACGCCGGGGCACCAGGCCCTGCTGGTGAAGCTGCCGCAGACCGGCGCCGTGGTCCTCAGCGGTGATGCGATGCACTTCCGCGAGAACTACGATGCGTTTGGCGTGCCCGCGTTCAACTACGACCGCGCGGAGACAGTGGCCTCAATGGAGCGCATCAAGAAGATCGCGGAGAACCTTAAGGCCAAGGTCATCATTCAGCACGACGCGCGCGACGTCGAAAAATTGCCGGTGTTTCCCGCGTCCGCAAAGTAGTTGCCGCGAAGGATTTGGGAGCGCTGCCCTGGGTTTCGGGCAGCGCTCAACCTCTTCGCGATCCCAACGCTCTCAATCCACCTGAAGCCCAGCCGACTTGATGGGTTCTTCCCAGCGGGCCACCTCGTCGACAACAAACTTGGCAAGATATTCCGGCGATCTGCGATCAGGCGCGACGCCGGTCACGCCGATCTCCAGCATCCGGCTTTTGATCACCGGGGTTTCCATTGTCGCTTGCGTGACCTCGTTGAGCTTGTCCACGATCGCGCGAGGCGCGCCCTTAGGCAGAAAAATAGCGGTCCAGGTGGTGACGTCCATGCCGGTCAGGCCCTGTTCATGGGCACTGGCGAGTTCAGGCATCAGCGGCGAGCGGGCGCGCGACAGCACCGCGATCGCCTTGACCTGCTTGCCGACGATCAGCGGTGCGGCAGCCCCGAGATTGCCGCACAGGTAGTCGATCTGCCCGCCGATCAGGTCATTTGCCGCAGGCGCGGAGCCTCTATAGGGAACATGGGTGACGTTGACGCCGATTGTCGCGTTGAGCAGCGAACAGGCCAGATGCGTGGTCGAACCGGCGCCCGCCGAGCCGAATTGCATCTTCGCGCCGTTCGCCTTCAACAACGCGGCGAATTCCGGGATGGTGCTGGCGGGAAGGTCCTTCCGCGCTTCAAGCACCATCGGCTGCTCGGAAAACAGCGTGACCGGCGTGAAATCGCTGGTGGCGTCGTAGCGGCGCTTTTTGTAGATCGTCTGGTTGTAGGCGTGAGTGCCCGTCGAACCGAGCAGGATCGTATAGCCGTCGGGCACGGCGTTGACGACACGGTTCACCCCGATAATGCCACCTGCTCCGGTGGTGTTCTCGACCACTATCTGCTGACCCAGGATCTCGCTCATGCGCACCGCAATGATGCGGCCCATGACGTCGAACGTGCCGCCGGCGGCGTACGGCACCACCATCACGATCGGGCGCGACGGATAAGTCTGTGCCCGTGCAGCGACCGGGCAAAGCATCGCTGCCGCGATCATGAGTTTGATAGCATTGCCACGCCACATGTTGTCCTCCTGAAGCGACATCGCAGCCTATTCGATCACCTCGTCGGCGGTAAACAAAGAGCTTCGGTGGAATTCCAGGCCGACCGTGAAGCCGTGGGTCGTCTCCGGGGCTCGGAACAAAATCTAAGCCACTCTGGCATCTTCGAGCACCATGTCGGCACCTTTCTCGGCGATCATAATGGTCGCGGCGTTGGTGTTGCCGGACACGACCGCCGGCATGATCGAAGCGTCGATCACGCGGAGCCCCGCGAAGCCGCGCACCCGCAGCCGCTCGTCGACCACCGACTTCGCATCCGGCCCCATGCGGCAGGTGCTGACCGGATGATAAACGGTGGAGCCGCGGCGGCGGATGAAGTCGAGCAGCGCGTCGTCGCTATCGCAGCCCGGGCCGGGCTCGACCTCTTCCGCGATGTGGCGCGCCATGGCGGGCGATTGGAAGACGCGCCGAACCGCCTTCGCCCCCGCGACCAGCGTGTCGCGATCCTTTTGGGCGGCAAGATAGTTCGGATCGATCGCGGGCGCTTGCCGCGGATCGGCGGACTTGATGCGCACGGACCCGCGGCTTTCCGGGCGCAACAGGGTGCAGGTGCCGGTGACGCCGGAGAAAGCATCGAGCGTATCGCCCATGTTCTGCAACGAATAGAGCGCGATCGAAAGCTGGATGTCGGGCGTCTCCGCCGACGGCAGGGCGCGCATGAAGCAGCCGGCCGAGATCGCCGGTATCGCGAAATAGCCGCGGCGGAACACGGCGTAGCGCAGCACCGCGGCGGCGCCGAGCCGCCAGTTGCGCACCGCGTCGTTGAGCGTGATCGGCTCTTTGCAGCGAAAGATGATCCGGCCAAAATAGTGATCGTTCAGGTTCTCGCCGACGCCTGGCAGATCCGCGATCACCGAAATGCCGAGCGCGCCGAGATGGCCGCCGGGACCGAGGCCGGACAATTGCAAAAGCTGTGGCGAGTTGAACGCCCCCGACGCGACGATGACCTCGCCGCCGGCCGAAGCGCGTCACCGTCTCGCCGCCCGCCAGATACTCGACGCCGGTGGCGCGCCGGCCGTGAAACAGCACGCGGGAGGCGAGCGCGTTCGGCACCACATGCAGATTGCCACGCCGGCAGGCCTCCTTCAGATACGCCGCCGCCGTCGAGGAGCGCACCCCGCCCCGCATCGTGGTCTGGTAATAGCCCGGCGCCTTCCTGCGTGGCGCCGTTGAAATCGTCGTTCCGCGGATAGCCCGCTTCGACCGCGGCCGCGACAAAGGCCTTGGCGAGCGGATGTTCGTCGCGCACGTCGGACACGCCGAGCGGCCCGCCGGCGCCGTGGAAATCGTCGTCGCCGCGCTCGTTGTCCTCGGCTTTGCGGAAGTACGGCAGCACGTCATCGTAGCTCCAGCCGGCATTGCCGAGCTGGCGCCAGTGATTGAAGTCCTCGGCCTGACCGCGGATGTAGATCAATCCGTTGATCGAGCTCGAGCCGCCGAGCACCTTGCCGCGCGGGGCGATGACGTTGCGGTCATGACACTCCGCTTGCGGCTCGGTCTGGTAGCACCAATTGTAGCGCCGGTCCGTGAACAGCTTGCCGTAGCCGAGCGGAATGTGCAGCCATGGATGGCGGTTTCGGGGACCCGCCTCCAGCAGCAGCACGCGATGCCGTCCGGATGCGGTCAGCCGGTTCGCCAGGACGCAGCCGGCACTGCCGGCGCCCACGATGATGTAATCGTAGGCTCCGGCATTCTGCGCCATGGGCGTTCTCATTCGCGCTCGGAAGATGACTCGCCGCAGTTCGAACCAGAAATCAGAGCTCTCTGCCCAGCCTGCGATCCAGCGAATAAGGCCCGCCGCCGCGCAAGAGGATGGCCAGCCAACTCAATTCCCAGAACAGCGGGTATTCCCAGCCACCGCCCGCTCGGCTCCAGTTGAACCCTGCCAGACCCCCGCCCCAATGGGCGACAAAGATGATGACCAGAAACTCGACGAAGATCAGGGCCGCGAACAGCCGCGTGAACAGGCCGAGAATGATGCAAACGGCGCCGACGGTTTCCAGAAAGAAGATCAGGTAGGCGGCGGCAACGGCCGGTTCGATGCCGCGCCGCGCCATGCTGTTGGTGGCAAATAACGCGATCGAACTGGTTGTCAGCTTAGTGATGCCGTGAACGAGTAGCATGCCGCCGGCCGTGGCGCGGACGACAAGCCATGAGAGATCGCCTGATTTTTCATAGAACGGCCCGAGCGCCGGAATGATCGGTCTCGGTTCTTGTACAGATGTTGCCATTGTCCCCTCCCCCTGAGATTCGTCGGATGAACTCCGAACTGCACGGATGGTAGGCATTTTCCGAACCTACCGGAAGCCCCGATCATGGCTGCGCACCCTCCGCTGGGTGCGAAATTCGATGGGGATCGATCGCCGTTTAAGGTTTCTTTGCGCAATTCGTTGCGCGAATTCGGCCATTGCACCTAAGTGGCGCAAGCTCAGAACCTTTGGAGATTGTCTTCATGCGACGATATTTCACCTCCATGGCCGTTGCTGCGGCCATTTTGCTCTCCCTCGCTCCAAGCGCGATCGCAATGACGGTCGGGACTGCATCAGGCATCCAGCAGGGCCTCGCCAAAACCAACGCGGTCGAGCAGGTGGTTCGTGTCTGTCGCCACCGTCTCTTCACCAGCCGCCGCGAATGTTTCGTGGATCGGAGCCGCCCGCCAACGGTGTGCCACCGCATCCGCGGGACCAATCGCCTCGACTGCTACTAGTTGAAAAACGCGCCGTCTCCATTTCGAGGCGGCGCGTTTGTTGTCGCTGAACACGCGGTGACAATCAGGCGGCGCGCGGCGGTGCGCCGAGTTGTTCCTTGAAAAACCCGATCGTCCGCTCCCAGGCAAGATCGGCCGCCGGCTTGTTGTAGCGCGCGGCGCCGGTGTCGTTGTTGAAGGCGTGCTGAGTGCCGGGATAAGAGTTGATCGTGAATTTCTTGTTGTTGGCCTTCAGCGCCGCCTCATAGGCGGCGATCCCCTTGTTGATGTTGTCATCGGTCTCCGCGTAGTGCAGCAGCAGCGCCGCCTTGATCGCCGGCACCTTGTCGGCCGGCGGCTGCGTGCCGTAGTAGGCAACGCCCGCCGCGAGATCGGGGCTGTCGGTGGCCATGCGATTGACGACGCCGCCGCCAAAGCAGAAGCCGACCGCGCCGACCTTGCCGGTGGATTCGGCATGCTTGCCCAGAAACGCTACGGCTGCGACCGACGCCGCGATCGCGTCTTCGCGGTTCATCTTCGGATGCAGGTCGCGCGCCGCGTCTTCGTTGGGCGGCGTGCCGCCGACCAGCGATAAGAGGTCGGGCGCGAACGCCAGGAATCCTTCCAACGCGAGGCGCCGCGCGACATCTTCGATATGCGGGTTGAGGCCGCGGTTTTCGTGAATGGCAACAATGGCCGGACGTTTGCCCTTGGCCGTCGCGCGAACGAGGTAGCCGTTGATCTTGCCATGGGGAGAATCGTAGGAGACGCGCTCCGACGTCAGGCGCCCGTCATCGGCGGCGACGATCGCGGCCTGGGCGTAGTTGTTCTGCAAGAGCGGCAGCAGCGCGGCACCGGCCGCGGCCGAGCCCGCGAGACCGGCGAGCCGATCAAGGAAATCGCGGCGGTTCATACCGCCGTGCGTGAACTGGTCGTACAGATTGATGATGCGCTGATCCATTGGCGTTCTCCCGGCTGCGGTGTGACTGCGTTGCCCAAATGAACTTGGAATGGCGTGAATGTTAGCACCCGGCGCAATCCCCCGGAAGGCGCGGGCGGGCACCCAAGGCCAACGTGGCACCCATCCGGTTACGACAAACCAGCGACGACGACTTCAGCGGATTTCCGGGTGGTGATACGCTCCTTGCAACGAGCGGATAGCCACGCTCTTCAGATCTGGATCGATGTCCCGGTCGAAGAACCGGACATGGGGAGGACGTTCGATGAAAAGGCTGATCAAGCAATTTCTCGATGATGGTTTGTCCCGGCGGCAGCTCATGACCGGCTTGAGCGCGCTCGGCCTGAGCAGCGTGGCGGCAAAATCGATGGCCCAATCGCTGGCGCCATTCGGCCAGGCGGCAACGGCTCCGGTCTCTGCCGTGCGTGAAATGCGGGGCACCGGCGGCGCGCTGTTTGTCCAGCAGCTCAAGGCGGCCGGCGTCGAGTACATCTTCTTCAACCCATCGACCGGCGATTATCCGATCTTCGACGCCTTGGTCGATGAACCCGGGATTCAATTGATCAAAGGCATTCACGAGGGCGCCGTCATCGCCATGGCGGACGGCTATGCGCGCGCCTCCGGGAAAACCGGTGTTGTCATCGTTGCCAACATCGGCCTGCCCAATGCCATGACCCAGATGATCAACAGCTGGAAAGATCAGATCCCGCTGCTGGTCGCAGTCGCCGCCGTCGAACAGGACAACATGGGTGGCGACCAGTTCCAGGATTCCGACCATTCCGAGACGATGACAGCAGCCGATCACCAAGTGGTTCTGGCAGGCGCTCACGACGGCATCGATCCCGGCGACGGTCCGCCGCGGCATGAAGTTCGCGTCGACGCCGCCCTGCGGTCCGGTGTTTCTGTCGCTGCCGACCAATGTGCTGCGCGAACAGGCGACGGCCAGCATCTGGGATCATTCGAAGTTCGATGTGCCGATGCACATCCGGCCCGACAAGGAATCCGTCGAGAAGGCGGCGCGGGCGCTGATCGAAGCCAAAAATCCCCTGATGAGCATCGGCGACGAGCTGACCTGGTGCCGCGCCAGCAAGGAGGTCGTCGAACTGGCCGAGCTGCTCGGCATTCCCGTTGCCGGCCAATACGGTCCGCTGGGTTACTGGTCGCGGCCGTTCCCGACGCGGCATCCGCTCTACATCGGACCGCACCTGCGTGAGATGCGTTATCCCGGCAAGCCCGATGTCGTCCTCAATCTGGGACATCGCTGGGGCGAGCGTGGCAGCCCCGGCACGACGCTGATTTCGGTCCGGTTGGATCCGACCAGTCTGGCCCGTTCCGCACCCGTCGATATCGCGATGGTGGCCGACATCCGGCTCGCGGCGGCTGACCTTTCGGCGGCGATCCGCAGCATGGCAACCGAAACGCGGCTCAAGCAGATCGCCGAGGAGCGCACCGCCCGCACCGCGTGCCTACAGCAGCGAAATGCGGGAGCTGCGCCAGAAGATCGCGCGCGAGAACGCCGACCGCAGCCCGGTGAGCCTGGAGCGCATCGCGCTCGAACTTGAAGGCTCTCTCGACCGCGACACCTGCTACGTCTGCGACGTCAACTCCGGCAAGACCATGGACCCGCTGATGTCGTTCGGCGGCGACGACAAGCAATACATCGGCACGAGCCCGAGCATCCTGGGCTGGGGCATGGCGGCGGCGTTCGGCGTGAAGCTCGCCCGGCCGGACCTGCCCGTGATCTCGGTCGTCGGCGACGGCAGCTTCTGCTTCAGCGGCCCGCAGCCGTTGTGGACCCAGGCGCGCTACAAGGCGCCGGTCATGAATATCGTGCTGAACAATCACAGCTACAACAACGAGCGCAACCGCATCTGGCATTACGGCGGCCGTCAGTTTCAGACCGGTCGCGACATGACATGCTATCTCGGCAATCCCGACATCGACTACGCCAAGTCGGCCGAAGCCTTCGGTGTCGAGGCTGAAGTCGTCAAGGAGCCGGGCGCGCTCAAGGACGCGATCTCGCGCGCCAAGCGCGTGATCGCCGAAGGGCGGCCGTATCTGCTCGATATTCACACCTATCGCGATGGCATCGGCGCGGTGTCGACGTGGCATCCGCCGTATTCGATCGCCGGCCAGCGCACCAGAAAGGTATGACGATGCGCATCTCGTTGTCGGGCGCGTTCGCTTGCGGTCTCCGTCGCCGCCGCCAGCCCGCCCCGGCCCGCGCCCAGACCGCTCCGGCTTTGCCGTCCGGCGAGGGCCGCGACATCGTCGCGGTCGCCTGCACGCAGTGCCATACCTTGAACCCGCTCACCGCCATGCGGGACGGGCCGGTCGGCTGGAAGCGTCATGTCTACAACATGGTGATCCGTGGCGCGCAATTGACGCCGCGCGACGTCGATACCGTCCTGCAATATCTCAACACCAACTTTGGCCCGGGTCAGTCGCTGCCGCCGGCCAAGCCGATCACGTTGGCTGCCGGTGCCGGGAAGGAATTGGTCGAAACGCGCTGCGCGCTTTGTCACGATCTCGAACGCGTCACCGCCGCCAAGCGTCAGAAACGCGAATGGCCCGGCGTCGTCGCCAACATGTTCGATCGGTTCGGGCTTGCGGCGCCGGATGAGGCCAGTGCGATTTCGTCCTACCTCGCCGCCAATTACGGAACCGACTGAAAGCATCTCCGTCTGCTCAGACCATCTGGGAGAGCGCTATGACTGATACGGCAATCGTCTCAGACGAGATGGCGAAGAAATTCGAGACGGAGAAGGATACTCCGTATGAGCGTTGGGTCCGCTCTGAAGGAACTCGAAATCATCCCGGCCCACTATGTTCGCAATCTGCGCACCGTCGCCTTGCGACCTTGGGCCAGTCGCGGCGGGCGCGGCGTTTTCATCAATCATGAGGCCTCGCGCTATTCAAACGATTGCTACGTCTGCGAGATCCCCGCTGGCGGAAAACTGGATCCGCGCCGCCAGATCTTTGAAGAGATGATCTTGATTCTAGGCGGGCGCGGCAGCACGAGCGTATGGAACAACGCGGGCCAGCGCATCACCTTCGAATGGAAAGACGGGGCGATCTTCGCAATCCCGCTGAATTGCTGGCATCAGCATTTCAACGGCTCCGGCAACGCCCCGGCGCGGTACGTCGCGGTCACGTTCGCGCCGTCGGTCATCAACATGTACGACGATCTGGATTTCGTATTCGGTAATTCCCACGACTTCAAGAAACGCTTCTCCGGCGAGCCTGATTATTTTGCTGCCAAGGGCGAACAAAAGGGCTTTCTGCTGCAGACGAATTTCGTGCCCGATGCCGCCAATCTACCATTGATGGCGGCGAAGGAGCGCGGCGCCGGCGGCGGCCATATCCGTTTCAACATGGCGCGTGGCGCGCTCGCCAGTCACATCTCTCAGTTCCCGGTCGGGACATATAAGAAAGCCCACAAGCATGGGCCCGGCGCTCATGTGATCGTACTCAGCGGCGAAGGCTACTCGTTGATGTGGACGGAAGGCGGCGAACCGGAGCGCTACGACTGGGAGGTGGACTCTCATCGTGCCGCCGAATGCAACGTTCCATCAGCATTTCAATACCGGGCCAACACCGGCGCGTATCTGGCTTTCAAACACAGCTCGCCACGCAACAAACAGGGCGTGCCGATGTCGTGGATCAGCCGCCGTCTCGGCGGCACCAGATTGACTACGCCGACGAAACTCCCGCAGTGAGAAAGATGTTCGACGATGCGCTCGCCAAGCACCAACTGCAATCGCGCATGGGCGAAGCTTACGAGCGGGAGCTGGAAACACTGCAGCCGAGCAACAGTGTTACCGCTTGATCCGTAGCGATTAGAGCTGGGATTGTGCCGTGAGATCAGATTTCTGGGCGCTCGGGCTTTTGGCTGCCGGCGGGTTGCACGCCGACCTGGCACGGGCCGAAGCGCCGCCATTCTTCCAAAACAAGACGATCACGATCACCGTCGGGTTCAGTCCCGGTGGTCTGTACGATCAAACCGCCCGCGCGATCGCGCGCCAACTCGGCCGCCATATCGAAGGCAATCCGACTGTGATCGTCCAGAACAAGCCGGGCGCCGGAGGCACGACAGCGCTGACTTATCTTTTGTATAGCGCGCCGCAAGATGGCACCGCGATTGGAATGATCAAGCGATCGTACGCTACGGATCCAATCTTCAATGCCGAAGGCCCTCAATACGACCCGACCCAGCTTCTCGCCATCGGCAGCACCAGCCCCGAAATCTCGGTCGCGGTCGCGTGGCATGGCTCAAAGGTGAAGCGTTTTGAGGACACCTATACGACCGTGCTTTCCGTTGGCGCCACCAGCGCCACCGACGGCACGGTGCGGTACGCCAACCTGGTGGGGAAACTCACGCCGGCGAAGCTGAAAATCGTGGCCGGCTATCGGGGCGGCAATGAGATAACGCTGGCCATGGAGCGCGGCGAGGTCGATGCAAAGTTCGGCTGGTCGTGGGGCAGCGTCAAAAGTCGCGCGCGTGAATGGCTCCGTACCAAGAAGATCAATATCCTCATGCAAATGGGAATGTCTAAAGCGGCCGATCTACCTGACACGCCATTCATCATGGATTATGCCAGGAACGACCTCGATCGCCGCGCTCTCGAACTCATCTTCACGCCGACATCGATGGCCTGGCCCCTTGTCACCGCCCCCAATGTCCCCGCGGACCGGGTTTCCGAACTGCGGCGCGCGTTCGCTGCGACCATGAAAGACCCGCAGTTCATCGCCGAGGCGGCGAAGATGGATCTCGACATCAATCCAGTTCAAGGAGCGGACATGGACGCCATCGTGCGTCGGATTGCAGGATACGACGCTGCCACCATTCAAAGAGCTCGAGAACTCGGCAGCCCATAAAGCACCAAAAATGCGACTACCGTGCGGCTAGATAGCGCGCCATGGCGTCCCGCTCGCTATCCGTCAGCGCTTGCATGAATTTCGGCATGTCGCCGTTGTTTGTCCTTTCATCGGCGGCGAAGCCACGCATCGATGCGACCAAGTATTCGTAACTGAGCCCTGCCAGCCGCGGCGCCGGCGGGCCGCCTTCAAAATTCGGCTGATGGCATGGCTGGCACTGCGCGATTCCGTTGGGCGACGGCGCGGAAGCGGCGGCGGTGTGGTTGCGCGGGCCAGCTCTTCGCCGCGAAATAGGCCGCGATCTTGCGAAGATCCTCCTGCGCAAGACCCTTGGCTATCGGCGTCATGATCGGGTTGTCGCGATCGCCACTTCTGTAGTCGTGCATTTGCTTGACGAGATAGCTCTGCTGCTGACCCCAGATGATCGGAATGGTTTTTGGTTCGATGCGGTACGCCATTCTGGCCATGGCATGCGGCGCACGTCTGCGCTTTTGCCTCGATGTCGTCGGCGGCATAGGCCGGTGCGGCAATGACTGCAAAACCAATCCTCAGCGCCGAAAATCGTCGAAAAGAGACGTGTGAACATGGCTGCGTTCCTCCCTCCCGCGACTGCGCACGGTGCCCGGTCAACGCAAGTATTCAGACAAAGCGCGCAGCGCGCAACCCAGCCCGGACGGTCTGGTTGCCCGCCAATCAGCCCAACAAATATTGCGCCCAAAGCCCTTGGATCAGGCTTGTTCCACCAGCCGAAGCGGAGTCACGATACCTTATCCGTCGACTGTCCATAGAATCAGTCACGATCCCGAGGGAGTCGAGTATCTTCAAGGCGATCAAAATCAATTTTCTTTAGGGAGAACCCGATGCGAAGCAAACTGATGTTGAGCTTCACCGCCAGCGCAGCGGTGATGCTCTTCCAGCCGACAACTCAAACAGTTTGGGCGCAGGGCCAGGCGGCCCTGACCGGCACCGTCAGTTCCGAGGCCGAAGGCAAGATGGAAGGTGTCGTCGTCACCGCCAAGAAGCCCGGCTCGATCGTCGAGGTCAGCGTGACCACCAACGCGCAAGGCCAATACACCTTCCCGGAGAACCGCCTGGAGCCGGGCAACTATACGCTCAGCATCCGCGCGGTCGGCTACGACATCAACGCCCCGACCAAGGCGACCGTGGAGTCCGAGAAGACCACCACGACCGACATCAAGCTGAAGAAGACCAAAAATCTCGCCAGCCAGCTCACCAACGCCGAGTGGATGATGAGCATCCCCGGCACCGAAGCGCAGAAGGCGGCGCTGCTGGATTGCGGCAGTTGTCACACGCTCGAACGCGTCATGCGCTCGACGCACGATTCCGACGAATGGACGCACGTGATCACCCGCATGAGGGGCTACGGCGCCGTGAGTCAGCCGATCAAGCCACAGCCGCATGTTGGATAGCGACCCGCGCCGGCACGCCGGAGCAATACCGCAAGATGGCCGACTATCTCGCGACCATCAATCTGAGCTCGTCCGACCATTGGTCATACGAGTTGAGGACGCTGCCGCGCCCGACGGGCCAGGACACTCGCGCCATCGTCACCGAATACGACATGGTGCGGCCGACGACCGAGCCGCATGACGTCCTGGTCGATAAGGACGGCAACGTCTGGTACACGGATTTCGGCGAGATGTTCATCGGCAAGTTCGATCCGAAGACGCTCAAGCTCACCGAATACCCGATCAAGAAGTTCAAGGATAAGGCGCCCACCGGGCTGCTCAGCATCGAGTTCGACCATACCGGCAAGATCTGGTTCGACACGATGTACCAGGGCTCGCTCGGAGCTTGGACCCGAAGACCGGCGAGATTGCCTATTATCCGCTGCCTCCGGAATATAACGACGAGCGCGTGCAGCTGAATTTCACCGGACTGCGCTATGACGTCGACGGCAAGGTGTGGACCAAGAGCGTCGGCACGCAGCACATCTTCCGGCTCGATCTCGCGACCAAGACCTGGGAGAGATTCCATCCGACCGACGAACTGACCACCGTCAAGAATGCCGCCGTCTATCAGGTGATTTCGAACTCCAAGAACAACCTCTGGATGGCCGAGTTTACCGAAGGTCATCTCGGCAAGATCGACGCGAAGACCTTGAAAGTGTCGTGGTATCCCGTGCCCACTCCGCACGCTCGGGCTCGCCGCATGCAGATCGACGAGCAGGACCGCATCGTGGTCACCGAATATCGCGGCAATCAGGTCGCGCTGTTCGACACCAAGACGGAAAAATTCACCGAATACAACATGCCGTCTTATACGTTCCCGTATCGCGCCAACATCGACAAGAACGGTGAAATCTGGGCCTCGACGATGTTCACCGACCGCGTCGTGCGGCTCGATCCCAAGACCGGCCTGTCGGTGCAATATCTGATGCCGTCCGACACCAACATGCGCACGGTGTTCGTCGACAATTCGACGACGCCGGTGACGTTCTGGGTCGGCAGCAACCACGACCACAGGTTCGTGAAAGTGGAGCCGCTCGACTAACCTCGGCAACGGAGCGCGTGCGAGTTTGAGAATTCGCACGCCCCACCGGCGAAAAACAACACGGGCAAGGCCGCACGCCGCGACCTTGCCCGTTCTTTTTTGAGATTTGGTCGAACGGCCTAGATTCCACCCCTGCGCTTGTGGCCTCCTTACATGCGACCGGAAAGCAGACGAGTTTTATGTCGGACCCTATCGCCTGACCTCGTGAAATCGGGCAAGCTCCTTGTCACAACAAGCCGGAGAATCCGGAAGAAACATCTGGGGAGGTCGTCATGTCGGCGCAGATCAATCACGTCGCCATCGTCAGCGACAACTACGCGCAACTCGCGAAGTTCTACGAAGCCATGTTCGGCATGAAGTCGTCCGAGCTGCAGCGCTCGGCTTCGGCGGTGACCGTGGGCGACGGCTATGTCGGTCTCAACATCAATCCGCGGCGGGCCGGGCGCTCGGCCGGCCTCGACCATTTCGGCATCCAGGTCGATGACGTCGAAACCGTGTTCGAGCGTATGCGCAAGAACTATCCGAGCGTGAAGTGGCTCAAGCGGCCGTCGAACCGGCCGTTCGCCGGCATCACCACGCACGATCCGGATGGCAACGTGTTCGACCTGTCGCAGAAAGATATGTCCAACCGCGCCGCGATCTATGTCGAGAACGATGGCAAGGCCAACCCGCGCCACATCGATCACGTCGCAGTGCGCACCATGCATCCGACCGAGATGGCGCAGTTCTATCGCGATGTGTTCGAGCTTACACCGAAGAACAAGGCCCCGGGCGATCCAAACCACTACCTGACCGACGGCCATGTCACCCTCGTCCTCATGCCGTGGGACATCACCGCCTATGAGGGCACCGGCATCATTACCCAGGGTATGGATCACATCGGCTTCAAGGTCGAAAACCTGGAGACGCTCAAGGCGGACGTGGCGCGCATCGCCGCGAGCAACCCGCGGCTGGCGCCGGCGCCGATGACCGGGCCCGAGGGCGAGAAGCTTGCGGCCCTGTTCCGCCGCTCCTGTCCGCTCGGCGAGCACCAGATGGCCGATTGCGACGGCACGCTGATTGATGTGCTGGCAGGCTGATGGACCGGATATGGCCTGCTGCGGCTGCGTCGTTTGTTGTCGCGCTGTTCGTCTTTGCGCTGTCCGTCTTGGCGCCGGCGCCGGGCGCCAGAGCGCAATCCGTCGCTGGCTTCTACCGCGGTAAGCAGATCTCCTGGATTCTCAGCGCCGACGCTGGCGGCGGCTACTCCAGCTACGCGCTCGCCTTCGCGCCGTATCTGACCGCGCACCTGCCCGGCAACCCGAAGGTCATCGTGCAGAACATGCCCGGCGCCGGCGGTCTCCGCGCCATGCTCTATCTGAACTCCCGCGCGCCACGCGACGGCACCACCATCGCCATGGTTCATTCCAGCGTGCCGTTCGCGCCGCTCTACGGCATTGCGGAGGCGAAGTTCGATCCCCGCCAGATGAACTGGATCGGCAGCATCGACGCCGCCGCCTCGATCTGTGTCGTCTGGCACACCTCGCCGGTCAAGACCTGGCAAGACGCCCTGGAGAAGGAGTTTACCGTCGGCGGTTCCGGCGCGGGCTCCCACATGGAAACGCTGCCGGCGATGCTCAACAAGCTGTTCGGCACCAAGATGAAGGTCATCTCCGGCTACAAGGGCGGCAACGACATCTATCTCGCGATGGAGCGTGGCGAGGTCGAAGGCCGTTGCGGGGGGTTGCTGTCGTCGATCAGCTCAACACGGCCGAACTGGTTTCCGGAGAAGAAGGTCGCGATCCCCTTCCAGATCGGGCTTGAGCGCAACCCGCAATTGCCGCACGTCCCCGCCGTCGGCGAATTCGCCAAGGACAACCGCACGCGGGAGATCGTCAAGCTGTTCGTCGCACCGCACGAGATGGACCGACCGATCCTTACCCCACCCGGCGTGCCGCCCGAGCGCGTTGCTGCGCTGCGGGCCGCCTTCCACGCCGCCATGAACGATCCAGGTTTCATCGCCGACGCCAAGAAACAGCACCTCGACATCCAGGAGGTCGACGGCGACAGCGTCGCCAGGATCGTCGAGCGCGCCTATGCGCAACCCGCCGATGTGGTGACGGCTGTCCACGAAGCGATGGGGCTCATCGGCACGTCAGGCGCGAAGTAATCACCATGACGTATTTCGCGAATCATGCCGGAACGCAGCGACCGGCTTCAATCCGCCCCTTCCGAGCGCTCGGCCAGGTGGTGTAGCCTCATTTCAATCAAGATAAATCCCGGGGGGAAGCATGATCGCACGTCGCACCTTCATCCGCGGAGCGTCGATGGCGGCGATCGCGGCAACCGCCTCGGGTATCCACGTTCCGCAAAGCAGCGCCCAGCAAGTACCGAATTCGGTCGGCACCGAGCCGCCCAAGCTCAAGGCGCCGGCCAATGCCGCCGATTGCCACATGCACACCTACGATCCGATGCGCTTTCCGATGCCGCCCAATCCGCGGACGGCGCCGACGAACGCCACCGTGGAGGACTACCGGCTCCTGCAAAAGCGAATTGGGACGACACGCGTCGTCATTGTGCAGCCCCGCAACTACGCGACCGACAACCGGGTCACCCTCTATGCGATTGCGCAACTCGGACCGAACGCGCGCGGCGTCGCTGTCGTCACCCCGGCCATTACGGATGCCGAGCTCAAGGCGTTCCACTCAGGCGGCATCCGCGGCATTCGCTTTAGCCTTTCGGACCCGAGCTCACGCGCCGTCACGCCCGACATGGTCGAGCCGTTATCGAAGCGCGTTGCCGATCTCGGCTGGCACGTGCAGTTCAACGTCGATGGCGCAATGATCGACGAGATGACCGCGGTGCTGCGGCGTCTGCCAACGGCGATGGTGTTCGACCATCTCGCGCACCCGCCGCTGCCGGCCGGCATCGATCATTCGTCGCACAAGATCGTTCGCGAGTTGATCGACAAGGGTCGCACCTGGGTGAAAGTCTCGGGCGCCTATTCGAACAGCAAGATCGGTCCGCCGTCCTACCCGGAAGCCACCAAGATTGCGCAGGCCTTCGTCAAGGCGGCGCCGGAGCGCCTGGTCTGGGGTAGCGACTGGCCGCACCCGGGCTTGCCCGACCACAACAAGCCGAACGACGCACTGCTGTTCGACCTGCTCACCGAGTGGGCCCCCGACGAGGCCACCCGCAACCGCATTCTGGTGCAGAATCCAGAGGCGCTTTACGGCTTCGGCAAGCCGGTGTGAGGCCCCAGGACTGCAAGGAATCGAAAATGCCTTACTCGATCTCGCGCCGCAAACTCATTGTCGGCACGGCGGCTCTCGGCCTTCATGGCCTGACGCCCCGCGCGCGAGCGGCTGCGGCGTCGCAATCATCCGACCGGCCGCTGGCTGACCGGCTCGCCGCCTACGCCGACAGTCTGCGCTATGACGATCTCGACGGCGCGACCGTTGAACGGGTCAAATCGCATGTCATCGATACGCTGGGTTGCGGGATCGCGGCGTTCGATGAGACGCCGGTGCGGGTCTGCCGTGAAATCGCGCTGGCGCACGCGGGCGGCGTCGCGAGCGTCATCGGCACGAAGCGGCGCGCCATGGCCGATCTTGCCGCCTTCGCCAATGGCGCCGCGTTCCGCTATTACGACCTGAACGACGTCTATGTCGCGCGCTTTACCGGTCACCCGAGCGACCACATTGCGGCATGCCTCGCGGTCGCAGAGGCCGAGCGGGCGAGCGCCGCCGAGCTCATCACCGCGATCGTGCTCGCTTATGAGATCAACTGCCGGCTGATCGATGCCTTGGACATCGGGTCCCGCGGCTGGGACCCGCCGGTGCTCAGCCTGCCGGCCGTGGCGCTCGCGGCCGGCAAGCTGATGAAGCTATCGCCTGACCGGCTCATTCAGGCCGTCAATATTGCCGTCAACGACCACATCGCGATGGGGCAGACCCGGGCGCAGACCAACTCCGACTGGAAAGGCCTCGCCGACGCCGAAGCCGGGCGCAATGCGGTGTTCGCCGCCACTCTGGCGCGCGGCGGCATCACCGGCCCGGCCCCCATCTTCGAAGGACGGAAGGGCTTCTTCCAGCTGGTCTCGGGGCCTGCCGATGTCGATGTCGACGCCTTCGGCCGGCGCGGCGTTCCGTTCCGGATCCACCAGTGCGGCATGAAGCCCTATCCGGCCGTGGTCTACGCGCAGACCGCAATCGCGGCCGGCATCGCGGTCGCCAAGGAGGCGGGCAATCTCGATGGCATCGCGACGATCGAAATCGCAACGACCCGCCGGGGTCACCAGCAGGCCGGCAGCGACCCCGAGAAATGGACACCGGAGAACCGGGACACGGCCGATCACAGCCTGCCCTACATCACAGCGCGGGCCATGTTCGACGGCGACATCGACAACGACAGTTATGAAACTGCGAAGCTTCGCGATCCGCGCATCCTCGCCTTCATTCGCAAGATCACGGTGAGCGAAGATCCGGCGCTCACCGCACGCACCGGCGCGTCCACGGTGCCGACGCGCATCACCGCGATCCTCGCCGATGGGCGCCGCATCGTTCGCGAGGTTGACGACGTGCCGGGTTTTGTCGGCCGGCCGATGAGCCGGGCCGACGTCGAGCGGAAATTCAGCGGCAATGTCGGCAAGCGCTGGCCGCGGCAGCGGACCGACGCCATCCTCAAGGCGCTGTGGGCGCTCGATCAGACGAAAGACTTGTCTCGCTTGCTGGGCATGCTTTCGGTGTGAACAAAACTGTCAAGCAACAATCTGTTTCGCGTCTTACCTGGCGGTGAGGAATGTCGTGTCGGTGTTCCGATCGGATGTCAACGGAGAATGCACGCGGAGAACAATGCGTGCCTGACGTCGCGGCTTACTGCGCAGCAGCCGCGTTGGCGGCTTGCTTCTTCGGCTTGGGCTTGGCCGGCTTGACGGCGGCCGTCTTCACCGCGGCCGGCTTGGCCGCATCCGTCTTGGCGGCCTCGGCGCGCTTGGCCTTCACCACCGGTTTCGGCGCATCCGGCCACACGGTTGGCGGCGGGGCGAGCTTGGCGGCAATCAGATCGGGCTCCGGCGGCGCAATCGGCTGAGCGAACATCCGCGCCGTCTCGAGCCGGGGCGCGTCGGCGGCCGAGGTCGAAAGTTGCATCTTGTGCGGAGCGGGCCGGCCGAACAGCGCATAGGACGCCCCGCCGCCGATCATCATCATCACCGCAACGCTGGACGCAACCGCTCGACGCATACCGATCTCCACCCTCTCGCCACCATGACGGGGAAGGGTAAAGAATTTCCTGACGATCGGCCGCAACACCCGAATGCGCCCGATAATCGGCGCCCGAACCGCCAAGCCCAGCGCGCAAAGGCGCGCTTGCTCGCCGCGGTCGTTTTCGGCCTAGTCAGCCGAGAAAAGCGGCGCGCCCGGAAGGACGCGCCGCTTTTCAAAGCAACTGAGTCGATGTCGCTGTTAGTCGATATCGTAGATAACTTCGCGGGTCGCGGGGTCGACGAAGTGAACGCGGTCATCCGAGTAGATATACTTGTACCTGCTCACGGACGGACCCCAATCCGATGGCACAGCGCGCAGCTCGATATCATCAGGGAGTTTGCCGCCGATCGTAACCCGCTCTTTCACGGTAGCCCGCGGCACCTTCTCCTTGATCACGTATTCCTTAATGCGTGTGCGTTGCTCAGGATTGATCTCGACTTTGACGCTCTGAGCGAACGCCTGGCTGGTCAGTACGAGCGCGATGGTGTGGCGCCCACAAAACGCTTCATCTGAGTGGTCTCCCTTGGGCTGATTGCCCAGCGGGGAGAACGCGATGCAGCGACGCCGGCTCCGGCGGAACATTGAAATGGGCTGCGTGCGCTCTATGGTCTTCGCCAATCGGCGACACTCGGCTGCATACTGTCGATACGTGCGCCTTGCATGGCCGTTTCCTCCGGCTTGCATTGTCGGGACAGGAAACGCGCCAGGAGTGGAACTGTGTCCCTCCGAAATAATCTTTTGCAGGTGCGGGAACCGGAACGCCCCGTGTGTGGTTTGACATACCCGCACGCACGGGTGCGGTTCGGGAATGGCGACGCGCGACGAATATCTAAAGTTCGCCGAAGAGTGCTTGAGGTTGGCTCAGCAGGCCGCCGACCCGGATATACGCGCCCGTTTGTTGGACATGGCGCAGGCTTGGCGCGACCTGGCTGACAAAGCTCAAAACCCGCGAGCAAAGAGAGACTGACGGCGCTAGGGCGCTGGCGAGGCCGTCCGAAATGGTGGCTCGTAGGTCACGTCCAGCCGACTGTTCTTATCTGCCTGCTCGGCCAGCCGCAGATACAACTTCGAAGAGGTTGCAGCAGCTCCTTACGTACATTTGCATGCTTTTCGTCGCGTGCTTGCGCCGCCAGGGCTGCCGCCTGGATGCGATATTCATCAGCCGAAGTCATGACAAGTACACCTTAGCCAGATTTTAAGTTCACGATCACATCCGGCGTTCCGGCATCACCGAAATTTGCCCACAAATCGTTAAAGCAGTTTTGAGATTGATCCCGCGCAATTCTTAATTTGCGCACGGTCCAATGGAACTTTATGGCGATATGGGAATGAAAAAAGCGGCCCCGTTGCCGGAGCCGCTCAGTTGTGCGCAAACAGCTGTTACCAGCGATGGCGCCAGCCACGGTGACGCCAGCCCCAGCCGCTGTAGTAACGTGGTGGCGCGTAGGCGTAGTAGCCGTAGTAGTTCGGCCGCCACCAGCACCGGCCCCATGCGTTGCAGACATAGCGGACCTGATCAACGTTGGAGATGGCGTCCGCAGACAGTGGGGCCACCGGCATGGCGGAAGCCGTCGCGACCAAGCTGCCGAACAGCAGCGCGGTGGCGCATGCGAGCTTGAGTTTGGTCATGTGGGGTTTCCTCTCTAGAAATTCGCCCTTGTCTGAAAAGTTGAGGTCACTTTCGGGCAAGTTTTCGGCAAACTCCTGAACCGGTATTCAAGTTCCCTGAATATTTATGCCGCCGGCTTTTCTGAACGTTCAGTCAGATTTCTGCGATGAGCCTCGCCAAGGCGTTCGATACTCCATGGGGCCTCAGGCGCCCATCCCGAACAGAACCACGACGAGCGCCTGCAAAATACGCCCGCGTGGTCCGTCCACCTCCCCCTTGATACCGGCCAGGCAAATCAGCACCATCGGCCCTGAAATGGCGCAGTCGTGGCGTTCGCTTGCTGAGAAGTGTGATGTCGTCGATGGCCTGGTCGAGCAAGCCAAAGAAATGCGGATTATCCCGGAAGTCGGAAATGAATTAGCGCCAACGAGAACGGCGACTGCGCGTCTATCGAATCCCCAGCGACGACCGCAACGCTTTGAGGATGTCGCCGAAGTCCACCTCGAACGTCCGTGGTTCTGCCGGCGGCAGATGGCGCTCCGTTTCGTCGCCACGCTGTTCCACGATGTAACCGCCCCCGAAGAGAGTGTGGAGTTGAGTGGAGCTTTGGCTGGCGAGGTGCATGACAATCCCGTTGGTCTGGTCGGACTGTCTGCCTGAACGCCTAAATCGTGAAGTGCGAAAAGTCACACAGGCCGCGCGACTGAGGCCAGACGGTTACTTTAACCGGGCCCTGATGAGGCGCTGGTGCTGACGTGCGGCCATTTTGACCCGCCATGGGCCGCAACTGGCCGGTGGGATGCGGTAGGTCTGAAACGGCGGATGGGTCCCGCCACATATCGTCCAGTACGGTCCACCCCAATAACGGGGTTGCCCGAGATGGTTGTCGTCACCAAAACCAGCGACAAAGTACGGCCCGCCACCGCGGGGGCCACCGTAAGACGGGGCATCGAACCAGAACGGGCCATCGAACCAAACGCCGGCCTGGGCGGAGGTGGCGGCTCCCAGTCCGATTGCCGCGACCACGGCTAACGCGAGAGTTTTCATATCGCTCCTCCTGTCCTGTCGCCGCGCGGCCTCAAGATTCAACTAGCTCTGCTTGCAGATCTGGCCCTGGGCTATTCCTGGGTCCTTTTGAAAGTAGCCCAATGCTGTTTGCAAAACCGGCCTTAGGCCTGGAAACAGGCCAGTCCCCTGCTCGACCGATCGGGCGGCCGGGATCACTTTTAAGTCGCTTTCTTTTCCCGCTCCAACCGTTCTGCTTTCAGCTCCGCCATTTGCGCCAACTCGGCCTTAGCCCGATTCTCATATTCCTTCATCGCGACGGGCGCCTCCGCCGCATGACGGGCTTTTCTCACTTCGAGCGGCTCGATATTTCGCTCAAACGTTTTCTTGGCCATTTTCCCGCGTCACCAGCTTGGCGTCACACGCCTGGCATTCGAAATGTTTGCGCTCGATCAGGCCGACACGATCGACGGCGATGAGCCACATCGGCACGCCGCATTCGGCACAGCGGGGATGGGTCGGAACGCCGTCCGTCGCCCGCATGAATTCGCTGGCTTCATCCTGGATTGACATGGCGCGTACTCCCAATACGACCACGTCCCTATAATTAGCTACCTACTCATTAGTTGCAAGGTGCTCACGAATTTTTCCACCGGCCAATTAGGCTTGTTGGAACCTTCAGAAGCCGGTAGAAGTTATAACTTACGTTATAACACAAGGGCCGGGGAACCGGAGTAAGCCATGGTCACCAAGTTGAAGGTCGTCCAGTTCGGGAATTCCTTGGGGGCCTCGTTCTCCAAGGAAATCACCGCGAAACTGCACATCGAGAAGGGCGATACCCTTTTTGTCACGGATGCTCCGGGCGGCTTCCGGCTCACCCCCTACGATCCCGAGTTCGAGTCGCAAATGGACCGGGCGCGGAAGATCATGAAGAAGCGTCGCAACGCCCTTCGCGAGCTGGCGAAATAGTGACCCCGAAGTGGGTCATTAAATCCATCGTGCTGGCCGTTCACGACGAACAATTGGCCGAACATGGTGGCCTGCCCGGCATTCGGGACGAAAACGGAATTGAGGCGGTCTTGGCGCGCCCGCTTCATCTCGCCACTTATGAAAACCCGGACATCTTCGATATTGCCGCCGCGTACGGTAGCGGATACGCGCAGCGCCAATGTTTCAACGATGGCAACAAGCGCGTGTCGGCCGTCATCACCGAACTTTTCCTGGACCTCAACGGCCATACGCTCGTCGCCGACGACGCCGACATTGTCAAAGTGTGGCTCGCGCTCGCATCAAACCGAATGGCGGAAGCGGAACTCGCGGACTGGCTCCGCCAGCACGCTGTCGCGATTTAGTTGGCGGCCGCCGGGAACGCTGAGGATCGCCTGCTCGATCAGTGCGGCTTGCGATGTGACTTGGGATGCCATGGAGATTCGATAACCCGAATATGGGTACCCGTAAATCTGAAATAGGGTTAGACACAGGTACCCATATTCGGGTATACAAAGGTTATGACCCCCCAGGACGTCGGCCGCATCATCAAAGAAGCGCGCGAGCTGAAGCACTGGTCGCAGGAGTCGCTCGCCCGCGAGGCCGGCGGCGTCGGCCAGTCCACCATCGACCGCATCGAGAAGGGCCAGTTCAAGCGGATGCCGTCGGATCTGCCAGTGATCTGCGTGGCGCTCGGCATCGCGCTCCCCGATCTCGACGGCCGCGGCGGCGCCCACGTCGCCGGCCTTCGCATCGGCAGCGGCCGCGACTTTGCGGTCTACGCCTCAGCCGAGGGCGGCCCGGGCGAGATTATCCGCTCGACCGACCCGATCGATTTCATTCCGCGGCCGGCCCCAGTTGCTCATGTACGCGAGGCCTATGGCCTCGTCATCACCGGCGAAAGCATGGTGCCGGAGTACAAGCCCGGCGAGACCGCGCTGATCAATCCGGTGCTGCCGGTGATGGGCGGCGAGGTGCACGTGTTTTATTCCGAGTTGCAGGGCGAGGCGCGCGTCACCATCAAGCACCTGCGCCGCGCCACCGCGACCGAATGGCTGGTGACCCAGCACAACCCGCCGAAGGGCAAGCCGAAGGAATTTTCGCTGTCGCGCAAGGAATGGCACACCGCGCACCGGGTGTTCGGCAAGCACGCAAGGTTGTAGAGGGCCAAAGCGGGGCGAGATGTGGCGCGCCATGCCGGGTTGCTCCCCCGAAGCGCACCGCAGGCGATGTCCAGGCCCATGGGCGGAGACGACCTCGACAAGGTCGCAGAGGGCTACGCCGTCGTCGTCTCGGGGGGCAAATCCTTGGACCGCAGGCAGTTCATCGCGGTTGTCACGACGACGATGACCCAAGCGCCGTCGATCGCAATCGGCAATGACAGTTGATGCGTCAACAATTCGCCGCCGGTGCAGACGAAAATCTGCCCCAGCATTGTCGTCCATACCGGCCACGACAATTCCGGTGCGGCGCCCAGGCTCTGCAGCCAATTGAACGCCCGTCGAGCAGCCCTTCTATTCCGTAGAGCGCGTTCGCCACGCCGCGGGCCTGGACGCCCGCCATGATCAGGGCCACGAAATAGGCGTAGCGGCTCAGCCGCCTTGCATTCTTGATGTTGGCCGTTTCCCACCGCGCAAGCGGGGGATGATCAGCTTGATGAACTCAAAGATGAGCAAGGCCGAGAGGAACGGAGTGACGCCCAGCGCCAGGACCGAGACGGTCTCGGTTTTCAGCAGGTTGCTCAGGCAACTCAGCGCCTCGGTGTTGAGGCTTGGGATGGCGACCTGGCAGCCAGGCGGTAAACGAGAAGAATGCCTGCGGTGACAAGGAGGCGACGGCTCATTTGAGACCGAAGCAACGGCGCAAAAACATCGTTTGCCATGTCAATTCTCGAATGGAAATGGACTGGGTAGCAAAAGCAAAGATAGTGCCGTGCGCAACGTCACTCCGATTTGATGTTGGATTCCCTAATCACCCTGCCCCATTTCTCAAACTCGACCTTGGCGTGCCGAGCAAATTCTTCCGGCGTGCTGGCGACAGGCTCGAAGCCGAGCACGGCAAGGCGCGCTTTGACATCGGGCAATGCCATGATTTCCACAATCTCGCGATGGATGAAGTCGATAGCGACCTTCGGCGTGCCGCTTGGGACGACAATGCCTTGCCAGTTGTCGCCCGCGACGGCGGGATAGCCAGCCTCTGCAGTCGTAGGAACGTCTGGCAATGCCTGTGAACGCGCAACGCTGGTGACCGCAAGGCCACGCAGCTTGCCTTCGATCACTTGCTGCGCCGCCGGCGACGGCGAGGCGAAGCAAATCTGCGTATGCCCCCCGACCGCCGAACCAACCGCCAGGCCCGCGCTGTTGAACGGCACATGCACGAGGTCGAGACCAAGCGACGAACGGAAGATTTCGCCGACGAGATGACCCGGAGTTCCCGCTCCCGGCGATGCGTAGCTGTATGTCCCGGGATTGGCTTTGATAAGCGCGACGAGTTCTTGAAGAGTCCGCGCTGGCACCGACGGATGTACGGTGATCACCAAGGTGGTCAGAACCGCGAGTGAAACCGGATCGAAATCCCGTTCGAATCGGTACGGCGGTTCGCGGTAAAGCGTGGGATTGACCACGTAACTCGGATTGACCATCAGCAGCGTGTAGCCATCCGGGGCCATCTTTGCCACCCGGCCCATGGCGATATTGCCGCCTCCGCCTCCGATGTTTTCGACGTAGAATTGTTTGCCCGAGCGCTCCGAAAGCTTTTGCGCAATCAGGCGAGTGACCACGTCGGTTGGACCGCCGGGCGCATAGGGGACGACCACGCGCACCGGCCGGTCGGGATAGCTTTGCGCAACAGCCATCCGCGATGCAGCAGGGAGAACGGCAGCCGCCGCTGCCAGATGCAGAAACCGACGGCGTTGAGGTTTCATCGTGCATCCCTTTCTCAGGCGCAAGTCATGCCGGTGGTCGCGCGAGACCGAAGTGGGAGCGTAGCGTCTCACCTTCGTATGCTGTGCGAAAAAGTCCACGCCGCTGCAGCAACGGAACGACTTCGGCGATAAACACGTCGAGCATCTCTGGCAAGACCGGCGGCATCAGGTTGAACCCGTCAGCCACGCCATTAGCGACCCAGTCCTCCATAAGATCCGCTACCTGCTCCGGCGTACCTTCGAAGACAAAATGGCCGCGCGCGCCGGCGAGCTTCGCAAGCAACTGCCGGAGCGTCGGGCGCTGCTCTTTACAAATCCGACGATCACCTCGGTTCGGCTGCGCGATGCCTCGTTGGCTTTTGGATCCGGGAAATCTTCGGGCACGAGCGGCTTATCCAATGGCAGATGAGCGAAATCATGTCCCCCGAAACGCAATGAGAGCCGGTTGCGGCCCACCTCGGGGTCTGACAGCTCGTTGAGCTCATCGGAAAAGCGCCGCGCCTCGGCCTCCGTGGAGCCAATGATCGGGCTGAATCCCGGCAGGATCTGCACCCGACTGGGATCGCGGCCCTCGGGAGCAATCAGCCCTTTCAGATCGTCGTAAAAGGCTTTCGCCGTAGCCTTTTCCAGGTGTGCCGTGAACACCGCTTCGGCGTGGCGGGCCGCAAACCGTTTGCCGGTATCCGACGAGCCAGCTTGCACGAAAACCGGCCGGCCCTGCGGCGAGCGCGGCAGGTTTAGCGGACCTTTGACCTTGTAGTACTTGCCCTTATGATTGATCGGCCGCACGCGTTGTGGGTCGGCGTAGCGTCCGCTCGTTCGATCGTCGAGAACTGCATTATCTGCCCAACTATCCCACAACCCCTTGACCACGGTCATGTACTCTTCGGCCCGTTCGTAGCGCTCGGCATGGCTGACCTCGCCAATACCGCCGAAATTGCCGGCGGCCTGCGGCGACCAAGTGGTGACAATGTTCCAGCCGACACGGCCCCGGCTGATGTGATCGAGTGAGCAAAACTGCCGCGCGAGGTTATAGGCCTCGGTGTAGGTGGTCGAAGCAGTCGCGATCAGACCGATGCGCTTTGTCGCCATGGCCAACGCGGCAAGCGTGGTGATCGGCTCGAGCCAGTTGAAAGGCGTCGTCTGGACGTCATTCCACAGCCCCAAGACGTCGGCCAGGAAGATCGAGTCGAACAGACCGGACTCGGCCTTCTGGGTCATCTCCACGCTGTACTGAATATCGGTCAGCGGCAGTTTCGATGATTTGGAATGCCGCCACGCGGCCTCGTGATGGCCACGGCTCTGGATAAAAAGATTGAGATGCATGACCCGTTTCATACCGCGCCGTTCGGAGTTTGGCTCCGTCACACTACAATCGCCTTGTCGCCTTTCGTGACAAGCCGTCTGAAGCATCCTTAGTCGATTTTGAGACCGAGCCCTTTGACGAGTGGTCCCCAAAGAGCAATGTCATCAGCGAGGATGCGCTTCCAATTGTCCGGGCCTGGCGCGGCGACCGGTTCCATGGCTGCTTCTTTCAACACGTGCTGGAACGTCGGATCCGCCAACGCAACGCCTGTCGCGTGTGAAATTTGCTCGACCACGGATCGCGGCGTCCCCGCCGGCGCCAACAGCCCAATGGATCCGGTTACGATCATGCCAGGTAACCCCGACTCAACGGCGGTCGGCACGTCGGGCGCACTGCCAAGTCGCTTGGGACTGGTCACCGCAACAATACGCAGTTTTCCGGCACGATGAAGTTCCAGGACCTGTCCTGTAATCCCTAAAATTCCGACAGGGATTTGCCCACTCATTACATCGGTGATGACTGGTCCGGTGCCTCGATATGGCACCTGCACCATTTCGTGCATTCCCGTCTGCGATTTCAGCAGTTCACCGGTTAGGTGTTGAATAGAGCCAACGCCGGCGTGACCGTACGAGACGGTCCCGGATTTGCCCTGGCGTACTCTCTGAGCTCTGGAAGCGTTTGCACCGCCAGGGCTGGATGCACAACGACAGCAAGAAAATAGGCCGCAACGCCCGTGACAGCGTCCAAATCCTTGGCCGGATCATAAAGAGGCCGCCTCTTGAGGAGGGCCTCATTCACCTGTGTTTGCGTCCCACCCAGCAATAGTGTGTAGCCGTCAGGAGGCGAGCGCACGACTGCGGCGGCACCCAGTGAGCTGCCCCCTCCGCCGATGTTTTCGACGACAACTGTGCCCAGCGATGATTTGATCTTTTCCGCCCAGGGTCGTCCGACGAAGTCAAATGCGCCTCCTGGCGGGAACGGAACGACAAGCCGTATTGACCGCGTTGGATAGGCCTGAGCGACGGCAGCGCTACATCTGCCAAACAAAGAGGCAGCGGCTCCGGCACTTAAAAATCGGCGTCGCGTTAGTTTCATGCAATCCCCATTCGAAAATCGAAGTCTAAATTCCGTTGGGCAGAGGGTCAGTTTGACAGACTCCCGACGCTGGCGCAGCCCTCGCACTATCGATCCACCAAGTAAGATAGCATCGCGTCGCTGCGTGTTTCGGTGCCACTCGTATCGCAAGCGCACCATTCCGCGGCGCGGGGTCTTCATTGCAGGCTGGAATTAGCTTAGCCTACCAACCCGTTGGAGGCAGGGCCTAGCATGAAACTTGGACGCCGGCATCTGCTCACTCTCGCGGGCGCCGCCGCTGCCGACCTTGCGGCGCCACAATGGACATGGGCGCAGAGCTATCCGGCGCGTCCAGTGCGCCTGATCGTCCCCTATGCAGCAGGCGGGCCAACCGATGTGTTCGCTCGCATCGTCGCGCAAAAGCTGTCGGACAATCTCGGCAAGCAGTTCTACATCGAGAACGTCGCAGGCGCGAGCGGCAACATCGGCATCGGCCGAGGCGCCAAGGCGGCGGCGGATGGCTACACGATGCTCATCGTTCCGACCAACTACGTGGTCAATCCCGCGCTGTTTGGCACCGTGCCCTATGACGCCATGAAGGACTTCGATCCAGTCACGCTTGCAGTCACGTCACCGATGATCATCTCAGTTCATCCATCGTTGCCGC
This sequence comes from uncultured Alphaproteobacteria bacterium, assembly GCA_963850885.1. Lineage (GTDB taxonomy): Bacteria > Pseudomonadota > Alphaproteobacteria > Rhizobiales > Xanthobacteraceae > Z2-YC6860. The sequence goes on along the minus strand of CAWKOD010000050.1, from coordinate 2,468 downwards.
GGTCGGTGAGCGAGCTGATTGCATTGATCAAGGCCAATCCAGGCAAGTACAGCTACGCCTCAGGCGGAACCGGGTCGCCTGGACATCTCGTCGGCGAGCAGTTCCGTATCCAACTCGGTCTCGATCTGGTTCACGTGCCGTTCCAGAGCGCGGGCCTCGCGGTGCAGTCCGCGATCGGCAATCACACGCCGATCTGCATCGTCTCGCCGGCGCCCACGGTGCCGCAAGTGCGGGATGGCAAGTTGTCGGCGCTCGCGGTCACGCGAAAGGTCCGGTCGCAAGCGTTGCCGAATATTCCTACCATGGCGGAGTCCGGCTATCCGGACATCGAAGGCGAAAACTGGTTCGGCTTCATCGTTCCAGCTGGCACGCCGAAAGAGATCGTCGCGCTGCTTCATCGCGAGATCGTCAAGCTCGGTACGCTGCCGGACGTCACAGAAAAGCTCAACGCGCTCGGTTTCGAGCCTGTGGGCAACACGCCCGACGAATTCGCGGCCCAAATCAAGCGCGAGCTGCCGAAATGGGCAAAGCTTGTCCGCGACGCGAACATCAAGGCGGAGTAACGCCGGACGAGGTGGCGTCCGCTTTGGGTTAGTAGTCGACATCACAGCTGTTGGCGAGATGTTCGCTATGCGACAAATTCGTCAATTGTTCCAGCCACACATAGTCATCGCGATTCGGGATGCGTGGAAAATGTCACGCAGCGGTCGGTTTCAACTCACGAATAGGAACAGAATACAAATGCTCTCCACTGACGTTACGCACCTGAATCTCCCCGCCGGCTAAATCATCACCATCGGTACATTCGATATCGAGGGCGATCAGTTCCGCCAGCTCACGCGCTTGCTCAGGTTATGGATTTCACGGCCGTGATAGTCGTATTGAACGTAACTGCGGGCGGCCACATCGAAAAAGTAGCGTTGCATTGGGAACCTCTCCGTTGTGAGCCTCGATCCGTAACTGCCGGTACTGAAGTGGCTTCGACGCAAGGATGTCTGCTATTGTGTCAAGTGGACGATAATGCCACCCCACTGCTTCAATCCGATGGCGGCACACGACGCGACGGTCTGGTCGAAATCGAGACTGACCTTGCCGTTTGTCGTAAAGCTGTTCATCACGAACTTTGAGCATTTGGCGTTACTGCTGGCGGTATTGCCGTCCGTGACAACATTTGAATTGCCGAGATAAACGAGGCCGTCAGCGTTGAAATCCGCGCCGGGGCCCCATTTGTTGTCAACGTTTGTCAACTTGGGATCTTGATAAAGCGCCACACCTTGCCACGGATTGGAGGGGTCGAGTGGTGGCGACAGTGTCAGTTTAGCTGTCTTGCCATTGCCGTTTGGAAAATCGACCTTGCTCGGACCAGTATTGTCCCCGGTCAATACGATCGCCGTTCTGGCAACCGACACGTCTGCATGGTTGAGGACGTTGAGACTGCCATTCTCGATGACGATAAGCGAATCCGAGCTAGGCGCGCTTCCGGTTAAAGAGCCCGTCCCGGAAAGATTTAGATCGCCACAGATGTGATACTCGGTGCGGCCATTAATCGTAACGGTCTTGACGTCCGACCCGGTCGGCACCGTCCCTGCAGTCCAGGCTACACCTGGTCCTGGCGATCCACATTGCTTCGTAATGTTGCTGGCCAACGGTGCGTAGGTATCCGGAACAGCGCCAGCATACGGCCTTGGATTTCCGCACCCGAAGATCGCGCCGCCGGCGATGGATTTTGTCGCATTGCCATCGTGCCCATTGCAATCGAGCGCTGTGTTTGAACGTATCGAACAGCCGGAAAGATTGACGATCGGGGCCCCGTTCAATGTAAGCGAGACATGTGACGCCGGCTGCCCGTGATCAAGGGTCAGAATACAGGAATTGTCCGGCTCACTTGCTATCGCAGCCGTTGTCACACCGACCTTCAAAGAAGAAATGTGAACCACTCCGAGAAATGACGTCGGCACGGATGCCGAAGCAACTCCTCGATAGACCGAGTCTTGGCTTTGCGAAAAGTTAGTGGCGAACGCAATTCCAGTACGCGCTTGCTTCTGTAGATTGGCGTTAAATACGTCGAGAGCGACCTGGGTCCAATTTGACGAGCCATCCTTTGCCCCGGCAAGCATAGCGGTATCGAGCGCGACCTGCATACTCGACCTGATTTTGTTTGCGGTCGAATAGTCGACCGCCGCGCCAACTGCGGTCATGATCGGAAGCATTGCCAGCGCAAAGATTGGCGCTATTGCGCCGGCGCAGTTGCGGCGAAACTCAGCGAGCAGGCTTTTGAGACCATTTCCGATATCTGCGAACATTGTGCACCACACACTACCGACCCGCGCCAGCTAACCACCCAATCGAAATGATTTCCTTTAGCTTCAAAGCCCGATTTGGTTTAAATTTAATTTTAGATTGCCAGCGAAATGATTGGTTCGCGGACGACGAAGTCGCGCACCGCCTTCTCATTGAAGCGTTTGCTT
>CAWKOD010000049.1:0-182548 GCA_963850885.1 uncultured Alphaproteobacteria bacterium | reverse complement strand
TGCGCAAGCGCATCGCTGCTGCCGAGCGCCGCCGTGCCGACACCGAGCGCCACCCCGCCAAGCGCCGCGCGTCGCGTGATCGAGCCGACCGACATGAAGTCCTCCCAGGATCGCGATCGCATTCGCCGGATCGCCGGCGGCATTATACCGCGGACATCGAATGGCAGTCGCATAATGTTTGCTCTCGGGTCTATACCAGTCATGGCCCTGAAGCAGCGGGGCGTCGGCTTATGAGTAAACATTCTAAAGGATGATGTACGGGACGAGCCGGACAAATGCGATGTGGCGGTTGATGGCTGGCTGCCTAGTAATATCCTTGCCTAGTTATCGGCTAGCTTTACCGATGGATCTGCTAATTCCTACATAGTTTCGACGGTCAACTACCTGGACGCCGCCGTCCGTTGGGGATAAGGGCGGGAGTACGTGGTAGAAGGTCCGCTTTGGGTCAAAAGCCGACATTGCGGCCGCTTTGGCCATGTCCGCTATACCCCCGATTGTGTTGCAAAACTCTTTGTTGCGTTGCGAGAGCGCAATAATCAAATCTGCCTGAACGTTTCTTTGAATCTTGAGGGTTCTGTGAGGTCGCGGGGCACGGTGGTGCCTGGAACACGAGCGTGAGCGCGACCTCATCGAAGCCGGATTGAACGAAGCCGCGGGTATTTTGGCACTATGGGGATAGTGACGATGGCGCGCTGGCCATCCATGTTCGACGGCAGCTGCGTAGCTGGTGCGAAGGGTTATTTGGACAAGGACGGCTTGGCGGATCGGGCGCTTTGCGTGAGTAGGACTTCAATTCGATACGTCTGGCCAATTCTGCTGTCGAGGTTACGGCAGTCGATCGGCATGGCTGTCCGCTTGGCGGCAGTTTGCGCGGCAACCTCGGCAGTGGTGACGACGACAGCAGGCGATGATGTCATGACGTGTCACAGCGGAACGGCTGATGGTTGGAGGAGCGCGGCACGGCTGCGATCCGCCGCATGGTGCCGCCGCAATCGGGGCAGACGGTGAAGTCACAGGCGTTGAGTAGTCGCTCGCCTTTGGTGTGACCGGTCGCCCGCTCGGAATCGACCGAAGCGTTACGGGCATCGAGCAGCCGGCGGCAGAGGGCGACATTGTCGCCGCGCCCGCCATTGGCGAGAAAGCCGTAGTAGCGGATGCGATGGAAGCCGTCCGGCAGGGCGTGCAACAGAAAGCGGCGGATGAACTCGTCGGCATCGAGCGCCATCGTCTTGGTCTTGCCGTCCTGCCGATAGTCCTTCCAGGTGAAGCGGACCTTGCCGTCGGACAGCGAGATCAACCGGCTGTTGGCGATGGCGACGCGATGGGTATAGCGGCCGAGATAGGCCAGCACCTGTTCGGGCCCGCCGAACGGGGCCTTGGCATAGACCACCCAGTCGATGCGTCGCAGTTGGTCGAGACGTTCGGCAAACGCCGCCGGCTCGGCGAGGTGGGCGAGACTGCTGAAGAAGCGCAGCTTGCCGGCGTCGAAGGCATTCTTCAGCTCCTGCAGGAACAACCGGCGGAACAGCCGCGACAGCACGCGCACCGGCAGGAAGAAGCCGGGGCGGCAAGCGACCCAGCGCGTGCCGTCGAGCGAGGGGCCGCCGCCTGGCACCACGCAATGGATGTGCGGATGGTGTTGCAGGGTCTGACCCCAGGTATGGAGCACCGCGGTGACGCCGATTTGCGCGCCCAGATGCTTGGGATCGGCGGCGATGGTGGTGAGCGTCTCGGCCGCGGCGCGGAACAGGATCGCATAGACGGCGGCCTTGTTCTGGAAGGCGATCGCACCGACCGGCGCCGGCAGGGTGAAGACGACGTGGAAGTAAGGCACCGCCAGCAGCTCGGCCTGCCGGGCAGCGAGCCATTGCAGACGCGCCAGCCCCTGACACTTCGGGCAATGGCGGTTGCGGCAGGAGTTGTAGGCGATACGCGTTGTGCCACAATCATCGCATTGCTCGACATGGCCGCCGAGTGCCGCCGTCCGGCATGCCGTGATGGCACCCATGACGCGCCGCTCGACGCCGCCAAGATGACCGTCACGGGCTTGCCGAAACGCTTCGCCGTGGCGGCGGAAGACATCCGCCACCTCCAGAGCCGGAGCCATGGCGCCCGCTCAGCCGGGCGGCACGACCTCCAGGCGGAGCCGGTCGAGCGGGCTTGGCGTCTTGCTGATCGTTTTGGTGGCGACCTGGGTGTAACGCGCCGTGCTTGCCAGGCTGGCATGGCCGAGCAGCACCTGGATGATGCGCACGTCCGCCCCGCTCTCCAACAGATGGGTCGCGAATGTGTGCCGCAGCGTGTGCACCGTCACCTGCTTGCTCAGGCCAGCCGCTGCGCAAGCTGAACGGCACGCAGCGTGCAATACGTTGGGTACGAGCGGACGCTCGTCGTCACGGCCGGGGAACAGCCATCGCTTCGGCCGAGTGAGCCGCCAATACGTGCGTAGAATCGTCAACAGCTGCGGAGAGAGCATGACGTAGCGGTCCTTGCCGCCCTTGCCCTGCTCGACCCGGATCACCATCCGCTGGCTGTCGATGTCGGCAATCTTCAGGAAAACCACTTCCGACACGCGCAGTCCGGCGGCATAGACCGTGGTCAGCGCGGTGCGGCTTTTGAGGCTCGGGATCGCCTCCAGGAAGCGAACGACCTCGTCGGCGCTCAACACGACTGGCAGCTTGCTCGGCTCACGCGCATACGCGATGCGCTCCGGCACCGTGGCCTGGCCGAGCGTCACGCCATAGAAGAACCGCAGCGCACAGACGATCTGGTTCAGCGCCGGCCACGAAATCCCCGTAGCGACCAGATGAACCTGGAAGACGTGGACGTCCTCCAGGCCTAGACGATCAGGGGAGCGACCAAAATACCGGCTGAACTTCGATACGGCGCTGAGGTACGATTGTTGCGTCGCCGGCGACAGATTGCGGACCGTCATGTCCTCGATCATACGGCGGCGAAGAGGGCTGATCTCAGCCATCGGAAAACCTCCTGTCTGAAGGGTTGGGCTTCGAAAAACCCACGATCCTCTCAGACAGGAGGCAGCCGGTGCGACCGCACCTCAGCTGCCGCGCAAGCGGCTTCGTTCAATCAATGCTGCGTGTCTGCGTTCGTTCTTGAATCAATGTTGCGCGATTTGGTCGTGAAAATAGTTTTGCAACACAATCCCCCCAAGAGCGGACAAGCTCGGAAACGGTTGGTTTGTCCGCTTAGTGCTGCCGGCTCAACCGGTCGACGCAACACCCGCGTAACACTTACCAAACGCTCGCCTAATCGCCTTCAAGATTCCCGGCTGCCAGCGATGCCAAAGCTCCGGTTTCTCGGCCGCAGTTAGCCCTTGACGACATTTTTCGCTCATCAGCACGTAATCTCTATCTCTTCTGTTCAAGATAGGTGTTGCGTCGACCGGTTGAGACCACCGAACAAATATAAATCCTTTGCCGTTGAGCAAGCTAACCGCGCAGTGGACACTGCTAACCGACTTTGCAACGCTCCAAAAATCAATTGTGTCAGTCGCCCAGGACAATCGGTTGCCTGATCGTCTTGCTGTCGAACCCTGCCGCTGCACATCGGACGAAGCCCGTTGATCTGGCGGGCTACCAACCGGCGGGCCAGCGCGACGATCGCCTTTTTCATCCCGCGGCGCCTGGCGATCTGCATTGCCCAGGCCTTGAGCCATGACCATTTCTTCGAGCGCATCATGCTCTGAGCCGCCTCGTAGAGCATGACCCACGTCATCTCATCTCCACAGCGCGATATTCTGCCGTCCCAATCGACCTCGCCCGATTGATACTTGGCACACGTCAGCCCAAAAACTGCAGCGACTGACGTGGACTTGCGGAACCCAGCGGGTACATCGACGGTGGCGCGATAGGTCAGCGACACCACGGGGCCGACACCAGGGGTCGTCATCAAGCGCCGGCACACCTCATCATCCCGGACGATGGCCAGCAGGCGGCGATGTAGGATACAGAACTGCTCGCGAAGCGTCCGTCGAACAATGAGCAGCGGTCGAAAGGAACGAGCCGAAAACAAGATCGATGGAGCCATCGCGCTCATTATGGCGATCGGATTGCGCAAGATACCCGACGAAGCAAGAATATCGACGAATTTCTTAGGAATGCGGTTATGGTTACGGGACCGAGATGATAAACTTAAGTGCCTGAACCGCGCTCAAATGGCTTGAAAAGTCCCTTGATGGCCGTTGTAAGCCATGCCGCGGCGATCATGGGACTGGGCGGGTTCTCAAGACGCTCGACCACGACAAGACGATCGATCTCGCCATTCAAGTATGCGTTGAGGAACTCCGGATAATTGGCGAATGACACGCAGCCATTCGATTGGCCATTGGGACCCAGCAAATAATGATGCGCAAGGATGCCCTCGCGGCCGAACATTTTGCCGGCGCCGACAGGGATTAGTCGAATGGCCTGAACCCCGTGGAAAAGATTTTCACGCGGTACGAGCCGATAGGTATTGGGCGGAGTCGAGCCTTTGCTCTTTACGTGTACATAGCGTGGATCGTCCATGTAACTGTCGAAACCAGAATGCGCTTCGAGCCTGCGTCCGTTGGGTAAATACACCACGTGTGAGCTAATATCGTAGATGGCCGTGCGGTTTTGGTTATCTGGCGAGGATAAAGAAGCTTGCCGAGCCAGGGGCGCTCGAACGCCGCTGTTTACAGCTGCTGTTGCGACCGGCGGTGGAGCAACCCGATAAAGCGCGGGGCCGGCTGTGGGCGACGCACTTTTGATCGTTGCATCGGGCGCGGAAACCCGCAGTTCCGTTTCCGCAGCGGCCGCATGTTGCGGCATCTCGCCGAAACGTTCGTCGAATGAAGCTAAACGGGCCTTGAATGAGAAGCGTTCCTCGAAGAAAACCGCATCCTCGAAAGGCGTACCCTCTGCAGGCGAGATCGCAGTTTCTAAGATAGCGATGTGCGCCCCGTCATTATCTGGAACCCGCCAGATCACAGGCGCCAAACCAGCCGGGCTGTTTGTATGCCATTTCTGTATGACCGAAATGCCCAGGCGCTCCAACCGCGAGCCGTCGCGGGCCACAGCAGGCGCGTACGTCGCGGCCGACTTGACGACAAGCGCCACGGCCACCACCGCGATCCCCGCAAAGATCGACCCCGTTCCTGCGCGAAGCACGATCCCCCCTTTGCCCTGGTTGATGCGTTAGACCGCATCTATTCTTGGTGTCGAATAGGAAAATCGCAGATTGCGGCAACAATCGTTCAGTGGCGCGGTGGGGCGCAAAAAAACATAGACGTATAGGGGTTACCGAATGAGTTGTTGGCAGTGCGGGCGGCATCGCCACACAAGAGGCGCTCTGCGATCTTGTTCGTATCGCGCGCATTCCCGCACCCATTCGTTCAGATAACGGATATTGGAGTGCCGCTTGGTCGAGGCCCCCGCATAGGCTAAGCGCCGACTATTCAACTCGCGTCCGCGGCGAGTGTCGCGCAGGCGGCTTGAAACCGAGAACTTTTCATAGCCCTCGATTCGCGACCGGCGTTGTATTTGGGCAACACGTTTCGGGAAAATGATTATCCGCAGCATTCACATCTGCACAAAGCCGGCATGATCCAACAATCGACCCGATCGTGGGGAGGCTGTGCGGGGTGCCTTAAGTGGAGCGCGGGGAGGGACTGATGACACCGCGGCAGCTTGTCCCGTTGGTGGTGTTGTGCGGAACGATCGCTCTCACCGGTTGGGGCTTTGCCAGGCCCGGCGTCTTCGGTTCGTCGGGCATCGAGAGCGGCGCAATCGGGGACCGCAGGGCGACACGCGGTGCAACACCTTTGAGCGCTGACGCCGGGGGGGCCGTCGACGCACCATTAGCAAGCGCAATGGGCTCCATAGCCGCCGCGGCGACGTCCCATCTCAATCTGCCCGAGCCTATCGTCGCGCCCGCGGCCATATCCGAGGCGGCGACGGCTGATCCAGACCCGCCCGAAACCGCCTCCGTCCTTGCGGGCTTATCCGCCGCCGAGGTGCCCGTCCTCGAGGCCCCTTTGCCCGATTCTCGTCCGACGCCGCCGCCCGAAACGCGCGTGCAGCTCGTGTCCCTGTCCATGTTGAAGGAGGTGAAGGAGTACCCGGAACCAGTCGTGCGCCCGGCTGAAACTCCCGACGAATGCCTCGTGGCTGAAATCTGCATCGACCAGTACCTCTGGTCGCTGTACGAACGAACACCCAAAATCGACACGAACAAGGTGACGGAGAAAATCAAGACGACGGTCAAGAAGAAAGACAAAACGCGGACCGTCATCAAAACCGTTACCAAATACGTCCTCGGGGACTTCACGTGGAAGGATCCGATAGCGGCGCAAAGAGCCGGCATGTCGCTCAAGGACTACGTGATCGGAGGCATGGATCGTCGCTTCAAGCTGAAGCTCTACCACGCGCTTCGCGCGATGGACGACGCCGGGCTCATGCCGGGCATAACCAGCGCATTCCGTGACGATTACCGGCAATCGATCGCAAGCGGGAACAAGGCTGCGAGCGACAGCTCATACCACGGCGGGAGCCGCCGCGGTGGCTACGGTCACGCGCTTGCGGCCGATCTCGTGAGCGTCAAAGGCGAGACCCGTGCGCGGCGATATGCCTCAAGCGAAGAATTGTGGAAGTGGATCGATGCACACGAGAAGGAGCTTGGGATTGGGCGCCCGTATCTCGATCGAGACCCGCCGCACGTCGCGCCGATCGATGGCAAGGAATATGCCGACAAGCGCGGCCGGGAAACAGCGCAGCTCGTCGGATTGAAAAAGACATCGCTCTCATCAAATCCAAAGTGAACTTAGGGTGAGCCTTGGATGTCTGCAGGAATTCTCCGACGCATCATGAGATTTAGTTGCTCGATCATACTGGCAGCTCTTGCCGTTTGCTTGCTTTCTGCAGAGACGCCCTCTCATGCCCGGTCCGTGTTTTGGTCCCAATCCAATTTTTGGTGGGGTGGTTACCAATTCAGGCACAAGCGCCAACACAAGCACACAAAAACTGATTTAACAAAGAAGCATCAGTTTCAAGATGCTTCGGAGGGTCCGCTCCAGATCATCATCTCAATCGCGGATCAGCGTATCTCGCTTTATGAAAAGGAGGCCCTGATCGCACAGTCTACTGTATCGACAGGTGTTAAGGGTCATCCAACGCCTCTCGGCGTCTTCAGTGTAATAAGCAAGAAAAAATGGCATCGCTCAAACATTTATAGCGATGCGCCGATGCCCTACATGCAGCGCATCACCTGGTCCGGTATAGCGCTGCATGCGGGCAAGCTGCCTGGCTATCCGGCGTCACATGGCTGCATCCGTTTGACAAACGACTTTGCCATTCGACTCTGGCAACTCACAAAGCGGGGCACGCGCGTGATCATCGCGCTCGAGGATGTCCGGCCCGTTGAGATAGCCAGCCGACAACTTTTTGTGCCGAAGCCCCGAGTTGCATCCGCGTCGCCGGATTCTGGCACTCCGACCCTCTCGGGTAATGACAGTGTTGCGACCGCGACAACGCATACCCCGCGAATGTCCAGCACTGACGACGGCGCAAAGGCCACAGACCCGGCTTCTACGGGAGTCAGAGCTCCAAAGGTGGCGCCAATCTCTGTTTTTGTGAGCCGCCAGTTAAGTAAGCTATTCGTGCGAAGGAACTCCACGCCCCTCTTTGATGTTCCGATAAAGATCCGAAATCCAGCGGAACCGATGGGAACGCACGTTTTTAGCGCCATTGAATTTCAGAACGGGGGCGCAGCGATGCGCTGGACCGTCGTTTCGATGCCCGAGAAGTCTTCCGCGCCCAATCAAGGAAATCCACCAAGCTTGCACATAGAACCGCCCATGCTGGACAAAGCGAACGTCGTTCTGGAGCGTATCGAGATACCGCAAGATGCGGTTGATCAAATTTCTGAATTGCTAACGCCCGGTTCGTCTCTGATCATATCCGACCATGGCATTAGCCATGAGACCGGCAGAGATACGGATTTCATCGTGCTAACGCGCTAACGGACGCCACTTGGACAACAAGGGACGCCGCGACGCGCCCACAATGTATGGAGCCACGGCCTGTAGTAGCGCAGCCTCATTGATAGGCTGGGGTATGGGCACGCGCGGGCTCAGCGAAGGTCAGGCAGCAGGGATACTCGATCACGCCCGCTGTCGGACTATCCGCACGACAAAGATCAGGATGACCGCGCCTATGAAGCCGGCGATCAAATATCCGACCCAGCCGGGACCGAATGAGAACCCGATAAGGCTGAACAACCAACTAGCAACAGCGGCCCCTACGATACCCAGCACGATGTTCATCAAGAGTCCCATGTCGCTCTTCATGAACTGCTCGGCAAGCCAGCCAGCAATTCCGCCGACGATGATGGCGGCGATCCAACCGATTTCCATGTGGTGACCCTCCAGGGAATCAATGCAAACAGTCTATACTGGGACGTGACTGGCAAAAAGATGCGCGCTCGCTGTTTAGGGGTCTATTGCGCCGGACACCACGCCGGAACGCTTTGAAATATTGCGATTCCATACACGTATGGGGTCCGGCTCCTCCGAGGATCCAGCGCCATCGTGCAGCCGGCTGGGGCTGTCCTTTCCGAAAATTATATCCGGACGTATTGGTGATGTTGCCTATTCGTCGAACCCCAGCCAACGTGTGAATCCATCCAACGGCTCGCGCGGCATATTCAATCGATTGACCGCGGCTTCCTCGTCGGCGTAGCCGCACGACATTCCGCAGGTCACCAACTCGTCGGGACCGAGCTTCAACTGCTCGGCGATGATGGACTGGAAGCGCACGAACGAAACCTGCGGACACGTCGAAAGGCCGCGAACCTGTGCGGCGAGCATCAGCGTCTGGAGGAACAGCCCAAAGTCGAGCCAGCTATGCTTAGTCAGCGCTGCGTGGATGGTGAAGATCATACCGACCGGTGCGTCGAAGAACACGAAGTTGCGGCCGCTTACGCTCGCGCGGCCCGCCATATCGGCGCGATCGACGCCCACCGACGCGTAGAGCCGCCGCCCGAAGTCGTCCACCCGCGCCGCGCATTCCGGCGGATTGGTCTGGGGAAACGGCGAGAACAGCGGCACGGTCTGCGCGACATGCGCCTGCAGGAGCGTATCGCCGAGCGCACGCTTGGCCTCGCCGGTGAGCACATACACGCGCCAGGGCTGCGAGTTAAAGTTACTCGGTGCCGCGCGCGCCGCGTCGAGGATTTCGACCAGATGCTGCTTTGGAACCGGGTCGAGTCGGAATGCGCGGACGGACTTGCGAGAACCTATCACGGTATCGAGCAGAGCAGCCGTATCGACGCTTTCCGAATGCATAGACGTCGCTCCTTTCGTACACACTCATTCCGGGAGCGTATCCCAACGCAGTTGTAGACGGGCTACTACGGTGGCGGGTATCGCGGCGGGTATTACGGTGGATACCGTGGTCGCTACGGTGGATACCGTGGCTACGGCGTCGGTGCTGGAATTGCCACCGGCTTAGCGATTGGCGCCCTCGGCGCCGGATACGGCTATGGTTACGGATATGGTCCTAGCTATGGCTACTACGATGGGTGCATTCGGCAGCGCGTGGTCGGCTACACTTATTACGGTCGTCCGATCGTTCGTGCAGTCAACGTCTGTTACTGAACGGACTTGATCGCTCCCACATGCGCTGCAGCAAAAGCTTCGTTATTCGATCACCTGGTCGGCGCGGGCGAGTAGTATCGGCGGCACTGTAAGCCAAGCGCCTTGGCGGTCTTGAGATTGATGACCAACTCGTATTTCGTTCGTGCTTGCACGGGCAGATTGGCAGGCTTCTCGCGCTATTGGGGAAAGTAGTTTTCTCGCAGCCTGTGATTTCAAAGGGTTACGTGTGGCAAAAAGATCACCTATTGCAACTTTGACGATATGAACCTCACAACAGCCTTCAACACACGGAGGCGAAACCAATGCGTTAGGATTGCAGAAGATCTTGGTGCTGCCCCTGCGGAGTTGTCGAGATTGCCTTTCCCAAGATGTCACCGTTTAACCGATTGCACAGGTCCAATAATTCCAAACACACCATCCACCATCAAGGCTTCAATGGGAGCTCAATGTCTCGCAACAGGCTTTAATGCCGCGCAAGCGGCTTCGTTCAATCAATGCTGCGTGTCTGCGTTCGTTCCTGAATCAATGTTGCGCGATTTGGTCGTGAAAATAGTTTTGCAACACAATCTGCCATTAACGACCATTCGCGCCGCAGCAAATTACAGCCTCATTCGATCACCTCGTCGGCGCGGGCGAGCAGAGAATGCGGCACGATGAGGCCAAGTGCCTTCGCGGTCCTAAGATTGATAACGAGCTCCTATTTGGTCGGAGCTTTGAGGCAACTACGGCGAAAAGGGGAGAACTTGAACCGCCAAAAGACGTTACCCTGCATTCAGACCCAATCACGCACGTCAACAAATTTGCCGGCAATCGCGGCTGCAGCGGCCATGACTGGCGAGACAAGATGCGTGCGGCTTCTGTAGCCCTGACGGCCTTCGAAATTGCGGTTTGAGGTCGACGCGCACCGCTCGCCAGGCTTGAGCTTGTCGGGATTCATGGCCAGGCACATCGAGCATCCCGGCTCGCGCCAGGCGAAGCCGGCATTTGCGAAGATCTTGTCGAGCCTTTCGATTTCCGCCTGCATTTTCACCAAACCGGAGCCAGGCACGATCATCGCAGAAACATTGGAATGGATCGTCTTGCCGTCCACCACCTTAGCGACTTCACGCAGATCCTCGATGCGCGCGTTGGTGCAGGAGCCGATAAATACACGGTCGATAGCTATATCGGTGATACGCTCGCCGCCATTGAGCCCCATATACGCGAGCGAACGTTCGACCGCGGCCCGCCTTTTTAGGTCGGGAATTTCGTCGGGTCGCGGCACACGGCCGGCGACCGAGACCACTTGCTCCGGATTTGTGCCCCAAGTGACGAGCGGCGGCAATGCAGCAGCATCCAAGCGGACTTCGCGGTCGAACTGAGCAGTCTCGCTGGAGCGCAGTGTGTCCCAGTAGCACATTGCCTCATCCCAGAGTTTGCCCTTGGGGGACTTCGGGCGACCTTTGAGAAAGGCGAAGGTCTTCTCGTCCGGAGCAATGAGGCCGGTTCTAGCGCCTGCCTCGACCGACATGTTGCAGACCGTCATGCGGCCTTCCATTGACAGGGCGCGGATGGCCTCACCGGCAAATTCCAGCGCATAGCCGGTCGCACCAGCGGCGCCGATCTCGCCGATGATGGCAAGGATAATGTCCTTGGCCGTGACATTCGGCGGGAGTTTGCCATTAACGACTGCGCGCATATTATTTGATTTTCTAAGAATGACCGTCTGTGTTGCGAGTACGTGCTCGACTTCAGATGTGCCGATGCCGTAGGCGAGGGAGCCGAAGGCGCCATGGGTCGCGGTATGACTATCCCCGCACACGATCATGGTGCCCGGGAGCGTGAAACCCTGCTCCGGTCCGACGACGTGGCAGATGCCTTGGCGCTTGTCGAACTCGTCATAATATTCAAGGCCGAACAGCTTGGCGTTCTCAGCGAAATACGCGATCTGTGTCGCGCTCTCGGGATCTGGGTTGGGCTTGGCGCGGTCTGACGTCAACACATTATGATCGACGACCAGTAGCGTCTTTTCCGGAGCCCTGACGCGAAGACCAGCGCTCCGCAATCCGCCAAAAGCTTGTGGACTATCGACCTCGTGTACTATGTGCCTATCAACGTAGAGCAGGCACATGCCGTCCGGCTCCTCGTCCACCACGTGCTCGTTCCAGATCTTGTCATAGAGGGTCATGGGCATCACGGAGCCTCATGTGGAGGGTTTGCGGCAGTTCTGGATTGGTGCCATTCCTTCGCCGTAACAGTTCTATCGGCCGCTTAAGAGCGGGTGCAATAGCGACGATGAAGAGGAGGACGCCAATGAAACTTCCCCACCGAAGACAATTTCTGCATCTGGCAGCGGGCGCTGTTGCGCTGCCAACCGTGTCGCGGATTGCAACGGCGCAAGCCTATCCGACGCGTCCGATCCGGCTCGTGATTCCCTTTCCCCCGGGTGGCGCATTCGACGCCGTCGGACGCCCATGGGCGGACAAGATGAAATCCCTGCTCGGCACGGTGGTAGTCGAAAACAACGGCGGTGGCGGCGGTTCGCTTGGTGCCGCTGCGGTCGCACGCGCCCGCCCCGACGGCTACACCCTGATGTTGGGCGGCACGATTACGCATGTCAACGAAGCGCTCCTCAAGAGCCGGCCGCTGTATGATCCGGTCAAGGACTTGGACCCGATTGCGACCGTGGCCGCAAATTTTCTCTGCATCGCCGTGCATCCTTCGGTACCGGCTCAAACCTTCAAGGAGTTCATCGCTTATGCGAAAGCCAATCCCGGCAAGCTGTCCTACGGGCACGCCGGTGTCGGCTCGATCCAGCATCTGACCGGCGAGTTGTTCAAATCGCTCGCGGGTACACCTGACATTGTGCAGGTGCCATATCGGGGTACTGGCCCCCTGATTACAGACATAGTCGGCGGACAAGTTCAGATGGGTACGCCAGGCGTGACCGGGCAGGTGATCGAATTCCATCGGTCCGGCAAGATGCGGATTCTTGCCGTGACGAGTCCCACACGTCTCGTCGCTGCGCCTGAGCTTCCGACGGCGGCCGAACTGGGATTCCCTGGCATGATCGTGACAGGCTCCATTGGGCTGCTTGCGCCGACCGGGACGCCGATTGGGATCGTCGAACAGATTGCGCAGGCAACGCGCACGGCGGTCGCCGAACCGGCCTTCAAGCAGATGCTGATCGATGCGGGTATCGAACCCGCGCGCGACTCAAACCCCGAAAAATTCAGGCGGTCCCTCGCGGCCGATGTTGCTCTCTGGACACCTGTCGTCAAAGCGCTCGGGCTGAAGATCGACTGACGACGTGAGGCACATTCCATAAATCCCGTTACACGAACGACGCCAGCGTGATGTCCGCTCCGGGTCATTCGCGTCGATTTTGACTGGACCGGTGATGTCTGCTTGACCCCCGTGATGAACGACGGCGACGTGATGGTCGTCCCACGCAATCGACGGCGTTCCAGTTCGTTTCGGTGATCTTGCCGCTGTCAGCGGCATTGCCGCCCCAACAGACGCGGCTTCCCTTCTTGAGTTTTCTAGAATCGCTGGCGGTCGTTTTCCGGTTTCCCATTGACCGATCATGCGCAGCCGTAGCTTTTTGACGCGCTAGGCTTGCGGCATCCGCGGCCTTCTTGTCGGTCCTTGCTTTTTTCGCCTCCGTTGCCTTTGCCTTCCTTGCCACAGCGGCCTCGTCTCTCTTATCGCGGGCGCGCAAGAGCAGTGTCTGAGCTTTGGTGGCTCGATATGTCGTGCCGGTGTTGACCACGGTCGCTTCGGCATTCGCGGCTTTGCGACAACTTCACCAGTGCGTTATCCATTGTTTCCTTCTTCCCCGTCGGGCCGTGCAGCGCCGCATCCACTAATACCAAAACTCCGAAATCCTGACTCATGTTGTCTGTCGTCGCTTGGGGATGATCGCGTCGTAAATGTGAGTCAAATCAAACACCTGGGCGGTCGTAGCAGGCCTGCTGCAACGCCGAAGGTAGGTCGCGGGCAACGCGACTTGGTATAAGCGCCTTTAATATGGTTCTGTCCGTTCTTTCGAAGACCGGGAAGGCCAACCCGTACCTACGGTACGGCGGGTGTGTAGCAGCCGTAGCACATACTGCCTGTAGCGGAACGGGGACTCCGGCTGCAATTCGACGATCACGCCGTGCATCGCCTCACGGATCAGCGCATGATCGTCGACCGCCAGGACTTTCATTCCGGCCTTCCCTCGTGCCACCAGCGCCCCTCATTTATTTTCGTGGCTGCACGATCTCTGGAAGCCCACGTCTGCGACGCTCAGCGCGTTTCGCCAAGCGACGGACCAGTACGTTAGTACTGGTTCCTCCTGTCTCTATCATCCGCCTTGTGCTTCGCACTTTGCAGCGTCTTTTCAGACATATAGGCGATCGTCGCCACTTTCATTGCCGTTCCGCCGCAGTACTTGTGCGTGATTTTCAGGCGACCCCCGATTGCGGATCATCCGGCCAGCATTGCAACGAAGCAGGTCCTGCCAAGCAACGCTCCTAATCAATTCCAACCTTCGAAAGGACTATGACCATGGCGATTACAGCTAGCTTTTTACCCGGTTCCGGCGTGCTGTCGGTGTTTGGTGACAGCCAGATCAATAGCATCAAGGCCAGCCGTGACGCGGCCGGAAACATCCTGATCAACGGCGGCAGTGTCGCGATCCTTGGCGGCAACCCGACGGTGGCCAACACCGCCCTGATCCAGCTGTTCGGCCAGGCCGGCAATGACACGATCACAGTTGACGAAGCCAACGGCCCGATGCCGGCCGTGCAGCTTTTCGGCGGCGACGGCAACGACACCCTGACCGGCGGTTCGGCAAATGACCTGCTCTTCGGGCAAAACGGAAACGACACGCTCCTTGGCAAAGGGGGCGACGACATGCTTTTCGGCGGCGACGGCAGCGATGTGCTCACCGGCGGCGCGGGCAGCGACCAGGTGTTCGGCCAGGCCGGCAATGACCGGATGATCTGGAACCCCGGCGACGGCAGCGATCTCTTAGAAGGCGGCGACGGCATAGATACGGCCGAAGTCAACGGCGGAAACGGCGCTGAAAATTTTACGGTTACGGCCAACGGCAGCCGAGTTCGTTTCGATCGCACCAGCCCGGCGCCGTTCTTCCTCGACATCGGCACAACGGAAAACCTCGTTCTCAATATGAACGGCGGCGATGACGTCTTCACCGCCGGCAATGGTCTCGCCGCCCTCATCCAGCTCACGGTCGATGGCGGCGCCGGCAATGACACCATCACCGGCGGCGATGGCAACGACACGCTTTTGGGCGGCGACGGCAACGATGTGATCACCGGCGGCCGTGGCAGCGACACCGCGCGGCTCGGCAACGGTGACGACACGTTTGTCTGGAATCCGGGCGACGGCAGTGATGTCGTTGACGGCGAGGATGGTTTCGACAGGCTTCAGTTCAACGGCGCAAACATCAGCGAGACGTTCAACATCTCGGCCAACGGCAGCCGCGCGTCGCTGACCCGCGACATCGGCAGCGTGACGATGGACCTCGGCACCATTGAGCGGATCCAGGTCGCGGCCCTGGGCGGAGCCGACAATTTCGTTATCAACGATCTGAGCAAGACCGGCGTGCAACAAGTCGCCATCGATCTGTCGGCGCCGGCCGGCAGCGGCACGGGTGACGGTGCGGCAGACAGCGTCACCGTCAACGGAACGTCGGCCAGCGATCAGATCCAGGTCGCAGGAGCCGGTGGTTCGGTCGGCGTGACGGGATTGTCTGCGCAGGTCACGCTCACCGGCACCGAAGGCGCCAACGACTTGCTCGTCGTCAAAGGCGGTGCCGGTAACGACACCATCAATGCGGCAGGGCTCGCCGCAGATCAGATCAAGCTCACGCTCGACGGCGGCAGCGGCAATGACACGATCCTCGGCAGTGCCGGCAACGACACCCTGATCGGGGGCGACGGAAACGATTTCGTCGACGGCAATCAGGGCAGCGACACGGCCTTCCTTGGCGCTGGAAACGATACGTTCCAGTGGGATCCGGGCGATGCCAGCGACATCGTCGAAGGCGAGGACGGCACCGATACGTTGCTGTTCAACGGCGCCAATATCGCCGAGAAGATCGACATTTCGGCGAATGGCAGCCGCACCCGCCTGACCCGCGATATCGGCAACGTGACGATGGACCTCGGCGGTATCGAGCATATCCAGCTCAATGCGCTGGGTGGCGCGGACACCTTCACGGTCAATGACCTCTCCGGAACCGGCGTGAGCCAGGTCGCTATCGACCTGTCAGCAGCACCGGCAGGCAGCGGCACGGGCGATGGCGCGGCCGACACCGTGATCACCAACGGTACGGCGAACAACGACCAGATCAGCGTTGCCACCAGCGGTACGTCGATCCTCGTCAAGGGGCTGGCGGCGCAGGTCACCGTCAGCGGAGCCGAGTCGCTCAACGACTCGCTCGTTGTCAACGGGGGTGCCGGCAACGACACCATCAACGCAACCGGCCTTGCAGCAGGGCAGATCAAGCTCACGCTCAACGGCGGTGACGGCGATGACAGGATCATCGGCAGCGCCGGCAATGATGTCGTCAACGGCGGCCGCGGGAGTGACGTGGCGACGCTTGGTGCCGGTGACGATCTGTTCGTCTGGAACCCGGGCGATGGCAGCGACACTGTTGACGGCCAGGCCGGTCTCGACACGCTTCAGTTCAATGGTGCAATCATCAACGAGACCTTCAACATCTCGGCGAACGGCGGGCACGTCAGCCTGACCCGCGATGTCGGTGTCGTGGCGATGGACCTGAACAGCATCGAAACGATCAATGTCGGTGCCCGCGGCGGCAACGACACCATCACGGTCAACGATCTCACCGGAACCGATACCAGCAAGGTCAACATCGACCTGGCAGCAGCCGACGGTGCGCC
Source organism: uncultured Alphaproteobacteria bacterium (assembly GCA_963850885.1). Taxonomy (GTDB): domain Bacteria; phylum Pseudomonadota; class Alphaproteobacteria; order Rhizobiales; family Xanthobacteraceae; genus Z2-YC6860. The sequence goes on along the minus strand of CAWKOD010000049.1, from coordinate 166,018 downwards.
CGATGGCGTTGCGGACACGGTCGTGATCAACGCCACCGAAGGCAGTGATGCGATCACGATCTCCACCAACAACGGCGTGGTGACGGTGACGGGCCTGGCGGAGACAGTGACGATCTCCAACTTCGACAGCAGCGATCACATCGTCATCAACGGTCTCGGCGGCGACGACGTCATCGTGGCCACCGGTCTGACCGGCATGCAGCTCACCGCCAATGGCGGCGCCGGTGACGACGTCCTGATCGGCAGTGCCGGTGACGACATCCTGCATGGCGATGCGGGAGACGACATCCTGATCGGCGGCCCGGGTCTTGACACCCTCGACCAGGGAACCGGCAGCGGCGTCGTCATCCAGTTCGCGGTGTGTGCGCCTTCGAGCGACGGTTCGCAGGCTGCCGCTTTGCTGGGCCAGTTCATGGCATCAAGCTTCGTCACGGCCGGCGACGGCCAAGGCGCGGCGCCGATCGCCGACGCGGCGGCGGCAAACCCGCAGCCGATGCTGGCACAGCCGTCCGTTTGAGGCGACATCGAGCCCCGGAGAACGTAAGTGAGCACTGATTCAAACAGCGCGACACCGGCGGATCCGGGGCTCGAGTGTCTTGTGACGCTCCTGCATTTCCAGGGCGTTGCGGTTGACCGCGAGCAGATCAGGCATCGGCTCGGAACAACAAAGATTGGCGCACCGGAAATGCTCCGATGCGCCAAGGATCTCGGCCTCAAGGCGCGGGCCTGCCGGAGCGACTGGTCGCGGCTGGCGAAAACGCCGTTGCCGGCGATCGCGGCGCTGCGTGACGGCGGGTTCATGGTCATTGCCAAAGCGGGTGAGGACAAGGTCCTGGTCCAATCCCCGTATACGGCGCGACCCGTCCTGATGACGCAGGCTGAACTCCTTGCACTCTGGGACGGTGAACTGATCCTGATGACACGCCGGGCTGGATTGGCGGAGATGACGCGCCGCTTCGACATCACCTGGTTCATGGGGGCGATCCATAAATACCGGCATCTGCTGAGCGAGGTGCTGGTCGCCTCGTTCTTCCTGCAAATGTTCGCTTTGGTCTCGCCGCTGTTCTTCCAGGTGGTCATCGACAAGGTTCTGGTGCATCGCGGCCTGAGCACGCTGGACGTGCTGGTGATCGGCCTGTTGGCCATCTCGATTTTTGAAACTGTTCTGGGAATCCTGCGGACTTACCTCTTCGCGCATACGACCAGCCGGATCGACGTCGAGCTCGGCGCGCGCCTGTTTCACCATTTGCTGGCACTGCCGATGGCCTATTTCCAGGCCCGCCGGGTCGGTGATTCCGTCGCGCGGGTACGCGAACTGGAGAATATCCGCAATTTTCTCACCAGCTCGGCGCTGACGCTCGTCATCGATCTGTTCTTTACGTTCGTGTTCCTGGCGGTGATGTTTCTGTACTCGCCACTGCTGTCCTTCCTGGTGCTCGGCTCGTTCCCGTTCTACATCGCGATCTCGATGGGAGTCACGCCGCTGTTCCGGCGGCGGCTGGCAGAGAAATTCCAGCGTGGCGCGGAAAACCAGGCCTTCCTGGTGGAAAGCGTCACCGGGATTGAGACGCTCAAGGCCATGGCGGTCGAGCCGCAGATGCAGCGCCGGTGGGAAGAACAGCTTGCTGGTTACGTGGCGTCAAGTTTCGGGGTCTTGAGCCTCGGCAATACCGCAAGCCAAGTGGTGCAGCTCATCAGCAAGATCGTGACCGCGGGCATCCTTTATTTCGGCGCCAAGCTGGTCATCGACGGCGGCCTCTCGGTCGGCGAACTCGTGGCCTTCAATATCCTAGCCGGCCGGGTGAATACGCCGGTGTTGCGTCTCGCCCAGATCTGGCAGGATTTTCATCAGGCGCGTCTGTCGGTGGCGCGGTTGGGCGACATCCTCAACACCACGGCCGAGCCAACCTATACCGTGGGTCGCGCGCGGCTGCCGGCAATCCACGGCAACATCACATTCGACCATGTCTCGTTTCGCTATCGCGTTGACGGACGGGAAATCCTGCACGATGTCACCTTCGAGGTGCCGGCTGGGCAGATGGTCGGAATCGTCGGGCCTTCAGGGTCTGGCAAGAGCACGTTCGCAAAACTCGTGCAGCGCCTCTATGTCCCGGAGCGCGGGCGTGTTTTGGTCGACGGCATGGATCTCGCCATGGCCGATCCGGCCTGGCTGCGCCGCCAGATCGGCGTCGTCCTGCAGGAAAACGTGCTGTTCAACCGCTCGGTACGCGAAAACATCGCGCTCGCGGACCCGTCCATGTCGATGGAGCGTGTCATCGCAGCGGCAAGGCTTGCGGGCGCACACGAGTTCATTCTCGAGCTGAGTGATGGGTACGATACGATCGTCGGTGAGCGCGGCTCAACGCTCTCCGGCGGCCAGCGCCAGCGCATCGCCATTGCCCGCGCGCTCATTACCAACCCGCGCATTCTGATATTTGACGAAGCGACGAGCGCGCTTGACTACGAGAGCGAGCGCATTATCCAGCACAACATGAAGGAAATCGCCAAAGGGCGGACGGTTCTGATCATCGCCCACCGGCTCTCAACGGTACGTGCAACTGATCGCATCGTCACGCTCGATCGTGGCCGTCTGGTCGAAGACGGCACCCATGACATGCTGATCAAGACCGGCGGCCGCTACGCATCGTTGCATCGCTTGCAGGCAGGGATCCATGAAGCCTGTTAACGCCGCTACGATCACCAGGTCAGCCACCATGATCGCAAGTTCGATGGGGCGAGCGATCCCGCGTCGACGTGCTCATGGAAGGCGTGGCGATGAGCTCGCATTCCTGCCGGCGGCACTCGAAATCGTGGAAACGCCGCCATCGCCGATCGGCCGTGCGGTGGGTGTGACCATAATCGTTTTGTTCTGCGTGGCGCTCATCTGGGCCTGGGCGGGCACGATCGACATCGTCGCGTCGGCGACCGGAAAGATTGTGCCGAGCGGCCGCACCAAGGTCATCCAGCCGTTTGAAACCGGGGTGGTGCGCTCCATTCGGGTGCAGGACGGGCAGGCGGTCAAGGCCGGCGATGTATTGATTGAGCTCGATCAAACCGCGAACGCGGCGGAACGCGATCATCTGCACAACGACCTCCTCGCCGAGCAATTGAACATCGCCCGGCTGCGCGCCGCGCTCGCCGGCGGGACTGATCCTTTAGGCGATTTCAGGCCGCCTGCTGGCGCCGATTCCGCATTGGTCACCGCGCAGCGTCAGCTTTTGCTCAATCAGGTGGCCGAGAACCGCGCGAAGATCGCGGCGCTGACGCGTCAGCAGGCGCAAAAGGAAGCCGAGCAGGGCACGATCGCGGCCACGATCCATAAACTGGAAGCGACGACCCCCGTCATCCAGCAACGCGTCGACATCCGCAAGACGCTCATGGAAAAAGAACTGGGCTCCAAGCTCACTTATTACGAGATCCTCCAGGCGCTGGTCGAGCAGCAGCAAGAAATCGGCGTCCAGAAGAGCCGCCTGCGCGAGGCGGAAGCGGCCGCCGCGGCGATTCTTGAAACGCGTGGCCAGGCCGAAGCCGAATATCGACACGCGCTGTCCGACGACCTCACCAAGTCCGAGCAAAAGGCGAATGGTCTCACCCAGGACCTGATCAAGGCGGAGCAGAAGACAAATCTTCAGTGGCTGACCGCACCCGTCGATGGTGTCGTTCAGCAACTGGCGATCCACACGGTCGGTGGCGTTGTCACCCCGGCGCAGGCGCTGCTGATGGTCGTGCCGAACGATAGCCGGCTCGAAATCGAGGCCATGGTGTCGAACCGCGATATCGGCTTTGTCCATGCTGGACAAGAAGCCGAAATCAAGATCGACACCTTCAATTTCACCCGCTACGGCCTTCTGCACGGCGAGGTGCTCAGCGTTTCGCAGGATGCCGTTATCCGTGACCGCAAGGAGGATAGCTTCAACAACCGCGGGCTGGGGAAGCCAAACGAATTGAGCGAGCCCCAAGGCCAGGAGCTCAGCTACACCGCGCGCATTTCGCTCGACCGTACGCAGATGCAAATCGATGACCGAGTCGTCAATCTGTCGCCCGGCATGGCGGCGGCGGTGGAAATCAAGACAGGATCGCGGACGATCCTGAGTTATCTCCTGTCGCCGCTGCTTCGGTACCGGCAGGAAACGCTGCGTGAGCGATAAAGCTGCCCGCATCGAATAGGCGAACAGGGCTATGCGCTGGGATGTCCGTTACTTGCCACAACCAGACTGCCGCAGCAAAGAGCTTCCTTAGTCGCGCGGAGGTCGCGCAATGTGCTCCACGAGTTGGACGATGCAACGGCGTAGCGTGGTATTTTTTATGCTCGTATATGCTCGGATGAGCTTGAGACCGTCGGTCGTAGATACAAATGCAGTAACAAGTTCGGGAGAAGGCGCGTCCGAAATCTGGGCTGGTTCGCTCCGATTGAGAGGAGCCTCTTCGAAAAAGAAGGATACCGGTACTTGTAAGATACTTGCGATATGCTGAAGTCTGCTCGCGCCAACGCGATTGGCCCCTTTCTCATACTTCTGAACTTGTTGGAAACTAAGTCCAAGCGCGTCACCGAGTTGCATCTGTGAAAACTTTAGCATTAAGCGCCGCATCCGAATGCGCGCGCCTACATGTCTGTCCACTGGATCGGGTGACTTCTTATTAGCCACCGCTGGTTGCCGCCGACTTCGCATTTCCAAGCGGGTAACGCATCTTACCCGAAGACGTCTTGTGTTCTTCCGCCAGAAATTTGCTTTAACCAGCCAAGCGGCTAAGCGATTGCATAATCACTCTCGCTGTTCGCCGATCCCGGCGTCTCCGGACTATCTCCGGTTACCGCCTGATAGCGACCGCAGAGCGGACATGCTGCCAAGTCCGGAAGGTGCCAAAAGCCGACATCAGCGGATTTATTCGATCACTTCGTCGGCGCCGACCTGGAGCGCAGGCTGCAAAAGGCTAAAGTCCTTCCGCCACCAAATGCGTGCGGTGAAGCGACTTCACAGTACCAGGCTTTCATCTCGGACTTTAAAATCCGGCACTGTTTCGCAGTGTCGCGAATTTCGCGCACGCGCGGAATCAGTTCGCAGCGGCTTCAGAATATCTCGAATAAAAATGGGACACGCGCTGTTGCCACATGGCGACAAAGGCACCCGAGGTTACGTTATTCACGGTTTTCCAGACGCGTTTGATGGCCGGAAGTGTATTGCCCCAGATCGCGCGTTTGCACCACTTTTCGCCCTTTTCCTTGCCCTCGTCCGTCGCGCACATTGATCGCCATGCAAGCCGGTTAGGATGGCTTATGTGTTCTGCCGCGCCGTCAATTCCTTGTTGGTGGATGAGATATAGGTCATTCAAGGTTGGCTTCCTGTGAGTGAACATCTCAAACAGGATAGCTTCGGTCATGAACTTCAAGGCGGCGGCGACAGTGTTATCCCGCGAGTCACGGATGTCGCCAGACCCGTACTTGCCAAATTCATGGTTGCTCAGTTGGAATAAGCCAATGTACGAACCGGTGCGCTGTTTGGGGTTAAAGCCAAATTCAATCTTTGCAACCGTCTTCATGAACGTGAAGTCCAGTCCCAATACGTCTGCCACCCGCTTGATTTCGTCGACTGGCGTTCCGGGCGGGATGCTCTTGAGAGAGTTTAGAACCGTATCGGCTGGCTTGGTTTCAGGGGGCAATTCCGAATAAGCGTAATAAGCCAGATACGAAAGGTTCTGCTTTATATAGTTCGAGGTGTCGGGCGCGTCCTCTAGAGAGGCCTGCTCCTGAGCAACGGGCAACTGATCTGGCTTCAAAACAGCAGAGGATGAGTCGCCCTCCTGCAACCGCGCCATGTCGTTCGAGTTGGTGTTTGCAGCGGTGCCGGGCGCGTCCTCCAGAGACGCTTGGTCCTGAGCAACGGGCAACTGATCCGGCTTCAAAACAGCAGGGGATGAGTCGCCCTCCTGCAACCGCGCCTGATCTTTGCCAATCAGCGGCCGGTCTGATTTTTGATCGAGTGGCTGCGGTTTGGGCTCATCGGACACTACCGGCAACTGGTTTGGCAACGAGGACTGATTGGTGAGTTGATAGGTTACCGAGCCTGTCAGCGACCCCATGAGAATGAAGGCCCACCACGAAGGTCGCATCACCCACGTCCCCCAAGCCCGCTTCAGTACCGAGTTCCTGGCGCCCTCTCTGGCGATCCTGCGCGGATTATAGCGTGAAAACCCAATCGGGTCATCTTGCGGAATCTGTGGCATCCGAGCCATTCGCCGAGATTCACCTTCCTCTCACGTGGGTTGTTGGATATGAGAGAATAGTGACCGAAACGTGCCAATAGGCCCTACGGTGAAGTGGCGGCGCTTCGCTAGCCAAAAACCGCGATCTCACACTTGATGGAGGCAACCGCTGACAGGCATTCCAACCGAGAATGGCATGGTCAATCGATTTACGACGTCGCAATCCACCGTGACGATGCGGCGTTGGAACTCTCCCGCCATTGTGACGCTGGCGGCGCTGGTCGCTCTGGCGGCATTGAGCCGCCGACGCCACGGCGAAACAGGCGCGCCCCGCGCACACCCAAAGAGGAGACGGCGCCGCGCAATGCAGGCGAGCCGATCATGGCGATCGTGTCGATCAAGTCCCAGCAGGTCACTTTCTACGACGCCGACGGCTGGATCCTGCGCGCCCCGGTATCGACCGGCGTCAAGGAACGCGAGACGCCGGCCGGCGTCTTCGCCGTCGTCGAGAAGGAAAAGGACCACCGCTCGAACATGTATGACGATGCCTGGATGCCGCACATGCAGCGCATCACCTGGAACGGCATCGCGCTGCACGGCGGACCGCTGCCCGGGTATGCGGCCTCGCACGGCTGCGTGCGGATGCCCTTCGGCTTTGCGGAGAGGCTATTCGACAAGACGCGGATCGGGATGCGGGTGATCATCTCGCCGAACGACGCGGCCCCGGTCGAGTTTTCCCACCAAGCGTTATTGCAGCCGAACGCGGAGGCCATCGCGGCTGCTCCGGCGCGAACCGAGCCGCTCGTCCGCGAGGCCGCGGAGGCCGCCAAGGCGGCCGACGAGGCGAAGAAGGCCGCCGCGGCAGCGGCGCGCGAGACGGCATCGCTCACAGCGTCGCTGCGCAAGCTGGAATTGCTCAAGAGGAGCGCCGACGCCGCGCTCGCGTCCGCCGACCGGGCGCTCGCCGCCGCAAAGACGGACCAAGCCAAGGCGCAGGCCGAGGACCGGAAGCAGAAGGCCGCCGCCAAGGCCGCGGAGGCGGGGACGCAGCTCGACACCGCCAAGGCCGCCGCCAAGTCGAAGCTCGACGCTGCCGCCGCCGCAAAGGACGCCGCCAAGGCGGCCGAGACCAAGAAGGCCGCCACCGCCAAGGCGGCGAGCGACGCGAAGCTCGCGCTCGAGCCGGTCTCGATCTACATCAGCCGCGCGACGCAGAAGCTTTACGTGCGACGCAACACGCATAAGCCGGCGCCGGACGGCGGCGGCGAGGTGTTCGATGCGAGCATCGAGGTGCCGGTCACGATCCGCAATCCCGAGAAACGGATCGGCACGCATGTGTTCACGGCGATGGCGCGCAACGACACGGGCCTGCGCTGGACCGCCGTCACCATCGATGACGGAGACGACGCCAAGAACGCGCTCGACCGCATCACCATTCCGCAGGATGTGCTCGACCGCATCGCGCCGACCGCATTGCCGCGATCCTCGATCATCGTCTCGGACGAGCCGCTGAGCGCCGAGACCAACTATCGCACCGAGTTTGTCGCGGTGCTGAGCAATCAGCCCCAAGGCGGCTTTATAACGCGAACTCCTACGACCGACGTCTTCGCTGGAAGCGACAGCGGCCCGGGCAGCTTCTCTTTTTTCCAGCGCAATTGGGACTCCCAAACTGGCACTATGCGTCGGCGCGGCGACTATCAGCGGGGGCCAAGGGGTTGGTGGTAAAACGCGGCATCTCCTCTTCGCGGGAAACGAACCGGCTTCATTGAACGGATGACCGCCCTCCCAAGCCCTCTCCTCTCCGCGCACGGCGCGCAAATCCCGGCGCTCGGCTTCGGCACTTCGCCGATGACCGGCGGCCTGTCGCCCGACACCGTGGTGGCGGCGCTCCACGCCGGCTACCGCCACATCGACACCGCCTGGAAATACGGCACCGAGCGCGCCGTCGGCGAAGCGATGCGCGCCTCGGGCGTGCCGCGCGGCGACATCTTCCTCACCACCAAAGTGTCGCACGAATACCTGCGTGCCGACGCCTTCGCCAAGTCGGTGGACGAGAGCCTCGCCGCGCTGCAGGTCGACACTATCGATCTCCTGCTGGTGCACTGGCCGAACCCGGAGATCCCGCTCGCCGAGACCATGCCGGCGCTGGCCAAAGCCAAGCAGCGGGGGCTGGCGCGCCACATCGGCGTGGCGAATTTCAACATCGCGCTGCTCGATCAGGCGATCAAGCTTTGCCCCGAGCCGCTGGTGGCGTTGCAGGCCGAATATCATCCCTATCTCGACCAGTCGAAGCTGCTCGCCGCGGTGCGCCAGCGCGGCATGGTGTTCACCGCCTACTGCCCGCTCGGCCGCGGCCGGCTGTTCAGCGATCCGGTGCTGGCCGACATCGCCAAGGCGCGCGGCAAGAGCATCGCGCAGATCGCGCTGCGCTGGCTGATGCAGCAGAACGTCGCCGCCATTCCGCGCTCGTCGAACCCGGCGCGCATCGCCGACAATTTCAAGGTGTTCGATTTCGCCTTGAGCGACGACGAAATGAAGCGCATCGGCGCGCTGAAACGGCCGAACGGCCGCATCGCCAACCCGGTCGAGCGGGTGTCCGGCGGCTGGGATTAGGCCCAAAACGGCCGCCGCAACGGATTGGCAACCTTGAGCATGCACACTAGCCTCACGCTGTTGCGTGAGGGCGTGCATGAGTATCCAGGATCGGCCGGGCCAGCCTGTCACCCAGGCTTCGCCGCATGACGTGATCGGCGTCGGCATCGCGTTCTCGGCGGCTGGTCTCTATGTCATGCTGGGCGCCGCCGGCTACGTGCCGATGCCCGAGAGCAACAGCCCCGCATTCATCGGCTTCTGCGCCGGAGCGGCGTTTCTGTTCGCGGGACTGACCTGCATGGTCCGCGCCCGCGCCGGCATGCTGAACATGGAGAGCGAAGTCCCGGACAGCGCGCCGCGCTGGACGCAAATCTCGTATCGCGTGCTGGCGATCGGCGCCGCCGGCGCACTCGCCACCATCGGCACCTACGTCGCGATCGGCTCGGGCCCCCGCGCGTTCAGCCTGTCGGCGCCGTTCGTCGAGATGCAGACCACCGGAGAAGTCCTCGGCCGCACCGTGTTCGGGCTCGGCGCGGTGATCGTCTGGATCATCGTGATCGCGCTCACCGTCGGCACCGTGCGCAAGCTGTTCGACCGCCGCGGTCGCCTTCCATCGTGCCGTCCGAGCCCGGCGAGTCGCAGCCGGCCGCCGGAATGACCGCGGAGCGAGAGCGGGTCACGACACCCGGATCACGATCTTGCCGAAGTGCGCGCCCGAAGCCATGTGCTGGTAGGCCGCCTTCACCTCGTCGAAGCCGAACACCTTGTCGATCACCGGCTTGATCGCGTTCGCCGAAATCGCGCGGTTCAACGCCTCGAACATCTGCGTCGAGCCGACCGAGATGCCCTGGATGTTGGCGCGCTTGCCCATGATCAGGCCGGGATTGAGCTCGCTCGCCGGACCGCTGAGGTTGCCGATCATGCTGATCTTGCCGCCGATGCGGATGGCGCCGAACGACTTCGCCAAGGTGCCGGCCCCGCCGACTTCGACGACGTGATCGACGCCGCGGCCTTGGGTCGCCTCCACCGCCGCCTTCTCCCAGTCCGGCGTGGTCTTGTAGTTGATGGTGTGGTTGGCGCCGAGCTTCTTGGCCTTGGCCAGCTTGTCGTCGCTCGACGAGGTGATGATCGCCTGCATGCCCATGGCGTGGGCGAGCTGCAAGCCGAACACCGAGACACCGCCGGTGCCTTGCAGCAGCACGGTCTGGCCGGCGATCATTTTGCCGTGCTCCATCATGGCGTGCCACACGGTCACCCCGGCGCAGGGCAAGGTCGCGCCCTCCTCCAGTGAAAGGTGCGCGGGGATTTTCACCACGCCCTCTTCTTCCAGCACCACATACTCCGCCAGCATGCCGTCGGTGGCGCCGCCGAGCGCGGTCGACTGCACGTCGAGCGGCGGCTCGCCGCCGGGCCAGCGCGCGAAGAAATTGCCGGCCACCTTGTCGCCCACCTTCACGCGCGTGACGGCAGCTCCAATCTCGATCACCTCGCCGGCGCCGTCGGACAGCGGAATGACGTTTTCTTTCGACGGCATGCGATAGGTGCCGCGGACGATGCCGAGATCGCGAAAGTTGAGCGAGCAGGCCGCGACCTTGACCAGCACCTGGCGATGGCCGGGCTTGGGGCTTGGCCGCTCGACCTTGGTCAGCGCATCGATGCCGGCGCCGCCCTTCGGCAATTGATAGGCACGCATATGCAACTCCCTACTTTGAATTCAGAAAATCCTTGGACCATTTTCCGTAGTCGGCCTGGCGCAGCACCTTCTTCTGCAGATCGGCGGACGCGACATTCTTCAGTTGCGAGGGCTTGGTGCCCTCGCGCAACGCTTTCAGCGTGTCGTGGACGCCCTGCACGCCGGCCCAGAACTGATGATGGCCCTGCAAACAGACGCGCACGCCGCGCGCCGACAGATAATCCAGATCCATCATGTCCTCCGGCACGCTGCCGAGGAACAACGGCTTCTTCACCGCCGCCGACACCGCGTCGAGCTGGGCGCGGTTCTTCAATCCCGCCAGGAACAGCATGTCGACGCCGGTGGCCTCGTAGGCTTTGAGCCGCGCGATGGTGTCGTCGACCCCGGTGATGCCGATGGCGCTGGTGCGCCCGACGATGACAAGGCGCGGATCCTGCCGGCCGGCCAAAGCCGCGCGCATCTTGCCGACGCCCTCCTCGATCGAGATGAGCTGCGCATCGTCGCCGCCGAACGGAATCGGCAGCAGCGTGTCCTCGATGGTCAGCGCCGAGACGCCCGCGGTCTCCAGCTCCTCGACCGTGCGCTTGACCGAGAGCGCGTTGCCGTAGCCGTGGTCGGCGTCGACGCACAGCGGCAGCGAGCCGGCGCGGTTGATGCGATAGGCCTGCTGCGCGAATTCGGTGAGCGTGAGCACGCAGAGGTCGGGCGCGGCCAGCACGCTGAACGAACCGACCGAGCCCGCGAACATCATCGCCTCGAAGCCGAGATCGCCGGCAAGCCGCGCCGAAATCCCGTCGTAAACCGATGCCGGAAAAACGCAGCGATTGCCTTCGACGATCGCGCGCAGCCGTTCGCGGCGTGCAGTCCAATTCATTCCCCACCCCTGTTGGTAAACAATTTCGATCCGTGCCGTTTTAGCACGTCCGCCCTGCGTTCCAACGTCCGGCCGGCGACTAAAAATCCGAGCGCTTGGCCATGCAGCGCGATCTGAACAATTGCGCGGGCGCGGACAAGGCTTCGCTAACCGTGCAACCGCAATAAGCCCGATCGTTGGCGCCCATTCACCCTTGTCTCGTTGGCAGCCGGTAACTTGCCGCCATGCCGGACATGGTCACCACCGCGCTTTCGTCGATCGCCATCGACCTCGACGTCAACACGCTTTTCATGGTCACGATGCACGTCGAGATCATGCTTGGCCTGCTGTTGTTTTTCGCGTGGGCGCAGAACTTCAGCAAGCGGGCGCTGGCCTGGTGGGGCAGCGCCCATCTGATGCGCGCGACCTCGATCATGCTGCTCGGCCTCTACGGCACCGTGCCGGATTCGCTGTCGATCGATTTCGCCAACGCCATGCTGTTCGGCTCCTTCGCGCTGACCTGGTGCGGCGCCCGCGTGTTCGACCGGCGGAGCCCGGAGCCGGCCCTGGCGCTGGTCGGCGTCGCGGTCTGGCTGCTGGCCTGCCGCCTGCAGACGTTCACCACCATGGTCGAGCTCCGCGTGCTGGTCGGCTCCGGCATCGTGACGGCCTACACCTGGGCGACGGCCTACGAATTCTGGCGCGGCCGCGACGAAGCGCTGGTGTCGCGCTGGCCCGCGATCTTCATGCTGTTCGCCCACGGTGCGCTGTTCCTGCTGCGCACCCCGATCGGCGCGATGGCGCATGTCGCGCCCGGCAACAATCTCGCGATGAGCGGCTGGCTCGAGCTGCTCAGCCTCGAAGCGCTGCTGTTCACGATCTCGATCGCCTTCATCCTTCTCGCCATGGCGAAAGAGCGCACCGAATACCGGCACCGCACCGCCGCGCGCACCGATCCGCTCACCGGCATTGCCAACCGCCGCGGCTTCCTGGAGCAGACGGCGCTGTCGCGGCGCTCCGCAGCCGGCACCCAGCCGGCCGCGGTGCTGCTGTTCGATCTCGATCACTTCAAGACCATCAACGACCGATACGGCCACGCCGTCGGCGACCGCACGCTGCAAATTTTCGCCGACATCGCCAAAGCCCATATCGGAACGGCCGGAACGGTGGGCCGCTGGGGCGGCGATGAGTTCGTCGCCGTGCTCACCAACACCACCCGCGAGATCGCGGCGACGGTGGCCGAACGCATCCAGGTCGCGCTGGAGCATGCCGCCGCCGACATCGACGGCCGGCTGGTCGGCGCCACCGTCAGCACCGGCATCGCGTTCAGCAGCCACGGCGCGTTCGAGCTGCCGGTGATGCTGCTGAAGGCCGACCAGGCGCTCTATCGCGCCAAGGCCGACGGCCGCAACCGGCTCGCCATCGCGATGCCGGAAGCCGCGCGCGCCGACGACGAAGAACCGCCGTCGGCAACCAACACCGTGCGGATCGGCCGGCGCAGCGAGGCGGCTTAAGCGGTGGCGGCGCTTCACCCTCCCCTGGAGGGGGAGGGTGAAGGGAGCAAACCGCACGTCAGAGCCACCAGCACGCTCTCAAGCGATCATTTCTGATCGCCGTATCTCTCGAATACGGCCGCAGCGACGAATTTTTTGCGCCCTTCAGCGCCCGGGTTCACACCATGAGCGGCGCACCAATCCGGAAATGTGTTCGGATCGATGCGAACCCGCATGACAACATGGCCGTAGGCCTTGAGACCCCGTTCCATTTCCTCGGCAATCTTCAACCATTCCTTCCAGGTGCGCGGCATCCTGTTGCCGTCAGTGAAAATTCGCAGCAGCGCCGGATAATCCTCCTCGTTGATCCAATAGGCGCCGACCGCGGGAGGCGGTCTGTCTTCTGGGTTGGTCATACCGATCACCTTATAAGGTCGTGATTGCTAACACACAGACGGTCCCTGCGGTTCGCCCCGCTCAAGCCTTTCATCGACGGCAGTGGCTTTCCGGCAGGATACGCCGGGGTTATGATTTCCCCACCAGGCCGGCCTCCAAGAGAAAGTGAGGTTCGGCATGACCAAGAACAAATGCTGTGGAGGATCGCCGTGAAAAAATTCGACGCTCGCTTTGCGTGCCTCACGTCCGCACTTGCCATCGCGCTGGCCGTGCCGGCGGCGGCGCAATCGCCCAAGGTCGGCGATCCGCCCGAGGCCAAGGACATGCGTCTCGTCGGCATGAACGACCTGCAGGCCCGCAGCGCCTACCAGCCGACCATCCATAAGCAGGGCGACCGCACCATCGCCTACATCGGCCATCACGGCGGCACGCCGGAGGTGCCGAAGCCGCTCAATCCGCTCACCGGCCAAGCCGAGTTCAACGGCACCTCGATCGTCGACGTCACCGATCCGTCGAAGCCGAAATACCTGTTCCACATCCCGGGCCAGGCGGGAAATTTCGAAGCCGGCGGCGCGCAGATGACGCGCGTCTGCGACGGCAGCGCCTTGCCGAAGGGCGACCGCAACGCGGTCTATCTGCTGCGCTCGTTCGGCGGCGCCGGCCACGAGATCTGGAATGTCGCCGATCCGTCGAAGCCTGTGCTCGTCTCCAAACCGAGCTGGAACCTGAAGGACACCCATAAGAGCTGGTGGGAGTGCGACACCGGCATCGCCTATCTGGTCTCCGGGGTCGAGGGCTGGCGCTCGCGGCGCATGACCGAAGTGTTCGATCTGAGCGATCCGGCGAAGCCCGTGAAGATCCGCGACTTCGGGCTGGTCGGCCAGGAGCCGGGAACGAGCGGCACGGTGCCGACCGATCTGCACGGCATGATTTCGACCGGGCCGCAGGGCAATCGCATCTACTTCGGCTACGGCACCAACAAGGGCGGCGTCATCCAGATCGTCGACCGCGACAAGCTGATCGAACGGCCCGAAGGAGCCCACGCCCGACAACCTGCGCTATCCGATCGTCCGGCAGCTCGACCTGCTGCCGATCAACGGCGCGCATACCACCGTGCCGCTGCTCGGATGCCGATCGCCGAATTCGCCAAGGACAAGGACGGCAAGGTGCGCGATTTCATCATGATCGTGAACGAGCAGATCCTGCAATGAATGCCTCGAGCCGCGACAGATGGTCTACTTCATGGACGTGACGGTGGAGTCGCGGCCGATGGTGGTGTCGAACTTCAACGTCCCCGAAGCGAGCGGAAACTTCTGCGGCCGCGGCGGCCGGTTCGGCGCGCATTCCGCGAACGAGAGCACCGCGCCGGTGTTCCACAAGAAGGTGGCGTTTTTCACCTGGTTCAACGGCGGAGTGCGCGCCGTCGACATCCGCAATCCGTATCAGCCGAAGGAGATCGGCTATTTCATTCCGTCGATCACGGAAGCCACCGACAAGCGTTGCATCAAGGTGGATGGACAGGACCGCTGCAAGACCGCGATCCAGAGCAACAATCTGGAAACCGACGAGCGCGGCTATATTTATGTGGTCGATCGCGCCAACACCGGCATGCACATTCTCGAACTGACCGGCGAGGCGCGGAAGGTTGCCGGGCAGCCTTAAAGGCGCCGGCGGGCAAACAGTTGCGCGCCAACGCGCACGCTTCACCCTCCCCTGGAGGGGAGGGTCGACTGCCGAGCGCAGCGAAGCAGGCGGGGTGGCGTGAGCTTCCCTTACTTGCCAAGAGGATCACCCCACCCCGCCCCCTAGGGAGGGTGAAGAGAGCAAGCTGCGCGGCAAAGCGTACAATTGGTCTAGCGATCCGGCCGCGCGTCACGCCGCGTGGATGATCTCGTTCAGATCGACTCTGCGGCGCGGCATCGGAATGTAGAACTGGCCGGCCCGCACCATCGGCCGCGGATTGAGCATGATGCCGAGCAGGCGCTGCTGCAGCGTCTTCGGCGAGATCGGCTTGACCAGGAATTCGTGGACGCCGAGCCGGATGGCGGCGGTGACCCGCGACTGCAGGCCGAGATCGGTCAGCATGATGATCGGCAGGTTCGCCTTGGGAAACACGCCGGGCGACCGCACGATGCGCATGACCTCGCGGCCGTCCAGGACCGGCATCTCCCAGTCCATGATCATGATATCCGGATTGACGTTGCGGATGGCGTCCAGCGCGGCGACGCCGTCGGGCGACTCGTAGGTCGACTTGATGCCGAGATTGGTGAGCATCATCCGCGTCAGCCGGCGCGTATAGGGGTTGCTGTCCGCGATCAGGACAACAAGACCTTCCATGGCTTTTTCGAGCTGCTGCGTAGCCATCGATTGATCGCGACCCCGGCCTGTCCTGGGGTTGCAGACTACCCGGCGGGACCTGTGTTTCCGCTAAGCCGATATGTCGAATTTTAACGACCGGATATACCGGATATCAGGCCGGAACCATGCGGCGGCCGGGCCGAAACAGCAGCCACACCACGATCGACACATTGACCAGATTCCAGCCGAGACCGTTGAGGAAGGCGGCCTGATAAGAGCCGGTCAGATCGAAAATCAGTCCGGACATCCAGCCGCCGAGCGCCATGCCGCCGAGCGTCGCCAGCAGCACCACGCCGAGCCGCGTGCCGGCCTCCTGCGGTGCGAAATACTCGCGCACGATGATGGCATACATCGGCACGATGCCGCCCTGGAACAGGCCGAACAGCGCCGAGATCACGTAAAGGGAAAATAAACCATCAAAGAACACGTAGAGCAGCAGAGCGACACCCTGCAGCACCGAGCTCAGCAACAGCGTCGCCACGCCGCCGATGCGGTCGGCGATGAAGCCGCTGCTGATGCGGCTGATCAGTCCGAAGCCGAGCATCATCGACAGCATCTCGGCGCCCCGGGCCGGCCCGTAGCCGAGGTCGCCGCAGTAGGCGACGATGTGGACCTGCGGCATCGACATGGCGACGCAGCAGGCGATGCCGGCGATGAACAACAGCGCCATCAGCGCATTCGCCGAGATGCCGAGCGTCCCGAGCTTGCCCGCCGCGTTGGCATGGGAGGCGGCCGAATGCTGCGACGGCGCGCGGCGGCGCAGCAGCAGCGAAAGCGGTATCAGCGTGACGACACAGATGACGCCGATCCAGATCTGAGTGGGACGCCAGCCGTCGGTCGAAATGAAATGCTGGATGATGGGCGGCCAGATCGTGCCCGAAAGATAATTGCCGCAGGATGCGATCGCCACCGCGATGCCGCGGCGGCGCAGGAACCAGTGCGACGTGTCGGTCATCAGCGGGCCGAATGTCGCGGCGCTGCCGAAACCGAGCAGGCCCTGGGCCAGCGCGAAGGTGCCGATGCCGCCGGCCACGCCGGAGAGCCCATAGCCGGCGCCCAACGCGACCGCGCCGACCATCACCGGCATGACGATGCCGAAGCGATCGGCCAGCCGGCCCATCACGACGCCGCCGATGCCGAAACCAGCCATCGTCAGCGTGAACGGCAGCGAGGCCTCGCCGCGCGCGATGCCGAAATCCGCCTGCACCGCCGGCAGAGCGACCACAAAGGACCACATGCCGACGCTGCCGATGGTGCCGAGCAGCAGCATCACGGCAAGCCGCATCCAGGCATAGCTGGAATCGATCTCGCTGGCCGGGTGTCCGGCTTGGATGTTCGTGGTCACGTGAGACGTCCCGGCAGTTGGCCAGCCGTCCTAGCACCAATGGCCGCGGCCGTCATGGCCGCGAGCCGCATTTCAGCGATGCAACGCGATGAAATTATCGCAAGCGAAGCATTCTAGAAATTGAAGTACGCGGCAGCGCGTAATGATTCGCGCTCAGGATTTCCTGCGACGAAGCTCCCGCATCCGATGAAGTTCCCGCGTCACTCGTTCGACCAGTGGCCGCAATATTGGGTTCGAGCGAAGCGTTGCCACGTCCAGCATTCGCGGCTGCTGGCGATGCCCTTTTGGCGGTGAGTATTTGACCGGGCCGGGAAGGCTTGCCGGATCCGGCGGCTCGGTGGACTTTCGCCTGGCGTGCTTGTTCATCACCAGGCCAACGTCTTGGGCCGTGCATGGTTGCCGCGGGAACATTGCTCGAAAGGAACCTAGCGCGGCTTCTTGGTGATCTTTTTCTTTTTTCGCATCGAAGCGATTTCGAGCATGCTCGGTTCGGAATCTCCCGTCGGCTTCTTGTATTTGATCGGACCGGGCATCTTGTCCGGCCGCGGCGGCCGCGACTTCGGCTTAGCGCGCTTTTTGGCTTGCTTTTTGGCCATGAGGCTCCCTGGAACGCCCGTCTTGCCGACGGAACAATCAATGCAGCTTCGGCGCCTTGAGGAAGCGGGCGCGGTCGCCGGATTTGACCCGCGTCTCGATGGTCTTGCCGTCGCGGTAGATCGACATCGGGATTTCGAGGCCGGCGGCACCAAGCGACCATACCTTGCGATAGAGCCCGGCGAGATCGCGGACCTCGGCGCCGGCGATAGAAAGCAGCACGTCGCCGGTGCGCAGATCCGCTTTCTGCGACGGCCCATCCTTGGCAAGCCCGACCACCACGACGCGGTTCTCGATTGCGGTGGCGTAAAGCCCGAGCCACGGCCGCGGCGGCGCCTTCGGCCGGCCGAGTGTCAAGAGGTCGTCGAAGATCGGGTTCAGCAGATCGATCGGCACCATCATGTTGATGTCGCCCGGCGGGCCCTGCTCGCGGCCCTCCTGCAATTGCAGCGAGCCGATGCCTATCAATTCGCCGCGCGGCCCGATCAGCGCGGTGCCGCCCCAGTTCGGATGCGACGGCGCGGTGAAGATCGCCTCGTCGACGACATACTCCCAGTAGCCGGCGAACTCCTGCTTGGCAACGATCCGCGCGGCGACCGACTTCTGCCGTCCGCCGGCCCCGCCGACAACTACGCGCTCGCCGACCGACACCGCGCTGGACTGTCCGATCGGCAGCGCCGGCAGGTCGAGCCGCGCCAGCGCCTGGATGAGGCCGAAGCCGGTGGCCTGGTCGTAGGCCAGGACGGTGCCGGGAACCGCGCGGCCATCGATCAGCGTGAGCCAGATGGTCTCGGCCTCGGTCACCAGATAGCCGATGGTCAGCACGAGGCCATCGGCGCGGATCAGCACGCCATTACCGGCGCGCTCGGTGCCGAGCGTCTCCGCGGTGAAGGCATCGCCCGGGATGATGGCGCGGATGCCGACGACGGCGCTGAGCGCGGCATCGAGATCGTAGCCGTAATCCTCGGGCTTCGGCTGCACGGAGGCTGGCACCTTCCATTCGCTCGCCGACGGCATTGCACAACTCCCTGTTCGCCCGCCTCAGTATCGGCGATCGTGTGGCAGCCTCAAGGCCCCTCACCCGAGAGAATATCGGAAACACCTGGCGTCTCGTCCAGATGGGACAGCGCGGCAACACTCAAATTCCATCATAGGCTGACAAATCCATGTTTACGCCCCGCCGACTCAGATATGGAGATTCGCTCCCGTGTTGGCGTGGGAATCGAGGTTGAGCTTCATGCTTCCGAGTTTCCGCCTGATTGCGGCGACATTCTTATGCGGCTTTGTGGTGATCTTTGCCGGCCTTCGCATGGCGGTGTCGCTCAACGACATCCACGAGGGGCTGCCGGTGACGGCAGCGCACGCCGCGCTGGTCTCGGTCACGCCGGCCGCCGATAGTGAGGCCCGCCGCGGTCTCGCCGCGGTGCCGGTGATGTACGATCTGCGGTTTGCCGTCAGCACGGTCTCGCCGGCGGTGGTCCGGGTCGCCCCGACGGCGTTCGACCGTCCGGCGCCGCCGCTCGCGATCATTCCGTCGCAAGATTTGATTGAACAAAACTTGGTCGAACAAAGCTTGGTCGAACAAAGCCTGGCCAAACAAGATTTGGCCGAACCGGCCAAGGAAACGCCGGAGCCTGAACGCACTGTCGCGGCGATCCAACCGGACGCGCCGGTAACTACCGCATCGGACGCCCCGATCCTCGATGCTCCGCCCGAAGCGCCGAAGCCCGAAACCCCAACCGTTGCCGCCGTCGAGACGCAAGCCATACCGGATCTGGAAGCGAGCGCCGCTGAGCCGCTGATCCCCGAGCCCGACACCACGGCCTCGATCGCCACCCCGGATGAGGGCATTGATCCGCCCCGACGGCCGTCCCGACACCCATAGCCAAGCCCAAGGCCGCGAAGCCCGCGCCAAGGCCGTAGCCAAGGTCGTGCGCAAAAAACGTGTCCGCACCGCCCAGCGCGCCGCACCCGCGAACAACCCGCTCGGCATCAATCCGGCATCCAATCCGTTCGCTATCCCGCAGCAGTAAGCTGCCCAGCCGCCGGCCTCATGGCAAAAGCGGCAACAGCACGCTAACTGTCTGCCATGATCCCGCTTTCCGTCCTCGACCTGTCGCCCGTCACCACTGGCAACTCCGGTCCGCAAGCGCTGCGCAACAGCATCGATCTCGGCCGTCTCGCCGACCGGCTCGGCTTCACCCGGTATTGGGTGGCCGAGCACCACAACATGCCCAACATCGCAAGCTCGGCACCCGACATCATGATCGGGCAGATCGCGGCGGCGACCGAGCATCTGCGCGTCGGCTCCGGCGGCGTGATGCTGCCGAACCACGCGCCGCTCCAGGTCGCCGAACGCTTCAAGGTGCTGGAAGGCCTGTTTCCCAATCGCATCGATCTCGGCCTCGGCCGCGCGCCGGGCACCGACCCGGCGACATCCTATGCGCTTCGTCGCCGGCAGGACGATCCCGCCGGCGACGATTTTCTCGACCGCTTCCAGGAGTTGCTGGCATTCGAAGGGCGGCTGTTTCCGGAGAACCATCCGTTTCGCAAGGTCAACGCCATGCCGGCGGACGTGCCGCTGCCGCCGCTTTATCTTCTCGGTTCGTCGGGCTACAGCGCGCAGCTCGCGGCCCATGTCGGCGCCGGCTTCTCGTTCGCGCATCATTTTTCCGATTTCGATCCGGTCGGGCCGATGATGACTTACCGCGAGCAATTCAAGCCATCGGCGACGCGCGACAAGCCGCTGGCGATTCTGGCGCTGCATGTGGTCTGCGACGACACCGACGCCGCCGCCGAGCGGCTCGCCACCTCTGTCGATCTGAACTTCGCGCTGCGGCGGCAGGGCCGCTACCAGCCGATCCCGAGCCCCGAGGAGGCCGCGGCGCACAGCTATTCCCCGACCGACCGCGCGCTGATCGGGCAGAACCGCGCCAGACTCGTCGTCGGCAGCAAGCCTACCGTGATGGCGCACCTCGAGCCGCTGATCAAAGCGACGCAGGCCGACGAGGTGATGGTCACCACCATGATCTACGACCACGAGGCGCGCAAACACTCCTACGCGCTGCTGGCCGAGGCGTTCGGATTGACGCCCGCATAAGAGGGGCTGGTCATGATCGAGTACGTCATCTGCGGCACAAGGCGCGCGTGCTCGCGCGCGTCAAGACGCATAAAAAAGAACCCCGGCGCGAGGCCGGGGTTCTCAACTACACACTCACGCAACCTGAGCGGAGCTTACTTCGGCTGCCCGGTCATCGGGTCGACTTGCGGCAGCAAGTTCGCCGGGGCCGTCTGGTACTGCACGTTGGACGCCTGCTGCACCGGGGCATCGATCGAGCTGCTCTGCTGCGGCGCGACAACCGGCGGATTGATCGCCGCTTCGTTGGTGCAGAGATCCTTGAACAGCACGCGGCCGTCCGGGGTGTATTCCTTGCTCAGGCAGGTGCAGGGGCCGGCGACCGGACGGGCAACGGTGTAACCGGTGTAACCGACCGTGCGAACACCATACCAGATCGGGCGGTGATAGCGAACGTGCCAGTGCGGGTGATGGTGACGATGTCCGATGTGGATGACGCGCCCACCACCGTGGTGGCCACCGTGCATCCCGCCGCCACCGTGGCCGCCGTGCATTCCGCCGCCGCCGTGGCCGCCGCCGTGACCGCGCATGGCGCTGGCCGATGTCGGAGCAAGCATGGCAAGGCCGAGCGCAGCGCTCGCGGCGACGGCCAGAAGGGTAGATTTACGAATCATGACACTCTCCTTTGATCCCTGGGGATCGTTGAATTGCCTATCCGCACATTGGTCGGGCGGCTGTCGCAAAAGGTTCAGCGCCCTGCCTGGCCCGCGGGGGCCGACCCCGCGCAGACGCGGTTCAAATCCAGCAAAGCCGTGATAAACAGGGGCCCAGACCGGCCGCCGAAACCCGGCCCGGCCTGTGCGAAATGTCACTGTATGGGAGGTTCACTTGGGTAAGCAGTTCACGCTCTCCGCGTCCGACTCCTTCAAGCTCGGCGCCTATCGGGCCGATCCGGCCGGCACACCGAAGGGCGGCATTGTCGTCATTCAGGAAATTTTCGGCGTCAATCAGCATATCCGCAAGGTGTGCGACGACTTCGCCAAGGAAGGCTATGCCGCAGTGGCGCCGGCGTTGTTCGATCGCACGCAGAAGGATTTCCAGTCCGGCTACACGCCGCCGGAAATCGAGAAGGCCCGCACCTTCGTCGCCAAGCCTGATTGGGACGCGATGATGCGCGACACCGAAGCGGCGGTGAAAGAGCTGTCGTCGGTCGGCCCGGTCGGCATCATCGGATTCTGCATGGGCGGCACCATCGCCTTTCTCGGCGCCACCCGGCTGTCGGGCCTGAGCGCCGCGGTCGGCTACTACGGCGGCCGCATCGTCGCGTTCGCCGACGAGAAGCCGAAGTGCCCGACCCAGCTTCATTTCGGTGACAAGGATGCCAGCATCCCGATGACCGACGTCGAGATCATCAAGCAGAAGCGGCCCGATGTTGAAATCTTCGTCTACAAGGACGCCGGCCACGGCTTCCATTGCGACGAGCGCGGCAGCTTCCACAAGGACAGCCGCGATGTGGCGTGGAAGCGGACCACGGATTTCTTCGCCAAGCACATGAAGAAGTAACTAGCTTCGCTTACGACTGAAACGTTTCGGCCGCGCGGCAGAACACCGCGCGGCCGATTGATTTTGGCGACCGGCCTATTCAATCGAGAGATTGGCGGCCTTGACGACCTTGGCCCATTTCTCCGTCTCGTCGGACGTCAGCTTGCCGAACTGCTCCGGCGTCATCGGCATCGGCTCAGCGCCGAGATCGGCGAGGCGCTTCTGTATCCTGGGATCGGCGAGGGCTTCGTTGAAGGCCTTGTTCAAGATCGCCACGACCTCGGGCGGCATGCCCTTCGGCCCGGCGACACCGTAGAACACGCTCGCCTCGTAGCCCGGCACCGTCTCGCCGACCGTCGGCACGTCGGGCAGCGCGGCATTGCGCTTCGCCGTGGTCACGCCGAGCGCACGCAGCTTGCCGGCCTTCACGAATTCCACCACGCCCGGCAGATTGTCGAACAGCGTGTCGACCTTGCCGGTCAGCAGATCCGGGTAGATGCCGGCCGAGCCGCGATAAGGCACGTGAACGATGTCGAGCCCGGTCATGAATTTGAACAGTTCGCCCGACATGTGAACCGAGGTGCCGTTGCCGGACGACGCGAAGGTCAGCTTGCCCGGGTTGGCTTTGCCGTAGGCGATGAACTCGGCGACGGTCTTCACCGGCAGCGATGGCGGCACCACCATCATATTGGCAAGCTGCATGATGCCGGCGATCGGCGTGGTGTCGCGGACGTGATTGAACGGCAGGCTCTTGTAGAGGCTCTGGCCGATCGCGTTGTTTGGCGCGACGAACATGATGGTGTACCCGTCGGGCGGTGAATTGATCACCGACTTCGCCGCGATCATGCCGCCCTGCCCGACCTTGTTCTCGACCACGCAAGGCGCGCCGAGATGCGGTTGCAGCCAATCGCAAAAGATGCGCGCGATGGTGTCATTCGGACCGCCGGCCAGGAAGCCGACGACGAATTTGATCGGGCGGGTTGGAAATTTATCGGCGGCGAAGGCCGGCAGCGAACCGCAGACCAAGCCAAGCAGCAGGACAGTGAAACGGACAGCGCGCATGAGTCCCTCCCCATGGGTTGCATGGACCATCCTAGGGCAACCGGAGGGGAATCAGAACCAGCGTTCGGAGACTTCGATGGTGTCGCCGGGGCGGAGCGGATAGCGCAGCGGCAGCACCAAGCGGGACGGCGCGCCCTGCACCTTGCGGGTGATGCTGACCTTGTCCTTGGAGGCGCGCGGCGTGAAACCGCCGGCGATCGCGATGGCGTTCTCGACCGTCATGTTGGGCACGTAAGGATACTGGCCGGGGAAGGTGACCTCGCCGAGCACGAAGAACGGCCGATAGGTCTCGATCTCGACTGCGACGCTCGGGTCGCGGACGTAACCGGACCGCAGTCGTGCGGCGATGGCGCTGCCCAGTTGCGAGGTGGTGAGGCCGCGCGCTTCGACCGCGCCGACCAGCGGCAGGCTCACCGTGCCTTGGGCATCGACGGTGTAATTGTTGGACAGCGTGTCCTGGCCGAACACCACGATGCTCAACTTGTCGCCGCTATCGAGCGTGTAGGGCCCGTCCTCGAATGTCGCGGCGACCGGCACGACCTGCGCCACCCGGCGCACCGCGTAAGACGCCGGCTGCGGCGCGCCATACATCCGCATGTCGAGTTCGGACCTCGCGATCGCGCCTTCCGGCGCCGCGGCATAGCGCGGCACCTGTCGCGCGCAGGCGGCGAGCGTCAGCAGCGACAACATGACGACAAGGAGGCGGCGCAGCCGCATGCGAATCCGGGCCCGGAAAAGTTAAGCCGGATTAACATTCTTATGGTTAATGAAGGCTTAGGGCGGCGCTAAACACCATCCGGATGTGGCCACCAAGGGGCTGCCGATGCTCAAGCTGATCCGAAACGAAGCTCAGATCGGGGCGGTCTGGCTGACCGCGGCGCTGTTCCTGATATTCGGCAGCGGCTGGTTCGCCGCCGCGGCAAGCAACACCGGCCTGACGCTCCTGCTGTTCGCCTGGCTGTTCGCCGCGATCCTGTGGGGGCCTTCGGCGTGGTGCGCCATGCCGAGCATCTCGCCGAGACGCTCGGCGAGCCCTACGGAACGCTGATCCTCACCATGTCGGTCACCATCATCGAGGTGGCCTTCATCGTGACGGCGATCGCCACCAGCACCGGCAGCTCGCCGGTCGCCCGCGACGCCGTGTTCGCCGTGGTGATGATCATGCTCAACGGCACGATCGGCCTGTGCCTCTTGCTCGGCGGATTGCGGCATCACGAACAGACCTACAATTTGCCCGGCGCCCGCGCGTTCCTGTCGGTCGTGATCCCGCTCGCGGTG
Source organism: uncultured Alphaproteobacteria bacterium (assembly GCA_963850885.1). GTDB lineage: Bacteria > Pseudomonadota > Alphaproteobacteria > Rhizobiales > Xanthobacteraceae > Z2-YC6860. Next base: position 141,535 of record CAWKOD010000049.1, on the reverse strand, counting down.
TTCGCGCTCATCCTGCCGAATTTCACCGCGAGGGCGCCAGGACCGATCCTGTCGACGCCGCAGGCCATCACCATCGCGGTTCTCACGCTCGCACTCTACATCGTGTTCCTCACGATGCAGACCGCGCGCCATCGCAGCTTCTTTCAGGACCCGATCGAAGCCGACGGCAGCGCATTGCCCGAAGCGCCGCCGGAGGCGGCGCATGCCGGCGCGCATCCCATCGCGTTCCACACCGTGGGTCTCCTGCTGACGCTGCTGCCCGCGGTCTATCTCACCGAAGAACTCGGGCACATCGTCGACCACGCCGTGAAGGCGATGAGCGCGCCGGCGGCACTGGCCGGCGTCATCGTGGCCGTGCTGGTGCTGGCGCCGGAGGCGATGGGCGCCTTGCAGGCCGCCTTGCGAAACCGCCTGCAAAGGGCCGTCAATATCGCGCTCGGCTCGGTGCTGGCGACGATCGGCCTGACCATACCGGCGGTGCTCGTTCTTGGCGTGCTGAAAGGCACGCCGACCATCCTGGGGCTCGGTCAGGAGCAGATGGTGCTGCTCGCCGTCACCCTCGTTGTCTCCACGCTGACCTTCGGCGGCGACCGCACCAACATGCTGCAGGGCGCCGTGCACATCGTCATGTTCCTGGTGTTCGGGCTGCTGCTGTTCCAGCCGTAAAAGAAAGAGGGCTGCTGACGCGGCCCTCCTGGCATTAAGACGGGCCGCTGCCGCGGCCCTGTTGGCATTCGCGTCAGCGCATTCAATGCGCGGCGGCCGTGACGCCCGTTCCGATCGGGCAGGACACGCCGGTGCCGCCGAGCCCGCAATAGCCCATCGGGTTCTTGGCGAGATACTGCTGGTGATAGTCCTCGGCGAAATAGAACGGCGGCGCGTCGAGTATCTCGGTGGTGATGGCGCCAAAGCGCTTGGCCGCCAACGCCTTGCCGAACAACGCCTTGGATTCCTCGGCGGCTTTTTTCTGCGCCGGCGTCGTCGCGTAGATGCCGGAGCGATACTGGGTGCCGACGTCGTTGCCCTGGCGCATGCCCTGGGTCGGGTCGTGGTTCTCCCAGAAGGTCTTCAGGAGCTTCTCGTAGGAAATCTTTTTCGGATCATAAACCACCAGCACAACCTCGTTGTGGCCGGTGCGCCCGGAGCAGACCTCCTCGTAGGTCGGGTTGGGCGTCGGGCCCCCGGCATAACCGACCGCGGTGGTGTAGATACCGTCGCCAAGCTCCCAGAACTTCCGCTCGGCGCCCCAGAAGCAGCCGAACCCGAAGATCGCGGTCTCGAACCCTGCCGGATAGGGTCCCTTCAGCGGGTTGCCGTTGACGAAATGCGTCGCCGCGGTGCGGATCGGATTGGGCCGGCCGGGCAATGCGTCGGCCTTGGACGGTATGTCGAGCGACTTCTTGAACATGAACATCGTTCGTTCTCCCGAATTGGATGCCGCATATATAGGCCGAATTGGCGCGTTCGGCACGCCGTCCGGGGTCACAATCCAGCCATTCCGCGTCACCGCACCGTCACGGACGCGCGAGCGGCGTCGCGCCCTGTTTCCCTTCCGCTCCCAACGACTTATGCTGCGGCCGATTGGATGTTCGTGGGGAGGCCCTATGACCACGCTGAAGACCCTTGCCGGCGCCTGTGCGCTCGCCCTGCTGGCCGCTCTGCCGGCCCGGGCGCAGACCACGCCGCCGCCCTACGGCCCGCCGATCGGCATCGAGAACGCGCGCAAGGTCATGACCGCGGCCGAAGCCGAGGCGTCCAAGAACAACTGGGCGGTGGTCATCAGCATCATCGACAGCGGCGGCAACATCGTCATGCTGCACCGGCGCGATGACGTGCAGCTCTCCTCGATCGAGATCGCCCAGGGCAAGGCGAAAACCGCGCTGATGTTCAAGCGGCCGTCCAAGGTGCTGGACGACGCCATCGCCGGCGGCGGCGCCGGCCTTCGCTTTCTCGCATTGAAAGACATCGTCCCGCTCGAAGGCGGCGTGCCGATCGTGCTGGACGGCAAGATCGTCGGCGCCATCGGCGTCTCCGGCGTGCTGTCGTCCCAGGATGCTCAGATCGCCCGCGCCGGAATCGATGCGATTGAAGTAGGAGCGAAGTCGCGTTTGGAGTTTGCAAGTCGTCGGGGGCATGGATCACCGTCCGCATATCGTTGTGGTTGAGGATGAGGCGACGCAGCGCCAGCTGCTGTGCGACTACCTCGACAAGCAGAATTTCCGGGTCAGCCCCGCCGACAGCGGCGTCGCGCTGCGGCGGCTGCTCGAACGCGAGCTGCCGGCGCTGGTGCTGCTCGACGTCGGCCTGCCCGGCGAGGACGGCTTCGCGCTGGCGCGCTGGCTCCGCGAGAAGAGCGGGCGGATCGGCATCATCATGGTCACCGCCGCCTCCGACACGGTGGACCGCGTGGTCGGGCTCGAAACCGGCGCTGACGACTACATCGGCAAGCCCTACGAGCCGCGCGAGCTGCTGGCGCGGATCAAGAGCGTGCTGCGCCGCTCGACCGGCGCGCCGGCCACATCGGGGCCGCGCGTACGGATGGGCCGCCGCGTCCTCGACCTCGAAAAGCGCGTGCTGGCCGATCCGGCCGACGGCAGCGAGGAAACGCTGACGGCCAGCGAATTCGACCTGTTGAAGCTGTTCGCCGAAAACCCCAACCGGCCGCTGCAACGCGACTGGCTGCTGGAGTCGGCCGCACACCGCGAGATGGAAGCCTTCGACCGCGCCATTGATCTCCGCATCACCCGGCTGCGCCGCAAGATCGAGGCCGATCCGGCGCATCCCGATGCGATCCGCACCGTGCGCGGCGTCGGCTACATGTTCGTTCCGCCCAAAGACTGAGCGAGGTAGGATTGCAAACCAGGATCAAGCCCGATGGGAGTTGAACCTAAAGGCTTTCCAAACCCACCAATGCAGGCGAGTTATTCCAGTAAGGGGACTTAAGGCCATGACGTTGAAACTGATCTGCGGCGCTGCCGCCTTCGTGCTCGCGTCGGCCTTCGTGCCCGCCGCCGCCCAATTCCAAATGGAGCGAATCCCGGAAGGACACGTCCAGTCGCCGGACGCAGATGAGGTCCCGCCCGCAGCGCCGGCCAAGGTGCATCCGTTCGCGATGCTGGCCGGCACCTGGACGGGCGGCGGCAAGATCGATCTGACCAACGACATCCATGAGAAGCTGCGCTGCCGCGCCACCTACACCTATAACCAGGCCAGCAACGGCCTTGCGCTGGCGATCCGATGCGCCAGCGACAACTACAAGTTCGAGCTGACCAGCAACGTCGTCGAACGCAACGGCCAGATTTCCGGCCAGTGGAGTGAGTCCGCCTACGGCGTCTCCGGCTCGATCAGCGGCCGCGTCAACGGCGGCCGCATCTCGGCGGTAGCGAAAGGCGACAGCTTCACCGCGGCCCTGTCGGTGAGCACCAACGGCAACCGGCAATCGGTCACCATCACGCCGCAGGCCACCTACATCGTCAACGTGCAGATCGGGTTGGGCAAAGCAGCGGCCACAGCCGCGCGCGCTGACCGACGCGGCTCTACTGCGCGCGGCGCTGCGCGTCGATCTCCGCCATCACCCGGCGCAATTCCGACGCCAGCGGTCCGAGCCCATCGTGGCAGCGGGCGCGGTCGCCGGCCTTGCCGGCCTGCTCCAGCGTCGCCGCGGCGATGCCGACGCCCTTGGCGCCGATCGCGTGCGCCGCGCCCTTGAGCTTGTGGGCGGCGGCGGCCAGCGCCGCGAGGTTGCCGTTGCGCGAGGCGCTGTCGATCTCGCGCTGCGTCTCCACCGCGGTGTCGCGGAATTTGCCGAGCAGCGAATCGATGGCGGAGTGGTCGTCGCCCAGCCAGGCGCCGAGCACGCTGCGATCGATCGCGCTGCCGCCGGGCGCAGCCGTTGTTGGCGGCATGACCGTTGCCGGCGCGATCGACCGAGAGCCAGCGCTCCAGCGTGGTGCGCAGGCGCTCGATGTTCACCGGCTTGACCAGATAGGCGTCCATGCCGGCTTCGATGCAGCGCTCCTCCTCGCCTTTCATGGCGTTGGCGGTGACGGCGACCACGGGCGTGCGGCCCTTCTTCTTGCCTGCGGCCTCGGCGGCCCGGATCTGGCGCGCCATCTCGTAGCCGTCCATGCGCGGCATATGAATGTCCGCCAGCACTGCGGTGTATTGGCCGGCCGCCCAGGCCTCCAGGCCCTCGACGCCGTCGTTGGCGCTGTCGGTGGCGAGCCCGATCAGATCGAGCTGCCGCACCAGCACCTCGCGATTGACCGGATGGTCGTCGACCACCAGCACGCGGAGTCGCTCGCTGCGGGCGCGCAGCGCATCCGGCTTCGGCACCGCATCGGGCCGCAGCAAGGCCGCAAGCGGCGAATCCGCCGGAGCTGCCTTGAGCGTCAGGGTCACCGTGAAGGTCGAGCCCTGATCGGGCGTGCTCTGGATATCGACGCTGCCGGCCATCAACTCGGTCAGGCGCCGCACGATCGAAAGGCCGAGGCCGGTGCCGCCAAATCGCCGGGTGGTCGAGGAGTCCGCCTGCGCGAACGGCTGGAACAGCCGCGCCCGCTGCTCGTCGCTCAGCCCGATGCCGCTGTCGCGCACCGCCAATGTGACGCGCGTCGAGCCGTCGCCGAGCGGGCTCGTCGAGGCACGCACTTCGACGCCGCCCTTGTTGGTGAATTTCAGCGCGTTCGACAACAGGTTGAACAGGATCTGCCGAACCCGGGTGGGATCGCCGACCAGCGCGTCGTTCGAGCCGGCGGCGATGTAGGCTTCCAGCAACAATCCCTTGGCGGACGCCTGCGGGCGGAAGGTGTCGATCGCGCCGGTGATCAGGCCGGACAGCGAGAACGCGGTTTCTTCAAGCTCCAGGCGGCCAGCCTCGATCTTGGAGAAGTCGAGCAGGTCGTCGATGATGCGCAGCAGCGCCTGCGCGGAATCGCGCATCGTCGCCACGCTTTTGAGCTGCTCCTTGTCCAGGCCCTGGTGTTCGAGAATCTCCATCATGCCGAGCACGCCGTTCATCGGCGTCCGGATTTCGTGGCTCATGGTGGCGAGGAAGGTGGACTTGGCCTGCGTCGCCAATTCCGCCTCGGCGCGGGCGGCCTCCGCCGCTTCTTTCGCCACGGCGAGCGCGGCCTCGCGTTCGCGCAATTCCGTGATGTCGTGATAGACGCCGAGCAGGCCGCCGTCCTCGAGCTCCCGGAAAATGTATTCGATGTAACGGCCGCCATAGGCGCGCCGCTCGTAGCGGTTGCCGCCGGGCTTGCGCATCCGCGCGGCGACTTCGGCGACCTGGGCGTCGATGTCGAGGTCGTCGAGCGGTCCATACTCGCCGCGCGTGATGGTGTGACGGATCAGCTTCAAGGCGGAATCGCCCGGTTGAATCTTGTCCGGCGTGTAGCCATGCAGCTCGCGGTGGTGCCGATTGCTGAACACCCAGCGAAAATCCTTGTCGAACAGCGAAACGCCGTCGCCCAGATTGTCGAACACGGTCTGCATGATCTGGTGCGTGCGCTCGACCTCGTCGCGCGCGGTCTCGGCCGCCTCCTTCGAGGTGGCGAGCGCCTGCTCGCGGTCCTTCAACTCGGTGATGTCGCGCGTGACCGCGATGGTGTCGCCGTTCGGCAGCGGAATGAAGCGGAAATCGAGATGCTTGTCCGGGGTGCGCCGCTCGAAATAGCAGCCGCCCGGCTGGGTGATGAAGTCAAATCGTGCGCTGGCGAGGTACTCGGCCTCCTCGACCGGGCCGAAATCACCGCGCCGGCCCTGGTAGCGCAGAATGTCCATCAGCGACAGTCCCGGCTCGACCGCTTCGGGCGGCAGCTTGAGGAAATCGATGAGACGCTGGTTGGTGAATTTCAAGCGATAGTCGGAATCGAACAGCGTGACGCCGTCGCTCATGTTGTCCAGCACGGACTGCATGATGCCGCGCGCCTGCTCGACCGCCTGCTCGCGTTCCCTGATCTCGGTGATATCCCGATGCACGCCGAGCAGGCCGCCGCCGGCGATCGGCTGGTAATTGAACTCGAGGTGCCGGCCGCTCACCGTCTTGCGCTCGTAGCGCACGCCGCCGGGCGTCAGCATCATGGCGCGGCGTTCCTTGACGGTGCGCTCGACGTCGTCGGTCGGCCCAAAATCGCCGCGCGCGGCCTGATAGCGGATGATGTCCTCGACGGATTTTCCGGCCACGGCCACATCGGGCGGAACTTTGAGCTTGCCCATGAACTGTTCGTTGCCGAACACGAAGTTGAAGTCGGCATCAAGCAGGATGACGCCGTCGTTCATGTTGTCGAGGATGGTCTGCATCACCGCGCGCGTGCGCTCGATATCCTCTTTGGCCCGGGCCAAGGCCTGCTCGCGGTCCTTGAGCTCGGTAATGTCGCGATAGACGCCAAGCACGCTGCCGTCGGATAGCGGGCTGTAGCTGAACTCGATGTAACGGCCGCTGGTCGTGCGCCGCTCGTAGCGACCGCCGAGCGGATTGCGGATGATCGCCGCGATTTCCTGAACCTTGTTTTCGATCTCGTCGGCATTCAGCGGGCCATACTCGCCGCGCTCCGCCTGGAAGCGGATCATGTCGTAGCCGGACGCGCCGGGATAGAGCATATCCGGCGTGTAGCCTTGCCGTCCGATGTGCACGCGATTGCTGAACTTCCAGCCGAAGTCCTTGTCCCAGAGCGTGACGCCGTCGCCCATGTTGTCGAGGATGGTCTGCATCAGTTCGCGGGTGCGCTCGACGTCCTCCTTGGCCGCGGCCAGTGCTTCCTCGCGCTGGCGCAACTCGGTGATGTCGCGGAACACCGCGAGAATGCCGCCGTCGCTGATCGGCTTGAAGCTGAACTCAATCTCGCGGCCGTCCTGGTGCCGGACATAAGAGGTGCCGCCCGGCGTCGTCAGGCGCGCCAACGACGCCTCGACATAGCGCTCGACGTCCGCCTCGCTGTTGACGGGACCGTAGTCCCCGCGCCGCGCCTGAAACAGCATGACCTCGCGGACATGAACGCCGGGCTGCACCAGCTCCGGCGGCAGCCGGCGCGAATCGATGCGCTGACGGTTCATGAATTGCTGCCGCATGTCCTTGTCGATCACCGCCACGCCGTCGCTCATGTTGTCGAACGCCGTCTGCATGACCTGGCGCGTGCGTTCGACGTCCGCCTTCGCCGCCGTCAGCGCTTCCTCGCGTTGACGCAACTCGGTGATGTCGCGGAATACCGCGAGGATGCCGCCGTCGCTGATCGGCTTGAAGCTGAATTCGATGTAGCGACCATCTTCCGGCCGCACGTAGCGGGTGCCGCCGGGCTTCGTCATGCGCGCGAAGGCCGCTTCGACTTTGCGCTCGATATCGGCCTCGTCGGCAATCGGGCCGTAGTCGCCGCGCCGGGCCTGGAACAACATCAGGTCGCGAGCCGGCACGCCGGGCTGCACCAGCTCCGGCGGAAACTGCCGCGACTTGACGCGCTCCTGGCTCATGAACTGCAGCCGCAAGTCCTTGTCGAGCAGCGCGACGCCGTCGCCCATGTTGTCGAATGCCGTCTGCATGACCTTGCGGGTGCGCTCATTTTCGGCGGTTCGCTCCTGCACCTCGTTGAACAGGCGCAGCGTTTCGATGGCGATCACGGCTTGGTCGGCAAAGGTTGCGATCAACTCGATCTGGGCGGGTGTGAACGGCCGCGGCTCCTCGCGGGTCATCGCCAAAACGCCGATCGGCAGCCCCTCGCGCATCAGCGGGATGCCAAGCATGGTGCGGTATTCACCGAACTGCTGCGGGCCGGCCCAGGTGTATTCGGGATCGGCGAGGATGTCGGGAATGTGCACGACGGCGCGATCGAGCACGGTGCGGCCGCTCAGCGAATGGCGGCTCGGCGTCACGCGCTGGCTCAGCATGAAATCGGTCAGCTCGCGCGAATAGCCGTGGCTCGCCGTCACGCGAAGCGTGTCGCCCTCAAGCTGGAAGATGTTGGCGCCGTCGGCCTCGCACAGCCGCGACGCCGACTCCACCAGCGTGTCGAGCACGGTCTGGAGGTCGAAACGGCCGCGGCTGATCAGCTTGAGGATATCGCCCGCCGCCCGCAGCGCCTCTTCGCGCTGCTTGACCTCGGTGACGTCGTGGGCGACCGCCAGGACGCGGCCCTCCGCAAGCGGATGGAAGTTATACTCGACATCGCGTCCGGCCACGGTGCGCCGCCCATAGCGTGCGCCGCGCGGATCGCGGATGCGCTTGACCCGCGCTTGGACGGTCTCTTCCACGTCGATGTCGGCGCCGAAATCGCCGCGTTTGGCCATGTAGCGGAGCGAATCGTAGCCCGACGTCCCCGGCCCGGCGATTTCCATCGTCCAATTCTGCAGCTCCAGCATCCGCCGGTTGACGAACTCGACGCGGAAATCCTTGTCGAGCATCTGGACGCCTTCGCCCATGTTGTCGAGCACGGTCTGCATGACCTGACGGGTATGCTCGGTGTCGGCGCGCGCGGCCTCGGCCGCTTCCTTGGCGGCGGCGAGCGATGCCTCGCGCTCCTTCAATTCGGTGATATTGCGGTGGATGCTGATGATGGTGCCGTTGTCGAGCGGCTTGTAGCTGACCTCGATGTAATGGCCGCTGGGCGACGTCCGCTCGAAGCGCACACCGCCCGGCACCTTGAGATGATCGACCAGCTCCTTGACCTTGGCCTCGACGTGATCGACTTCGCCGAAGTCGCCGCGCCCGATCTGGAAGCGGCGCACGTCGCTCATCATGCAGCCCGGGAACACCACATCGGCTGGATAGCGCTGGAACTCCATCATGCGCTGGTTGACGAAATCGCAGCGCACATCGCCATCGGCAGTCGGCGTCATCAGCGCGAGACCGTCGTCCATGTTGTCGATCATGGTGGCGAGAATGGAACGCGTGCGCTCGATCTCGGCGGTCCGCTCCTGCACCTGCTCGAACAGGCGGACGGTCTCGATCGCAATGACCGTTTGGTTGGCAAAGGTCGTAATCAGCTCGATCTGTTGGGCGCTGAACGGACGCGGCGTGTTGCGGGTCAGAGTGATCACGCCGATCGGCTCGCCCTCGCGCAGCAGCGGAACGCCCAAGATCGAGCGATAGCTGCCGACTTTGGCGGCCTCGGGCCACCGGTATTCGTCGTCCGCGGCGACGTCCGGAATATGGATGGTGCGGCGCTCCAACGCGGCGCGGCCAACCGCCGAGTTGCGGTTGGGCACGATCTGTTGCCCGCCCAGAAAAGTTTTCTGCTCCGGGTTCAGGCCGCTTTCCGCGGCGAGGCGGTAATGCGAATCTTCGCGCCGGAAGATCAGCGCGGCGTCGGCGTCGCACAGGCGTGTCGCAGAGTTGACGACCGTGTCCAGCACCGTCTGGAGCTCGAATGTCGACCGGCTCATGACCTTCAGCAGATCGGCCGAGGCGACCATCGCCTCATCGTCGCGCTTGGCCTCGGTAATGTCGCCCGCGGCGCCGACCATGCGCCGCGCGCGGCCGTCGGGGCCGCGCACCGCGATGCCGGCCTGCCGCGCCCAACGCCAATTGCCGGCGCCATCCCGGTAGCGCAACTCCATCGAGAAGCGCGGCGTGTTGCCCTTCAGATGCTCCGCCAGCATGTATTTGAACAGCGGCCGGTCGTCGGGATGGACGCGATCGGTCCAGTCCTGCGGCGACCGCATCTGCTCGGGCGCAATTCCGAGAATCTTGTAGAGGCCCGGCGCGTAGTAGACGGTATCGTTGACGATATCCCAGTCGTAGAGATTCTCGTTGATGGCTTCGAGCGCGAGCGCATAGCGCTGCGCCGCGACCACCTCGGCCTTGGCCGATTGCAGTTCGCGGTCGCGCTCTTTGATTTCGGTGATGTCGCCGGTGGCGCCGACCATGCGGCGGACCCGGCCCTTGGCGTCATGCTCGGCGATGCCGTGCTGGCGTGCCCAGCGCCATTGGCCGGCGGCGGCGCGGTAACGGAATTCGGCTTCAAAGCGCTTCGTCTCGCCCCGGAACAGAGCGAGCAGCCGTTGGCGATGTGACGGCCGGTCGTCCGGATGAATGAGGTCGGCCCAGCCTTCGCGCGTAATCGGCTGGTCAGGCTTGAGCCCAAGCATGGCGCGCAGCGACGGCGAGAAATAGACCTCGTCGGTCTCGACGTTCCAGTCGTAGACGCTTTCGTTGATCGACTTGAGCGCCAACGCGTTGCGCTGTTCATCCGCAAGCCGGTCCTGGTTAGCGAGCCGGTCTTGCGGCTTGCCGGATCGCGGGCCGGCCTTCGGTCCCTTGGTCCCTTTGGAGCCCTTGGCAGGCCCGGCCGCTGGTTTGGCTTTGTTCTTGGTCTTCACGGCACGAGCCATGCGCGTAACAGGCATCCCGAAATCCCCCAACCCGTCATACTGGCAGCGGCTTGTATCGTCGGTGTTTCGCGGCCGGCGGGATTTGTATCGTCTGTATCGTTCCGCCGATTTTCCCCAATCCGTGCGCGGATTTGGCGATCGCGACGCGATACCGACGATACCAATCAGCGTTACCGCGACATTCGGGCGATACCGGCGGCTCTTAGGGTGGCCTCATCGAAAAGGGGCTATCGCCATGACCAAGACCATCAGCATCTACGCAGCGCAAATCCTGCTCGGCATGGTCGCAATCGCCGCCGGATACGCCAAGCTCACCGGCACCGGCCTGATGGTCCAGCAGTTCCAGGCAATCGGCTTTGGCCAGGGTTTCCTCATGGTGGCCGGAACCGCCGAAATCGCCGCCGGCCTCTGCCTGCTGTCGCCGCGTGGCGGCATCCTTGGCGCGGTGCTGCTGACCTGCGTGATGGTCGGCGCCTTGGGCGTCACCATCGGCCACGTCGCCAGCGCCACCGCCGCGCCGGCCCCGTCCTTCACCAACACCAGCTACCAGGCCAGCCACGAAGCCGCGCCGATCCAGATCTTCCGTCAGCGCACCGAGTGGGACATCTAACCGAGCGAGCCTGGGTTCAATCCCGGGCGTAGCCGATCAACGGCTTCTTCTTGCGGCCGATCACAATCAGAATGACGCCCAGGATGCAGCTCACCGCCGAGGCGGGCTGTTCAAGGATCGGCGAGATGACAACCTGCCAGATATCGGGGCCGGCGTATCGTTCGACCAGGACCTGGAACGCCGCCAGGCTGCGGTCGTGAACGACATTCCAGACCTCGCTCGTCCGGGTGAGCAAAATGCTGCCGTCCGAAATTGAACGGATGCCGTCATAGACCAGGAAGATAAATCCCAGGGCGAGCAGCAACAGCCCCACAAAGCGCAACAAAAACCGGATCATATCGCAACGCCCAAAGTACGCCCGCTCTTGACCGTTGAAGTCCGCCTTCGGACGAAGGCGGTGGCGCACCGCTTACCCTGCCCGGCCGGTCGGTTCAATCCTCGCCGTCACACCCGCAGCCACCTAATCGGCCGGCGGTGCCTTGAGCTTGGCCGGGAGGTTCCGCTAACGTCACCGAGCGGCCCGGTGGCCGGGGGTATAGTGTTGAAATGGCAAAGAAATCCAACAGCAACCGGCCGACCTTCACCGATCAGGAAGCGCTCGACTTTCACAGCCGCGGCCGCCCCGGCAAGCTCGAGGTGATCGCCACCAAGCCGATGGCGACGCAGCGCGATCTGTCGCTGGCCTATTCGCCGGGCGTCGCCATCCCGGTGCTCGCCATCGCCGACGATCCGGCCAAGGCCTACGACTACACGGTCAAAGGCAACTTCGTCGCCGTCATCACCAACGGCACCGCGATCCTCGGCCTCGGCAACCGCGGCGCGCTGGCAGCAAAGCCCGTGATGGAAGGCAAGGCCGTCCTGTTCAAGCGCTTCGCCGACATCGATTCGATCGATCTCGAAGTGTCGTCGGAGGACCCGGAAGAGATCATCAATTGCGTGAAGCTGCTCGGCGCCGGCTGGGGCGGCATCAACCTCGAGGATATCAAGGCGCCGGAGTGCTTCATCATCGAGCAGCGGCTGCGCGAGCTGATGGACATTCCGGTGTTCCACGACGATCAGCACGGCACCGCGATCATTCGCGACCGCAGGCCTGCTCAATTCGCTTTACCTGACCGGACGCAAAATCGAGGACACCAAGATCGTCTGCAACGGCGCCGGCGCCGCCGGCATCGCCTGTCTGGAACTGCTCGAAGCGATCGGCTTCAAGCACGATAACCTGATCCTCTGCGACACCAAGGGCGTGATCTATCAGGGCCGCACCGACGGCATGAACCAGTGGAAGTCGGCGCACGCGGTCAAGACATCGGCACGGACGCTGGCCGACGCCATGAAGGGCGCCGACGTGTTCTTCGGCCTTTCGGCCAAGGGCGCGGTGACCAAGGCCATGGTCGCCTCGATGGCGGCAAAGCCGATCATCTTCGCCATGGCCAATCCCGACCCGGAAATCACCGCCGAAGAGGTGGCCGAGGTGCGCGACGACGCCATCATGGCGACCGGCCGCTCGGACTACCCGAACCAGGTCAACAACGTGCTGGGCTTCCCTTACATCTTCCGCGGCGCGCTCGACGTGCGCGCCACCACCATCAACATGGAGATGAAGATCGCCGCGGCCCGCGCGCTCGCCGAGCTCGCCCGCGAGGACGTGCCCGACGAGGTCGCCGCGGCTTATGGCGCACGGCCGAAGTTCGGGCCGGACTACATCATCCCGGTGCCGTTCGACCCGCGGCTGATCTCGCATGTGCCGCCCGCCGTGGCGAAAGCCGCGATGGACACCGGCGTGGCGCGCAAACCGATCGAGGACATGGATGCCTACCGTCAGTCGCTCCGCTCGCGGCGCGATCCGGTTGCGGGAGTGCTGCAGCAGGTGTTCCACCGGCTGAAGCGATCGCCCAAGCGCGTGGTGTTCGCGGAGGGCGAGGAAGAGCAGGTCATTCGCGCCGCCGCGACCTTCGTGCAAGAAAGGCTCGGCACTGCGCTCCTGGTCGGCCGCGAGGAACCGATCCGCCAGAGCGCGAAGAATCTCGGTATCGAGCTCGGCAAAGGCATCCAGATCATCAACGCCGCACTGTCCAAGCGAAACGCCAATTATGTCGCCTATCTCTACGAGCGTCTGCAACGCCAAGGCTACCTGGTCCGCGACGTCCAGCGGCTGATCAACCAGGACCGCAATCATTTCGCCGCCTGCATGGTGGCGCTCGACGACGCCGACGCCATGGTCACCGGCGTCACCCGGAACTTCTCGGTGGCGTTGGAAGACGTGCGCCGCGTCATCGATTGCAAGCCCGGCCATCGCGTCATCGGCCTGTCGTTGGTGCTGTCGCGGGGACGCACCGTGCTGGTGGCCGACACTGCGATCACCGAAATGCCGACCTCCGACGAACTGGCGGAGATCGCGATCGAAGCCGCCGGCGTCGCGCGCCGCATGGGCTACGAGCCCCGTGTCGCGATGCTGGCGTTCTCGACCTTCGGCCATCCGCAGGGCGAGCGTTCGGCGCGCGTGATCGAGGCGGTGAAAATCCTCGACCAGCGCCGCGTCGACTTCGAATACGAAGGCGATATGGCGGCCGACGTGGCGCTCAATCCCGAAGCGGCTGCCGCCTATCCGTTCAACCGGCTCACCGGGCCCGCCAATGTGCTGATCATGCCGGCGTTCCATTCAGCATCGATCTCGACCAAGATGCTGCAGGAATTGGGCGGCGCGACCGTGATCGGCCCGATGCTGGTCGGGCTCGACCGGCCGGTGCAGATCGTACCGCTCGGCGCCAAGGATTCGCAGCTCGTCAACATGGCGGCGCTGGCTGCGTTCAATGTGAGCGGATAATCTCAAGACAACGAACTCTGAGGAAATGCCATGTCGAACTCAAAACTGAATCGCGGCGTGATCGCCGCCGTCGCCACACCCATCAACGAGGACGGCTCGCCCGACGTCGCACGCGCCACCAAGCTCGCGCGTTATCTCGTCGACAACGGCTGCGACGGGCTCAACGTGCTCGGCACCACCGGCGAGGCCACCTCGTTCTCGCTCGACGAGCGCAAGCGCGTGATGAATGCCTATCGCGACGCCAAGCTGCCGCTCGACCGCATGATGGTCGGCACCGGCGCGGCGGCCACCGCCGACGCCGTGGCGCTCACCCGCTATGCCTCAGAGCTCGGGTTTGCCGGCGCGCTGGTGCTGCCGCCGTTCTACTACAAGGGCGTGCCCGACGACGGACTCGTCGCCTATATCGACACCATCGTGAAGGCGACGGCACAGCAGCCGATCCCGATCTATCTCTATCACTATCCGCAGCAGTCCGGTCTGCACTGGCACGTCGCGCTGGTGAAGCGCCTGCTCGACACGTTCGGCGCCCGCATCGTGGGACTGAAGGATTCTTCCGGCGACATGAACTACGCCCGCGACGCCGCGGCGATCTCCAAGAGTTTCGACGTGTTTCCCTCCACCGAAGCGGTGCTGCTCGATGCGCGCGGCGGCGCCTTCGCCGGCTGCATCTCGGCAACCGCCAACCTCAACGCCGATCTCTGCCAATTGGCCTGGACCAAGGGCGACAAGGCCGCCCTCGATGCGGCCGTCACCATCCGCAAGCTGTTCGATGGCAAGCCGCTGGTTTCCGGCGTGAAGGCGCTGCTCGCGCATATCCATGGCGATCCGGCGTTGGCGCGAATGAAGCCGCCGCTTGCGCCGTTCTCCGCCGGTGACCGGGCGGCCGCGGTCGCGGGCTACGATCAGGTGCGCGGCAAGCGCGTCGCGTAATGGCAAAGAAGGACGTCAGGATCGCGATCGTCGGCGGCGGCATCGGCGGGCTCACCGCCGCGGTCAGCCTGCTGCAAGCCGGTTTCGACGTGCAGGTCTACGAGCAGTCGCGGCTGCTCTCCGAAGTCGGCGCCGGCATCAACATCGGGCCGAACGCAGCGCGCCTTCTGATCCGGCTCGGCCTCGGCGAGGAATGCGCCAGGGTCGCCTACCGGTCGCCGTTCTTTCATCAGCGCCGCTGGGACGACGGCCGCACGCTGACCAAGACGCCGCTCGGCGAGGCTATCGCCAAGGAATTCGGCGCGCCGCACATGATCTTCCATCGCGGCGAGCTGCATGCGCTGCTCGCCAAGGCGGTGCCGACGGAGCGCGTGCATCTTGCCCATCGCTGCATCAACGTCGAGCAGAACGCCGATGGCGTGACGGCCACGTTCGAGAACGGCGTGAAGGCGTCCGCCGATATCCTGATCGGCGCCGATGGCATCTTCTCGGCGGTCCGCCGCATCTTGCGGGGCCTGGAGCGCCCGCGGTTCGCCTGCCGCGCCTACCGCGGGCTGATCCCGGCCGAACGGGTGAGCGACATTCCGAGGGAGTACGACGGCTTGGCTCGGCCCCGGCCGGCACTTCGTGCATTATTTCGTCTCGAGCGGGCGGATGTTGAATTTTGTCGGCCATGTCGAGCAGGAAGACTGGATCAGCGAGTCCTGGACCGAGCCGGGCAGCGTCGACGACCTTCGCTCAGCCTATGCGGGCTGGCACCCGCAGGTTCAGCGCATCATCGACGAGGTCGACGAGACCTTCATCTGGGCCGTGCTCGACCGCCCGCCGATCGAGCGCTGGACCTACGGCCGGGTGACGATGCTGGGCGACGCCTGTCATCCGATGATCCCGTTCATGGGCCAGGGCGGCGCGCAGGCGATCGAGGACGCAGTCGCCATCACCGGCTGCCTGCTGAGATGCGGCGACGACATTGAGGGCGCGCTCAAGCTTTACGAGACCATCCGCCTGCCGCGCACGACGCAGATCCAGAATGGCTCGTGGGAGAATAAGACCCGGTTCCACCTGCCCGATGGTCCCGGCCAGGAGGCGCGGGATGCCGCCATGGCCAAAGGCCAGACCGACTGGGCCTACCGGGCGGTCGCCTGGGTCTATGCCCACGACGCGTCGATCCTCGATGCCAGCCCCGATGCCGCCCAAATCCCCGGTCATTGACGGCAAAACACCTGCTGACTATAAGCAACCCGCTAGCGGCGGGAATTCCTGCCGCTATTGGATTTTGATATCCAGCCCGCATTCACAGACAGGTTTGATTAGCGTTCATGGCCAACACCTCCTCCGCCCGCAAAGCCGCCCGCAAGATCGCCCGCCGCACCGAAGTCAATAAGGCGCGCCGGTCGCGCATGCGCGGCGAACTCCGCAAGGTTGAGGAAGCGATCGCCTCCGGCGACCGCAACAAGGCATTGGAAGCGATGAAGAGTGCCGAACCGGCGCTGATGCGCGCGGCGCGCCAGGGTCAGGTGCATCGGAACACCGCAAGCCGCAAGGTTTCGCGGCTGACCCATCAGATCGCCAAGCTCGGCAAGTAAGCTCAGTCGCCCGTCTCGGGCGCAGCGCTGCTTTCGTCTCCAACATTGCGACAATCTGGAAACCGGCGTGGGCGCGTGTCCGCTCGCGAGACGGTTTTCGTGGCGTTGTAATATTGTCACGAGTCGCCGAGAAGCGCGTCCATACGTGTTTTTACCTATTCCCAGACTCCACGGTTCGGACCGTTTCGGCGCTCTGTCGAGCTGAGGGTTACCCTGTGTTTTCGGTCACGAAAATGTCATGTGGACAAAGGGCTTATCAGCCATGCACAAGCGAGGAGTTTGAGTCTCCAAATTTTGGATCGACCATCATCGGTGTCGAGTCGATTTCTTCCAGCGGCTTTTGCTACAAATTGATGACAGATAATCTCCACGTTGATTCAAGACGTTGTGCGTCAATTTACCCACAGATCACAGCATCACCGACCGCGCCAGAAGCCACGCCACATCTGGGTTTTCGCGACACGTGCATTGCGGACCATCGAGAGCGTGCTATTTTTTATTCGCTTCCGGGTTGCCCGCGAATTCAGTGAAGGGGGGACGTGTTCAAACTCATCGAGGATGAGAACGAGAGACTGTCATCGGACAGTCTCGGCTCGTCCAAACATTGTGAAAGAGTTTGAAGCGATCTGCCTTCGTCTGAACTTCGTGACTTCTGTGCGGTGGTGAGGGGCGCCCCGAAGTAGAGGTCTTTGTACTCAACAAGACTGAAAGGTCACAGCCGTTGCGAAGCTCGCAACGGGTGAGGGGGGCATTATGGTCGATTCGGTGGGTTTTTTCTCCAAATGTGAGCGCCAAACTAAAAATACCAGCAGTGCGCGCAACGGGAGACCCCACCGTGGACGGCACATCAGTGTCGTCCGCGGCTAGATTAAGCCGCCTGCCCTCGCCGCGATGCGCGAGGGACCACCCTCCGCCAGCCTTCAACGTCCACCTTTAAGCGAAGTAACCGCGCGTCACGGCTCCGGCACCGTCAGCCGTCCGTTTCACCGAGTTCCGCACAACAGCCCTACACCAGAGAAAAAAATGACGAGCCCGGATCAGGAGCGCTGGTTGAGAGTGAAGGAAAAGCTTCGCGCCGAAGTCGGCGAGGATATTTTCCAAAGCTGGTTTGCCCGCATGGACCTCGAACGGATCGAGGTCAACACGGCGCACCTCTCGGTGCCGACGCGCTTCCTCAAGAGCTGGATCCAGTCGCACTACACCGACCGCGTGCTGGCCTGCTGGCAGGGCGAGAACACCGATATCCAGAAGATCGACGTCGCCGTGCGCAGCGCCATGATCCGCACCGCGCCGCCCAAGGTCAAACCGCCCGAGATCATAGAGCCCCATCGCGATCTGCGGGTCGGGCGGCTCGACATCGGCGAGCTTCGCGCCGTTTATGCCCCGGTCTCCACCGGACACGATGCGCTCGGCGGGTCGCCGCTTGATCTACGGCTGACCTTCGAGAGTTTCGTCATCGGGCGCTCGAACACCCTGGCGCATGCGGCCGCGAAACAAGTGGCGTTGGCGCGCCGCGGCGAGCCGGTGATGTTCAACCCGCTCTACATCCACGCCGGCGTGGGCCTCGGCAAGACGCATCTGCTGCAGGCGACCACCTGGGCCGGCAACAACGGCGCCGAGCGAAAGGTGCTCTATCTCACCGCCGAAAAGTTCATGTACGGTTTCGTCTCGGCACTGCGCACCCAGACGGCGCTCGCCTTCAAGGAGGCGCTGCGCGGTATCGACGTGCTGGTGATCGACGACCTGCAGTTCCTGCAAGGCAAGTCGACGCAGGCCGAGTTCTGCCACACGCTCAACGCACTGATCGACGCCGGCCGCCAGGTGGTGATCGCCGCCGACCGCCCGCCGACCGATCTGGAAAGCCTTGACGACCGCGTGCGCTCGCGGCTCGCCGGCGGGCTCGTCGTCGAAATGGGGCAGCTTGGCGAAGATCTGCGACTTGAAATCCTCAAGACGCGCGTCTTGGCGGCGCGACAATATCATCCGAGCTTCGACGTTCCCGCGCCGGTGCTCGCCTATATCGCGAAATCGGTCACTCACAACGGCCGCGACCTCGAAGGCGCCATCAACCGCCTGCTCGCGCATAACAAACTGACCGGTCAGCCGGTCACGATGGAAATGGCCGAGCGCGAGGTGCGCGACCTGATCCGTCCGCAGGAACCCAAGCGCGTCAAGATCGAGGACATCCAGCGCATCGTCGCGCGCCAGTACAACGTCAGCCGTGCCGACCTGTTGTCGTCGCGCCGCACCGCCAACGTGGTCCGGCCACGGCAGGTGGCGATGTACCTGGCCAAGACGCTGACCTTGCGCTCGCTGCCCGAAATCGGCCGCCGGTTCGGTGGACGCGATCACACCACCGTGCTGCACGCGGTCCGCAAGATCGAAGGACTGGTAGGCAACGACGCCATGCTGGCCGATGAGATCGAGGTCCTGAAGCGGCAGTTACAGGAGTGACCGTTCGCTTGCGGTTGAGCCCGTGAATCGCAGGGAAAACCTACGGTTCCACGCGCTCGACCCTTGCGAAAACGGCGCAGTCACGCCACTTTCGTGACCCTCTGGGGGTTGTGTTCGCCATGAAGGTCACCATCGAGCGCGCCGAGTTGCTGAAGTCGCTGGGCCACGTCCATCGCGTGGTCGAGCGGCGCAACACCATTCCGATCCTTGCCAATGTGCTGGTGCGGGCCGAGAAGTCGACGCTGAGCCTCAAGGCCACCGACCTCGATCTCGAGGTCATCGAGTTGATCGCGGCTGAGGTCGCGCCGGCCGGGTCCACCACCGTGCCCGCGCACATGTTCTACGAGATCGTGCGCAAGCTCCCCGAGGGCTCGCAGGTGGTGCTGGAATCCTCCAGCGACCGCGCCGTGCTGGCGGTCCGCGCCGGGCGCTCGCGCTTCACCCTGCAGACCTTGCCGGAGAGCGATTTCCCCGACCTCGCCGCCGGCGACATGACGCACAAGTTCATGCTCGCCGGCGCTGACCTGAAGCGCCTGATCGACAAGACCCAGTTCGCGATCTCGACGGAAGAGACGCGCTACTATCTCAACGGCATCTATCTGCACGTCGCAGGTTCGGGAAAATCGCAGACGTTGCGCGCGGTCGCGACCGACGGCCACCGGCTCGCCCAGACCGATCTGCCGGTGCCGGCCGGTGCCGCCGGCATGCCGGGCGTCATCGTGCCGCGGAAGACGGTGACCGAGGTGCAGCGGCTGATCGAGGACAGCGGCGCCGAAGTCAGCATCGAGCTGTCTTCGGCCAAGATCCGTTTCTCGATCGGCGACGTGGTGCTCACGTCGAAACTGATCGACGGCACCTTCCCGGACTATGCCCGGGTGATCCCGAGCGGCAACGACAAGGAGCTCGTGGTCGATAAAGAGGACTTCGAGGCCGCGGTCGACCGCGTCTCCACGGTGTCGAGCGAGCGCGGCCGCGCGGTCAAGCTGTCGCTGTCGAGCGGCAAGCTGATCCTCTCGGTCACCAATCCGGATTCCGGCAGCGCCACCGAGGAGATCGAAGTCGACTATGACGGCGACCCGATCGATATCGGCTTCAACTCGCGCTACCTGCTCGACATCGCGGCCCAGCTTGACGGCGAGGTGGCGGTGCTCCGCCTTGCCGATCCGGGCTCGCCGACGCTGATCGGGGACAAGGACGCCAAGGGTTCGCTCTACGTCCTGATGCCGATGCGGGTGTAGCGTTTATCGTTGCTCGGACCGCTTGAGACCCAAGCCGCCTTGAGACCTAAGCGGCGCTGCTTTAGAGCGACGCCATGACCGCCGCCTCGCTTCGCCGCCTGACGCTGACCAACTTCCGCAGCTATCACGCGGCGAGCCTCGACATCGAGGCTAGTCTCGTCGTGCTCACCGGGCCGAACGGCGCCGGCAAAACCAATCTGGTCGAGGCGATCTCGTTCCTGATGCCGGGACGTGGCCTGCGCCGCGCCACCCTCGAGGAGGTCGCGTTTTCCGAAGGTAATGGTTCGTGGGCGGTCTCGGCTGAGGTCGAAGGCATGCTCGGTCTGGCCACGCTTGGCACCGGCATCGAACCACCGGTGGCGGAGGCCACTACGCGCACTCGGCTCTGCCGCATCGACCGCGAGCCGGTCGGCTCCGCGGCCGCCTTTGCCGACCATCTGCGGGTGATCTGGCTCGTGCCGGCGATGGACCAGTTGTTCGCGGGGCCGGCGTCGGAGCGGCGCCGCTTCCTCGATCGGCTGGTGCTGGCGGTCGATGCGGAGCACCAGGGACGCGTCAATGCACTGGAGCGGGCGCTGCGGTCGCGCAACCGGTTGCTGGAGGACCCTCGCCCCGATCCGCATTGGCTGGATGCCATCGAGCATGAGACCGCGGAGCTCGCGGTCGCGGTGGCGGCGCAGCGCGCCGAAACCGTGCACCGCCTGCAAGCCGCATTGGCGAACCGCAAGGACGATGCCTTCCCATCCGCCGAGATCGCGCTGGATGGCTGGATGGAGCGGCTGTTGCCGGATCATCCCGCGGTCGAGATCGAGGAACGCTACCGCGGCATCCTCAAGAACAACCGTGCCCGCGACGCCGCCGCCGGCCGCACGCTCGACGGCCCGCATCTCACCGATCTCGCGGTCATCTATTCACCCAAAAGCATCCCCGCTGCGGACGCTTCGACCGGCGAGCAGAAGGCGCTGCTGATCGGCCTCGTGCTCGCGCACGCGGGGCTATTGACCGAGATGACCGGATTTGCGCCGGTGCTGCTGCTCGACGAGGTGGTGGCGCACCTCGATCCCGACCGGCGCCTGGCGCTCTATGCGGCGCTCGCTCGGCTCGGCGCGCAGGTTTTCATGACTGGCGCCGACCCGGCCGCCTTCGCCGAAGTGGCGCCGCAGGCCGACGTGTTCATCGTAAGTCCCGGGCAGGTGCAGCGCAGCGCCTAGTTCGCGCAGCGGAATTTTCACCCGCGAAAGTTCCCGGAACTTCCGATCTCTCAGGGGTTTAACTCATGTCTGGGCGAGGACGAAAACGATGAAGCGCCAGTGGGCCGGAGAATGTCATGTCAGCAGCCGAACCGGCAAAGGAGAAATTGCGTCAGGCCATTGAGAGCCTGCGCGCTGATATCGACCGCGTGGAGTTCTGGGCCGACGCCCTGGATGGCTTGGTGCAGCCGATCCCGGACTATCAGGCCACCGATCGCCTGTCACAGCATCTGCTGCCGCCGCAGCGGCCTCGCAATGGCGGCCACTAAGCACCGTTAACGTTTGCCAACGCGGTGGCGATCAATCCGTTTTCTCAATCCTGGATTTTCGTGGTCTGCGTCACGAATTTCGCTGCGGCTGCAGCGCGGTTTCAAGCAATTCCGACACGCTAAAAAAGCCCCGTTTTTAACCTCCACAGACCTTAAAAAACCGCACTTGAATCAACATATTAGCACCGTCCACTTTGGGCTGTACGGAACCCGTCTTTTCGTGCCAAATCAGCGCTGATTCTCCGGCACTTTTTGCATATCGATTCGAGGCACATTCGCATGGCCGAACCCGCCCGCAACATCTCTGAGTACGACGCCGAGTTGATCAAGGTTCTCAAAGGCCTCGACGCGGTGCGCAAGCGGCCGGGGATGTACATCGGCGACACCGATGACGGCTCGGGCCTGCACCATATGGTCTACGAGGTCGTCGACAACGCGATCGACGAGGCGCTGGCCGGCCACGCCACGGCCGTGAACGTCACGCTCAATCCGGATGGCTCGTGCACCGTGCGCGACAACGGCCGCGGTATCCCGGTCGATATTCACAAGGGCGAGGGCGTCTCGGCGGCGGAAGTCATCATGACCCAGCTCCACGCTGGCGGAAAATTCGACCAGAACTCCTACAAGGTCTCCGGCGGGTTGCACGGCGTCGGCGTCTCGGTGGTCAACGCGTTGTCGACCTGGCTGAAGCTCACGATCTGGCGCGACGGCAAAGAACACACGATGGAGTTCCGCGACGGCGACGCGGTGACCCCGCTTGCGGTCACCGGCGAGGCTGGCGACAAGCGCGGCACCGAGGTGTCGTTCCTGCCCTCGACGCAAACCTTCACCATGACCGAGTTCGATTTCGCCACGCTGGAGCACCGGCTGCGCGAACTCGCATTCCTCAACTCCGGCGTCACCATCGTGCTGTCCGACATGCGCCACGCGGTCGAAAAGCGCGAGGAGATGCGTTACGAGGGCGGCGTCGAGGAGTTCGTCAAATACCTCGATCGCAACAAGACGTCGCTGATTGCGGCGCCGATCTTCATCAAGGCCGAGCGTGAGGGCGTTGCGGTCGAATGCGCGCTGACCTGGAACGACAGCTATCACGAGACCGTGCTGTGCTTCACCAACAACATCCCGCAGCGCGACGGCGGCACTCATCTGGCCGGCTTCCGCGGCGCACTGACCCGTCAGGTCACCGGCTATGCCGAGACCTTGGGCGGCGCCCGCAAGGAAAAGGTCGACGTCACCGGCGACGATTGCCGCGAGGGCCTGACCGCGGTGCTGTCGATCAAGGTCGCGGATCCGAAGTTCTCCTCACAGACCAAGGACAAGCTGGTTTCCTCCGAGGTCCGCCCGGCGGTCGAGAGCGCCATCAACGACCGTCTCGCCGCCTGGTTCGAACAGCATCCGGCCGAAGCCAAGGCGATCGTCGGCAAGGTGGTCGAGGCCGCCGCGGCCCGCGAGGCGGCCCGCAAGGCGCGCGAGCTGACCCGGCGCAAGGGCGCGCTCGACATGAATTCCCTGCCCGGCAAGCTCGCCGACTGCCAGGAGCGCGATCCGTCCAAATCCGAGCTGTTCATCGTCGAGGGCGACTTCGCCGGCGGCTCCGCCAAGCAGGGCCGCAACCGCGAATTCCAGGCCGTGCTGCCGCTACGCGGCAAGATCCTCAACGTCGAGCGCGCCCGCTTCGACAAGATGCTGGGCAGCCAGGAGATCGGCACGCTGATCACAGCGCTCGGCACCGGCATCGGCCACGAAGAGTTCAACATCGAGAAGCTGCGCTACCACAAGATCATCATCATGACGGACGCCGACGTCGACGGCGCCCATATCCGCACCCTGCTGCTGACGTTCTTTTACCGGCAGATGCCGGAGCTGATCGATCGCGGCCATCTCTACATCGCCCAGCCGCCGCTCTACAAAGTAGCCCGCGGCAAGTCCGAGCAGTATCTCAAGGACGAGCGCGCGATGGAGGATTACCTCATCACCACCGGCCTGCAGGACGCGGTGCTCAAGCTGTCCTCCGGCGAGGAGCGCGCCGGCGTCGATCTGCACGACGTGGTCGAGCAGGCGCGCGTCATCCGCAACGTCCTCTCCGGCATCCACAGCCGCTACAACCGCAAGGTCGTCGAGCAGGCCGCCATTCTCGGCGTGCTCAACGCCGAGATCTTCGGCGATCACACCAAGGCGTCGGCCGCCGCGCCCTACATCGCCAAGCGCCTCGACGCCTTCGAGGGCGAGACCGATCGCGGCTGGCAGGGCAAGTTCGTCGATGGCGAAGGCTTCCTGTTCGAGCGCACCGTGCGTGGCGTCAAGGAGGTCGCGATCATCGACCACGCGCTCTTGAATTCCGCCGATGCACGCAAGCTCGACGAATACGCCGCTGCGCTGCAAGGCGCCTATGCCAAGCCCGGCACGCTTCGCCGCAAGGGCGAAGATGTGCCCACCACGATCCATGGTCCGGTAAGCCTGTTCGAGGCGATCACCACCTCCGGCCGCAAGGGCCTGACGATGCAGCGCTACAAAGGCCTCGGCGAGATGAACCCGGGGCAGCTCTGGGAGACCACGCTCGACAAGGACGCGCGCTCGCTGCTTCAGGTGAAGGTGAAGGAGATCGACGAGGCGAGCGACATCTTCGCCAAGCTGATGGGCGACGAAGTCGAGCCGCGCCGCATCTTCATCCAGGACAACGCGCTGGCCGCCAGCGTCGACGCCTAAAGAAAACGCGCGCGGCCGTAGAGCCGCGCGTATCTCAGCTATTCGAAATCAAAAGCGCGCCGGGGCCTCTCCGGCGCGCTTTGCTTTCGTCAGCAGGTCGTGCCGCGATACCAGGACCAGCCGTACGGAATGTAGGCCGTGCTGCAGCCACCATATCCGCCGTAGCCACCATACCGCCCCGTAGCCGCCCAAGCCATAACCCGCCACGGTCTGGGTGCAGCCGCCGCCGTAGCACGGGCGCGTAGTAGCCATACCCGTATCCGCGATAGCCGTAGCCATAGCCGCCGCCATACCCGATATCCACGATAGCCGTAGCCCAGCGACACCGCAGCCATACTCTCCGCAGCCGGCCACATATCCGCCGCCGTAACCGCGATAGCCGTAGCCGCCGTAGCGATAGCCACCGCCGTACCCGTAACCGCCACCGTAGCTGTAGCCGTCATCGTAGTAGGACGTGCGATACGCTGGCCGCTCGTAATAGCTCACGGGAATTTCCGGCCCGCGCTCGTAGTAGACGGTGTGGCCGCGCGGGCCATCGTCGTAGCGCGCTCCGTCATAGTAGGAGCGCTGATAACCATCCGGCGCTCCGCCATATCGATTGTCTTGGTAGCCGTTGCACTCGCCGTAGCAACCGGCCGAAGCTTGCGTCAGAACGCTGACCATCAGCGCCAGTGACGCCGTCAACGCATACGCGACGCCTCTCAAGGAGGCTTAAGTGTAGCGCCGGATTTACGTTCCGTTAACCATATATCTCTTTGACACTTCTTCAAAATGGAACAGCTTTTCGACCGCGGGCGGCGGTCCATTTCCTGGTGGTCAGGCCAGATCGAAATATTCCCTGTGTTCCCAGACCGTCACGTCCGCGGCGTTGCCCGCTTGGCCGCCGCTCTCGGCGTCGCAGCGAGCGATCTCGGCCGCCTTGATGCGCAAGTGATAGTCGACGAACACGTCGCCGAAGCCGACGCGAAAGCAGGCGCTGTTCTTCAACGCGGCCAGCGCCTCGGCCAGCGACTTCGGCAGCGGCTCGGCCTTGAGGTCGTACGGCGTGTCGGCGGACGGCCCAGGCGTGAGCTTGCGCGCGATGCCGTCGAGGCCCGCGTGGATCTGCGACGCCACGTAGAGATACGGATTGGCGAGCGGCTCGCCGACGCGGTTCTCCAGATGCGTCGAAGGATCGCCTGGCTCACCCAGCACGCGGATCATCACGCCGCGATTGTCCTTGGCCCAGATCGCCTGGATCGGCGCCATCGAGTTGATGCCGTGATAGCGCTTGTAGCCGTTGATGGTCGGCGTGGTGAACGCCGCAGCGGCGCAGGCATGCGCCAGCAGGCCGGCGAGATAATGTTGGCCGAGCGGCGAGAGCAATTCGTTCTTGGCGCTGGAGACGAACAGGTTGCGGCCGGATTTTCGATCCAGCAAGGACTGGTGCAGATGCCAGCCGCTGGCAAACGTGTTGGGCAATTTCGGCCGGCACATGAAGCTCACGAGATAACCGTGCCGCCGCGCCACCTGCTTCATGGCGCTGCGAAACAGCACCATGGTGTCGGCAGAGGAAAGGCCCTGCTCGGGCGCGAAGGTGAACTCGTACTGGCTCGGACCGAGCTCGACTTCGAGCGACAGCAGCGGCATGCCCAACGCCTGAATGGTCTTGCGCAACACTTCGAGAATCGGATCGACCTGGTCGAAGCGCGACTCGGTGAGATACTGAAAGCCGTGGGTGGTGTGCTCGACCGCCGGCGCCTCGGCCGGCCAGGTCAGGCCATCGGGCGACAGCTTCGGATCGACCAGCGTGAACAGTTGGAACTCGACTTCGAGCCCGGCGAAAAAGTCGAAGCCCGATTGTCCGAGCTTGCGAAGCGCGTCGCGACCGAGCCCCCGCGCCGAGAACGGCACCGGCTTGCCGTTCGGGAAATGGATGTCGCACAGCATCCAGCCGGTGTTGTTCGCCCACGGCAGCACGCGGAAGGTCGAGGGATCGGCGACCATGACGAAATTGCCGGCGCCCGCCATCTCGTCGAGGCCCATGCCGCCGCCTTCAGAAAACACGTCGAACACGGTGCGATGCGAGGTGTCCTTGGCGAGCAAGGTCGACGTCATGGTGATGCCGGCGCGCATCGCCGTCGCGGCCTCCGACGCCACCAGCGTCTTGCCGCGCAGCGCACCATGCTGATCGCAGAACGCAAAGCGGATCACTTCGAGCTTGCGCCGCTTGATCTCGCGCTCGACCGCCGATGCGGCGCGGCGCTGCTCGTCGCTCCACAGATCGTGGCGATCAACGAAGCTCAGCGATCGTGGTGCGCGCGGCGGCATGGCGATGGCGCGTCAGCCGCCGTTGGCCCAGCTTGCGGCCTTGCGCTTGCTCAGGTCGGTCTTCTGCCAATAGCCCTGCCAGTCGTCGGTTGGGCCGATGCCGTCGATCGCGGCAGGGCCGGTGATGTTCGGCGCCGAATGCGCGTCGAGCACCATCGGCAGCTTGCCGCCGCTCCTGGTGTCTTCGATGGCCTGGCGCAACAGCCGCCGGTAGGCGCTGATCGCCTTGTCGGACTGGCCGAGATGCTCGCGGGTGCGGTCCTGGATCAGGCCCATCGACTTGCAGGCCCACTGGTCGTGCACGTTGATGTCGGCGCCCATGCCGGTGAAGGTGTCGTGCTCCTGCTCGTGCGGATCGAAGCCGTAGTCGTTGGTCTTGTTCTTGCGCGGGATATAATCGGGCAGTTCGTAGAGCTCGAGCCGCTGGCGGCGCATCTCGTCCTTGTTCACCGGCGCGCCGAAGCTCGTGAAGATCGCGTACCAGTAGTGCCTAGTGTCGTCGATCGGCACGTGCCATTGCGTGATCGTGATCTCGCGGCTCATCGGCAGGATGAACGCGTTGGGAAACATCAGGTTGGTGACGCGGACGTGGCTGCTCCGTTCGCTGATCTGCCGCAGCGTAACGATGCGAAAGCCGAACGCGGTCGGCTCGACCTCGATGGTCGGGCGCGGAAACTCGCGCATGATCTTGGTCATCGGCATTTCGGAGTTGATCGAGGTGTCGCGGAACAGCTTGCCGTAGCCCTCCTTCGGGTCCTCATCGTGGAAGAAGCGGTGCAGGAACGAGGTGTGCGCCGGGTCGATGCCGACCTCGAGCGACTGCAGCCAGTTGCAGTCGATCATGCCCTTGAACGCAAAGGTGTGGCTGTCCGGCGCGACGAAGCAATCGAAGTGCGGAAATTCCGGCGGCTCGCCCGGCCCCATATAGGCGAACAGGATGCCGCTCTTCTCGACCACCGGATAGGCCTTCTGCTTGATGTTGGCGCAGAGGTTGGAGCCATCCGGCTCGGCCGGCGTCTCCAGACATTGGCCTTTGATGTCGAACAGCCAGCCGTGGAAGGCGCAGCGCAGGCCGCCGTTCTCCAGCCTGCCATAGGCGAGGTCGGTGCCGCGATGCGGGCAGGCGCGCTCGATCAGGCCATAGCGGCCCTTGTCGTCGCGGAACAGCACCAGGCTTTCGCCCATCAGCTTGACCGGCTTGATCGGCCGGTTGGTGCCGGCAAGTTCATCGACCAGCGCCACCGGCTGCCAGTAGCGGCGCAGCAGACCGCCGGCCGCGGTGCCCGGCCCGACGCGGGTGATGAGGTCGTTCTGTTCCTGGCTCAGCATGGCGGTCGTTCCTGTTGCCTTGGCAGACCTTACCGCCAGACCACGGACTCCGCCACGCGCGTTATTTCCGGATCGAGCGCGGATCGCGCGCCGGCCAGCGGCCGGCTTCGACGCGGGCGATGAAGTCGGCGACCGCCTCGTTGAACAGCGCCGGCTCCTCCTGGTTCACCACGTGGCCGGTCTTGGGCAACACCACCAGGCCCGATGTCGTGATCCACTGCTTGAGATGGACGTTCGGCTCGAGGCAGGGGTCATCTTCGTCGCCGACCACGAGCAGCGTCGGCACCTTGATGGTCCTGATCTCGGCCTCGACGTCGTAGAGCGAGGGACGCCCCACCTGAAACCCGCGCAAGGTGCGCGCCGCGCCGTGCGGATCGTGCGAGGCGAACATCTCGTTGAACTCGGCGAATCCGCGCGGGTCCTTGACCAGGAACGGAATGCGCGCGGTGCCCATGCCGTAGATCGCCACGACATGCGCGGAGCCGTGCTTCTCGAAGTCGTCCGCCGTCGCCATGAAGGTTTTGCGGAACTCCTCGCCGCCGACGCGATCGGAGCCGGAGCCGGCCCCGGCCGCCGTCAACGACAGCAGGCGACCGGATTGGTGCACGCCCATCATCAAGGCCGTATAGCCGCCCATCGATAGGCCGACAAAGTGCGCCTTGGCGATCTTGAGATGGTCGAGGATGGCGACCACGTCGTTGACCCAATGCATGTAGGAATAGGCATTGGCATCGCTCGGAATGTCGGACGGCTTGTAGCCGCGCGCCGAGTAGGTGATGCAGCGGTGCCGCCGCGAGAAGAACCGCATCTGCAGTTCCCAGTTGCGATAGTCGCCGGCGAACTCGTGCGAGAAGATGATCGGCGTGCCGCTGCCGATCTCTTCGTAATAGAGCTTCACGTTGTCCTTGGTGATGGCGTAGGGCATGGGCGTTGCTTTCAGCGGGAGTTGGCGAAATAGCGGCTCTGGAAAGTGTGCTCGTCGACGTCCTGCTTCAGCGCCCAGTCGGCCAGCGCCTCGTGCGTGGTGAACCAGCAGTCGCGTGACTTCTGCATGTATTTCAGGAGTTCGGTCAGCACCGCCGTGATCAGCGGCCGGCCGCCGAACTGGGTGTGGATCACCAGGGTCTGCAATCCGATCGTCTCGTGCTGGCGCAGATAGTCGAAGGTGCCGCGATGCACGTCGAACAGGTCGCGCGACGAGGCGCGCAGCACGCGGTTGTCGGAGAAGTCGGTAGTCGGCACGCCGGCGATCGGGCCGTGCGGCGTGTGAATCTTGATCGGCAGATCGGTGTAGGTGACGTCGCAGGTCCAATACAGCCCGTTTTTCTTGAGCAGGCCCGCGGTCTCCGGCGTGAACGCCACCACCGGGCTGCCCCAGCCGGTCACTTTCTTGCCGGCGCAGCCTTCGAGCAGGTCGATGCTTTTGCGGATCAACCCGTCCTGCTCGTCCGGCGAGAAATACGACGGCAGATCGTCCTGCGTGTACGAGTGCGCGGCGATGTCGAAGCCGGACTTGGCGATCTGCTTCACCGCGTCCGGATAGACCTCGGTGCAGCGCGAGTTGACGAAGAACGTCGCCGGGATGCCGAGCCGTTCCAGTGTCCGCATCAGCCGCCAGACGCCGACGCGGCCGCCGTAGGTGGACCAGGCCTTGGCGGCGTGATCGACGGTGCCCTTCTTCAGATGCGTGGTCTGCACCGAATAGTTCGGCGCGCTGTCATCGGGCCAGGTTTCGAACATCACCGTGATCGAGACGGCGACCTTCTTGCCGTTCGGCCACGTCAGTGTTTTCGATTTCTTTGCTTTCGCCGCCATTCTCACTCGCTCCGGAATTTTCGCACTAACCTCTCCACATCATGCGCAAATGCATATCGCATGGCCTGCATCAATCCACCTGCGGGATACCCATGGCCGGGATCAGCTCCTGCCATCTCCGGCTGTCGTCGGCCAAGTATGAGACAAATTCCGCCGCGGGCTTGAAATCCACTGCCATGCCGAGCTTGGCGAGCTTGTCCCGGAACGCTTGATCCGCCATGACCGCGGCAAGCTCCTTGTCGAGACGCGCGACGACCTCCTTGGGCATGCCCGGCGGTCCGGCGAGGCCGAACCAGGTGTTCATCTGCACGTCGGGGTAGCCCGCCTCGCCCGTGGTCAGCACATCGGGCAGCATCGGGTGCCGGCTCGGACCGGCCTGTGCGAGGATCTTCAACTGTCCGCTTTCGGCAACACGGGTCGAGGCGAGCCCCATCGACACCATCTCGATCTGGCCGGAGATCGCGTCGGTCGCCGCCTGGGCGCCGCCGCGGTAGGGCACGTGAACGAAATTGCCGCCGCTCTTGAGCTTGAGCATCTCGCCGGCGATGTGCAGCACGCCGCCGATGCCGCCCGAGCCGTAGCGCACCGGATGCTGCTTGGAAAAGGCGACCAGCTCCGCAAGCGTGTTCGCCGGCACCTTCGGATTGACCGCGAACACCGTCCATGACGTCACCAGCAGCGCGACCGGCGTGAAGTCCTTGATCGGATCGATAGCGATAGCTCTTCTTCAGGAACGGCTGCATGGTCGCTTCTGACGTGCTGATCATCAGCGTGTAGCCGTCCGCCGGCGAACGAATGAGTTGCTCCACCGCGATCATGGTGGCGCCGCCGGTGCGGTTGTCGGCGACGATGCTTTGGCCCAGGCGCTGGCTCAACTCCTGACCGACGAGCCGGCCCAGCACATCGACCAGGCTGCCGGGCGGCGTATGGATCAGCAGACGGATCGGCCGCGATGGATAATCCTGCGCCTGCGTCTGCGATCGGGCCGAGCACAAGACAAGCCGAGAGCGGCGGCGAGAACTCCAGCGCGACGCAACATACGGCTACTCCCGGCAGGCAAGGCGGTGGGCAGGATGCGAAGCGCCAGCGGCGGCGTCAATCCTCCTCGAACGGCAGCCCGACGTAGTTTTCGCCGATCGTGGTGCGGGCCGCGAGCGAGCCCGCGACATATTCCAGCTCGGCCTGCTGCACGCGCCGCTCGAACGTGCTGTGGGTCTCGAAGCGATGCAGCAGCGAGGTCATGTAATTGGAATAACGCGTCACCTTCCACACCCGCTTGAGGCAGGTGTCGGAGTAGCGATCGAGCCGCTCGGTGGCGCCTAGGCGGAAGAACTCGATCAGCGCCCGCGACAGCACGCGGATATCGGCCACGGCGAGATTGAGCCCCTTGGCGCCGGTCGGCGGCACGATGTGGACCGCGTCGCCGGCCAGAAACATCCGGCCGTGGCGCATCGGCGCCGACGACATAGGCCCGCACCGGCGTCGATGCCCTGCTGCACGATCGGGCCTTCCTGCAGTTCGCCGCCGTCCTTGTCGTAGAGCCGCAGTATGCAGCTCGTCCCAGATGCGGCGATCCGGCCATTCGGCCAGGTCCTCGTCGGCGGCGCACTGCACATAGAGCCGCGACAGCTTCGGCGAGCGGCGGCTCGCCAGCGCAAAGCCGCGCTCGTGGTTGGAATAGCTCATCTCCGGAAACGGCTTTGCTTCCGCGAGGATGCCGAGCCAGCCGAACGGATAGGTTGCGGTCGTAAACCGTGAGGAGATGTTCCGGGATGGCGGCGCGGCAGATGCCGTGGAAGCCGTCACAGCCGGCGACGATGTCGCATTCGAGCGTCTCGTCTCGGCCCTCGTGCTTGAAATGGATCGTGGGCCGCTGGCCGTCGAGGCCGTCGATGTGGGTCGCCTCCGCCTCGAACAAGATCGCGCCGCCGCGATTGAGCCGCGCCGCGATCAGGTCCTTCACCACCTCCTGCTGGCCATAGACGGTGACGATCTTGCCGGGCGTCAGCACCGGCAGGTCGATGTGAATGATGCCGCCGCTGAATCGGATGTCGAGGCGCGGGTCGGGCATGCCCTCGCGATGCAGCCGCTCGCCGGCGCCGAGTTCGTCCATCAAATCGACGGTGCCCTGCTCCAGCACGCCGGCGCGGACGCGGCTTTCGACGTAGTCGCGGCTCTTGCCTTCAAGCACGACGCAATCGACGCCGGCGCGATGCAGCAGCAGCGACAGGAACAGCCCGGCCGGACCGGCGCCGACGATGCCGACCTGCGTGCGCATCCGGCTTGCTATTGCTTCGGCTTGAGGAACGCGGTGAGCGCTCCCACCTCCGCCTGCGGGCCTTCGTAATCGGCGGCGAGCCGCGTGTAGAAGTCGGCGAAGGCGTCGAACATCTCCTCGGCGGACACATCCTCGCCGACGTAGTCCGAGATCTCTTCCATCTCGCCGACGAAGCGATAGGCCTTCGAGTACATCGCCGGGATCTGCCGCTGCAGCCAGCCCAGCAGCGCCGGCTGGCTGCGCTCGAACTCCGCGCGCAGGCTGTCGGCCACGCCGCCGCGCTTGGCGGACAGGATCATCATGGCAGCCGAGTGCGGTCAGGCCCTTGGTCAGGCCCGCATAGGACATTTTCATCGCCGAGGCCGCGCCGATCGGCCCGTTCATCACATGCACCACGAGGCCAAAGTCGGTGAGCGAGCCGAACCGCCCGGCGTCAGGACCGGACGCATAGATGCCCGGCCCGTCGTAGCCCGCCTTCGGCGGGCCGCCGACGATGCCGGCATCGACAAACGGCGAACCCGCCTGGGTGATGACGTGGCCGATCTCGATCTTGGTCGGCGGACTCACCGCGTTGCAGTCGACATAGATCGGCTTGTGGTTGCTCGGCCCGATCAGCGCCGCCATTTTCTCGGCCAGCGCCAGCGCGTCGCTCGGCGGCAGGATCGACAGGAAATAGTCGGCGCGCGCCAGCTCCTGGTCGGACACCGCGACCATGCCGGCGGCCTTGGCCCGCTTGGCGCTGTCTTCGCTGCGGCCGGCGAGCGACGTGACCACCCGCAACCCGCGCTCCACCAGCCGCCCGCCGACGCCGGCGCCCATCGCGCCCTGCGCAACCACTGCAACTGTCGGATTCATGGGGTGGCTCCTCGCTTCATTTCAAACCCTATTATAGCTTCAGATCATGCCGCCGGGGAGTTCCGTGAGCGAGAAGCACGATTGCGCCGTCATCATCATCGGCGGCGGGCCGTGCGGGCTGGTGCTCGCCATCGAGCTCGGCCGCCGCGGCGTCTCGACCATCGTGCTGGAGGAAAAGACCTCGCCGGCGCGGTTTCCCGCCGCCAACGCCACCCAGGCCCGCACCATGGAGCACTACCGGCGGCTGGGTTTCGCCGAAAAGGTCCGCGCCCAGGGCCTGCCGGCGGACTATCCGACCGATATCGCCTACTTCACCCGCTACACCAAGCATGAGCTCGCCCGGTTCAGCCTGCCGTCGGCCCGCGCCGCGCGCGAGATGGTGCGGACGCTGACCGGCTCCTGGAGCGCAGCCGAGCTGCCGCATCGCGTCTCGCAGATGTTCGTCGAGGATGTGCTGCGCGCCGAGGCCACGGCGTGTCCCACGGTGTCGATCCGGCCGGGCTGGCGGATGACGGCGGTGCGCGACACTCGGAACCGGCGTCGAGGTCGATGCCGAGCATGACGGCGGACGCACGACCTTGCGCGCGGCCTATGCGATGGGCGCCGACGGCGGCTCCAGCCCGACGCGCAAGGCGCTGGGCTACAGCTATGCCGGCGAAAGCGGCGCGGTGCGCGACTTCATGGGCGGGCGGATGTTCGCCATCCACTTCCGCAGCCCGGACCTCTATCGCGTCATCCCGCACCCGCGCGCCTGGATGTACTGGACCGTGAACAGCGACCGCCGCGCCTTCATGGCGTCGGTCAACGGCCGCGACCAGTTCAACTTCCACACCCA
Organism: uncultured Alphaproteobacteria bacterium; assembly: GCA_963850885.1. Classification (GTDB taxonomy): domain Bacteria; phylum Pseudomonadota; class Alphaproteobacteria; order Rhizobiales; family Xanthobacteraceae; genus Z2-YC6860. The sequence continues at coordinate 107,926 of CAWKOD010000049.1, read as the reverse complement.
GCTCAAGCCCGGCGAGTCCGAGCAGATCAGCGACGCCGAGGCCAAGGCGATGTTCGAGAAGGCGTTCGCCGCCCCGCTCGACATCGAGATCATCGCGCGCTCGGCCTGGAATGCCGGCTATACCCTGGTGGCGGAGAAGTTCCAGCGCGGCCGCATCTTCCTCGGCGGCGACGCCGCGCATCTGTTCACCCCGGCCGGCGGGCTTGGCTACAACACCGCGGTCGAGGATGCGGTCAATCTCGGCTGGAAGCTGTCAGCCGTGCTCAAGGGCTGGGGCGGTCCCGCGCTGCTCGACAGCTACGAGACCGAGCGGCAGGCGATTGCGCGGCGCAACACGACTTACGCCCGCGGCTTTGCCGACTCGCTCGGACTGTTCGTGCCGCCGCCGGAGCTGGAGGACGACGGACCGGCCGGCGAAGCGGCGCGCAAGCTCACCGGCGACCACTTCAACCACCACGCCCGCTTCGAGTTCAACATTCCTGGGCATCACGTTCGGCGGCCGCTACGACGGCTCGCCGATCGTGGTGTCCGACGGCACGGCACCGCCGCCCGACGCCGTCAACAGCTACCAGCCCACCGGTTGCCCGGGCGGCCGCGCGCCGCATCTCTGGCTCGGCGACGGCCGCTCGCTTTATGACGCGCTCGGCTTCGAGTTCACCCTGCTTCAGCTTGGCGCCAAGCCCGCCGACACAGCGCCGTTCCGTGCCGCCGCCGACGCGATGAACATGCCGCTGTCGGTGGTGGCGGTTGCGAGCGACGAGGCGCGGGAACTCTACGGCGCCGATCTGGCGCTGATCCGGCCCGATCAGATCGTCGCCTGGCGCGGCAATTCAACGTCCGGCGCCGCCAACGTGCTGCGCCGCGCCGCCGGGCACATCTGAATAATGTTGCAATTGCTGGTGTTTCAGGCCCGCGCGGAGGCGTATTTGCGCATCACGGCTTGATGACGCTCACGGATCATACCGACCACCCGCCTGGCGTCCGCCACCGTCGCCGTCGGCCAGGTCCGGTATTCCAGCTCGCCGGTGTCGTAGCTCCGCTTGCCCCGGAACGACAGCCACTTGCGGAGCCCGCGCGGCTTCAGGACATCGCCCAGCGAGTCGGCGACGTTGCGCGTACAGCCGAAAGCAACCGGCTCCCGGGTCGAGGCGCGGCATACCTCGAACAGGCCCGGCCCCATCGGGGCCTGGATATATTCGCCGTGATAGTCGTCGGGGAAAGACTTCCAGCCAGTCCAGCGGTCGGCCATGACTCACTCGTCCAGAAAATCGGAGCGCTTCGAATGAGCGCTCAACGCGCGAAGCAACACCATCTGAGATAATTCAAACGCACGCACTTGCGGGGGGAAACTGGAAGCAGACACACGCTATCCACAACTTGCATCGTCCACAACTTGGGTGCGTCGCGGGTCTGACATTCAAAAAGCGCGGCCGGGCAGCACCAGCACCTTCGGCTTCGCCGGCAGCGTGGTCTTGGACACCACGACCGAAGGGGTCTCGCTCATTTCGACCTCGTAGGACTTCTCGCCCAGGACATCGAGGAAGCGGCGCAGCGAATAGGTGCTGAAATAGTGCATCGGGATCATCAGCGGCGCCTTCAGCCCCGCCAGCACCTCGGCCATGCCGTCGAGATCGAGCGTCACGCCGCCGTCGACCGGCACCATGACCACGTCGATGCGGCCGATCTCGTTGAGCTGCTGCTGCGTCAGGGTGTGGTGCAGATGGCCCAAGTGGGCGATGCACAAATTGGCGATCTCGAAGATGAAGATCGAATTGCCGTGCCGCTCGGTGCCGCCGCTCATGTAGTTCCGGATGTTGGTCGGCACGTTGCGCACCCGCACGTCGCCGGCCTGCAGGTCATGCCGCGCCGGTTGATCCGGGCTTGGGCCCCAGCCGCGCAGCACGTGCTTGATGGCGGGATCGGGATTGTCGGTGTAGTGGGTCGAATGCGCGTGGTTCATGGTGGCGATGTCGGGCAAGCCGCGCGGCTTCACATAATCGTTGTAATCGGTGGCGATCTTCACGCCCTGCGGGCTTTCGATCAGGAAGGTCGAGTGCCCGGAGTAGGAAATGCGGACCTGATCGCCCGCCAGCGCCGCGAGATTGAAGGCGGCGGGAATCGCCCGCGGCGGCTGGCCGGCCACCATGCCGGGGCAATTCTCCATCATTTCCGGCTTGGGCTGCGGCGGCGACGGCTGGGCTTGCGCCGAAGCGATGGGCAGCGCGGCGAGCACCGCAAACGCGGCGAAGAGCCTTCGATCCAGGACCATGGTCAGTCCTCCATCCGCCCGGCAGAGCGATGAGGAATCTGACACGGATTCCGGACGGGAGCCACCGCCTCAAATGCAACGGGCGGCCGCCTTGCGGCGCCGCCCGTCGTCAAACCTGGGTGAGAGTGCTGGGTTACCAGCGATAGTAATAGTTCGGCCGCCGCGGCTCGAGCGACGCCGCAATGATGCCGCTCGCCGTCACCACCACCACCTTGCCGTTCTCGCGCTTGATGCTCTCCACCCTGCCGAGACCCGGCACATTCGATCCCGGGACGACCCGGAAGAGCATGCCGTTGCGGCCCTCCACAATGGCGCGGCCGTCGTAGAAATCGTGGAGCCGCCAGCCTTCGGCGACCTGCGGCCGGGACTCTTCCTTCGGCGCCACCGAGCCGGTGACTTCGGGCGCAGGCAGCGGCGGCAACTGGCGCGGCCGCATGCTGCTGGCGCTGTTCGAGGCGGTCGATGCTTTCCTGGATCTTGGCCAGCTTGCCGACGGGTTCGGCCTGCGCCTTCTCGGTGCGGTCGAGCCGCTCGGCGAGCTTGCCGAATTGCGTGCTGGTGCTGCGCTGAGCGCTGGCGATCCCGGCCTTGAGCGTCGCCAGTTCGCTGCCGAGCTGCGCCACGCTGTCCTGCAGGGCCCGGTTTGCGTTGGCCGCAATCATGTCGGCCGGCGGCGACGGATCGCGCAACAGGCTTGAGGTCGTGACAGCGCCGGCGACGGCGCCGAGCGCGGCGGCGAAAACGATCGCGGCGGCAAGCGGCGCGTAGGCCGGCAGGCGCCAGTGCGAGCCCTGCTCCGGCGCAATGGTCTCGGACGATTCCGTCGGCTCGGCCGATGCGCTTTCGTGCACCGCTTCGAGTTCGATGATCGCGGCGGAATCGCCCGGCTCGGTGGATGCCTTCGGCCCTCCGAGCAGCAGCGGCGCGCCGCTCTGCGCCGCGCTCGTGGCTCGCTGTCCTTGCGCTTGGCCATGGTATTCGGTCCCCGGTTGGTGGTTTACCAACCGGTAACCGTGATTTGCTTACCAAGCGGTTAAAGCGCAGTCCGCCTTTAGAGCGGCAGCCCGTTCTGCCTGGCCAGGTCCTGCAGCGACACTTCGGGCCGCGCGCCGATGTGCTGGATCACCTCGGCCGCGGCAAGCGCGCCAAGCTGCGCCGCCGTCTTGTGATCGCGGCCCCGCGCCAGCCCGAACAGGAAGCCCGCGGCGAACAGGTCGCCGGCGCCGGTGGCATCGACGAACTCCTTGATGGGAGCCGCCGGCACCTCGATCGCGCCAGCCTTGCTCACCACCACGCAGCCCTTCTCGCTGCGGGTGACCGCGGCGAGCTTGGCGTCGCCGCGCAACGCCTTCACCGCGGTGTCGAAGTCGGCGGTCTCGTAGAGGCTCTTCAGCTCGCTCTCGTTGGCGAACACCAGATCGACCGTGCCGGTCTTGATCAGGTCGATGAACTCCGCCCGATAGCGGCTGACGCAAAACGCATCCGACAAGGTCAGCGCCACGTGGCGGCCGGCGCCGTGCGCGATCGTGGCCGCCTTGCGGAACGCCTCCTTGGCGTGCGGCGGATCCCACAGATAGCCCTCGAGATAGGTGAAGGCGGACGCCTCGATCATGCCGGCGTCGACGTCGGCGGGATAAAGATTCTGCGCGGCGCCGAGGAACGTGTTCATGGTGCGCTCGCCGTCGGGCGTCACCATCACGTAGCAGCACGCGGTCGACGGGCCGTCCTTGGCCGGCGGCGTGTCGAAGGTGACGCCGGCCTTGCGAATGTCGCTCGCGAAGGCCTGGCCGAGCTTGTCGTTCTTGACCTTGCCGACGAAGGCCGCGCGCGCGCCGAACCCCGCCACGCCGACGATGGTGTTGGCGGCCGAGCCGCCGGACTTCTCCACGGCCTTGCCCATGGCCTGATAGATCGCCTGCGCCCGCGGCTCGTCGATCAGCGCCATGCCGCCCTTGTGCATGCCCTGCTTGACGAGGAAGTCGTCCTCGGCGCGGGCGATCACATCGACAATGGCGTTGCCGATGCCGAGAACGTCGTACTTGAGGTCGGGCATGGTGAAACTCGTTTGATGGAGGGCGGCGCACTATAGCGGCGCAACTCCGCGCGGCAACCGAAGCTCGGCGGATTGATCGCTGTTTGGTGGGGTGCGAAGACCTCGGGTTCGTTTCGCCAAAACGCGTCTCCGCCCGCTCCTCGGGTTCGTTCCGCCAAAATGCTGTCCGCGCTTCCGCGTTGTCCGGTTGAGGGAACGGTGCGGCACCCGTGCTGCCGGTTTGGTGCTTATCATTGTGGGACCATGCTCCATCGTTCCGGGGGAGCGTGCGCCCGGCCGCCTTTGGGAATGTCCGCCCCAGTCCGAGGGGGCGAAGCGCCGACAGGCGCTGGTGCGGAACGCCGCACCCGGTGGCCCGACCTTGCGATCAGAGCCGGTCCCTTCAGCGGGAGGGAACAGCCGGCCCATGACGCGGACCGGCGCGCCTTTCGGCGCTCCACCGCGGCGTTTTTCCTTCGTCCTCGGGACCGCCTTCTGGAAACGGACAGGGGCGCCCATTCACGAACGCCCTTGATTCCACGGGGTTTCCCCCGCTTTCATCCGCTCCACCAGCCCGTTGCCGGACGGACCCACATAGTTGGGCCGGGCGGTGTCTCCCGAGGCCCCCGGAGGCCCGGCTGACGAGGCCGAACCCGCAGGCGCCGCATCCCTCCCCGTTCGCATGCGTCTCATGAGAACGCCCTCGGTCGGGTGGGACGCCCCACAGAAGCATATCTGCGTGAACAAATCAAGAACAAAATCCTGGGGAGGCCAAGCGGCCTGTGCAGACACTTTTAGCTAAAAATTCAGCTCGTTTATTGGGATTTCGTGAACACCTCATCGCTACACATTCCCGACGTGCAACCTTGAAACGGAGGAGTGCACCCCGCATGATCGCGAAGATGAAATTGTTCCTAATCGATGACAACGGTGCTACCGCAATCGAATACGGTCTGATCGCCGCAGGCATTTCAGTGGCGATTATTGCCGTTGTCCCAGCGATTGGTGCCAAGCTGAACACGGCATTCAGCAAAATCTCCGGCGCGCTGAACTAGTTTTGCTCCAACGGACGTGGCTGTCACGTTGTCCAAAGTGCCAAGGAAATCCCTTGGCACTTTTTTTATTTCATGGGGCCAGCGATTTATCGTTCCATACCTTGAATCGCATTTTCATTTGCGCGGCTGCGGCCTCGTCTTAGCGATCTTGAGTGCCGGCGAGAGGTGATGGGTTTCGCTGCGCTCAATCCATCTTACGCGCCAAATTCTGGGAACAACGCGACCTTCGCGACGCGGTCCTTCGCCTGTGCAGACACTTTATTTTATTGGCTAAAAATTTAGCGTCTCTATTGGGATTTCACGAACACCTCATCGCTACATTCCCGACGTGCAATCTTGCATTGGAGAGGCCCCACAATGATCGCAAAGATGAAATTGTTCCTAGTCGACGACAACGGTGCTACCGCAATCGAATACGGCCTGATCGCCGCAGGCATTTCAGTGGCGATTATTGCCATTGTCCCGACGATTCGTACCAAGCTGAACACGGCATTCACCAAAGTCTCCGGCGCGCTGAACTAGTTTTGTCCAACGGACCTGACTGTCACGTTGTCTAAAGTGCCAAGGAAACCCCTTGGCACTTTTTTTATATTCATGGGGCCAGCGATTTATCGTTCCATACCTTGAATCGCATTCTCATTTGCGCGGCTACGATGCCTACGTCGAGTGCCGGCGAGAGTGATGGGTTTCGCCGCAACCCATCTTACGCGCCAAATTCTGGGAACATCGCGACCTTCGCGGCGCGGTCCTTCGCCTGTGCAGACACCTTAGGCTAAAAATTTAGCGTGTCTATTGGGATTTCTCGAACAGGTCATCGCTACATTCCCGACGCGCAAACCTTGAATTGGAGAGGCCTTCACAATGATCGCAAAGATGAAATTGTTCCTAGTCGATGACAACGGTGCTACCGCAATCGAATACGGTCTGATCGCCGCAGGCATTTCAGTGGCGATTATTATCGTTGTCCCAGCGATTGGTGGCAAGCTGTTCACGGCATTCGACAAAGTCTCCACCTCGCTGAACTAGTTTTGCTCCAACGGGACGTGACTGTCACGTTGTCAAAAGCGCCAAGGAAATCCCTTGGCGCTTTTTTTATATTCACGGGCCGGCGATTTATCGTTCCAACCTTGAATCGCATTTTCATTTGCGCGACTCCGGCCTCGCCTTGGCGATCTACCGAGCGCCTTCTCAAACCGTCCCTTGAGCCCTACGACCGCTTCCCCAACGTCTTCCACACGCCGTTGGCGGTGGCGACGACGCGCGTGCCGACCACGAGTTCGGCCGCCATGAAGATCAGCGAGCGCGTGCGGCGCACGACCCGGCACTTGGCTTCGACAAACTCGCCGACCTGAACCGCATCGATAAAATGCATGTCGAGCTGCACGGTCGCCTGCGGCTGCCGTTCGTTGGCGTACCAGCAGGTCATTCCCATCGAGCGGTCGGCGAACGTCATCAGCATGCCGCCCTGCACGACGCCGCGGCGGTTGTGATGCTTGGGCTCGGCCATGAAGGCATAGAGAACACTGTCGCCGGACGGGCGCGACCAGAACGGGCCGACCAGGCCGATGAAGCCTTCGTCGCGGTAGGGCTCCCATCCCGCGGCGGCGGGATCGAAGGTTTCGCCGGCGGTGGCGGCGGACCGGCGGGCGGCTCAGTGTTCGGCATCAACGGCACTCGCATCAGCAACACGCCGCGGATGCGACATGCGCGCGCGGCTCTTAGCATCGCGCCGCGGCGGCTTCCAGCAAGCGAAGGGGCGCCGATGCCCTCCCCGCCTCCCTTGCATCGCACCGGCCGTTGTGGAATGTGGCCCGCAACCACAGGGATTTTCGACATGGACGCGCCAAAACCGGCGTTCAAGGAAAAGGTGTTCTCGGGGGTGCAGCCGACCGGCAACCTGCACCTCGGCAATTACCTTGGCGCCATCGTCAAATTCGTCGAGCTCCAGAAGACCCACGACTGCATCTATTGCGTGGTCGACCTGCACGCCATCACGGTGTGGCAGGAGCCGGAGGAGCTGACCAAGGCGATCCGCGAGGTGACCGCGGCCTTCATCGCCTGCGGCATCGATCCGAAGCAGCACATCGTGTTCAACCAGAGCCAGGTCGCCGAGCACGCCGAGCTCGCCTGGGTGTTCAACTGCGTGGCCCGCCTCGGCTGGCTCAACCGCATGACGCAGTTCAAGGAGAAGGCCGGCAAGGACCGCGAGAACGCCTCGGTCGGGCTTTACGCCTATCCGAACCTGATGGCGGCCGACATTCTGGTCTATCGCGCGACCCACGTTCCGGTCGGCGAGGACCAGAAGCAGCATCTCGAATTGAGCCGCGACATCGCGCAGAAGTTCAACAACGACTACGGCGCCTCGATCCGCGCCCGCGGCTTCGGCGACGCCTTCTTTCCGCAGCCCGAGCCGCTGATCCAGGGCCCGGCGACCCGGGTGATGTCGCTCCGCGACGGCGCCAAGAAAATGTCGAAGTCGGATCCCTCCGACCAGTCGCGCATCAACCTGACCGACGATCCGGACGCGATCGCGCTGAAGATCCGCCGCGCCAAGACCGATCCGGAGCCGCTGCCGCACGACGAGAAGGCGCTGGAGGCGCGGCCCGAGGCCGACAACCTGGTCGGCATCTATGCGGCGCTCGCCGACATCACCAAGGCCCAGGTGCTCGCCCAATTCGGCGGCGCGCAGTTCTCGGCGTTCAAGCCGGCGCTGTCCGACCTGCTGGTCGCCAAGCTTTCGCCGATCACCGCCGAGATGCGGCGGCTGAAGGACGACACCGCCTATATCGATTCGGTTCTGGCCGACGGTTCCGCCCGCGCCCAGGCGCTCGCCGCCGAAACCATGAAGGCGGTCAAGGACATCGTCGGCTTCGTGCGGCGATAGAAGCTTCCAATCGCCAGCGAAAAACCGGCAAGAAAACAGGCAAGACCGCGCCTTGTGCCGCGGCCAAGCGCCGTGGCACCATTGGGTCATATCGCGAGGCTTATGGAACATGTCGACGACGCGGCGGCGCCGAAGTTACGAGGCCGGTCACAAACCGAAATGGCTGGTCGTCATCGACGACACCGAGGAATGCGACCGCGCGGTGTATTTCGCCGCCCGCCGCGCCGCGCGCGTCGGCGCCAGCGTGGTCATGCTTCGCGTGATCGAAACCCATGACCGCAACCAGCAATGGGCCGGCGTCGCCGACATCATGAAGGCCGAGGCCCACGAGGAGGCCAACGCCGCGCTCGACAAGTACGCGACGCGCGCCAACGGCATGGCCGGCATCACGCCGGAGCGGGTGGTGCGCGAAGGCGGGACCGCGGACGAGATCCTCGGCCTGATCGAGGACGACGAGGACATCGCGATCCTGGTTCTCGCCGCGGGAACCGGCAAGGACGGGCCGGGACCGCTGGTCTCCAGCGTGGGCAGCGCCGCCGGCGACTACCCGATCCCGGTCGCCATCGTGCCCGGGCATCTGAGCGACGAAGAGCTCGACGCGATGACGTAGGCGTGGAAAGACAGCTCCGTGCGCGAAGCGGCCGGTTCGCGACTTGGTCCCGCGTCCGCGTGACGAACGGCGCCGCAATGCTCTAACGGGCCTCGAAGGCCATTGGCCGAAGCCTCGGTTGACCCGGCCCGCCGCAATCGCCACTTATCTGCTATGGTGATTTGAGCCGCCCGGGCCTTGAACCTGGCGTTGGCGATGGAGAAAAGCCGATGTTCATCCAGACCGAAGCCACGCCCAATCCGGCGACGCTGAAGTTCCTGCCCGGACAGACCGTGCTCGAGACCGGCACGCTCGACCTGCGCGAGCCCGCCGACGCGGCGAAAGTCCCCGCTGGCGGAGCGGCTGTTCGCCATCAAGGGCGTCAACGGCGTGTTCTTCGGCTCCGACTTCATCACCGTCACCAAGTCCGACGGCGAATGGCCGCAGCTCAAGCCCGCGATTCTCGGCGCCATCATGGAGCACTTCATGTCCGGCGCGCCGCTGCTCAGGGCCGGCGAGTCCGGCGGCAACGACGACGCCAACGAATTTTTCGAGGCGGCCGATGAAGAGATCGTCACCACGATCAAGGACCTGATCGAGACCCGGGTGCGTCCCGCGGTCGCCAACGACGGCGGCGACATCACGTTCCGCGGCTTCAAGGAAGGCATCGTCTATCTGCACATGAAGGGCGCCTGCTCGGGCTGCCCGTCATCCACCGCGACGCTGCGGCACGGCATCCAGAACCTGCTGAAGCACTACGTGCCCGAGGTGGTCGAGGTTCGGCCGGTTTAGTCCGCCGTCATTGCCACCGGCACCTCTTCACCCTCGCCTGGCAGGCGCGAGCGGTCGACTCCCGAGCGCAGCGAAGGCAGGCGGTCTGGAGGTCGAGCTGTCCTTACGCTGCGCAAGATCACCGCACCCGCTGCGGCCATGAGCGCGTCAGAGCATACGGCGCGTCAATCGCGCTTACTGGCTTGCGCCGTCCCCCTCCGGGGAGGCTGAGGAGCAAGACCGCACGGGACGAGTCGCATCGCCGCGCCAAGATCGCATCGTCCTTGGAGTAGCCATCCTCATGCGTGTGCTCGCGATCGATACCGCGCTTGAAGCCTGTTCCGCCGCCGTGCTCGACACCGCGAACGGCAAGGTGACGAGCGAATCGCTGCCGATGGTGCGCGGCCACGCCGAAGCGCTGATGCCGCTGATCGGCCGCGTCATGAAACAGGCCGACATGGCGTTCTCCGCGCTCGACCGCATCGCGGTCACCACCGGCCCCGGCAGCTTCACCGGACTGCGCGTCGGCATCGCGGCGGCGCGCGGCATCGCGCTCGCCGCGACGAAGCCCGTCGTCGGGCTCACCACGCTGGCCGCCTACGCCGCGCCGCATATCGCCCATGACGACAAGACCGCCATCGCGGTCGCGATCGATGCGCGGCATCAGCACGTCTATCTGCAGATTTTCGGACCGGGCGGACGCACCCTGATTGCACCGCGCATCGCCAGCATCGCCGATGCGGTGCGCGCCGCAGCCAACGGCCCGGTGCGGATCGTCGGCACCGGCGCGACCATGCTGGCGGTCGCCTGGCCGTCGCGCGAACCGCCGCCGGTGCTGGTGGACGAGAGCCGCGCGCCGGACATCGTCTGGGTCGGACGGCTCGCCGCGGCCGCCGACGAAAGCACCAGCGAGCCGAAGCCGCTTTATCTCCGCGCGCCCGACGCGCAGCCCCAGGACGCCGCGAGGCTGCCGCGCCGATGATCGGGATGTTGACGCGCCTGTTCGCGCGCGGCGAGCCGGCGCTCTCGGAGGCAAGCCCGCGCGACGCCACCGCGATCGCAACGCTGCACGCCGCCTCGTTCCGCCACGGCTGGAGCGACGGCGAGTTCGAGCGGATGCTCGGCGAACGCAACATCGTCGCCCATCGCGCGACGGTCGGCCGTTCGCTGCACGGCTTCATCCTGTCGCGGCTCGCCGGCGGTGAAGCGGAAATCCTTTCGGTCGCGGTGGCGTCCGCCCGCCGCGGCCGCGGGCTCGCCCGCGCGTTGCTCAACCTGCATCTGCGGCGGCTCGCCGGCTTGGGCGCGAACGCGGTGTTCCTCGAAGTCGACGAGGACAACGAGCCGGCGCGGCGGCTCTACCAGCGGGCCGGTTTCCGCGAGGTCGGGCGGCGGCCGGGCTACTACCAGCAGGGCCGCGACCATGCCGCGACCGCATTGGTGCTGCGCCGCGATCTGATCTGAATTGCCGCAATGGACGGCCCTGACCCTGAGTCTTATGATCGGGGATCAAGGGGAACTCGTGACCGCGCCCAAAACCAACATCGAAGCCCTTTGCGTCTCCAAGGGCATGCGCATGACCGAGCAGCGCCGCGTGATCGCGCGGGTGCTGGCCGATTCCGACGATCATCCGGACGTCGAGGAGCTGTACCGGCGCTGCGCCGGCGTCGACAAGAACATCTCGATTTCCACGGTCTACCGGACCGTCAAGCTGTTCGAGGACGCCGGCATCATCGAGCGCCACGACTTCCGCGAAGGCCGGGCGCGCTACGAGCAGATCCCGGAATCGCATCACGATCATCTGATCAATCTGCGCACCGGACAGGTGATCGAATTCCAGTCCGAGGAGATCGAGAAGCTCCAGGCCGAGGTGGCGCGCAAGCTCGGCTACAAGCTGGTCGATCACCGGCTCGAGCTCTACGCCGTGCCGCTCGACGACAAGCCCCGCCGGTGATACTGGCGGACTGACATGAACGAGCAGATGAAGTTTCCCGCCGGCACCGCCTTCGGCTCGATCGGCCATCCGATCCGCCGCAAGGAGGATGCGCGGCTGCTCACCGGCAAAGGCCGCTTCACCGACGACTTCAGCATCGACGGCGAGACCCACGCGGCGATGGTGCGCTCGCCGCATCCGCATGCGCGGATCGTCCGCATCGAGACGAGCGCGGCGAAGGCGATGCCGGGCGTGCTCGGCGTGTTCACCGGAGCGGAATGCGCGGCCGAAGGGATCAAGCCGATTCCGCACACGCCGGTGCCGCAGACCAAGTTCGACATGAAGCTGCTCGGGCCGGGCGGCAGCCCGGTGTTCGCCGGTCCACATATGCTGCTGCCCGCCGACAAGGCCCGCCACGTCGGCGAAGCGGTGGCGATGGTGGTGGCGGAAACCCGCGCGCAGGCGATGGACGCCGCCGAGGCGGTCGAGGTCGAATACGACGTGCTGCCGTTCGTCATCCATTCCGAAGATGCGATTGCGCCCGGCGCGCCGGCGGTGTGGGACGAGGTCCGCGACAACGTGCTGGTCGACACGCAATTCGGCGACCAGGCCAGGACCGACCGCGCCTTCGCCGAAGCCGCCCATGTGGTGAAGGCGAGGTTCAACATCGCCCGCGTCACCGGCGTGCCGCTGGAGCTGCGCTCGTGTCTCGCCGACTTCGACGCGGCGACCGGCAAGTTCACGCTCTACGCCGGCTCCGGCGGCGCGGTGCGGCAGAAGATCGAGCTGGTCGGCGTGCTCGGCATCGCGCCCGACAAGCTGCGCGTTCTGTCCTACGACGTCGGCGGCAATTTCGGCACGCGCAACCGGCCCTACGTCGAGTTCGGCCTGGTGCTGTGGGCGGCGCGCCGGCTGAAGCGCCCGGTGAAATACACCGCGACGCGCTCGGAGGCGTTTCTCAGCGACTATCAGGGCCGCGACCTCGTCACCACGGTCGAGCTCGCGTTCGACAACAACGCCCGCATCCTGGCGATGCGCGCCGACAACATCAGCAACGCCGGCGCCCGCGCGGTTTCGCTGTCGCCGCTGTCGAAGGGCTCGGGGCTGATCACCGGCAGCTACGACATTCCGGCGGCGACGCTGCGCTCGCGCGCGGTGTTCACCAACACCATGCCGACCAACGCCTATCGCAGCTCGGGGCGTCCGGAGGTGACCTTCGCGATCGAACGGCTGATGGACAAGGCCGCCGACCAGCTTGGCATCGACCGCATCCGGCTGCGCCGCAAGAACCTCATTCGGCCGAAGGCGATGCCGTACCGCAACGCAGTCGGCATGCTCTACGACAGCGGCACCTACGAGGCCAACATGGACCTCGCCATGAAGATCGCCGACGTCGAGGGCTTCAAGCAAAGGAAGCGCGAGGCGAAGAAGCGCGGCAAGCTCTTGGGCCTCGGCCTGTCGAACTACGTCGAATCCTCGATCGGCTCGCCGAAGGAGCGCACCGAGATCACGGTGAAGCCCAACGGCGTGGTCGACGTGGTGATCGGCACCCAGCCGAGCGGCCAGGGCCACGAGACGAGCTTCGCCCAGGTGGTGGCCGACCTGATCGCGGTGCCGGTGCAATGCATCAACATCATCGTCGGCGACACCGACATCGTCAGCGTCGGCGGCGGCTCGCACTCCGGCCGCTCGATGCGCCACGCCGCCACGGTGATCGCCAAGGGCGTGCCCGAGCTGATCGCCAAGGGCAAGCAGGTCACGGCGCTGGTGCTCGGCGCGCCGGTCGACAAGATCGAGTTCAAGGACGGCCGCTTCTCGTCGCCGACCAGCAACCGCAGCTTCGATTTCCTCGAGCTGGCGAAAGAAGCCGCGCGGATGACGCTGCCGCCCGAGCTGAAGGACGGCCTCGCCATCGCGGCCGACAACGAGATGCACGATCCGGTGTTCCCGAACGGCTGCGCGATCTGCGAGATCGAGATCGATCCCGACACCGGCCTGCCGACGATCACCCGCTACGCCGCGGTCGACGACGTCGGCCGCTGCATCAATCCGATGATCGTCCACGGCCAGACGCATGGCGGCATCGCGCAGGGCGTGGGGCAGGCGATGTGGGAGCAGTGCTACATTGACCCCTCCTCCGGCCAGCCGCTCACCGGATCGTTCATGGATTACGGCATGCCGCACGCGCACACCCTGCCGTCGTTCAAGACCGAGATCGTCGAGGTGCTGTCGCCGACCAATCCGCTCGGCATCAAGGCCGGCGGCGAAGGCGGCACCACGCCGGCGCTCGCCGTCATCGTCAGCGGCATCGTCGATGCGCTGCGCGACTACGGCATCCGCGACATCGCCATGCCGGCCACGCCGTTTACGATCTGGCAGGCGATCCAGCAGGCCAAATCGAGTGGGCGAGCACGATGGCGAGCGGGCCGTAAGGCCGTAAACGTTGTCCATGGATGCCGGGACCCCAGCCAGCCAAAGAACCCTGACCCACCGCGAGACGCTGCTCGTGGTGCTTGGCGTTCTGCTGCCGGTGTTCATGGGCTCGCTCGACACCACGATCCTGGCGAGCGCCTTGCCGACCATCGGCCGCGAGTTCGGCGAAGTTCACAATCTGCCCTGGCTGATCACCGCCTACCTGATCGCCAACACCTCGATCACCGCGCTGTACGGCAAGATCAGCGACTCGCAGGGCCGCCGCGTCACGCTGCTGATCGCGATCTCGCTGTACATGGCTGGGCTCGCTGGTCTGCGCGCTCGCCCCCAACATGGTCGTGCTGATCCTCGGCCGCGTGCTGCACGGGCTCGGCGGCGGCGGATTGACCTCGACCGGCATGGTGGTGCTGGGCGACGTCGCGGCGCCCAAGGAGCGCGGCAAGTACTACGGCTATTTCTCGGCGGTCTACACCACCGCCGGCGCGCTCGGGCCGGCGCTTGGCGGCTTCATCGCCGAATATCTGCACTGGTCGGTGATCTTCTGGATGAACATCCCGCTCGGCATCCTTGCAGTTGCGATGACGTTCACGCTGCTGCGCGGCCTGCCGCGGCACGACCGGCCGCACAAGCTCGACTTCCTCGGCGCCGCGCTGATCATGGCGGCGAGCTCGTCCTTCATGCTGGCGCTCAGCATGGGCGGCGTGAACTATCCGTGGGCATCAACGCCGATCCTGGCGCTGTTCGGCGCGGCGCTGCTGCTTGGGATCGCTTTCATCGTCCGGCTGCGCACCGCGCCGGAGCCGCTCATTCCGCTGTCGATCCTGTCGAACCGCGAGGCGCGGCTGGCGATCGCCGCCAACGCGTTCGGCTGGGGGCCGATCGTCGGCCTGCACATCTTCCTGCCGATGTATCTGCAGAACATCGTCGGCATGGCGCCGGCGAGCGCCGGACTGAGCGTGCTGATGCTCGCGGTTACGCTCAACATCAGCGCGGGCATCACCGGAACGATCCTGCCGCGGCGCGAGCGCTACAAGACCATTCCGATCGTCGGCCTGACCCTCGCCATCGTGTCGGCGCTGATGCTGGCGTGGCGCGCCACGAGCATGACCTTGCTGGAATTCGAGGGGCTGCTGTTCCTGATCGGGGCAGGCTTCGGCTGCATGCCGCCGCTCGCCGCCACCGCGCTGCAAAACAACGTCTCGATTCATACGTTCGGATCGGCGGTCGCCACCATGCAGTTCTCGCGCAACCTGTTCGCGACGATGCTGGTGGCGATATTCGGCGCGATCATCCTGTCCGGCGTCAGCCAGACCGGCGGCGCGGGAGCCGCAGCCCAGTATTCCGTGGAAGGCTTCGTCCACGTGTTCCTCGCGGTGGCGGCCAGCTTCGCGGTTTCGCTCGCCACGATATTGATGCTGGACGAAAAGCCGCTCGAGACCAAGCACGCTTAAGGCGTGTACTCTTAAACGCGCAGGCATGTCCGCTTCGCGGGACAGCGGGCATCCCAACACAACGGCGGCCAAATCCGCTCATGACCCAAAGGACACTAGCGAGGCCTTCCCGTATCCCTATCCCAGCCGATACGATGCCGACCAGAACTCCGGAAAACGAGCATGAAGCGGCGTGAGTTCATCACGGGTTTAGGCGGCGCGGCGATGTGGCTGTGCGCTGCGCGCGCGCAGCACCCCGATGGTGTGCGGCGCATCGGTGTGCTGGCTGGTCTAGCCGAGGATGATCCTGAGATTCAGTCGCGACTTGCGGCTTTTCGGCGAGGACTCGAGCGACGCGGATGGTCGGAAAACCGCAATGTCCGCATCGACATTCGCTTTGCGGCGGCCGAGGCCGGTCGATACCAATCCCTCGCGAGAGAACTGGTCGCCATGCGATGTAATTCTCGCGCATTCGACTCCCGTTGTTGCAGCATTGCAGCAAGAGAGCGGCGCTATCCCGATCGTGTTTGTTACCGTCTCCGATCCAATCGGTTCTCGGTTCATTGCCAGTCTGGCTCGGCCCGGTGGCAATCTTACGGGCGTAATGATGTTCGAGGTGGGCATCACTGGGAAGTGGTTGGCGCTACTTAAGGAGATCGCGCCGAGCTTGAAGCGTGTCGCTTTCATCGCAAACCCCAAGACGACCGTCTTTGACTACTTCCTGCAATCCGCAAACGCCATTGCGCCGTCGCTCAACATCGAAGTGGTGCCTAGCCATGTCGAATCGGAAGCTGACATTGAACGCGCGATTGTTGCGATCGCACGCGAGCCGAGTGGCGGTCTGATCCTGCCGCCTGATTCCACAACCATTCGCTATCGTGATCACATCATTGGACTGGCTGCCCGCCACCGATTGCCAGCGGTTTATACGGCGAGTTACTTTGTCGCAGCCGGCGGCCTGATGTCCTACGGAATCGGCCAAGTCGAGACGTTTAGGCTGGCGGCGTCTTATGTCGACCGCATCCTCCGTGGCGATAAAGCTGCAGTACTCCCGGTGCAGACGCCTGCAAAGTACGAAACGGCCGTGAACCTCAAGACGGCGAAGACGCTCGGCTTGACCGTGCCTTCTGGTCTGCTCGTCGCCGCCGACGAAGTGTTCGAATGAGACTTGGCCGGTTGGGCTACCTATCTTGAAACGAGTTGATGTCAACCAAGCCGTGCTTCAAAACGAAGGGACATGAAATGGCAAAGAACACGATCTGCGTCTGGTACGATAAGGATGCCGAGGCCGCTGCTCGCTTTTATGCCGAAACTTTTCCCGACAGCGCGGTGGGCGCCATCCACCGTGCACCCAGTGACTACCCATCCGGCAAGAAGGGAGACGTGCTGACCGTCGAATTCAAGGTTGCCGGCGTCTCCTGTATCGGCCTTAACGGCGGTCCCATGTTCAAACATAACGAAGCCTTTTCGTTCCAGATCGCCACAGACGATCAAGCCGAGACCGACCGCTATTGGAACGCCATCGTCGGCAACGGCGGCCAGGAGAGCGCGTGCGGCTGGTGCAAAGACAGGTGGGGCGTGTCGTGGCAAATCACGCCGCGTGTGCTGACCGAGGCGATGGCGGCCGGCGGCGATGAGGCCAAGCGCGCGTTTGAAGCGATGATGACCATGAAGAAGATCGACGTCGCCGCAATCAAGGCGGCGCGCCGCGGCTGAGCTTCGCGGCGGCGAGGTCCATGTGCCGCGATTGGCACAAGGCGGATATCCGCGCGCTCCATTTCGAAGCGTAAAGCAGCCACGCCGGCGGCGTGATTTGTGAGGACATGCTAGGCCGCGCCGTAGGATTTTGCGCTATCCTTGCAGCGTCGAAAGCCGCTCACACAACGGCGCCCGGCAGGGAGGACCATCATGGCTTCGCATCGCACATCGCTGCGTGTCGCGTTCGGTCTGGCGCTGTCGATTTGTCTCGCGCCGGCGCCGAGCCACGCGCAGACAAAATATCCAGATCGTCCGTTAAGGTGGTCATCGGCTTCACCGCCGGCGGCGGCACCGACGTCGCCGGGCGCTTGATCGCGCAAAAGCTCTCGGAGGCGACGGGCCAGACCTTCGTGGTCGAGAACCGTCCCGGCGCCAGTGGACTGATCGCCTCGGAACAGGTCGCCAAGGCACCGGCCGACGGCTACACCATCATGGTCGGCAGCCAGACCACGCTCGCGGTGGCGCCGGCGCTCTACAAGAAATTCCAGTTCGATGCCACCAAGGAGCTAACCGGCCTGGCGATGCTCGGCGTCTCGCCGCTGGTCGCGGTGGTCAATGCCAACTCGCCGATCAAGTCGATCAAAGACCTGATCGCCGAAGCCAAGGCCAAGAACGGCACGATGAACTTCGGCTCCGGCGGCGTCGGCACCACGCCGCACATGGCGGGCGAATTGCTCGCCTTCAACGCCGGCATCAAGATGGTGCACGTCGCCTATCGCGGCGAAGCGCCGGGCATCAACGACCTGCTCGGCGGGCAAATCCCGTTCATGTTCTCCAACCTGTCGGTCGTGAAGGGCAACGTCGAGGGCGGCAAGCTGCGGGCGCTTGCCGTCACCAGTGCCAAGCGCGTGCCGTCGCTGCCCAACGTGCCCACCGTCGCGGAAACGTTTCCGGGCTTCGACGCCGCGACCTGGTTCGTGCTGGTCGGACCGGCCGGGATGCCGCGCGAGGCGATCATGCGGATCAACGCCGAGACCAAGAAGATCGTCGCCACGGCGGATTTTCAGCAGCGTCTCGACGCCATCGGCATGTTTCCCGATCAGGACCGCACGCCGGACGAGATCAACGCCTATATCAAGGCCGAGATCGCCAAATGGGCCAAGGTGATCGCCGACGCCGGCGTCAAGCCGGCGGATTAATTCTTCTGACCTCATCCTGAGGAGCGTCCGAAGGACCGCGTGTCGAAGGATGGCAACGATCTCAACCGCAGCCCATCCTTTGAGACGCCCGCCGTTGGCGGGCTCCTCAGGGTGAGGTCCATGGGGCGGCCACGAGACCTTGATTGCGTTTCCTTTTGCGGCCGAAACCGGCTAAAACCCTATCCGGCGGCGGGACTTGCGCGCCCGTCGTCTGACGTCATAAGCGCTTGAAATCGATAGGGAATTTGTCCGCCACGGCATGACCCGAAAACTCTACGTCAAGTCCTACGGCTGCCAGATGAACGTCTACGATTCGCATCGTATGGCGGACATGCTCGCCCCCGAGGGCTTTGTCGAGACCGCGACGCCGGACGACGCCGACCTCATCATCCTCAACACCTGCCACATCCGCGAGAAGGCGGCCGAGAAGGTCTATTCCGAGCTCGGCCGCATGCGCGTGCTGAAGAACGACGCCGCGCGCGAAGGACGCCGCGTGACGGTCGCGGTCGCCGGCTGCGTCGCCCAGGCCGAAGGCGCGGAGATCATCCGCCGCGCGCCCGACGTCGATCTCGTGGTCGGACCGCAGAGCTACCACCGGCTGCCGGACATGCTGGCGCGCGCCGAGCACGGCAAGGTGCTCGACACCGAATTCCCGGTCGAAGGCAAGTTCGACCATCTCGCGGCGCCGAGCCGCGCCGCGATCCGCAAGCGCGGCGTATCGGCCTTCATCACCGTGCAGGAAGGCTGCGACAAGTTCTGCACCTTCTGCGTCGTGCCCTACACGCGCGGCGCCGAAGTGTCGCGGCCGGTCGCCAAGATCGTCGCCGAGGCCGAGCGGCTGGCCGACGCCGGCGTCCGCGAGATCACGCTGATCGGCCAGAACGTCAACGCCTATCACGGCGAGGACACGAACGGCCGCGCCTCGACGCTCGGCCGGCTGATGCACCGCCTCGCGGATATTCCCGGCATCGCGCGGCTGCGCTACAGCACCAGCCATCCCTGCGACATGGATGACAGCCTGATCGCGGCGCATCGCGACCTGCCGGCGCTGATGCCGCAACTGCATCTGCCGGTGCAGTCCGGCTCCGACCGCATCCTCGAAGCGATGAACCGCCGCCACACCCGCGCGGACTATCTGCGCAGCATCGAGCGAGTGCGCCGCGCGCGGCCCGACGTGGCGTTCTCGTCGGACTTCATCGTCGGCTTTCCGGGCGAGACCGAGAGCGACTTCGACGACACGCATGCGGCTGCTCGCCGAGGTCGGCTTTGCCAGCGCGTACTCGTTCAAATATTCGCCGCGGCCCGGCACGCCCGCCGCCGACATGGATCAACTCCCGGAAGCGGTGAAACACGAGCGGCTGCAACGGCTGCAGGACGCCATCGAGCGGCAGCAGGCCGCGTTCATGGCGCACTGCGTCGGCATGACCTTCGATGTGCTGTTCGACAAGCCGGGCCGCGAACCGGGCCAGATCGTCGGCCGCTCGCCGTATCTTCAGCCGGTGCCGGTCATCGGGCCGACATCGTTGATCGGTGAGATCGCGCCGGTGACCGTCATCGAAGTCCGGACCAACAGCCTGTTCGGCACGCTCGTGAATGCTCACCAATCCGCCGCGCCGGTGCTCGCGGAGGCCATGCTTACCGAAGATATGGGAGCCTGATGCCGCTGCGCCCGCTCGAACCCGGCCAAGGACTGCTGCCCGCCACCGAAGCGGCGCCGACGCAGGTCGTGCTCGCCTTCGACGACAACCGTCACGCCTCGGTGCTGTTCGGCCAGTACGGGCAGAACCTCGCGCTGATCGAGCGGCGGCTCGGCGTCGTCGCCGAGCAGCGCGGCAACCACGTCACGCTGGAGGGCTCGCGCGACGCCGTCGAGCAGGCCCGCCATGTGCTGGAAGGCCTCTACGAGAACATCAAGCGCGGTCACGACCTCGCCTCGGGCGACGTCGAAGGCGCGATCCGCATGGCGATCGCGCAGGGCTCGCTGTTCGACTTCGATCCGTCGGCCGCACGGGCGGACTTCGAGCAGATCAATCTGCGCAAGCGCCCGGTGCGCGCACGCACCACCGCGCAGGACGCCTATATCCGGGCGCTGCGCCGCCATGCGCTGGTGTTCGGCACCGGACCGGCCGGCACCGGCAAGACCTGGCTCGCGGTCGCGCATGCGGTTTCGCTGTTCGAGCGGAAGGAAGTGGATCGCATCATCCTGTCGCGGCCGGCGGTCGAAGCCGGCGAGCGGCTCGGCTTTCTGCCCGGCGATCTGCGCGAGAAGGTCGATCCGTATCTGCGCCCGATCTACGACGCGCTGCACGACCTGATGGATGCGCGCATCGTCGAGCGCGCGATGCAGACCGGCGAAATCGAGATTGCACCGCTCGCCTTCATGCGCGGCCGCACGCTGTCGAACGCCGTCGTCATCCTCGACGAGGCGCAGAACACCACCGCGATGCAGATGAAGATGTTCCTGACCCGGCTCGGCGAGCACAGCCGCATGATCGTCACCGGCGATCCGAGCCAGGTCGACCTGCCGCCCGGCCAGGTGTCCGGCCTTGCCGAAGCGATGCGGCTGCTCGACGGCGTCGAGGGCATCGGCCACGCCGCATTCACCGCCGAAGACGTCGTCCGCCACGAGCTGGTGGCGCGGATCGTCGCGGCCTACGACAAGGCCGACGCCGCGCGCCGGCGTGGACCCAAAGATGGACCCAAGGATGGGGCCAAAGACGGGCCAAGGGATTGAGCCAAGGATTGAGCAAAGCGCCCACCCGCAAGCGGACCAGGACAAAAAATCCCCCGCAAATCGACGTGATCGTCCGCTCGGCGCGGTGGCGCAAGCGGCCCACCGCCAAAACCATCGTCAAAAAGGCCGTTTTGGCCGCCGCCAGTGCCGCCTCAACGCGGCCTATCGAGCTTGCTATCGTGCTCAGCGATGATTCGGCGATCCGAGCGCTCAACCGCAATTGGCGCGGCAAAAATGCACCCACCAATGTGCTGTCATTCCCGGCCGCCACGCCGGGCAAAGCGCGGTCGGCATCCCCATATGTCGGTGATATCGTCATCGCCTACCAGACCACCGCGCGCGAGGCGGTCGCCGAAGGCAAGCCGTTCAATCACCACCTTACCCATCTGGCCATTCACGGATTTCTCCATCTGCTCGGCTATGACCACGAGAACGACCGCGACGCGCAAAAGATGGAGCGGCTGGAGCGCAAGATCCTCAAGCGCCTGGCCATCCCCGACCCCTACGCGCCAACCTGATACCCACCATGGCTAACTCCGACGCGCCCAGCCGTCCGGCTGAGCCGGGCGGGACTTCCAACCTCCCGGTGCCGGTGTCCCGCGCCGACGCCGAAAGCGACGGTTTCTTCGCGCGGCTGGCGCGCGCGCTGTTCGGCTGGAAGAACGGGCCGACCCGCGCCGACATCGAAGTCGTGCTCGAAGCGACCGGCCCCGGCGAAGCCGGCGTCTCGCCGGAAGAGCGCGCCATGATCCGCAACATCCTGGCGCTGCGCGGGCGCCGGATCGAGAACGTCATGTTGCCGCGCGGCGACATCATCGCCGTGCAGCAGGATATTTCCATCGGTGAACTGGTGAAGGTGTTCGAGAAGGCCGGCCACTCCCGGCTCGTCGTCTACAACGACACGCTCGACGACCCGATCGGCATGGTCCACATCCGCGACCTGATCGCCTTCATGACCGCGAGGGCGGCGGTCGATCCCGACAAGCCGTCGCGGCGCAAGAAGCAGCGCGCCGCCGGCCTCGATCTCGGCGCGATCGATCTCACCATGCAACTGTCATCGACCAAGATCATGCGCGAGATGCTGTTCGTGCCGCCGTCGATGCCGGCGCTCGACCTGCTCGAGAAGATGCAGGCCACGCGCATCCACCTGGCGCTGGTGGTGGACGAATACGGCGGCACCGACGGTCTCGTTTCGATGGAGGACATCGTCGAGCAGATCGTCGGCGACATCGCCGACGAGCACGACGAAGACGAATTGCCTTCAATCGTGGCCCAGCTCGACGGTTCGTTCGTCGCCGACGCGCGGGCCAGCCTCAGTGACGTCACCGCCGCGGTCGGCGTCGCCTTCGACGTCGGCGACGCCGCCGAGGCGGTCGACACCCTCGGCGGCTATCTGATGACGCAGGTCGGCCGCCTGCCGCTGCGCGGCGAGCTGGTGCCCGGCCCTGCCGGATTCGAGATCGAGGTGCTGGATTCCGACCCGCGCCGGATCAAGAAGGTCCGCATCCACCGCAGCAAGGATCGCCCGATCGAGCGCGACCGCGAAGGCCGCCGCCGCTACAGCTCGCCCGAGGCGACGGCGAGCCCGGCGATCACGCCTTCGCCGGCTGCCGAAGACGCCAGCAAAACGTCCGTCGATTCCACCGCGCCGCAGAAATCGTGACACACAAATCGTGACGATCGTCGAAACCCGCCGACCCGGTTTTTCGATCACGCGCCTGGCGCACTGGATCGTGCTGAGCTGGGGCTGGCGGCGGGCGCTGCTGGCGTTCTCCGCGGGCGCGGTATCGGTGCTGGCGATGGCGCCGTTCGACGCGTGGCCGGTGCTGTTCTTCACGTTCCCAATTCTGGTGTGGCTCGTCGACGGCGCGGCGGGCGGCCGCCTCGGCGGGCTGCCGAGCGCGGCGATCGCTGGCTGGTGGTTCGGCTTCGGCTATTTCCTCGCCGGGCTCTATTGGGTCGGCTATGCGTTTCTGGTCGATGCCAAAACCTTCGGCTGGCTGTTGCCGTTCGCCGTCATCGCGCTGCCGGCGGCCATGGCCTGCTACACCGGCCTCGGCCTCGCGCTCGCTCGCATGCTGTGGACGCGCGGGCCGACGCGGCTGATCGCGCTTGCGGTCGCGCTCACCGCCGCCGAGTGGCTGCGCGGCCATCTGTTCAGCGGATTTCCCTGGAACGTCTATGGCTATGCGCTGACCGGGCCATTGGTGCTGGCGCAAAGCGCGGCGCTGATCGGGATCTGGGGTCTCACCTTCATCGCGGTCGCGGTGTTCGCAAGCCCGGCGGTGTTCGCCGACGACCGCACCGACTCGCGGCGGCCGTGGCTGCCGATCGCGCTTGGCATAGCGATCCTTGCGGCGCTCGCAACCTACGGCGCGTGGCGGCTCGGCCGCACGCCGACCACCTTCGTCGACAATGTGCGGCTGCGGATCATGCAGCCCAATCTCCAGCAGGACGACAAGTTCAACTACAGCGCCAAGCAGCGCGTGATGAGCCACTACCTCGAGCTTTCGGATCGCTCCACCGGCCCGCAATCGACCGGCGTGCGCGACGCCACCCACCTGATCTGGCCGGAATCGGCGTTTCCATTCCTGCTGACGCGCGAGCCCGACGCGCTGGCGCAGATCGCGGCGCTGATCCCGGAAGGCACCGTGCTGATCACCGGCGCGGTCCGCGCGCCTGAATTGCCGCCCGGTCAGAAGATCGAGCGCGCCTACAATTCGATCTACGTGATCGACCATGACGGCTCGATCCTGTCGGTGTACGACAAGATTCATCTGGTGCCGTTCGGCGAGTATCTGCCGTTCCAGGATTTTCTCGAGAAGCTCGGCCTGATGCAGCTCACCAAGCTGCCGGGCGGCTTCATCGCCGGCGAGCGGCGCCGTCCCATGCCGGTGCCGCGCGCGCCGCGGATGCTGCCGTTCCTCTGCTACGAGATCATCTTCCCCGGCGAAACAGTACCGGACAACGAACGGCCGGGCTGGCTCCTCAATCTCACCAACGACGGCTGGTTCGGCATCAGCAGTGGTCCCTATCAGCATCTGCAACAGGCGCGTGTGCGTACGATCGAACAAGGATTGCCGCTGGTGCGCGCAGCGAACACCGGAATCTCCGCGGTGATCGATCCGCTCGGCCGCATCGTCAAATCGCTGCCGCTCGGCACAGAGGGCATCATGGACGCGTCGCTGCCGCGCCGCATCGACGCAACGCTCTACGCGCGGACCGGAGATTCCGGCGTGGCGCTGATCATCGGCGCTGCCTTAATCATCATTATTCGCCGTCGGGTGAAGCGGCGGTGATATTCATAATGCGCTGATAGGCATGCGCGCAGCGCAGCTCGCTATGTCCAAGAAAATGCAGAGATTTTGTCCAGTCTTCGCAGTAACCATAGCGCGCCCGAATTTGCGCACAAATTCGCACAACAGTTCGTTCGCACATTAATCAATCGCCACGGCAATTTTCACGAAGCCTTGAGCTGCGTGCAATTGGCGGATTGCGCACGGGTTTGAACTGTGAGCAATAACGGAACTCAAAATAAGGGGTAACGGAGCTGGGTACAATCATGATGGCGAAGAAGGCGCCCAATCCTACGGACAAGCACGTGGGCGCGAGAGTGCGGATGCGTCGGATGATGCTGAGCATGAGTCAGGAGAAGCTCGGCGACGCGCTTAGCCTCACCTTCCAGCAAGTGCAAAAATACGAGAAGGGCGCGAACCGGATCGGCGCGAGCCGCCTTCAGCAGATCGCGCACATCCTGCAGGTGCCGGTGTCGTTCTTCTTCGACGGCGCGCCGAACGCCCCGGGGCAGACGCACGACGGACTTTCCGAGGCGCCCTCGCCGGCCTATGTCTCCGACTTCCTGGCGACCTCCGACGGCCTGGCGCTGACCAAGGCCTTCATGGGCATCAAGGACGCCAAGCTGCGCCGCCGAATCGTCGATCTGGTCGAGCAAATCGCCGGCCCCGACAAGGCGTGAACGCGGCGGGCCACCACCTCCGCGATTGCCCACGACTGCCCACATCTTGACCGCGCTCTAGGACACTGCAAAAACCACGCAGCCTTTGTCCGGCGCGGCCCCAAGCCCGCCCTTTTCAGGAGTGTGCCACGGTGTCTCGCGCCAACTTCCTCTTCACCAGCGAATCCGTGTCCGAGGGTCACCCGGACAAGGTTTCCGACCAGATTTCCGATGCCATTCTCGATGCCTTCATCGAGAAGGACATCAAGCTCGGCATCGCCGACGACAGCCAGATCAACACCCGGCTGGGCTGCGAAACGCTCTGCACCACCAACAAGATCGTCGTCGCCGGCGAAGGCCGCGGTCAGCTGTTCCGCGACATCAACGGCATCTCGGTGGTCAACCGCGAGGAGATCACCGAGATCGCCCGCGGCGTGGTCAAGGACATCGGCTACGACCAGAATGGCTTCTCCTATCACGGCGCCGACGTCGAGGTGCTGCTGCACGGCCAGTCGCCCGACATCGCCATGGGCGTCAACGCCAAGAAGAAGAAGGGCGGCGAAGAAGAAGGCGCCGGCGACCAGGGCATGATGTTCGGTTACGCCTGCACCGAAAGCGAAGTGTACGAGAAGGGCTCCTACATGCCGGCGCCCATCTACTTCGCACACAAGATCCTGAAGGTGCTGTCCGACAAGCGCCGCGCCGGTCAGCTGTTCGACCTGCAGCCGGACGCCAAGAGCCAGGTCACGGTGCAATACGTGAACAACAAGCCGGTTGGCTGCACCAAGGTCGTCGTTTCGACGCAACACAATGAGAAAAGCCGCAACGGCAAGAAGTACACGCCCGGCCTGATCAAGGACATGATCGGCGACGCGGTCGAGTCCGCATTGCCGAAGGGCTGGATGCCGAAGAAGCCGTCCGACTTCCTGGTCAATCCGACCGGTAACTTCGTGGTTGGCGGGCCCGACGGCGACTGCGGCCTGACCGGCCGCAAGATCATCGTCGACACCTACGGCGGCTACGCCCCGCACGGTGGCGGCGCGTTCTCCGGCAAGGACCCGACCAAGGTCGATCGCTCGGCGGCCTATGCGGCGCGCTATCTCGCCAAGAACGTGGTGGCGGCCGGTCTCGCCACCCAGTGCACGATCCAGATCGCCTACGCGATCGGCGTCGCCGACCCGATGTCGGTGCTGGTCGATACCCACGGCACCAGCGAGATCGATGAACGCAAGCTCGCCAAGGTGCTGCCGGAGATTTTCCGGCTGACGCCGACCAACATCCGCCGCTCGCTCAAGCTGAACCGGCCGATCTACCGCCGCACCGCGGCCTACGGCCACTTCGGCCGCGCGCCGGAAAAAGACGGCGGCTTCTCCTGGGAGCAGACCAACCTGGTCGGCCAGCTCAAGAGCGCGCTGAAGTAAGCCGCATCGTTCGGCAATTGTTTGCGATGGCCGGCGCGTCCGCGGGACGGCGCTGGCCATCGTCGTTTTTGGGTTCGCCGCCAGCTATTGTCCACATCATGAGCGAAGCGAAACCAACCGGCGCCTTCTTCGGCCGGCGCAAGGGCCATCCGCTGCGCCAGCGCCAGGCCGCGCTGATGGGCACGCTGCTGCCGCGGCTCAAGCTCGATCTTGCCGCACCCGCTCCGGCCGATCTGCGCGCGCTGTTCCATGCTGTCGACGAGGTCCGGCTGGAAAGCGGCTTCGGCGGCGGCGAACATCTGATTGCGGAGGCCTCGCAGCATCCGCGCTCGGGCTTTATCGGCATCGAGCCGTTCGTCAACGGCATGGCCAAGGCGCTGGCGGCGATCGACGAGCGCAAGCTCCAAAACATCCGGCTGCATCACGGCGATGCCACCGACATGCTGGCGTGGCTGCCGGACGCGAGCCTGGCCCGGTTCGACCTGCTTTATCCCGATCCGTGGCCGAAACGGCGGCACTGGAAGCGGCGCTTCGTGCAGGACGAAAGCGTCGCGGCGATCGCGCGGATCGTGCGGCCGGGCGGCGAATTCCGTTTCGCCAGCGACATTCCCGACTACGTCGCCTGGACGCTGATGCGGCTCACGCGCTCGCCGGATTTCGCCTGGACCGCCGAGCGGGCCGACGATTGGCGTGCGGCCATGGCCGGGCTTTTCCGGCACGCGCTATGAGGCCAAGGCCAAGCGCGAAGGCCGCGTGCCGTGTTATTTGATTTTCAAACGGAACTGACGGCGGGGAAGTCTAGGCCGTCTCTCCTTCAGGCTGGCGCACCTGCCAGAACCGCACCACGCGTTGCGCGGTCGAGGGCGACAGCTTCTCGAAGTTCGAAAAGGCCGCGTCGAGCGCCGGCGTCGAAGTGCCCTTGGCGCTCGGGCGCGACATGATGATCGCCCGCGCGGTGGTCCAGCCGTATCCGGCGGCCTTACAGAGGATCAGGATCGGGTCCGGCCGGTCGCCGGCCATCAGCCGGTCCGCGGTCTCGATCGGGACGCCGCACAAGAGCCCCAGCGTCGCCACGGTCTCCTCGAATTTCTTGTCCTTGGCGTATTCGGCAAGCTCGGGCTCGCCGAGGCTGCCGGTCTGATGCAGCGCGAGGACCGCGCGTTGCGCGGCCGCATAGTCACGCACCGGTGTGCTGTTGTCGAATTCCTTGGAGACCTTCTCGAGAACGCGCTGAATCTCGCTCCGGGTTTCCGGCTTCGCGGCCTGCAGCAGGCGCTGCTGCACCACCGCGGTCGCGCGCACCAGAAGATCGCGAAACAGATGCGCCGGGATGTCCGGCCGCTGCCCGACCTTTTCGGCAAGATCGCCGTCGCCTTCCGCGCGCTTGACCAGCGCGGAGAAGCCGCCCTCGGACAGCCTAGCGGTTTGATTGTCGGCGACGTTGTGCATCACCTCGGCGTCGCCGCGGCGGACCAGCACGTCGGTGACGGCCTCGCCGATGCCTTCGCGGCCGGCGATGACGGCCAGATGCGCCTGACCCTTGGTCTTGGCCAATTCGACCAGCTCGGTTTCCTTCAGCCGGACCGATTGCGTGAGCACCGGACCGGCCACCGCGATATCGTCGTCGTGCGCAAGCTGGCGCATCAGCTCCATCGGCGCGTTCGTCAGCGGCGCCAGCGTCTGCGCCATTTCGGCGCGCGCCTTGGTCTCGATCTCGACGATCAACCGGCACAGGACGTCGTCGAACAGACCGATGTGATCTTCGTTGAAATGCGGAGCGCCATCGATGAACAGATTGGCGATGCGCTTGACGGTCGCCGCTCGCTTGTCTTGCGAGCCGTGCTGAATGACGTCTTCAAGCTCGGGAATCAACGACGCGGACGCAGACATTCGAAATTCCTGCCGGCCGATACGATCCGACCGCCCCGCATGCAAAGTTAAAGGGGCTTCGTGAACGAACCGTTAGCCAAACCTGCTCTTGCACCGGCAAACCTGCCCTTGCACCAAATTGGCAAATCGCTATATTCCACGCGTCTATCCAGACCGTCTGGATGGATCCTCATAAGGCCAATCGGCTTTTGAGAGTGGGCCCCCCGGGACCCGCTCTTTTTTGTTACCTGAGTGCCCCCAAGGCCAAGGCTGGGCGAAAACGGTAACGAAAACAGGCTCTTATAGAACCAGGCCCTGAATACGAGCGAATGATCGAAACTGTCGAGACCGCACCGGGCGCCGATCCGCGCCTCATCATCGAACCGGGCCTGAGCGCCCGGGTTGCCGGTATCGTCGAGCCCGTGATCGAGGGTCTCGGCTATCGGCTGGTGCGGGTGCGCGTCTCCGGCTCCGACGGCTGCACCGTGCAGGTGATGGCCGAGCGGACCGACGGCACGATGACGATCGAGGACTGCGAAATCTGTTCGCGCGCGCTGTCGCCGGTGCTCGACGCCGACGATCCGGTGGATCGCGCCTACCGGCTGGAGGTGTCGTCGCCCGGCATCGATCGCCCGCTGGTGCGCCAATCGGACTTCGTTCGCTACGCCAACAATTTTGTGAAGATCGAGATGGCGGTGGCGGTCGAGGGCCGCAAGCGCTTTCGCGGCCAGTTGCTCGGCGCCGAAGGCAACGTGGCGCGGATCCGCCGCGACGACACCGCCACGGGCGAGACGGCGGACATCATGCTGCCGATCGAGGAGATGGCGGAGGCCAAGCTCGTGCTGACCGACGCGCTGATCGCCGAGTCGCTCCGGCGCGGCAAGCAGGCCGAGCTGCAGCGGCAGACCGCCTTGAACGACAATCAACCGGCGGCGGAGAATTCCGCAGCTTCCACCCCACATCAGAACCCGTTTCCGCGCGAGTCCGGCCAATCCCGGCACCGCGCCCAGCACGAAGGAGAATGAGCGATGGCAGTCAGCGCCAACCGGCTCGAGCTGTTGCAGATCGCAGACGCGGTCGCCCGTGAGAAGTCGATCGACCGCGCGATCGTGATCACGGCGATGGAGGACGCGATCGCCAAGGCGGCGCGGTCGCGCTATGGCGCCGAGACCGACGTCCACGCCGGCATCGATGCCAAGACCGGCGAGCTCCGGCTGTCGCGCCACATGCTGGTGGTCGAGACCGTCGAGAATTCCTCCAACCAGATCAGCCTCGACGACGCCAAGAAGCGAAATCCCGCGGCGCAGGTCGGCGACACCATCGCCGACACGCTGCCGCCACTCGAATACGGCCGGATCGCCGCGCAGTCCGCCAAACAGGTGATCGTGCAAAAGGTGCGCGAAGCCGAACGCGACCGGCAATTCATCGAATACAAGGATCGCATCGGCGACATCATCAACGGCATCGTCAAGCGGGTGGAGTACGGCAACGTGGTCGTCGACCTCGGCCGCGGCGAGGCGATCGTCCGCCGCGACGAAATGCTGCCGCGCGAGACGCTGCGCAACGGCGACCGCGTCCGCGCCTACATCTACGACGTGCGGCGCGAGCCGCGCGGGCCGCAGATTTTCCTGTCCCGCACGCATCCGCAGTTCATGGCCAAGCTGTTCGCCCAGGAGGTGCCGGAAATCTATGACGGCATCGTCGAGGTGAAGGCGGTGGCTCGCGATCCCGGCTCGCGCGCCAAGATCGCCGTGATCTCGCGCGATTCCTCGGTCGATCCGGTCGGCGCCTGCGTCGGCATGCGCGGCTCGCGCGTGCAGGCGGTGGTGAACGAATTGCAGGGCGAGAAGATCGACATCATTCCGTGGTCGCAGGACATCGCGACCTTCGTCGTCAACGCGCTGGCGCCCGCCGAGGTCGCCAAGGTGGTGCTCGACGAGGATCGCGAGCGCATCGAAGTCGTGGTGCCGGACGCGCAGCTGTCGCTGGCGATCGGCCGGCGCGGCCAGAACGTGCGGCTCGCGTCGCAGCTCACCGGCTGGGATATCGACATCCTCACCGAGCAGGAAGAATCCGAGCGACGCCAGGCCGAGTTCCAGAACCGCACCAAGATGTTCATGGAAGCGCTCGACGTCGACGAGGTGGTCGGGCAGTTGCTCGCCTCCGAAGGCTTCGGCTCGGTCGAGGAGCTCGCGGTGGTCGACGAGAAGGAGCTCGCCGGCGATCGAGGGCTTCGACGAGGACACCGCGCGCGAACTGCAGACCCGCGCCAAGGAGTATCTCGGCAAGATCGAAAGCGATCTCGACGCCAAGCGCAAGGAGCTCGGCGTCGAAGACGCGGTCAAGGACGTGCCCGGCGTCACCACGGCGATGCTGGTCAAGTTCGGCGAGGGCGGCATCAAGACGGTCGAGGATCTCGCCGGCTGCGCCACCGACGACCTGGTCGGCTGGACCGAGCGCAAGGACGGCGAGAGCAAGCGCGAGCCCGGCATCCTCGACGGCTACGAAATCTCGCGCGAGGACGCCGAGGCGATGATCATGCAGGCCCGTCTCAAGGCCGGCTGGATCACCGAGGCCGATCTGGCGCAGCCCGCCGCGGAGGCCGAACCGGCCGAAGCCGAAGCGACGCCGGCGTAACGGACATCGCACCGATGCTGGCACGCACGCCCAACGACGAGCTCGACGCCGGACCGCGCAAAGGCGGTCCCGGCACCGAGCGGCTGTGTGCCCTGACCCGCGCGGTGAAGCCGGTCGACGAGCTGATCCGCTTCGTGGTCGGGCCCGACGGCGTGGTGCCCGATCTCAAGCGCAAGCTGCCGGGCCGCGGATTGTGGATCACGGGCGAGAAAGCCGCGCTCAAGGATGCTGTGACCCGCAACGTCTTCGCGCGCGGCTTCAAGCGCGAGCTCCGCGTCACGCCGGAGCTGGTTGAACAGACCGAGCGCCTCCTGGTGCGGGGCGCGCTCGATGCGCTCGCCATCGCAGGGAAAGCCGGACTGGTCACGGCCGGATTCGCCAAAGTCGAGGCGGCCATCGCCCACGACACCATCGTGGGCCTGATCCATGCGACCGATGCCGGCACCGATGGCGTTGCCAAGCTGTCCGGCGCGCTGCGGCGGCGCGGCGACACCGCTCCGGTGATCGGTCATCAAGGCTTTCACGACGGCCCAATTGGATTTGGCATTGGGACGGTCAAATGTGGTACATGCAGCCCTGCTTGCCGGGCCTGCAAATGACACGTTTTTGGCGCGATATGCGCGCCTTGAGCGCTTTCGGGCCGGCGCGACGGCCGCCAAGGCGGCCCCGGCCGCGAACCGAACTGACAGGATTCGAGAACGGAATGTCCGACACCAAGACCCCTGACGGCAAGACGCTGAGCGTGGAAGCCGACGCTGTCGCTCAAGCGCAGCGCCGAGGCGGGCGTGGTGCGCCAGAGCTTCAGCCATGGCCGCAGCAAGCAGGTGGTCGTCGAGGTCAAGAAGCGCCGCACCGCTGGCGCCGACGGCAAGCCCGAGGCCGCGGCTCCCGCGCCGCGCACCGGTCGCCAAGCGCGCGGCGCCGGCAGCGCCGGCCGCCAAGACGGCGACGCCCGCCGCCGCGCCTGCGGCCACACCCGCTCCGGCCGCCGCCGCGCCCAAGCCGTCCGGCGTGGTGCTGCGCACCCTGACCGATGAAGAGCGCAACCGCCGCGCCCACGCGCTCGGCGATGCCCGCCTGCGCGAGGCCGAGGAACGCAAGATCGCCGAAGAAGAGGCGAAGATCCGCGCAGCAGCGCGACGCCATCGAAAAGACCGAGCGCGAGGCCGCCGAGGCGCGCAAGCGCGAGGAAGACGAGCGCCGCAAGCACGACGAAGTCACCAAGAAAAAGGCCGACGAGGTCGCCAAGAAGCGCTTCGGCGAGGGCGAGACGCGCCGCGCCGTCCCGGCGCACGGCCCGATGGTCGAAGCGGAAGAAGACGAAGCGCCCGAAATTCCGCCGCGGCCCCGGCGGCGCCATGCGCCCGGCCGCGCCGCCGCAGCGTCCGACCCGCGCCGCCAAGACCGCGACCGAGCGGCCGCGCGGCCGGCTGACGCTGGTCACCGCGCATGAGCGCGGACGAAGTGCGCGAGCGCTCGGAGGCCTCGTTCCGCCGCCGCGTGCAGCGCCGCACCTGGAGAAGCAGCAACGAGCCGAAGGAAAAGCTCGTTCGCGAAGTGACGATCCCGGAAGCGATCACCATCCAGGAGCTCGCCAACCGCATGGCCGAGCGCGCGGTCGACGTCATCAAGATCCTGATGAAGCAGGGCCAGATGGCGACGATCAACGACGTGATCGACGCCGACACCGCCCAGCTCATCGCCGAGGAACTGGGCCACACCGTCAAGCGCGTCGCCGAAGCCGACGTCGAGGAAGGCGTGTTCGACAGCCGCCGACGATCCGGCGGCGCTCGCGCCGCGCGCGCCGGTCGTGACCGTGATGGGCCACGTCGATCACGGCAAGACCTCGCTGCTCGATGCCATCCGCTCGACCAACGTGGTCAGCGGCGAAGCCGGCGGCATCACCCAGCACATCGGCGCCTACCAGGTGGATTCGCCGTCGAACGGCAAGATCACCTTCATCGACACGCCGGGCCACGCCGCCTTCACGGCGATGCGCGCCCGCGGCGCCAAGGTCACCGACATCGTCGTGCTGGTGGTCGCCGCCGACGACGGCGTGATGCCGCAGACGGTCGAGGCCATCAACCACGCCAAGGCGGCGAAGGTGCCGATGATCGTCGCCATCAACAAGATCGACAAGCCGGACGCCAAGCCCGAGCGCGTGCGCACCGAGCTGCTTGCAGTACGAAGTTCAGGTCGAGTCGCTCGGCGGCGACGTGGTCGACGTCGAACTGTCGGCGACCAAGAAGACCAACATCGACAAGCTGCTCGAAATGATCGGGCTGCAAGCCGAAATCCTCGATCTCAAGGCCAATCCGACGCGCGCCGCCGAAGGCACCGTGATCGAAGCCAAGCTCGACCGCGGCCGCGGTCCGGTCGCGACCGTGCTGGTGCAGCGCGGCACGCTGCATGTCGGCGACCTCATCGTCGCCGGCGCCGAATGGGGCCGGGTGCGCGCGCTGGTCAACGACAAGGGCGAAACCGTGCAGGAGGCCGGCCCCTCGGTGCCGGTCGAGGTGCTGGGCTTTGCCGGCACGCCGGAAGCGAGCGACCGCCTCGCGGTGGTCGAGAGCGAAGCCCGCGCCCGCGAGCTCACCGATTACCGCGTCCGCCAGAAGCGCGAGAACACCACCGCGCGCAACACCGGCATGCGCGGCTCGCTCGAGCAGATGATGTCGCAGCTCAAGACCACGGGCCGCAAGGAATTCCCGCTCATCGTCAAGACCGACGTGCAGGGCTCGCTCGAAGCGATCGTCGGCTCGCTGGAAAAGCTCGGCACCGACGAGGTGGCGGCGCGGGTGATTCACTCCGGCGTCGGCGGCATCACCGAGTCCGACGTCACGCTGTCGCACTCCATCCGGCGCCGCGATCATCGGCTTCAACGTGCGCGCCCACAAGGAAGCGCGCGAGCTGGCCGAACGCGACAACGTCGAGATCCGCTACTACAACATCATCTACGACCTCGTCGACGACGTGAAGAAGGCGATGTCCGGCCTGCTCACGCCGGAGCGGCGCGAGACCATGCTCGGCAACGCGACGATCCTCGAAGTCTTCAACGTCTCGAAGGTCGGCAAGGTCGCCGGCTGCCGCGTCACCGACGGCAAGGTCGAGCGCGGCGCGGGCGTGCGTCTCATTCGCGACAACGTCGTCGTCCACGAGGGCAAGCTGACCAACTCAAGCGCTTCAAGGACGACGCGCGCGAGGTGACCGCCGGCCAGGAATGCGGCATGGCCTTCGAGAACTACCAGGACATGCGGCAGGGCGACGTCATCGAGTGCTATCGGGTGGAGACGGTGCAACGCTCGCTCTGAGTCCAAGTCTCAGACTGGCGCCGCGCTACCCCTCCAAGCTGTCATGCCCGGCAAAAGCGGGGCATCCAGTCACCCCGGCGAGAACCATCGGTCGTGGCACGAACTGGATCGTCCGCATTTGCGGCTGATGACGTCGGAGAGAGTTGAATGGCAAAAGGTCATCATCGCGACAGCACGCCCGGCGGCTCGCAGCGCCAGTTGCGCGTCGGCGAGCTCGTCCGCCATGCGATGTCCGACCTGCTGACGCGCGGCGACGTGCACGATCCGGTGCTCGAAGGCCATCTCATCACCGTCCCGGAGGTGCGCATGAGCGCGGACCTGCGGCTTGCGACGATCTACGTCATGCCGCTCGGCGGCCGCGACATCGAGGAGGTGCTCGAGGCGCTGGAGCGCAACAAGCGCTATCTGCGCGGCGAGATCGCGCGCCACGTTAACCTGAAATTCGCTCCTGACATTCGATTCCACGCCGACGAACGATTCGCCGAAGCGGAACGAATCGAGAAATTACTGAGAACACCCGCGGTCCAGCGCGACCTCAAGCGCGACGAAGGCGAGGAATGACGCAGGACGAATTGCGCGCACAGCGCTCGCACCTCCCCCGCTTGCGGGGGACGCGGAAGTCGAGCAGGCTCCCTGCGAAGCACGGAAAAGGCAAGCAGCAGTTCCGCCGCGAGAAGCGCGACGTGCACGGCTGGATCGTGCTCGACAAGCCGGTCGGCATGACCTCGACGCAAGCGGTCGGCGCCATCAAGCGGCTGTTCTCGTGCAAGCGCGCCGGCCACGCCGGCACGCTCGATCCGCTCGCCTCCGGCTGCCTGCCGATTGCGCTTGGCGAAGCGACCAAGACCGTTCCGTTCGTCATGGACGGCCGCAAGATCTATCGCTTCACCGTGCGCTGGGGCGAGGAGCGCGACACCGACGACGCCGACGGCCGGGTGGTCGCCGATGAGCGACGCGCGCCCGGACCGCGCCGCGATCGAGGCGCTGCTGCCGCGCTACACCGGCACCA
The DNA here is from genome assembly GCA_963850885.1 of uncultured Alphaproteobacteria bacterium. Taxonomy (GTDB): domain Bacteria; phylum Pseudomonadota; class Alphaproteobacteria; order Rhizobiales; family Xanthobacteraceae; genus Z2-YC6860. The sequence goes on along the minus strand of CAWKOD010000049.1, from coordinate 72,697 downwards.
TCTCGCAGGTGCCGCCGCAATATTCGGCGATCAAGATCGACGGCGAGCGCGCCTACGACCTCGCCCGCGACGGCGAGACGGTCGATCTGCAGGCCCGGCCGGTCGAAATCCACCGGCTCGAGCTGGTTAACATGCCCGATGCCGACACCGCCGAATTCGAGGCCGAATGCGGCAAGGGCACCTATGTGCGCTCGCTGGCCCGCGATATCGGCCGGGCGCTCGGATGTCTGCGGACATATCAAGGCGTTACGGCGCGAGGCGGTCGGCTCGTTCAGCGAAAACGACATGATTTCGCTGGAACAACTGACCGCCATGTGTCATAGAGCAGCCGCCGGCGAGGCTAGCCTCGCCGACGCACTCCTGCCCGTCGAGACCGCGCTGGACGACATCCCGGCGCTGGCCGTCAGCCGGGCAGATGCGGCAAGGCTTCAAAGAGGCCAAGCCGTTTTGTTGCGCGGACGGGACGCTCCCATCTTTCGCGGCACGGTTTATGTCACGGTCTCGGGCCAGCTTGTGGCCTTGGCCGAAGTAGACCGCGGCGAGATCGTCCCCAAGCGCGTATTCAACCTGGCCGGGCTGGTGGGCAGCCGCGAGCCTGAAGAAAGGTCACTAGCCGATGTCGATTTCTGCTGAGCGTAAAGCTGAAGTCATCAAGACCAATGCGACGAAGTCCGGCGACACCGGGTCGCCCGAAGTGCAGGTCGCGATCCTGACCGAACGGATCACCAACCTGACCGAACATTTCAAGACGCACGTCAAGGACAACCACTCGCGGCGCGGGCTGTTGAAGCTCGTGTCCCAGCGTCGCCAGTTGCTCGATTACGTCCGCCGTTCCGACGAGGCTCGCTACAAGACGCTGATCGAGAAGCTTGGCATCCGCCGCTGAACAATGCCGCGCGGGTTTCCCGCGCGTTCGTACGGATTGCTTATTCAGTCCGTAGTTTCACCGGCAGCGAAAGCGCTGCCGATTTTTGAACCGGGCGCATAAGGCGCCGGTTCGCCTCAACGGAGGCTCGAAGGCCATGGCAGGATCGCCGAGACACTTTTCCAGCACGCGGCGCCGCCGCGCGGGACAGTGTCTCGCCGTCTTGCTCATGGCCATCGCCCCTTCGCGACAACCATGAGAGAAAATACCAATGTTCGATATCCATCGTGTTGAGCTCGACTGGGGTGGCCGCAAGCTAACCCTGGAAACCGGCAAGGTCGCGCGTCAGGCCGACGGCGCAGTCATCGCCACCTACGGCGAGACCACCGTCATCGCCACCGCGGTCGCCGCCAAGCAGCCGAAGCCCGGCATCGACTTCCTGCCGCTGACCGTCAACTACACCGAGAAATACTACGCGGCCGGCCGCATTCCCGGCGGCTACTTCAAGCGCGAGCGCGGTCCGACCGAAAAGGACACGCTGACCTCGCGCCTGATCGACCGCCCGATCCGTCCGCTGTTCGCCGACGGCTGGCGCTGCGACACCCAGGTGATCATCACCGTGCTGTCGCACGATCAGGAGAACGATCCCGACATCGTCGCGATGGTGGCGGCGTCCGCGGCGCTCACGCTCTCCGGCGCGCCCTTCATGGGCCCGATCGGCGGCGCGCGCGTCGCCTTCGTCAACAACGAATACGTGCTCAACCCGACCATCGACGAGATGAAGGAAAGCCAGCTCGATCTGGTCGTCGCCGGCACCCAGGACGCCGTCCTGATGGTGGAATCGGAGGCCAAGGAGCTGTCCGAGGAAATCATGCTCGGCGCCGTGATGTTCGGCCACCGGCACATGCAGCCGGTGATCCAGGCCATCATCCAGCTCGCCGAGAAGGCCGCCAAGGAGCCGCGCGATTTCGCGCAGCCCGACACCAAGGCGGTCGAAAAGGAGATGCTCGGCATCGTCGAGAAGGACCTGCGCAAGGCCTACGCGATCCCGGCCAAGCACGAGCGCCAGGACGCCGTCGCCGCGGTGAAGAAGGCGGCGATGGCGCACTTCTTCCCGGACGGCAAGGACAACCCCGAGCGGCCGATGCTGCATGGTCGCCGGCGTGTTCAAGGAGCTCGAAGCCAAGATCGTGCGCTGGAACATCCTCGACACCAGCAAGCGCATCGACGGCCGCGATCTCGTCACCGTGCGCCCGATCGTCTGCGAAGCGCCGTTCCTGCCGCGCACCCACGGCTCGGCGCTGTTCACCCGCGGCGAGACCCAGGCGATCGTCGTCGCCACGCTCGGCACCGGCGAGGACGAGCAGTGGATCGACGCGCTGTCGGGCACCTACAAAGAAGCGTTCATGCTGCACTACAACTTCCCGCCGTTCTCGGTCGGCGAGACCGGACGCACCGGCGCGCCCGGCCGTCGCGAGATCGGCCACGGCAAGCTCGCCTGGCGGGCGATCCGCCCGATGCTGCCGGCCGAAGGACGAGTTCCCCTACACCATCCGCGTGGTGTCGGAGATCACCGAGTCGAACGGCTCGTCGTCGATGGCGACCGTGTGCGGCACCTCGCTCGCACTGATGGACGCCGGCGTCCCGCTGAAGCGGCCGACCGCCGGCATCGCCATGGGCCTCATCCTCGAGGACAAGCGCTTCGCCGTGCTGTCCGACATCCTCGGCGACGAGGATCATCTCGGCGACATGGACTTCAAGGTGGCCGGCACCGAGGAGGGCGTCACCGCCCTGCAGATGGACATCAAGATCGCCGGCATCACCGAAGAGATCATGAAGGTGGCGCTGCATCAGGCCAAGGGCGGCCGCCTGCACATCCTCGGCGAGATGGCGAAGGCGCTCGACCGCGGCGCGCGCCGAGCTCGGCGAATACGCGCCGCGCATCGAGACCTTCAAGATCCCGACCGACAAGATCCGCGAAGTGATCGGCACCGGCGGCAAGGTGATCCGCGAGATCGTCGAGAAGACCGGCGCCAAGATCAACGTCGAGGACGACGGCACCGTGAAGGTCGCCTCCGCCGACGGCGAGTCGATCAAGGCCGCGGTCAACTGGATCAAGTCGATCGCGTCCGATCCGGAGATCGGCCACATCTACGAGGGCACCGTCGTCAAGACGATGGACTTCGGCGCCTTCGTGAACTTCTTCGGCGCCAAGGACGGCCTCGTTCACATCAGCCAGCTCGCGCCGAACCGCGTGCAGAAGACCACCGACGTCGTCAAGGAAGGCGACAAGGTGAAGGTCAAGCTGCTGGGCTTCGACGAGCGCGGCAAGGTCCGGCTGTCGATGAAGGTCGTCGACCAGGCGACCGGCGAGGACCTCGAGGCCAAGCAGAAGGTCCGAGCCCAGCACGCAGGCGGCCGGCGCGGAATAATCCCGCACGCCCACAGCCGGAAAACCATCAGGGGCGCCTTCGGGCGCCCCTTTTCGTTGTATTAATCCAATTGAATCAATGGGTTAGTGGAATCAGACTTTTTGTGATGGCTAACACATCGCCAACCCGGGCCCGCCCCTATCTTCAGATCATCAAGAGCGCAGATGCTCCGGTCACGAGATCAAGGGGAACGACGATGACCACGCTCACCAGTTACGCCGATGTCGCCCGTCTCGATCATTTATTCGCGGCCGTCATTGCCTTCTGCGCCGACTTCTGTGCCGGCGCCCGTCAGGGCGGATATCCCCTTGTCCCCCCAACCGCCCTGACGGGCCGCCGTCTCTAACGTTTGTTCACTGTCTTCGTTTCTACCCTCATCCTCCCATTCAACTCTGTCCCCGTCCGCGGCCCCACCACGGACGGGATTTTTTTGCCCTTCTTTGCGCATGATCCTTTCGGAAAACCGGTCCCACTGTTCCGGGATCATGCGTTCGCGCTATCGTTGGCGTCCGTCCCATTCACCCGCGCGCGGCGGCGACGATGCCGGGTCCCTTACCTGCCAATCTGCTTTCGGTCTTTCCGGAAAAGCTGGCGGCGCGGCTGTTCGCCCACGCCAAGCCGGCCAAGCTTGCCGCCGACGAGGTGCTGTTCCTCGCCGGCGATCCGGGCGACGGCTGCTACCGCGTCGAGCAGGGCCTGCTCAAGGTCAGCATGATCGCGCCGACTGGCGCCGAACGGATTCTTGCCATCGTCGGGCCGCGGCGCCATCGTCGGCGAGCTCTCGACCATCGACGGCCTGCCGCGCTCGGCATCGGTCGCGGCCGTCCGCGATTCCGAACTGACCTTCGTCAGCCGCGCGGCGTTCCAGGCATTCGCCGACGAGCATCCCGAGGTCTATCGGCATCTGGTGACGCTGCTCGCCGCGCGGCTGCGCGACACCGACGGCGTGGTGGCGGCCGGAAGCTTTCTGCCGCTCAAGGGCCGCGTGGCGCGGGCGCTGCTCGATCTCTCGGAGGCGTTCGGCCAGGACGTCGGCCAGGGCCGCATTCTCATTCGCCAGAAGGTCAGCCAGAGCGACGTCGCCGCGATGGCCGGGATCGCGCGCGAGAACGTCAGCCGCATCCTCAACGACTGGATCCGCGACAAGCTGGTCAGCCGGCTGTCGGGCTACTACTGCCTGGAGAACAAGGCCAAGCTCAAGCGCGAGAGCGCGCTGTAGGCTCTGACGCGCGACTTGTTCTCTTCACCCTCCCCTGGAGGGGGTGGGTGATGCACGGGCGTTGGCAGGTCTACGCCGCGGCCTGCGGCAAGGCGCGCAGCGCCTCGCCGGCGTCCCACGGCTTCCACCACAGCTTCAGGCCCAGATCGCGCGCGATGATGCCGGCGCTGATGTAGCCCGCGCCGCCGGAGATCGCGCCGCCCGGATGGCAGTCGCCGAGCCCGCCATGTAGAGCCGCTCGACCGGCGTGCGGTAGCCGAAGTGGTTGTACATCACCTGCTCGGCGCCGAACGCGCCCATGAAGATGTCGCCGTTGCGCATCTCCGGGAAAGTCTGGGTGTATTCGCTGCGCGGTGTAGACGTGCTGCGCGATGATGTTCCTGCGCGTCATGTTGGGCGCGTACTTCGCCCATTTCTCGATGATCCGCTCGGCGAACTCCCGCTTGAAGGTCTCGTAGTCCTTCGCGCCGATGTCGGGGCTGAACGGCATGACGTGCCAGGCATAGGTGGTGTGCTTGCCGGGCGGCGCCTGGGTCGGGTCGAGCACGCTGAGAGCGGGCCCGAGCCGAACTGCACGATCTTCGGCACGCTTGTTCGCCATCACGTCCTGATGCGCCGCCAGAAGCTCCTCCATCGTCTCGGCGCCGAGGCTCCATTTCAAGGTGCGGCGGATGTTCGGATCGAATTTCTCGGCGTGGAATCTGCACCGGCTCGTGCAGCGCCAGATGCAGGCCGAAGATCGTCCACTTGGTGTACTCGAATTTGTCGAGCTTCTTCAGGAACGCCGCCGGAAGCTGCGCGCGGCCGATGTACTTCTCGAAGGTCTGGTGCACGTCCATGGTGCTGGCGACGAACTGCCTGGCCCGCACGGTGCGGCCGTCCTTCAGCGCGATGCCGGTCGCCTTGCCGCCCTCGATGACGATGCGGTCGAGCTCGACCTGCGCGCGCGAAGCGCCCGCCCGCCGCGATGAAGGTCTCGAACAGCGCCCGCGCCAGATTGCCCGAGCCGCCCTTGCAGAGCTGGTAGCCGCTTTGCAGATCGAAGGCGCGGATCACCGAGCCCATCGGGCTCGTCTTCGACATGCGTGTCGACCAGCCAGGTGCCGAACAGCGAGATCTTGAACAGGAACAGCAGCTGGACGTGCTCGTTCTCGAACAGCTCCTTGACCATATCGAACGGCTGCCGCCTGGTCGCGGCGAGGAAGTCGCGGCCGATGTCGCTCTTGCTCAAGCAGCGCCTCGCGCTCGGCCTGCGGCAGCGGATCGGAGAACCGCTCCGGCAGGAAGATTTTCGCCGTGATCTCCTCGGCCTTGCGGTTCCAGTCGCGGAAGGTCTGCGCGTCCTTCTTGGAGAAGCGCGCGACATTCGCCAGCGTCTCTTCCAGGTCGCGGCCGAAAATCAGCGCCGAGCCGTCGAGATGCGGCTGGCCGAACTCGTAGCGCGGCGTGATGTATTCGACGCGGTCGCCGAGATTGAGATCCTTGAACCACGGCGTCTCGCTGATGTGGAAATGATTGATCGAATGCAGGTTGTGATAGAAGCCCGGCGCGGTCGCCTCCTCGGTGACCAGCGCGCCGCCGTATTGCAGCCGGCGGTCCACCAGCAGGATGTTGAGGCCGCACTTCTGCAGATACGAGCCGAGCACCAGGCCGTGGTGGCCGGCGCCGACGATGATGCCGTCGTAGTTCTGATCGAGCGCCGCGGCCATGAGTTCCTCCTCACATTCCGCGGAAGCCGGCGCGCCGTGTTACTGCGCGGCGTCCTTGGTCTCGTCAGCCTCGCTGCGCAGCACGTCCGGCTGCGGCATGGCGATGATGTTGTAGCCGGAATCGACGAAGTGGATTTCGCCGGTGACGCCGCCGGACAGTTCGGAGAGGAGATAAAGCCCGGCGCCGCCGAGATCCTCCAGCGACACGCCGCGGCCGAGCGGCGAGTGGCGCTGCTGGAACGCAAACATATAACGCGCGTCGTTGATGCCGGCGCCGGCGAGCGTGCGGATCGGGCCCGCCGAGATCGCGTTGACGCGGACCTTCTGCGGCCCGAAATCGACCGCGAGATAGCGCACCGACGATTCCAGCGCAGCCTTGGCCAGCCCCATCACGTTGTAGTTCGGCATGGCGCGGTCGCCGCCATTGTAGGTCAGCGTGATCATGCTGCCGCCGTTCGGCATCAGCGCGGCGGCGCGCTTGGCTGCTTCCGTGAACGAGAAGCACGAGATCACCATGGTGCGCTCGAAGTTCTTGCGCGTGGTGTCGGCGTAGCGGCCCTTCAGCTCGTTCTTGTCGGAGAAGCCGATGGCATGGACCAGGAAGTCCATCGCGCCCCATTTATTCTTCAGCTCGGCGAACACCGTATCGACCGAGGCGACGTCCTCGACGTCGCAGGGCAGCACGATCTTGCCGCCGACCGATTCCGCCAGCGGCTTGACGCGCCGGCCGAGCGCCTCGCCCTGGAACGTGAAGGCGAGTTCGGCGCCGTGGTCGGCCAGGGTTTTCGCGATGCCCCAGGCGATCGAGTGATCGTTGGCGACCCCCATCACCAAACCGCGCTTGCCCTTCATCAATTGCGTCATGAGATTTTATACGTCCAGCCGCTTGAGCACGATCGATGCGTTGGTCCCGCCGAACCCGAACGAGTTCGACAGCACGCAGCCGAGCTTCACGTTGTCTTGCCGCTCACGGACGATCGGCATGTCGGCCATCGCCGGATCGATATTCTCGATGTTGGCGCTCTCGCAGATGAAGCCGTTCTGCATCATCAGCATGGAGTAGATCGCCTCCTGCACGCCGGTGGCGCCGAGCGAATGGCCGGTCAGCGACTTGGTCGCCGAGATCGGCGGGCACTTGCCGCCGAACACCTCGCGGATCGCCTCGATCTCCCGGATGTCGCCGATCGGCGTCGAGGTGGCGTGCGGATTGATGTAATCGACCGGCGCGTTGACGCCTTCGAGCGCCATCTTCATGCAGCGCACCGCGCCCTCGCCCGACGGCGCCACCATGTCGTGGCCGTCGGAGGTGGCGCCATAGCCGGCCAGCTCGGCGTAGATTTTCGCGCCGCGCGCCTTGGCGTGCTCCAACTCCTCGAGCACCAGCACGCCGGCGCCGCCGGCAATGACGAAGCCGTCGCGGTCGCGGTCATAAGCGCGCGACGCCTTGTCCGGGGTCTGGTTGAAGCCCGACGACATCGCGCCCATGGCGTCGAACAGCACCGACATGGTCCAGTCGAGGTCTTCGCAGCCGCCGGCGAACACCATGTCCTGCTTGCCCCACTGGATCGTCTCGGCGGCGTTGCCGATGCAATGGTTCGAGGTCGCGCAGGCCGACGAGATCGAATAGTTGACGCCCTTGATCTTGAACCAGGTGGCGAGCGTCGCCGACGCCGTGGACGACATCGCCTTCGGCACCGCGAAGGGACCGACGCGCTTCGGTCCCTTTTCCTTGGTGGTCTGCGCCGCTTCGACGATGGTACGCGTCGACGGCCCGCCCGAGCCCATGATGATGCCGGTGCGCACGTTGGAGACTTCGTTCTCCTCAAGGCCGGCGTCGCGGATCGCCTGCTCCATGGCGACGTGATTCCAGGCGGCGCCGCGGCCGAGGAAGCGCATGGCGCGGCGGTCGACGGATTCCGATGGATCGAGTGTAGGTGCGCCCTGCACCTGGCAGCGGAAGCCGAGCGTGGCGTATTCGTCGGCACGCGAAATGCCGGACTTGGCCTCGCGCAGGCTCGCCAGCACCTCCTGGGTGTTGTTGCCGATGGACGAAACGATGCCCATTCCGGTGACGACAACCCGCCTCATGGAAGCCTCGCCCGCGCTGGATGCAAATTCACGCCCTCAAAATAGGGGGTGGCTGGACAAATCCGCAAGGTCACGCCGCACTGGGCTTCATTGCGTCGGCGTCGCGGAACAGGCCGACCTTGAGGTCGAGAGCCTTATAGATGATCGTGCCGTCCGCCGAGAGCCAGCCGTCGGCGATGCCGAGCACGAGCTTCGAGCGCATCACCCGCTTGATTTCGAGGCCATAGACCACGTTCTTCATGGTCGGCAGCACCTGGCCGGAAAACTTGAGTTCGCCGAGGCCGAGTGCGCGGCCCTTGCCCGATGAACCGAGCCAACCGAGGAAGAAGCCGAGCAATTGCCACAGCGCATCGAGGCCGAGGCAGCCCGGCATCACCGGATCGCCCTTGAAATGGCACGGGAAGAACCAGAGGTCCGGCTTCACCTCCAGCGTCGCGCGCACCAGGCCCTTGCCGTATTCGCCGCCCGCTTCCGCCAGCTCGGAAATGCGGTCGAACATCAGCATCGGCGGCAGTGGCAATTGCGGCCCCTCGGTAAACATCTCGCCCCGGCCGCAGGCCAGCAGGTCTTCGAATTCAAAGCTGTTGCGCCGGTTTTCCATCGCCGTCCCAATAGGGCAAGTTGCTCAGCCCGTTGCCTAACATAGCGGGTGTGTCCGGGCCAAAATAGGACCGAATCCCAGCCCTGCCGCAAGTGCATGAGGCCTGCGCGAATTGCCGCGTCTGTTGCGAAACAGTTGCATGAGGCCAACCGCAGCTATATGATTGCAATTGCAACGATCTTAGAACTGTTCTGATCTGTTTTGGGCGTACCACGATGGCTGAAACGCGTACCATGATCCTGTCGACCGCGCCGGAAGCCGCGATGGCGGACCATGTTGATCTTCGCCGCGACGTGCTCAACGGCTGCCCCTGGCACGACGTCAAGTCGATGCTGCGGGACGTCGGGCTTCGCCCCACCCGCCAGCGCATGGCGCTCGGCTGGATCCTGTTCGCCAAAGGCGACCGCCATCTGACCGCCGAGATGCTCTACGAGGAGGCGACCAAGGCCAAGGTGCCGGTGTCGCTCGCCACGGTCTACAACACGCTGCACCAGTTCACCGACGTGGGCCTGTTGCGCCAGGTCGCGGTCGACGGCTCGAAGACCTATTTCGACACCAACACCACCGCGCATCACCACTTCTTCGTCGAGGGCGACAACGCGCTGGTCGATATCCCCGGCGCGGAAGAGATCGTGAGCAAGATGCCCGCGGCTCCCGCCGGCTACGAGATCGCCCGCATCGACGTGGTGGTCCGCCTGCGCAAAAAGGCCAAGTAAGCCAAATCCATCGGCTGATTTTGATGGCCGGGCCTCGCGCCCGGCCATTTGCTTTTTTGCTAAGCTCGCGCGGTTCGGAGGAAAGCTCTGATGGACCAATCCGCGATCGACGAGCTGGCAGCAACATTCATGCGCGCGCGGCGGACCGGCGAGCGTCTCGATGCCTTGCCGGCACGGCTGGCACCGAAGAATTTCAAAGAATCATGCGCGGTGATGGATGCGGTCGACAAGCTCGTCGGCGAGCCCATCGTCGGCACCAAGATCGCCGCCAAGCCCGGCGCCGAAGTGGTCTATGCGCCGCTGCCGGCGGGGCGCGTCTTCAACAGTCCCGCGCGCGTGCCGCGGGCGCTGACGCCCTGCCAGTATATGGAATGCGAGATCAGCTTCCGTCTCACCCGCGATCTGCCGGCGCGGGCGGCGGAATATTCGGAAGCCGAGGTGTTCGATGCGCTGGAAGGCCTGCGCGGCGTTCGAGCTGGTCGACAGCCGCTTCCGCGATCTCAAATCCGCGATGGAGAACACGCCGTACCAATTCTACGCCGATCACATCGCCAACGGCGCCATGGTGTTCGGCGCCTTCCGCAAGGACTGGCAAAAATTCGACTTCGGCAACACCCGCGTGTCGATGAAGCAGGGCGGCCGGACCATCATCGAAAAGACCGGCGGCCATCCGACCGGCAATCCGGCCAAGCCCGCGGTGGTGCTGGCCAACCTCCGGCGCGGCACCACGGGATTGCAGGCCGGCACGTTCATCGTCACCGGCTCGTTCACCGGCTTTCATTCGGTCGAGCTTGATAAGCCGGTGACCGGCGAGTTCGAAGGTTTCGGAACGATGGAAGCGACGATCGTCGGCTAGCGACGCCACTCTTCACCCTCCCCTGGAGGGTGAAGTGAGCAAATCGCACGTTAGAGGGAGGAGACGAGGCCTGCAACAAGGAAGCGAGATTTGCCGCCTCAATCCACCTTCTCGTTCGGATAGACACCCCACAACCGGACCTGCTGGACGAACCCGTCGTAGCCCGGCCCCTTGATGGCGCACCAGCCGTCGGTGCAGCGCTTCACCGTGCCGACCACGCCGCGCTCGAGCTTGGCGACCACGGCGCTCTCGACGTCGGATTTCTCATAGACGGGAACCAGGTCGTCCGGGTTCTTGGCGATCACCATCCCGGTGCGCTTGCCGGACAACAGCGAGTGGTACACCCAGCCCTCGGTGCCGTCGGAATCGCGAATGCGCCGCCAGTTTTCGAATTCGGCGGTGATCTCCACCGGGAGGCCGGCGCGCTGATAGAGCCACTTGGTTTCGTAGGTCTTGGCCGGGCCGATGTGCATGTTGACCTTGTCGGCCTTGAGGCTGACAAAGCGCGGCACCGGAAGCCCGCTGGCGGAACCCGCCGATTGGGCCAGCGCGGCGCCGGCCCAGATGGTGCCGGCACACGCCGCAAAAATCATCACAAACAGGGCACGATTGGCGTGTCTCATATGTGACGCACAGAACCAGTTCGGAGTTACGGACGCAGCCCGGGTGCCTTTGTCTTGAAACGCCCATCTGATACAGAAGGAACCTGTACAGAAAAGCGTTTTGCCCACCCGCACCGCAATGGGCTGTCGGCCAGTGTCGCCGAGCCCGGTTAAAGAGAACTGAACGAGCGGGTGACATCGCAGGCCCAGGCTAGAGAACAAGCTAGAGAACAGGCGAGAGACCCAGCGAGAGACGCGCGCCGGCATGCCCAAGTCCAAAAAACCCATGGTCGTCGTCACGCGGAAGCTGCCCGACAGCGTCGAAACCCGCATGCGCGAGCTGTTCGATACGCGCCTCAATATCAACGACAAACCCATGAGCCAGGGCCAGCTCGCCGAGGCGATGAAGACCGCCGACGTGCTGGTGCCGACCGTGACCGACCGCATCGATGCCGCGGTCCTCAAGGACACCGGCGAGAACCTCAAGCTGATCGCCAATTTCGGCAACGGCGTCGACAACATCGACGTCGCCGCAGCGGTGGCGCGCGGCATCACCGTCACCAACACGCCGGGCGTGCTGACCGAAGACACCGCCGACATGACCATGGCGCTGATCCTCGCGGTGCCGCGGCGGCTCACCGAAGGCGCGACCGTGCTGTCCGGTGACAAAGACTGGGCCGGCTGGTCGCCGACCTGGATGCTTGGCCATCGCATCTGGGGCAAGCGGCTCGGCATCATCGGCATGGGCCGGATCGGGCAGGCGGTGGCGCGCCGCGCCTCGGCGTTCGGCCTGCAGATCCATTATCACAACCGCCGCCGCCTGCCGGCCAAGATCGAGGAAGAGTTGCAGGCGACCTATTGGGAGAGCCTCGATCAGATGCTGGCCCGCATGGACATCATCTCGATCAACTGCCCGCACACGCCGGCGACCTTCCATCTGCTTTCGGCGCGCCGCCTCAAGCAGCTCCGGCCGCAGGCCTACGTGGTCAACACCGCGCGCGGCGAGGTGATCGACGAGGCCGCGCTCATTCGCATGATCGGTGCGGGCGAATTGGCCGGCGCCGGCCTCGACGTGTTCGAGCATGAGCCCGCAGTGAACCCGAAGCTCGCGCGGCTGGCGCGCGAGGGCAAGATCGTGCTGCTGCCGCACATGGGCTCGGCCACGATCGAGGGCCGCATCGACATGGGCGAGAAGGTGATCGTCAACATCCGCACCTTCATGGACGGCCACAAGCCGCCGGACCGCGTGCTGCCGTCGATGTTGTGATCTGGCTTTCTCGGCGCTGCCTCACCCACCGGCTCACCGTCCTATCTCCGTCATTGCCGGGCATCGCCAGACGAAGGACGGCGTCGCTTCGCTCGCCTATGACCCGGCACTCCATGATGACCATCCACGCCAATCAGCCGTAAGGTCGTGCTCGGTTGCATCGCCTCATGGATGCCCGGGTCAAGCCCGGGCATGACGCCGAGTGTGTTGCTGGCATGTGATTCCACCATCGGCCTCGATGCAGTCTATTGCAGGAGACGTCACCATGCCGCTGGAACACGAAATGGCTGAACCGCTGACCGGGCATCACTTTTTTCTGCACGCAGACAATCCCGCCCTCGGCATTCTCCGCCTGGACACGAAGAACGATCAGCGTTGGCTGCTCGTGACCCGCCAGAGCTTGCTGGCGCTGTCGGAGGCCTGCGCAAGACACGCCGAAGAGCTGCAAGAGACGCCATAGCCACGCATGCCGGGAGCAGCAATCTTCACTGGTGAATCGACAAATCCTTGATGGTCGGATTGTTGCCGCTCAACGGGTTGGTTTCATCCCACGCATAATTCAAGGTCTCGAAGCGCATCGCCCGCGCATCGACCATCAACAGCCGCCCGACCAATCCTTCGCCGAAACCGACGATCTCGCGGATCACCTCCAGCGCCATCATCGAGCCGAGCACGCCCACAAGCGCGCCGAGAATGCCGGCCTCGGAACAGGCCGGCACCGTGCCGGGTGGCGGCGGCTCCGGAAACAGACACCGATAGGTCGGATTCGGCGCGCCGTCCAAACCGCGCTCGTGCGCGCGCAAGGTCGTGAGCGTGCCGTCGAAGGTGCCGACCGCGGCGGTCACCAGCGGCTTGCCAGCAAAGTAGCAGGCGTCCGCGACGAGATAGCGCGTGGCGAAATTATCCGAGCCGTCGGCGACGACGTCGTATTGCGAAATCAGCTGCGAGCGCATTCGCGGCGGTCAGCCGCTCGGCGTGCGTGGCAATCTTCACATGCGGGTTGAGCTTTGCGATCGCGGCCGCCGCGCTTTCGACCTTCGGCAAGCCGACTTCGGGCGTGCCGTGGATCACCTGGCGCTGCAAATTCGACAGCGCCACCGTGTCGTCGTCGATCACGCCGAGAGTGCCCACCCCGGCCGCCGCGAGATACAGCAGCACCGGCGCGCCCAAACCGCCGGCGCCGATCACCAGCACGCGCGCCCGACCGAGCGCTTGCTGGCCGGGACCGCCGACCTCGCGCAGCACGATGTGCCGGGCGTAGCGTTCGAGTTCCTCGGGCGTCAGCATTTTACCTCCGCGGCCCGCATCATTGGCGCATCGGGGCGTTTTCGGCTAGGGTGCGGCGAGTACCGGTTCGGGGTTGCCATGCGTGTGTTCGCTGCGATTTTGGCCGTGATTTTAGGGAGTTCGGCGGCGCTTGCGCAGAGCGACCCGCGGGCCAATCCCGCGCCCGCCGCCAAAGCCAAGCCGGCCGCCAAGCCCGAGGCGAAAGCCAAAAACGAGCCAAAGAGCGAGCCCAAAAAACAGACCAAGCCAGAGGCCAAGACTGGGGGCCAAGGCTGAGGCGAAGACTGAAGCCAAGACCGATGGCGACGCCGCAGCCAATGCCAAGGCAAAATCCTCGCGCAAGGAAAAGGCCGCCGCCAAATCCAAGCCCGCGCCCAAGCCCGCGACCACCGGCAGCGCCGCGGCGGGCGCGCCCGCCGGCAAGCCGTCGGGCCTGCAAGACACTTACGCCGCGATCCCGCCGGCCGATCGCATGGCGATCCAGAACGACCTGACCTGGGGCGGCGACTTCACCGGCCCGATCGACGGCGAATTCAGCGAGCGGCTGGTGGCGGCCGTGAAGGCCTACCAGTCGCGCCATAAAAATCCCGTCACCGGCGTGATGAGCTCGGCGGAGCGCGCGGCGCTGGCCGCCGCCGTCGAGCCGCGGAAGCAGGAGGTCGGCTGGCGGCTGGTCGAGGACCCGGTCACCGGCGCACGCCTGGGGCTGCCCGGCAAATTCGCGACCAAGGCCACCGCGCTGCAGAACGGCACGCGCTGGGCGTCCGATCAGGGCCAGTTGCAGGTCGAGACCTTCCGCATCGACACCGGCGCGACGCTCGACGCGGTGTTCGAGCAGCAGAAAAAAATGCCGCGCCGGCGCATCGAGAGCAATTCGTTGCAGGCCGACAGCTTCGTCATCACCGGGATGCAAGGCTTGAAGAAGATGGCGGTGCGCGGCTTCGCCAAGAACGGCGAGGTGCGCGGCATCACCATCCTTTACGACCAGGCGATGGAAGGCACCATGGACCCGCTGGTGGCACCGATGTCGAGCGCGTTCGTGCCGTTCACCACGGGCTTCGCCGTGGCCGGCTCCGCCGACGCGCCGCGCCGCAAGGTCGAGTACGGCACCGGCGTGTTCGTCTCCGCCACCGGCCACGTGCTGACCGACCGCAACCTGATCGACAGCTGCAACGTCATCGCGCTGCCCGGTCTGGGCAACGCCGAGCGCGTCGCCACCGATGTCAGCGGTGAGTTGGTGCTGCTGCGCGTGTACGGCGCGCGCAACTTGACGCCGGTCGGCATGATCGGCGGCGCGCCGCCGGGCGGCCCCGGCGTCACGCTGATAGGCGTGCCCGATCCGCAGGCGCAAAGCGGCGGAGCCGCGATCTCGACGGTGAATGCCAAGCTTGGCGCCGAAGCCAGCACGCGGCCGCTGGAAACCGCGCCGGCGCTGGGATTCGCCGGCGCCGCCGCGCTCGATGCGCAGGGCCGCTTCACCGGCATGGTGGTGATGAAGGCGCCGGTGGTGGCGGGGCCGGGCGGCCCACCGCAGGCGGCGATCGTGCCGGTCGATCGCATCCGGAATTTCCTCGAGGCCAATTACGTCGCGCCGTCCTCCGGCAAGCCCGGCGTCGAAGAGACCAAGGCCTCGGTGACGCGGGTGATCTGCGTCCGCAAATAGTGCATCCGCAAGGTGCGGCTACTTGTTCTTGAACTTCGCCGGCCGCTTCTCGATGAACGCCGCCATGCCTTCCTTCTGGTCTTCGGTCGCGAACAGCGCGTGGAACACCCGCCGCTCGAAGCGCACGCCTTCCGCCAATGTCGTCTCGAACGCGCGGTTGACGCTTTCCTTGGCGGCATAGACCGACGGCAGTCCCATGCCGGCGATGGTCTCGGCGACCTTCATCGCCTCCTCCATCAGGCTCGCCGCCGGCACCACCCGCGCCACCAAGCCGGCGCGCTCGGCCTCGGCCGCATCCATCATGCGGCCGGTCAGGATCAGATCCATCGCCTTGGCCTTGCCGACCGCGCGGGTCAACCGCTGCGTGCCGCCGATAGCCCGGAATGACGCCGAGCTTGATCTCCGGCTGGCCGAACTTGGCGCTGTCGGCGGCGATGATGATGTCGCATTGCATCGCCATCTCGCAGCCGCCGCCGAGCGCGAAGCCCGCGACCGCGGCGACCACGGGCTTGCGCGCCCGCGCGATGCGATCCTGATTGCCGGCGAAGTCGCCGAGGTTCACTGTCCGTATAACTCTTGCCCGCCATCTCCTTGATGTCGGCGCCGGCGGCAAAGGCTTTTTCCGAGCCGGTGATGAGAATGCAGCCGATGGTGTCGTCGGCCTCGAACGCGTCGATCGCGGCGTTCAATTCGAGCACCAGCGCGGCGTTCAGCGCGTTCAGCGCCTGCGGCCGGTTGAAACGGATGATGCCGACCCGGCCCTTGGTTTCGGTCTGGATGTTCTGGTAGCTCATTGGAATCCCATCCTTATTAACCTGTCTCAACATTATCAGGTTCACGGCCGACGGAACCAAACAAATTGGTTCGCGTCGTCGCGCGTTTCGTCTAAGCGAAATCCAAAGCCCGGCCGCCGCGTCGACAAAAGGCCCCGTCCCACCGGACAGCAAAACCGGCCTGGCCTACAATGGCGGCGCAGGGAGGCACACCATGAAACAAATTACGATGGCGGCAGCGGCCGCACTCATGCTGCTCGCATCTGCGCGGCGCGCAGGCGGCCGACGAGCCGCTGATCCTCGCGCGCGACGGCTTCATGTATGTCGGCGGCAAGACCATGCAGGTCGACGGCCGCGAATATTTCTACGGCCAGATGTATGTCGAGATCCGCATCCCGGCCAAGCAGACGCACCCTTATCCGATCATCATGGTGCACGGCGGCTCGATGTCCGGCACCAATTACACCGGCACGCCCGACGGCCGCGAAGGCTGGGCGCAGTATTTCGTCCGCCAGGGCTACGCCGTCTATGTGGTCGACCAGCCCGGCCGCGGCCGCTCCGGATTCCTCACCGCCGCGCATGGACCGCTGCAAAATTCCGCGCGCAACAATTCGGCGTCGCGCTTCGTCTCCCAGGAAAAGTTCAAGCTCTGGCCGCAGGCCGCGCTGCACACCCAATGGCCCGGCAACGGCGAGGCCGACGATCCGGCGACGCTGCAGCTCGCCATGAGTCAATTGCCGGCGATCGAAGACTTCGACAAGCAGCAGCCGATCGTGCGCGACGCGTTGATTGCGCTGGTCGACCAGATCGGCCCGTCGATCCTGATGACGCATTCGCAAGGCGGCGCATTCGGCTGGCCGGTGGCGGATGCGCGGCCCGACAAGGTCAAGGCGATCCTCGCCATCGAGCCGAACGGTCCGCCCGGGCGCAGCCTCGAATTCGTCGGCGCGCCGGATTACTTCAAGGAGGGCAAGCTCGCGCTGACCTATGGCATCACGTCGGTGCCGATCACCTATGCGCCGGCGCTCGCCGATCCCGCCGAGCTGAAGTTCGTCAAGGAGGACAAGCCCGACGGTCCCGGCCTTGCCACCTGCTGGAAGCAGGCCGAGCCGGCGCGGCAGCTCACCAAGCTGAAGATGCCGATCATGGTGCTGACCTCCGAGGCCTCGTATCACGCGCCCTATGACCACTGCACCGTGAAGTTTCTGGAGCAGGCGGGCGTGAAGCCGAGCTTCATCCGGCTCGCCGATCTCGGCATCAAGGGCAACAGCCATGTTCTGATGCTGGAGAAGAACAACAAGGAGATCGCCGCGGTCATCGCCGGCTGGCTCGACAAGACGTTCAAGGAGTAATGGGGGCTCCTTGTCGCTACTTCTGACAGACCGGGCAAAAAAACGTCGAGCGCCCGTTCTGCACGATGCGCTTGATGGTGCCCTTGCAGCCGCGCGTCGGGCACGGCTTGCCCTCGCGGTCATAGACCCGGAAGTTGTGCTGGAACATGCCGAGCTCGCCATCGGTGCGGCGGTGATCGCGCAGCGATGAGCCGCCGGCCTCGATCGCCTCCTGCAGCACCTTCTTGATCGCGTCGATGAGCTGCACCGCGCGCTCGTTCGGCGTGCCGTTGCGATTGGCGATGGTCGAAGCCTTGCGCTTCGGCGACAGCAGCGCGCGGCTGAACGCCTCGCAGACATAGATGTTGCCGAAGCCGGCGACCACCGTCTGGTCGAGCAGCGCGGCCTTGAGACTCGTGTTCTTGCCCCGGCACGCCGCCGCCAGCATCGCGGCGTCGAATTCGTTGCCGAGCGGCTCGGGGCCGAGCGCGCGGAGCAGCGGCTCTTCGTCGAGCTTCGTCGCGCGGCACGAGCTTCATCGAGCCGAACCGCCGCGGATCGTTGAAGCGGATCGTCGCGCCCGACGACATGCGGAACACCACGTGGTCGTGCGCCAGGTCCTTGGAGCGGTCGTGATAGTACGCGCCGGGCGTCACCACGCCGCTGTCCTGCTCGACGCGGAACGAGCCCGACATGCCGAGATGCATCACCAGCACGTCGCCCGACGACAGATCGGCCAGCAGATACTTGGCGCGGCGGCCGAGCCCGCTCACGGTCTGGCCCTTGAGCCGCTGCACGAAATCCTTCGGCAGCGGCCAGCGCAGATCGCCGCGATTGGCCACCACCTCGACAAAGCGCGCGCCCTCCATCACGGGCGCGAGCCCGCGGCGGACGGTTTCGACCTCGGGAAGCTCGGGCATTTAGGCGCCCATCATGTTTGTTTGTCTCCCCGCGGCAAGGCGCCGCCGAATCCAGCCCCAGAGCCATTCCGGGGTGCTTTGTAGCGCCGCACGGCGGGCCGCGCTATCGTCCGTCCCGCAGGAGCGATGATGGCTAAAGCGAAGGAAAAACAGGCCGATTTCGGCTTCCGCCGGGTGCCGCTGGGCGACAAGCAGGCGCTGGTGGACGACGTGTTTCATTCGGTGGCGCGGCGCTACGACCTGATGAACGACCTGATGTCGGGCGGGCTGCACCGCGCCTGGAAGGAGGCGCTGGTCACGGCGGCGTCAATCCGCCCGGCGTCACGAACGAAAGGCCGCCCCGGCCGTCTTCACGAAAAAGGCGATACCCCGTTCGCGCTGCTCGATCTCGCCGGCGGCACCGGCGACGTCGCCTTCCGCGTGGCCGACGCCGGCGGGCCCGGCACCCATGTCACCGTCGCCGACATCAACGCCGACATGCTCGCAGGTCGGCCGCGAGCGCGCCGCCAAGGCCGGGCACGAGGTCGAATTCATCGAGGCCAACGCCGAGGCGCTGCCGTTCCCCGACCGCAGCTTCGACGCCGTCACCATCGCGTTCGGCATCCGCAACGTGCCGCGGATCGACGTGGCGCTTGGCGAAATCCACCGCGTGCTGAAGATCGGCGGGCGTTTTCTCTGCCTGGAATTCTCCTCGGTCGATGTGCCGGGCCTCGACCGGCTCTACGACCTCTATTCGTTCAACGTCATTCCGGCGGTCGGCCGCGCGGTGACCGGCGACGCCGAGGCCTATCGCTATCTGGTCGAATTCGATCCGCAAGTTTCCGCGCCCGGAAAAATTCGCCGACATGATCCGCGCCGCGGGCTTCCGCCGCGTCTCGTTCCAGCCGCTGACCGGCGGCGTGGTGGCGCTGCACTCCGGCTGGCGGCTGTGACGGCAGGGTGCCGTGATCGCCGCGATCTCCCATCTCTCCCGCCTCGCCCGCGCCGGCTTCGTGTTCGCGCGCGAGGGCGTGTTCGCGCTGCTCGATCCGACGCCGCTGCCGCTGCCGGCGCAGACCGCGATCAAGCTCGCGCGCCTGATCGAGCGGCCGACCAGCGCCAGCGCGCGAGGGCCGGCTCGCCGCCGCGCTGACCAAGCTCGGCCCGACCTATGTCAAGCTCGGCCAGTTCCTGGCGACGCGGCCCGACGTGGTCGGCGTCGCGCTGGCGCGCGATCTGGAATCGCTGCAGGACAAGATGGCGCCGTTTCCGCAGGCCGAGGCGGAAGCCGTGGTCGTGGCGGCGCTCGGCAAGCCGCTGGCGGAGGCCTACGCGTCGTTCGGCCCGGCGGTCGCGGCCGCCTCGATCGCCCAGGTGCACCGCGCCGAGGTCGTGACCCCCGAAGGCCGCAAGGCCGTCGCCGTGAAGGTGCTGCGGCCCGAACGTCGAGCGGCGCTTCCGCGTCGATCTCGAAGCCCTCACCTTCGCGGCCCGCCACGCCGAGAGCCTGTCGGCGGAGGCGCGGCGGCTGCGCATGATCGAGACCGTCGCGACGCTGCGCCGCTCGGTCGCGATCGAGATGGATCTGCGGCTCGAAGCCGCCGCGCTGTCCGAGATGGCGGAGAACACCAAGGCCGATCCCGACTTCCGCGTGCCGTCGGTCGACTGGGACCGCACCGGCAAGGACGTGCTCACCCTGGAATGGATCGACGGCACGCCGCTGCACGACCGCGCCACGCTCGAGGCCAAGGGCTTCGACCTCAAGCACCTGTCGCATGCGGTGATCCAGACCTTCCTGCGCCATGCGCTGCGCGACGGCTTCTTCCACGCCGACATGCATCCGGGCAATCTGTTCGTCGACGCCGACGGCCAGTTGACCTTCGTCGACTTCGGCATCATGGGCCGGCTCGGGCCGAAGGAGCGCCGCTTCCTCGCCGAAATCCTCTACGGCTTCATCACCCGGAATTATCAGCGCATCGCCGAGGTGCATTTCGAAGCCGGCTACGTGCCGTCGCATCATTCGGTGGAGAATTTCGCGCAGGCGATCCGCGCCATCGGCGAGCCGATCCACAGCCGCCCCGCCGACGAAATCTCGATGGCGAAGCTGCTGATGCTGCTGTTCGAGGTCACCGGACTGTTCGACATGCGGACGCGGCCGGAGCTGCTGCTGTTGCAGAAGACCATGGTGGTGGTCGAGGGCGTGGCGCGCTCGCTCGATCCCAAGCTCGACATGTGGACGGTGTCGGAGCCGGTGGTGCGCGAATGGATGGAGCGCCATCTCGGAGCCGGCCGGCCGGATCGAGGACGCCGCGCAGGGCGCCACCAATTTCTTCGCCAGCGTGCCCGGCCTGATGACGCGCGGCGCCGTGCTGGTCGAGCAGCTCGACGCCATCACCCGCGACGGGCTGGTGCTGGCGCCGGAGACGGTCGCCGCCATCGGCCAGGCCGAGGCGCGGCGCGGCCGCTGGATCGCGGTGGCGCTGTGGCTGATCGCGGCTTTGCTGGCTTGGTTGGTCTGGCTGCTGCTCCATTGATTGCATTGATTTCAATGCAATCATATGCTAGTTAGCCTCCTGTAACTGCTTGGCTTTCAGGAATCTCGCATGGCCAGTCTCACCGTCCGCCAGCTCGACGACAAGCTGAAGAAGCAGCTGCGGCTGCGCGCGGCCAAGAACGGCCGTTCGGTCGAGGATGAGGTGCGCACCATCCTGCGCAGCGCCGCCGCCGACGCGGATGCTTTTGCGCCGACCGCCGACGCGCCGGGCAAAACCGAGCACAAGGCCGTGCGCCGCACCGAGACGGATGCCCCACACATCCTGCTCATCATCGGCGGCGGCATCGCCGCCTACAAATCGCTCGACCTGATCCGGCGGCTGCGCGAGCGCGGCATCGAGGTGCGCGTGGTGATGACGGAGGCGGCGCAGAAGTTCATCACGCCGCTGTCGGTCGGCGCGATCGCCGGCGAGCATCCGTTTACCGACCTGTTCGACGCGCGCTCCGAGTTCGACGTCGGCCATATCCGGCTCGCGCGCGATCCGAGCCTGATCGTGGTGGCGCCCGCCACCGCCGACCTGATGGCGAAGATGGCGAACGGTCTGGCCGACGACCTCGCCTCCGCCGTGCTGCTCGCCACCGACAAGACGATCTTGCTGGCGCCCGCGATGAACCCGTTGATGTGGAGCAACAAGGCGACGCGGCGAAACCTGGCGCAGCTCACGGCCGATCAAGTTGTTCTGGTCGGCCCCAACGCCGGCGAGATGGCGGAAAGCGGCGAAGCCGGCGTCGGCCGGATGGCGGAGCCGCTCGAAATCGTCGCGGCTGTTCAAGCGCTGCTTGCGGGCCGTTCGCGGGCGCTCGCCGGTGTTCGCATGCTCGTCACCTCGGGCCCGACGCACGAGCCGATCGATCCGGTGCGCTATATCGCCAACCGCTCGTCCGGCAAGCAGGGCCATGCCATTGCCGAAGCAGCGGCCTCGGCCGGCGCCGAGGTCACGCTGATCTCCGGCCCGGTGAACGTTGCCGATCCTCGCGGCGTGAACATCGTGAAGGTCGAGTCGCGCGCGCGACATGCTCGCCGCGGTCGAAGCAGCACTGCCCGCCGATGTCGCGGTGTTCGCGGCCGCGGTCGCGGACTGGCGCACGGCGACGAACAGCCGCGAAAAGATCAAGAAGAGCGGCAAGCTCGCGCCCGAGCTTTCGCTCGTTGAAAATCCCGACATCCTCTCGACCGTTGCGCATCTTCGAACAAATCGCCCGAGGCTCGTGATCGGCTTCGCCGCCGAGACCGAGCATGTGGTCGAGCACGCCAAGCAAAAACTTGTTCGCAAAGGCTGCGACTGGATCCTCGCCAACGACGTGTCGCCGGAAACCGGCATCATGGGCGGCGACAGCAACACCATCCACCTCGTCACCAAGGACAACGTCGAGCATTGGCCGCCGCAGTCGAAGAACGAAGTCGCCAGTGCTCTCATTCAGAGAATCGCGGCAGCGCTGGCTGAACGAAAATGAAATCCATCAAGATCAAAATCGTCCGGCTGCCGCACGGCGCCGGTCTGCCGTTGCCGGCCTACCAGAGCGCCGGCGCCGCCGGCCTCGATCTCATGGCCGCGGTGCCGGCGGATGCGCCGGTCGTGATCGCGCCGGGCGCCCGGGCGCAGATCCCGACCGGCATTTCGATCGCGCTGCCGCGGGGCACCGAAGGGCAAGTGCGGCCGCGCTCCGGTCTGGCGGCGCGCCATGGCATCTCGGTGCTGAACACGCCGGGCACGATCGATTCCGACTACCGGGGAGAAATACAGGTCATTCTTGTGAATTTCGGCAGCGAATCGTTTTCGGTTGAGCGAGGCCAGCGGATTGCCCAATTGGTCATCGCGCCTGTTTTTCGCGCACAGCTTTTTGAAAGCGAAAAAGCTAGCCAAAACCGCGCGTGGAGCTCAAGGTTTCGGCTCTACCGGCCAAGAAGCAATTGACAAAAAGCGGAAGAGCCGTCCGTAATATCATACCGTTATGTGGTATAATGGATACCGGGGTCCGTATGGCGCTGCTCCCCCGCAAGGGCTCCTCGCGATTGCTGCCGTCATCGACGTGGCCCTCCATGGCAAAGGGCGGCCGGTGTCCGCCAAGGCGCTGGCGGCGCGCCATTCTCTGCCAGCCCGCCATCTGGAACCGGTGCTCCAGGCGCTGGTGCGGATGGGCATCCTGCGGGGCATCCGCGGGCCGCGCGGCGGCTATGAGCTGGCCCGCGAGCGCCGCCGCATCACCGCCGACGACATCCTGCGCGCCGCCGGCACCATCGAGGAGGCTGGCGATCCGCCGGCCACGGCCGGCTCGGCCCTGCTCAACGACGTGGTGATTCCGGCCGTCGGCCAGGCGGAACGCGCCTTCTCGGTCGCGCTCAGCCGCATCAGTCTCGACGAACTGGTGCGCAAGGCCGAGCCGTTGCGCGACGCCACGACCTGAATTCCGAGTCCAGCTTGCAACACCCCGCCGCCATCGCCGGCGTTCACGGTCTGGACTCTTTCGGCGCGATTCCGCTTGTGCGTAAAGTCCCAATGATTCGTAGGCGGTAGCAGCAGAGCACCGGCTGCGCAGGGGCCCATCCGACATGCCGGAAATCGCGGGATGCTGAGCGAGGATTCCCGGCCTGCATCATTTCGACGTCTATCTCGACGCTTTCGCCGAGCTCAGCAACAGCGAAATCGCCGCGGTGGTGCTCACGTTGGGCGTGCTGCTGTTCGCGGTCGTCACCGCGATCATGCTGGTTCGCACGCGGCTGCGCGCGTCCGCCGCGGACGCCGCGTCCCGCGACGAGATCACGGCGCTGAAGGCCGAACGCGACCGCTTCAACGCGCTGCTGATGTCGGAGCCGCAGATCCTCGTCTCGTGGGCCGCGGCCGACAACGAGCCCGACATTCTCGGCGACACCACGCTGGTCACCAGCGCTTCGGTGCCGCAGCGCGTGCTGGCGTTCGGCTCATGGCTCGAGCCCGACAAGGCGCAGGCGATGGAGCATGCCGTCGATGCGCTGCGCGCCGACGGCGAAGGCTTCTCGATGCAGCTGATGACGCTCGCCGGCCGCGCCGTCGAGGCCGACGGCCGCGCCATCGGCGGCCGCGCCGTGCTGCGGCTGCGCGACGCCAGCGGTCTCAAGCGCGAACTGGCCGAGCTCAGCGCCCGCCACGAGAAGCTCGTGAGCGACACGGAATCGCTGCGCATGCTGATCGACGCGCTGCCCTCGCCGGTGTGGGCGCGCGACATCGCAGGCGCGCTGACTTTCGTCAATCCGGCTTACGCGCGCGCGGTCGAGGCGAAGGACGCCGGCGGATGCGCTGGCGCGTTCGGCTCGAACTGCTCACCCGCGTCGACCCGCGACGAGGCGAGCCGGGCGCGCGCCACCGGCAAGAACTACGTCGCGCGCACGCCGGCGATCGTCGCCGGCTCCCGGCGCAACTTCGACGTGCTCGACGTGCCGACCCGCAAGGGCAGCGCCGGCATCGGCATCGACGCGACCGAAGCCGAGGCGATGCGGAGCGAGCTCAACCGCCTCAACGACGCCCACCGCCGCACCCTCGACCAGCTGGCGACCGGCGTCGCCATCTTCACCGCCGACCAGCGGCTGACGTTCTACAACGCGGCCTATCGCTCGCTGTGGGAGCTCGACGCCGGCTTCCTCGATCAGAGCCCGACCGATTCCGCGGTGCTCGACCAGTTGCGCGCGGTCGCGGAAGCTTCCTGAGGAAAAGGACTTCCGCGAGTGGAAGACCGCGCTGCACGAGGCCTATCGCGCGACCGAGGCCCAGGAGCATCTCTGGCACCTGCCCGACGGCCGCACCATCCGCGTCGTCACCACGCCCAATCCGCAAGGCGGCGTCACCTATCTGTTCGAGGACGTCACCGAGCGGCTCGACATGGTGCGGCGCTACGACGCGCTGATCCGCGTGCAGGGCGAAACGCTCGACAATCTTGCCGAAGCCGTCGCGGTGTTCGGCAGCGACGGCCGGCTGCGACTGCACAATCCGGCGTTCGTCGACATGTGGCGGCTCGAGCCGCTGGCGCTGGCCGATGCGCCCGCACATCGAGACGGTGATCGGCTGGTGCAAGAACCTCTACGACGACGATGCGCTGTGGCGATCGCTGCACGGCACGGTGACGGCGATCGAAAGCCGCGAGGTCGTCAAAAGCCGGCTGGAGCTGCGCAACGGCAGCGTCGCCGACCTGATCACGGTGCCGCTGCCCGACGGCGCCACGCTGGTCGCGTTCCTCGACGTCACCGACACCATCAACGTCGAGCGGGCGCTGCGCGAGAAGAACGAGGCGCTGGAAACCGCCGACGCGCTGAAGGTCGATTTCGTCCACCACGTGTCCTACGAGCTGCGCTCGCCGCTCACCAACATCATCGGCTTTGCATCCCTGATGGGCGAGCCGACCACCGGCCCGCTCAGCCCCAAGCAGCGCGAATATCTCGGCTACATCAACACCTCGACCAACGCGCTGCTGGCGATCATCAACGACATTCTCGATCTCGCCACCATCGACGCCGGCGCGATGAAGCTCAATCTCGGCTCGGTCGACATCCGCGGCACCATGAACGCCGCGGCCGAGGGCATCCGCGACCGCCTGATCAAGGACGAGATCGTGCTCGACATCCGCGCCACCTCCGACATCGGCAGCTTCCCCGGCGACGAGCGCCGCATCCGCCAGGTGCTGTTCAACCTGCTGGCCAACGCGGTCGGCTTTTCGCCGCCGGGCGCCACCATCACGATGGCCGCCGAGCGGCGGCCCGACGCCGTCGTGTTCACCGTCACCGACAACGGCCCGGGCATCCCGCCCGGAGGTGCAGGACCGCGTGTTCAACTGGTTCGAGTCGCATTCGCAAGGCTCGCGTCACCGCGGCGCCGGCCTCGGGCTCTCGATCGTGCGCTCCTTCGTCGAGCTGCACGGCGGCACCGTGACGCTCGATTCGGTGGTCGGACGGGGCACCAAGGTCGAGTGCAGCTTCCCGGTCGAGCAGCACGTCGAGCCGCAGCGGTCGGCGGCGTAGCAAGTTGTTGAAAAGCGCCGCCCCGGTCATTTCGAGGGTCGCCGAACGTCCGATCCCGGAATCCATAACCGCTGCGGTTCCTATACAATTCGCAGCCAACCGAGGACGGCAATGCTTCCCCTCACCTCCGGCGGATCGAGCTTCACCGTGGCGCTCGCCAACGAGCAGGCCACGGTGCGCCTCGTCACCGACATCGCGGCCGCGCTCGAGCCCGGCGATCTGGTGACGCTGTCCGGCGATCTCGGCGCCGGCAAGACCACGTTCGCCCGCGCCATGATCCGCTATCTCGCCGACAATCCGGACATCGCGGTGCCGAGCCCGACCTTCACGCTGATCCAGACCTACGACCTGCCGCGGTTCCCGGTGGTGCACGCCGACCTGTACCGGCTGGAGGGCCCGGGCGAGCTCGCCGAGCTCGGCTTCGACGATCTGCCCAAGGACGCCGTGGTGCTGCTGGAATGGCCCGACCGGGCCGCCGGCTTCCTGCCGCCGGACCGCCTCGACGTGGCGTTCACGCTTGGAGCCGCAGGCCGGCCCCGAGCACCGCAAGGCGCGGATCACCGGCTACGGCGCCTTCGCCGAGCGCGCCGACCGCATCCCGACCATCCGCCGCTTCCTCGATTCGAGCGGCTACGGACTGGCCGAGCGGCGGCGCATCCAGGGCGACGCCTCGACGCGCTCCTACGAGCGGCTGCGGCTCGGCGAGCAGCGCGCCATCCTGATGAACTCGCCGCGCCGGCCGGACGGCCCGCCGGTGCGCGACGGCAAGCCCTACAGCGCGATCGCCCATCTCGCCGAGGACATCGTCCCGTTCGTCGGCATGGCCAACGGGCTGCGCCAGCGCGGCTTCTCGACGCCGCAGATCTACGAGGCCGAGCTGGCCGACGGCCTGCTCATCATCGAGGACCTCGGCGCCGAGCCGGTGGTGGCCGGCGATCCGCCGGCGCCGATCGAGGAGCGCTATGAGGCGGCGGTCGACGCGCTGGTCGCGCTGCACAGCCAGGAGCTGCCCAGCGCAATCCCGGTCGCGCCGCATGTCATCCACTCGCTGCCGCCCTACGACATCGACGCCTATCTGATCGAAGTCGAGCTGCTGCTCGACTGGTATCTGCCGCGGCTCGGCGCCGCGGTGACCGACGCAGGTCCGCGCCGACTATACGGCGCTGTGGGACGAGCGCGCTCCAGGTCGCGCTCGAAGCCACGCCGACCTGGGTGCTGCGCGACTTCCATTCGCCCAACCTGATCTGGCTGCCGGAACGGCATGGACATCGCCCGCGTCGGCCTGCTCGACTTCCAGGACGCCATGATGGGCCCGGCCGCCTACGATCGTCGCTTCGCTGTTGCAGGACGCCCGCGTCGACGTGCCGGAGCTGATGGAGGTCGCGCTGCTCGGCCATTACGTCCGCAAGCGCAGCGAGACTCGACCCCAATTTCGAGCCGGCCGATTTCATCCGGCTCTACGCCACGCTCGCGGCGCAGCGCGCCTCGAAAATCCTCGGCATTTTCGCGAGGCTCGACCGGCGCGACGGCAAGCCGCAATATCTCCGACACATCCCGCGGGTATGGGGCTATCTGCAACGCTCGCTGGCGCATCCGGCGCTGGCGATGCTGCAGGACTGGTACAGCCTCAACGTGCCGGCGCCGAAGCCCGCGCCGCCGCCGCAAAGCTAGAGACAAGGATTCGATGCCGACCGCCCCCCGCACCGCCATGGTGCTTGCCGCCGGCCTCGGCGAGCGCATGCGGCCGCTGACCGACCGGATGCCGAAGCCGCTGGTGCCGGTCGCGGGCAAGCCGCTGATCGACCATGTGCTGGACCGCCTCGCGGCGGCGGGCGTCGAGCGCGCGGTGGTCAACGTGCATTATCTCGCCGACCATGATCGAACGCCACCTCAAGGGCCGAACCAGGCCGCAGATCGTGATCTCCGACGAGCGCGAGAAACTGCTCGACACCGGCGGCGGCGTGGTCAAGGCGCTCGCCGCGATCGGCCGCGAGCCGTTCTTCCACGTCAACTCCGACACGATCTGGATCGACGGCGTGAAGCCCAACCTCGAACGGCTGGCCGAGGCGTTCGATCCGGCCACGATGGACGCGCTGCTGCTGCTGGCGCCGGTTTCGACCAGCATCGGCTATGCCGGGCCGCGGCGATTTCACCATGGCGCCCGATGGCCGGCTGACGCAGGCGCGGCGAGCGCGAGATCGCGCCGTTCGTCTATGCCGGCGCGGCGATCCTGCGGCCGGAGCTGTTCGAGGACGCGCCGGACGGGGCGTTTTCGCTGACGACGCTGTTTGAGCGCGCCGAGGCGGCAGGCCGGCTGCACGGGCTGCGGCTCGAAGGCGTGTGGATGCACGTCGGCACGCCCGAGGCCATCGAGGACGCCGAGGCCGCGATCACGGCCAGCGCAGCCTGAACTCAGCTGGTCTTATCAACAGCAGCGCTTATCTGTGGCGACTCGGTCGATCCCGCATCGCGCGCATGCGCCGGCGATGACACAATGCAACCGCCATGGCCCAAGACTGCACGACTCGACCGCGCGTCTTCACGATTCCGGCGTCGGCGCCGTTCCTGCCGACGCTGATCGACGCGTTGATGCAGGACCGGCTGGGCTTGGGCTTCAAGCCCGGCGCCGATCCGCTGGCGCTGGCGGCGGCGACGATCTATCTGCCGACGCGGCGCGCCTGCCGGCTGGCGCAGAAGATCTTTCTCGATGTGCTCAAGCAGCGATGCCGCGATCCTGCCGCGCATCGTGCCGATCGGCGACGTCGACGAGGACGAGCTCGCCTTCGCCGAAGCCGCGATCGGCGACACCGCGGGCGCGACGCTCGATCTGCCGGAGCCGCTCAGCGGGCTCGAACGCAAGGTCCTGCTGGCGCAGTTGATCCTGAAATGGGCCGCGAGCCCGGAGATGCGCGGCGACGGCAATTTTTCGCTCGTCGCCAACAGCCCGGCGGCGGCGCTGCTGCTGGCCGGCGATCTGGCGCGGCTGATGGACGACATGGTCGACGCGGCAGGTGCCGTGGGATCGGCTCGACGGCCTGGTGCCGACCGACATGGACGAATACTGGCAAAAGACGCTGCGGTTTCTCAAGATCGCGCGCGAGCATTGGCCGGCCGATGCTGAAGGAAAAAGGCCGCATCGAGCCGGCCGAGCGCCGCGACAGGCTGATCGCGGCGGAGGCGAAGCGCCTTGCGACCGGCACCGGGCCGGTGATCGCGGCGGGCTCGACCGGCTCGATCCCGGCGACCGCGACGCTGCTCGCGACCATCGCGAAGCTGCCGCATGGCGCGCTGGTGCTGCCCGGCCTCGACACCGATCTCGACGACGCGACCTGGAACATCATCGCCGGCAGCGACGACCGAGGCCGTGCACGGCCATCCGCAATTCGCCATGTCGGCGCTGCTGCAGCGGATCGGCATCGTCCGCGATGCGGTCAAGCTGCTGGGCGAGCCGAAGCCGCACGGCCGCGAACGCATGGCCTCGGAGGCGCTGCGGCCCGCCGCCACGAGCGAGCTCTGGCAGGAGCGTCTGGCCAACGCCGATTTCGCCGCGCCATGCCGACACCGCGATGGAAAGCATCGCGGTGATCGAGGCCGCCAACGCCGAGGAAGAGGCGCTGGCCGATCGCGGTGGCGCTGCGCGAGGCGGTGGAGGATCCCGGACAAGACCGCGGCGCTGGTGACGCCCGACCGCGCGCTGGCCCGCCGCGTGCTGGCGGCGCTGGCGCGCTGGAACGTGCCGGTCGACGATTCCGGCGGCGACGCGCTCGCCGACACGCCGGCCGGCGTGTTCGCCCGGCTCGCCGCCGAGGCCGCGCTGGACGGCCTGCCGCCGGTGACGCTGCTGGCGCTGCTCAAGCATCCGCTGTGCCGGCTCGATGCGGCGCGCGGTCTCGACCCTGGAGCGCGCGATCCTGCGCGGCCCGCGGCCGAAGCGCGGCACCGCGGGGCTCGCCCACGCGCTGCAAACCTTCCGCGTCGAGCGCGAAAAATTCCAGCGCAAGGAACCGTCGTCGCTGCATCGCTCCGATCCGCGCACGGCGATCAGCGATGCCGAGCTCGACGCCGCCGTCGATCTGGTCGGCGACGCTCAAGACCGCGCTGGCGCCGCTGGAGTCGCTGCCGCCCGGTCCGCACGCCTTCGCCGGACATCGCCGCGCGTCACGCCGAGGTCGATCCGCGCGCTCGGCGGCATCACCGAAGAACTCGCCAAGGCGTTCGACGAGATCGCCGACGCCGGCGCGCTCGACGTCGAGCCCGGCGACTATGCCGAGCTGTTCCACGCCGCCATCGCCGACCGCGCGGTGCGGCGGCCCGAGGCGGACGTGCGCGTGCGCATCTACGGCCCGCTCGAAGCGCGCCTGCAATCGGTCGATCGGCTGGTGCTGGGCGGCCTGGTCGAGGGCGTCTGGCCGCCGCAGACGCGCGCCGATCCCTGGCTCAGCCGGCCGATGCGCCACGAGCTCGGCCTCGACCTGCCGGAGCGGCGCATCGGCCTCTCGGCGCACGATTTCGCCCAGGCGCTCGGCGCGCCCGAGGTGATCCTCACCCGCGCCGCCAAGCAGGGCGGCGCGCCGACGGTGGCGTCGCGGTTCGTGCAGCGGCTCGCCGCGGTCGCCGGCGAAGCGCGCTGGGACGCGGCGCTCGCAGCGCGGCGCGCGCTATGCGGCGCTGGCCCGCAAGCTCGACGAGACCGCCACGATCAAGCCCGCCGCGCGGCCGGCGCCGAAGCCGCCGCTCGCGGCGCGGCCGAAGCAGCTCAGCGTCACCGAGATCGAGCACTGGCTGCGCGATCCCTACACGATCTACGCCAAGCACGTGCTCAAGCTCGCGCCGCTCGACGACGATCGACACGCCGCCGGGCGCGTCCGACCGCGGCACCGTGATCCACGACTGCGATCGGCGAGTTCGCCAAGACCTTCGCCGACAAAATGCCCGACGATCCGGTGGCGGCGACTGACGCGACATCGGCGAGCGGCATTTCGCGCCGCTGGCGGATTTTCCCGAGGCCCGCGCGTTCTGGTGGCCGCGCTTCCTGCGCATCGCCGAATGGCTCGCCGGACTTCGAGACCGCGCGGCGCGCCAAGCTCTCGGCGCTCGATGCCGAGATCGGCGGCGGCATCGCAATCCCGTTCGGCGACGGCGAGTTCAAGCTGACGGTGCGGGCCGACCGCATCGAGTGCCTGCTCGGACGGCCGCTACGCCATCCTCGACTACAAGACCGGCGCGCCGCCGACCGAGAAGCAGGTCCGCACCGGGCTGTCGCCGCAGCTCACGCTCGAAGCCGCGATCCTGCGCCAGGGCGGCTTCAAGGCGATCCCGGCCGGCGCGATCGGTGGCGCGAGCTCCTTTATGTGCGGCTGCGCGGCGGCGCCGCGGCCGGCGAAGACAATGCCGATCGAGTTCGAGAGACAGCACCGTCGACGAGCAGGCCGACCACGCGCTGGCGCGGCTCGCCGGACTGCTCGCCAAGTTCGCCGATCCCGAGCACGCCGTATTACTCGCTGCTGCATCCGATGTGGACGACGCACTACGGCACCTACGACCATCTCGCGCGCGTGCAGGAATGGTCGCTGACCGGCGGCGACGAGGACGAGACGAGGCAAGCCGGCGAATGAGCAAGCCGCGCGACATCCCGGCGGCCGTCACCGAGCGGCAGATCGCCGCGTCGGACCCGGACCGCTCGGCCTGGGTCGCGGCCAACGCCGGCTCCGGCAAGACCCACGTGCTGGCGCAGCGCGTGATCCGGCTGCTGCTCGCCGGCGTCGATCCGGCCCGCATCCTCTGCATCACCTTCACCAAGGCCGCCGCCGCCAACATGGCGAACCGCGTGTTCGACACGTTGCGGGCATGGACCGTGCTCGACGACGCCGCGCTCGACGAGGCCATGCGCAAGACCGGCGCCCGGCAGCATCGATGCCAAGCAGCGCCGGCGGGCGCGGCAGCTGTTCGCGCTGGCGCTGGAGACGCCGGGCGGCCTGAAGGTGCAGACCATCCACGCCTTCTGCACCCAGCTGCTGCACCTGTTTCCGTTCGAGGCCAATGTCGCGGCGCGGTTCGAGGTGCTCGACGAGACCACCGAGACGCAGATGCTGGAGCAGATCAGCCTCGACGTGATGCTCAAGGCCGCGCGATACGCCGGACAGCCCGCTCGGCCGCGCGCTCGCCCAGGCCGTGCTCGCCGCCGCCGACATCACGTTCCGCGACATGGTGCGCGAGGTGATCCGCGAGCGCGACAAGCTCACGCGCTGGGTCGACGCCGCCGGCGGCGTGCCGCAGGCGATGGCGCAGCTTTCGCAGGCGCTCGGCGTCGGGCCGGACGAAACGGTGCAGCAGGTCGACGCTGCGATCTTCAGCGACAGCCTGATCGCCAATTCGGAATGGGCCGCCGTCGGCGCCGCGCTTACCGGCGGCTCGAAGACCGACAAGGACCAGGGCGCGCGATTCCACGCGCTCGCCGCGCTGAGCGGCACCGAGCTGCTCGACACCTATCTCGACATTTTCTGCACCAGCAAACGCGAGAAGACCAAGGACCGGATCGTCACCGACGCGGTTCAGAAGAACCACCCCGACCTGTGCCAGCGGCTGCACGCAGGAGCGGGACCGCGTCTGGGCGCTGGTGCAGCACAAGCGCGCCATCGAGACGCGCGACCGCAGCGTCGCGCTGTTCACCATCGCCCATGCCGTGATCGCGCGCTTCCGCGCCGAGAAGGACCGGCGCGGCCTGCTCGACTACGAGGACCTGATCGACAAGACGCTCGACCTGCTCAACAACGTGTCCGCCGCCTGGGTGCACTACAAGCTCGACCGCGGCATCCATCATGTGCTGATCGACGAGGCGCAGGACACGAGCCCCAAGCAATGGGCGATCGTGAAGGCGCTGGTCAGCGAGTTCTTCGCCGGCCAGGGCGCGCACGACCGGCCGCGCACGATCTTCGCGGTCGGCGACGAGAAGCAGTCGATCTTCTCGTTCCAGGGCGCGGCGCCGCGCGAGTTCGACGGGATGCGCAAGCATTTCAGGACGCAGCATGAGCGGGCGCGAGCTCGACTTCGTGCCGACCGAGTTCAAGCACTCGTTCCGCTCCGGCGCAGATCGTGCTGGGCGCGGTCGACAAGGTGTTCTTCCCGCCCGCACGCCCACGCCGGCCTGACCGCCGATCCGGTGCCGCCGGTTCACGAGGCGCTGCCGGAGGCGGCGCCGGGCCTGGTCGAAATCTGGGAGCTGGCGACGTCCGACGAGCGGAACGACGATCGAGCCCTGGGACGCGCCGTTCGACATCCAGAACGTCAGCAGCGCGACGGTGAAGCTCGCCAGGCGCATCGCCGGATCGGTCGCGGCATGGCGGCGCCAGGGCCGGCTCGCCAAGGACGTGCTCATCCTGGTGCGGCGGCGCGGCGCGCTGTTCGAGAGCGATCATCCGCGCGCTGAAGAACGAAGGCATTCCGGTTGCCGGCGCCGACCGGCTGGTGCTGACCGAGCACATCGCGGTGATGGACCTGATGGTGCTGGCCGACGCGTTGCTGCTGCCGGAGGACGATCTGGCGCTGGCGACCGTGCTCAAGAGCCCGCTGTTCGGCCTCGACGACGACGATCTGTTCAAGCTCGCCTGGGATCGCAAGGGCAGCCTGCGCTCGGCGCTCCGCGCGCAGCGGCCCGATCTCGCGGCGCGGCTCGACGCCATGAGCGAGAGCGGCGCGCGCGCTCACGCCGTTCGCGTTCTACGCCGATCTGCTCGGCGCCGGCGGCGGGCGAAAGCAGATCCTGGCGCGGCTCGGCCACGAGGCCAACGACGCGCTCGACGAATTCCTCAATCTCGCGCTCGACTACGAGCGCGCCGAGACGCCGTCGCTGCAAGGCTTCATCGCCTGGATGCGCGCCGCCGAGGTCCGAGGTGAAGCGCGACATGGAAATGGCGCGCGACGAGGTGCGGGTGATGACGGTGCACGGCGCCAAGGGCCTGGAGGCGCCGATCGTCATCCTCGCCGACACCACGACGCCGCCGCAGGGCTGGCATCCGCCGAAGCTGCTGTCGCTGCCGCCCGACAAGGCGGCGCCGGACACGCCGGCGCGGCTGGTCTGGGCCAGCAGCGAAAGCCAACGACGTCGGCCCGATGGGCGCGGCGCGCGAGACCGCGCTCGGCGAGGCGCGCGACGAATACCGGCGGCTCCTCTACGTCGCGATGACGCGCGCGATCGAACGGCTGGTCGTGTGCGGCGTCGAAGGCAAGAACAAGCCGCCGGAGGGCTGCTGGTACGAGCTCGTGGTCGGCGCGCTGAAAGAGCATTGCGTGACGGAACCAGCCGACGACGGCGCCGGCGAGGTGCTGCGCTATCGCAAGACGCCGGATGCCGCGGCGAGTGCCGCAGCGATTCAGCCGGCACGCCGCGCGCCGGCGATCGCGATTCCCGGCTGGCTGAACACGATGGCCGACACCGCGCCGGCCCGCGACGCGCCGATCAAACCGTCGGGCTTCGTCGACGATCCCGGAGCGACGGCAGCAGCCCGGCGCCCGCGAGGCGCGGCGGCGCGCCATCCTGCGCGGCAACATCGTGCACCGGCTGATGCAATCGCTGCCGGACATTCCGGCCGAGCGCCGGGCCGACGCGGCGCGCCGCTACATCGAACGCCAGAACACGGACTTCAGCGAGCCCGAGCGCGCCGCGATCGTGGACGGCGTTGTCGCCATGCTCGGCGATCCGCGATTTGCCGCGCTGTTCGCGCCGGGCAGCCGGGCCGAGGTTCCCATCGTCGGCCGCATCAATGGCCGCACCGTGACCGGCGTGGTGGACCGGCTGGTGGTCGCGCCCGACGCGGTCCTGATCGCCGACTACAAGACCAACCGTCCCGCGCCCCACAGCCTCGCGGAGACGCAGGAGCGCTATCAAGGCTATATCGTGCAGCTGGCGCTCTACCGCGCCGTGCTGACGCGGCTCTATCCAGACCGGCCGATCCGCGCCGCTTTGGTGTGGACGGATATCCCGGCCCTGGCGCGAAATTCCGGCAGAAGCGCTGGATGCGGCTCTCGCAGCCCTCACCACCCCGTGATGCCGCCTTGACGCTCCGCCGGAGCGTCCATACGTTCCTGGCCTCCCCGGGGTGACGCTATTCCCGAT
Organism: uncultured Alphaproteobacteria bacterium; assembly: GCA_963850885.1. Classification (GTDB taxonomy): domain Bacteria; phylum Pseudomonadota; class Alphaproteobacteria; order Rhizobiales; family Xanthobacteraceae; genus Z2-YC6860. The sequence continues at coordinate 37,737 of CAWKOD010000049.1, read as the reverse complement.
TCGAAATAACGAGGTGTCCCATGGCCGTTGGCAAGGTGTCCGACGCGAACTTCGAGGCCGAGGTGCTCAAGTCGACCAGCCCGGTCGTTGTCGATTTCTGGGCCGAGTGGTGCGGCCCGTGCCGCATGATCGCGCCGGCGCTCGAGGAAATCGCGGGCACCATGGGCGACAAGGTCAAGATCGTGAAGCTCAACGTCGATGAGAATCCGGGCGTGGCGTCGAAATACGGCATCATGTCGATCCCGACCCTGATGATCTTCAAGAACGGCGAGATGGCCGCGCGCCAGGTCGGCGCCGCGCCGAAGCAGAAGCTCGAGCAGTGGATCACCACCGCGGTCTGAGCGCGCTGACTTCGAAAATTTCGATCGCGATGGCCGGCCGAAAGCCGGCCATCGCGTTTCGTTGCTGATGCGCTAGCGCTGAAATTCACGTCGGCGGCGTGCCGTTCTGCGCCAGCACCTCGCCGGCGAGATAGAGCGAGCCGGTGATCAGGATGCGCGGCGCGGGCGCAAGATCGAGCCGCGCGACCGCGGCGAGCGCCGCTTCGATGGTGTCGCGGCTCTCGGCCGGAATGCCGACGCCGCGCGCCATGTCGACCAGCGTCTCGGCCGGCACGCTTTTGTCCTGCCGCGGCACCGGCACGGCGATGACGCGGCGCGCGATGCCGGAGAAATTGCGCAGGAATCCGGCGTTGTCCTTGGTCGTCAGCATGCCGACGATCAGCACGAGCGGGCGCGGCACGCGCTCCTCGATGTCGCCGAGCGCCGCCGCAACCGCGCGGCCGCCGTCGGCGTTGTGGCCGCCGTCGAGCCACAGCTCGCTCTCCGGCGGCGTCAGCGCCTTGAGCGCGCCTTGGGTCAGGCGCTGCATCCGCGCCGGCCATTCGGCCTTGGCGATGCCGGCCTCGAACGCCGACAGCGGCAGCGCGAGGCCCGCGGCGCGCAACGTCGCGATGGCGGTGCCGGCGTTCTCGACCTGATGGCGGCCGCCAAGCTTCGGCAGCGGCAGATCGAGCAACCCGTCGTCGTCCTGATAGACGAGACGGCCGTGCTCGCCGTGCACGCTCCAGTGCTCGCCGGCGACGCGGAGCGGCGCGCGCACGCGCTTGCGCCTCCTGCTCGATCACCGCCAGCACCGCGTCGGTCTGCGGCGCGATCGCCGCCGGCACGCCGCGCTTGAGGATCGCGGCCTTCTCGGCGGCGATCTTCTCGATGCGTGTCGCCGAGAAACTCCAGATGATCCATCGAAACCGGCGTGATCGCGCAGGCGAGCGGCTTCTCGATCACGTTGGTGGCGTCGAGCCGGCCGCCGAGGCCGACCTCGAGCAGCGTCACGTCGGCGGGATGGCGCGAGAACAACAGGAACGCCGCGGCGGTCTCGATCTCGAACACGGTGATCGGCTCGTCGCCGTTGGCGCGCTCGCACTCCTCCAGCACGGCGGCAAGCGCCTCGTCGCTGACCAGCTGGCCGCCGCCCGGCGCGCCGATGCGAAAGCGCTCGTTGAAGCGAACGAGATGCGGCGAGGTGTAGACGTGCACGCTGCTTGCCCGCCGCCTCCAGCACCGCGCGCATGAAGGCGACCGTCGAGCCCTTGCCGTTGGTGCCGGCGACATGGATGACCGGCGGCAATGCGCCGCTCCGGATGATCGAGCTTGTCGAGAAGGCGCTGCATCGCGGTCGAGCGAGAGATCGATCCGCTTCGGATGCAGCGCCAGCAGTCGCGCGATGATGGGTTCGTAGGCGCTCATGCGCTTGCCACGCCGCGCGGCGCCTCAGGCCTGCGCGGTCCAGGTCTCGGGCGCGGCGGGCGGCAGCTCCGTGATGCTGAGACGCTTCCGGCGGCCGCTCCGGTCTTGGTCAGCACGCGGCACAGCTCGGCCAGCGTCGCGCGCAGCTTGTGGCGATGCACCACCATGTCGACCATGCCGTGGTCGCGCAGATATTCCGATTTCTGAAAGCCGTCGGGCAGCTTCTCGCGGATGGTCTGCTCGATGACGCGCGGGCCGGCGAAGCCGATCAGCGCGCCGGGCTCGGCGATATGCACGTCGCCCAGCATGGCGTAGGACGCGGTGACGCCGCCGGTGGTCGGATTGGTCAGCACGACGATGTAGGGCCGCTTGGCGTCGCGCAGCATCTGCACCGCCACCGTGGTGCGCGGCAACTGCATCAGCGACAGGATGCCCTCCTGCATGCGCGCGCCGCCGGAGGCCGCGAACATGATGAAGGGCGTGCCGCGATCGACCGCGGTCTCGAGCCCGGTGATGACCGCCTCGCCCGCCGCCATGCCGAGCGAGCCGCCCATGAAATCGAAGTCCTGGACGCCGACCGTCACCGGCGTGCCTTCGAGCTTGCCGAGCCCGACCTTGATCGCGTCGACGAGGCCGGTCTTGGTGCGCGCGTCCTTCAGGCGGTCGGCGTAGCGGCGCTCGTCGCGGAATTTCAGCGGATCGATCGAGCCGGTCGGCACCGCGATGTCGTCCCAGGTCTCGTCGTCGAAGATCGACTTCAGCCGCGCCACCGCGCCCATGCGCATGTGGTAGTTCGAGCTCGGGATGACGAACTGGTTGGCCTCGACGTCCTTGTAGAACACGAGCTGGCCGCTCTCCGGACATTTGATCCAGAGATTTTCCGGCGAATCGCGCCGGTTGAGGAAGCTGCGAATCTTCGGCCGGACGACGTTGGAGATCCAGTTCATGGCGGTCTCTCGACTCTCGCCGTTATGGCCAAGCTTGAGCAGTATCATCAGGCGTGGATGTCCGGCATAAGTGCCGGGCATGCCGGCATGACGTTGCTACGTTTTCTGCTTGGCCCCGCGCACGCCGCTGGCCAGTTCCGACGACCAGCGCGGTCACCGCCTTGACGGTGCGCGGCGTCGCCTTGCCCTTTTTGTCGAGGCTGTCCTTCACCGCGTTGACCAGCGCCGAGCCGACCACCACGCCCTCGGCGCCCGCGGCGATGGCGCGCGCCTGCTTCGCGGTGCGGACGCCGAAGCCGACCGCCACCGGCAATTTGGTGTGGCGCTTGATCCGCGTCACCGCGGCGTGGACCTTGTCCGCATCGGGCGCGGCCGAGCCGGTGATGCCGGTGATCGAGACGTAATAGACAAAGCCCGAGGTGTTCGCGAGCACCGCCGGCAGCCGCTTGTCGTCGGTGGTCGGCGTCGCGAGCCGGATGAAGTTCAATCCGGCCTTGAGCGCCGGCAGGCAAAGCTCCTCGTCCTCCTCGGGCGGCAGATCCACCACGATCAGGCCATCGACGCCGGCGGACTTGGCGTCGGCGAGAAACTTCGTCACGCCGTAGATGTAGATCGGATTGTAGTAGCCCATCAGCACGATCGGCGTCGCGCCGTCGCCTTTGCGGAACGCGCGGATCATGCCGAGCGTCTTGATCATGTTCTGGCCGGCGTTGAGCGCGCGCAAGCCGCCGGCCTGGATCGCCGGGCCGTCCGCCATCGGATCGGTGAACGGCATGCCGAGCTCGATCACGTCGGCGCCGGCCTTCGGCAGCGCCTTCAGAATCGCCAGCGACGTTTTGGTGTCGGGATCGCCCGCCATCGTGAAGGTCACGAGCGCGGCGCGGCCTTCGCGCTTCAAGTCCGCGAAGCGTTGATCGATGCGGGTGGTCATTTGCGGGAACGCAGATTGGGGTCGACGAGCGGCAGCGTTCCCTGACGGCGCTCCCGCATCTCGGCCATGCGGATGTTGATGGTGCCGAGCATGATCAGCACCAGCATGCCGACGCCATACAAGCCATTCCTTGCTGGTGATCGCGGGCGCCGGCCGCGAACAGCCGCGCCTTGAGGAAATACAGGATGTAGCCGATGCCGAACGACGACGAGCGTCCAGCCGGTGCGCCCCTGCCGGGGCATGCCGCTCCACCAGGCGTAGAGCCGCATCACAGCTTGCCCCCGAGATGCTTGGCCACGCTGTCGAGGTCCTTGTCGCCGCGGCCGGAGAGATTGACCACCATCAGGTGGTCCTTCGGCTTCTTCGGCGCGATGTCGCCGAGCTTGGCCAGCGCATGGCACGGCTCCAGCGCCGGGATGATGCCTTCGAGCCGGCTGCAAAGCTGGAACGCGGCGAGCGCCTCCTTGTCGGTCGCGGAGAGGAATTTCACCCGGCCGAGATCGGCGAGCCAGGCGTGCTCCGGCCCGATGCCGGGATAGTCGAGGCCGGCCGAGATCGAATGCGCCTCCTCGATCTGGCCGTCGTCGTCCATCAAGAGATAAGTGCGGTTGCCGTGCAGCACGCCGGGCCGCCCGCCGGCGACCGAGGCGGCATGCTGCTTGTTCAGCCCGTGGCCCGCCGCCTCGACGCCGTAGATCTCGACGCTGCGGTCGTCGAGGAACGGATGGAACAGGCCCATGGCGTTCGAGCCGCCGCCGATGCAGGCGATCAGCGAATCCGGCAGCCGGCCTTCGGCCTCCTGCATCTGCGCGCGGGTCTCGTCGCCGATGATGCATTGGAAGTCGCGCACCATCATCGGATAGGGATGCGGGCCCGCGACCGTGCCGATGCAGTAGAACGTGTTCGACGACGTTGGTCACCCAGTCGCGCAACGCCTCGTTCATCGCGTCCTTGAGCGTCTTCGCGCCCGACTCGACCGGCCGCACCTCGGCGCCCAGCGCCTGCATGCGCAGCACGTTCGGCTGCTGGCGCGCGACGTCGAGCGCGCCCATGAACACCACGCATTCGAGACCGAACTTGGCGCACAGCGTCGCGGTGGCGACGCCGTGCATGCCGGCGCCGGTCTCGGCGATGACGCGCGGCTTGCCCATGCGCTTGGCCAGCATGATCTGGCCGAGCACGTTGTTCACCTTGTGCGCGCCGGTGTGGTTGAGGTCCTCGCGCTTGAAATAGATTTTCGCGCCGCCGAAATGCGCGGTCAGCCGCTCGGCGAAATAGAGCGGCGACGGCCGGCCGACGTAGTTCTTCAGATGGCCGTCCATCTCGCGCTTGAACGCCGGATCGGCCTTGGCCGCGGCATAGGCCTTCTCAAGCTCCAGGATCAGCGGCATCAGCGTCTCGGCGACGAAGCGGCCGCCGTAGATGCCGAAGTGCCCGCGCTCGTCGGGCCCGGTGCGGAACGAATTGGGCTGCTGCGACGACGGTCATGCGCGTGCTCGCGAGCTTGTGCGGCCATGCGCGTTGTCGGCGCAGCGCGCGCGGCGCGGATGAACGCGCGAATCTTGTCCGGGTCCTTTTCGCCCGGCGCGCGCTCGACCCCCGACGACACATCGACCGCCGGCGCGCGGGTGATCCGCAGCGCCTCGGCGACGTTGGCCGCATCGAGCCCGCCCGACAGCATGAACGGAACTTCGAGATCGAGATTTTCCAGCAGGGTCCAGTCGAACGGTCTTGCCGAGCCCGCCGGGCCGCGTCGCCTCGCGCGGCGCGCGGCCGTCGAACAGCAGCCAGTCGGCGACCTTCTCGTAGAGGCGGATCGGCGCGAGATCGGCTTCGGTCTCGATCGGCAGCGCCTTCATCACCGGCAGGCGGAAGCGCGAGCGCACCGCGGCGACGCGCTCCGGCGTCTCCTTGCCGTGCAGTTGCAGCATGTCGGGCTTGAGCGCCTCGACCACGCGGTCGAGCTCGGCATCGGTGGCGTCGACCGACAGCGCGACCTTTTTCGCCCGGCCCTTCACCCGCTCGCCCAAGCGCGCGCGCCGCCTCGACGCCGAGGTTGCGCGGCGACGGCGGAAAGAACACGAAGCCGACCATGTCGGCGCCGGCCTCCAGCGCCGCGTCGAGCGCGTCGGGGGTCTTCAGGCCGCAGATTTTGACCAAAAGAGGCATGATGGGCGGGGTTCTAGCGCGTCTTCGGCCCACACTCCAACCGGCCGTTGCGGCGCCCTATTTCAGCCCGTTCCACACCAGCATCGCCGCCGCCAGATCCTCCAGCGCGAGGCCGGTGGACTTGAACAGCGTGATCTCGTCCTTGCGCTTGCGGCCCTTGGCCTTGCCGCGGCACAGCTCGAACAGGTCGCCCTGGATGTCCTTCAGGCCGATGACCTTCTTCTTCAGCGGGATGGCGATGTCGCCCGAGCCCTTCGGCGCGGTCGCCCGGCTGTCGACATAGACGCGGGCGCGGCGCACCGCGGCGTCGTCGGCCTCGCGCGTCTTCAGCGAGAACGCGCCGACCAGATCGACATGGGCGCCCTTCTTCAGCCAGGCGCCGCGAACGAGCGGCGCGGGCGACAGCGTCGCGCAGGACACGATGTCGGCCTCGCGCACCGCCTCTTCGAGATCGTCGGCGATGACCGGCTCGATGCCCGGCGGCCGACAGCGCAAACGCGGTCGAGATCGCGTGCGAGCGCGTGCGGTTCCACAGCGTCACGCGGGTGATCGGCCGCACCGCGCGGTGGGCGCGGACGAGATGCGGCGCCAGCGCGCCGGCGCCGACCATGACGAGATGCGAGGCGTCGTCGCGCGCGAGATAGCGCGCCGCGAGCGCGGAGGCGCAGGCGGTGCGCCAGGCGGTGAGCGCCGCGCCGTCCATCACCGCCAGCGTCTCGCCGGTGTCGCCGGACATCAGCACGTAGCTGCCGAGCACCGCCGGCTTGTTGCGCTTGGCGTTGTCGGGAAACACGTTGACGAGCTTGCAGCCGATGAACCGCTCGCCGGCGTTGGTCCAGGCCGGCATCAGCAGCACCTTCGCCTCGCTGCCCGACGGCTGCGGGATGAAATACGCGATCTTGTCCGGCGCCGTGATGTCGGCGCGAAACGCCTCGGCCAGCGCCTCGATCAGCGCGTCGTAGCGCAGCACGCGATTGATGTCGTCGGCGGTGACGATGCGCAGGATCGTGCTCCGAAGTCGTGATCACGCCGCCGGCGGCACGACGAACGGCGGCGACGCCTCCACCGCGCGCGGGCACGTTGCGGCGCGGCTCCCCGGCGTCGAGCCGGGCGCGCAGATCGCGCGCCTCGGCTTCGGCCCGCCGCGCCCGCGTCCGCCACTTGTGCTGCCGCAGCCAGGCCGCGATGCCGCCGACCACGACGCCCACGGCCACCAGCACGAAGATCAGCATGAACAGCGGCATCTTCAGCGCCAGCGCCGGATGCGCGGAATCGAACGGATCGAACGAGACGGTGATGATCTCGCGGTTCGCCACCGCGAACATCACGATGACGATCGCGAGCGGGACGAGAATGGCAATGGCGACGAATTTGCGCATGGCTAGAGCTTCGTGCCCCGAACGAGCGACGGCGAACGCAGTGAGCCGGAGCGGCGAAACCTTAGCCACCGGCGCGCTCTTGTTCAGCCGCTCGCGCATTTCCTTGCCGGTCTTGAAGAACGGCACGGACTTCTGCGCGACCGAGACATGCGCGCCGGTGCGCGGGTTGCGTCCGGTGCGGGCCGGCCGGTTCTTCACCGAGAAGGCGCCGAAGCCGCGCAGCTCGACCCGGTCGCCGCGCGCCATCGCCGCGACGATCTCGTTGAGGATGGCGTTGACGATGTTCTCCACGTCGCGCTGATAGAGATGCGGATTGGACGTCGAGATGCGCTGCACCAGCTCGGACTTGATCATCGGGCCTGCCTCGTTGCCGCAATCCGGAATAAGCCTCCGGCATCAATTGCTTGATGGAGGGTGCCAAAGCGCCAATAGACCGTCAAGGTTGAGTCGCTCGACCGCCTGGATGGCGCCCGACTCCCTGAACCGCTCGGCCAGGCCGTTGAGGCCGACGGCGTCGAGCAGGCCGAGCGCGGCGACGTGCAGGAACGGCAGATCGCTGAACCGCGGGCTGAGCGGATAGTCGCGGACCGGCGTCTTCGGGTCGATGTTCTTCTCCTTCGCCAGCCAATCGATCGCCGCCTGCTCGTCGCCGAGCGCGTCGATCAGCTTGAGCTCGACCGCCTGCCGGCCGGTGAACACCCGGCCGTCCGACACCTTCTGCAGAGCTCCGCATCGTCCAGATGCCGGCGGTCGCGGACCAGGCCTTTGAACCAGTCGTAGGAGTCCTTGACGATGGCCTCGACGGCGGCGCGCGCCTCGGGGCTGGTCGGCTCATAGCCGCTCGGGCGCGGCCTTGAGCGGCGAGGACTTGATGGTCTCGACCTGCACGCCGATCGTCTTCAGCAGCTCGGTGACGTTGGGATACTGGAAGATCACGCCGATCGAGCCGACGATGGCGCTCTGCTGCGCCACGATGCGGTCGGACGCCATCGCCGCGATATAGCCGCCGGAGGCCGCGAGCCCGTCGACCACCACCACCATCGGCTTCTTGGCCTTGACCTTGATCAGCGAGTCGTAAAGCTCCTCGGAGCCGGCCACCGTGCCGCCCGGGCTGTTGATGTGGACGATCACCGCCTTGGCGTTCGACTTCGGCGAGGCGCGTCGAGCGCCTCGGAGCGCTGGCGGTTGCCGCGGATCAGCCCCTCGATGGTGATCCGGGCGATGCGCCCCGCCGGGCCCGCCGGTGATCGCGCCGCGGTTGCCGTGAACGCCAGTCCCGCGCCGACCACGGCGACGATGGCGACGAGCACCGTCACGACGCGCCAGAACGTCAGCTTGCGCCGCATGCGGCGGCGATCGACGATGAGATCGGCATCGAGCGACATGGCGTTATTTCCTCAGAATTGATTCGAAATGCATTGTAGCCCCTCGGAGCTGAGGCATTCAGCACCTCAACACGGCCAAAAGATGAACCCCCGGGCCGCAAAGCCCGGGGGTTCAAATCGCGATCGGATCGCAGCGGGCCGTAGCCCGCCGCTACTCCTTGGCGTCGGCGTCTTCGGTCTCGGCTTCCTCGCCCTTGCGCTTGAGCGCGCTGCCGAGGATGTCGCCGAGCGTGGCGCCGGAATCGGAGGAGCCGTACTGGGCGATCGCCTCCTTCTCCTCGGCCACTTCGAGCGCCTTGATCGAGAGCTGCACCTTGGAGGCGCGGCGGTCGAACAGGACGACGCGGGCATCGACCTTCTGGCCGACCTGGAAGCGGTCGGAGCGCTGGTCGTTGCGGTCGCGGGCGAGCTCCGAGCGCTTGATGAAGGCGGTCAGATCGCCGCCGACGATCTTCACGTCGATGCCGGACTCCTTGATCTCGGTGACCTCGGTGGTGACGACGTCGCCCTTCTTCATGTCGGTGGCGGACGCCATCGGGTCGCCCTGGAGCTGCTTGATGCCGAGCGAGATGCGCTCCTTCTCGACATCGACGTCCAGCACCTGGGCCTGGACCTTGTCGCCCTTCTTGTACTCCTCGATCACCTGCTCGCCCGGACGCTTCCAGTCGAGATCGGAGAGATGGACCATGCCGTCCACGTCGCCGTCGAGGCCGAGGAACAGGCCGAACTCGGTCTTGTTCTTGACCTCGCCTTCGATCGTGGCGCCGGGCGGATACTTCTCGACGAAGACCTCCCACGGATTGCGCATGGTCTGCTTGAGGCCGAGCGAGATGCGGCGCTTGACCGGATCGACTTCGAGGATCTGCACCTCGACCTCCTGCGAGGTGGAGACGATCTTGCCCGGATGGACGTTCTTCTTGGTCCACGACATTTCGGAGACGTGGATCAGGCCCTCGATGCCCGGCTCCAGTTCGACGAACGCGCCGTAGTCGGTGATGTTGGTGACGCGGCCCTTGAACCGCGTGCCGACCGGGAACTTGGCCTCGATGCCCTGCCACGGATCGTCCAGCAGTTGCTTCATGCCGAGCGAGATGCGGTGGGTCTCGTGGTTGATCTTGATGATCTTGACCTTCACCGACTGGCCGATGTTGAGCACCTCGGTCGGGTGATTGACGCGCCGCCAGGCGATGTCGGTGACGTGGAGCAGGCCGTCGATGCCGCCCAGGTCCACGAACGCGCCGTAGTCGGTGATGTTCTTGACCACGCCGTCGATGACCTGACCCTCTTCGAGGTTCTGCACCAGCTCCTGGCGCTGCTCGGCGCGGGTCTCTTCCAGCACGGTGCGGCGGGACACGACGATGTTGCCGCGCCGGCGATCCATCTTGAGGATCTGGAACGGCTGGTTGACGTTCATCAGCGGGGTGACGTCGCGGATCGGCCGGATGTCGACCTGCGAGCGCGGCAGGAACGCCACCGCGCCGTCGAGATCGACGGTGAAGCCGCCCTTGACCTGGTTGAAGATGACGCCGGTGACCTTCTCGTTGTTCTTGAAGGCGGTCTCGAGCTTGCCCCAGCTCTCTTCACGCCGCGCCTTGTCGCGCGACAGCACCGCCTCGCCGAGCGCGTTCTCGACGCGCTCCAGATAGACTTCGACGGTGTCGCCGATCTTGATTTCGTTGCCCCGGCCGGGGCCCTGGAATTCCTTGAGCGCGACGCGCCCTTCGGTCTTCAAGCCGACGTCGATGACCGCGAGGTCCTTCTCGATGCCGACGACGGTCCCCTTGATGACGGACCCTTCCGGCAGATTGCCGCCGCCGAAGGTCTCTTCGAGCAGGGCGGCGAAGTCTTCGCGCGTTGGCGCGGCAGCAGTTCCAGTGGCCATACAGTCTCCAAAGCGGTGCGCAGGCGGGTTGAGTTGAGGGCGTTCCGAACGCGCGGGCTGTGGGCCCCGCAAGGACCAACAGCAACTGCCGGAAAACCGGCAGGCCGGCGCGCAAACCGAGCGGTCGGGACGATGGTTTCAGGGTCCGGTGCGCCGCGGCGGGGCTCGAAGCGGGGCTTGGTCCTCCAACCGCGAGGGGCGTGTACACCGCACCTCGGCCCGCTCGGGTGAGCCACGTCGAAATGTGGCGGCCCGGACGGGCTGGGATATAGCCGGTGCCGGACGGCCCGGCAAGGGCACGGCCTGTTTCAGGCCCTGGCTGGCGGCGCGATTGGTCGGAAGCCAGCATTCCAAGGACGTTAAAGCGATCCTTCACCCTTTAGTCTGCTGCGCCTCAGCCGAAGAAAACTTGCCCGGCCTAGCGCCGCGCCCGCTCGACCAAGGCAAGAGCGGCGCGAAACGCCCCGTCGATATCCAGCGCGCTGGTGTCGAGCAGGTGGGCGTCCGGCGCCTGCATCAGCGGCGCGGTGGCGCGCGAGCGGTCGCGCTCGTCGCGGGCGATAATGTCCGCAAGGATCGCCTTCTCGTCGGCCTTCTCGCCCCGCCCCCGCAACTCGCTGGCCCGGCGGCCGGCCCGCACCTCGGGGCTTGCCGTCACAAAAATCTTCACCTCGGCGTTGGGGCAGATCACGGTGCCGATGTCGCGGCCGTCGAGCACCGCGCCGGGCGGCGCCGCGGCGAACTCCTGCTGAAAGTTGAACAACGCCGCGCGCACGCCCGGGATCGCGGAGACGACCGACGCCGCCTCGCCGACCTCGTAACGCTTGAGCGCCGCCTCGTCGAAGCGGGCCGGATCGATCGCCTTTGCGGCGGCGATGGCGCGCGCCTCGTCGTTGGCGGCATGGCCGGCATCGAGCAGCGCCTTCGCCACCGCGCGGTACAACAGCCCGGTGTCGAGATGGCGAAAGCCGTAGTGCGCGGCGAGCTTCTTGCCGAGCGTGCCCTTGCCCGACGCCGCCGGTCCGTCGATCGCGATGATCATCGTCGCTCCGAAATCCCAAAGACCGGCCAACACCTGAGGCGGTTGGAGTCAGGCCGGAAAACCGATAGATGAATGCGGCGAATTGTCGAATTTCGCAAGAACGAAGAAGGCCTTGCGCGCATGACCGCCGCGGCACGACGGCTCCAGAGCCTGGCGTCCCTGCTCGCGCATGTGCGTGAACGCCTCGGCGTCGACATCGGCTTCGTGCTGTGGGACGGCACCACGGTCCCCGCCGATCTCAAAGCCGACGCGATGGCCTTTGCGATCGCCGACGAGGGCGCGGTCGCGGCGCTGATCCGGCGGCCGAAGCTCGACACGCTGTTCAACCTGCTGGTCTCGGCGCGCCTGGAGTTGCGCAACGGCACGCTGTTCGACCTGATGACGCTGCGGCCGCGCGTGCGCTCGAAAGATTTCCGCAAGGTCCTGGACAAGACGCTCGCGCTCCGCACCGCGGCGCGGTTCCTGTTCGTGCCGCGCGGCGGGCCGTGGCCGCTCGAACAAGTGCACGGCGAACAGACCGGCAGCGACGGCAGCGAAAAGGCCAACAAGGAAAACATCCAGTACCACTACGATCTGTCCAACGCGTTCTACGCGCTCTTTCTCGATCCCGAGATGGTCTACAGCTGCGCGCATTTCACCGAGCCGCACGACGACATCGCGCGGGCGCAGCGCGACAAGCTCGACATGATCTGCCGCAAGCTGCGGCTCAAGCCCGACGAGAGCTTTCTCGACATCGGCTGCGGCTGGGGCGCGCTGTCACCCACGCCGCGCGGAACTACGGCGTCCGCGCCCACGGCGTGACGCTGGCCGAGGAGCAATTTGCCTTTGCCAAGGAGAAGATCGCACGGCTCGGCCTGCAGGACCGGGTGACCATCGAGCTGAAGGACTATTCGCGGCTCGACGGCACGTTCGACAAGATCGCTTCGATCGGCATGTTCGAGCACGTCGGCTATGCCAATCACGAACGCTATTTCACGACCATGAACCGGCTGCTCAAGCCCGACGGGCTCTATCTGCATCACGCCATCACGCGCACCGCCAAGCGCAACGAGCGTGACTTCTTCAACAAGAACACCGCCGAAGCCCGCGCCATCGCCCGCTACATCTTCCCCGGCGGCGAGCTCGATCATATCGGCATGTCGGTCGCGAACCTGGAGCGGCACGGCTTCGAGGTGCACGACGTCGAAGCCTGGCGCGAGCACTACGCGCGCACCACGCGGCTCTGGCACGACCGCTTGCTCGCCAATTTCGCCGCGGCCGAACGCGAGGTCGGCGCGGTGAAGACCCGGATGTGGCTGATCTATCTGGCGGGCGTCTCGATCGCCTTCGACCGCGCCAAGCTCGGCATCTTCCAGACCTTGGCGTCGAAGCGCCGCCGCGGCGCCTCCGGCGTGCCGCTGTCGCGCGCGGACCTCTACCGGTAACTAACTGAAATCGCCGCCGAGGCTGCGCATCAGTTCGACGAACCCGGTGAAGCTCGTGGCGATGAAGGCCGCGTCGTCGACCCCAACCGGCTGGTCGCTGCCGAGGCCCATCATCAGCGCCGACATCGCCAGGCGATGATCCATGTGCGTCGCGACGACGCCGCCGCCCGGCGCGCGACCCTTGCCGTGCACGATCAGATCGTCGTCGACGATCTCGACCTCGACGCCATTGACGCGGAGCATGGCGGCGGTGGCTTCGAGCCGGTCGGATTCCTTGACCCGCAATTCCTTCAGGCCGCGCATCCGCGTCGTGCCTTCGGCGAAGGCCGCCGCCACCGCGAGGATCGGATATTCGTCGATCATGCTGGGCGCGCGCTCCGGCGGCACGTCGACGCCCTTCATCGCGCCGGCCTTGACCCGAAGATCGGCGACGTCCTCGCCGCCCTCGTTGCGCTCTGCCAGGATTTCGAACGCCGCGCCCATCTCCTTCAAGGTGGTGAGCAGGCCGGTGCGCAGCGGATTCATCATCACGCCGTCGAGGATGATGTCGGAGCCGGGCGCGATCAGCGCGGCGACCAGTGGAAACGCCGCCGATGACGGATCGGCCGGCACCACGACCGGCGCCGGCTTCAAGCTCCGGCTGGCCCTGAAGCGTGATGCGGCGGCCGTGGTCGCCGAACGAGGTCACGCGCACGCTGGGCGCCGAAATGCTTGAGCATCTTCTCGGTGTGGTCGCGGGTCGCTTCCTTCTCGATCACCGTGGTCGCGCCCGGCGCGGCGAGCCCCGCAAGCAGCACCGCCGACTTGAGCTGCGCCGAGGGCACCGGCGCCTCGAATTCGATCGGCATCGGGTCGCGAGCGCCCAGCAATGTCACCGGCAGCCGCCCACCTTCAGCGCCGTGCTTGGTCCGCGCGCCCATTTTCTCCAGCGGATCGAGAATGCGCCGCATCGGCCGGGTGCGCAGGCTGGCATCGCCGTCGAAGATCGCCTCGATCGGACAACCGGCCACGGCGCCCATGACCAGCCGGCATCCGGTGCCGGAATTGCCGAAATCGAGCGCAGCGGCCGGCGCGGCAAAGCCCGCAACCCCGACGCCACGCACGGTCCAGGCGCCCTCGCCGGTCCGCTCGACGGTCGCGCCGAGCGCCCGCATCGCCTTGCCGGTGTTGATGACGTCCTCGCCCTCGAGGAGGCCGGTAATTCGGGTCTCACCGACGGTCAGCGCCCCCAGGATCAGGGCCCGATGCGAAATCGACTTGTCGCCGGGCACGCGCACGCGGCCGGTCAACGCCCCGGAGCGGCGGGCGGTGAGCGGCGAGGCTGGAACGGCGTGGTTCATGAGATTGGCCTACCATGGGGCCTCTGCCGAAGCTATTGACAGCGGCCTTGCCAGCGGCCAAGGGAAGCACCACTTTTCCTCGTCATCCGGACCGTTTTTGAGGATTTCCGAACCGTGGCAAAACCCGAGCTCGGCACGAAGCGTCTCTGCGGCAGTTGCGGCGCCAAATTCTACGATCTCAGCAAAGATCCGATCGTCTGCCCAAAATGCGGCACGGTCTTTGAGATCGTTGTTCCGGTGGCGCGCGGCCGCGCCGCCGAAGCAGCAGCCGCGGCTGCCGCCGGCGTAGCCGCTGCAGCGGCGGCCGCCGCCGCCGCGAAGACCAAGGAGGCCGAAGTCGAATTGCCGGAGACAGCCGATGTCGAGCTCGTCTCGCTTGAGGACGCCGACGCCGAAGCCACCGGCAAGAAGGTTGACGGCGAAGCCGTCGAGGGCGAGGACGATCTCGAGGTCGAGGAGACCGAAGAAGCCCCCTTCATCGAGGAGCAGGAAGAGGGCGACGACGACGTCACCGACATCATCGGCGAAGGCCGCGAAGACGAAGAGGAAACCTGATTTCGGATTCGTTCATCGGGCTGTTCTAGGCTGCGATGTTCGATTCCAAGGGGCCATAGCTCAGTTGGGAGAGCGCTTGAATGGCATTCAAGAGGTCGGCGGTTCGATTCCGCCTGGCTCCACCAAATTAAATGCCGCCCCTCCGGGCGGCTTTTTCTTTTGGGCGCGTTCCGCATAGGATCGCGGCCGCAACGGGAGGAACGCCATGAAAGGCAAGATCGGCCTCGAAGAGCATTTTGCCATCGACGACACGCTCAACGATTCGAAGGGGTTCTTTCCCGACAACATCTGGATCGAGGTGCGCGAGCGCATTCTCGACCTGCACGGCCGGCGGCTTCGCCTGATGGACGAGTTCGGCATGCAGATGATGATCCTGTCGCTGAACGCGCCGGCGATCCAGGCGCATCCCCGACGCCAAGAAGGCCAACGAGATCGCCCGCAAGGCCAACGACTATCTGGCCGAACAGGTGCAAAAGCGCCCGGACCGCTTCCAGGCGCTGGCGGCGCTGCCGCTGCAAGACCCCGATATGGCGACCAAGGAGCTGCAGCGCTGCGTCAAGGACCTCGGCATGGTCGGCGCGCTGGCGAACGGCTTCTCGCAGATCGGCGATCCCAACACCATCGCGTATCTCGACGAGAAGCAGTACTGGCCGTTCTGGCAGATGTGCGATCAACTCGACGTGCCGTTCTATCTGCATCCGCGCAATCCGCTGCCGCAGGACGCGCGCATCTACAAGGACCACGGCTGGCTGATGGGCCCGATCTGGGCGTTCGGCCAGGAGACCGCGGTGCATGCGCTCCGCCTGATGGGCTCCGGCCTGTTCGACAAGCATCCGAAGCTGCAGATCATCCTCGGCCACATGGGCGAGGGCCTGCCGTTCAGCATGTGGCGCGTCGACAATAGCAACGCCTGGATTCCGAACCGGAACAATTATCCGGCCAAGAAAAAAATCGGCGATTACTTCCAGAACAATTTCCACATCACCGTGTCCGGCAACTTCCACTCGCAGGCGCTGCTCAACGCCCTGATGGTGATCGGTTCCGACCGCATCATGTTCTCGACCGACTGGCCGTTCGAGAACATCGACCATGCCGCGCTGTGGTTCGACGCCGCGCCGATCGGCGAGGCCGACCGCCTCAAGATCGGGCGCACCAATGCGCAGAAGCTGTTCAAGCTGAAAGGCTAGAGCGCGGTAGCGTATCGACCGCCGCCTTGTCCCAGACGATGCCGTGGCCCGGCCGGTCGGGAATGACCGCCTCGCCGTCGACGATCTGGAGCGGCTCCTGGATCACCTTGTCGGCCCAGTCGACGTATTCCAGGAAATGCGCGGTCGGCGTCACCGCGAGCAGATGCGCGCTGGTCTCCGGATAAAGATGCGATGACATTCTGATCTTGCGCTTCTCGGCAAGCGCCGCCGCGCTGCTGCCAGCCGCTGACGCCGCCGATGCGTTCGAGATCGGGCATCACCAGATCGCAGGCCTTGGCATTGAGCGCCGTCTGCATTCCGGCGAGCAGCGAAAAATTCTCGCCGATCTGCACCGGCACCGCGAGCTCGCGGGCGATCAGCGCCGCGCCGGCGTAGTCATCGTGCCGGATCGGCTCCTCCAGCCAGGCGATGCTCTCGCGATCGAGCGCGCGGCCCCGCGCCAGCGCGTCATCGAGACTGAGCGCCTGGTTGTAGTCGACCATCAGCGCGACGCCAGGCGGAATGCGTTTCTTGACGGCGTGCACCGCGGCGATGTCTTCCGCCAAGGTCGGATAGCCGAGCCTGAGCTTGATGGCACGAAAGCCGCGCTCCAACAGCTTCTCGGCCTCGTCGGCGAGCGCGTCCGCCGGCATCAATCCGAGCCCGCAGGAATTGTAGGCCGGGATTCGCCGCGGCTCGCCGCCGAGCAACCGCACCAGCGGCACGCCCGCCGCCACCGCGAGCGCGTCCCAGCAGGCGACGTCGAATCCCGCCATCGCCATGCGGACGATGCCCTGCACGCCGATCAGCGCGAAGCGTTCGGCGAGCTTGCTCCAGAGCTCGGCCGGCACCACGGCATCGCCTTTGGTGCGCTCCTCGACCTCCTGGAGGATGCTGGCGATCGCCGTCATAGCCCGGGGAAAATAGCGACCAGAGGTAGGAGCGGCCGGTGACGCCCTCGGCGGTCTCGACGTCGATCAGCAGCAGCGGCGCCTTGGTGATCCGGCCGCGGCTGGTGCCGAGCGCGAAGCGCATCGGCACCTCGACGCCGACGGCGGAAATGGCGCGGACCGTCAGAGCGGGAAAATCGGCTTTCGGCGGCATGGGTTTTCGGGCCTCCCTGGCAGGAAGCTTAGCAAACCGCAGCCCCGGCAAATCCAGGCCTGGCCGGGCCCCCAGTGGCCGTTCTTGAAAGCTTAACCCGAGAAACCCATATTGGGATCAATCGGATGGGCTGATGCGTTGTCTGTCCGGTGGGGTGCCTTAGGGGCCCCGGTCAAAGTCGCTTGAAAGCGAGGGCTTTGAAGATGTCCCGAGTTCCGTCTTTGTCCAGTCCGTTTCTGATTGGCTTCGACCAGATCGAGCGTGCGCTCGATCGCGTTGCCAAGGCAGCCGACGGATACCCCCCTTACAACATCGAACGGCTCGCTGCCGATGACGGACAACCCCGAGCGCCTGCGCATCACGCTGGCGGTCGCGGGCTTCACGCTCGATCAACTCGAGGTGACCGTCGAGGAGAAAGAGCTCGTCATCCGGGGACGCCAACAGGACGACAAGAGCCGGCAATACCTGCACCGCGGCATCGCCGCCCGGCAGTTCCAGCGGACTTTCGTGCTGGCGGACGGCATGCAGGTGCAGAAGGCCGACTTGAAGCATGGACTGCTCTCGATCGACCTGGCGCGGCCGGAACCGGCCCGCGTGGTCAGGACGATCCAGATCGCGGAACAGGAATGATGTGAAGGCCGTTATTGAACCTGAGTTCGGACTCGACCGACAAACCAGAAAGGAGTCGAGGGCCATGAGTGAGAGAACCGGAAGCGAAACAAACGAAGTCAAAATGACCGAGCAGGCATTCGCCATCCTCGGCGGCGGCAAGATCGCCTACGTCAAGCCGATCCGTTCGGAAGACGTGCACAAGCTTTACCCGCAGGCGCCGGAGCTGGAGCCCGGCATGCACCTGTTCGCGCTGCATGCCGCGGACGGCACGCCGATCCTGGTGACCGACAGCCGCGAGGCGGCCATCGCCAACGCGATGACGCACGAGCTGGAAACCGTCAGCGTGCATTGACGGGCGATTGAAATCAGTCCGCCCCGGCAGGCACGTACCGCTGGGGCGGAGTCGCGAGTGCTTCCACCGATATCGGCTTTGAAGGCCGTGCAACCGTTTGCATGGAGGTCGAGCAACTGCCGGCAGGCGTCCACTTCGGCATGTTGCCTGTCAATCCGCCGGGGATGATATCGGCGACGTGCACGTAGCCGTCGATCTCCTCGTCCTCGGTCAGGCTCACCCCGAAATAGCCGCGCTCTTCCGCCGTCATGATGCGGCACGTCGTCGTGAACGTCGTGCGCGCCACGCCCGCCTTTCGGATTGGGCGCCGCCATGATGACACAGCCTTTCTTGATGAAGGCACGACTGTCGAGGATCGCCGTCGCCGCCTCGGGATCGTGCCGGGGCGCCGGCCCATGCGACGTCCACGCGCCAAAGTAAGGCTGCGCGGGATTGGCGACGTCGGTGTCGATCGTATCGGGCGCGTAGGGGCGCTTGATTTCGGTGACGTTCTGAAAGAGATGCCACTCGCCGCCGTTGAAGAATTCCGGCGAGCCGACATGGCCGAGCGACGTCGACAGCCAGAAGAACTTGGCCTTGCCGCTCTCCTTCAGGCGCTTGCATGTCACGCCCGCGCCGTAGATGCCGACCTGCCAGCGCGTTTGCGCGAAGACTTCGTTGATCTGACTGAAATACTGCTCGACGCTCGGCCAGATGCGCGCGGCCGGCATCGCGCAGTCCTTGCCGGGATACGGATCGAAATCGACGCCGAAGTAGATCGGCGTGTCCGCGGGCTGTCCGAGATCGCGCGCGAGCTGCACCGCGGCAATGGCGTCCTTGCGCCCCTTATCGGCGGTGGCGGGATTCGCCATGTCGAAATTCGCGCAGCTGTGGTTGCAGTGCTGATAAATCACATAGACGAACATGCCCGCGCGTTCGATCGCGGTCAGCTCGGCCTTGGTCAAGGTCTTGCTCTTGTGGTGGTAGCAGACCTCGCCGATGCCCGTGCCGTAAGCACGGTCGTAGTAGCGGCCGATGGTTTTCACACCCGCATTCTTGAGCTGCGTGAGATAGGGCGTCGCGTCGAAATCGAAGTCGACGATCTGCGCGCGGCTCAAAGGCGAGCCGATCGCGGCCCAGCCGCGTGACGGCACAAGCGCGCCTGCAGCGGACGCACCCAGCGATTGCAGAATCTGTCTCCGAGACAGCATCCGACCCCCTGTGTCAAGGATACACGCAGTAGCCCCATGGAACCCAAGCTGACTCGGATGAAAAGAGAGATAATTCTGCAGTGTTGCCGCAAAGCTGCACGGCGCGGGCTTGATTTGCGCTAAGCCGCGCTGGCGGACGGCATCGCCAGGACGGCATAGAGCGCATCCGCATCGTGCGAATTGCGGAGCTTGCGCGCCACCTCGGGATCGCGGAGCAGGCGCGCGACACGGGCCAGCGCCTTGAGATGGTCGGCGCCGGCACCCTCCGGGGCGAGCAGCAGGAAAATCAGATCGACCGGCTGGCCGTCGAGCGCCTCGAAATCGACCGGGCGCTCCAGCCGCGCGAACAGGCCGAACACGTTGGCGAGCTTCGCGAGCTTGCCGTGCGGGATGGCGACGCCGTTGCCGACGCCGGTGGAACCGAGCTTTTCACGCTGCAGCAGAATTTCGAGGATGGCCCGCTCGCTCTGGCCGGTGAGCGCGGCGGCCTTGGCGGCGATTTCCTGCAACGCCTGCTTCTTCCCGTTGACCTTTAGGGCCGGGATGATCGCGTTCGGCGAAACGAGATCGGAGGGCGGCATGGAACCGGTCCGGAGACGAATTTCTATCATCGGGCTGGAAGGCCGCGGTTTATAAGGATCGCCATCCGGCCCGTCAATGGCCCCGGTCAGCCACTTTGAACCGACAGGGCTGGAGGATCGATCCAACCCACATTGCCGTCCGCGCGGCGATAAACCAGGTTGATACGGCCGTGATTGGCGTGGCGAAATACGATCACCGGAACGCCGGTCATGTCGAGCTCGGTGACCGCTTCGCTCACCGAACACCGCTTCAGCGCGGTGGTCGATTCGGCGATGATCACCGGATTGAACGCGGCAGCCTCATCCTCGTCGTCGTGCTGCGGTGCCGCGATCACATAGCTCGGCGCGTCGACCACCGGGACGTCGTCCGGGGTGCGGCCGTTGCCGCGGCTATTGCCGTGATTGTCCTTCAGCCGGCGATGGTAGCGGCGCAGCCGCTTCTCCAGGTTGCTCGCCGCCTGATCGGCGCTGAGATAGGCATCGGCCGCCATCGAATCGGCGCGCAGCACGATCCCGGAATCGAGATGCACCACGCATTCGGTGTGGAAGCCGAACGCCTCCTTGCCGACCGTGGCGTGGCCGGAAAATCCGCCATCGAAATACTTTTCGAGCGCTTCGAGGACGCGGGCGCTGATGCGCTCGCGCAGGGCTTCGCCGAGCTCGATGTGTTTGCCGGATACGCGAAAGGACATGGATTGGGCCTCCGGTTGCAGTCCCGAACCAAACGCCGCGCAGCGCCAGTCCCACCCTGAGTCAACTAGGCACCAGCACCGAAGTTTCAATGCGGTGGTTTGTCCTGATTGATCAGGCCATCGCGAGCTTGTCCCGCCGGCGCTGGACCGAGGACGGGATGCGCATGGCCTCCCGGTATTTGGCCACGGTGCGGCGGGCGATATCGATGCCGGATTCACGCAGCCGCTCGACAATGGTGTCGTCCGACAACACGTCGTGGGCGCTCTCGGCCTCGATCAGATGCTTGATGCGATCCCGCACGGCTTCCGCGGAATGGGCGTCGCCGCCGTCGGACGACGCGATCGACGAGGTGAAGAAATACTTCAATTCGAAGATGCCGCGGCTGGTCGCGATGTATTTGTTGGCGGTGACGCGCGAAACCGTCGACTCGTGCATGCTGATGGCGTCGGCGATGGTCTTGAGGTTGAGCGGGCGCAGATGCTGCACGCCATGCACAAAGAAGCCGTCCTGCTGTTTGACGATCTCCATCGCGACCTTGAGGATGGTCTTGGCGCGCTGATCGAGCGCCCGCATCAGCCAGGTCGCGGATTGCAGATTCTCCGCCAGATAGCTCTTGGCGCTGTCGGCTCTGGCGTTCTTCGAGAGCTCGGCATGATAGCGCTGGTTGACCAGAATCTTCGGCAAGGTGTCGGAGTTGAGCTCGACAATGAAGCCGCCGTCTGGTCCGGAACGCACATAGACGTCAGGCACGATCGGCTGCACCATGGTCGAGCCGAAGGCGAGGCCTGGCTTCGGATTGAGGTTGCGGATCTCCACGATCATCTCGGCGAGATCCTCGTCGCCGACGCCGCAGATCCGCCGCAGCGAAGCAAGATCGCGCTTGGCCAAGAGATCGAGGCGGCCGACCAGCGCCGCCATCGCGGGGTCGAAGCGGTTGCGCTCCTTGAGCTGGATCGCCAGGCATTCGGTGAGGTTGCGCGCGCACACGCCCGGCGGATCGAACCCCTGGACGACACCGAGCACCGCTTCGACCTCGGCCATTGGCGCGCCGAGCTTCTCCGCCACCGACACGAGGTCGCCGGTGAGGTAGCCGGCCTCATCGACCATGTCGATCAGGTATTGCCCGATCATCCGCCGGACCGGATCGGTGATCGCCATCGACAATTGCTCGGCCAGATGGTCGGCCAGCGTCGGCGTGGCCGATACGAAGGCCTCCAGATTGTAATCGCTGTTCTCGTGCCCGCCGCTCGTGGTCCCCGACCAGTCGGTCGACGGCGCGGGCACGTCCGCACCGGAGCGCGGGCCGGCGCTCGCCTCATCGGGAAATTCGTTTTCGAGGTCGGTGCCGAGCCGCTCTTCGATCGCGCTGCGGCTGGTCTCCAGGCTTTCGTCGATGCGGTCGGCGACCACGCCGATTTCGCCCGTGTCGCGGTCGCCGCTGAATTCCGCCGCGACGGGTTCGGCGTTGCCGTCGACAACGCCCGGCTCGCCTTCGGCGGCTCGTTCAAGCAAGGGGTTCTTTTCGAGCTCCCCTTCGACGTACGCGGCCAGATCCAGGTTCGAGAGCTGCAGCAGCTTGATGGCCTGCATCAGCTGCGGCGTCATCACGAGCGCCTGGCTCTGCCGCATTTGCAGTCGTTGCGTCAGCGCCATCAAATGACCGCTTGTTGGTCCAGTTCTTGCTTATCTAATTCCAACGCCGTTGTATACCGCGTTGCGGTATAAGTCGTTAACGCGTTGAAATTACAAAGTTTATGAAAGATTGATCGCCGGTCGCTGGGCCAGCGGTGGGTCGTGCTCGTAATCTGTGCAGGAAATCGAAATCGATTCCCAGATTCAGCAGCTCAAAGGCTGAAATCCTCGCCGAGATAGAGCCGGCGAACCTCCGGATTGTTGACGATGTCGTCAGTCCGGCCCTCCATCAGGACCTCGCCCGAATAGATGATGTAGGCGCGGTCGGTCAGGCCCAAGGTCTCGCGGACATTGTGGTCGGTGATCAGCACGCCGATGCCGCGGTTGGTCAGGTGGCGTACCAGCTGCTGAATGTCGCCCACCGCGATCGGATCGATGCCGGCGAACGGCTCGTCGAGCAGCATGTAGTTCGGCCGCGATGCCAGCGCGCGCGCGATCTCGCAGCGGCGGCGCTCGCCGCCGGACAGCGCGATCGACGGCGACTTGCGGAGCTTGGTGATGTTGAATTCGTCGAGCAACGCATCGAGGTCGCGCTGGCGGCGTTTCTTGTTCGGCTCAACGATCTCCAGCACGGCACGGATGTTTTCCTCGACGGTGAGGCCGCGGAAGATCGATGCCTCCTGCGGCAGATAGCCGATGCCGAGCCGCGCCCGCTGGTACATCGGCAATGTCGTGACGTCGTGGCCGTCGAGCTCGACGCGGCCTTTGTCGGCCGAAATGAGCCCGGTCATCATGTAGAAGATCGTGGTCTTGCCGGCGCCGTTCGGCCCGAGCAACCCGACCGCCTCGCCGCGGCGGACGTAGAGGCTCGCGCCCTTCACGACCTTGCGGTCGCCGAAGGTTTTTTCCACCGCATGGGCGGCGAGATAGTGCCGCTGTTCGATCGGCTGCTGATTGGGCTGCTGCCGCTCATGCCGGCTGGCGCCGTCGCCCTGCCGGGCGCGCTGCGGCGCGCGCAGCTCGGCATGCTGGGCGTACTGCGCCGCCTCCCAGTCGGCATTCTCGTCGGGCTGCGGTTGGGCATATTGGGCCGCGGGCTGCGCATAGGACGGCGCCGGCTGCCAATCGTCGGTTTCCTGGTAGGCCCGACGCGGCTTCATCGCCGGGCCGGTGCGGGGGATTCGGTCCGGGCGGCCGAGCCCGATCAACCCACCCATCGTTGCCAGATTGATCCGCCATCGGCTGTCGACCGCTGGCTTTCGCCGGCGCACCGGGGCACGTCGACGCCGAAACAGCGTGAGCAGGTCGTCAAGCACGTCGGCTATCCAGCTCCGGAGCCCGGCTCTGCAGTCTCAACGCGGTGATAGTCGCTGGGCGGCAGGCTTTCAACGGCGCGGCCCCCGATGTCCACCCCGATCGCTCAATAGATGCGCTGTGGCGCAAATTTTGGCGAACCCGTCGACCCATTCGGCTGTGCCGCCCCCTGCTGGGCATTGGACGACGGCGCGCCCGGCGGCGCATTCGGCTGCGGCGCCCCCTGGTTCAACAGCATGTGCACCAGTCCGTCGCTCCGGCATCGACGCGCGATACGCCGGTGGTCAGATCGACCACCAGCCTCTCGCCGCGCAGCACGTTCGGTGCCCTGGCTGACCAGCACATTGCCCGTCATCGTCACGGTGTTGGATTTCATGTCGAACAGGCCGGTGTCGCCGGTGGCGGTCTGGTCCTTCTGCGTGACGACAACGTTGCCCTTCGCTTCCAGGCGGCTGATCTGCGACGAGCCGGCCGGGCCCGGCGCCGCCGCCGGCATCGGCGCGCCGGGTTGGGAACCGGCTGGGCCGCCCTGCGCCTCGTCCTTCTTTTCGTAGAAAACCACCAGCACCTTGCAATGCATGGTGGTGTCGCCCTGCACCACCTTCACGTTGCCGCTGAAGGTCGCGACCTTATCCTTGTCGCGAACCTCGAGCCGGGAGGCTTCGATCTTCACCGGCTGACCGCGATTTTGCTGAAAGCCCTGCAGCGCGTTCGGGACGCTGGTGCCGCTCTCGGCCGCGGCGGGCGTGCTGGCTTTGCTGGTCGTGTTGGGACGGGATTGGGCCGCCGCACACGAGATCGCGCCGGCCAAAAACGCCGCAACGAATGCCGCGTTGATCGTGTTCGCGCTCATCGTTTCGCCGCCGTGGGCTGCGTCGCCGGCGAAGGCTGCTGCGGCTTGTTGAGACTATCGATGTTCATCACCACGCTGCCGATGAAGTAGACGATCTCTCCCGACTTTTGGATTTCAAGCCGGTCGGAGTTCAGCGTGGAGTCCGCCGTGAACGCCGCGACCGGCTTGTTGGACACAACCTCGCCGTTGGCGGTGTCGATGACGGCTTCATCGAGATGCATCTCGAAGCCGGACGTCGATCGGACGATGACATTGTGATTGAGATTGAGAATGCTGGTCTTGCGATTGTACAGCCCGTCCTTCGACGACAGGAAGATCGTGCTCTTGTCCGCGGTTTGGATCTTGGCGCGGACCTCCGCCAGTTCAACCAGGTCCGGCTTGGTGACGTCCTGCGCCGCGGCCTTGGCGTTCATCTCATACCAGCGCTGATCGCGCGTGTAGCCGCTCAGCTTGGGCGCTTCCATGGTGATCTTGGTTCCCGAGATCACGATCTTTCCGGAATCGATCGGCAGCCGCACCAGGACCTTCAGCGGGTCGAGCCAGCTCACCAGGATGGTGGCGCCGAGGATGAATACAATCGTCACCGGAATCGCCAGCCGCAGCTTGCGCACACGCCGGCTGTGGCGCGCGGCGAGCCGGAACGCACGCGTCATATCGCGCCCTTCGCTGACGGCGAAGGCGTGGCTTCCCGGATCTCCGAGCGTGGAGGTGGTGGACAGGCTGTCTTCCTCGCGGTGTCAGTTCCCGAAAACGCCGAGAATCGCCCCAACGTCGCCGAGGCAATTCATATCACGGTTCAACGGGTTAAAAATCCGCTGCGAATAAGGCCCCGGCGGGGCCAAACCGTCATGAATGGGCGAAATATGTCCTCGGCCGCCCAGCCGGCCAGGTCGAGCCGGGCCCGATCGGGCAGGAACCGGAAGCAGGCCGCGGCAAGCTCGCCCCGGCCCTCCCGGGCCAGCATGACGTCGAGCTTGTCCTTCAGGGTGTGGAGGTGGAGCACGTCGGACGCCGCATAGGCGAGTTGGGCGTCGCTAAGCGTGTCGGCACCCCAGTCGGACGATTGCTGCTGCTTCGACATATCGACGCCGAGCAGCTCCCGGGCGAGGTCCTTGAGGCCGTGCTTGTCGGTGTAGGTGCGGGCGAGGCGCGAGGCGGTCCGCGTGCAATACACCGGCGCCGGCATGACGCCGAGCGTGTTGAAGATCATGCCGAGATCGAACCGCGCGAAGTGGAAGATTTTCAGAATCTTGGTGTCGCTCATCAGCTTCTTGAGATTGGGCGCGGAAATATTGCTGGCCGGAATCTGCACGACGTCGGCCGAGCCGTCGCCGGGCGACAGCTGCACGACGCAGAGCCGGTCGCGCCGCGCGTCGAGACCCATCGCTTCGGTGTCGACCGCGACCGCGGGACCGGTGTAGCGCGACAGGTCGGGAAGATCGCCGTGGTGCTGACGGATGGTCATTGTCAGTGAGTCGCTTTCTGATGGCCGTCGTTGTCGATGAGATTCTCTTCGCGATAGAGACCGAGCGCCACCATCGACGGAATGTCGGTAAACGAGAACAGCACGGCGTCGTCGCGTTCGGACGCGTTGGCGTGCTCGTGCATCGCCCACGACGGCACCACGAAGATGTCGTTCTGGCTCCAGTCGTAGCGCTTGCCGCCGATGATCGGAATATCCGCTGCCCTTGGCGCAGGTGTAGACCACCGAGCCGGTGTGGCGGTGCGCCTTGGTACGCTCGCCGCCGCGCAGCAGCTGGATATGCGCGCCGAGCGTCTTCATCACCGGACCGCCGGTCGCCGGATTGACGTATTGCATCATGATGCCGTCGTAGGGCGAGCCGTCGGTCGCCTTCGCGGCATTGACCAGCGTCTCGTAGGTGCGGCCCCATTCGTACTTCAACAGCGGCGAATACGGCTTGCTCCAGGCTTCACCGCCGGCCGGCAGCAGTCCCGGCCCGCCGTATACCATCGTGCTGTCGTTGAGCGGATGGTTCGACTTCTGCACGCGGTCGGGATGCACGGCGTAGAAGTTGGCGTCGAGCTGGTTGACCAGCAGCATGTCGAGACCGTCCTGCCAGATCGTGACCGCGCCGTCGGACTCGACGCCGTGGTCGTGCCAGGTGCCGTTCGGCGTGATGACGAAATCGCCGGCGGCGAGATCCATCTTGTGGCCGTCGACCACCGTGTAGGCGCCCTTGCCCTCGATGATGAAGCGCAGCGCCGACGACGCATGGCTGTGCGCGGTCGCGGACTCGCCGGGCTTCATCACCTGCAAGCCGCTGTAGAGCCAGCCGACGCAGGCCGAAGTGCCCTTGCGGCCGGGATTCTCCAGCGCGATGACGCGACGGCCGGCCTTCTCGGGACTGACCAGATCGAGCGCCTGCAGCACCAGCGGGCGCATCGCCTTGTAGCTCCACATCTGCGGCAGCGAGGTCGGCTGCGGATGCCAGGGTTCGATCGAGTTGGCGACCGTCCAGAGCGCGTAGCTCTCCTGCCGGCCCAGCTCCTGGTAGTAGCGGTCGAGCTCGGGCGTATCCTCGACGTTGGCTCGACCGATGACGTCCTCGCGCATGCGCGTCTCCGATCTCCGACCTAGTGCCCCGTTTCCGAAGTTCGTGCTACGTCGCAGCACACTCTGCGACGAACTTCGGAAACAAAGGGGCACTAGCAAACTATGATTCTAGTGCCGCTTTTCGATTTGAAGTTCCTAATCGAGTTTGCTGCAACTGGTGTAGGAACTTCAAATCGGCGGCACTAGCTCACGATTTAGCATTGCGGCGAAAGCCGGTCCACCGCCGGACCTTCTCAAGCGCCTGAAAATCAGCGTAATTTCCGCCTATCCGCGGAGCCTATCCCGCAGATATGGCAATGAGGCACATGTCGATCATGACCCGCTCCTTCGGCCGCCCCATCGTGGCGCTGACGCTTTGCGCGCTTACGGCCGGCTGCATCACCACCGCCGAGCAACAGGCGAAGCGCAACGAGGAGCGGTGCGTGGAGCGCGGCTATCAACCCAAGAGCGACGCCTTCAACGATTGCATCGTCCGGCTGGAGACCGAAAGGACGGTCCGCATGGACCAGCGCCATCGGGAAGCGGTCGAAAAATCGGCTATCCCGTCGTCCAACCGGGGCTACTGAAGTTTCTAAAACTGGTAGTCCCGGAGGTTGCTGTTTTGCTTCGTCCCCATCAGAACCCGCAGTCGCTGTTTGGCAACCTTGGCGAGAGACACCCGGGGGGTCAGGAGCTCCGCCTCATCCTCGACCGACCGCAGCGCGCCGCACTCGACGCATGCGTAGGTCCGCAGCTCCGGGAAGACATGGGCGGCCGGGATGACCTTCTTAAGCTTCAGGCTTCCCTCGCATAATTCGCACTTCAGCGCCGGCTTGAGCCGCGCCTTTGACTTCTTACGCATGTGAGAAACTCCCCAAAATCACGCAACAATTCCGCAGGGGCGATTTTGTTCCTTCGTTTGTGTTCATAGGTGGGCGGCCGAGGCCAACCCTCGACGCCGAAACGGCGAACAAAATCAGAGCCTAACAATGCTTGGTGCCCAGGAGAGGATTGCGCTGCCGAGACCTTAAGCCATTGGTAAAGCTTACATCTTTCGTTTGGCTTGGCGCAATGTTTATCAGTCCTGTTGCACACCAAGCCTACCCAAATCGTAAGTCGCTAAGCCGAGCTAACACCGAGGTATGGCCGCCCCTACCATCGTACGATGGCCCTAAACGCCTGTTCCGGGCCCAATGCAGCTATGGAAAGGCTGCTAAAGGTGACTGCAATGCTCGGCTTCGGCCTCACGGCACTGGGCGTCGTCAGCGTTCTAGCCTTCCTGCTTTACTCGGCGGCCGCCTAATCCCGAAAGTACGTCAGGAAACCGATGACCGCAAAGAACCTTCACGTACCAGTCCGGAGTCTGATTGGCGCGCTGTGCATGGCGCTAATCTCAACTGGGGCCGCGGCTAGCCAGCCGGAATTTCCACAACCCATTCCAGCAGAATGCGCAACGCTCGCTGAGCGCCATGGAGTGCCCCTCCAACTCGAGAACCGGGCGCGAGCGCGAGCTGCCGAAGCCAAGCTAAATGCCTTATCGGTCTCCGAAGAAGGCGTTCGTGAGTGTCGCACTGCTGTGACGCGCATCAAAGCCCAGTATCGCGAGCACTTACGCGAACGCGTGATCCAATCTGTCAAAGGATGGGCGCAAGAATGGCGCCGCGTGGAATAGGTCCCGCACGCGTGCACATCCGAATATAGGCGCGTTGGGGATTTCGCAATTCAGCGGAACGGCTGACGGCACCGACAGGGTAACAGTCTGGAGCGCTGCCATCCTCAATCGCCAGTAATGGAATTCGGAACCCACGATTTCAAATCCCAGGAACGTAAGGAACTGGGGCGGCTATGGGATAAGTGATGAGCACTTGTAGATGCGCTCTCCAGTGTGACTTTGCGCACTTCTCGTTCAAACCGTGACCGCCTAGCCCTTTAACCGGGAGCGTCGTCCGAGGGGACAGCTCCCAGGTTGCACCTACGGAGGTAGGGCCTATGAACCAATCTCCCACCATTACAAGCTGCTACTACTTGTTTGCCCTTTCGTGGGTTCTCATAGTGGCCGTGATATTCTGGCCAGTCTGATCGACGACCGCCATCGTCGAAGGCAACGACTATCGCGAATCCCAAAATATGAAACTCCCGTAAGAGATCAGACCGGCTAAGACCGCCAAGTGAGCGGCCAATAAACAAATCAATACGCTTCCAAGATGCGAATTTGCCTACGAGAAAAAACGCGTCCGCAGCGGCGTAACGCTGGTCGCAATTTGCAGGGAGATCGACATGTTGCGTCAATTCCTAATTGGCGGCGCTGTCAGTGTCTGCAACATCACGATTTACGCATTCGTTATGACGGCGGTCGCAAGAGTTGCCCAGGGAACGGGTTCGAAGAATATAGCGCACCCTTCACTGCTGTTGGCCTGCGTCATGATTTCTACTGTGTTGGTCTTGATGGTTGCGCATACTTGTGAGGTCGCCGTTTGGGCGTTGGCTTACCTGCTCGTGAATGCAGTGCCGGCTGATTCCGGTCTTCTGTATTTCGCGTTCGTCAATTACACGACACTTGGCTACGGCGATATAATCCATGTGAAAGATTGGCAGCTTCTTGGGCCAATGACAGCAATGAATGGCGTCTTGTTATTTGGCTGGTCGACTGCTGTGATTTTCGAAGTGCTACGCAGAACAATGGCACTTATTGAACGCGCTGGGGCCACTGGAAACGGCGAGGAGCGATAATTGCCATGCTGATGATGACCCACAGCGGACAGTCAGGGCTGGATCGCTGCAGCGGCTCCCTTTCAGCTTCAGCGTGTTGGTTTATGCCGATACGATGCCCAGCCTGAGCGGGGAGACGGAAAATGAAACGGCTTTGGCACCTTTTCCAGCGATACAGGCGATACAGAAGGCAAGCGCTGTGGATCGTGCCATTCACCGCAATAATCCTTGAATTGGTAGTATATCGCCTTCTGCATGCGCTTGATGACTGGCTCGGATGGCAACTCCAGCGCTTTTCGGCCGCTGGCGCGCAGGCCTTACTCGAGACCGTCGTCACAATGAACTTATCGTTTGTCGTCTTCACATTTGGGTCCCTGCTCGTTGCAATTCAGGTGGCCGGCGGCCAACTAACACCGCGTGTTATTGCCACCACCCTGCTGCGGGACAACGTCGTTAGATACACTGTTGGGTTGTTCGTTTTCGCCCTGATGTTTGCGATTTCCGCACTGAACCGAATAAGGGGGACCGGCGACCAGCTGGTGCTCCTTATTGCGGGGGTGCTCGGCCTGCTCTCGATCGCAGCGTTTCTATACCTGATCGATTATGCAGCGCGACTGTTGCGGCCCGTCAGCATTCTGTCCCGAATAGGCGAAGGTGGCCTCACCGTGATCGAGGCTGTTTATCCTCAGCCGTCCCAAGGTCCATCGCTGCCGCACGTCACGCCTCAGATCGCTGGGATGCCTTCGCGGATCGTTTATCATACCGGGAGATCCGAAGTGATCCTGTCGGTGAACATAGAGTGGCTTCTGGAGGAATTGCAGAAAGCGAATGCTGTCGTCCAACTCATTCCCGTCGTCGGCGACTTCGTCGGCAAGGATGAACCACTGTTTGCGTTATACGGCAACGCTTCTGGAATTGACGAAAATATACTGGCTTCTTCTATCGACTTTGGAATTGAACGCACGTTGGAGCAGGATCCAACTTTTGCATTCCGGATTATCCTCGACATCGCATTGAAAGCGCTCTCGCCGGCAATCAATGATCCGACTACGGCCGTCCTGGCAATCGACCAGCTTCATCGTTTGCTCCGGAGCGTCGGCAAGCGAAACCTACGAACCGACAGTATAAACGATGGATCGGGGAAGCTCCGGGTCATCCTCCGTACACCCAACTGGGAGGATTTCGTGAATTTAGCCTGTACCGAACTGCGACGTTACGGTGCGGATAGCATTCAGGTTGTACGGCGGCTGCGTGCAATGATTGAAAACCTGATCCGCACCTTGCCCGAACATCGTCACGCCGCGCTTCAGGCCCAGCTCGCTCTGCTCGATCACGCAATCAAGGCTATATACAGTCTTCCGGAAGAATTGGTTCTCGCTCTGGCAACGGATTCACAGGGCCTCGGCGGGACACCGATTTGAAATAAGCAGCTGGCGTCATCAGGCAACGTAAAAGCTCGCCCGCTAAGGCCGTAGCTTGCCGGTGTGTGAGTGGCATCGGCGCATCATCTCGGAGTGCCTGCCAGGCACGTTCCAGGTAGATGGCGATGGCAGCTTGCCAGCTAGCTTTGATTATTCTGTCACTTGAAAAACAGAACCGGTTCGCGGCTTATACCAACTCGCGGCGCTCGCGACCCATCTGCGTCGTTGCGTCAGGTTTACAGCAGGACGCCCTCAATCGGCTACGCGACATAGGCCCAAGAACGACAAATCTGCACATTTCAAGCCAGAAAACTGCGGGGCAACGAAGCGACCTATTGCGGGAGTTTGTCGATCACAAGCGCGCTCTTATGACCAACGCGCGGTGTTTGACGGAAGGTGTCGATGTACCAGCCATCGACTGCGTGGTGTTTGCTGATCCGAAGCAGAGCCGGATCGATATCGTCCAAGCTGCGGGGCGTGCGCTGCGTCTGTATAAGGGAAAAGAATACGGTTACATCGTCGTTCCGCTTGTCGTACCTGACAACATGGATTTTGAGGCGTTTGCAGAGACAACCGCATTTCGACAGGTGGCGCAGACACTCACAGCCCTCTCAACGCAGGATGAGCGGATCGCGGACGAGTTCAGGGCGATTGAAAAAGGCCGGGTGTCAATTGGTAAGATTGTTGAGATTGAAGGTGACGTCCCAGTAGGGATGCAAATTGAACTTGGTGATTTTGCCGATGCTATTTCGGTACGGCTCTGGAAAAGCGTTGGTCAAAGAAACTTAAGGGCGTTTGATGAGGCACGTTCATTTGTTCACACACTCGGACTTACGACATCAATTCAATGGTGGGCTTATGCTGATACAGATAAACGCCCGCCCGACATCCCCGTCGTACCAGCTAGCGCTTACGCATCGAAGGGTTGGAGGGGCTGGAAAGATTGGCTTGGCGGCGGCAGAACTCCCCCGATAGTAGACATCAGACGATTTTCTGATGCGAGAGCTTTTGCTCAGAGCTTGGGTCTGAAGTCATTTGCTGAATGGAGATCGTTTGCCAAATCGTCTCGCCGTCCTATCGATATATCGACGCAGCCTTGGAAGCGGTACGCACATAAGGGCTGGATAGGTATTGATGACTGGCTTGGAGTACCGGGAACAAGGCGGGTCCGAAACAAATTGCCATTTCTTGAGGCTCGTGCATTTGCGAGAAGTCGCAAGCTTAAGTCTTTAAAAGAATGGAACGCGTTTGTTGCTTCAGGGAAGCTTCCTTTAAATATTCCGGCTGATCCGGCCCACGCTTACGCAAATCAGGGCTGGGTGAATGTGGCAGATTGGCTCGGTACGGAAAAACAACTGCGGTCATATGAAGACGCTCGTGCTTTCGTAAGACAAATGAAACTAAATTCCGCGGCTGAATGGCGAGAGTGGTCAAGTTCAGGAAAGCGACCCATTGATATTCCAAGCGCTCCTTATCGGGCTTATGAGAATAATGGATGGATCAATTGGGCGGACTGGCTTGGAATAGAAAAACACAAGCGCCCATTCGCAGAGGCCCGCGCTTTTGCACGGTTACTTGGACTGACATCGATCCGGGAGTGGAAACGATATGCGGCCTCGAACAAGCTTCCACCTGACATTCCTGCCCGTCCGCAGGATGCATTTGCATATGCTAAGGAAGGTTGGATTGGTTATGAAGATTGGTTAGGTAAGGAGAAGATCAATCGTCCGTTCACTGAAGCGCGTGCTTTTGTTCGCGGCTTGAAACTATCAACAGTTTTGGAATGGCGAAAGTACACTCGCTCCAAGAACTTTCCTCCAGATATCCCAAGAACTCCTGATCGCGGCTACGCGGCAGATGGATGGATCGACTGGGGAGACTGGCTCGGAACGGGCAGAACTCGGCCATGGCGAGCCAAATACAGGTCGTTCGAGGAGGCCCGTTCATTTGTACGAGGTCTAAGCCTCCAAAGTTGGCGCGAATATGCCAAGTCAGGGCAAAGACCAAAGGACATCCCGTCTTCTCCTGAAATTGCATATGCAAAAGACGGTTGGGCTGGCTTCCCTAATTGGCTCGGCTCTCGCTAGGGCCACTAAGCTCAGCCTCCGCCGGCGCTCTACCCACACCCATAGCGTTTGGCGGTCTTACCTTGTCCCGCTATCGCGGGCCGTTCAACACGGTTGGCAACTCCATTTGATCCATTTTCGGCTGACGGTGGCTCTGAGACCATCCCAAGGGCTGTCTTGGCAGATTTCATGTTGAAACGAACCCGCCGCTTCCTGTTACCTGTCATTCGATACTGCACCGGATCACTCTGCATCAGCCGCTCGATCAAACGAAGCGCCGCATTGATGATCCTTGGAAGTCCTGCCAGTTCAATGCTCCACGCCTTTGGCGTGAAGTGTGCGAATTCATTCCTCATTCCGTGAAGTTTTCTTATGTCTTTAGCATCCCCTGAAGGCAACGTAATTGCTGCGCGCTTGAGCAGGGCTCCGAAGTCGGCCATGTACTCGCCTGGATATTCTTTCGACGTGTCATTTAGCCAATCGAGCATCTTCTTTGCTGATTTCTTGCTGAGGACATTTGTTCCCGTGGTATCCGCAACTGCGCAGACCAATGCGCCTTGAAGCGCGTCGTGCGCGGCAACGATGATCCATTTCCACTGGGACCGCGACCGGCGTTTCTTAACCAGCGGCGTTAATGTCGCCAGCAAATCGAGCGACGCCAACACATTTTCGATTTCATCAAACCGCGCGTATGACATTTGCAGTTCCAAAAAGCTGCCTTATCTTGAGAAACCAAATTTGCGGGTTTTGAGGTATCCGAAGCGAGCTTTCCTCGCGCGCACCGGCCTGTCGTGCAACTACGCAGCGTCACTTGCTAACTTCACCGGGTCGACGATCGACGGCTCATCATTCTCCGGCTTGTTGACGCGAGTTGAGATCGGCCACATCCGCATCAGTTCGGCGGAAACGGACGCATCAATTCGCGCGGATCAGGTTCGTCGCTTAACCAACGAACATAATCGGCGGGAGCAAGGATCACCGGCATTCGATCGTGAATATCGGCCACCAGTTCGTTGGCGTCGGTGGTTATGATCGCGAACGTTCTGATCCACTCACCGGATGCCGGCCCCTTCCAGTTCTCCCAAATGCCGGCAAGGCCAAACGGCGCACCGTCCTTCATTGCGATGGCGTAGGGCTGCTTCACCTTCTGTCCCTTGATCGGCTTCCACTCAAAGAAGCCGTCTACCGGCACGATGCAGCGGCGTTGACGATAGGCGTCACGGAACGTCGGCAGCGTGCTACCGTCTCGCATTTGGCGTTGATCGGCTTACGGCCGCCCGAGGGGTCCTTGCACCAGTACGGAATGAGTCCCCACCGCAGCGGGTCGAGGGAGACTTCACCGGTCTTGTGATTGCGCCGGATGACCAGCAGGTCCTGGCTCGGCGCGGCGTTCCATCTGGGGGGATAATTGTGCACGCGGCTGTCGCGCACGTTCATACCATCGACAAGCCCATAGCGAAGCGGACCGCTGCTCTGGATCACTCTCCCGCACATGCCTGAATGTAGGGCGGCAGAGTTCAAGCGTCAACGCAGCAAGGTCACAAGATGCAAGGTGGCTCCGCCCCAGCCCGTTTGGAGGTGAGCGGAGGAAGCTCTTTTGCGCGCGGCATTTTATTCGGAAGCGATATACGTTTGAACCTCGCAATCGGCATGTTCAGCCAAGCAGCGATAGACGCGCGTAGATAGTCGAATAGCATCCGAATTGGCGGGTTGCTCTCTGCTCTCGCTTTAGCCGCCAACTCTGCCGCATTTACTCGATATCTTTGGGTGGTGTCATTGGTGCTGCCTTGTCAAGCGAGTTCGGGAACAAGGCGTGATTGTCGTTAAAAATTCGTTAAAGCACTTGTTTGGAGGCGAAGCGTTTCACCGTCGTACCTTGTCCCCTCTTACCTCATGCCGAATGAATTGGGCAGTGAGCTGGCAAGGTGACAAGGTTCAAGGGTCGCTCCGATGTACGTGTTGAGAGTTGGAGCGTTTCACCTTGTCAGCAGCGACTGTGGTTTTCATCCAATGTGCGAAGCTCCCCAGAAACTGACATGAGGACGTTGGGCTGAAAAAGGAGACATGGTCTTCGCGCCCCCATGAAAGGGTGTAGCCTATTCGCACTCCGTGTCCGCGTTGGATTGAACGCGCACACGGTCCTGAGGATTTCCCCATGAAACTTCCCCGCCGCAAATTCTTGCATCTGGCCGCGGGCGCGGCCTCCCTGCCGGCATGCTCGCGTGTTGCCTGGGCGCAATCCTATCCCTCAAAGCCCGTGCGCCTGATCATCGGCTACGCGCCCGGCGGTTCGGCCGACATCATCGCGCGCCTGACGGGGCAATGGCTCTCGGAACGGCTCGGACAGCCGTTCATCGTCGAAGCCCGCGTCGGCGGCGGCACCAACATCGCCACCGAGGCGGTCGTGCGCGCCGCGCCGGATGGCTACACCCTCCTGCTCACGGCCCCCGCAAACGCGATCAACGCGACGCTGTACGACAAGCTGCACCTACAATTTCATCCGCGACACCATGCCGGTCGGCGGCATCATCCGTTTCCCGAACGTGATGGAAGTCCATCCGTCGGTTCCGGCCAAGACCGTTCCCGAGTTCATTGCCTACGCCAAGGCCAATCCGGGCAAAATCAACATGGCATCGTCGGGGATCGGCTCGACCATTCATGTATCGGGCGAGCTGTTCAAGATGATGGCCGGGGTCAACATGACCCATGTGCCCTATCGCGGAGGCAATCCGGCGCTAATCGACATGATCAGCGGCCAGGTCCAGGTGATGTTCGACAACCTGCCGACGTCACTCGAGCACATCCGCGCGGGCAAGCTGCGGCCGCTCGCGGTGACCACCGCGGAGCGCATGCCGATGCTGCCGGAACTCCCGACCGTTGCCGAATTTCTTCCAGGCTATGAGGCGAGCGCGTGGTACGGGTTCAGTGTGCCCAAGAACACGCCGGTCGATATCGTCGATAAGCTGAACACAACGCTCAACGCAATCCTCGCCGATCCCAGTACCAGGCAGCGGTTCGCCGACATGGGCGGCACCGCGCTGCCAGGCTCGCCGGCAGCATTCGGCAAGCTCGTCGATGACGAAACCGAAAAATGGGCCAAGGTGATCAAGTTCGCTGGTGTTAAGGCGGAGTAAAGCGAACAATCCTCCCACGACATTCCATAGTTCCCGTTACACGAACGAGGCCCGCCCCGAGCCACGCACAAGGTCATAAGGTTCAGGGCGTCGGGATTTGGAGGTGAAGCGTTTCACCTTCTCTTTCTGCGGCCAATCGTTGGTGACGTGAGGCGACGGGGGGGAGGGGGGAGGGAGGAGGAGTCGTGGGGGGGGAAGGGATGTTGAGGCGGTTGTTCAAGGGAGGGGAGGCCACGCTCTGACCGCTCGATTGTGGTTAAGCAAAAGTTAACGGTCCTTTTTAGGTCTTACAGATTTTCAAAGCCCCCTTGCTTCGCGCGAGAGCAGGCCCCCTGGCCAGGGTGGGGGTTGGGTCGCAGATCAAGCCCCATCCGGAGAAGCCGCGCGCACCGCGGCGAATGTGACTGTTCGCAAAAGCCTTGTCTGACCAGTAGGTCAGTTATCGGAGCGAATACATGAAGAACGTCACCTCAAGCTGGTCTCCCCGGCCACCGTTAATCGAACAGTCATGCCCACGCGGGTACCCAACGCCGAGCTAAGCACCCGCGAGTACCTGACAGACGCTGAGGTTGATCGGCTGACCGAAGCCGCCAGTGGCAATCGCCACGGCCACCGGGACGCGACCATGATCTTGGTCGCCTACCGCCATGGCCTGCGTGCTGCGGAGCTTGTGGACCTGCGCTGGGATCAAATCGAGTTCGCTTCCGCCACCTTGCATGTGCGCCGGGTAAAACGGGGCACGCCAAGCACGCACCCGATCCTTGGCGATGAACTGCGCGCCTTGCGCCGGCTGCAACGCGAGCAAGAGCCCAAGTCGCCGTTTGTGTTCACGTCTGAGCGTGGCGCGCCGTTCACCACCGCGGGGTTTGCCCGCATGGTCGAGCGGGCCGGGGCGAGACGGCAGGGCTAGGCTTCAAGGCCCACCCGCACATGCTGCGGCACGCCTGCGGCTATGCCCTGGCTAACAAGGGCCACGATACGCGCGCGCTGCAAGCCTACTTGGGCCACCGCAATATCCAGCACACCGTGCGGTACACCGAGTTATCGCCCACGCGGTTCAAGGATTTCTGGCGGGACTGAGTACGCGCGCCGAAAGGAGACGCTCTCGTTCAACGTGCCTGCTCTTTTCAGGGTGGCAGTGTTTTCGTCATGCGCCGGACGATCATTTGACTTTTTCGATCTTTGTGACCTGTGAACTGTCCGTTTTATCCGCTCCGGCAGGAACTTCACCTTGTCGCCCGCTTTGACGGTTTTCAGCATCTCGGGATTTGCCGCGCGGAACACCATCGTCATGGGTTCGTCCATGTCGAATTGCTTCAGCGGACCATGCCGGATTGTGATCTTTTGCGCCGACACGTCGATCTTGGTGATCTGGCCGTCAGCCAACGCCTCAGAGCGCGCCTGTCCGTGTGAGGCCGCGGGCGACATTAACAGTGCTGCGACGATCACGGCGACAACTGAGCGCAATTTCAAAAACTTCCTTATCTGCGTTCGTCACTTGACGATGACAAAACCCGTCATGCCCGCTTCACG
>CAWKOD010000048.1:0-41900 GCA_963850885.1 uncultured Alphaproteobacteria bacterium | reverse complement strand
GCAACGCCAGCATGGCGTCGCGCTGGCCGCCGAGCCAATCGAGGATTTTCTGTTCACTGCCGTTCGATTTGAACACGCCACCTCTCCACGTCATGCCCGGCCACACGCTAAACCGGGCGTCGCATGGCACTTGCATACGAATGTCGTAAGTCAGTAAAGCCGTGGATGGCCGGGACAAGCCCGGCCATGACCAACGTGAACGCCAGCAAATGTCTATGCCGCCGCCGGCTGCTCGATCGCGGCTGGTACTTCGCGCTCCCCGGGCCGCGGCGCAATCACGGCCCAGCGGTCGGCGATGGCGACGGCTTGGCGCATCTCAATGAGGAACTCCTCATCGGTGTAGTAATGCTTCCAGCGCCCGCTCTTGTAGAGATCGAGATGATGGTCGCGCCGCCGCTCGGCGATGTCTCGCCATTTCAGCGCGATGCGTTCCCAGCTTCGCGCGGCCGGAAGCATGCGGAACGGTACCTCCGCCAAGCGGGGGACGGGGGTGGTGAATTCCCGAGCCGCCATGATCGATCCGAAACGTCGCCGCACAAGCGACGCAGCATCGTTAGCTGCGATTCGCGCGCGAACAACGAAGCAAATGTCAAGTCACAGGCCTTACAGGGCTTATTCACAGGCTTGTTCACATCGCGCGAGGGCAACGCACGAAACGGTGCGGAGTTACGGCAGATCCACGCCTTTCTTTGGAAACGATCAACAGCTGGAAATTCGGCAGGCGGCGACCGGGGGTCGCGGTCAATCCTTGCGGCGGGCGTATTCGAGATAGTCGGTGTCGAACGACCAGCCCCAGCCTGGCTGATCGGAAAGCTGATATTTTCCGCCGATGAACGGCTTCTGGTCGGCAATCAGCTTGTCGAAAAACGGATCGCGCCAGGGCAACAGCGCCTCGGCGAAAGTTCCATTGCGGGCGCCCGCCACCAGCATGGCGCCGATCTGCGGCTCGATATGCTGGGCGACACCGACGTTGTAGCTCTGCGCCAGCGCCGCCACCCGCCGCCATTCGGTCGGCCCGCCGCCCCAGCTTGCGTCGAAATTGCAGATGTCGATCGAGCCCGCCGCCATGAGGTCGCGGCAGCCGAAGCGCGACAGCTCGCTCTGCCCGGCCGAGATCGGCACCTTGGTGGCCGCGCGCACCGAAGCCATGTCGGCGCGGTCGTTGTCCCATTTGCAGGGCTCCTCGAACCAGCGCAGGTTCAGGTCGGCGACCCGGCCGGCGAACTCGATCGCCTCGGCGCGGGTCCAGCCCTGATTGGCGTCGCAGGCCAGCACGAAATCGTCGCCGCCGGCGCGCCGCACCACCCGCGCCCGCGCGGCATCGGCCTGCGGCGACCGGCCGCCGACCTTGAGCTTGATGCCGGCGGCGCCAGCGGACTTGAGCTGGGAGACCTCCTCGGCCAGTTCCTTGAGCTCGTCCCAGTCGCGGTAATAGCCGCCGAGCACGATCACCGGCACCTCGGTCAGCGCGCTGCCCCAGAGCACGTGCAGCGGCAGGCCGGCGAGCTTGCCGACCGCGTCATGCAGCGCGCTGTCGATGCAGGCCTGGGCGCGGAGCCCGATCCGCCGGTCGCGCAGGAACGGCTCGGTCGAGGCGCGGGTGAGATCCCAGGCCTCCTCGATCGCCATGACCTTGCGGCCGATCAGCTTTGGCGTCATCTCGTCGGCGATGACGCGCATGATGGCGCCTTGCAGTTCGTCGTCGCCGCCGTTGAAGCATTCGCCGATGACGCCGGCGTCGGTGTAGACGCGGGTGACGATGGCGCAGCGGTGGGTGAACTTCAGGTTCGCGCCGACCGCGGTGCGATCGAGCCGGACCTTGAGCGGAATGGTTTCGATGCGCGCGATGCGCACGTCGGCGGCGCCGGCCAGAGCCGAGGGCGCGGAGACCTGAGCGGAGATCGGCCTGTTCATGGTCGCGGCTTCAGAGAATGTGCCGCGCCGCATTCGGCGGCACTCGCATCAACGCGAAGTTTTGACCAATGGATAATCGACGCTCTCATACAAAACTCGGATGCCAGCTCCATCCACCCTTACACTTTCGATTTCCAGGATCGTTCCATCGAGGAGTTCGAAAGGCATCTGCTCGACCGCGAACCGGATGGCCTCCGCCGCGGTGCCAAAGCGTCGGTAACCAACCGGGCGGCGGCCAGTTTTACTTCGCGCCGGAAAGAGATCGGCCGGCGCGTTGTAGTCAAAAGCGGCCATTCACCATCCTAACGCCCCTTTTGACGCTTAGCGAGGGCTGGCGGCGCGGGCTAAACCTTGCAATCGCCTGATTTAGCGCCTATTTTCCTTTATCGATATTGGCCGGACTACTGGGCCGCTTCGCCTCGTCATTTGCGGGCGCACGTTTCAGCCTCTCTCCAAAATCGACGAAATGGGACGATGGCCACGATATCCGTGCGCCACATCCCACGTGCATACGCAAACGAAAGGCTACCTCTATGACTAACGGCACCGTCAAATTCTACAACGACCAAAAAGGCTTCGGCTTCATCCAGCCGGACAACGGCGAGAAGGACGTGTTCGTCCACGCCACCGCGCTCGAGCGCGCCGGCATCCAGGGCCTTCGCGAAGGCCAGAAGGTGAAGTTCGACACCCAGGCCGATCCGCGCAGCGGCAAGACCGCGGTCGGCACGATCGAGCTCATCTGATCTCGACGTCCTGTATCGGGGCCGCCGCCGGCCAAGGCGGCGGCTCTTCAACCCAAGAGGCGAAACCCAAGAGGCGGGCCATCATGCGCATCTTCATCTTCAAATCGCAGGCCAACAGCACGTTGCGCGCGTTCGCCGGCGAAGCCGGCGGCCAGAAGCTGCCGTCGCAGTTCGGGCCGTGGCACGCGATCGGGGTGATCCGCGCCGATAAAGAACCGCCGTTCAATGTCAAACGCGACGTCATCGAACAGGCCATCGCCGGCCCCGGCTATCAGCTCTTCAAGGTCAAGCCGAAGGTGGCCGCGGCGGGCTAGCAACGAAAATGATGCCCTCCAAGTGGGCATCGTTTTCGCAGACATCGCTTTCGATGCAAATGCGCGCCCGCGCATTTTTATTTTGCTGAAGCTTAGGCGGCTACCAGACGAGAATGGCCAGGGTGACTGCGAGCGCGCCGGCGACGATCATCGCGCCGAGCGCATAGTTCATGAATGTTGTGCTCATCAGCCACTGTGCGCCCATTCGCGCCCGATAGATAGGGCCATATGGGGACAGTCCCGCCGCCTAGGCCTTAATTGAGATGACGCCTTCGATCTCCACCGAGATCTGGTTCGGCAGCGAGCCCATGCCGACCGCCGAGCGGGCGTGCCGGCCGTTCTCGCCGAACACCTCGACGAACAGGTTGGACATGCCGTCGGCCACCTTGGGATGGTCCTTGAAGTCCGGCACGGCGTTGACCATGCAGAGCATCTTCAGAACGGTGTCGACGCGGTCGAGGGAGCCCAGCGCCATCTTCATCGCGGAGAGAAGTTGCAGGCCGATGATGCGGGCGCGCTTGTGGCCCTCCTCGACCGAGACCTCGCCGCCGACCTTACCGGTCATGAACGAGCCGTCGGCGCCGCGCGGCCCCTGCCCGGCCAGAAACAACAGATTGCCGGCGACGCGGTACGGCAGATAGTTCGCAACCGCCGGCGGCACGGTTGGCAGCGTCAGGCCGAGTTCTTTCAGACGGGCTTCTGCACTCATGGTCGTTTCCTTTTGTTGAAAGATTTTCGTCGTTACAGTCGGATACGCAGGTACGCCGCCAGCTCGCCGATGACGCCGCGGCGGAACAGCAGCACGCACAGCACGAAGATCACGCCCTGGATCACCGTGACCCATTGCCCGACCTGCGCCAGATAGTTCTGCATGGCGATAACGATGAAGGCGCCCGCCACCGGTCCGAACACCGTGCCGAGCCCGCCGACCAGCGCCATCAGCACCACCTCGCCCGACATCGGCCAGTCGACGTCGGTGAGCGAAGCGATCTGCAGCACGATCGCCTTGGTCGAGCCGGCAAGGCCCGCGAGCGTCGCCGAGAGCACGAAGGCCAGGAGCTTGTAGCGGTCGGTCTTGTAGCCGAGCGAGATCGCGCGCGGCTCGTTCTCGCGGATGGCTTTCAGCACCTCGCCGAACGGCGAATGGATGATCCGGTAGATCAGCAGAAAACCGGCAAGGAAGATCACCACCACCGTGATGTACATGTTGCCCTGGTCGGCGAGATCGACCATGCCGAACAGCCTGCCGCGCGGCACCGCCTGGATGCCGTCCTCGCCGCCGGTGAACTTCAATTGCAGCGCGAAGAAGAACATCATCTGCGCGAGCGCCAGCGTGATCATGGCGAAGTAGATGCCCTGCCGGCGGATCGCGAGTGAGCCCGCCACCACGCCGAGCACCGCGCCGGTGAGCGTGCCGGTGAGGATCGCAAGCTCCGGCGGGAAGCCCCACACCTTGGCGGAATGCGCCGCCAGATAGCTCGCCCAGCCGAAATAGAGCGCGTGGCCGAACGACAGCAATCCGCCGTAGCCGATCAGCAGGTTGAAGGCGCAGGCGAACAGCGCAAAACACAGCGCCTGCATCAGGAACATCGGATAGATGTAAAGCGGCGCGACCGCGAGCACCGCCACCATGATGACAAAGGCTAAGGGCTCGCTCCAGTTGCGCGACGACGTGGAAGACGCCAACGGCGCTTTGATCGCCGCGGTCGC
The DNA here is from genome assembly GCA_963850885.1 of uncultured Alphaproteobacteria bacterium. Taxonomy (GTDB): domain Bacteria; phylum Pseudomonadota; class Alphaproteobacteria; order Rhizobiales; family Xanthobacteraceae; genus Z2-YC6860. Next base: position 37,219 of record CAWKOD010000048.1, on the reverse strand, counting down.
TTGAGCCGCCGCTTCGACGGGCTGCTCCATCAGGCTCTCCGTCCGAACAGGCCCGCCGGCCGCACCAGCAGCACGATCGCCATGATGACGAAGATCACGGTGTTGGACGCCTCCGGGAAGAACACCTTGGTCAGGCCCTCGATCACGCCGAGGCCGAAGCCCGTCACGATCGCGCCCATGATCGAGCCCATGCCGCCGATCACCACCACCGCGAACACCACGATGATCAGCGAAGAGCCCATCTGCGGGCTGACGTTGTAGATCGGCGCCGCCATGACGCCGGCGAAGGCGGCGAGCGCCACGCCAAAGCCGTAGGTCAGCGTGATCATGCGCGGCACGTTGATGCCGAAGGCGCGAACGAGCGTCGGATTCTCGGTCGCGGCGCGCAGATTGGCGCCGAGCCTCGTGCGCTCGATCACGAACCAGGTGCCGAGGCAGACCGTCAGCGAGGCCACGATCACCCAGGCGCGGTAGATCGGCAGGCGCATGAAGCCGAGGTCGTATCCGCCGACCAGCAACTTCGGGCATCTGATAGGGCAAGCCGGCCGAGCCGTAATAATTGCGGGCGAGGCCCTCGATGATCAGCGCCAGACCGAAGGTCAGCAGCAGTCCGTAAAGATGATCGAGCTTGTAGAGCCATTGCAACATCGTGCGCTCGATGACCATCCCGAGTGATGCCGACGAGGATCGGCGCCACGATCAAGCGCCGGCCAATAGCCGATGCCGGTATATTGCAGCAGCAGAAACGCCGCGAAGGCGCCCATCATGTATTGGGCGCCATGAGTGAAATTGATGATATTGAGCATGCCGAAGATCACGGCGAGCCCGAGACTCAGCAGCGCATAGAACGAGCCGTTGATCAGCCCGATCAAAAGCTGGCTGAACAGCGCCTGCGAGGGGATGCCGAAGATTTCGAACACTCAACCGTTACCTCAAATGGTTCGCCCTCATCCGGAGACGGCGCAGCCGCCGTCTCGCTGGAGAGCGGCCCGGTGAGACTGCTCGCGTCAGCCGCTTGACCAGCGAGCAGCCGCCATCCTTGAGCGGACGGAACGCCTCCTGCCGCCGGGATCGTGGCCTTCAGCTTGTAGAAGTCGCCCGGATACTTGGACTCCGCCGGCTTCTTCACCTCGAACAGATAGGCGTCGTGGACGCTTGCGGCCGTCGGCGTCGATCGTGCCCTTGCCGAACAGCGCATCGTCGGTCGGCAGCTTCTTCATCTCCGCGACCACCGCCTTGCCGTCGGCCGCGCTCTTGAGCGCGACGACCGCCTTGAGATAGTGCGTGATGCCGGAATAGACGCCGGCATGGATCATGGTCGGGAACTTGCCGGCCGCGTTGCGCTCGGCCTGCCAGCGCTTGGTCCAGGCGCGGTTGGCGTCGTTGACGTCCCAGTACCAGGTCTCGGTCAGCGTCAGGCCCTGCGCGGTCGGCAAGCCCGAGCGCGTTGACGTCGCTGGCGAACACCAGCAGGCCCGCGAACTTCTGCCCGCCCTTGACGATGCCGAACTCGGCGCCTGCTTGATCGAGTTGATGGTGTCGCCGCCGGCGTTGGCGAGGCCGATGACCTTGGCCTTCGAGGTCTGCGCCTGCAGCAGGAACGACGAGAAGTCGTTGGTGTTGAGCGGATGGCGGACCTTGCCGAGCACCTTGCCGCCGTTGGCTTCTCGACCGCCGCCGCGGTGTCGCGCTCGAGCGCATGGCCGAAGGCGTAATCGGCGGTGAGGAAGAACCAGGTGTCGCCGCCGGTCTTCACCAACGCCTTGCCGGTGCCGTTGGCGAGCATCCAGGTGTCGTAGGTCCAGTGGATGGTGTTGGCGTTGCACTTCGGCCCGGTGAGGTCGGACGCCGCGGCGCCGGAGACGATGAACAGCTTGTTCTTCGTGCGCACGCGACCTGGCTGACCGCGAGCGCCACGCCCGAATTCGGCACGTCGATGATCATGTCGACCTTGTCGACGTCGAACCACTGGTTGGCGAGCTGGGTGCCGACGTCGGGCTTGTTCTGGTGGTCGCCGCAGACCATTTCGACCTTCACGTTCGGATTGGTCTTGGCGAAATCGGCGATCGCCAGCTTGGCGGCGGCGACCGAGCCCGGCCCGCCGATGTCGGCGTAGAGGCTCGACATGTCGCTCATCACGCCGATTTTGACGTTCATTTGCTGCGCCTGCGCCGAACTTGCGGCGAGCACGACCGCGAGCGCGGTCAAACTCAAGAGACGCTTCATACCATTCCTCCTGTTGGAACCACTTTTTGTTCAGACTCCGAGATACTCGTGCAGCTTTTCGAGATTGGCGTTCAGTTCGGCGCTGGCGAAGCTTTCAGCCACGCGGCCGTTCTCCATCACATAGTAGCGGTCGGCGACCGTCGAGGCGAACCGAAAGTTCTGCTCCACCAGCAGGATCGTGAAGCCCTGCTGCTTCAGCGTGCGGATGGTCTTGCCGATCTGCTGGATGATGACGGGGGCGAGCCCCTCGGTCGGCTCGTCGAGCAGCAGGAGCCGCGCGCCGGTGCGCAGGATGCGCGCGATCGCCAGCATCTGCTGCTCGCCGCCGGAGAGCTTGGTGCCCTGGCTCGAGCCCAGCCGCTCCTTGAGGTTGGGGAACAGCTCGAAGATGGCCTCGAGCGGCAGGCCGCCCTGCTTCACCACCGGCGGCAGCATCAGATTCTCCTCGACGGTGAGGCTCGCGAAGATGCCGCGCTCCTCCGGACAGAGCGCGATGCCCGCCCGCGCGATCTCGTTGGAGGCGCAAGCCGATCAGCTCGCGGCCTTCGAAGCGCACCGAGCCGGCGCGCTGGCCGACGATGCCCATGATCGACTTCAGCGTCGTGGTCTTGCCCGCGCCGTTGCGCCCGAGCAGCGTCACCACCTCGCCCTGGTGCACGTCGAACGACACGCCGTGCAGGATGTGCGACTCGCCGTACCAGGCCTGCAGGTCCTTGACCGAGAGCAGCGGCGCGCGGACGATCAAGCATGACCCGTCCCCATGTAGGCTTCCTTCACCTCGGGATTGTTCGCCACCGTCGCGTAGTCGCCCTCCGCCAGCACGCGGCCGCGCGTCAGCACGGTGATGCGGTGGCAGAGGTTCTCGACCACGCTCAGATTGTGCTCGACCATCAGCACGGTGCGGTCGGCTGCGACGCGCTTGATCAGCGCCGTGATCCGCTCGATGTCCTCGTGCCCCATGCCGGCGGTCGGCTCGTCGAGCAGCAGCATCTCCGGATCGAGCGCCAGCGTTGTCGCGATCTCCAGCGCGCGCTTTCGGCCGTAGGGCAGTTCGACCGCCGTCGACCTGCACGACGTCGGACAGGCCGACGTCGTCGATCAGCGACAGCGCGCGCTCGTTGAACCGGTCGAGCACGCGGCGCGAGCGCCAGAAGTCGAACGAACCGCCGCGCTGGCGTTGCAATGCGATGCGCACGTTCTCCAGCACCGTGAGATGCGGAAACACCGCCGAGATCTGGAACGAGCGCACCATGCCGAGCCGCGCCACCTCGGCCGGCGCCTGCGCGGTGATGTCGGAGCCCTTGTAGGTGATGCGGCCCCGCGTCGGCTGCAGGAACTTGGTCAGCAGGTTGAAGCAGGTGGTCTTGCCGGCGCCGTTCGGCCCAATCAGCGCGTGGATGGTGCCGCGCTCGACCCGCAGGTTGACGCCGTTGACGGCGACGAACCCTGCGAACTCCTTGGTCAAATCCTCGGTTTCGAGGATGTACTCACTCATACGCGCCGGCCCCTCAATCCGCCGCCATTTAGAGGGGCTTCATCGAGGCCGTCCAGACCCCCAAAGGTCTCATGTCGACGGAACAAAGATGGGCAGAGCCCCAAAATCGAACCCGCCCGGATGGCGAACCATCCGGGCGGGCCTGTGAGACCGACGCGAGGGGAAGGCGGGGGGCGTGCGCGCCGGTCGCAGCTCTCTAAAATTCAGGTCCTAGTAGACCCGGCAGACCTTCACGGTGCCGACGTAGAAGCCGTAGGAGTCGTACTGACGCTCCCAGCGGCAGCGGCGATAGCCGTCCACGTAATAGGTGCCGCCGTAAGCCGCGCTGTTGGCGACCGCGGCACCGACGATCGCGCCACCGAGATGCCCGCGCCGATGCCCCAGCCGTGGCCGGCCTGGGCTGAGCTGGTCGGAATGGCGAGGCCCCCGGCAAGCGTCACAACGGCAAGCGCGGCGGCAATCTTGGACTTGATGGTCATGATGGTCTCCCTCTGGAATGGTTGCGGGCCGGTATGGCCCTCATGCGTATTGGTCGGACCGGGAGGGAAAAGGTTCAATGCGGCGGCCGGGACCTGTATCGCCAAGACCTACACGCGATGTGCGAAAAGTCACAGGCGCAATTCTTCGGCGCACTCGCACGAAAGCAAAAGGCCGGGACAATCGTCCCGGCCCTGTTCGCATCGATCGAGAGCGCTGTCGCTACTGCGCCTTGGCTTGCTCAGTCCCAGCCTGCGGCGTGGGCGTGGCTTCGGCGGTGGCGTTGGCCTGCACCGCCATGATCGCCTGATAGGCGTCGACCAGGCCCGCGCCGAACTCGGGGTCCTTGCCGACCGGCCCGAGATCCTTTGCCGTCGATTGCAAAATGTTGCGCACGGCGTCCGGGCGTCAGCCCCGGCGCGCGTTGGATGCATCAGCGCGGCGACGCCACTCACGTAAGCCGCCGAGAACGAGGTGCCGGAAATCAGCCGGTAGTCGTTGCCGGGCGACGGCAGCAGGATGTCGACGCCAGGCGCCGCGACCGCGATATGCGGCCCGATGTTGGAGGCACGGAACATCTTGTCGTCGGCGTCGGTCGCCGACACCGCGATCACGTTCGGATCGGCGGCGGGATATTGCGGCGGCGACTTCGGGCCGAAGTTGCCGGAGGCCGCGATCAGCACCGCGCCTTTGGCCTTGGCGGCGGCAAGCTGGCGCGACAGGCCCGGATCGGCCGGGCCGGCAAAGCTCATGTTGATGATGCGCGCCTGCTGAAGCGAGGCATATTGGATGCTCTTGAGGATCGCCATGGTGGTCGCTTCGGCGCTGGCGCCGGAGGCGCCGAATGCGCGGATGGCGAGGATCTTCGCAGCCGGCGCCGCGCCCATCAGCCGCGCGTGGGCCGCGATCGCGCCAGCGATGGCGGTGCCGTGCTGGTGCGGCGGCGCCGCTTTTCCGATCGCGTCAAAGGAGCCGACGATGACACCCGCAAGCTCGGGATGACTGAGGTCGATGCCGGAATCGATCACCGCGACCAGCACCCGCTCGCCGGTGGCGAGCGTATGCGCCTCGCCGATGCGAAGCTTGCCGAGCGCGTATTGCGCCGGATCGCCGATCGCCGGGATCGCCGCCGCGGTCGCCATCGCGGGCGTCACCTTCGCGGCCTCCGGTGAAGTGGTCACCTGCTGCTGCGACCATTGAAAGAGGAAGTTCGGCTGACCAAAGCGCAGCGTCGTCTCGGTGCCGAGCCCTTGCAGCGCCACGCGCACCGGGCGTCCGTTGGTGATGCGGGCGCGCACGATGGTGGAGTTGGTGAGCGTAAAATATTGCGATTCAAGCTGGACGAGACCCTGCCGCCCGAGGACTTGCGCGATGCCGCCCTGCGGGAAAACGCCGACGAACTCAAGCATCAGTTCGTCTTTGACGAAGCGTTCCTCGCCTGCAGGCGGAATATAAATGCGTTGCGCGGCGATACCGCCGGCGGCGTACCGCGCCGGCCGGACCTGCACCGGCAGGGCCTGCGCCCGCCGGATCGTGCCGATGGCGACGCCGGTGCCGATCGCAACGCCGGTGCCGATGATCGGACCGAGCCGGGCGGCTTCCTGGGCGGACGACGGCCGGGCCGGCCATCGCCCTGGTCCGTCGTCGAAACGTTGGTGCGGCTACCTTTGCCTTTACCCTTAACCTTGCCGCCATCCGTGACAACTTTGTCGGTGTTGTTGTTGAACCGCTGGAAGCGCGGCTCGGAGCGGAAGCTCGCTCCGCGCTGAAGCTCGGCGTTCGCATCGTCGGGGCACGCGGCCGGCCGCGAAGTGCCGATTTGCGCCGCCTGCGAGGCGGTTGTGACGACGAGCGCGACCACCGCGATCGCGGTCGAAACCGACAGGCCGACGATCAAATGCTTGTTCGGGCGAATTCTGGCACATGGGCTTAGCCTCCGAGCAGCCTCACATTGGACCGGCAACACGACCCGATTGTGGCAGCGTCGGCAGCAGGCGCCTTAGTTCGCCTTCGCCGCGAGGCCAACCACCGGGCTCGCCGTCATCTTCTTCACGACCGCGCTGAGCTCCGCCTCCGAGAGCGAACTATCGGACACGCGCAGCTTGAACATTCCGCCAGACGTCGGGCCGCCCACGATGGTGGCCTTGTTGTCGGCGAGGAACTTGGTGATGTCGGCGGCGCTGGCCTGCGGATTGAAGCGGACCGCGACATAAGAGGCCTGCTCGTTCGTCGTCAGCGACGCACTGGTGAAACCGACGCCGCCCTCCTTGACGAACACACCGGCGAGGATGCCCGCCTGCAGGACGATCGCAAGGGCCGCTGCGGTCGCGCCATAAGCCAGCGTGCGCGGCTGGAAGCCGGTGACGAAATCGGTGAGCCAGGCGCCGATGTTGAACGATGCCCTCGGCTTGCGCGCCGGCTCGGCGTCGATCTTGGCGAAAAGGGTCTGCATCGCGCGCGCCGACGGCGCACCGAGCGTCTCGTTGAGGCGGATCGCTTCGCCCAATTCCTCGCGGACCATGTCGTAGCGAGCGGCGAGTTCGTTGTCGTTGGCGAGGGCCTGTTCGACGCGGGCGGCGTCGCGGCGGGACAGCGTGCCGGCGGCATGCCACGGCAGAAGGAGTTCTACGTCCTCTGGAAGCTTCTCGGCCTCTTTTTTCATCGTATTCATGGCCAACCTCGTTCGATTCCTTGAGCTTTCAAAAGCTCTGCGAGTTTTTTACGCGCGTAGAACATCCGTGTTTTTACTGTCGCTTCCGGGATCCCCACGATCTCGGCAACCTCTTCGACGGACTTCTCGTGGTAGTACACGAGATCGACAATCTCCCGGTGCTCGTTGGAAAGCCCACTGAGGCATTTCCGGATGATGTCTGCCTTCTGCTTCTTCTCCAGCGTAACGTCCGGGGTATCCGACGTGTCCTCGATCGCTTCCGCCGTCTCTTCGTCCAGTTCCGACTCCGGCTTGCGCCGCAGCACGGACAACGCTTTGAAGCGGGCGATCGAGAGAAGCCAGGTCGACACCGCCGACCGCCCCTCGAACTTTCCGGCTTGGCGCCAGACGTCGAGGAACACTTCGCTGATCAGGTCCTCCGCGGTCGCTTCGTTACGAACCAGCCGCAGCACGAACCGGAACACCCGCACATGATGCCGGGCAAACAGCACCTGCATCGCGAGCCGGTCGCCGTTGGCGATCCGTCCAATCAGGACTTCGTCCGAAGTGGCTGAGGTCGCTGACAACGATCTGCTCTCGTGAGGTTAGTCGCGGGGCAACGGGCTTCGGTTCAAATCAAAGGCAATGTCAACCTAAACCCTTTGATCTGCAAGCATAAATAGCTTTGTTCCGCCGTCCACCTGGGTAAAATTGGGACAATGACCAGCCCCGCCCAGACCCTTTCCGGCCTCAACGGCCTGCCCGCTCCCTCCTTTGTCGCGGCACTGGGCGAAGTGTTCGAACATCGCCCCCTGGGTGGCGGAGGCCGCCGCCCTCGGCCGGCCCTACCCGACCGTCACGGCACTGCACGACGCCATGATGCAGGCGGTCCGGCGGGCCGCCGCCCGGGCGGCAGTTGGCCTTCATCGGCGGCCACCCCGAGCTCGGCAGCCGGGTCAAACGCGCCGACCTGACCGACCATTCCCAGTCCGAGCAGGGCGGGCTCGGACTCGACCGGCTCAGCGCCGAGGAGTTCGAGCGCTTCAGCCGGCTCAACGCCGCCTACCGGGAGAAATTCGGCTTTCCCCTTCATCGTCTGCGTTCGCCGTCACACCCGGGATTCGATCCTTCGCCAGTTCGAGCGGCGGCTCGCCCACGACGGGGAGGCCGAGCGCGAAGCGGCATTGCACGAGATCGGCCTGATCACGCGGCTCCGTCTCGTTGCCCTGGTCGACGGCCCAGGCATGCCGGTCACCACCGGACGGCTCTCGACCCACGTGCTCGACACCTGACAAGGGCCGCCCAGCCTCCGGTGTGCGGATCGCGCTTCACGAGATTGGCGGCAGCGCCCGCGCGCTGCTCAAGGAAGCCGTCACCAACGCCGACGGCCGCACCGACGCCCCGCTGATTGCCGGCGAGCCGCTCCGCATCGGCACCTATCGAGTTGACGTTTCACATGGGCGACTATTTCGGCGGAGCAGGCTTCCTCGACGTCGTGCCGATCCGCTTTTCCATCGCCGAGCCCGAGGGCCACTACCATGTGCCGTTGCTCGTGACGCCGTGGAGCTATACGACTTACCGGGGAAGTTGACAGAGAAGGATTGTACCGTGATCGACCTCTACACCTGGACGACGCCGAACGGCCGCAAGGTTTCCATCGCGCTGGAAGAGATGGGCCTGCCCTACACCGTGCACGCGGTGGACATTTCCAAGGACGAGCAGTTCAAGCCGGAATTCCTCAAGATCAGCCCGAACAACCGCATCCCCGCGATCGTCGATCGCGACAATGGCCTGTCGCTGATGGAGTCCGGCGCGATCCTGACCTATCTCGGCGACAAGACCGGCAAGCTCCTGCCGAAGTCCGGCGACAAGCGCTGGAAGACCATCGAATGGCTGAACTGGCAGATGGGCGGCGTCGGCCCGATGTTCGGCCAGGTCCACCACTACACCAAATACAATCCCGGCAAGGCGCCCTACGCCGAGGAGCGTTACCTCAAGGAGGCGCACCGGCTCTACGGCGTCATGAACAAGCAGCTCGGCGAGCACGAATATCTCGCCGACGACTATTCGATCGCCGACATCGCGGTGTGGCCGTGGGTGTCGCGCTATGAGTGGCAGACCGTCGATCTGAAGCAGTATCCGAACGTGCTGCGCTGGTATCTCGCCATCGCCAACAAGCCGGCGACGCAGAAGGGCTACAAGGTGCCGAAGGACGTCGGCGAGGTGCCGATCCCGAAATAAGCGCGGCTGCTCCGCGCCCGCCCCTATTGATCCGACTCCGGTCCTGCGTCAGGAATGACGCAGGACCTTCATGCAACACCAAAATCCACTACGGCTGGATCGTCGTCGGCATCACCTGCCTGGTGCTGCTGACCAGCGCCGGCATCCGCTCGACCCCCGGCATCCTGATGGTGCCGCTGGAGGAGGAATTCCACTGGTCGCGGGCGACCATCGCGCTCGCCGTCTCGATCAACCTCATCCTGTACGGCTGCATCGGCCCGTTCGCCGCCGCCGTGATGGAGCGGTTCGGCATCCGCCGCTCGGTGCTGTGCGCGCTGACCTTGGTGGGCGTCGGCGTCGCCTCCACCTCGCTGATGCGCGAGCCCTGGCAGCTCATCCTGATGTGGGGATTTCTCGTCGGCTCGGGCACCGGCTTTCTCGCCACCGTGCTCTCCGCGACGATCGCGACGCGCTGGTTCACGGCGCGGCGCGGTCTCGTGATCGGCATCCTGAGCGGCGGCGCCTCGACCGGGCAGCTCTTGTTTCTGCCGGTGATGGCCAACATCACCGCGGCCTACGGCTGGCGGACCACCGTGCTGAGCATCGCCGCCGTGGTCTGCGTCGTCCTTCCGCTGGTGGCGCTGATCCTGCGCGACCGGCCGTCGGACGTCGGCCTGATGCCCTATGGCGAAACCGGCGAGCCCAAGCCCGCGGTGGCGCCGAAGGGCAATCCGGTCGTGCTGGCCTTCGCAGCGCTTCGCGACGCGGTGCACTACCGGGACTTCTGGCTCCTCGCCGGCACCTATTTCGTCTGCGGCGCCTCGACCAACGGCCTGATCGGCACGCATCTCATTCCGGCCTGCATCGACCACGGCTTCACCGAGGTCACCGGCGCGGCGCTCTTCGCCACCATGGGCGTGTTCAATTTCATCGGCACCACCAGCTCCGGCTGGCTCGCCGACAAGTTCGACAATCGCTGGCTGCTGTTCACCTATTACGCGCTGCGCGGGCTGTCGCTGATCTACCTGCCGTTCTCGTTCGTCGACTTCTACACCATGACGCTGTTCGCCATGTTCTACGGCCTCGACTGGTTCGCCACCGTGTCGCCGACGGTGCGGATGCTCGGCAACACGTTCGGCCGCGAGAAGGCCGGCATGGTCTATGGCTGGGTGTTCACCGCGCATCAGCTTGGCGGCGCGTCGGCGGCGTTCTTCGGCGGGCTGCTTCGCGTCGAATTCGGCGGCTACATGGAAGCCTTCATGCTGTCGGGCATGCTGTGCCTGCTCGCCGCCATCGCCGCGCTGTTCATCGGCGGCGGGCGCAAGGCGCAAGAGCCGGTGGTGGCTGCGACAGCCTGACTGTGCCAAACTAAGCGCCATGCCCGCCTTCATCTGCACCACCTGCGGAACGCAATACGCGCCGACCGACAAGCCGCCGGCGGCCTGCCCGATCTGCGACGACGAGCGGCAGTACGTGCCGCCGCCCGGCCAGGGCTGGACCACGCTCGACACGCTCGCCAAGCGCAACATGAACGCCTGGCGCGAGCTCGAGCCCAATCTCATCTCGATCACGACAGCGCCGGCCTTCGGCATCGGCCAGCGCGCGCAGTTGCTGCGCACGCCGCAGGGCAACATCCTGTGGGACTGCATCTCGCTCGATCGACCGCGCCACGATCGAGATGATCAAGGCGATGGGCGGGCTGAAAAGCATCGCGATCTCGCACCCGCACTACTACTCCTGCATGGTGGAATGGAGCCAGGCGTTCGGCGGCATCCCGATCCATCTGCACGCGGCCGACCGCAAATGGATCATGCGCGACGATCCCGCCATTACGCTGTGGCAGGGCGAGACCAAGGAACTCGCGCCCGGCGTGACCCTGATCTGCGCCGGCGGCCACTACCCCGGCGGCGTGGTGCTGCACTGGGCGGCCGGCGCCGGCGGCAAGGGCGCGCTGCTCTCGGGCGACATCGTTCAGGTGGTGCAGGACAACAAGTCGGTGAGCTTCATGTGGAGCTTCCCGAATTTCATCCCGCTGTCGGCGCCGCGCGTCGAGGGCGTGATGAAAACGCTCAAGCCCTACAAGTTCGACCGCGTGCACGGCGCCTTCACCGACCGCACCATCTGGTCCGATGGCAAGGGCGTGGTCGAGCGCTCGGCCGAGCGTTACCTCAAGATCATCCGCGGCGACGGCTCTTACGAATTGCAGTGAGCAACCATGCGACTGCCGCGCCGGACAGTTTCTTCGTCTCGCGGCGGGCGCCGCCGCGCTGCCAGCCGTCTCGCGCATCGCGCGCGCGCAAACCTATCCGAGCCGGCCGATCCGGCTGATCCTCGGCTTTGCCGCCGGCGGCTCGGCCGACATCGTGGCGCGGCTGATCGCTCAGTTCGTGTCCGAGCGGATCGGCCAGCCGGTGATCGTCGAGAACCGGACCGGCGCCTCCAGCAATCTCGCCGGCGAAGCCGTCGCGCGCTCGGCGCCCGACGGCTACACGCTTCTGTTTGTCACCACCGTGAATGCGATCAACGCGACCTTCTTCGACAACCTCAAATTCGATCTGAAGCGCGACTTCGCCCCGGTCTCCGGCGTCACCCGCGTGCCGAACGTGCTGGAGGTCAATCCGTCGGTTCCGGCCAACAATGTTGCCGAGTTCATCGCCTATGCCAAAGCCAATCCCGGCAAGCTGAACATGGCATCGACCGGCAACGGCACGTCGATCCATCTGGCCGGCGAGTTGTTCAAGGCGATGACCGGCGTCAACCTGGTCCACGTCCCCTATCGCAGCCCGCCGCAGGCGATGACCGATCTGCTCGCCGGCCAGGTGCAGGTGATGTTCGACGTCATGACGCAAGGTCTCCAACACATCAAGGAAGGACGCCTTCGCGCCCTCGCGGTGACGACCGCAGCGCGCTCGGACGCGCTGCCGGACGTGCCGACGGTCGCCGAGACCGTCCCGGGCTACGAGGCCAGCTCATGGAGCGGCGTCTGCGCGCCGAGCGGCACGCCGGCCGCGATCGTCGAGATGCTCAACAAGGAGATCAACGCCGCCCTGACCGATCCGACAATCAAAGCGCGGCTCGCGAGCATGGGCAGCACCGCGATCACCGGCGGCCCCGCCGAGTTCGCGACCTTCCTCTCCGAGGAAACCGACAAGTGGGGCAAGGTGGTTCGCGCGGCCAATATCAAGGCGGAATGACGCGCGCGTGCGTGTGCGGAGCTACTTGCCGGCGACTTTGCGCAGCGCTTCGTTGATGCGGTCCTGCCAGCCCGGCCCGCCCTCCTGGAAATAATCCAGCACCTCGCGGTCGAGCCGCAACGACACCTGCTCCTTGGCGCCGGGCACCGCGGGCTTTTTCAGGACGGGCAAAGGCGCTTCGGCCGGCTTCGTCGCCGCCTTGAACATCGCTTCGGCGGCATCCCGTGAACTCATTGTTCGGCGCGGTCGGTCTTGCATCAAAATCCTCACGATGAGAATCAGTCACCGGCTCTCATCGTAGCATTCAGCACTAACCTAGTGCCTGGGTGTGGACTCGATAGCCCCAGTCTTTTCCAGATAGGCTTGACCCAGGTTGGCAAGAACGTCGGCCATCAGCTTGGATTGGTCGGCCGGCGGCGCCAGCAGGATCAGATCCGCCAGGCTTTCGGTCAACCGGGCCGCCAGATCGCCCAGGTCCGCGTCGTCGCGCTCGAGCTGTTTCTCGACCAGATCATTGATGTCGCAATGCAGGCAATCCGACATAGGAACCGTTCCGGTTGAAGGTGATTTGCCGGATCATATCACGTTCGCCGTTGCAGGAACCCGACATGACAGTGCCCCGCGACCGGGTCATCCGGTCGCGGGGCACTGATCGGTCCGCTGGGATTCTAAGTTCAGGCGGCCTCGGCCTGCGCCTCCTGGTTGACCACCGCCTCGGCGAGTTCGGTGAGCGCCCGATCGGTCGCCTCTTCCTGGTCGAGCGTCTGTTGAAGGAGCTTCATGGCCTGGTTGAGACCGAGTTCCTCGGCCCAGGTGCGCAGCGTGCCGTAGCGGGCGATCTCGTAGTGCTCGACCGCCTGCGCTGCCGAGACAAGACCGGCGTCGAGCGCGGGCGAACCCTTGTACTCCTTGATGATCTCCTGGCCCTCTTCGAGGATGCCTTCGATCGCCGCGCACTTCTTGCCCTGCGGCTTTTCTTCGATCAGTTCGAACACCTGCTCGAGACGATCGATCTGACCTTCGGTCTCGGTCTTGTGTTTCTCGAATGCGGCGCGGAGATCCTCGTTCTGCGCGGCTTTCGCCATCTTCGGCAGCGCGCTCAGGATTTTCTTCTCGGCGTAGTAGATGTCTTTTAACGTATCGTGGAACAGCTCGTCGAGTTGCTTCGGCTCTTTGGCCATGTCGTGACACTCCGTTGGTGTGGATGCCATGACAAAGCCCGAGGCTTCCTCTCCGTTCCCGCTGTGCAGGAATCAAAGATAAAAAATAAAACCGCGACACTTCGATGCCGCGGCTTACTCATTCGACGCTAGAGGCGGGTCGATCGATTGCTCAGCGCGACAGGCGGCGCGAGTTCGACCGGACCTTTTTGCGGACTTGCGCCAGGACGGCCTCGCCCGAGCCGCCGCACATCAGCGTCGCAGCGGCGGCCATAGAGGCGGAGAATTTCTCCGTCACCATGCGGCTCGCTTCGGCCTGCGCATTTTTTCCGCCGCCCGCGAGCTTCATCATTCGCAGCCCGATGACGTGCTGCGACTCGAGGGAGAGCATCGTGGCGTCGTACCAGAACTTGAACATCGCGAGCGTCCCTCAGGTGAAAGCATGAAGCGGGGAACAGAGCGGCAGCCCAAGATACCCGGGCTGCCGCTCTTTAACATTAACATCTATGTCGGGTAGCTGTCATAGACCGCCCAGCAGCATCAGGATGAGGATCAGGCTGAGCGGCATTCCCAACAGCCATAAGAGAATTGGCATCGTAAGCTCCTGTTTAGGTTGGACAATGATTTCAGCGCGGCGACCGTTCCGCTCCGAACGGGCCTGGGCGCCAACCGGCCTCATACCAGGGCGAGTCGCGGAGCAGCCCGCCTTCGGTGGCGGCGAGACTGGCCGCCAGCGCGCCGGCCAGCATCGAGGCCGCGAGCCACAGCGAGAGCTTGGCCGCGACCTTGCGGGCATCATCCGCCGCCTTCTTGGCTTGGACGATGGTGTCGTTCACCCGCTTTTCCGCGTCAGCCTGGCTCATGCCGGTCCGCCTGGCCACGATCTTGGCGGCATAGGTCCGGTCGGTGGCGGACACATCGCCGCCCTTGATCATGCCGCTTGCGATCACCCGGCCGAGTTCCGCGCGCGTGCCGTAGTAGTTGTTCGCGCGGGTCTGTTGGCCGGAGCCGCCGGAACCGGCCGCATCGCCGAGCGGCGCAGGGCCGGCTGCCGCCGGGGCTGTATCGGCATCGACGCGCAGCAGCTTCTCGACATAGACGTCGCTCGGATTTCCGGCCGAGTTTGCCGACGACGCGGCGGCGGGCGTCAAACCGGCCGAAGCGCCAGCCAGGATGTGGGTGGTCGCCGCCGCCGAGCACGCGCTGCGGTCAGAACGGTGGCAAAGGCCCAGGCCAGGAACCCATGCGCGGTGTCGCGGAAATACACCTCATCGTGGTGCACCCCGGCCCAGCGGTTCCGCAGCCGCCCGGCGAGATAGCCGCCAACCGTGGAGGCCAACATCGCAACCACGACCAGATAGATGCCGGCACCGACATGCAGCGTGGTGCTCGACACGCCCTGGTCGCTCCACGGCGAAACCACCGAGAAGCCCACCCCGACGCCGAACGCCAGCAGAACCAGCGTCACCGCCGCCGCGGCGATGCCGCCGGCAAGAACCGCGCCCCAGGAAACCGAGGAGAATGCCCCCTCGTCGATGACTGAACCCGTCGTGATTGGTGTGGCCATGTCCGCCTCCGGCAATGAAAAATTAATTCCGACGCGCTTAGCAACCTCCTGCATGGGCTCGTGTTCCAGGCTTGCTCAAAAAAATGGCAGCCGGCGCGCGCCGCAAGCACTGCGAAAGGTTCCATCTTCCGCGCCAGGCCACGCCACGATGCCCAAGCTGATCCATCTCATTTAGCTGAATGGCTTGAATATCCGGCAGGACCGCCGCTAACGCAGCGCGTTGAGCGCCGCGGCCACCGACACATCCAAGAACTGCTGGACATAGGCGCCCTGGTCGTGCGCGGCGACGATCTTGTGCGCGGGCGCCAGCGCGGCAAGGAATTTATAGGTGTGCCAGTGCGCCATCGCCGGCAGCAGCGGCAGCCCGGGGATCGACGGCTCCGGCCACATCGACGTGTAGAAATACGGCTCGTCGCAGAATTCGTCGCCCGGGCAATAGCCGATCCCCATGGTGCGGCCGCGTCCAAGATCGACCGGGCAATCGAAATCGAAATGGTGCGGCCAGCAGCGCACCAGCGGCGCTTTCAGCTTTCGTGCAGCGAGATGCTTTTGCACGCCCGCGAGCGCCGCGTTGGAATTGGAATACCACGTGGACAGAACAGCCAGCGCATCGCCGATCTCGTCCAATGAATAGCGCGCGCCAACTGCCAGCACGTGGTCGGGCATCACATAGGGCAACGGATCGTCGAGCTTGCCGGCCGCGAGATTGCGCGCCGCGATATGGCCGCCGAGCCAAGTCCGCACTTCTAAGTCAGTGCGGCCGTCGAGCGGCAGCGCCTGCGGATGCTGATCGAGGAACGCGAGCGTAAGGCCGGCGATGCGTAGCCCGAGCCGCGAGCCGTCCGGCAGCGGGTGCGTGGTGAGCCCGCCGAACGCTCCGTCCCAACCGAAGCTGATGTGCCGATGGTGCGGCTGCGCCGGCACATAAGCCCGCGCCGCCCGCGCCAGCCATTGTGCGGCGTAATGCGCCTGCAGCCGCGCGGCGTGCAGGAACATGAAATTAGCGCGGGGAACGCTCTGCCAGGCCATGCTCGAATTCCAGGTTTACGACTTGAACCGCTTGGCCAGCGCATCGGCGTTCTTTGCCAGCAGCCCTAAGTCCGCGCCGACGGCGACGAAGGTATAGCCCCACTGAATGAACTTCTTCGCCTCCTCCTCGTTCGGCGTGAGGATGCCGGCGGGCTTGCCAATCTTCTTCAGGCGCTTCACTGCATCTTCCAAGGCTGCCTGCACCTCGGGATCGCCCCAGTTGCCGATGTGGCCGAACGAGGCTGAGAGGTCGTTTGGCCCGATGAACACCCCGTCGACGCCGTCAACCGAAGCGATGTCTTCGATCTGCTTGAGCGCCTCGCGGGTCTCGACCTGCACCAGCACGCAAATCTCGCTCGATGCGTTCTTCAGATAGTCCTTCACCCGGCCGTAGCGGCTGGCCCGCCCCGAGCCGGTGATGCCGCGCACGCCCTTCGGCGGATAGCGCGTCGATTCGACGGCGCGTCTGGCCTCCTCCGGGGTCTGCACGAACGGCAACAGCAAGGTCTGCGCACCGATATCGAGATAGCGCTTGATCAGCACCATGTCGTTCCAGGCCGGCCGCACGATGCACGACGCGGTGCCGCTCTGCGCCGCCTGAAGATGGCCGAGAATGTCGGTCACGTCGTTCGGCGAATGCTCGGTGTCGAGCAGGAGCCAGTCGTAGCCCGAATGCGACACCACCTCGATCGCCACCGGGCTGCACAGGCTGCACCACAGCCCGATCTGCAATTGCCCCTTGGCGATGGCGTGCTTGAAGGCGTTCCGCGGCATGTCCATGAATGTTCTCTCCGCCGTCATCGTCCGCGAAGGCGGACGATCCAGTAGTCCTGGTGCTGGTGATTTATCGCATGTTTATCGTTTACTGGATGCCCGCCGGAGCCCGTCATCGGGCCGGCCAAGGGCCGGACCCGTTGGCGGGCATGACAAGTCTGTGGCTAAACGAACTGCACCGAAATCCCGCCGAGCTGGCCGAAATCGCCATGCAGCGTGTCGCCCTTCTTGGCGAACACCACGCGGGTGAACGAGCCCGCCAGCACGATATGGCCGGGCTCCATCGGCGTGCCAAGCGAGCCAAGCTTGTTGGCAAGCCACGCCACGCCCATCGCCGGATGGCCGAGCACGCCGGCGGCGACGCCGGTCTCTTCGATCTCGGAGTTAACGTACATGATGCCGCCGACCCAGCGCAGGTCGACATCCATCGGCCGCACCGGCCGCCCGCCCATCACGATGCCGGCCGCTGCACCGTTGTCGGCCACGGTGTCGAAAATCTTGCGCGGGTCCTGCACGCGGGCATCGACGATCTCGAGCGCCGGCACCACGTAGTCGGTCGCCGCCAGCACGTCGGTCAGCCCGACGCCCGGGCCCATCAGCTTCTTGCCGAGCACGAAGGCAAGCTCGACCTCGACCCGCGGCCGGCAATAGTCGGAATGCTGCACCTTGGCGCCGTCCGCGATGATGTTGTCGTCGTGCAGATAGCCGAAGTCCGGCTCGTCGATATTCGAGGAGCGCTGCATCGCCTTCGAGGTGAGCCCCACCTTGTGACCGATCAGCTTCCGCCCCGCCGCGATCCGGCGTTTGTGCACCACCGTCGAGATTGCATAGGCATCCTCGATGGTGATGCCCGGATAGGTGGTCGAGAGCTGCACCGCCTGTTTGCGGGTCTTGTGCGCCTCCATCAGGATGTCGGCGGCCTTGTTGCGGTCGGCTTCGGACAGCATCGGTACTCCCTCCCCCACTTTCGCGGCCGATCCTGCAAGGCGGCGGCTCGGAAAGCAATTCCACGTTACCCCATTACGGGCAGTCGAGGCGTTTGCTACGATTGCCCATAATCATAAGCCACCCTGGGGAGGATCACATGACACGCTGGGCAACGCTCGCCATTGCACTGCTGTTTTCCGCAATCGCCACCGTTCACTCCACCGACATCGCATCCAGCCAAGCGGCCGGTGATGGCTGGATCACGCTGTTCGACGGCAAGAACCTCGATCAATGGCAAGGCGACGGCACCGCGACCTTCAAGATCGAGGACGGCTCGATCATCGCCACCGACAAGAAGGACCCCAAAGCCGTCGCGGCCTATCTGGTTTCCAAACGGTCCTTCAAGGACTTCGAAATCCGCGCCGAGTTCTGGATCAGCGACGACGGTAACAGCGGCATCTTCATCCGCAACACCGATCCGAAGAATATCAGCAGCAAGACCGGCTACGAGGTCAACATCTTCGACCAGCGCCCCGATCCATCCATGGGCACCGGCGAATCGTCCCCTTCGCCAAGACGCTGGTCCCGATCAAGGCCGGCGGCAAGTGGAACACCTACGAGATCGTCGCCAAAGGCCCGAAGTTCACGGTCACGCTCAACGGCGTGAAAACCGTCGACGGCGCGGAGAATGCCGACCACAAGGAAGGCCCGATCGCGCTCCAGTTTGGCGTCGGCACCGTGAAATTCCGCAAAGTCCAGATCAAGCCGCTGTAGTCGACGTTGATCGCTATTGTCACGACTCGCTTCCCCTTTCCCATTGAGGAGAGGGAAAGCCCTACCCCGTCCGCTTGCCGTTGATCTTCGCCAGGAGCCGCGCCAGCGGCGGCCGCATCACCGGCACGTCGTGGGCGAGCACGGCAAGCCCGAGCGGCACCATCCAAAATCCGAGGATCGGTAAGAAGCCGACGACGCCGCCGGCCGTCAACGCGATGCCGACCGGGATGCGATAGGGCGCAACGGCCGGGCTTCGTACTTTGCGCATCACCCGCGCCACGCCGTGCGGGACACGCTCCTGCAAGCGGTCGAGCTCTTCATCGAGGTCCGGATGGTCGTCCGATTTGCTGTCGCCCATGCCGGATCAAGGCATAGCCCGGCCTTCGTTCCAGCGACAAACGGGGCCCGCCGAAGCGGGCCCGGAAGGTGACGGAAAAGCACTGCCGGCCTGGCGTAAAGCTCATCAGAGCCGAATTTTGCCATCCAAGCAGTCCGAAGCTGCAAGCGCGAAGAAGAACCAAAAAAAACAGAGAATGCTAAAAGCATCCGCATGAGCTTCGACACCATCATCCGCGGCGGCACGGTCGCGACCGCGTCGGACACGTTCCGCTGCGACGTCGGCATCAGCGGCGGGCGGATCGCGGCGCTGGGCGACAATCTCGGCGCGGCGAACGCCATCGTCGATGCACATGAAAAACTCGTGCTTCCGGGCGGCATCGACAGCCACGTTCATCTGGCGCAGCCGTCCGGCCCCGGCATCGTCATGGCCGACGATTTTTCCTCCGGCACCCGCTCGGCCGCGTTCGGCGGCAACACCATGGTGCTGCCGTTCGCCATGCAGCAGAAAGGCGAGAGCCTCCGCGAGGTGGTGAAGGCCTATCATGCCAAGGCCGACGGCCATTGCTACGTCGACGTCTCGTTCCATCTGATCATTGCCGACGCGACCGAACGCGTGCTCGGCCAGGAGCTGCCGGCTCTGGTCCACGACGGCTACACCTCGTTCAAGGTGTTCATGACCTACGAGGGACTGGCGCTCTCCGACATGGAAATGCTCAACGTCATGAGCGTGGCGCGCGAGACCGGCGCGCTGGTCATGGTGCACGCCGAGAACTACGACGCCATCCGCTTCCTCACCGATCGCCTCGAGCGCGCGGGCAAGACCGCGCCGCATTACCACGCCGCCTCCCGCCCGATCCCGGTCGAGCGCGAGGCGACCCACCGCGCCATTTCATTGTCGGAGATCGTCGACGTGCCGATCATGATCGTGCACGTCTCCAACCGCGAGGCGATGGAGGAAATCCGCCGTGCCCAGCAGCGCGGATTGAAAATCTACGGCGAAACCTGCCCGCAATATCTGGTGCTGACGGCCGCTGACCTCGAAGGCCTCAACATGGAGGGCGCGAAATACGTCTGCTCGCCGCCGCCGCGCGATCACGCCAGCCAGATCGCGTGCTGGGAAGGCCTGCAGCAGGGCGTGTTCTCGCTGTTCTCCTCGGACCATTGCCCGTTCCGCTACGACGACCCGCAGGGCAAGCTCACGCCGAAGGGCCGCACCAGCTTTCGCTGGGTGCCGAACGGCATTCCCGGCGTCGAGACCCGGCTGCCGATCTTGTTCTCGGAGGGCGTCAGCAAGGGCCGCATCACGCTCAACGAGTTCGTCGCGCTGTCGGCGACCAACCACGCCAAGACCTACGGGCTCTATCCGAAGAAGGGCACCATCGCGGTCGGAAGCGACGCCGACATCACGATCTGGGATCCGGCGCGCGAGGTCACCATCTCGCAAAGCCTGATGCATGGCGGCTCGGACTACACGCCTTATGACGGCATCGCGGTGAAGGGCTGGCCGATATCGACGATGGTGCGCGGGCAATTTGTGGTGCGTGACGGCGCGCTGGTCGGCAACGAAGGCGCCGGCGAGTACGTGGCGCGCGAGAAATCGCCGCTGGCGAAGCCGCGCGGCGGTTGAACTAAGGCGCGGCTTTCGCCGTCGCCTGCTCCATCAAGCGTCAGCAAGCCTTTCAGCAGATCGATCGGCTTCGGCGGACAGCCCTTGATCACCAGATCGACCGGGACCACCTTCTCGACCGAGCCGACGGTGGCGTAGCTCTCGGCGAACACGCCGCAGCCGGCGGCGCAATCGCCCACCGCCACCACCCATTTCGGGTCGGGCGTCGCCGCGTAAGTTCGCTCCAACGCGGTCCGCATGTTGTGGGTGACCGGCCCGGTCACCAGCAGCACGTCGGCGTGGCGCGGTGAGGCCGCAAACTTGATGCCGAAGCGCTCGACGTCATAGACCGCATTGTTGAGCGCATGGATTTCCAGCTCGCAGCCGTTGCAGGAGCCGGCGTCGACCTCGCGGATGGTGATCGAGCGCCCGAACAAGCGCCGCGCCTTCACCTCCAGCACACGGCCAAGCTCGGCGAGAATCGCATCCTCGCTCGGCGGCGCAACCGCATCGGGCCGCGGCGCCGCGACGGTCACCGGCCGCAGGAACAACGATCGCAGCAGCAGGGTGCGCATCAGAGATCGTGCCCCGAATACGAACAGTTGAACGATTTGTTGCAAAGCGGAAAGTCAGCGACGATGTTGTTCTCGATCGCAGCCTCCAACAGCGGCCACTGGAACCATGACGCGATCGCGCGCATGTGCCCGCGCGATCCGGCCGCCCTCGATGCGCACGGAGACCAGCACGTCGCCGCGGAACGCCTCGGTCATGGCGATGCCCTCGCCCGAGCCATCCCGCAGCTCGACGCGCGCCGGCCCAGACGGCAGGTTGCCGAGCCAATGCCGCAGCAGCGCAATGCTCTGCTCGACCTCGCGGATGCGCACCCAGACCCGGGCATCGACGTCGCCCGCGGTGAACACCGGCACCTTGAAGGGCGCGTCGTCATATGGCGCATAGGGAAAATCGCGGCGACAATCGAAGTCGCGACCCGAGGCGCGGCCGACATGACCACCAGCCGCCCATTGGTCGACCAGGTCCTTGCCCACGATTCCAGTCGCGCAGGTGCGATCCTGCAAGGACGGCGTGTCGTCATAGAGCCGCACGATCTCGGCGAACGGTTTTTCGATCTCGTCGAGCATGACCTGCAAGCCGCGCGCGGCGCCCGGTCCCGCATCCTCCACCCCGCCCGGCACGACGCGGTCCATCATCAGGCGGTGGCCGAACGCCCGATCCGCCGCCGCCAGCACGCGCTCGCGGAAAATGCCGCAATGGGCATGAATGAGCGAGAACGACGCGTCGTTGCAGATCGCGCCAATATCGCCGAGATGGTTGGCGATGCGCTCCAGCTCCGCCATGACGCCGCGCAGGATCTTGGCGCGCGGCGGCGGATCGATCTGCAATGCCGCCTCGACCGCACGAGCGAAGGAAAACTGTAAGCCACGGTGGAGTTGCCGGAGATGCGAGCGACGACCTTTGCCGCGCGTTCGATATCGGCGCCGGCGAGGAGCCCGTCGATGCCCTTGTGGACATAGCCGAGCCGCTCCTCCAGCCGCGCCACGATCTCGCCATTGACGCTGAAACGGAAATGGCCGGGCTCGATGATGCCGGCATGCACCGGCCCGACGGGAATCTGATGCAGCCCCTCGCCCAGCGCCGGAAGGAAGTCGTACATCGCCGGATCGCGCCGCATCGACGGCGACCGCGCGCCGAGCGGCGCGCGGAGGCCCCAGGCACCGTGATCGAGCCACGGGCGGCGGTCCGGCGCGCTGAACGGCGTGAAGCCATAAAGATCGCGCACCGCGCGCTCGAGCCGGATCGCCGGCGCGTGGAAGCGGCCGACCGAGGGAAAGTCCGACGTCGTCATCCGCAGCGATACGACGCAAGGCTCCGGCTGCGCCGGCGACGCGCATCGCGAGATGGACCTGGTCCTTGTCGCCCCACAAGCCCAGCAGATCGCCGCCGCCCTTGCCCAGTTCCTGCGCGATCGTGACCCACGCCGCGTCATCGATCTGGTATCGCGGCCACGGCCGGTGCCCGGCCACCGGCGTCCACTCCGCGATCAGCGCTGCGAGGCGTTCGCTCATGCCGTCATCCCAACTGCGCGGCCACGGCGCGGAACCAGCGCACCACCGGCTCGGGCAGCCACAGCCCGGCCATCAGGACGATCGCGAGATGAAGAAACAGCGGCACATAAGTCGCCTTGACCTCCGCGGTCGGCCCGCTGCCCTCGCCAAACAGCACCTGCTGCAACCGCAATATCAACGCGCCAAATGCCACGAGAAGCCCGAACACCAGCACGATGGCGAGCAGCGGCTGGCGTGAGAAGCTCGACGACACCAGCATGAACTCGGAGGTGAACACGCCAAAGGGCGGCAGGCCGGCGATCGCGAAGACGCCGAGCGCGAGCCCGATCGCCAGCACCGGATGGCTGGCGGAAAGCCCCCGGATGTCGACGATGCGTTGGCTCCCCTTCACCTGCGAGATGTGGCCCACGGCAAAGAAGATCGCCGACTTGGTGAGCGAATGCATGGTCATGTGCAAGAGGCCGGCGAAATTCGCCAGCGGCCCGCCCATGCCGAAGGCAAATGTGATGATGCCCATGTGCTCGATCGACGAATAGGCGAACAGCCGTTTGATGTCGCGGCGGCGGTACAGCATGAAAGCTGCGAACAAAAGGCTGATCAGCCCCAACACGACGAACACCAGACCGACGTTGATGGTGTTCGGATTGGCGGCAAGGATGATCTTGAAGCGCAACAGTGCATAGAGTGCGACGTTGAGCAGCAGGCCCGACAGCACCGACGAGATCGGCGTCGGTCCTTCGGCATGGGCGTCGGGCAGCCAGGCATGGAACGGCGCCAGGCCGACCTTGGTGCCGTAGCCGACCAGCAGAAAGACGAACGCGAGAGACAACAGCGCAGGGTCAAGCTTGCCGGCGTTTTGGACGATCAAGTCCCAGGCCATGGCCGGCAGCCCCTCGCCCAGAACCTCCTGCGCCACGAGATAGACGAGGATGGTGCCGAAAAAGGCCAGAGCAATGCCGACCGAACCGAGAATGAAGTATTTCCACGCCGCTTCGATCGCCTCCGGCGTGCGATAGATGCCGACCATCATCACGGTCGAAAGCGTCGCCACCTCGACACCGACCCAGAGCAGGCCGACGTTGTTGGCGACCAGCGCCACGTTCATCGCGCCGATCATCGCTTGATAAAGCGCGTGATAAAATCGCAGAAACGTCGGCGTCAGACGCCCGATCTCGAGTTCATGACCGATATAGCTCGCGCTGAAGATCGACGTGGTGAAAGCGACGAAGGTCGTCAGCGTTACGAGATAGATGTTGAAGTCGTCGATGATGAGGATATCGCTGCGATAGCGATCGACCAGCAGCAATGACGTTCCGGCCATGAAAGTCAGACCGCTCGCGAGCATGTTGAGCACCGCGCCGATCCGATAGCTGGGAATCAGCACCAGCACCACGACGGCAACCGCCGGAATCAGGAGAATGGCGTAGAGCGGGTTGATCACTCCCGATCTCCCTGCTCGCCGCGAAACCGATCGAGCGCGGTCACATCCACGGTGTCGAAGCGCTCGCGGATCCGGAACACGAAAATTCCGAAGACGATAAAGGCGATCAGGATCGAGAACGCCGTCGAGAATTCGACAACCAGCGGCATTCCCTTGGCCCCCGAGGCGGCGAGCACGAGACCATTTTCAAGCGACATGAAGCCGACGATCTGGGTGACCGCGTTGCGCCGCGTGATCATCATCAACATGCCCAGCAGGATGATGGCCAAGGCAAAGGCAAGGTCTTCGCGCACCAGCACGCTGACGCTCGGGCCGACCGGCATGACCAGCAGGATCGACAGCGCGACGAGACCCAATCCCGTGAGCATGGTGGGCCCGGCGCCGATCACCTCCTCGATCTCACGGTGGATGCCGAGCTGGCGCACAATCCGGTGCAGCGCCGCGGGGATGAAGACGCCCTTGACCAGCAGTGCGATTGCGGCCGTCACCAGAAGGTGCGGCGCGTCCTGGATCAGCGATTGCCAGGCGACCGATAGCGACAGCGCAATCGCCTGCAATGCGAAGACATTGAGGACCGCGGTAATGCGCGCCTGGTACAGCAGCACGAAGCTCAGCACCAGCATGCTGCCGGCGAGCAGATGGGCGACGTCGAAGCCGAGGTTCTGCGTCATCAGAAGCTCCTCGACACGAACAGCAGGAACACGGCAAGCGCCCCCGCAGCGAATGCGCCACCTAGGAAGATGGGATAGCGGAACACCCGCATCTTGGCGACGGCGGTCTCGCCGACAGGCAGCAGCGCCGCCATCACGAAAATCTTAAGCGAGGTAACTTGCGACGCCGATTCCCAGTGCGGCCCAGCCCTTGTCTGTGGTCGCCATGCCGAATGGAAGAAACAGGCACGCCAGCAGCGAGAAATAGAGCACGAGCTTCAGCGCCGCGGCGGCCTCGATCATGGCGAGGTGTCGGCCGGAATATTCCAGCACCATCGCCTCGTGCACCATCGTCAGCTCAAGATGCGTCGCCGGGTTGTCGATCGGGATGCGCGCATTCTCGGCGATCGCCACGAACACGAAGGCGAACATGGCGAGCCCCAGCGAGACGCGGAGGCCAACGCTGGCGGTGGCGAAGGTTGTGGCGATGCTTGAAAGCTGCGTGGTGCCGGCAATGAGCGCCACGCTGAACACCACCAGCAGCATGGCGGGCTCGGCGAGCGAAGCGATCATCATCTCGCGGGAAGAGCCGATGCCGCCGAACGCCGTGCCGACATCCATGCCGGCGAGCGCCAGCGCAAACCGGCCGGTGGCGAGCAGCGCCACGATGGCGATCAGGTCGGCCGACCAGGAGAACATCAGGTTCGCCGCATAGGTCGGCACCAAGTGCAGCGCCGACCCAGGTGGTGGCGAACACGAAATACGGCGCGACGCGGTAGAGCCACGAGGCGTTGTGGGCGAGCACCGCCTCCTTGTGCAGGAGCTTCCAGAGATCGACGTAGGGCTGCCACAACGGCGCGCCGATCCGGCGCAAGAGACGCGCCTTGACCTTGCGCGTCACGCCAAGCACGAGCGGCGCCAATGCCAGCACGAGAAGCATCTGCGCCGCCTGCGCGATCAGGTCGATGACAAAATCGAGGATCAGCGCCATGCCGCGACCACCAGAAGGAGCAGCACCAGGGTTGCAAAGACCAGCGTCAGATAGCTGCGGATGGTCAAAAACTGGAGCTGGTTGAGCGAGACAGCGACGCGCATCACGGCGCGCACCGACGGCCCGTAGAGATAGTGCCATACCGGATCGAGCACCTTGACGTGGAAATGCGAAGCCCGACTGTCGCCCGGCCGCGGCATGTCGACCTTTTCGCGCACCATGAACACCGTCGAGCCGAACACGCGCCGGATCGGCATGGCAAAGCTTGAACTGGTGTATTGCGCCGCGGCGGTCGGATCGGGATAGCCGCAATCCCAGATGTCGCTCCGCCGCGTGGCGCGGGTGGCGTAGCGATGAATGAACATCGCCGCCAAGGTGCCGGACACGGCGAGGAAGAGAAGAATCAGGAGGCCGTTGTAGGAGCTCCGGCTCTGCGCGATCGGGGCGATCGATGCCCAGGGCAGGAAGGTCTGCGCCGGCATGCGCGCGCCGACGAGGTCCGCGACCACCGGGCTGAGCATGTCGATGAACAGTCCCGGCAACACGCCGGCGATGAAGCACAAGGCCGCGAGGATGAACATGGCGGCGAGCGAAAACCGGTCGACCTCCTGCGCCTTTTCGGCCTGCGGTGTCCGCGGCCGGCCAAGGAAGACCACACCGTAGGCTTTGACGAAGCAAGCGGCGGCGAGCGCCGCCGACAGCGCGAGCAGCGCGCCGACCGTTGGGATCATGAAGCGCAGGCCCCATTGCGGCAGACCGGGGCCAACCAGGATGGCTTGAAACGTGAGCCATTCGGAGACGAAGCCGTTGAGCGGCGGCAACGCCGAGATCGCGGCGCAGCCGATGAGGAATGCAGCCGCGGTCTTCGGCATGCGGTGGATGAGCCCGCCGAGGTGCTCCATGTTGCGCTCGCCGGTGGCGGTGAGCACGGCGCCCGCTCCGAAGAACAACAGGCTCTTGAACATCGAGTGATTGAGGATGTGAAACAGCGCGGCCGTCAGCGCCAGCGCCGCCGGCAGGCCCATGTGGCTCGCGCGAAACGCCAGCGCCAGGCCCAGACCGATAAAGATGATGCCGACGTTTTCGACGGTGGAATAGGCGAGCAAACGCTTCAGGTCGTTCTGCATCAAGGCGTAAAGGATGCCAACCACCGCGGTGATGGCCGCAACCGCCAAAACGATCAGGCTCGACCACCACACCGGCTCTCCGATCAAATCGAAGACGATCCGGATGAAGCCGTAGATCGCGACCTTGGTCATGACTCCGCTCATCAGCGCCGAGACGTGACTCGGCGCCGCCGGGTGCGCCAGCGGCAACCAGACATGCAGCGGAACAAGACCCGCTTTCGAACCTGCGCCGACCAACGCCAGCAACAGAACCATGGCGCCGGTGAACGGGGCCGGATGGTGCGCGCGCATCGCAGCGAAGGCGTAGCCGCCTTCGGGTCCCGCCATCACGCCGAACGCCAAAAGCAGCGCGAGCGTCCCAAAGGTCGCCATGACGAGATAGACGTATCCCGCGCGGGCATTTTCCGGCGCGCGGTGGTTTGCCAGCACCAGCGCCCATGACGACAGCGACATGAACTCCCAGGCGACCAGAAACGAAAAGGCGTCATCCGCCAGCACGACCAGGTTCATGCCGGCGAGATAGGCCGGGAAAAACGGCAGCACCCGCAGCGGCGCGGATTCATGCCGGCCGTAACCGAGGCCATAGAGGCTTGCGGACGCGCCGCCCAGGTTGGCAACGATCAGAAAGAACGATGCGAGCGCATCGAGACGGAAGTTCGCGCCGACGCCGGGAAGCCCGATGCCGAGACTCAGTGTCTCGGGCGCCGCGCCCGTCAAGCAGGTGCCACAGTGCCGCGACGAGGCCCACCAGCGAGGCCAACAGGCTCGCGCCGTAAACCACGTTGGAGCCCCAGGACCAACGGCCCGCGACGATGCCCACCGCTGCAATCCCGAGCAGGCCGGCCGCACAGCAAAGCCCGACAAAGGCCGACATTTTCGCAAATCCCCGGGACAAACGCCGCGCCTGAGAGCAAATCCGACGGCATTTCCCCTGAAGCCTCAAAAAGCACGATTTCACCGGCTATTTCAATGACAAGAACGAGAGTTTCGGCCACGGAATTGCGCCAACAATTCCGCAATTGCGACAAGCTGAGGTCACTCCGCTGGAGCGGAATGAGACCAGTTCCGAGTGTTTGTGGGGGAGTATGCCCTGATGTTTCGTACCATCGTCTGCTGCGCCGCCCTGATCCTGGTTCCCTTCTGGGGCTGAGCCTGAACGCTGCCGCAGCCCCGGTCTGCGACGACGCGGAATGCCAAACGGCCACCAAGTCAAAACCGCTCAACATCATGCAGTTCATGCGGGAGCAGGCTGCGAGTACACGTACAGCCACGCCGCGACAGAGCGGTACAGCCAAGCCGCGACAGAGCAAGGTGCAACCCGTGGCGCACAAGGCGATATCGGTTGCGCATGTGCAGCGTCCGGCGCGTCGTGCGGTCGCCGCGCGGCCCAAGCCCACCGGATTGCCGACCGACGCGGCCGCATCCTACGCGGCGCAGCAACCTACCGGTGCAAGTCGTGGCGAGCGACGAATTCAACGACATCGACCGTGCTGCCCCCGCGACCGCAACTTCGGAAGAAACGACGGGCGCGGCAAGTGCTGCCGAACCGAACGTGCAACTGGTCGACACCGAGGAGTTCAACGATATCGACCGCAAGGCCGAAGATCGCCTGCCGCTGTCAGCCGCTGGCGCGCATCGCCGATGCGCATACAAGTGCCGGGCAAGCCAACGATCCCCCAACCCAGCGTCTCCTGGCTGCAATGGATCTGGTCTGCGGTGGGAAGCACCTTCGCCGCGCTGGCAACCGCGGCGCACCAACTCGTCGGCCTGTGACAGGCGCGCCCTACCGCTTCAATTGCTCGAGCTCGTGGAACGGCTGGTAGGCCGCGTCCTTGCACGCCTCGCGCGCGGCATCGATGATGCGATCGAGCCGCCCTTCGCGAAACAGCACCAGACTGTCCTTGCTGGCCGCGTATGGCTGCCCGTAGCCTTTGCGGGCGGTGTAGCGCAGGCAGACGCGAATACCGATCGACGTTTTCAAGCGGCCGCAAGGCCGGCTCCGAAATGAAAGCGTCGCGCACGCCGGTCGGATCGTTCAGATAGGTGCGCATGAAGGCGACAACGTCGGCTTTGTAGTTTGGTCCCGGCGGCGTGGTGTACGCACTGATGGCGCGGTCGCGCGCACCGAGCCAATCGCTGTTGCAGCCGGCCAAGCGCAATCGAAAACGCCAGCGCGGCGAAGCGCAGGCCGACGTTTCGCAAAATGCATCGTGGCATGGGCGGGCTGATCCGCAATTCCATCGCGTCCCGACTGTATCGCCCCCAAGTCGTTGCCGCCAAGTCGTCGCCCCAAGTCGATTCTGCACGCGGCGCTGAACCAGCTATTGCGGCTGGTAGCCCGAAGCCTTGACGATCTCGCCGTTGAGCGCGATTTCCCGCCGCACGAATGCGTCGAATTCGGCCGGCGTCATCGGCATCGGACTGCCGCCCAGCGCGATGATCCTGTCGGCGGTCTCCTTCACGTGCAGCGCCGCGACAACCTCGCGATTGAGCCGCTCGACGATCGCCTTCGGCGTCTTCGCCGGCGCGAAGGAGCCGACCCAGAACTGGTACTGCGCCTTGGGCAGACCGACCTCGGCCAAGGTCGGCACCTCGGACATCAGCGGCAGCCGCTTCGGCGAACTGACCGCGAGCGAATTGACCTTGCCCTCCTTGGTCAGATTGATCGCGTTGAGCGCAGGCGCCGGAAACATGTCGATGCGGCCCGCGATCACTTCGGTCATGGCCTCGACCGTGCCCCGGAACGGCACATGCGTGATCGGATAGCCGGCCGCCAAGCGCAGCGCCTCCATGAACAGATGGCCCGAGCTGCCCGGCCCGTTGGTGCCGTAGAAGATGCCGCCCGGCTTGCTGCTGGCGGCCACGACATCCTTCATCGACTTGTAGTTGGTCGTCGTCGACACCACGAACGGAATGTCGGCGAGCGCGCTGATCGGGATGAAATCGTCCGCCACGCTGTACGGCAATTTGGCGTAGGTCGACGCCACCACCACCTGCGAGGTGGAGTTGACCAGCAGCGTGTAGCCGTCGGGGTCGGCCTTCGCCACCATCGCCGCGCCAAGCGTGGTGCCGGCGCCGCCGCGGTTCTCGAAGACGAAATTCTGGCCGATCTGCTTGCCGACCTGCTCGAACACGATGCGGCCGGCGATGTCGGTGGCGCTGCCGGCGGTGAACGGCACGACGATCTTGATCGGCTGCTTGGCCGGCCAGTCCTGCGCCGGCGCGGCGACAGGCGAGCAACACAAACAGCAGGGCCAACGCCCCGATCGGCAGACGGATCATCTTGCTTCCCCTTGCGCGGCGGCGCTTGCTCAACCCCCACCGGCACGGCGAAGGATCACACGACAAATTGCCTGCGACAACGGCTAAGATCGCCGCGGCTCCGGCACAGGGCGGAAGATCTTGCCGGCACGGGAGGAAGCAACGATGAGACATCCGCGACGGTGGGACCGCTCGCAACACGGTCATCCGCAAGGTGCATCGCGCGGTCTTTGCCGCGCTCGCCATCATGGCCGCGATGGCGACAACACCCTCCTCCGGCTGCAGCCGAAACGTTGCGTGTCGGCAAGGCCGGCCGCGAGGCCTTCTCCTTCGTTCCGGTCGATGTCGGCGCGCAAGTCGGAATCTTCAAGAAGCACGGCCTCGATCTCGAGATCTCAAGCTTCGGCGGCGAAGCCCGGCTGCAGCAGGGCATGGCGGCTGACAGCGTCGATATCGGGCTCAGCTCGGGTCCGGGTCTCGCCTTCATCGTCAAAGGCTCGCCGATCAAGGGGATCGCGGCGATGGCCGGCCCGCCGCTGCTGTTCGCGCTGATGGTGCGCACCGACGACGCGGTGAAGACGGTGGCCGATCTGAAAGGCAAAAAGGTCGGCGTTTCCACGGTCGGCTCGGTGACGAGCTGGATCGTCAGCGAAGTGTCGCGCCAGAACGGCTGGGGCTTCGACGGCATCACCCAAGTCCCGATCGGCGACGACGCCAGCCGGATCGCGGCGCTCCGCACCAAGTCGCTGGACGCCGCGATCGTCAACCTCGCCGTCGCCCTCAATTTCGTCCAGCGCGGCGAAGGCCGCATCCTGCTCCGCTTCAACGATCTGCTGAAGGACTTCCACGTCCACGTGATCTTCGCCACCGACAAGGCCATCGCGGCGAAGCCCGAGACGCTCCGCAGCTTTCTGAAAGGCTGGTTCGAAACCATCGCCTTCATGCGCGCCAACAAGGCCGAGACGGTCCGCATCGCCAAGGACATCATGGGCACTGACGAGACCACGGCGGGCATGATCTACGACGAGCTGATGCCGATGTTCTCCAGCACCGGAAAATTCGAGCCGAAGGCGCTGGCGGTGTTGAGCCGCTCGTTCGTCGAGATG
This sequence comes from uncultured Alphaproteobacteria bacterium, assembly GCA_963850885.1. GTDB lineage: Bacteria > Pseudomonadota > Alphaproteobacteria > Rhizobiales > Xanthobacteraceae > Z2-YC6860. The sequence continues at coordinate 6,121 of CAWKOD010000048.1, read as the reverse complement.
AAGACGCTGCCGAGCGAGCCCGACATGAACAAGCTCTATACCGAAGCATTCCTCCCGAAACAATGAAGAGAAATTCATGGCAAAGCTCAGGCTCACCGTCGCATGCGGCGCCTATGACATCGTCAAGCCGCTGATCGAAGGAACGGTCGAGGCCGACGGCCTCGATCTCACCTTCCTCACCGACATGGGCCCGCGCGAGCGCCACTGGCGCATGGGCCGCAAGCACGAGTTCGACGTCTGCGAAGAGAACGTCGGCGCCTACTACATGATCCGCGACCAGGGCGAGCCGCTCACGGCGATCCCGGTGTTCCTGCACCGCCGGTTCCGCCATGGCTTCGTGTTCATCAACACCGCGGCCGGCATTCGCGAGCCCAAGGACCTCGCCGGCAAGACCATCGGCGGCACCAACTTCCAGCCGGCGCTCCAACATCTGGATGCGCGGCATTCTGGAGGAGCATTACGGCGTGCCGCACCGGAGCATCACCTGGCTGGTCGACCGCGAGGAAGACGTCGCGTTCGAGCCGCCGCCGGGCCTGCGCATCGAGATGAAGACGTCCGCCAAGACGCTGCCGCAGATGCTGGCCGACGGCGACATCCCGGCGATGATCTCGCCCACCCTGCCGAAGCCGTTCGTCGAGGGCGACAAGCGGATCGCGCGGCTGTTCGCCGACTACAAGAATGTCGAGATCGCGTTCTTCGGCGCGACCGGAATTTTCCCGATCATGCATGTGACGACGCTGAAGCAGGAGATCGCCGACAAATACCCCTGGGTCGCGACCAACCTGACCAAGGCGTTCGAGGCCGCCAAGCAGCTGGCCTACCGCCGCATCGCCAATCCGCGCATGGCGCCGCTGGTGTTCGTGCGCACCGCGGTCGAGGAGCAGGAGCGCGTCTTCGGCAAGGACCCGTGGTCGTATGGGCTGACGCCGGCCAATCGCAAGAACCTCGAGACGGTGCAGCGCTACACCCATCAGCAGGGCATGATCCGCCGGATCATGCCGCTCGACGAGTTGTTCGCCGACACCGATCTCGGCGACGTCGGCAGCGGCGCCGCGCCGGAGGAGTTCTGAGCCGGTCATCGAGAACGTCTCGGGTTCGTTTCGCCAAAACCACCGTTCGTCATGCCCGCGCTTGTCGCGGACATCCACGCCTTGGCGCCAAAGTAAGGCGTGGATGCCCGGCACAAGGCCGGGCATGACGGGAAGAGTGCATCTGCGCAAACTTCAACGTCGTCATTCCTTCTCAGAAACCGCCGAAGCCCGCTCGTAATAATTCGATATTCGTCGTGCACGGTCGCGACGCGAAACTCACCACCGACATGTACCTGTTCCTTCGAACAATCGATCTAAATCCGATCGAATGGAACGATGCGATAAAGGGCGCTAAGGGTGGCGCAAATCCAATCGTCGGCGATGTCATCAACTAGGCCATGAGGAAGGCTCAGGGCATCATGGTGCTGCTGTCACCCGACGAAGAAGCGAAACTAAAGGGTAGATTCGCCAGCGCTAAAGACAAGAAGATTGGTCTCGCTACACTTGATGGGCAACCGCGACCAAACGTCATTTTTGAAGCGGGACTGGCGCTAGGAGCGCACTCCGACAAGACAATTCTCGTTCAAGTTGGAGACATCCGCGATATCAGCGACATCGCTGGCAAGCACATGGCCCATCTAACGAATAAGCCAGCTAGCCGGAAAGCCCTCGCGATGCGGCTCAAATCGAAGCTTAAGTTCAAAGTAAATACAGACGGCGATGCTTGGCTGGAGGTTGGCAACTTCGATCGCTAGCCCGTAGCAACCATTAAACTACGCCCGGCTTTTCCGTCCACGGCGTTCCACGCTGAACGACGGTGTTGGCATAGATCAACAGCTTCCTTGCACATGCAATGAGGGCGGCGTTGTGGGCTTTTCCTCGCGCGATGATCCTAGCGGGCGCGGCTCTTCAGCCCCGCGCCGCCCTCTGACCGCGGCAGCATGAAGCCATCGAAATACGCCGCCAGCTTCTCGTGCCCGTCGATCGGCAGCACCTGCGCGATGTATTGATCCGGCCGCACCACGACCATGCAGCCCGCGTCGCGATCGATGCCGCGCATCGTCGAAGATGTCGCTGGCCGCTCTTGAGGTCGGCGCAGAAGATCTTCTCGTAGTCCTGAAGGCCGTAGCGCCCCTTCCGCGGCAGCAGCAGCGCGGGCATCGCCTCGATGGCGAGCTCGCGATGCGCCTGCTGGAACACGGCGCGGACGTCGATCACCGCGTCGATATCCTCGCATCTCGTCTGGCGCGTGTATTTCCGCACCGGGGATTGCGGACTCTCGGCGAGGAAATCGCAAAGCTTGCGAAGCTTGGAGCCTGCGGCGGCGGGATCGCCCGGTCCGGAAAGATGTAGATGCGAAAGCGCCCGTCGGCCTTGCCGACGTGGCCGAGGTGGACCGGCTTGGCGTCGGCCACACGGATGACCGGCGCCGAGTGGAAGCGCTCGCCGACCACGAACCCCTTGGCCAGATGCTGGTGGGTGCTGTCGCCGGTGAGCAGCGACGGGCCATAGTGCGCCGCGGTCCCCGCGGTGTAGCGGCCGTGCTTGATGAAATAGCTCTGGAACGTGGCCGGGTCCGGCCCGCCCTCGTCATGCTGGGAGGCGAGCAGCGCGGCAAATTCGCGGTCGAAGTCGATCAGCTCCTTGGCGATCGGCCGCCGCTCCGCCGAATAGGTGTGCAGCAGGGCCGGCGGGCACCGGCCGTGCAGGACCGAGACAAGCTTCCAGCCCAGATTGAACGCGTCCTGCATGGAGACGTTCATGCCCTGCCCGGCCTTCGGACTGTGGGTGTGGCAGGCGTCGCCGGCGATGAACACGCTCGGCAGCCGCGTCGCGATCTCGTCCTCCGGCACGTCATCGAACTTGTCGGTCAGCCGCTGGCCGATGTCGTAAACCGACCACCAGGGGACCTCCTTGGCGTCGAGCTTGTAGGGGTGGAGAATCCGCTGCGCCTTGGCGATCGAGTTCGTCGAGCGTGATGTTGCGGCTCGCGATCCGCTCGCCGGCTTCGAGCTTGGTCAGCTCGACATAGAGACGGAAGAGATAGCCGCCCTCCCGCGGGATGATCAGCATGCTGCCTTCATGGGCGGACTGGATCAGGCACTTGCAGCGGACGTCCGGGAAGTCGGTGACGCCGAGCATGTCCATCACGCCCCAGGCGTGGTTGGCGGAATCGCCGTGGAGCTCGCGCCCGATCGAGGTGCGCACGACGCTGCGCGCGCCGTCGCAGCCGACCACGTAGCGCGCCTTGACGGTCTCGATCTGTCCCTGATGCGCGTCGTCGACCCGCTCCAGCGTGACGGTCGCGCGCTGCGACGCATCGGCCGCCGCGGGCCGGACGGCGGTGACGCGCCGCGCATAATACGGCTCGCAGCTTCGTGGGCGACCGGCGCATGACGTCGAGGTAGAAATCATGCACGCGCGCCTGGTTGAGAACGACGTGCGGAAACTCCGACAGCCCGTCTTCGACATCCTGCACCCAGCCGCTGCGGGCGATGTTCGCCGGCTGCTTTTCGTCCGGCTTCCAGAATGTCGACTCGTTGATCCAGCAGGCCTCCTTGAGCACGCGCTCGCTGAAGCCGAAGGCCTGGAACATCTCGATGGTGCGGCAGGCGACGCCGTCGGCCTGGCCGAGCAGCAAGGGGCCCGGCTTCTGCTCGACGATGCAGGTCTTGATGCCGGGGAACGCCGACAACTGCGCCGCGAGCGTCAGCCCCGCCGGTCCGCAGCCGACGATCAGGACATCGACCTCTTCGGGAACCGAGCCTTGCGAGCCCGCGCCCGGATGCCGCTCCGACGGGTCGGAGATTTCGGGGTCGCCAGGCTCGAAGCCATTGAGATGAAACTGCATGCCGGTCGCTCAACTCGAATTGATGATCTGTTTATGGTCTTGGCTTCAATCGATAACCGGCGCGGAACCATCGATGTGGCCGAACCGGGAGCGGGAAGCCTAGAGCATTTCCACATAGCTTGCATCAATCTCCACCGTCATGCCCGCGCATAGCGTCCGAAGGACGGCGTCGCTAGCTGCCCGCGGGCATCGACATGCGCGTGCATCGCTCGATGACGACTGTGATTCATTGCGCGTGGGCACAGCTCGAGGCTTGTACAGGACTCGATCGGCCATCGCCATATCATAGATATGCGCCGACGCCGCGGCAGCTCGGCGAGCGGGATGCAGCCCGGTCCGTCGGGTTGCTGCGGAACGGCGTCAGCCTTCGCCGACGATCTCCTCGACGAGTGCGACGATGCAGCGCCGGAGCTTTTTGTCTTCAATGGCCGTAAATGCCTTGGCCAGCGCCAGGCCATCACGGGTCGCCAAAAAGTCAGACACGTAGGCGGGCGACGCTACTGAAGCACCGCGAAATCCCTCGGCCGCCGGCCCGCCCTCGAAGAAGAACGACACCGGCACCTGCAGGATCTGCGCGATGTGCTGCAGCCGGCTGGCGCCGATCCGGTTGGTGCCCTTTTCGTATTTCTGCACCTGCTGGAACGTCAGGCCGAGCGCATCGCCGAGCTTCTCCTGGCTCATGCTCAGCATCATCCGCCGCATCCGAACGCGGGCGCCGACATGTTTGTCGGTAGGGTTTGGCGACTTGCGACCGTCTGGCATTCGAGACCTGCTCCGAAATCTCCGCGCTGGGTCCATGTCTCCGGACCTCGCGCTGTCGATGGTCGATCAAATCCCGCAAGAAGAATTGCAGGCGCTGCCGATCCCGCGATCGAACCTTGCACGGACTGTCCTTATCATATCTTCCGCGGCGGCTGAGCGCGATTGATGTTTAGCCCGTGTGCCGAGCCTTGATCTCATTGAATTTGGACAGCGCTTGCTCAAGTTTGACATTGAAGAACCACATTGCAACTCGGTGACGATGGTTGTTTCGCGTGGTCGGCCATCGGCCATTGAAACTGTTCGTACCGGCTCAAACGAGCACTTTGACAGGGGCTGAAAACAGGCCCGTACCATCTTGAGCCGGCCTTTGTAGCGGCCCCGATGACGGGTGACGATACTGTGACTTTTCGCACTTCTAACTTGCACCCCACGGGCCCATGGTCCAGCGAGGGAATCTCGGGAGAATTCAGATGCGACACCATCACACCACGGAAGTGTTCACGCCTTTCGGCAGTGGGTACGTCGCTGAAGCCCACGGTTCGGGAAATCTTGGGTACGAGCCGAAGACCAAAAGCTCGGGGACCAAATGGGTCGCCGTGATCGGCATCCTGCTCTTCGGGGCGACAACCGCTGGGGCCGTGGCCGCTTCGCAACGAAGCCAGCCCACGATCCCGAACTTTGGCTGCAACCGAAGCCAGCGATGTTGATGAACCTCGCTGATGTCGGTCGCGTCGAGCCAAACCTGTTCTAGGCACCCATCCGCCCGTCACCCGTCGTCGGAAGCCCGCGTCGTACACCGATAAACGCCGCAACTAAGCTTCCGATGTGAGCTTTCCGCAACGCGTGTATTTGCAAACGCTCCGTCCTTGCACGTCTGTTCTAGGGATGCTGGCCTTTCCGCCGCAGAGCTGACCATCCAAATCAAGTTGGCGGCTATACTGGCGAACAGCTTCGTTTCGGATGCATCGGTTTCGGCGCGCTGCATGCCCAAACCAAAATATCGCCAGCCTTTTGGGTTACCGAGACGTTAGAGGTGTCTGATCAAGCAGCATTTCTCAACGTCATTAAAGCCGTGCCTGCGACACTTCGCCTTTCGGCGGGCAATACATCGTTCTTGGCGGGAAGATAGCACCCGGGGAGGGTTCGCCTCCTCGTCGAATTACAATTGTTGCGTTCGATAGCTTGGAAAAGGCGCAGCAGTGGTTCAATAGTCCCGTGGCCACCGCGGCACGCGCCGAAGCCGAAAAGTTCGCCAAAAATACGCAGCTACTTCGTCGAAGGCATTGCCAAGTAACCTGGCGGAAAGCATCCCCATGCCTCGTGCGGGTCAAAAGGCAAAATCCTCAGATAGAACCTTCTCCCCACAAGCAGACATCCGGCGAGCGCGCCCGATCAAAAGTTGCGCGCCTCGATCGTGGAGGCGGTCCGCCGCCGGTTGATGCCAATCAGCGACATTCGCACAACAGCAATCGGTACC
>CAWKOD010000047.1:0-125004 GCA_963850885.1 uncultured Alphaproteobacteria bacterium | reverse complement strand
TCTGACATTTCGACCTTCTTCGTATTATGACTTCCATGGGTCGCAACACCGGACGGTCGACCACCAACGGCATCACCACCACCGTGTACGAGTCATCGCCGAAGCCGCCCGACATGCCAAAAACCGCTCTCTTAGGAAGTGATGTTTTCGGCATGAATACAGCCCACGAGGCAGCCGCTAAGGCTCACGCTCTGGGCTGTCGGCGGCCTCGCCGCATTCGTCGCATACGTGGTGCTCTTCAAGAACATCGAGAAGGAAACCGCATTTTGGATCGGGGCTCTCCTCTTTGGAATTGGCCTGGGCTACGAGATTCAGGTCATTAAGGAAAAGCTCGACACTCTTCAGGGGACGCTGGACGATCTCCGGGCAGGTCGGGACTGATCGCCCGGTGACGGGCGGTGATGGTGATCGACCAGACGAAGCGGTCGCCGCGGCCAGCGAGAGAAGGCCCAGCGCCGATAGGATCGACCTCGTCATCGCCGCGGCGGCCGTGGTGCTGGGCGAGCGTGGCCTTGCGGCGCACGCCGACGACGTCGAGCGGATCGTGCAGGACGGCCGGCTGCCGCTGACCGTGCTGCTGATCTCACGGCGCGGCCGCGACATTGCGATGGTGGCGACCACGGTCGCGCTCGAAGTTGCGACCATTCACTGATCGGCGCCGAAATCAAAACCCGGTCGTTCGACCGGGCCGGCGGGTCAGGTGGCTCTCCAGCACGGCTGATCACCAAAATTTAGAAATCCGTGTCTTATTTGTTGGTAACTCCTCGGTCATCCAAGGCCGGTCCCTCGCTAAGAATCCGCTAAGTGCTTGATGCGATGGCGCGCCCGAGAGGATTCGAACCTCTGACCTCTGCCTTCGGAGGGCAGCACTCTAACCAGCTGAGCTACGGGCAGGCTCCCGACGCAACTGCACGCCACTCTGGCGCTGCGAGCTATTCGAAGCGGGCCCGCAAGATCTTGGGACACTATCAGGACACTTCACGGCTACGCAATTGATTTTCTTGCTATATTTCTGCTAACGCGATTCTTTTGTAGGGGACATGAAGCATCTGCGTGCCGGTCATGCTCTTGAACAGCTCCATGAACAGATGATGCGGCGAGCCGGGCCCGCCCGATGCGTAGGACAGCCGCCCGGGCTCCTTCTTCGCCAGAGCGATTAGCTCCAGCACGGTCTTCACCGGCAACGACGGATTCGCCACTAGCAGGAACGGAATGCGGGTGATCAGCGCCAGCGGAGAGAACTCCTTCATCGGGTCGTATGGCAGCTTCTTGTAGATCGTGACTGTGGTCGCGAGCGACGCGCTGCCGGCCATCACCATGGTGTAGCCGTCGGGCGCGGCGCGCGCTGTGGCTGCAACGCCGAGCACCGACCCCGCCCCGGGGCGGTTCTCGACGATGACGCTCTTGCCGAGCCGGTCGGTGAGCTTGGCCGCGAAAATCCGGCAGAGGGTATCGACCGCGCCACCCGCTGGCCACGGAGCGATCAACGTCACCGGCCGCGACGGATAGTCGTCGGCTGAAGCCATCGGCAGCAGAACGAACAAAGCCAGTGCGGCGAGCACGCAGTGTCTGAACGACCTCATGACCCCCTCCCTGTCTTGCTCGGTTATTTCGATGCTGAAGCCTTCGTCCTCGGATAGCCCTTCCGCCGTCATGCCCGGACTTGTGCCGGACATCCCGTCTAGGTTGGCACGGTGCTCACCTGAGCGGAATGGCCGGACTAGGGCGCGCGCTTATAAATTCAGTTCATGTCCGCTTCGCTCCGAAAGGGACCGAAATACTGCGCTGCCGCAAAATGACGTGACGTGCCAACAGCAGACATTCAGTCGCTACTCAATCACCTCGTCGGCGCGGCCAAGCAATATCGCTGGCACCTCTAGCCCGATCGCCTTCGCCGCCTTGAGATTGATCACCAGCTCGAACTTGGTCGGTTGCTCGACGGCCAACTCGGCCGGATTCGCTCCTTTGAGAATCTTGTCGACGTACACTGCGAGGCGCTGGAATGAAGCTTTGAGGTTGGGCCCGTAGGTCATGGTACCGCCCGATTTGGCGAATTCGGACCATCCGGAAATAGCGGGAATACGCTGGAGTGCCGCAAATTCAATGATCCGCTTCCGATGCTGCATGACCAGCCCATCCGGCAGGACGATCATGGCTTCGGCACCTGCGGCACGGATGCGCTCGAATGCCGGCTCGATTTCGGCGACCGACCGCATTTGAACATAGGAAACCCCGATACCGAGCCGTTCGGCGCCTTGCTCGGATTCTTTCAGCTCGCGTTGCTCCCCCGGATGCAATGGGTTGGACAATATAGCCACGCGCGTGACGTGCGGAAACGCCTCACGCAACAGCTCGACCCGCTTCGCATTCACCTCGTAGGACATGAATGTTGCGCCGGTGAAATTTCCGCCTGGCCGGCTGAAGCTATTCACCAGCCCGGCCTCCACCGGATCGCCGCTATAACCGAATACCACGGGAGTCGAGTCGATTGCTCCGCGCACGACGGGCACGATCGCTCCCTGGGCCACGATAACCTGCACCTTGAGCGCCAGCAGTTCGCGCACGAGTTCCGGCACGCGATCGCGGATGTCGGCCGGCCAACGCGGCTCGATGATGACGGATCGACCCTCGACATAGCCCAACTGCCCCAGTCCCTGCTTAAAGGCTTCAAAGAACTCCGATCCCTGGGGCGTGCCGATGGCAAACCATCCGATCCGCGGCACCCTTGCTGGCTGTTGCGCGCGCGCCCCTTGCGGCCAAAGCGTCGCCGGCGCGGCCAAAGCGCCGCCGAGCATCGAAATGAATTCGCGCCGCCGCATGTGCCCTCGTGCGCTAACCATAGCAGGCTGCGCAATGGCAATGTGGATGAAACGGCACACAATCAGCCGCGGAAGCCGATCAGGCTAAATGTCTGCTTCGGGTCTTGGTTGTGTAAAAACGCGTGGTCTGAGGCATTGGCGCCTAGTGACACCCCTGCGCGGTGGCGAATGCAGTGATTTTCGGGAATTTACGGGTTTCCGTTCCGGATGCACTCCTGATTGGGATTTCAGCCGTCCTGGGCGGTTCTGCGACAGCAAACGGACGCATGTCTGCGGCGGCTACGCCCGCATCGACCTTAAGAGCGGCTGGACGCGATGATGTTCATGACGCGCGTCAGATTGTAGGCCAGTACGTGCGACGCCATCTCGGTGGCGACCTTTGGCAATGTCTTCATCAAGAAGTGGGTTGCGCGCATCCTGGCCTTGATAGTGCCGAACGGGTGCTCGACCGTCTCACGTCGCAGGCGCATCATCTCGGGATGTTCGTCGAGCCGGCGTTGTACAACCTCCAGAACGTGCTCATGCTCCCATCGGGTGATCCGTCGCTCCTTTGCGGTGGTGCAGGCATTCTTGATGGCGCAGCTCTGACAGGCGTTGGTCCAGTAGCGGCGCAGCACCAATCCGTTTTCCTCGGTTGTGGAATGGTGGCTGAGCCATTCACCGGCGGGACAGACGTAAACGTTCTCATCAGCCACATAGCGGAAGTCTTGCTTGCCGAATCGCCCTTGCGCCTTTGAGTTCGATGTCATCGGCTTTGGCCGCGTGACCGTGATGCCGGCGTTCTCGCAGGCCAGGATCTCCTCGCTATCGAAGTAGCCGCGGTCGGCAACGGCATCAAGATTTTCTACTCCCAGCGTCGCCTTTGCTTGCTTGGCCATGGGCTTAGCTGCGATCGATCGGTCCCGTCGTTGGTTACCTCATGTGTGATGATCAGGTGATATGTGGTTTCGACGGCAACCTGAGCATTATCGAGCGGGCATCCGGATCGGTCAGCGATATCTGCTGGTCCGGGGTGGCAAGCATTTTTACCTTGAGAATCTCGAGACGCTGCATCTGCTCCTTCAGCTTCTCGATTTTCTCTTTCAGGCGGTTCGTCTTGGCTTTGAGTGCCTCGGACGGCTCCTGCCGGTCCGTCTGCAGGTAACGGGCGACGCTTTCCTCGATCTGCGCTATGCGTCGCTCCATCTTGGCGCGGGTGAAGTTCTTGTCGCGGTTGTTTGCACACGGGCAAGCCCGTCATATCAAACCACCGCACAGCTCTCATGCTGCTGCGCAACCGTAGGGGCTGACTTGGCGTCACCGGCGGGCTTCGCGTTGGAGAGAGTTGTAGATTTCGGTTTCCCTGCTCCACGCTACCTTTGACTTCGCAGAAGGCGGCATGTTCCGTTGGCAGCTCGGCCCCGATGGCCCAACGGATGGCCCAAGTGCAAATCCGCGTTTTGGCGAAACGAACCCGAGATCTACGGAAGTTCATTTTGGCGAAACGAACCCGAGATCTACGGAAGTTCGTTTTGGCGAAACGAATCCGAAGTCTACGGAAGCCCGTTTTGGCGAAACGAACCCGAGACGCCTAGCCTTCGGCGGCACTGCATCACGCTGGATTTTTGCCGCGGCCTGCACGGCCCGTCGTTCGACCGCGAACGGGCTCACGGCTTCGTCCACCCAACCGACCCGGGACTTCAGCTCTTGTTCCAGCGTCGGCAGCCAGCGGGTTTTCCGGACGGCTTTCCGGGCGGGCTCATCGTTCGGTCGCAAAGCGGTCATTGGTTCGCCTCCACCATTCCCGGGAACATAAGCCTGCCGCGCGGGAATCGGTTCCCGATGAACGCCGGCCAATGCAGCAAAGTCGAGGAAAATTGTGCGCCGTCAGTGCGAGCCGGTGGTGGATACCGGTCGTTCGGGGGCGCCGGGAATTTGCGGCCCCGCGGTCAGCGACGGAATATTCGTCCCGCGCGACGATTTGAAGATGCCGTAGCCGACGGCGCCAAGCACAACGGCACTGAGCACGCCGGCCAGCACGAACGTGATGGCGTCGAATTCGCGCTCCCGGCGCTTTTTCGGGGTCTTCTTCATTCATGCGCGGCCTCCTGTAGGGGAAGGTCCGCGGCGCGCACAATTCGAATGAAACTTTCAGGAATGACGTTCGCCGGGGCGATCGGCGGCACGAATGGGCCGCGATCATGGCCGGCCGGCGAAGACCAGGATCGCAACGGGCGAGGCAATCAACTTGGCTCCCGGCGCCTCGCTCTTTTCTTCCGCCGGAACGGAATGGGCCGCGGTGTCGAGCACGCGGGACCAGCCTGCGACATTGGCCCACGGCGGCAATGTGAACTCGACGCCGTTTTCTGCGGCGTTGAACACGATGAACAGCGGCTCGTTGCCGTTCTCGGTCGCGGCCAGGATGTACGCCAGGAACCGGCTTTCCGGAGATTGCCAGTCCTCGTCGTTCATCTCGGCGGCGTCGGGGCGCAGCCACAACACGTCGTGGGAGCCGTCGGCTTTCTTGCCCTCCAGCCAGTGCCGCAACCGGAGTTGCGGAAAGCGCCGGCGCAGCCGCGTCAGGCCGCCGACAAACTCCGTCATGTCGTCGTCCGTGCCGAGGCCCGCCCAGTTCACCCAGCCGATCTCGTTGTCCTGGCAATAGGCGTTGTTGTTGCCGCCCTGCGAGTTGCCGGCCTCGTCGCCGGCGACAATGAGCGGCACACCCTGGGCCAGCAGCAGCGACGTCAGTTGATTGCGGCGCAACAGCCGCCGGCGCTCCAGGATCGCACCGTCGTCGGTCGGTCCCTCGACGCCGCAGTTCAGGCCGTTGTTGTCGTCGGAGCCGTCGCGGTTGTCCTCCTGGTTCGCCTCGTTGTGCTTGTGCTCGTAGCTGACCAGATCGGCGAGCGTGAAGCCGTCGTGGACGGTGACATGGTTGACGCTGGCGTGCGGTCCGCGCCCGTCGTGACGGTATTGCGGCGCCGAACCGGTGAGCGCGCTGGCCATGTCGCCGAGCAGGCCGCCATCGCCGCGCCAATAACGCCGCAGCGTGTTGCGATAGACATCGTTCCACTCCGACCAGCCCGGCGGAAAGCCGCCGGTCTGATAGCCGCCGTGTCCGATGTCCCATGGCTCGGCGATCAGCTTGACGTTGGCGAGCACCGGATCCTGCCGGACCGCGGCGAAGAACGCGCTGTGCCGATCGAACGCCGGGGTGCGGCCGAGCGTCGGGGCGAGATCGAAGCGGAAGCCGTCGACGTGGAACACCTCGACCCAGTAGCGCAGCGAGTCCATGACCATCTGCAGCACGCGCGGATGCGCGAGCTTCAGCGCATTGCCGGTCCCGGTGTAGTTCTCATAGAACCGCGGCGTGTCGGGCACGAGCCAGTAGTAGGCGGTGTTGTCGATGCCGCGGTAGCACAGCGTGGGCCCGAGGTGGTTGCCCTCGGCGGTGTGGTTGTAGACCACATCGAGGATGATCTCGATGCCGGCGCTGTGCAGTTCGGCGACCGTGGAGCGGAATGCATTCCGGATCTGCTCGGAGCCGTAGTGCCGCTCAGGCGCGAAGAAGCTCACCGAGTTGTAGCCCCAGTAGTTCCTGAGGCCGTGCTGCAGCAGGTGGGGCTCGTCGGCGAAGCAATGGATCGGCAACAGCTCGATCGCGGTGACGCCGAGCTTGTGCAGGTGCTCGATCATCGCCGGGGCGGCGAGGCCCCGGTAGGTGCCGCGCAATTCCTTCGGCACATCCTGGCGCAATTGCGTCAGGCCTTTGACATGTGCCTCGTAGATGATGGTGTCTTCCCACGGCACCTGCGGGTGCCGGTCGTCGGGCCAGGTGTGGGCCTGGTCGACCACCACGGACTTGAACATCGAGCGGGCGTTGTCGCGGCGGTCGTACGACAGGTCCTCGCGCTTGTGGCCGACCCGATAGGCGAGATGCGCGTCGGTCCAGGCGAACTGGCCGCCGAGCCGCTTGCTGTAGGGGTCGATCAGCAGCTTGTGCGGGTTGAAGCGGTGCCCGGCCTCCGGGTCATAGGGCCCGTGCACGCGATAGCCGTAGAGCTGGCCGGGCTGCGCGTAGGGCAGATAGCCGTGCCAGACATCCTCGGTGCGCTCCGGCAGCGCGATGCGATCGGTCTCGCTCCTTCCGGTCGGATCGAACAGGCAGAGCTCGACCTTCTCGGCGGTGCTCGAGAACAGCGCGAAGTTCGTGCCGCGGCCGTCCCAGGTGGCGCCAAGCGGATGCGGCGAGCCCGCCGCGATCCGCCGATCAGACTTCAGGAACGAGATAGACGGCAGCAAGCGGTGGAAGGACAAGGTGCAGCTCCGGGCTTTCGGGTGTCACAACAGCGGACACAAGCCCTGCGTTCCCTGTGTTGCTGCCGCCATAATGAGCAGCGTCGGTGTTGAGCACTTCGCGCCATTGGCCTGCGAACGGCACGCGGACGCGGTAGTTGCGCCGGACCTCGGGCGTGAAGTTGACGACCACGACGCAGCGCGACTTCGGGTCGCTGCCCTTGCGAAGCCACGCGAACACGCTGTGGTTGGCGTCGTCGGTGACGAGCCATTCGAAACCTGCCGCGTCGCAGTCGAGCTGGTGCAGCGCCGGCGTCGAGCGGTAGAGATTGTTGAGATCGCGGACCAGCCGCTGCACGCCGAGATGGTTCTGCTGTTCGAGGAGATGCCACGGCAGGCTGTGGTCGTGGGTCCATTCGGAGTCCTGGCCGAACTCGCAGCCCATGAACATCAGCTTCTTGCCAGGATGCCCGAACATGAAGCCGTAGTAGGCGCGCAAATTCGCAAAGCGCTGCCATTCGTCGCCCGGCATGCGGCCGAGGATCGAGCGCTTGCCGTGCACCACTTCGTCGTGCGACAGCGGCAGCACGAAATTCTCCGAGAACGCGTAGTGCAGGCCGAACAGGATATTGCCGTGGTGGTGGCGGCGATGGATCGGCTCCTTCGAGATGTAATCGAGGGTGTCGTGCATCCATCCCATGTTCCACTTGTAGCCGAAGCCCAAGCCGCCCCAGTCCACCGGGCGCGACACCATCGGCCACGCGGTCGAACTCCTCGGCGACCGTGGTTGCTTCGGGATGCCGCGCGAACACCTGCGTGTTGGTGCGCCGCAAGAATTCGATGGCGTCGATGTTCTCGCGGCCGCCGTAACGGTTCGGAATCCAGCCGCCGGCCGGGCGGCTGTAGTCGAGATAGATCATCGAGGCGACCGCATCGACGCGCAGCCCGTCGATGCCGTAGCGCTCCATCCAGAACAGCGCGTTGGCCATGAGGAAGTTCGTCACCTCGACGCGGCCGTAGTTGTAGATCAGCGTGCCCCAGTCGAGGTGGCGGCCCTGCATCGGGTTGGCGTGCTCGTAAAGCGCGGTGCCGTCGAACCGCCCGAGCCCGTGCGGATCGTCGGGGAAATGCCCGGGCACCCAGTCGAGCAATACGCCGAGGCCCTTGCGGTGGCAGGCGTCGATCAGCATCGCGAAATCTTCCGGCGAGCCGAAGCGGCTTGTTGGCGCGAACAGCCCGGTCGGCTGGTAGCCCCACGAGCCGTCGAACGGATGCTCGGACACCGGCATCAGCTCGATATGGGTGAAGCCCATGTCGGCGGCATAATCGGGCAACTCCTTCGCCAATTCGCGATAGGTGAGCCAGCGCGAGCCTTCATTCGGATTGCGCCGCCACGAGCCGAGATGCACCTCGTAGATCGACATCGGCGCCGACAGCGCGTTGGCGTGATGCTCCAGCCGCACCGGTTGCGGTAACCGTGCGGCATCGACCACGATCGAGGCGGTCGAAGGCCGCTGCTCGGCCGCGAACGCCACCGGGTCGGCCTTCAGCGGCAGCAGCTGCCCGTCGCCGCCGACGATCTCGTATTTGTATTTGTCGCCGGCGCGCGCGGCCGGCACGAAGATTTCCCAGTAGCCGTTGCCGCGCACCCGCATGGCGTGGCGGCGGCCGTCCCAGAAATTGAAGTCGCCGACGACGCTGACGCGCCGCGCGTTCGGCGCGAACACCACGAAGGCGACGCCATCGACGCCCTCGTGCCGCATCGGATGCGCGCCGAGCTTGTTGTAGAGCTCCAGGTGCGTGCCTTCGCCGAGCAGATGCAGGTCCATGTCGGACAGGATCGGCGGGAAGCGGTAGGCGTCTTCCATCTCGACCTCGTTGTCGCCGAAGCGCGCCCGCAGCCGATAGTGCGGATCGCGTGCCTCGACCGGGCCGGCAAACAGTCCCGCGGCGTGGATGCGCGGCAGCTCGCTGACGTGGCCGGCGTCGTCGAGCACCTTGACGCCGGTCGCCTCCGGCAGGAACACGCGCACCACCGGCTCGCCGCCCTCGCGGTGCCAGCCGAGATAATTGAACGGATCGTGGTGGCGGCCTTCGACGATCGCGCGTGCGGCGGTGGAAATGCTCATGACGGCACCACGTTGTGGCGCTTGAGGATGCGCCAGGTCCCATCGAGAGGAACGTGCAGCCAGGCCGGACGGTTCATCAATTCGTATTCCATTTCGTAAAAGGCTTTTTCGAGCAGGAAGAAATCGAGCAGGTTCCGCGCCTGGGCGGGATCGGACGGCCACAGCGCCGGGTCGGTGGCAGCGCGGCACGCGGTCCAGAATTCTTCCGCCGCCTTGTCGCGCCAGAGATCGAGCTTCGGCGTGAGGATGTTGCGCTCCTCAGGGCTGAGGTTGGTCGTGTTCGACAGCGCCGCAGTGGTCGAATAGTCGATCGAGCGAATGAGCCCGGCGACGTCGCGCGCCGCCGGGGCCTTCGACCGGCGCTCGGCGAGCGAGCGGCCCGGCTCGCCCTCGAAGTCGAGGATGAACGCGTCGTCCTTGGCGACCAGCACCTGCCCGAGATGGAAGTCGCCATGGTGGCGGATCTTCACCGCACCGATCGCGCTTGGCAGCGAACCGCGAATGTGAGCGGCGATCGCGGGGCGTGCCTTCAGGATTCGATCGGCCAAGGCCTGCTCGACTTCAGCCAGATCGCCACGCTTGTCGGCCAGAAGATTAAGGGTGCGATCGCTGCGCTCGATCAGGCGTTCGATCCACGCCGCGACGTCTGCCGCGCCGACCGGCTCCGGCGCGAAATCCGGAATGTCGGGCCGGCTGGCCAGTGCGGTTTGCAGCTCGCCGGTCCGGCGTCCGATTTGTGTCAGCAGCCGCAGATAGGAAGCCAACTCCGGGCTTTCCTCAGGCAAGGCCGACGCCGACAACACGCGTTGATCGTCGATGAAACGGCCGAGATAGGCTTCGGTGACAGTCCAGGCGTCGCCCTGGTTTCCGATGAAACGGTGCGCCACGACGACCGCGCTTCGCCGATCGCCCTCAACGAGCTCGATCGAGCCCAGCAGGTCGGGAACGTTGCGGTATCCGGTCTGTTCGATCAGAAAGCGTCCGATCTCGATTTCCGGATGAGTTCCTTCATTGATCTTGCGGAAAATCTTTACCACGCATGCGGCGTCCACGATGGCCGTGGTGTTGGACTGTTCGCGGTTGGACGCGGTGATCTTGTCGGGCGCAGGCGGCGGCATCTGCTTGAACGCTGCCGGTCGGCAAGGCTTCCAGCCGGTGACCGTCCCCTTCGACGGTATCGCCGGTATGCATCATGCGAAGCAGCAGCGTGACAAACTCCTGATCGCTGCCGGCATCGATCAGCGTTCCCTCCTGACGGCCCCGGCGAACGGCTGCGATGGCGTTCGCGGGTATCGCTCCGGAACGATCGAAGCGCGTCCATTTGACCATCAGCGGAAGCAGATAGCGGGACGTGGTCTGCTGCTCGGGTGTGAGGGCGGATCGCTCGCCCGGAACGCCGACAACAGCCAGCGTGGCGCCGACGCCGTGACGCTCCAGTCGAATGGCGGTTTCGAGTTTGGCCGCCGGCAAGCCGCGCGCCTTCTCGGCAAACCACCGGCGATCCATCAGGAAATGCGGCAGCACGTCGTGTTCGAATGCGTAACGTTCGCGGGTGGCCAATGGCGAATCCCAGTCGCTCGCCCACACCAGTGTGATGGTCTCGCGCGGCACGATTCGCACTTCGGGTTCCGGCTCGGCTTGATCGCCCAGCAGAAACCAGAAGAAGCCGTAGGGCGGCAGCGTGATGAGATAGGGAAGCTCGCCGATCCGTGGAAATGCCGTTCGCCCGAGCATTTCCATCGGCACGCGGCCCTTCCACGGACTGAGATCGATTTCCGCGGCCTGGGCGGAACGCGACAGGTTTGCGACACAAACGATGGTCTCATTCTCGTGCTGCCGGACGTAGGCAATCACAGTCCGGTTCGTCGGGCGGATGAAGCGCAAGTTTCCGCGGCTGAACGCATTGTTGGATCGCCGCACGCCGATCAGCCGCTTCATCCAGTTCAGGAACGACGACGGACTACGCTGCTGCGCCTCGACATTGACCGATTGGTGCCCGTACACCGGGTCCATGATGACCGGCAGATAGAGCCGTGCGGGATCGCAGCGGGAAAATCCGCCGTTCCGGTCCGAGGTCCACTGCATCGGCGTGCGGACGCCGTTGCGGTCGCCGAGATAGATATTGTCGCCCATGCCGATCTCGTCGCCGTAATAGATGATCGGCGTGCCGGGCAATGAGAACAGCAGAGAGTTCATCAACTCGATCTTGCGGCGGTCGTTTTCCATCAACGACGCCAGCCGCCGCCGGATGCCGAGGTTGATGCGCGCCCGCGGGTCGTTGGCATAGGTCGACCACAGGTAATCGCGCTCGACGTCGGTGACCATTTCTAAGGTCAGCTCGTCGTGGTTGCGGAGAAACAGCGCCCACTGGCAGTTCGCCGGAATTTCCGGCGTCTGCCGCAGGATATCCGCGATGGGGAAGCGGTCCTCCTGCGCGATCGCCATGTAGATGCGCGGCATCAGCGGGAAGTGATAGGCCATGTGGCATTCGTCGCCGTCGCCGAAATAGGCGCTGACGTCCTCGGGCCATTGGTTGGCCTCGGCCAGCAGCACCTTGCCTGGGCTGTAGGCGTCGAGCTCCTGCCGGATCTTTCGAATGATCGCGTGGGTCTCCGGCAGATTCTCGTTGTTGGTGCCGTCGCGCTCGCAGAGGTAGGGGATGGCGTCGAGACGGAAGCCGTCGACGCCCATGTCGAGCCAGCGGCGCATCACCTGGATCAGGGCCCAAAGCACGCGCGGATTGTCGAAGTTGAGGTCGGGCTGGTGCGAGAAAAACCGGTGCCAATAATACGCCTTGGCGTCCTGGTCCCAGGTCCAGTTCGATTTCTCGGTGTCGGTGAAGATGATCCGCGTGCCGTCGTACTTTTTGTCGGTGTCGCTCCAGACGTACCAATTGCGCGCGTCGGTATCGGGCCCGCTGCGCCGCGCTCGCTTGAACCACGGATGCTGATCCGAGGTGTGGTTGATGACGAGCTCGGTGATGACGCGAAGATCGCGGCGCTTCGCCTCGGTCATGAACTTGCGGAAATCCCGCAGGCTTCCGAAATCGGGATTGATGCGGCGATAGTCGGCGATGTCGTAGCCGTCGTCCTTGCCGGGGCTCGGATAGAACGGCAAGAGCCACAGCGTATTGACGCCGAGGTCCTGGAGATAATCGAGCTTCTCGGTCAGACCGGCGAAGTCGCCGATGCCGTCGCCGTTTGAATTGGCGAACGCCTTGACGTGAAGCTGATAGATGATCGCGTCCTTGTACCACAGGTCGTTCTGCGTCTTCGCCTGGACGTCGATTTGGGGCAGCACGTTCACGGCATAACCCGTTTTCAAATTTCGCAGCGGAACAGCAGGGCAGGGTCGTCGGACGGATCGATGGTCAGGCGCACGCCGCCCCATTCGACCATGAGCCGCTCACCGGTCACGAGGTTGATGACGGCGCGCACCGGCGCGCGCATGTCGCCCGTGCCGACGGTGATCTCGCCGAAGTGGAACCAGAACGTACGCGGGCCGTGGCCGTTGAGCGCAATAGCGACGGCGACCGCGTTGTCATGCCCGACGGATTCCTTGACAAAGCCGATCACCTCGCCGTCGTCGACCTGCGCGAAACGCAAGTTGCTGGTCTGTTGAAGCGCCGTGTTCTCGCGTCGGATGCGGTTGAGCGTGCCGATATAGCTTTTGATGTTGCCCGGCTTGTCCCAGTCGCGGACCTTGATCTCGTACTTGTCGGAGTTGATGTATTCCTCGCGGCCGGGGATCGGCTCGTGCTCCAGGAGCTCGAAGCCGTTGTAGATGCCGTAGTTCCCTGACAGCGTGGCCGCGAGCGCCACGCGCGACTTGAACATCCACGGCTCGCCCTTTTGCAGCTGCACCGGCAGGATGTCGGGCGTGCTGACGAAAAAATTCGGCCGGAAGTATTCGCGCTCGGGATGTCGCGTGATCTCGCTGAGATACTCCTGCAGCTCGGCCTTGTGCGTGCGCCAGGTGAAGTAGGTGTAGGATTGCGAGAAGCCGAGCTTGGCCAGCCCCTTCATGATCTTCGGTCGCGAGAACGCCTCGGCGAGGAACAGTACGTTCGGATCGCGCTCCTGCACTTCGTGGATCAGCCATTCCCAGAACGGAAATGGCTTGGTGTGCGGATTGTCGACGCGGAAGATGCGGACGCCCTGTTTCACCCAGAACAGGATGACGTCGCGTAGCGCCTGCCACAGCGCGATGCGGTCGGCGCAGTAGAAATCCGGATTGACGATGTCCTCGTATTTCTTCGGCGGGTTTTCCGCATAGCGGATCGAGCCATCCGGGCGGCGCTTGAACCAGTCCGGATGCTCCTTCAACCAGGGATGATCCGGCGAGCACTGGATGGCGAAGTCGAGCGCCACCTCCATGTTGAGCCTGCGGCAGGCATCAACGAAGCGGCGGAAGTCGTCGAGCGTGCCGAGCTCCGGATGCACCGCGTCGTGGCCACCCTGCCAGCTGCCGATGGCGTAGGGACTGCCGGGATCGTCCGGCGCGGCTTTCAGCGAATTGTTCTTGCCCTTGCGGTTGGTCATGCCGATCGGGTGGATCGGCGTCAGATAAACGACGTCGAAGCCGAGCGCGGCGATTTCAGGCAGGCGCGCAATGCAGTCGTCGAACGTGCCGTGTTTGCCCGGCACCGTGCCCTGGCTGCGCGGTACCATCTCGTACCAGGCGCCGGCCCGCGCCCGCGGCCGATCGACGATCGCGGGAACCGCCATGCTGCGGGTCAGGTCGCCGCGTGGGTCGCTCTCGGCGACGGCCTCCGCGAGCTCGTCGTCCAGCAGAACTTCCAGATCGGCGGTGCGATCGAAATCCCGTCGGGCGCGTTCGATCCGGCGTTTGTTCTTCGCATCGCGAGCATTAAGCTCGCCGAGAAGTTCGCGACCCTCCTTGGCCTCGAGAGTGAGATCAAGACCCGCGTCGCGCTTGAGCAGCAGTTGTTTGCGCCAGGTGCCGTACTGATCGGTCCAGGTTTCGATGGCGAACAGGTAGCGGCCGGGCTCGGGCGGCGTGAAGCTTCCGTGCCAACGATCGTTTCCCGCGAGCCGCATCGGCGCGCGCCGCCAATCGGCCTCGGACTCCTTTCGCCACAACAGCTCCGCGGCCAGTTGATCGTGGCCCTCGCGGAGCAAATCCGCCCAGACTTCAATAGGCTCGCCGACGATGCGCTTGATCGGATAGCGCCCGCCGTCGACGCTGGGATAGATGTCCTCGACCAGAAACCGCGGTCCGGTCGGATCGCCCGGAGCTACCGGAAGCTCCGAAATCACGAGCCTTCGAGGACCGGGCGCGGTCGCCGCTTGCATCACTTCTGCACCGCAAAAACGAGGAAAAATGGGCCCGTTCGACAACGACTATGGCGGCCTCCGGTTCCAAATGCGAACTAAAGCGGAACCGAACTGGGTTACCGGTGGTTTTCGCCCGGTAGGGGCTCATTCCGGCATGAAATTCCGATGGATATGACCGAACTGGCGGCGCGCTGGGGCATCGAGCCGAGCTATCTCGATATCCAGGGCCGTCGCCGGGACGCTGACGAGGGCACGATCCGCCGGATCGTCGAGGCACTGTCCGCCCGCGGCAATCAGCCGGCTGCTATGCGTGAACAAGCAAGAGAGCCCACGCTCGCCTATCAGGGAGACGGACGGAAATGCTGGGTCCTGGCGGTGCAGCTTTACGGTGTCCGCTCGCGCCGCAACTGGGGCCACGGCGATTTCAGCGATCTCGCGGACTTGCTGGAAGTCATCGCCGGCCTTGGCGGCGCGGGCATCGGACTCAATCCGCTACATGCGCAGTTCTATGACCGGGCGTCATGTTCCGGCAGCCCGTACTCCCCGAACAGCCGACTGTTCCTCAACCCGCTCTATATCGACGTCGAGGCGATCAAGGAATTCGACCGTGGTCATGCCGTAAACATCGCGCCGGACATCGCCCGGTTGCGCGACGCCGAACTGGTCGATTATTCCGCCGTCGCCGCGCTCAAGATTGCAGCGCTGCGCGCGGCATATCGGAGTTTCGCCGCGAACGGCAGCCGAGAACGCCTCCAGGATTTTGCAGCCTATCGGCAGGAACGCGGCCGCGAGCTGGAAAATTTTGCGGCATTCGAGACCCTGCGGGCGCAACATTCCGGTGCATGGTGGGAATGGCCTGATGAATGGCGCGCGCCCACCCACGATGCGCTACGGAAAATCCGGGAAAGCCATCCCGACGACATCCGCTTTCACGAATTCCTGCAATGGAACGCCGAGCGCCAACTCGGACGCTGCCGCGACGTTGCGCGACGGCACGGCCTTGCTGTTGGCCTCTACCTCGACACTGCGATCGGCGTCGATGCCGGCGGTGCCGACGCCTGGATGGCGCAAGGCATCGTGCTGCGCGGACTATCGGTCGGCGCGCCGCCGGACCAGTTCAATCCGGCCGGGCAGGACTGGGGCCTCACCGCGTACAATCCGCTTGGCTTGGTGGCGAGCCGTTTCGAACCGTTCCGCCAGATGCTGCGCTCGGTCATGCGTTACGCCGGCGCGATGCGCATCGATCACGTGCTCGGCCTCATGCGGCTGTTCGTCATTCCGCACGGTCTGCCGGCCAGCCAGGGCGCTTATCTTCGTCTGCCGTTCGCGGAAATGCTCGCGGTCGTCGCCGAGGAAAGCCGGCGCTGGAACTGCATCACCATCGGCGAGGATCTCGGCACCGTGCCGGAGAATTTCCGCGCAGCGCTGTCGGCATGGGGCGTGTGGTCCTATCTCGTCGTGCTGTTCGAGCGCAATTGGGACGGTTCGTTTCGCCGGCCCGAGGAGTACCCCGAGCGCGCCATCGCGACGCTCAACACCCACGATCTGCCGACCTTCGCGGGGTGGATGAGCGGGCACGATCTCAAGACCAAGCGCGCGATCAGCGTCGACCCCGGCGAGACCGACGACGAGCGGCACCATTCCCGCGTGACGTTTTGCGCCGCTCTCGCCGCGGCGATCGGCCGTCGGCAAATTGGCTTCGAGGAGGTTGCTGCCTTCCTCGCCGCGACGCCAACGCGACTGGTCTCGGTCGCGGTCGAGGACGTTCTTGCTCTCGATGACCAGGTCAACGTGCCAGGCACGGTCGCCGAACACCCGAACTGGCGGCGGCGCTGGCCGGTATCGCTGGAAGAGCTCGCGGCCGATCAGCGGCTGACGCGAATTGCCGCGATATTTTCTCGTGCCGGCCGTGGCTCGGCGCCGGCATTCTGATCAAATTCGCGGGCGACCTCGTCGATCGCGTCGAGGGTCGGCAGGCCCGCTTCGTTGCCGAGATGCTGGATCTTGTAGGTCGCAGCGTGCTGGCCAAACCGAAAGTGCTGCTCCCAGCCCTTGAACGGGTTGTCGAGATAGGAATAGACGTAGGCGCCGTGGAAGACGTCGCCCGCGCCGCTGGTGTCGCGGACGCGGGCTGCTGGGACCGCCAGCGCCGGGAGCGTTCGCACCGTACCGCTCTCGTCGTACCACAGCACGCCGCGCTCGCCTTGCGTGACGCCGCCGATCTTGCAGCCGCGGCTCTTGAGATAATCCAGCATCGCCGCCGGCGTCTTGTCCATCTGCTGGCAGAAGCGTTCCGCCACCATCGCGACATCGATAAAGGCGAGCAGCTCATGGGTGTTGGTGCGCAGGCCGCCGCCGTCGAGCGAGGTGAGGATGCCGGCCTTGCGGCAGCGTTGCGCGTAGAACAGGGCGGCGTCGGCCTGATGCCCGTCGAGATGCAAGGCACGGCAGCCGTCGAGCTCCAGCACGGGAAACGACGTCAGGTAGTGGTCGTCGCGGCAGCGCACGATGGCGCGCTTGCCGTCCTTCGGCATGATGAACGACAGCGATGATTTCTCGACCTTGCGGGTGTGCAGATGCACGTCGTATTTCGCCGCCATGTCGATGAAACATGTTGCCGAGCCAGTCGTCGGCGTTGGTGGCGATCAGGTCAGGCTTGATGCCTAGTTTCGCGCAGCAGAACGCCGCCGTTACCGCATTGCCGCCGAACGACACCGCATACTCCGACGCGACGGATTTCTCGTCGCCCTGCGGCATGTGGTCCGCAAGGAACGTCACGTCGATGTAAGTCTGGCCGATGAAGAGCGATTGCATGATTTCCTTTTAGGTCGGCTCATCGATTTTGAGGTCCCACACCTTGTCCGCGTATTCGCGAACGGCGCGGTCCGACGAAAACCATCCCATACGCGCGGTGTTGAGGATCGCGGCCCGCCACCAGCCGGGCTGGCCGTAAAGCGCGTCGACTGTCCGCTGCGCCGTCCAGTAGGCGTCGAAATCCGCCGCCACCATGAAATGGTCGAAGCCGAGCAGCGCTTCGACGATCGGGGCGAAGCGGTCCGCATCGTCGGGCGAAAACGCGCCGCTGCGGATGCAGGAGATGGCCTCGGCGAGGCGCGGCGAGGCAATCGCCGCGTCCTGCCCGGTGAAATGGGCCTGCCGCCGCTGCCCGATCTCGTCCGCCGTGAGCCCGAAAATGAAAATGTTGTCGGCGCCGACCCGGTCGCGGATTTCGATATTGGCGCCGTCCAGCGTGCCGATCGTCAGCGCGCCGTTCAACGCGAGCTTCATGTTTCCGGTGCCGGAGGCTTCCATGCCAGCGGTCGAAATCTGCTCCGACAGGTCGGTGGCCGGAATGATGTCCTGAGCGAGGCTGACGTTGTAGTTTGGCAGGAAGGCTACCTTCAGGCGGCCGCCCATCTTGGGATCGGCGTTGACAACCTGGGCGACGTCGTTGGCAAGCTTGATGATCAGCTTGGCGCGCTCGTAGCTCGCGGCGGCCTTGCCGGCGAAGATCTTGACCCGCGGTGTCCACGCCCGGTCCGGCTCCAGCCGGATCGCCAGATAGAGCGCGATGATTTCGAGAATGTTGAGAAGCTGACGCTTGTATTCGTGGATTCGCTTGATCTGCACGTCGAACATCGCAGCCGGATCGACCGTCAGTCCGTTGAGCTCGTGGATGCGCTTGGCCAGCGCTTGCTTGTTGCCGCGCTTGATCGCCGCATAGTGCTGCACGAAGTTCGGATCGTCGGCAAAGTGCTCGAGCCCGGTGAGCTCGTTTGGATCGTCGAGGACCCGTTCGCCGAGCGTGCGGGTCAGCAGCGTCGTCAGATTCGGGTTGGCCTCGAACAGCCAGCGGCGGAAGCTGATGCCGTTGGTCATGTTGACGATGCGGCCATGCGTGGCCCGGTCGAGATCGCGGAACACCGTCTGTCCCATCAGGTCGGTGTGCAGCGCCGAGACGCCGTTGGTCTTGTGGGAGCCGACGAAAGCCAGGTGCCCCATCCGCACGCGCTTGTCGTCGCCTTCCTGGATCAGTGAGATCGCGGCGAGCATCTCCGGCTCGGTGAAACCCTTGGCGACGGCCTCGTCGAGATGCAGCTTGTTGATGACGAAAATGATCTGCACGTGCCGCGGCAGCAGGCGTTTGAGCAGCGCGACCGGCCAGCTCTCCAATGCCTCGGGCAGCAGCGTATGATTGGTGTAGCTCAGCGTCGCCTGGGTGATGCGCCACGCGTCCGTCCAGGAAAAATCGTGCTCATCGACCAGGATACGCATCAGCTCGGCAACGGCGATGGCCGGATGGGTGTCGTTGAGCTGGATCGCGACGTGGTCGGGCAGTGAGTGGAGGCTGTCGAACTGCGCCAGATGGCGTCCGACGATGTCCTGCAGCGACGCCGAGGTGAAAAAATACTCCTGGCGGAGCCGCAGCTCCTGTCCGGCGGGCGTGGCGTCGCTCGGATAGAGCACGCGCGAAATGGCTTCGGCCTGCATGCGGGGCGCGGTGGCGCCGACCACGTCGCCTTCGTTGAACGCTCCGAGATGCACCGGGGTGGTCGAGCGCGCCGACCAGAGCCGGAGCGTGTTGACGTGGCGGCCGCGCCATCCGGTGATCGGTGTGTCATGCGCGACCGCCAGCACCCGTTCGGCCGGATACCACAGGCCGCGCGCCGTACCTTCCGCTCCGCCGCCGACATATTCGACGCTGCCGCCGAAGCGAATCGAATACTCGGTCTCGAGTCGCTCGAACTCCCACGGATTGCCGAACGCGAGCCAGCGCTCCGGCAATTCGTGCTGCCAGCCGTCGCGAATCTCCTGCATGAACAGGCCGTGTTCGTAGCGGATGCCGTAGCCATAGGCCGGCACCGCGAGCGCCGCCATGCTGTCCATGTAGCACGCGGCGAGTCGGCCGAGGCCGCCGTTGCCGAGCGCTGCGTCGGGCTCGAGCTTGCGCAGTTGGTCGAGATCGACGTCGAGGCTGGCCAGCGCTGCGCGCGCGGTTCCAAGCAGCCGGAGGTTGATCAGTGAATCGAACAGCAACCGCCCGATCAGGAATTCGATCGAGAGGTAATACACGCGCTTGCCGTGCCCTCGCTCGGTCCGCTGCTCGGACTCCAGCCAGCGGTCGACCATGCGGTCGCGGACGGCGAGCACGGTGGCCAAATACCAATCATAGGCGCCGGCGTTCGACGGCGTCTTGCTGCACGCATAAGTCAGCTTGTTGAGAATAGCCTCGCGCAGCTCCGCTGCGTGCGGATGAAGCGTCGGCAGCGTGAGGACTTGAGACTGCTTTGGCATTTCCCAACCGGAATTGGCGTTGCGCGCGCCGGAAAATCCAACTCACGTTTGGCACAAATAAGAGGTCGCGCATTCAGTCGAAAGCACGCTCTATGTCAAATTTCACTGCCGGACAAAGTTCCCCAATTGGGTAGACAATATGGCGGCTTTAGCGCCGCGACCGGTTGCAGGCCGGGCCGTTGGCGGCCCTAGGTGTAATTTGGGGTCGGTCGTGAGGTGCGAAACCCAAGGTGTTTGCTGTATTGTCGTCAGGAGATCGGTTCGTTGCGCGAGATTCGAGGAGCATTCCATGCTCAGGCCTGAGCAAAATACATTCGCGACCCAGACAGGCCCCGGCACGCCGATGGGCGAGATGTTCCGCCGCTATTGGATTCCGGCGATGCACGCCGACGAGTTGCTGGAGAACGAATGCCCGCCGGTGCGAATCAAGCTTCTGTCGGAACGCCTCTTGGCCTGGCGCGACACCCAGGGCCGTCTGGCGCTGACCGACGAGTTCTGCGCCCACCGCGGCGTCTCGCTGTGGTTCGGGCGGAACGAGCACAATGGGCTGCGCTGCCCCTATCACGGCTGGAAATACGACCACACCGGCCAGTGCATCGAGGTGCCGTCGGAGCCCTCCGAAAGCGGCTTCTGCAACAAGATCAAGCTGAAGTCCTATCCGCTGATCGAGCGCGGCGGGATTCTGTGGGCCTATATGGGACCGCCGGAGTTGCAACCGCCATTTCCGGAGTTTGAGTGGTCCACGCTGCCGGCCGCGCATTGCTACAACACCAAGCGCTTGCAGGAGTGCAACTACCTCCAGGCGATGGAGGGCGGCATCGATTCTAGCCACGTGTCGTTCCTGCACTCCGGCGACATGCACCGTGATCCGCTCCATCGCAACACCAAGGGCGCGCACTATCAGGCCGACCAGAAGCCGAAGTTCGAAATCGTGGAATCGTCCGGCGGGCTTTTCATCGCGGCGCGGCGGAACGCCGAGGCAGGCCATTACTACTGGCGCATCACCCAGTGGATCATGCCCTGGTACACCATGGTGCCGCCCTACGGCCACAACGCGCTCAACGCGCACGCCTGGGTGCCGATCGACGACGAGACCTGCTTCACCTGGACTTTCACCTATCATCCGACTCGGGCGTTGAGCGACATGGAGCTCGACGTGATGCGCAAGGGCGGCGGCATCCACGTGCCGCTCATTCCCGACGGCACGTTCCGGCCGATCATCAACAAGGACAACGACTACAACATGGACCGCGCGGCGCAGAAGCGCGGCGAGACCTATTGCGGCGTGCGCGGCATCGCCATGCAGGACGCTTCGGTGCAGGAAAGCATGGGGCCGATCCAGGACCGCTCCAAGGAGAACCTGGTTTCCACCGACAATGCCATCATCATGGCGCGGCACCGGCTGCTGCGCGCAGCGCAAGGCGTCCAGAAAGGCGCGGCGCCCCCGGGCCTCGACGCTGAGGCGCAGCGGGTGCGTTCGGCGACCTTCGTGCTGCCGGTCGATGTGCCGTTTGCCGAAGCCAAGCGCGACGACCTCACGGTGCGCGAAGGCGTGCCGCACACCTCGATCTGAGGACACATGGCTGACCTCGATCATCGCGCGGCCGGCGGACGCCGGCTGAAAGACAAAATCTGTATCGTCACCGGGGCGGGGCAGGGCATCGGCCGCGCTGCGGCCAAGCGGCTCGGCGCCGAGGGCGGCACCATTGTCGTCGCCGACCGCGTCGACGAAGGCGCGACGCAGACCATGGCCGAGCTCGGCGAGCACGGCGTCCCCGCGCTCAAGGTTCTGGTCGATCTCAGCACCCTGACCGGCGCCAAAGAGCTGATGAGCAAGGCGGTCGCCGCCTACGGCCGGATCGACGTGCTGGTGAACAATGTCGGCGGCACGATCTGGATCAAGCCGTTCCATCTCTACACCGAAGAAGAAACCACGATGGAGCTGGAGCGTTCGCTCTATCCGACCTTGTGGGGCTGCCTCGCCGTGCTGCCGATCATGATGAAGCAGAAGGCCGGTTCGATCGTGAACCTCGGCTCGCAATCGACGCGGGGGCTCTATCGATTGCCATATGCCACCAGCAAAGGCGGCATCCTGGCGTTGACCAAGGTGATGGCGATGGAATACGGGCGCTACGGCATCCGCATCAACGCGATGGCGCCGGGCGGCACCGAGATTTCCGATCGCGTCGTGTCGCGGCAGTTCATCAAGCCGGGCCACACCGTCGAGGAGCCGGCGCTGGAGGCCGAGTATCGCCGCGAGATGGCCGAGGACATCCGCAGCCAACAGGCATTGCGGCGCCGCGGCTTGCCGGAAGAGCAGGCGGCGGCGATCGCGTTTCTCGCCTCCGACGACGCGAGCTTCATCACCGGCCAAGTGATCAACTGCAGCGGCGGGCAGTCCTAGTCGAGTTTCACGAACCGCAATCGGAGCGCGTTGAGGATGACGCTGACCGACGACAGCGACATCGCGAGCGCGCCGACCATCGGCGACAGCAGAATGCCGAACAGCGGATAGAGCGCGCCGGCCGCGATCGGCACGCCGGCGGCGTTGTAGATGAAAGCAAAAAACAAATTCTGCCGGATGTTGCGCATGGTCGCGCGAGACAGCCGCCGCGCCCGCACGATGCCGCGCAGGTCGCCGGTGAGGAGCGTGATGCCGGCGCTTTCGATGGCGACATCGGCGCCGGTGCCCATGGCGATGCCGACGTCGGCGACCGCCAGCGCCGGCGCGTCGTTGACGCCGTCGCCGGCCATCGCCACCACGCGGCCCTCGCGCTTGAGCCGTTCGATCACGGCGCTTTTCTGATCGGGCAGCACCTCGGCCTCGACCTCGCCGATGCCGAGTTTTTGCGCCACCGCCATCGCAGTGGTGCGGTTGTCGCCGGTCAGCATGACAATGGCGATGCCGTCTGCCTTCAGCGCTTCCAGCGCATGCGCGGAGCTTTCCTTCACCGGGTCGGCGATGGCGATGACGCCCGCGGCCTTGCCATCGATGGCGACGAAGATCGCGGTCGCGCCTTCGCTGCGGAACTTTTCGGCCTGCTGCTCAAGCGATTGCGTCGTGATGTTGAGTTCGCCCAGAAACCGTGCGTTGCCGAGCACGATGCGGCGGCGACCCACCATGCCGATCGCGCCCTTGCCGACGGGCGAATCGAAGCCGCGCACGGACGCAAGCTTAATCTTTCGCTCAGCGGCTGCTTCGACCACCGCCTTGCCGAGCGGATGCTCGCTGCCGCGCTCGACGCTGGCGGCGAGCCGCAGCACGTCGGCTTCATCAAAGCCGTCGGCCACGTTGACGGCGACGACCTTTGGCTTGCCCTCCGTCAGGGTGCCGGTCTTGTCGACAACGAGCGTGTTCACCGCCTCCATGCGCTCCAGCGCTTCGGCACTTTTGATCAGGACGCCGTCACGCGCGCCGCGACCGATGCCGACCATGATCGACATTGGCGTGGCAAGGCCGAGCGCGCAGGGGCAGGCGATGATCAGCACCGTGACGGCGGCGACCAGGGCGTAGGCGTAGCGCGGCTCCGGGCCGAACGTCGCCCAGGCGGAGAAGGCCAGAATCGCGGCCAGGATCACCGCCGGGACGAACCATTCCGCGACCTGATCGGCGAGGCGCTGCACCGGCGCGCGTGAGCGCTGCGCTGTCTGCGACCACCTGCACGATCCGCGACAGCATGGTATCGCGGCCGACCTTCTCGGCGCGCATGACGAAGCCGCCGCTGCGATTGATCGTGCCGCCGATCACTTTGGAGCCGACGTCCTTGCTGACCGGCATCGACTCGCCGGTCACCATGGATTCGTCGAGTGTCGAATGGCCGTCGATCAATTCGCCGTCGACCGGCACCTTGTCGCCGGGCCGCACCCGCAGCGAATCGCCGACCGCGATGGTTTCGAGCGCCACCACCTCGTCGCCGTGTTCGGTGACGCTGATCGCGGTCTTCGGCGCGAGATCGAGTAGCGCGCGGATCGCACCGGAGGTCTGTTCGCGGGCGCGCAACTCGAGCACCTGGCCGAGCAGCACCAGCACGGTGATGACGGCCGCCGCCTCGAAATAAACCGCGACCGCGCCATGGTGATCGCGAAACGCCGGCGGAAACAGGCCGGGCGTAGCGGTTGCGATGACGCTGTAGATCCACGCCACGCCGGTGCCGAGCGCGATCAAGGTAAACATGTTGAGGTTGCGGCTCGCGATCGATTGCGCGCCACGCACAAAGAACGGCCAGCCCGCCCACAGCACCACCGGTGTGGCAAACACCAGTTGCACCCAATTCGATTGCGACGGGTTGAGCGGATGCCAGCCGAACAGGTGTCCGCCCATCTCCAGCGCCACGATGGGCAGCGTCAGCAACACCCCGATCCAGAACCGCCGCGTCATGTCGGTAAGTTCAGGGTTCGGCCCGGTGTCGGCGGTCGGCGTCTCCGGCTCAAGCGCCATGCCGCAGATCGGGCAGGAGCCGGGACCCTCTTGCCGCACCTCGGGATGCATCGGGCAGGTAAAGATCGTGCCGGTTGGGATCGGCGCTTCCGGCGCGGGCGCTGATGGATCGAGATATTTTTCGGGGTCGGACGCGAACTTGGCGCGGCAGCCGCCGGAGCAGAAGAAATAGGAGACGCCGCGATGGCTGTGGCGATGCGGCGTCGTCGCCGGATCGACCGTCATGCCGCAGACGGGGTCCTTGGCTTCGGCGCTGGTTGTCGGGGGGGCCGTCATTGCGTCCATCCCTATCATCTAGTGACGGACGAAAAAAATGCCTCGGCGCTGCCCGCCGGGGCTGCTCTGCTTGATGCAATATTGCTTGCGAAGAGCTTATTTTTCGTCAGGTCGAGCGCTTTTGCAGCCCGATCATCAGCACGGCGGACACCGCGAGCCCCACCACGAGGCCGTTGGAGAAGTCCGGCAGCGACCGGATCTCCTTCTCCACCAGTGACGAGGTGGCGATCAGCGCGCCAACCCCGCCTTGCAGGTAGAGCAGCACCACGGCGCCGGCGGCGAGTGCGAGCGCCAGGTTGCGAAACAGCGATGATGCAGCGAGCGCGGCGACCAGGATGGCCGCAACCGCGATACCGACGATGAACTCTTGGCTTTGGAAAGCCGTCAGGTTGAGATTGAGCATGTCCACCTCCACGACGTGACGTCGCGCTTCAGCTTCGAGGTGGCCTCCCCGTATGCCGTTAATCTGCATCGTCTTTTGCGAGGGCGCAACCGATGTTCACCTAGATTTAGGGGTCTCATTACGCGGTCGCACTAGCCATAGTGGGTTGCGTTGGCGGAGCGGCCTTAACTTTTGATTATGGTTAAGCCCGCAGCGGCCCAAAACCGAGCTGGAATGGGCCTTTGCCAGGAAAATCGCCCCGGGACTCCGCTTTCACGCTGCTTTTGCCGCGCATCTGCCAGCCGCCGCGGTTCGTGGACACCTGCATCCGCATCTGGCAATCCTGAAATCGAAGCCGCGCAAGTGCCGCAACGAGCCGGCGCGGGCAGGGAGGATCGAGAAATGGCCGAGACCAAAGTCACGTTTCAGTCGGGTGCATTCAAACTCGCCGGCACGGTGCGGGTGCCGGACGGGGTGAAGCCCGGCGAAAAGCGCCCAGCCTTCATCGTCATGCATGGCTTCGGCAGCAACTCGAGTTCGACCAACGTGCTCGAGCCCTGCAAGATGTTCGAGAATCTCGGCTACGTCACCTTGCGCATCGACATGCCGGGCTGCGGCGAGAGCGAAGGCCCGCGCGGCAATCTCATTTGCCTCGAGCAGGTCCAGGCCGCGAGCGACGCGCTGACCTTTCTGGCCAAGAATCCGAATGTCGAATCCGACCGCATCGGCATGATCGGTTCGAGTTTCGGCGCCGCCATCGCGGTCTATGTCTGCGGCGTCGACAAGCGCGTCGCTGCGGCGATCTCATCGGGCGGCTGGGGCAATGGCGAGCGGAAATTCCGCGGTCAGCATCCGGGCGAGGCGGCCTGGAAGAAGTTCACCGACATGTTGGCCGAAGGCAAGCGCCATCGCGAGAAGACCGGCAAATCGCTGATGGTGCCGCGCTACGACATCGTGCCGATCCCGCAGCATCTGCGCGGCCATCTGGCGCAGAACTCGATCCTCGAGTTCACGGCGGAGACCGCGCAGAGCATGTATGACTTCCGTGCCGACGACGTCATCGGCAACGCCAAGGGGCGCCCGATCCTGCTGCTGCATTCGTCGGTCGATTCCGTGACGCCGACCGAGCAGTCGATCGAGATGTTCAAGCGCGCCAGCCAGCCGTGCGATCTGCACCTGTTCGCCGAGACCGATCACTTCATGTTCGCCGAGAGCAATGCGCGGGTGCGCAGCGTGATCTACGACTGGCTCGAAAAATACCTTCCGGTAACAGCGCGCGCCGTCGCGGCGTAGCGCGAATGCCTGAGCCCCGCCGCGTTTCCGTCGCGGCAATGCTTGCGTTCACGCGCGACGCATTGCTCGCCCACGGCCTCCCCGCCGCCGATGCGGAGCTTGCTGCCAAGCAGATGATCGAGGCCGATCTGACCGGCTTCGACGCGCACGGCATCATGCGGCTCGGCAACTACTGCAACTGGATCAAGTCCGGCCGGGTCAATCCCAAGCCTAACATCAAAGTGC
This sequence comes from uncultured Alphaproteobacteria bacterium, assembly GCA_963850885.1. GTDB lineage: Bacteria > Pseudomonadota > Alphaproteobacteria > Rhizobiales > Xanthobacteraceae > Z2-YC6860. The sequence continues at coordinate 98,572 of CAWKOD010000047.1, read as the reverse complement.
TGCAGCGCTCGCCCGCGACCGCCCTGGTCGACGGCGACGACGGCATCGGCCATTTGGTGATGACCTATGCGACGAATCTCGCCATCGAGTTGGCGCGCAGTTCGGGCGTCGGCTGGGTCGGCGCGCGCAATTCCAACCACGCCGGAGCCGCCGGCATCTATCCGGCGATGGCGGCCGATCAAGGCATGGTCGGCATCTACGCCGCGGTGTCGACCATGAACCACATGGCTCTGTGGGGCGGCGCCGAGGCGCTGTTGGGAACGAACCCGATCGCGATCGCGATTCCGGCCGGCAAGGAAGCTCCGGTGGTGCTCGACATCGCCACCTCGGTCTCCTCGTTCGGCACGATCCGGCAGCATCTCGCCCGTGACGAACCGCTCCAGGAGGGTTGGGTGGTGCACAGCAAGACCGGCAAACCGATCACCGATCCGAAGAAGGTCGATGAAGGAGTGCTGCTGCCGATCGGCGGCCACAAGGGCAGCGGGCTTGCGCTGATGATCGGGCTTCTCGCCGGCGTGCTCAACGGCGCTGCGTTCGGCCGCGACGTTGTCGATCCGTCGGCGCCGGGCAACGCGGCGACCAACACCGGGCAGTTCGTCATCGCGCTCGATGTGTCGCGCTTCATCGCGCCGGATGTTTTCGCGGCCGAGATGGATCGGCATCTGAAGGACCTCGCCTCGTCGCCGACCTTGCCGGGGTTCGACGCCATCCGGCTGCCGGGCGCCGACCGCCGCAAGCGGCGCGCCGACCGCAGCGTCAACGGCGTGCAACTGCCCGCGCCGTTACGGAAGCAGCTCGACGATCTCGCGGCGCGCCTGAAGCTTCAGCCGCTCGGCGAACGAAGTTGAATTAGGGCCGCTTGGCCGTCGCCGCGGCATGGAAATAATAGTCTTCGCTACCGGGCAATGATCCATAGCTGAACGGCTGCTGGGCGCGGTTCGTCATTTCGAGCACGTCGTCGCGCACGTGATCGAACAGCCGGCGAACCTCGAGGCCGGGCGTGTTCATGCGTTTGGTCAAGGCGGTCACGAACGGGCTGTTGCCGCCGTCGCCATCGAGCGCGACTTGGCCGTGCTTGGCCGCATAGACGACGAGCGTTCCGGCTTCGGGCTCGACGTTCGTCAATCCGCGGCCGATCGAGCGGGTGGCGACCGACCGGCGCATCTGGTTGGCGAACGGATTGTCGCGGCAGGCATCGAGCAGCACGAGCCGCAGCCGCTTCGCGCCACTGACGGCGCTCATCACCCGGTCGAGCGGCACCGCCTCGAATTCAACGTCCCGGTCGATCGCGAGCCGCGCGTCCACCGGGATCAGATAGTTGGTGCCGTTCACTTCGAGCCCATGGCCGGCGAAATACACCACGGCCCAATCGGCTTTGTCCGCCTCCGCAGCGAAGCTCTGCAAGGCGTCGGTCAGCTTCTCGCGCGTCAGGTCGCTCCTGAGCTGTACGGTCTTGAAGCCGGCCGCGCGAAGCGCGGACGCGATGGTGTCGGCGTCACGGGTGGGATTGGTCAAGGCCGGCACGTTTTTGTAGGCGGAGTTGCCGATCACCAGCGCGATGCGATTTCCCGTCAGAGCGGTCGGTTGTGCAATTGAGGCGCCTGTATCGCTCGATGCTGCGGCTTTCGCGGCTTCGCCCGCAGGCTGCGTCGTTCTTGGGATGAAGGCATTAGGCGGGTCGACCGAGGCGACGGCGGTATCAGCCTGCTTGCGTCCGGCGTTGGCCGGAGGCAACACGTCGATCGTCACCGTGTTGGTGTACTTGCTGCCGTTGTTGAGCGTGACCGTATAAGTGACGATGTCGGTACCGACGAATTCCGGGTTTGGCTGATAGTTCAGGATGGCGCCGGCGACCTCTTTACCCCGGCATTGGTCTTGCCCCGGGGTGGCGCGATTGATTCCTATGGTGGTGATGCCTGCGGTGAGATTGGCGGCGCCATGGGCCGGGTGCGATTGATTTTCACCACCGGCAGGCCATTCGAGGTGCAGTCTTTGGTTTTCGACTGCATATGACGGCCGATGACAATCGGTTCGCCGCCTACCGTTGACACCTCGCGGTCGTCTGCGGTGGCGGCGCTTGCAAGCCCAAAGCTTGCGGCAAGCACTATCGACACGGCCGACAAGAAACTGCGGGCTGGGCGCATTCCAAGAGGCTGCATAGGCCGCTCTCGAAGCAGTTGAGTATGGTCGAATATACCACGGCGCGTTGTTGCTGGAAGACCCTGATCGGCGGCCTATCCGGCTGAGCTAGGGCTTATTGTTTCCATCCACCCAGGCGCGGACCTGCGGCAGCACCTCGGGCAGCAGCGCTTCGACCTCCGTGCGCGTCATGCCGGGCCGGATTCGGCGGTCGTAGAGGATGTTGAGCAGGTATTGATCGTAGAGATCGAAGAAGCCCATCTGCACGTCGTCATTGAACATCGACCAGGGCACGGTGGTGTCGTCATTGATCGGGCCGAGCGACTGCAACAGCTCCTCGTAGATGCAGTCGTAGAACACGAATTCGCCGGCGTCGGCGACGATCAGCACGTCGGAATGCAAAATCCGCGAGTTCTCGTCCTTGCGAAAACCGGACAGGCACTGCGGCTCGAGCGAACGCTGAATGCGGCGGGCGCGATCGATGCCGTACAGCGTTCGGATCGCGTGGGCGAGGTCGCGGTCGTGCACCAGCGACACGATGATCTGGGCGTCGTCGCGCCGGCCGGTCATGGCGATGTCGAGGTCGCGGATCCGCATGCGAATATCGGCAACGACCGCGCCAACTTGTGAGCTGCGGTCGGGCTTTGCTTTGTTGTCGACATAGACCCGGATCGGCCCGTCGTATTTGCGGATGCGGTCGACGCCGCCGGCGATATGGAATTCGGCGCCGAAGGTGATCTTGAAGAACCCGTCGATGATCTCGGCGTTGCTGAAGGTCTTGCGCTCGATCGAGCGGCGATGGGCGATATCGGCGTCCTCGGCAGCGGCGAGCACCGCGCCCGTCAGGGGGGCCAGTGCGACCAATGTCGCAATGCACGGACCGCGGAGCCTGCCGAACGTCATGATCGGTATCGTGCTCTGATGCCGCCCCACGGACGCATCATGGCGATGGACCGCAGATGGTGCAATGCCCGGAGAGCCAGGTCCCAAAAGTTGGAACCGGTGTCCGGAAAGATCATGCTCAAGGAAAAAATCTAATCCGCCTCGGCGGATCAAGGCACTAGGTCGCAGCCGGCAGCCGTGAGGCCTTCAGTTGCAGGGCGCGGATGCGGTCGGCGAGATTGCCTTTGCCCTCGCCACCGGCGGCGGGCTTACGCTCGCCGTTGGCGGGATGCTGCCCATTGGTGGAGGCGGGCTCGCTGGTGAGCATCGCCTCGATCGGCGAATCGGCGCCTTCGAGCGCGGCGGTCAGCCGCGCGATCTCGGCGGCGATGTCGTTGATGCGCTCGCGCAGCAGCGCATTCTCCACCCGCTCGGCCGCCCAGGTCTGCTCGGCCTCGCGCTTCATGGCGGCGATTTCCTGCTGCAGCTTGGTGCGCTCCGCCTTCGACTGGGCGAGTTGATCCTCGATCAGCGCCTTTTCCTTGGCGAGGCCCTCGGTCGCGGAGCGGCCGCGGTTGGCGGCGCTGGCAAGCTCGGATCGCAGATCGATTTCGGTCTTGTGCGCGGCTGCAACTGTTTCGTTCAGCCGAGAGATCTCCAACTCGCGATCGGACATTGTCCTGGCTTGCTCGACCATGCGGGCTTCGAGTTCCTGCACGCGGCGGCCGAGAACTTCGGCTTCGGTGGTTTGCGCCACCAGCGCGCGTTCGAGCTCCATCACCCGGTCGCTCAGCTTTTCCACCTTGCTGCGGGCTTCGTTGAGCTCGGCGGTTGCGGTAGCGGCATCCTGGCGCTCGCGCGTCAGGCGGTCACCGATTTCGTGGGCCTCGCGTTCGTGGGAGGTGACGCGCTCCTTGAGCGCTTCGACCTGGACCCGCAGAGCGGTCGCTTCGACGCGCTGGCTGTCGGCGGTGGCCGAGCGCTCGCCGAGATCGGCCGAGACCTTGGCCAGTTCGGCCTGCTTGTCCGAAAGCATGCGCTCGGCTTCGCGGAGCGAGCCGATCTTCACCGAATGCTCGGACTCGGTGGCGTGCAATTGATCCTTGAGCGACTTCTCGCGCGCTTCCAGCGAGAAGATCGCGGCGGTCTTTTCGCCAAGTTCGACCTTGAGGCGGTTGATCGCGTCGGTCTTCTTGCCGAGCTCGGCAAGCTGACTCGTGGTCTTGGTCTTCATCTGCTCGACGGAAAGTTCGAGCCGCCGCGTCGACATGGCGAATTCGGCGCGAAGCTGGTCCTTATCGGCCTGGATTTCCGCCATCGACAACGGCGTGGCTGCCTCCAGCCGCCGCATGGTGAGGCGCACCGCACGATTGTGCACGAGCGGAATCAGCACGAGCCCGAACAGGCTCGCGACCAGAAAACCAATAGCAAAGAACATGATCGGCTCGATCATGGACGGGGGCCTCCGACCCGGAATGATGCCGAAACGCAACCATGCCATGGCTGCGTGACGGCTTCCAGAACTACCGGCATTTAGCGTAAATGGCCGGCGGAACTCTGCCGGCTCAACCGGTCGATGCAACACCCGCGTAACGCTTACCAAACGCTCGCCTAATCGTCTTCAAATTCCCGGCTGCCAGCGATGCCAAAGCTCCGGTTTCTCGGCCGCAGTTAGCCCTTGGCGACATTTTTCGCTCATCAGCACGTAATCTCTATCTCTTCTGTTCAAGATAGGTGTTGCGTCGACCGGTTGAGACCACCCTCTTAAAGCAGCCAAATCTAGAGCGGGTTCCAGGTCGCTTTCGGCGTGAACTTGAGATAGCCGATATTGGCGCCCAGCCGGAGACCAACTCCCGACCGGATCGGCACCAGCACGACGTTATGGGCGGTCAGCGCCGTCATACCGAAACCGCCGATAAAATAGGCGGAGCCGTCGATTCCGCCGAAACGCTCGTAGATCGCACCGGTGTTCGGCAGGTTGTAGATCAGCATCATGGTGCGGGCACCTTCGCCGCCGACATCCCAGCCGATCGAGGGCCCCTGCCAGTAGACCTTCAGATCGCCCGCGTTCTTCGTGTAGAGCATGCCCTCGCCGTAGCGCAGTCCCGCGACAAAGGCGCCGCCAGCCTCCTCGCCAAGCACGTAGCCGTTCGGCAGCCCCCATTTGCTGACCGCCCGTTCGACGATCTGCGCCAGCCCCCGCGACACGGTGCCGAAGAAATTGTGGCCGGCATTGATGATCTCGGTCGAATTGAACCGGCTCTCGTCCGCCGACAGGGTACCGGGCGGCGGGCCACTCTGCGCTGCCGCGGGGGCGGCGCTGAATACCCCGAGGATCAGGGCCGCGGCGGCGATGCGGATCGTTGCGCTCAAGCGTTTGGCGCGCATCAGGTGCTCCCTCAAGGGCGGGGCGACGGCCCCGCTTAACCCGTTGCTCATGCGGCTGCCGTAGCGTCGACGGCAGGGAACTCGAATCAAGGCACCACAGGCGCGGAATATGACGGCAGCGCGGCAGGAACGGAAGCCGGCTCGTAGTCGAACCTCCTTTGCGGCTTTTTCCGGCATGTTGGTCGTTGCGACGATCTGGGCCGCCGGTTTCGCCTCGATCGCGGTCCGCGCCGCCACGACCGAATGGGTGGTAACGAACCGCTACACGGGGTTGGCCATCGATGGCTTCGACCCGGTCGCCTATTTCGTCGAGGCCGCGCCGAAGGAAGGCCGCGCCGAGCTGGAATTTCGGTCCGACGGCGCGATCTGGCGCTTCCACAACGAAGGCAACCGTTCGGCATTCGCGGCCGCTCCCGAGGTGTATATGCCGCGCTTCGGCGGCCACGACCCGATGGCGCTGGCGCGCGGCGCCGCGACACCGGGACATCCCGCGCTCTGGCTGATCGCGGAGCAGCGGCTTTCTCTGTTTTACAGCGCCGAGGCGCGCGCGGCTTTTGCCCGCGATCCCGACACCGCCATCGAAGCCGCCGAGCGGCACTGGCCGGGCGTGCAGCGCACCTTGGTTCGCAACTAGATCAACCTTGGTTCGCAACTCGCAGGTGTGACTTGCCCGTGGCGATGAAGCCGGCGACCAGGAAATTGCCCTGGCCGTAGTGGAGCGCGCCGCCGTCGAGTTTCCGCATTGCGCCGCCAGCTGCGACCAGCACGGCGTGGCCCGCGGCGATATCCCACTCCGACATCGGACCAAGCCGCGGATAGAGATCGGCGGAGCCTTCCGCCAGCAAACCGAATTTCAGCGCCGAGCCGCAGGCGATTTTTTCCGGCAGCGTGAACCGATCGATATAGGTATCGGTCGCCGCATCGAGATGCGAGCGGCTGATCAGCACGCGGGCGCCGCTTGCGGGCCGTGCGCGGGTGCGAATGGCGACGCGTTCACGCGCCTGGTCCGGCGCGGCGCCAGGCGACAGCGCGAGCCGTTCGGCACTGTGGCCGACATAACCGCGCCAGATCAGCCCGCGGGCGGGCGCCGCGAGCACGCCGGCGACCGGCGTCTCGTTCTCGATCAGCGCGATGTTGACGGTGAACTCGTCGAGGCCGGCGAGGAATTCGCGTGTGCCGTCGAGCGGATCGACGATGAGGAAACGTCCGCCCAATCCTTCGACTGGCCGGTTGCCGGTGGTCTCCTCCGACACCACAGGAACGCCGGGCATGAGCCTGGCGAGTCCCGCCAGGATGACGGTTTCCGAAGCGTCGTCGGCGGCGGTAACCGGCGAAGAATCCGGCTTGTGGCGCTGGTTCAGGTCGAGTTGCGGCACCGCGAGAATCGCCGCGGCCGCGCGCGACGCGATCAGCGTCAGACCGTCGAGCAGCCCGGCAATCTCGGATTCCGTCGCCACAAAGGCCCCATTCCGCTTCAACCGGCTGCGATTTATCACATCGCCCGCTCACGCCCGACGCCCGAATCGCCTAAACGTGCCAAAGAACGTCCAAATCGTCTCTAGCATTCGGAGGACGCATGTCCGGCGCTATCGCTCTTGAAGGCCTCGATCTCGCGGCGCTGCTGTGCTCGCGGGTCTGTCACGACCTGATCAGCCCGGTCGGCGCGATCGCCAACGGCCTTGAGGTGATGGAGGAGGGCAAGGACGAAGAAACCTCCAAATTCGCCATGGATCTCATCAAGAAAAGCGCCCGGACGGCCTCGGCCAAGCTGCAGTTCTGCCGAATTGCCTTCGGCGCCGCGGGCTCCGCCGGCGCCCAGATCGACACCGGCGATGCCGAAAAGGTGACGCGCGGCCTGATGGAGGACGAGAAGACCAAGGTCGCGTGGAATTTGCCGCGCGTTCTGCTGGCCAAGAACCGGGTCAAGCTTCTGCTCAACATGATGCTGCTCGCCGCCCAGGCGATCCCGCGCGGCGGCCAGATCACCGTCGATCCGGTCGGCGCGGGCGACACCGTCGGGTTCAAGGTGACCTCGACCGGCACCAATGCCAAGGTGCCGCAGTCCATCCCGCCGCTGCTGGCGGGCGGCTCGGCCGAGCATCCGATCGATGCCCATGCCATCCAGCCATTCTACACGGGCTTGCTCGCCAAGAATTGCGGGCTCAGCGTCGCCATGGCGGCCGAGGGCGAGGCGGTGGTGATCACCGCGAAGTAGCCGGGGCCTGTTGCGGTTAACAGAATCTTAACGCGCCGCGTTAACGAGCCGTTAACGGCGTCCGAAGCGATCGCGCTCTGCAATAGAAATTAAACGCCTCAAAGCCACACTGCGCGTGCTCGGGTGGAACTGGTCAGGGGGCCAGCGTTCCCCGAGCGAAGGCTGCTGGGCGATGGACGACCTGCTCAAGGAATTCCTGGTCGAAACCAACGAGAGCCTCGACGTGGTCGACGTCGAGCTCGTTCGTTTTGAGCAAGAGCCCAACAACGCCGAGATCCTCGGCAACGTGTTCCGCCTCGTCCATACCATCAAAGGCACCTGTGGTTTTCTCGGCCTGCCGCGTCTGGAGACGCTGGCCCATGCCGCGGAAAGCCTGATGAGTAAATTCCGCGACGGTGCGCCGGTCACCGGCGAGGCCGTGACGCTGGTGCTGTTCGCCATCGACCGGATCAAGCAAATCCTCGCCGAGCTTGAAGCCCACCAGCGTGAGCCGGAAGGCACCGACACCGACCTGATCCATCAGCTCGGCGAGATGGTGCGTAAGGTGAGCGTGCCGCCGGCCGCTTCGGCGTCCGCGCCTGCCGCGTACACTGTCGGTACACTGGTGCCGCAGACGCTGGAACGGCCGCTGCTTCCGGGCGAAGTCTCGCTTGATGAACTGGAGCGTGTGTTCCGCGACACGCCGGGTCCGGCTCCGATCGCGGCAGCGCCGCAGGTCAAGGCCGAGCAGCGCAAGGCGGAGCACGACAAGTCCCAAAATACCAACGGCGCCGAGAAGGAAGAAGCCGAGGCCACGGTCGCCAGCAAATCGATCCGCGTCAGCGTTGACACGCTCGAAAGCCTGATGACCATGGTGTCCGAGCTGGTGCTGACCCGCAACCAGCTCCTCGACATCGTGCGCCGCCACGACGACTCCGAATTCAAGGTGCCGTTGCAGCGGCTGTCCAACGTTACCGCCGAGCTGCAGGACGGCGTCATGCGCACGCGCATGCAGCCGATCGGCAACGCTTGGCAGAAACTGCCGCGCGTCATCCGCGATCTTTCCGCCGAACTCGGCAAGGACATCGAGCTCGAATTGCACGGCGCCGACACCGAGCTCGACCGCCAGGTGCTGGAGCGCATCAAGGATCCGCTCACCCACATGGTGCGCAACTCCGCCGACCACGGCCTGGAGTTGCGCGCCGACCGGATCGCCGCTGGCAAGCCCGAGAAGGGCATCATCCGGCTGTCCGCCTATCACGAAGGCGGCCATATCATCATTGGCGTCGCCGATGACGGCCGCGGCCTGGACATCAAGCGGATCAAGGAAAAGGCTCTGGCCAACGGGCTTGTCACCGAGCCCGAGCTCGACAAGATGTCGGAAGCCCAGATCCAGAAGTTCATTTTCTCGCCCGGCTTCTCGACCGCCCAGAAGATCACCAGCGTGTCCGGCCGCGGCGTCGGCATGGATGTGGTTCGCAACAACATCGATCAGATCGGCGGCAGCATCGACGTGCAGTCGGTGCAGGGCAAGGGCCTTAGCTTCACCATCAAAATTCCGCTGACGCTCGCTATCGTCTCGGCGCTGATCGTGGAATCCGGTGGTGAGCGTTTTGCTATCCCGCAGCTTTCCGTGGTCGAGCTCGTTCGCGTCCACGCCAAATCCGAGCATCGCATCGAGCGCATCAAGGACGCAGCGGTGCTGCGGCTTCGCAACAAGCTGCTGCCGCTCGTCCGCCTCAGCAGCCTTTTGAAGCTCGACGGCACCAAGGCGATTCCCGAAAAGGGCTTCATTGTCGTCACCCACGTCGGCGCACAGACCTTCGGGGTGGTGGTGGATAGCGTGTTCCACACCGAAGAAATCGTGGTCAAGCCGATGGCGAGCAAGCTCCGCCACATCGGCATGTTCTCCGGCAACACCATTCTCGGCGACGGCTCGGTGATCATGATCATCGATCCCAATGGCGTGTCGCAGGAGATCGGCGCCTCGGTCGCCTCGACCGCGGCGGCCCACGCCGGCACCGAAGCCGAGCAACGTGCTGCGGCAGAAAACACCGTGTCGCTGCTCGTGTTCCGCGCTGGCTCGCCGGAGCCGAAGGCGGTGCCGCTGTCGCTGGTCACGCGGCTGGAAGAAATCGACTGCCAGAAGATCGAGCTCTCGAACGGCCGCCACATGGTGCAGTACCGCGGCCAGCTCATGCCGCTCATCCGTGTCAGCGACGAGGTCAAGATCAAACGCGAGGGCGCGCAACCGCTTCTGGTGTTCTCCGACGGCAATCGGTCCATGGGCCTTGTGGTCGACGAGATCGTCGACATCGTCGAGGATAAGCTCGACATTGAGGTCGGCAGCGACCGCGCCGGCGTCCTTGGTTCCGCCGTGGTGCGCGGCCAGGCCACCGAAATCATCGACGTCGGTCATTTCCTGCCGCTCGCCTATGCCGACTGGTTCCGCGGCAAGGACGTGCAGATATCGGACAAGGAGCGCACGCTTCTCCTGGTCGACGACTCGGCGTTCTTCCGCAACATGCTTTCGCCGGTTCTCAAGGCCGCTGGCTATGAAGTGACGGCGGTTTCCAGCGGCCGTGAGGCCCTGGCGATCCTCAAGAAGGGCCGCCGTTTTGACGCCCTGGTCACCGACATCGACATGCCGGAAATGGATGGCTTCGAACTGGCCGAAGCGGTGCGCGGCGAGCAGCGGTTCGGCCAAATCCCGATCATCGCGCTGTCGTCGTCGTCTTCGCCGGAATCGATCGAGCGCGGCCGCAAGGTCGGCTTCCACGATTACGTCGCCAAGTTCGATCGCCAGAGCCTCATCGCGGCGCTCAAGGAGCAGACCGCCGACATCATCCAGGCGGCTTGAGACACACCATGGCCATCGCCAACGACAGCGCCGCCGACCTCCTTACCGAATACGTCACGGTGACGATCGGCGATCATATGTTCGGCCTGCCAATCTTCCGCGTGCAGGATGTGTTCGTGCCGGTTGGCCTCACTCGGGTGCCGCTGGCGCCGCCGGAGGTCGCCGGCATCCTCAATCTGCGCGGCCGCGTGGTGACCGCGATCGACATGCGCTCGCGGCTCGATTTCGGCGAGCGCGAGCCGGGTACGCCGGTGATGGCGATCGGCATCGAACTCAAGGGCGAGTCCTACGGGCTTCTCGTCGATGCGGTCGGCGAGGTGATGCAGCTTCACAACAGCGCCTGCGAGGCGAAGCCGGCCAATCTCGACCCGCGGCTGTCGCGGGTCGCCGCAGGAATCTATCGGCTCGAAGGCCAGCTCATGGTGGTACTCGACGTTGATCGTGTTTTGGACATTCGAAACGGTGCAGTTGCCGCATGAGGCAACAGTTGGAGCAAGCAAGAGTTCAAAGGAGTAACGTGTCATGAAAAGCTGTTTGGTGGTGGATGACTCCAGCGTCATCAGGAAAGTGGCCCGCCGCATTCTGGAGGGCATGCATTTCGAGATCACCGAGGCCGAGGATGGCGAGCAGGCGCTCGGCGCATGCCAGCGCCAGCTCCCGGACGCCATCCTGCTCGACTGGAATATGCCGAAGATGGACGGCTACGAGTTCCTCAAGGCGCTGCGCCGGCTTCCCGGCGGCGACCGGCCCAAGGTGGTGTTCTGCACCACCGAGAACGACGTCGCGCATATCGCGCGCGCGCTCCACGCCGGCGCCAACGAGTACATCATGAAGCCGTTCGACAAAGAGATCGTCGAGGCCAAGTTCCAAGAGGTCGGACTGATCTCGGCGGCTTGATCGGATCGGCAAAAGTTTGCGTTCAAGACCTTCGCGTTCAAGTTTGGCTGCGTCAGTCGAGAGTAAAGCGTTGCGATGAGTGCCATTGCCCCAGCCTTCCCCGGCGCGCCGATCGTTTCGGCCCCGGATGAAATCCGTGTGATGGTGGTCGACGATGCGGCCATCGTACGGAGCCTGTTGTCGCGCTGGGTCGAGGAGGCGCCGGGGCTCAAGCTCGTGGCCGCGCTCCGCAACGGCCGCGAGGCGCTCGAGCGTCTCGACCACGCAAGACCCGACGTCGTCGTGCTCGATGTCGAGATGCCTGAGCTCGACGGCATCTCGACCCTGCCCAGGCTTCTCGAACGCCGCCGCGATCTCGTCGTCATCATGGCCTCCGCGCTCACCCGCGACCACGCCGAGGTGACCTTGAGGGCGCTCGCGCTCGGCGCTGCCGACTACATCCCCAAGCCGGCCGCCGAAGGCGGCATGATGACCTCGGCCTCGTTCCAGCGCGAACTGATCGAGAAGATCAGCGCGCTTGGGCTGCGCCGCAAGAAACGCCCGCTGCCGCCGCCCTATCCGCGCGCCTCCGTCAATCCGGCGTTGCGGCGTCTTGGCGGCTCCGCGCAGCGGACCCTCAAATGGCGCGTCCCGGCGTCCGAAGCCGATCAGAGCGAGTTCCAACTCCGCCCATTCTCCGTCATGCCGCCGCGCATTCTGCTGATTGGATCGTCGACCGGCGGGCCGCAGGCGCTGACGAAGCTCGTGTCGCGTCTCGACGCCGTCACCGAAAGCGCGCCGATCCTGATCACGCAGCACATGCCGGCGACCTTCACCACCATTTTGGCCGAGCATCTGACCCGCGTCGGCGTCAAGCCCGTGCATGAGGCGCTCGACGGCGAGCCGGTGCTGGCGGGCCACATCTATCTGGCGCCCGGCGGCCGGCACATGAAGGTCGCGCGCCGCGACGGCAGCGCAGTGATCGTGCTCGATGACGGGGAGCCGGTGCACTACTGCAAGCCCGCGGTCGATCCACTGTTTGCCTCCGCCGCGGAAGTCTGGGGCTCCTGGAATCTGGCGCTGATCCTGACTGGCATGGGCAGCGATGGGGCTACAGGTGCCGCCGAGGTCGTCAAGGCCGGCGGCAGCGTCATCGCGCAGGACGAAGCAACCTCCGTGGTCTGGGGCATGCCCGGAGCCGCAGTGTCGGCTGGCGTGTGTTCGGCGGTGCTGCCGCTTGAGCAGATCGCGCCGAAGGTGTCGCGGCTGTTCCTGGGCGCGCGCGCATGACACCCCACGATTACGACTACCTGCGCAGGCTCCTGAAGACACGCTCCGGCCTCGTGCTGTCGTCGGAGAAGCACTACCTCGTCGAGAGCCGCCTGCTGCCGGTCGCGCGCCGGGCCGGGCTGTTCAATCTCACCGGCCTCGTTGCCAAGCTGCGCGGTCCCGACTCCGAGTCGCTGATCGTCGAAGTGGTCGAGGCGATGACGACGAACGAGTCGTTCTTCTTCCGCGACAAGATACCGTTCGACCATTTCCGCGAGACCATCATGCCGGCGCTGCTGACCGCGCGGGCCGCGAGCCGGCGCATTCGCATCTGGTGCGCCGCCGCCGCCACCGGCCAGGAGCCGTACTCGCTCGCCATCGCGCTGAAGGAGATGGGCAAGGACCTGCGCGGTTGGCGGATCGAGATCGTCGCGACCGATCTCTCCACCGAGGTGCTGGAAAAGGCCAAGAGCGGCATCTACAGCCAGTTCGAGGTGCAGCGCGGCCTGCCGGCCCTGATGCTGATCAAGTACTTCGCCCAGGTCGGCGAGACCTGGCAGATCGCGCCGGAGATCCGCGGCATGGTGAAGTTCCTGCCGCTCAACCTGCTCAACGACTTCGCCCATCTCGGCCGCTTCGATCTGGTGCTGTGCCGCAATGTGCTGATCTACTTCGATCAGGCCACCAAGATCGGCGTGCTGGAGCGCATCGCCGGCGTCACCGAGCGCGACGGCTTCCTGGTGCTGGGCGGCGCCGAGACGGTGGTGGGGCTGACCGACCGCTTTCGGCCGTTCCCGAACAAGCGCGGCGTCTATGCGCAGCCGGGCGGCATAATCTCTAAAGACGCGATCTCCAAAGATATCAGCGCCGGCGGCAATGTCGTCAGCTTCGCCGCTCCGCCGGTTGCAGCGGCAGGTGGCGCGCGCTGACGTCCGTTGATGTCTCGGATTTTCCGTCCACCCCGCTTCGGGCGTGCGCCACATTGCTCAGGATGGCCGCGGCGGAATAGGCCAGGATGCCGATCAGCGTCGGCGCGGATGTGGTGAGCCGGCCGTCGACCTGCTGCAGCGCGAACACGAACACCGGCCCGAGCGCGCGGAGCACGTTGGCGGTGAGCGGCGCGGTCAACGCGATGCCGACCTGGAAGGCATAGAGCGGCAGCACGATGAGAACGGTGGCGAGCGCAGTCAGCGTCGCGGCTTCGCCGATCGAGTCGATGCCCTGCAGTCCGCCCTTGTGCCAGACCACGCCGGCGGCGATCAGGATCAAAAACCCATAGCGCACCGAGGTCACCACCTCGGCGTTGACGCCGTGATCGTGCAACCGCTTGCAGTAGAGCAGGCTCACCGTGATCGACGCGCCACTGATGAGAAGCGCCGCGAGCCCGAGCAGCGCCGTCGTTTCGCCGCCGGCCAGTCCCGATCGACCCGACAGCACGACCCACGCCAGCGCGACGAGCGACAGCGCGATCCCGGCATAACCGAAATACTCTGACCATCCAACCTGGTCGGTCTTGGCGAGGCGCACGCCAAGCGCCGCCAGCGCCACGACGGTGAGCGGTCCCATGCCGCTGTGCATCGTGTTGACGATCGACGGCTCAAGATGGCTCAGCCCGAAGAAGTAGCAGGACCATGCCAGCGCCGTGGTGAGGTTCATCATCAGCACGGTGCGGCCGTGGCCGCGCAGCTTTTTGAACGCGCCGCGGTCGCGAATGAGCGGGATCGCGGTGAACAGGATGGTGGAAGCCAGGAACGCCAGCAGGATGATGGCGAAGAAGTCGACGCCCTGAAAGACGTGGCCGAAATAGACGTCGCGAAACGCCTGCGACAGGCAGAACACCAGCACCAGCGCCGGACCGAGATAGGAATGCCACCGCGTTGCCATTGTTTCCTCCGTTGCGAGGAACATGGCGGCGAAGGCCGGGATGCGACACCCGATTTGGGCACCCGATTTCTGCCAACCGCGGCCGATCTACGGCTTGAGCACGATCTTTCCCATCGCGCTGCGCTGCTCGATCAGTTCATGCGCCCGAGACGCCTCGGAAAGCCGCATCCGCGCTGCGATCGCGGGCCGGACCTGGCCGCTGCCGATCAGTTCCACCGCCCGCGCCATCGCCTCGCGACGCGGCTCCTCCATGTGATCGTAGGTGTGCATGGTGAAGCAGCGCACCGCGGGACTCTTCTCGATGTTGCCGCGCATGGCCGCGAACAGGTCGGTCTCCGGCATGCCGCCCAGCACCGCGTAGGACACGATCATGCCGAGCGGCGCGACCATCTTTAGCCCGTCGGTGAAGGCCTTGCCGGCGACGTGATCGAACAGGATGTCGGCGCCGCGCCCGCCGGTGAGCGCCAGCACGCGCTCGACGACGTTCTCCTTGGCATAGTCGATCGCATGGGCGGCGCCGCGCTGCCGCACGAAGGCGCATTTCTCCGCTCCGCCGGCTGTGCCGATCACGGTCGCGCCGGCGAGCCGCGCCACGTCGATCAGCGCCGAGCCGACGCCGCCGGCCGCGCCATAGACCACGCACGGTCTTCGGCGTGACGCCGCGCGCGGCGTGGTGCAGCAGGATGATCGCCAGCTGGTAGTTGGTCAGCGCGGTCGCCTCGTCGGCGCCGACGCTGTCCGGCAGCGGCCACGCCGCCTGCTCCGGCACCGCAGCATATTCGGCGTACAGCCCGCCGCGATTGCCGATCTCGTAGCCCGCGACGAACACCTTCTGCCCGACCTTGAGCCTGGTCACGCCCGGGCCGAGCGCCGCGACATGGCCGCTCATCTCGTTGCCCAGAATGAACGGCAGTTTCGGCATCCAGCGGTAGCGGCCGGTGCGGATCATGGTGTCGAAGTAATTCACCCCGATGGCGTCGGCCTTGACCAGCACCTCGCCCGGTCCGGCTGTCGGCGTCGGCACCTCGACATAATCGAGCACGTCCGGCCCGCCGGTGCGGCTGATCTGGATGGCTTTCATGATGATCCCGGCCCTGAACAGGCGCATTTTTCTACCGGACTGCGATAGGCCGGTCGAGCCTGCGGGGATGCACCCAGGCCTGCGGATTTCGGGTGGCTATCGGCGGCTGGATTTTGCAAACGAACGAAGGTGAGGGCGAGGGTTGTTGGAATAGGGAGAAGCACCATGGCCACGAAACAGGCGACCGCAGTTCGAAACGGTCAGGATACGTCCCGCGACGGCTTTCGGTCGCGACGCGGGTGGCCGCGCTCGACTGGACCGCGATGGCAGCCAGCCTCGACGCGCAGGGCTGCGCCCTGACCGGTCCGCTGCTGACGGCGGACGAATGCGAGGCGCTCGCCGCCAGCTATCCGTCAGATCCGCCGTTTCGCAGTCGTGTCATCATGGCGCGGCACGGCTTCGGCCGCGGCGAATACAAATATTTCGCCTATCCGTTGCCCGATCTCGTGCCGGCGCTGCGCACCGCGCTCTATCCGCAGCTCGCCGCGATCGCCAATCGCTGGAACGAGGCGATGGGCATCGCCGTTCGTTTCCCCGGCGAACACCAGGACTTCCTGAAGCGCTGCCACAAGGCCGGCCAGCCGCGGCCGACGCCGCTGCTGCTGCAGTACGGTCCCGGCGACTACAATTGCCTGCACCAGGACCTTTACGGCGAGCACGTGTTTCCGCTGCAGGCCACCGTGCTGCTGTCGAAGCCGGGCGCGGATTTTTCCGGCGGCGAGTTCGTGCTGACCGAGCAGCGCCCGCGCATGCAGTCGCGCGCCGAGGTCGTGACCTTGCGCCAGGGCGAAGCCGTGATCTTCCCGGTGCATCACCGGCCGGTGCAGGGCACGCGCGGCATCTATCGCGTCAACATGCGCCACGGGGTCAGCCGCATCCGCGACGGCCACCGCCACACGCTCGGCGTCATCTTCCACGACGCGAAATAGCAACGGAGATAATGGTGGTTCGCCGGATGCGTTGGCTGAAGCCGACAAACAAAAACCCCGCCTTGCGGCGGGGTTTTCTTCGGAGCGTTTCGTCCCCTCCGGCTTACGCCGGAATTCTGTGCTCTTCCTCGGCTCGGCTCGCGCAGCACGTAGCCGCGGCCCCACACCGTCTCGATGTAGTTCTTGCCGTTGGAGGCGTTCGCCAGCTTCTTGCGGAGCTTGCAGATGAACACGTCGATGATCTTGAGCTCGGGCTCGTCCATGCCGCCGTAGAGATGATTGAGGAACATCTCCTTGGTGAGCGTGGTGCCCTTGCGGAGCGAGAGCAGCTCCAGCATCTGATATTCCTTGCCGGTCAGGTGCACGCGGGCGCCGGCCACTTCGACGGTCTTCTGGTCGAGGTTGACGGTGAGGTCGCCGGTGTTGATGACCGACTGCGCATGACCCTTGGAGCGGCGCACGATGGCGTGGATGCGCGCGATCAGCTCGTCCTTGTGGAACGGCTTGGTCATGTAGTCGTCGGCGCCGAAGCCCAGGCCCTTCACCTTGTCCTCGATGCCGGCGAGGCCGGAGAGGATCAGGATCGGAGTCTTGACCTTGGAGACCCGCAGCGACCGCAGAACCTCGAAGCCGGACATGTCCGGCAGGTTCAGGTCGAGCAGGATGATGTCGTAGTCGTAGAGTTTCCCGAGGTCGACACCCTCTTCGCCGAGATCCGTCGTGTAGACGTTGAAGCTCTCGGACTTGAGCATCAGCTCAATCGATTGCGCTGTGGCGCTATCGTCCTCGATCAATAAGACGCGCATGCCAGTCCCCTTCTTCGCCGCTGCCGGCTCAAACTTGCCAAGCCGCAGGGCGGCCCGTGAAAACGCCTTGGGACAATCCGATTCGGAACGTTAACGGAGCATGGTTAACAAAACCTGATTCTTCGGACGCAATCCACAGCTGGCCACAAATCGGCCGAATCGCCGTAAGATGTTGCCAGAGAGTGGTTTTTTGGCCACGCTTTTGTTCATGTTCCACTTTAAGAGTCGGGTTCAACCGACTCGTGCGACTCACCCCTTCCGTCTCAGGTGGGTGAGCAATGCCTTAATCCCAACGACGGTGACGTAATGATTAACGACGCGGGTAAACAGCGGGTTAAGAAGCGCCCCAACTGGTTACCGGCGGAGCCGGTTCGATGAGGGCATTGCGAGAGCAGATCGAGGAACTCGACGGAAACGAGGTTTACGGCCGGGTGGTCGGGGTGCGCGGCCTGATGGTCGAGGTGGCCGGCCCGTTGCACGCCATGTCGGTCGGCGCCCGCGTCGTCATCGAGACGAAAGATCAGCCGATCCCCTGCGAGGTGGTCGGCTTTTCCGGCAACAATGCGCTGCTGATGCCGTTTGCGCCGCTGGAAGGCGTGCGGCGCGGCTGCCGCGCCGTGGTGTCGTCGATGCGGGCGGCGGTGCGGCCGTCGCAGGCCTGGCTCGGCCGGGTGGTCAACGCCATGGGCGAGCCGATCGACGGCAAGGGCCCGCTGCCGTCGGGGCCGATGCCCTATCCGTTCCGGGCGTCGCCGCCGGCCGCCCATACCCGCCAGCGGGTCGGCGCCCCGATCGACCTCGGCGTTCGCGCGCTCAACACCTTCCTCACCTGCTGCCACGGCCAGCGCATGGGCATCTTCGCCGGCTCCGGCGTCGGCAAGTCGGTGCTGCTGTCGATGCTGGCCCGGAACGTCGTGGCCGACGTCGCGGTGATCGGGCTGATCGGCGAACGCGGCCGCGAGGTCCAGGAATTCCTCCAGGACGATCTGGGCGAGGCAGGCCTGGCGCGGTCGGTCGTGGTGGTGGCGACCTCCGACGAGCCGGCGCTGATGCGCCGCCAGGCCGCCTATCTGACGCTCGCCATCGCCGAATACTTCCGCGACCAGGCCCAGCACGTCCTGCTGCTGATGGACTCGGTGACCCGCTTTGCCGTGGCGCAGCGCGAGATCGGCCTCGCCACCGGCGAGCCGCCGACCGCCAAAGGCTATACGCCGACGGTGTTCGCCGAGCTGCCGCGGCTGCTGGAGCGGGCCGGCACCGGGCCGGGCGAGGGCACCATCACCGGCATCTTCACGGTGCTGGTCGAGGGCGACGACCACAACGAGCCGATCGCCGACGCGGTGCGCGCCATCCTCGACGGCCATATCGTGATGGAGCGCGCGATCGCCGAGCGCGGGCGCTACCCGGCGATCAACGTGCTGAAATCGGTGTCGCGCTCGATGCCGCGGTCGGCCGACCCGGCCTATCTCGATGTGCTGGCCCGGGCCCGCAAGGTCATGGCGACCTACGCCGACATGGAGGAGCTGATCCGGCTCGGCGCCTACCGGCCGGGCTCCAGCCCCGAGGTCGACGAGGCCATCGGCCTGCACCCCGCCCTGGAGGCCTTCCTGGCCCAGGACAAGGCGGAATCCACCAGCCTGGCCGAGGGGTATCAGCGGCTGGCGGCGATATTGTCGGCAGCCGCCCCGGCCCCGCCGCCCGGAAAGCCAGCAAAGTCATAGGCTTAGAGCGCGCGGCCACAGAAAAATCCGGTTCCTTACCCTTGCGGCGGCGCTGGAAACCGAAAACTAACGTTATCGCTCCACACTCAGCTTCGTCGCCCGCTGTAACGGGTGCGGCCGGCGGCTTATGGCAAGGCCTCGCGGCTTCGGGGGAGTAAGAGTCGATGAAGTCACGCGATACGCTCATTCGCCTGAAGAAGTTTCAGGTCGACGAAAAGCGCCGGAAGGTCATGCAGATCGAGGGCATGATCGCCGAATTCGAGCGCATGGCCACCGATCTGGAGCGAGAGATCAAGGTCGAGCAGGACCGCGCCGGGATCCACGATCCCACCCATTTTGCCTATCCGACCTACGCCAAGGCTGCGATCCAGCGGCGCGAGAACCTCAAGCACTCGGCCGACGAGCTGAAGGCCCAGCTCAACGACGCCAAGGAGGCGCTGGCCGAGGCCTTCGAGGAGCTCAAGAAGGTCGAGTTGCTCGACGAGCGCGACCAGATGCGCGAGCGCGCCGAACAGGCCGCCCATGAGCAGGCCGAGCTCGACGCCATCGGCCTGATGCGGGCCCGCAACTTGCCGGCCTGATCGACCCAAAAAAATCGCGCGCCGGAGGCGCGCGATTGAGTCGATGGTGAAACGTCAAAAATCAGCGGAAAAACTAGCGGATGGTGACCCGGTCCGACTGGGTCCAGACCACCGGCTTGCCGGCCTTGAGGATCGGCGCGCGGCTTTCCAGGCGCGTGCTCATGTCGGGCAGTTCTGGGCGGGCGGCGATGCCGACGCCGACGACGGCGATGCCGGCGACCAGCGACACAGCCACGATCTTGAGGTGGGTGAGGCGGTCTGCCGTATTCATCGTGTAATTGTTCATGACACTTCTCCCGAATTCTTGCCCGTTGTCGGCCCTGGCCACTTAAAGGTTCAATAAGTTCGGCGGTGCTCGTATCGGTCCAGTTACTCAAATCTTACAAAGACTTAGACAAACCGATGCATTCCCGCCCCACGACTCTGAGGCACGTTGAGCCGCTCCCCTCCCATTACGGCTTACGTCGCATTAACGTAGGAGGAACCGTTCGGGTTCCAAGCCCCGTTCACGTTTCGTTGATTCGGACGAAAAGACCGCGAGCCTCGCGGACCCAGGCGCAGCCTAGATGCTGCCGACCGTCTTGAGCCGCACCCGCGGATGGATTTCCGACTGCGACAGCACGCTGGTCTGGGAGCGGAAGCGCTCGACGATGCCGCGCACGAACGGCCGGATGTTGGGCGACGTCACCAGCACCGGGGCCTCGCCCTCGCGGGCGGCGTCCTCGAAGCGCTCGCGCACCGAGGTGATGAACTCCGATAGCCGCGACGGCTGCATGGCGAGGCTTCGTTCGTCGCCGGTGCCGACGATCGATTCCGCGAAATTCTGCTCCCACTTCGCCGACAGCGCGATCAGCGGCAGATAGCCGGCCGGCGTGGTGTGCTGGGCGCAGATCTGGCGGGAGAGCCGCGTCCGCACATGCTCGGCGATGCCGATCGGATTGCGGGTGAACGACAGCGCGTCGGCGATGCCCTCGAGGATGGTGGCGAGGTCGCGGATCGAGACGCGCTCGTTCAAGAGCAGTTGCAGCACGCGCTGGATGCCCGACACCGTGATCTGCGCCGGCACGATGTCCTTGATCAGCTCGCCCTGGTCCTTCGGCAGTCTCCCTGATGAGCTTCTGCACCTCGGCGTAGGACAACAGCTCCGCGGTGTTGGACTTGAGCAGCTCGGTCAGATGCGTCGACAGCACGGTGGCGGCGTCCACCACCGTGTAGCCCTTCATCGTCGCTTCTTCTTTCTGCGCGATGTCGACCCAGGTCGCGGGCAGGCCGAACGTCGGTTCGGTGGTGTGCAGGCCGGGCAGCTTCACCTGCGCGCCGGTCGGATCCATGACCATGTACTGGCTCGGCCACACCTTGCCGGTGCCGCTGTCGACCTCCTTGATCTTGATGACGTAGCTGTTGGCCTCGAGCTGGACGTTGTCGAGGATGCGCACCGCCGGCATCACGAAGCCCATCTCGATGGCGAGCGAGCGCCGCAGCGCCTTGATCTGCTCGGTGAGGCGGTCGGCGCCGTCGGGCGAATTGACCAGCGGCAACAGCGCATAGCCGAGCTCGATCTTGAGATCGTCGATCTTGAGCGACGCCGCGATCGGCTCGTCGGGCGGCGGGCCTTTCTCGGCCTCGACCTTTTTCGCTTCGACCGCCACCGCCAGCTTCTGCTTCTTGTCCATGACATAGGCGAGGGCGCTGGCGCCGCCGCCGAGCAGCATGAACGGGATCATCGGAATGCCGGGCAACAGCGCCATGATCAGCATCACCGCGCCCGACATGCCGAGCGCCTTGGGATAGTCCGACAACTGCCGCAGCAGCGCCTTGTCGGCGGAGCCGCCGACGCCGGCCTTGGTGACGAGCAGGCCCGCGGCGGTCGACACGATCAGCGCCGGGATTTGCGTGACCAGGCCGTCGCCGACCGTCAGCAGCGTGTAGGTGCGGCCGGCTTCGGCGAAGCTCAGGCCTTGCTGCGCGATGCCGATGATCATGCCGCCGATGATGTTGATGAACACGACCAGAAGGCCGGCGATGGCGTCGCCGCGCACGAACTTCGAGGCGCCGTCCATGGCGCCGAAGAAGCCGCTCTCGTCCTCGAGATCGGTGCGGCGCTTGCGCGCGACCTTCTCGTCGATCAGGCCGGCGGAGAGATCGGCGTCGATCGCCATCTGCTTGCCCGGCATGGCGTCCAAGTGGAAGCGCGCGGCGACTTCGGCGATGCGGCCCGAGCCCTTGGTGATGACGATGAAGTTCACGATCACCAGGATCGTGAAGACGATGATGCCGATGACGAAATTGCCGCTCATCACGAAGTTGCCGAACGCCTCGATGACGTGGCCGGCGGCGGCGGTGCCTTCGTGGCCGTGCGCCAGGATCAGGCGCGTCGAGGCGAGGTTGAGCGACAGCCGCAACATCGTCGAGATCAGCAGGATGGTCGGAAACGCGGAGAATTCCAGCGGCGCATGAATGAACAGCGACGTCATCAGGATCAGGATCGACAGCGTGATCGAGATCGCCAGCGCCAGATCGAGCAGGATCGGCGGCAGCGGCAGGATCAGGACGACGAGAATGGTCAGAACGCCGATGGCGAGCGCGATGTCGCCGCGCTTCAGCATGATGCCGATGGCGCCGAGCGACGGGAACTGGAAGCCGCCCGTAGGGGCGGCTGCCGCGGGAGCCGGGCCGGCAGCGGTCACGTCACTCATAGGCAGTATTTGCCGGGTTTATGGTTACCGGGGGGTTAATAGCGACGGTCGGCGGTGTCGCGGCGATCCCTCGCCGTCTTCGGGGGGAGCGCCGAAAGGCGCTCCCCTATCAGTCATGCCTTAGGGATGTCCGAAAAGTGCCAACAGCTGATGTCGGTCACCCACGTCTAACAAGTGAACGCTTTGCGAAAGCCCTCCGCCTGGGCTTCATCCTCGGAGCAGAACCAACGGTCTGGCCGCTTTGTCCGTCCATAGCTGCGGCAACTTTCCATATGGTAGATGCCCCTATGGCCAGTGAAATTCGCGCGGGCAGCAAGTTTTCCCTTGATTGAACATCCGGGCGGCATGGCGGGGTTATCGGGAAATAGAATATCGCGTGTCTCGCCAACTTTGCGCTTCGCGCAGGCGGCCCCTAGTAAAGTGGACGTGTTCTTATTCCCACGCCGCGCCAACTGCGGAGGTGAGAAGCATCCCTTCCAAAGCCCGCGGCCTTTTTCACGCGCGTCGTCCTGGTCTGCTTTGAAACGTCCCTTCGCATACGGCTCAAAGTTCAATGCCCAGCCCTCGCGCACAAGCCATTGGTTTAGGCTCATGGCCTCGCCCTCAATGCGACAAATGCTGATCCGCCTGTTGCGATAGACGGTGTCGTATTTCTTGCCATCGCAGCGAACGTCGCGCTTGCCGACGAGCCCTTTCAGCTGGTCGCGCGCCTCAATCCCACACGTCCACACAGCGCCAGTTTCATTGAGACACACCTGATCCGTCTCTGGAGCGTAGATTCCATCGAGCCTGTGCGGGGTGCCGTTCAGCACCAGTGTGTCGCCATCCGTAATGGTCACCTCAGCGGCCCAACTCGGAAACGTTGAAACGAAAAATATAGCGGTGATCAGTGCTCGCACGACTGCTCCATATTTTTTCGTTAAAAAGATGAAAGGCAACAAGAGGATGATCAGCGGCACAACAGGCAATTTTTCAGCTCTGGAATGTCAGAGAACATAAACGTGCTCCCTTGGGCTGCTCCGATTGCATGCTGCCATTCAGGATAGCGATGCCAGTGGGCTTTTTTTGCCCTGAAAATTCATAAGTCCAGGTTGCGCCTTCGTCAGATTTGCCTAGCCCAGCAATTAACATCGTTCCAGATGGAGATAAAATCCCACGAAATTTTACCTCGGCGTGCTCCGTCTTCCAGTCTAACAGCCAAAGGCTCCCAGTGACGTCGAACTGCAGTTCAACCTGAAATGCTTTATTCTGCGTAGGATTTGACGAGTGAGAGCCACAGGTCAACTTCGCAGCGACGCGTTTGGGAGTGATTTCCTCGGCGAATGCCGAAAAGCTGTAACTCGTGCCGTAGACACAGCAAATCACGCATGCAGCCAAAATCAAAACTGTCCGGAGTTTTCGACCCATCGCTCGCCCCCAACAACACGCTTATGCGCGAATGCTACACGGCCCTCGACACGATGTCTCTCCTCGCGCAGGCGCCGCGGCCGCTCCATCGTCCAAGCGCCCCTAGAAGACGCCCTTGTCGAGCGGACTGCGAAGGACATGCCTCAGGAATTGTCGTCCGGTCAATCGCGGACCGGCGATTTCCCGTGCCTCCGCGGCCGAACTCGAACCGCAGGCCGGTCATTCCCGCGCAAGCGGGAATCCAGTCTTGCTCGCGGGTGCGGTCCTCGCTTGAACTAAGTCAACAATAAAAGCGCGGGAACGCGTGACGGCCGGTTTCGTCCAGCGGCAGCGGGTCGACGCGGTGGACGGCCTTGAGCGGAAGCTCGCCGTAAAGATGCGGGAACAGCGCGCCGCCGCGTGATGGCTCCCATTTCAGCTTGTCGCCGAGCGCGTCGGCGTCAACCGCGACGAGCACGAGATCGTGCTGGCCGGCAAACCATTTCGCCGCGGTTTCGGCGGCCTGTTCGGCGGTGGAGAAATGGATGAAGCCGTCCTTGATGGTCGGCCGCCGAGCCGCGATACACGCCGGCGCGTTCGGCCTCGCGCCATTCGGCGGCGGTGCAGATTTTGTAGATCGTGTTCATGCCGGATTACGTCATGGTTCGGCGTGGGTGTGCAAGCGAGGCCGGTGGATCGGATGGAAGGTCGCACGGATGGCCGGCGGTGCGATCCTCCGCCAGATGCCGGCCCAAACGGGACCAAGCTTGCTAGAGACTGTCCCACCTACAAGAGCTAAGCTCCAGCGATGAAAATGTTTGTTGCAACGGTCGCGATTGCGGCAATGCTGGCGGGGCCCGCCCACGCGCAAATGGGCAAAGGAAACCCGAGCGCAGAAAAAAGACCCGCGGCGCGAACAGGCCGCCAAGGCTGAAAAAGAACAGGCCGCCATCGAGAAAGAATACAACGCTACAATGGATCGAACACGTCCGACCGGGCCGGCACCCAAATCCGATCCATGGTCGCGGATCCGGCCCGCCGACAGCGCCAACACCAAGCGTTAGCGGTGAGCTGAGGACGATTATGACGACGACGCGAATTCCTGATGCTTTTGAGCGGCGCAGCCGCCTTTCCGCTCGTCGTCAGGGCGCAGCCGGGCAAGCTGGCGCGGGTCGGCGTGCTGATGTTGGGCAACCCCGATCCAAGTCTTTTCTTGCGCGAGTTCAGCGAAGGGCTGCGTGAATTGGCATACGTGGAGGGCCAGAATATCACGCTGGAATTACGGGACGCGAAGGGATCAACCGTGCCCCTGAAGTCGCTCGCTCGCGAACTCGTTGCGCTCAGGGTTGACGCCATCGTGGGCTTTCAAACTCCCGCGGTTGTTGCCGCGAAAGAGGCGACCACAGAAATCCCGATCGTCATGTGCCCGGCGGCAGATCCGATCGGGACAGGTCTTGTCGCGAGCTTTGCGCGTCCAGGCGGAAACATCACGGGAATGACCACCGCAACTGCAGAACTCGCCGGGAAGAATCTCGATCTGATCCGCGAGGCGCTCCCGGCCGTGCGTCGTGTCGGTGTCGTAGGCAATGCGCTCGATCCCTTTCACAAGCCATTTCTCGAATATGTTGCCTCCGCGGCGCGAGCTCTTGGCTTCTAGATTAAAATCGTCCTCGCTCACGGCGCGGACGATTTTGCGTCAGCCTTTGCTGAGATCGTGAAGGGCGGCGTGGAGGCGGTGATGGTTCAACCCAAGCCTGCCGCGCGAGCTTGCCGCCGAGACGGCTCTTAAGAACCGCTTGCCTCTGTTCGTTCCAAGCGCGGAATTTGCGCATGCCGGCGCTTTGATGGCCTATTCAGCCGATTTCGGAGCCGTCTATCGGCAATCGGCAACTTTTGTCGACAAGATCATCAAAGGCCGAAAACCGGCCGACCTCCCGGTCGAGCTCGCGACCAAATTCGTCCTGGTCGTCAACGTCAAGCCGCAAACGCTCTCGGCCTTACGCTGTCGCCGACGCTGCTCAATCGCGCCGATCAGGTGATCGAGTAGCGCGCTACGCTGCCCCTCTGACCTCGCCACCATGCGGCGGCGGCACCGGCACGCCGTCGGCGGTGTATTCGTTGAGCTTGTTGCGCAGCGTGCGGATCGAGATGCCGAGGATGTTGGCCGCGTGGGTGCGGTTGCCGAGGCAATGCTTGAGCGTCTCCAGGATCAGGTCGCGCTCGACGTCGGCGACGGTGCGGCCGACCAGCGAACGCGTCATCTGCTCGGCGGCGAGCGCGGCGTGGGCCACGGCGCCGCCGCCGCGCGCATTGGTCGAGCCGCGCGCCGTCCGGCGTGAGGATGCCGTCGACGCCGATCTCGGGGCCGGTGGTGAGCAGCACCGCGCGGTGCATGGTGTTCTCAAGCTCGCGCACGTTGCCGGGCCAGCGGTGCAGCGCCAGCGTCTTGCGCGCCTCGGCCGAGAGCGGACGCACCGGCACGCCGTTGGCGTCGGCGTATTTCTTGGCGAAGAACTGCGCGAGCTCCATCACGTCGGCCGGACGCTCGCGGAGCGGCGGGATTTTCAGGTTCACGACGTTGAGGCGGAACAGCAGATCCTCGCGGAACGTGCCCTCGCGCGCGGCCTCGGCCAGGTTGCGGTTCGAGGTGGCGATGATGCGGATGTCGACCGGCACCGGCCGGGTGCCGCCGACGCGGTCGATGACGCGCTCCTGGATGGCGCGCAGAAGCTTGGCTTGCAGCCGCACGTCCATCTCGGAGATTTCGTCGAGCAGCAGCGTGCCGCCGGTCGCCTCCTCGAACTTGCCGATGCGGCGCGCGACCGCGCCGGTGAACGAGCCCTTCTCGTGGCCGAACAGCTCGGATTCCAGCAGGTGCTCCGGAATCGCGGCGCAATTGACGCAGATGAACGGCTTCTTGGCGCGGTTCGAGCGGGTGTGCACGTAGCGCGCCAGCACCTCCTTGCCGGTGCCGGATTCGCCGGTGATCAGCACGGAGGCGTCGGAGGTCGCGATCTGCTGCGCGAGCTTCATCACCTGCGCCATCGCTTCGTCGCGCCAGACCAGTTCGCGGGAGTCGTCGGCGACGGCGGCGAGCACGGCCGCGATCAGCTCGGGATCGGGCGGCAGCGGGATGTATTCCTTGGCGCCGGCGTGGATCGCGGCGACCGCGGCGCGGGCGTTGTTCTCGATGCCGCAGGCGACGATCGGCGACGTGGATGTGCTCGAGCTCGAGCTTGCTCGACCAGGGCGCGGATGTCGACCGCGACTTCGACCATCAGCAGGTCGGCGCCCTTGCCGGAGCGCAGCACGGCCATCGCCTGCTCGATCGATTCGGCGTGGGTGACGGCGGCGCCGCGGTCCATCGCGATCTTGGTCGCGGTGGTGAGCTGGCCCTTGAGCGTGCCAACGATAAGAAGTCGCATGGTTCGCTCCTTTCCTTAGTTTCTGTCGGCCTTGATGACTTCCGTCATCGTCACGCCGAGCTTGTCCTCGACCAGCACGACCTCGCCGCGCGCGACCAGGCGGTTGTTGACGTAGATGTCGATCGCTTCGCCGACCTTGCGGTCGAGCTCCAGCACGGTGCCGGGCCCGAGCTTGAGCAAGTCGCCGACGTCCATCTTGGCGCGGCCGAGCACCGCGGACACCTGCACCGGCACGTCGAACACCGCTTCGAGATCGGCCGCGCCGCGGCTGCGTGTCGCCGCTCTCGGCGAACGTGCTCGGATCGACCGGCGGCATCGCGCCGGATTCCTGGTCCAGGTTGGGGAGCGGGACCTTGCTGTCACTCATTGCTCGTCTCCTGATTCAACCCTGGCGTGATCTCTCCAAGCGCGGGCATCGCGGCGGTCTGCCGCGCCCCGAGGTAGCGTCCGATGGCATTGCCGATGGCGAGGTCGGTCTTGGCCGCGTTGCGGACGACGCCGCCGTCGGCCCATTCGATCTTGCAGTCGCCGACCGCGATCTCGGGCTCGGCGAGCACCACGAGGCGGCCCTCGAAGCCGCGGGCGCGGGCGATCTCGTCGAGCTGGTCGCGGGCGATTTCATGCAGCGCGTCGTTGACGCGCACCACGACGTGCGGCGCCGCGGCGAGCTGCTTGAGGCATTCGGTGGCGAGCGCCGCGATCTCGGCGAAGGGCTCGCGCAAAATCGAGCTCGGGCGCGAGCTTGCGCGCGATCGCGGCCGCAAGCTCGACGGCTTCGGTTTCGAGCCGGCGCTTCGATCGCGGCAAGGCCGCGCGCCAGGCGATCGAGCGCGTCGCCGATCTGCTCGAACGCAACCGCGATGCGGCGCGCGGCGACCGCGGTGCCTTCCTTCTCGGCCGCGGCAAAGCCGTCGCGATAGCCCTTGCTCTCGGCCTCGGCGAGCATGATCGCCATGCTCCGCCGGCGCCATCGCCTTCTCGGCCGACTTTGCGTCCGGAGCGAAGTCCTGGTCGAACAGATATTTGGCTTGCGCTGCCATTTAGTAGATCAACTCCTCGTCGCGCGACTTGGAGAGGATGATCTCGCCCTTGGCGGCGAGATCCTTGGCGAGATTGACCAGCAGCGACCTGCGCCTCGTCGACGTCGCGCAGCCGCACCGGGCCCATCGCCTGCATGTCGTCGACCAGCATCTTGGCGGCGCGGGTCGACATGTTGCTGAGGAAGAACTCGCGCACCGCTTCGGTGGCGCCCTTGAGCGCGACGCCGAGCTTGTCCTTGTCGACCTGGCGCATCAGGGTCTGCGCCGAGCCGGCGTCCAGCCGCACCAGATCGTCGAAGGTGAACATCAGGCTCTTGATGCGCTCGGCGGACTCGCGGTTGGCCTCTTCGAGCGAGGTCATGAAGCGGGTCTCGGTCTGGCGGTCGAAGTTGTTGAAGATTTCCGCCATCACCTCGTGGGCGTCGCGGCGGCGGGTCTGCGACAGGCTCGACATGAATTCGGTGCGCAGCGTCTGCCTCGACGCGCTCCAGCACCTCCTTCTGCACCGCCTCCATCTTCAGCATGCGGTTGACGACGTCGAGCGAGAGGTCCTCGGGCAGGATGGCGAGCACGCGCGCGGCATGCTCCGGCCGGAGCTTGGACAGCACCACGGCGACGGTCTGCGGGTATTCGTTCTT
Source organism: uncultured Alphaproteobacteria bacterium (assembly GCA_963850885.1). Classification (GTDB taxonomy): domain Bacteria; phylum Pseudomonadota; class Alphaproteobacteria; order Rhizobiales; family Xanthobacteraceae; genus Z2-YC6860. Next base: position 69,777 of record CAWKOD010000047.1, on the reverse strand, counting down.
GAGATAGTTCGCCAGCACCTCTTCCTGGACGTTGGCGAGCTTCTCCCACATGTTGCGGCCGGCGGGGCCGCGGATTTCGTCCATGATGCCGCCGACCCGCTCCGGCGGCAGGTATTGCTGCAGCAGCCGCTCGGTGGCGTCGTAGTTGCCGAGCAGCGCGCCGGAGGCCGACAGCCGGCCGACGAATTCCAGGAGCAGTGCTTCGACCATCTGCGCATCGACGTTGCCGAGCGTCGACATCACGATCGAGAGCTGGCGCAGGTCGTCGTCGTCGAGCAGGTTCCAGATCTTGGCGCCGTGCTGCTCGCCGAGCGCGAGCATCAGCACGGCGGCGCGCTCCGGCCCGGTGAGCTGCTTGGTCGGCTTCGGACTGTCGTGCTGGCGGCCAGCCAGGGTCGCGACGAGATTCTCGATCTCGCTGGACTGCGTTTTTTTTGCTGCGCATGGCCATGTTGCGTTCAGGATTTCAGGTCAGGCGGCGTCTTCGTGCAGCCAGGCGCGGATGATGGCGACGGTTTCGTTCGGGTTCTTGTCGGCGAGCTCGCCGACCTTCTGCACCGACTGGGCGTGCACCTGGCCCTGGACCTGGGCGATGTCGATCATGGCGGAGGTGCGGTTGGAGATCGCGACCGCTTCGTCGCCGCCGACGAGCGAGATATTGGGCACCCCCGGTCGAGGTGATGCTGCCGGCATGGCCGCCGGTGATGTTCACCGCGCCGGAGGCCGGCATCACGACGCCGCCCGGCCCAACGGTGCCCACCACAGCGCCGGTCGGTCCGACCAGGGTCCGCACCGCGCCGGCCGCAGCACGCCGACGCTCCGCGGGCGTCATGATGCGCCGGATCATCGGGCGCACGCCGAGCAGCAGCACGAGAAGCGCGAGCAGCGACATCACGCCGACCTCGATCCAATGCATGATGTCGTCTTTGGTGAATTGCAGCATGCCCATCCAGCCGGCCGGCTCGCTGATCGGAATGCTGGGCGTTTCGGCGAGCCGGAGGTTGGCGACCTCGACCTGGTCGCCGCGCTTCTGGTCGAAACCGATGGCGCTGCGCACCAACGCGGCGATGCGGTCGATCTCTTCCTTGGCGCGCGGCTGATAGGTGAGCTCGCCCTTGTCGTTCTTGGCGTAGATGCCGTCGACCACGACCGCGACCGAGATGCGATTGACGCGGCCGCCCTCGATCACCTCGGTCTTGGTGGTGCGCGAAATCTCGTAGTTGACGATTTCCTCGGTCTTGCGGTTCGGATCGCGCGGTGCCTGCGGCGCGCCGTCGGGACGGGCGTTGGCGCCGGGCAGCTCGTTGCCGACGGACACCGCTCCGGCCGTATCGTTGTTCGCCATGGTCTCTTCGCGGGTCTGGCTCGAGCGGACCACGCGGCTTTCGGGATCGAACTTGTCCGAGGTCTGGGTGATGCGGTTGAAATCGAACTCGGCGGTGAGCTGGACGCGGGCGTGGCCCGGGCCGACCACCGAGGTGACGATGGATTCGACCTGCTCGCGCATGCGGCGCTCGTAGGTGAGCTTGCGCTCGTCGGCGTTGGCGCCGCCGCCGGTGTCGTCGGCGCTGCCGTCGGCGAGCAGCCGGCCGGTCTCGTCCACCACCGACACCCGCTGCGGCTTCAATCCGTTGACGGCGCTGGCGATGAGATGGCGGATGGCGCGCACCTGCTGCGCTTCCAGCGTGCCGCGCACCTTGAGCACGATCGACGCCGAGGGCTCGGCCTTCTCGCGCGAGAACAGCGGGCGCTCCGGCAGCACGAGGTGGACGCGGGCCTGCTGCACGCGGTCGATGGCGCGGATGGTGCGGGACAGTTCGCCCTCGAGCGCGCGCAGATGATTGATGTTCTGCACGAAGCTCGTGGCGCCGAGCGCGTCCGACTTGTCGAAGATTTCGTAGCCGACGCCGCCGCCCTTGGGCAGGCCGCCCTCGGCGAGCTTCATGCGAAGGCGCGGGATCTGCTCCTTGGGCACCAGCACGATAGCCCCGTCGTTCTTGATGTCGTAGGGGATGCCCTGCCGCTCGAGATCCTTGATGATCGCCGAGGAGTCTTCGAGCGAGAGGTCGGTGAACAGCGGCGACATCTGCGGCGAGCGGCGCGCACGATCAGGAATGCAAAAAACGCCATCAGCGCGAGGGTAACGACCCCCATCGCGATGATCCGACTGGCACCCAGGGTTTTGAAGAACGAAACGAAAGCTTGCACGGGATTCCTCTGAATCGGCGCGATGGCGCCGACCCGGCAAGAATTGCCCAGTTTATGGTTACTGTGCGGTTAACGAAGGGGCCGTCGATGCGGGTGACTTGCCGAATGACTTGGCATTCCGGCAAACGCGGTTACTCGATCAAGGCCGCGACCTTGTTGTCCTTCGGATCGATGATGATCACCTTGTCGTTCTTGACCAGGAAGGAATGCGCCTTGAGCTGCGGGACCTTCGCCGCGACCTCGACCGGCATCGGCTGAAGCGGGATGCCCGCGGGCACCGCCTGGCCAACCTCCGTCGGCACCTTGGCGGCTTGATCCGCTGGTTCGGTGATCTTCATATCCTTGATGATGATCTCCTTGATGATGTGCCGCTGCTCCATCGTCAGGTTCACCGTGTCGGCGGCCTTCATCACCGGCGCTGTCGACGGCGTATCGGCCGGCACTTGCGCTTCGACCGGCAGGACCAGCGTGAGAACCGCGGCGGTGACGCCGACGAACAATGCCGCCGATATGCGATTGCGCTGGGACATGCGGGCCTCCGCCATTGGTCCCAATACGGGACCCAATATAACGCCTGCGGTTCCGCAAGGTTCCACGCCCGCAACGCAAAGAGCGCGGCCGAAGCCGCGCCCTTTGCCTGATTTAGCGCCAGACTTCAGTAGCAGCGCTCGAATCCGTTGAGATCGATGAAGCACGACCGGGATGTCGAGGAGCCGGTGGTCACGAGGGTCGGTGCAGCGGGCTGGACCACCACCTGGTTTTCCGGGGCGACCACCGTCCGGTTTTCCGGGGCGACGATCACGCGCTCACGCTCGACCACCCGCTCTCGCGGCGCGATGACGCGCTGGCGTTCGACGATCCGCTCGCGGACTACGCCGGCACGCCGGCGCGGCTCGACCACGATGCGCTCCCGCTCGATCACCTGCTCACGAGGCGCGACGGCTGGTGGCGCCACCACGACGGTAGGCTGGGTCACAATATATTGCGGCGTGAACGGCCCGAACGGCGGCGCCGGCACCGCATAGATCTGGCCGGGCGTGGTGGCGATGACGTTGGGCTGGGTCACGACGACATTGGGATCGGTCGACGACGGCGGGTCGGTCGTGTAGATCGTTTGGGCTTGCGCGCCGGCTGCGCCGACGAACGACAAAACCGCAACGCCTGCCAGCAAGGTGAGTCTCATGATCAATCTCCGTGTTTTGCCCCGGAGGCACATCCGGGTCCCGGAGGGAAACTGTGCGCCGCGGCACGAGGTTCCTGCCGCATATTGGGCATTGCTCGGGCGATTGATTGTTCGAGTTCCGAGTTCCAGCAAATGCAAAACGCCGGCACTTGAGGCCGGCGTTTTAAGAACTCGGTAGGATTTGGCGCTAGGCGCGATACTGCTGGATGCGCGTGGTGCGCAGACCCGCGAGGCCGTGCTGGTCGATCGAAGCCTGCCAGGACAGGAACTCTTCGACGGTCAGCGTGTAGCGCGCGCAGGCTTCTTCAAGCGAGAGCAGTCCGCCGCGCACGGCAGCCACCACTTCCGCCTTGCGGCGGATGACCCAGCGCTTGGTTCCCGGCGCGGGCAGATCCGCGATCGTCAGCGGACTGCCGTCCGGCCCGATCACGTATTTGACCCTCGGGCGGTGGGTTTCGGTCATCGACATACTCACAAACACTCACAATAACTGACCAACTCAGGGCGACCCTACCGGCCGCGACTTAAAATTTGGCTAAGCGCGCCAGACAATTGGGTAAAAATTGCCGCCAGTTTGGAAATTGCCGCAAGCTTGCGCAAAAAGCCCTGGCGCCGCGATTTCCCAGCAAATCTGGGATGAAAAGGCCGCCGGTTCAATGCCCCGGCGGCCAGAAATGAACGAAGCGTTACCGGGCGATCAGTTGGTAGTGCGGACAACGCGCTTGATTTTGTCGAGCGTGTAGTCCTGTCCGGCGATCGAAAGCACCGGCGGGGTCTGAGTGAGATCGGCGGAGTCGACAACGGCTTCAATCTCGGTCGGGACCGCCACCGGCTGGCCGCTGGCGTCCTGCGCGGTGACGGAGATCGTGTAGTTGCCGTCGGGCCATTGCAGGCCGCTCGAGTCCTTGCCGTCCCAGACGAACGGCTGAGTGCCGGCGTTCATCGAATAGTTGCCGCTGTAGACCTGCTGGCCGGTCGCGCTCTTGATCGTGATCGTGCCGGTGGCGGGCTTGGGCACCGACAGCTGCCAGGTGGCCGTGCCGTTGGTCAGCGCGGCGGTGGTGCCCGCCACGTCGACCTTCTGGCCGACAAAATCGAGAGCGGCGGTGTTCTGCGCGGTCTGTTGCAGCGAGACCAGGGTGCCGAGCTGGGTGTTGGATTTGAGCTGCTGCTCGACCTGCGCGAACTGCACGAGCTGCGCGGTGAACTGGTTGGTGTCGAGCGGATCGAGCGGGTTCTGGTTCTTGAGCTGCGTGGTGAGCAGCGTCAGGAAGGTCTGGAAATTGCCGGCGATGGTGTTCTTGTCCAGCCCGGAGGCGCTGGCCGTGGCTGCGCGTCGCCGCATGTCGGGCGTGGCCGCCGGAGATGACGCTCGGGGTTGCAGCAGCGGGTCCGATGGGATGTTGCCATGATGGCTCCTTAAACTCTGATGTCGAGGCCGCCGCCCAAGCCGAGCAGCCGGCCGTAGCCCTGCCGCAATGCTTCGAGCGGCGCCGGATCGTCGTCCGGCACGATCATATGCGTGCCGGTTTGCGCCGGCGTATCGTGCTCCGCGAACGAGTGCTGGCGGAGCGAAAAGTCGAGCGCGTGATCGGAGGTCTTCAAGCCGGCCTGCTGCAGCGCGCGTTCGAGCGAAGACGCGTCGCGCTTGAGCAGGTCGAGCGTGTCGGCCCGGTCGACCACCAGATGCGTGGTGACGTTGCCATCGCTGTCGACGTCGAGCTTGACGTTGATGCGGCCGAGGTCCGGCGGATCGAGGCGGATCTCGAAATGGTTCCTGCCGGCGTGAGCCTGGGTGGCGATCTCGACGGCGAGGCCGGACAGCGGCACGGCGACGGCCGGCGCCTGGGCCTGCGCTTGCGGCGGGACCGGTGCGGTCGCCGTTGTGCTGACCGGAGTGGTCGTGGCGGTGGCTGGCGCGTTGACGCCGAGATTCTGCACGGCGTCGGTGCTGGCCTTGACCGCGCTCGCGGCGTCGCCGCCCGATTGAGCGGGCGCGTGCACATCGGCTTTGGTGAGCAGCTCGGCCGCGGCGCGATGGAATTCGCTCACAGCCTTGTCGCCGTTGCCATTGCTGCTGCCGTTGCCGCTGCCGTGCGTCTCGCCGTCCTTGCCGGCTTCGATCTCCGGCACCGCGGCCTGCGGACCGGCGGTCGCTGCGCCCTTGGCCGAAGCGTCGGCCGGCTTGTCGCCGGCTTGCGTCTGGCCCGGCTTGTCGCCGGCTTGCGTCTGGCCCGGCTTGCGTGGCGTCGGGCGCGCACGCGCGGGCTCTTGGCCGGCCGCGCCTGCAATGCGGCAGCGCGTCCGCCTCCGGCGTGCCGGCTTCAGGTATGGCGGCGGCGAGGACGAGCGGTTGAATGACCGCGACGGCCGCAGCCTGCGGGACGATCGCGGCCGGGGTGGCGGCATCGACGAACATGGCGTCGAGCGCGGCCGTCTGATCGGCGTCCGCTTTCGGTTTGTCGCCGGCAGCCTTGGGGTCCTTGGCGTCCTTCGTGGCGTCGGCGGCCTTGCCGTCCTTCGCATCCTTGGCGGATTTCGCGTCGCCGGAACCGTCAGTCGCCGTTTTGGTGTCCGTGCTGTCCTTGGTGTCTGTGCTGTCCTGGGCGTCCTTGGCGTCGGCATTGTCTTTCGCCGGCTTGGCCTCGGCATTGCGCTTGTCGCTCATGTCGGCAGGTTTCGGCTGATCGGCGCGGTCGGGCCGTTCCGGGCGCTCGGTTCGGGCCGTCTGCGGTGCCGAAGGCGGCTCGGCCGCGGGGGGCGGGCTGTCGAGCAGATCGGCGAATGGGCGGCGCGTCCCTGGAGTCCGCGTTCGAATAGGCGCGGGCGCTGGGCAGATGGGGGCGGGACGGCAGGACGGTCTGGGCTTCGGCAGCGACGCGGGGCACGGAGGACCTCATACATGCAATCGGCACTGTCCGTTTGTTTGCAATCGACGGGCCAGCCATGGCCAAAAAATTATCAATTAATATCAATGGCTTGTGGAAATGAGGCCCGCGGCCCGTTCCAGCGCGTCCCGGCAACAATTGCCGGGTCTAAAAACCTGGCTGGGATGGCGCATTGCATTGCCTGGCCACAGTCGGTCCCTATAGTAATGGCCCTTGATCCCCGGATTTGAAGGAGCGCGGCGCACAGGCCGCGGCCGGAATGCTCAACAGCCTCGACCTCGAAGGCCGACCGCAGGACACCCGCGTCGTCGTCGCCATGTCCGGCGGCGTCGATTCGTCGGTGACGGCGGCGCTGCTCAAGGCCGAGGGCTATGACGTCGTCGGCGTCACCTTGCAGCTCTACGACCACGGCGCGGCGACCCACCGCAAGGGCGCCTGCTGCGCCGGCCAGGACATCCATGACGCCCGCGCGGTGGCCGACCGGATCGGCATTCCGCATTACGTGCTCGACTACGAGAGCCGCTTCAAGGAGGCGGTGATCGACCGCTTCGCCGAGAGCTATGTGGCGGGCGAGACGCCGGTGCCCTGCGTCGATTGCAACATGGCGATCAAGTTCAAGGATCTGCTCGGCACCGCGCGCGAACTGGGCGCCAAGGTGCTGGCCACCGGCCATTACGTCGCGTCGCGGGCGCTGCCCGGCGGCACCCGCGCGCTCTATCGCGCCAAGGAGGAGGAGCGCGACCAGAGCTACTTCCTGTTCGGCACCACGCACGCGCAGCTCGATCTGCTGCGGTTTCCGCTCGGCGATCTCGGCAAGGCCAAGACGCGCGAGCTCGCCCGCCAGTTCGGCCTGGCGGTCGCCGACAAGCACGACAGCCAGGACATCTGCTTTGTGCCGACCGGCCGCTACACCGACGTGATCGAACGGTTGAAGCCCGGCGCGGCCGCGGCCGGCGACGTCGTCGACCTGGACGGCAAGGTGCTGGGCCGCCACGACGGCATCATCCATTTCACCATCGGCCAGCGGCGCGGCTTGAAGATCGCGGGTCCCGCGCCGCTTTACGTGGTGGCGCTCGACGCCGAAAAGCAGCGCGTCGTGGTCGGGCCGCGCGAGGCGCTGACGATGCGGCGGATCGCGCTTGCGCGACGTCAACTGGATCGGCGAGGGCGCGCTCGACCGCGTGCTCGATGCCGGACGGATCGAAGTGTTCGTCAAGGTGCGCTCGACCCGGCCGCCGCGCGCGGCGTTCCTGTCGGCCACCGCCGGCGGCTTCGAGATCGAACTGGTCGACGGCGAGGACGGCGTGTCGCCCGGCCAGGCCTGCGTGTTCTACGACAGCGCGCAGGGCCAGGCCCGCGTGCTCGGCGGCGGCTTCATCCGCGCCGCGGCCGCGACCGCGAGAGCAGCGCGCAGCATGTACGGTTTCCGATCAGATCATGCGATCAAGGCGGGGGACGATGGGGGCGGCGCTCGACCGAGACACGATCGAGAAGGCTTACGCGCGCTGGGCGCCGGTCTATGACATCGTGTTCGGCGCGGTGTTCGAGCGCGGCCGGCTGGCGACCATCGCGGCAGCCGAAGAGCACCTCGGTCCGCAGGGCGGGCGCATTCTCGAGGTCGGCGTCGGCACCGGCATCTCGCTGCAAAGCTACGACCGAAAAAATCGCCTGGTCGGCATCGACATCTCGGCGCCGATGCTGCGCCGCGCGCAGGACCGCGTCATCGAGCATCGGCTGACCAACGTCGAGGCGCTGGCGGTGATGGACGCCAAGCATCTCGCGGTGCCGGACGCCTCGTTCGACGTGGTGGTGGCGCAATACGTCATCACCGCGGTGCCGGATCCCGAGGCGACGCTCGACGAGTTCGTGCGCGTGCTCAAGCCCGGCGGCGAGATCATCCTGGTCAACCACCTCGGCGCCGAGAGTGGTTTTCGCTGGGCGTTCGAGCAGGGCTTCTCGCCGATCGCGCGGCGGCTCGGCTGGAGCCCGGAGTTTCCCTGGGACCGCCTGGTGCGCTGGGCCGAGCGCGACGGCGTCCGCCTGATCGAGCGCCGGCCGATGCCGCCGCTCGGGCATTTCTCGCTGATCCGCTTCGGCAAAGTGGGCTGAACGCCGCAGGCGACGGAACTTGTTCGCCCTGCGGGCGGTTATCATTCCGCATGAAAGCGAGCACGATCATATCGGGCGCGTCCGCGGCTCTGCTGCTTTGCGCCGCCGTGATCGACGGCTTCGGCGCAGGACCGTCCCTCGGTGGTCGATCCGAAAGGCTGCGCGCCCAGCGAGCGCCTGCAAACCGACGGCAAGGCCCCCGACGCCAAAGCCGGCGAGCCGCTGAGCGACAAGCTCGCGCGCACCGACGGCGTGATCTGCCCGCCGAATGTCGATCCGGAGATCAAGGCGCCGACGCCGCCGAGCGGCAACAAGATGCCGGTGATCCCGCCGCCCGGCAGCCCCGGCGGCGATCCGAGCATCCAGCCGAAATAGAACGCCCGCGGAACAACCGCGCCGCGCCGCCGTTGTCCGGTCCTCATGGCCGGCCGCAAAACCCGCAAGCCTCGACTACTGGTGCCATCCGCAAAAGGGCGGGCATCCGACTCTGTATTTTCACGGCCACAGGCTAATCTCGCGCGCCGAATACGTGAGCGCCGTCGGCCCCGACGATTGCGATCCGCACATCGCGACGGGGCGCGGCGCGATCCGCAAACGCGGGCCGCGCACCGAGCGCGAGCAGATGAAACGGATGTGAGCCGATGCCGGGCAAGCGCGTGACCATCGACGACGAAACCTGGACAGTCCTCGATCTGCTCGCCCGCGACCGCATGGCGACGTTTCAGGAACTGGCCGACGAGGCGTTCGCCGATCTGCTGAAGAAGCACGGCCGCCCGGTGGGCCTGAAGGCGGCGCTCCGCAAGAGCGCCGGCGTCTCCGCCGAGGTGGTCCGGCTGAAGGACCGCATGAAACCGGCGGAAAAATCGCCCAAACCGGCGGGCAAAAAAGCCGGGAAGAAAACGAAGCGATAGGCCCAAAGGGCCGCCGTGGCGGTCGCCGCTTTGCGCTTGGAAAGCCGCGCCAGATGCCCTAGATGTGAGCCGCGCCGGATGCTGGCTCTGCCGGTTTCCGGCGCAGCGCTTGGTTGCAGGCTTGCTTGGTATGGCGGGGTAGCTCAGCTGGTTAGAGCAGCGGAATCATAATCCGGAGGTCGGCGGTTCGAGTCCGCCCCCCGCTACCACTTCCAGAACAATAAAATCGGCATTTTATCCACCACCCTCAGTCGGGCGGTGGCCGTTTGTCCCGCGGAATTGAAACAGCCCGCGCGTTCCTCGCCGGCTTCAAGCCGCCGCTCTGCTGCGGCCACTGGCTCGCGCGAGCGCCTGCCGAAGCGTGTCCAACGAGTACGGCTTGTTCAACAGCGCGAATCCCTCGGCGAGGGCGAGGGCCGCTTTCTCGCTGTAGCCGGACGCCAGGATGAGACCGATGCCGGGATAGTGGTCACGAACGAGCCGCGCCAGCTCCAGGCCGTTCATGCCGGGCATCACGATGTCCGAGAACACCAGCGCGATGTCGGGATCGGCCTTCAGCAGTTCGATGGCCACCTCCGCGGAGTCCGCGTGTACGACCGTGCAACCGCATTGCTTCAGATAGTCCTGTGCGATCACGGCCACATCCGGATTGTCTTCCACGAGCAGAACCCGTCGCGGCTCCGGGATGTCCACGGGCGCGGTGGGCGGCTGCTCCTGATGCAGCGGCTCGCGTGACCGCGGCAGCAGCAAGGTAAAGGTCGTGCCCCGCCCGGACATGGTTTCGAACGTCACCGCGCCCTCGGACTGGCGCGCAAACCCGTAAACTTGGCTCAGACCGAGTCCGGTGCCCTTGTCCGGTTTCTTCGTCGTGAAATAGGGCTCGAACACGCGATCGCGGATCTCCTCGGGTATCCCCTGACCGGTGTCGGACACCGTGATCGAGACGAAGTCGCCGTCCAGCTCGTGGGGAGCCGCCGCCTCACTTCGCAAGGTTTTTCCGGTGACCCCGATCCGGATGGTGCCGCCGTCAGACATGGCATCGCGCGCGTTGAGGACGAGATTGAGAAGCGCGATTTCGAGCTCGTTTCTGTCCACGCGAACCGGAAGCGAGACTTCGGGCAAATCGAACGCGATCCCGATATCGCCGCGGAGCGACTGCTGCAGGACCTCCCTGAAATCCCTCACGCACGCGACGGCGTCCCATACATGCGGGGAGAGGCTTTGCCGTCGCGAGAACGACAGGAGCTGCCGGGTGAGGCTCGCGCCCTTGTGGACGGCGGCCTCGATCATCGAAAGGGAGCGGCCGGTGGCGTGCGCCGCCGATCCCGGACTTCAGGCGCTCGACACTGCCGCCGATCACCATCAGCAGATTGTTGAAGTCGTGTGCGACGCCTCCCGTGAGCTGTCCGAGCGCTTCGAGACGCTGCGCCTGTTTCAGCGCCTCCTCGGCGGCTTGCCGCCCGGCCGCCTCGGCATAAAGGCGCCGGGTCCGGCGCAGCGCTAGCGCGATGATGAAGATCAGCGCCGCCGTCGCCGGCAAGCCGAAGATCAATTGGCTCCGCATCTGCGAAAGCCACTGATCGCGGATTGCGGACGTCTCCAATCCCGCAAGAGCAAAGACTGGAAAGTCCGCAAGCTTGCGGTATGAGACGGTGCGGCCGGCGCCGTCGATTGCGGAGATCAGAGTGACCTTGCCCGCGGCCGGATGCGCCAACATCGATTGATAGAGCGGCCCCTGTTCCGCGAGCTTCACCTCTCGCCCTAGCGATGGATACCGCGCCAGCAGGATGCCGTCCTCGCGCACGATCGATGCGTATTCGCCCGGCTCACGGGCGAGTTTTTCATAAAAGCCTTCGAAGTATTCCGGCAGCACCGACGCCTGAATTACGCCGACAAAGGCGCTGTCGTCGGAAAGGCGGCGGTGGCTCACGCCGAAGAACGGCGCGCCCCCGTACGGCGGTCGCGGCCGCAAAACCTTTCCGACATAGGTGCCGATGTCTTTCTCCACGTGGGCCGCGAAATAATCCCGGTCGGAGAAAATAGTGGCGTCGGCCGGATAGGAGAGGCTGTTAACCAGGGCCCGTCCGTTGCGGTCGAAGACCCAGAGCGACTTGATCTGCGCCGACCCCTCCGCGATGCGCCGCAAACGGCCGTGCAGCTCGGCTTGCTGCGCGGCGATTTCGCTGTCCGTCATGTCGTGGACAATTTCGTTGATTTCGGCGATGGCACGCTGCACCGCCTCGAACACCTTCAGGGCATGTTCGTTGACGACGTCCGTCGTCCGCGCGATTTGCTTGTCGGCGTTGACATGGACGGTCCGGTAGTCGAACCAGCAGGCGTAACCGAACAGCGCCGCCGGCACCGCGACCGCCGCGACGAGCGCCACCTGCAAAAGACGGATCGAATTCGCGCTGGGCTCTAATCATAGAGGTTGAGTTTACAGGTTGCAGGGCGGCCGTTGCCGCGGCCCAACAAACGGGCCGTCGCGTCTGGCATCCTGCCGCAGACGCTCAACGCGATGTCTGACGATGAGTGTGTCTCGGTCGGCAGTTGGCGGAGCAACTCGACGCATCAAAGATTCCCCCGATGATCGAATCATAACGTAAGTTATGGCCGGCGACAGCACGCTTCAGGATTTTAAGTTCTGGACGGGCGCGCCAATAAGCCCAGGCACGGAACTTGGTTCCACTGGGCCGACGCATCGGGCACTCTGGCGCCTATTTTGCCGTTGACCCTGAGCAATGCCGAGAAAAGGCGCGATCTTGCGCGCCTTAATCTCGCGCTACACCGAAATCAGATCGCCGATCGCCGGCAAAGCGTCTTCGCTGGCGGCCGGCAGAGAGATCGTGCCGCGAGTTTCAATTTCCCCTTAAGCAAAATAAGCGTCGCGCACCTCTTGGCGACCGGCAAGCTCGGAGGGCGTGCCCGCCGCGACCACGCGGCCCTTCGACAGCACATAGCCGTAATGCGAGATCGCCAGCGTCTGGTGCATGTTCTGCTCGACCAGGAAAACGGTGATGCCGCGCTCGTTGATCTGGCGGATGATGTTGAAGTTTTCTTTGACCAGCAGCGGCGACAGGCCGAGCGACGGCTCGTCGATCAGCAAGAGCTTCGGCGCCCGCATCAGGCCGCGGCCGATCGAGACCATCGCCTGCTCGCCGCCCGACATGGTGCCGGCGAGCTGGCGCGCGGCGCTCGGCCAACCGGGGGAACAGGCGATAGATCTCCGTCATGCGCTCCTGCGTGACGGCGTCCGAGGTTTCCTGGTAGGCGCCGAGGCGCAGATTTTCCTCGACGGTGAGTTTTGGAAAGACCTTGCGGCCCTCCGGGATGCAGGCAATGCCGGCAGCGATCACCTTGTGGGTCGGCAGCCCGGTGATGTCGGCCCCATCGAACGTGATCCGTCCGGCGCGCGGCGGCGTCAGTCCGAGGATGGAGCGGATCAGCGTCGACTTGCCCGAGCCGTTCGACCCGAGCAGGCAGGTGATGCGTCCCGGCTCGATCGCGAGCGTGACGCCTTCGAGCACATCCGCCTTGTCGTAGGCGGTGGTGACGCCCTTGATGTCGAGCCGTGCGCTCATCTAGGCCACCCCCAGATAGGCTTCCTGCACCTGGCGGTCGGCGGCGACCTGCCGGTACGGGCCTTCCGCGATCTTGCGGCCGAAATTGAGCACCACGCAGCGATCGGTGATGCGCTCGATGACGCCCATCTCATGCTCGACGATGACGATGGCGAGATTCTTGTTGAGCGTGCGGATCTGCAGGATGTCGTCCATCAGCTCGGTGGTTTCCTCGTGCGTCATGCCCGCCGAGGGCTCGTCGAGCAGCAGCAGCTTCGGCTGACTGATCAAGGCACGGCAGATTTCGATGCGCCGCCGGTCGATCATCGGCAGCCCGGCAATCGGCTCGAACATCCGCCCGGCGAGCTGCGGTTCGAACACTTCGACGAGGGTGCGTGCGGCGTGATAGTTCGCCTCGAACTCGCGCTTGAAGGCGCCGCGCCGGACCAGATTGAACCACAGGCCCTGATTGAGCCGCTTGTGGTTGCCGATCATGATGTTGTCGAAGATCGACAGCGGCAGTGAAAGTCGCGACCGCTGGAAGGTGCGGGATACGCCGGCGTGATAGATGGCGCGCGACGTCGCGCCCGTGATCTCGGCGCCGTCGAAGGTGATGTGGCCGGCGTCGGCGCCGTAAATTCCGGTGGCGACGTTGAAGAACGTCGTCTTGCCGGAGCCGTTGGGACCGATCAGGCCGAGGATTTCGTTTCGCTCGATGGCGAGGTCGAGACGGTCGAGCGCCACCACGCCGCCGAATTTTCGGGTGAGGCCGCGCGCTTCCAACAGATGCGTTGACGCAGTCATGGCCGTCAGTCATGGCCGCCATCCGGGAAAGTAGCGGCGCACCGGGCGCGGCAGCAGCCCTTCCGGCCGGAACAGCAGCACCATGATGACCAGCAGCGCATAAAGCAGGAAACGATACTCCTGAATGGTCTGCAGCTTCTCCGGCACGACCACGACGATGATCGTGGCGACCACCAGCCCCCAGGGATTGCCGATGCCGCCGAGCAACAGGATCGACACCAGGAGCAGCGAATCGGCGAAGGTGTAATTGTTGGGCGCAACGAATCCGCCGACCATGCCGAACAGCGCGCCGGCCATGCCGATGAGGAAATTGCCGAGCGTGAACGCGGTGATTTTCCAGCGCGCGACGTCGAGCCCGAAGCAGCTCGCCGCGGTCTCATCCAGCCGCAGCGCATCGAGGTTGAGTCCGATCCAGGAGCGCTCCAGCCGCCGGACCAGGACGAAGGCGCCGACCAGCAGCAGCATGCTGACGACAAAATAGCTCAAGTAGAACGACAGGCTGATCTTGCCGATCTCGATATTGTCGTTGAACGACCAGCCGAAGATTTTCATGCCCTTGACCTGCAGCCCTTGCGGACCGCCGAGCACGTCATTGACCTCGAGAAAGGTTTTCAGCAGGAGGGCGAACGCAATCGTGACCAGCGCGGCGTAATGGCCGCGGGTGCGCAACACCGGCAGCAGCAGCAGCGATCCGATCAGCGCGGCGATCAGCCCGCCGATCAGCAGAACCAGCAGATGGGGAACAGCGGTGTGGGCGTTGAGCACCGCCGACGTATAGGCGCCGATGCCGAAGAACGAGGCGCCGGCAAAGTTCAGCACGCCGGCGTAGCCGAATTGGATGTTCAGTCCGAGCGTTGCCACCGTGTAGAGGAGGACGGTGCAGACCAGCAGCAGCACGAAATGATCTTCATGGAAGAACGCCGCCACCGCGAAGGCGGCCGCGATCGCCATTGCTCCCAGTGCCTCCTCGCGATCGGCGAAGCTGCGGCTCACCGGGGCGAGCCAGCCCAGCCAATGCGCCGCCAGAACGGCGGCGATCGCCAGCGCCAGAAGGCCGATGATGAGCGCCTGCTTTTCGACCGCCAGCAGCGCGATCAGATAAGCGGTGGCCAGCGCCATGGCGGCGACGCCCGGCAGCAAAGCTCCTTTCGCGTGTTGCCCGGCTTCGGCCATGGGTTCAGACCCGCTCGCTGATCTTTTCCTGGATCAGGCCGGTCGGGCGCCAAGCCATGAAGATGATGACGACGGCAAAGGCGAACACATCCTTGTAGGCGCTGGCGAACGGCAGCGCGACCGTGCCGATGGTCTGCAGAGCCGCGAACAGAAAGCCGCCGAGGATGGCGCCGTAGATGCTGCCGAGCCCGCCGATGATGGCGGCGGCAAAGCCGATGACGCCGAGATAGAGGCCCATGCCGAAATTGATTTCGTTGTAGTACAGCCCGTTCATGATGCCGGCGAAGGCGGCGAGCCCGGAGCCGATGGCAAACGTGATCAGCACGATGGCGGTGAAGTTGACGCCCATGGTGCGCGCGGTTTCCTCGTCCTGCGCCACCGCACGGATCGCCAGGCCCAACTTGGTCCGGTTGAGCAGCAGTTGCAGCCCGACGATGACCAGCATGCCGGCCGCCAGCATCAGGGCGTTGTCGAGCCGCAGGTTGAAATTGCCGAAATTGACCGACACGGACGGCAGCAGCGCCGGGAACGGCTTTGGATTGGCGCCTTGCGGATAGAACAGCCGCACCGATTCCCGCAGCACCGTGCCGAGCATCAGCGTGATCAAGAGCGTGTTGAGCGCCGGCGCCGATCGCAGCGGCAGAACCAGCACGCGTGCGATCAGCATGCCCAGCGCCGCCATGGCAAAGATCGCGACCACCAGCATGACGAGCAGGATCACGGGGCTTGAGCCGATCCCGGCCGACTGTAGTCCGACGTAGGTCGCGAGCGCGGTGAAGGCGCCGACCGTCAGCACGTCGCCATGGGAGAATTTGATGATGTCGAGCACGCCGAAGAACAGCGTGAAGCCGACCGCGACCAGCGCATACATCATGCCGAGCATCAGCCCGTTCATGATGTACTGGGCAAGCAGCCCCGCATCCATGTCCTGATATCCTGCGCGCGGGGATAGGACGGTCAGCGGGACGGCGGCTTCGCCGCCCCGCCGTTGAGCGAAGCTACTTTTGGCCGGGCAGCTTGCGCTTGCCGGAGGCGTATTCGCTGTCGTCCCACTCCACGAACTTGCCGTCCTGGATCACGTATTTGGTGATGACCGGGACGGTGTTCTGGCCATGATCGTCGAAGGTGATCTTGCCGACGATGGAATCGCGGTCTTTCACCTTCGCCATCTCATCGATGACCTTCTTGCGGTCCGGCCCGACCTTCTCGATCGAGTCGAGGATCAACGCCATGGCGGCATAGGCGAAGGCGCCGTAGGCCTCGGGCGGGTTGTCGTATTTTTGCGCGGTGTAATTGTCCATGAAGAACTTGCCGCCCGGCAGCTTCTCGGTCGGCGCGCCTTCGCGGAAGGCGAGCACGCCCTCGGCCAGCGGGCCGAGGCCCTGGATGAAGGCGTCGGACACGATGCCCGACGTGCCGTCGAACACCGCCTTGATCCCGAGCTTGTCCATCTGCGAGCGGATGCGCACGCCGATCGGCGTCAGCCCGCCGAAATAGATCACCTCCGGATTGAGCGCCTTGATCTGGGTGAGCTCGGCGGTGAAGTCCTGCTGATCGGCGGTGACGCCGAAGGTGCCGACGATCTTGCCGCCGAGCTTGGCCAGCGCCGCGCTGAAATACTGGTTGTGACCCTTGCCGTAGTCGGTCGTGTCGTGAATGACGGCGACGGTCTTGTAGCCGATCTTCGAGATCAGCTCGGCATTGGCGTCGTTCTGGTTGATCATCGTGCCGTTGACACGATGAATCTCGGCATACTTGTTGCGATAGGTGATGTCGGGCAGCACCGCGCCCCAGACCACCACCGGCAGGCCGAACTTGTGGTAGACGTCGACCGTCGCAATCGCGGTCGATGAACAATAGTGCGTCGCGGCGGCGATGATCTCCTTGTCCGCCGACATCTTGGTGGCCACTTGCACCGCCACGTTCGGCGTGCAGGCGTCGTCGAGCACCACCAGTTCGTATTCATATTTCGCCTTGGCGTCGGCGTTACGCAGCTTCACGGCCAAGATCGGCCGAGTTGCGATGAGCTCAGCGTTGGCGTCGTTCTGGTTGATCATCGTACCGTTGACGCGATGAACCTCGGCATATTTGTTGCGATAGGTGATATCGGGCAGCACCGCGCCCCAGACCACCACCGGAAGGCCGAACTTGTGGTAGACGTCGACCGTCGCAATCGCGGTCGACGAGCAATAATGCGTCGCGGCGGCGATGATCTCCTTGTCCGCCGACATCTTGGTGGCCACCTGCACCGCGACGTTCGGCGTGCAGGCGTCGTCGAGCACCACCAGCTCGTATTCGTATTTCGCCTTGGCGTCGGCGTTACGCAGCTTCACCGCGAGATCGGCCGAGTTGCGGCCGCCAAGCCCGTTGACGGAGACGCCGCCGGTGAGCGGCCCGATGAACCCGACCTTGACCTTGTCCTTCGCTTCGACGGGGGCCGCCGTGAGCCACAGCGCCGCCAATGCGGACATTGCGGCAACGCCATACTTCACCATGGTAACCTCCTGCGGGGCACGCTGAACCGGCGTCGATCTTAGACAGGTTGAGAGCCGGGTAAAGCCGTCAGGCAAAACAAAAGGGCAAAGCACATGGCGAAAGGCCACCAGGACAAAGTCGCGGTCATCACCGGCGCGGCGAACGGCATCGGACAGGCGTTCGCCAAACGGCTGGCCGAGGACGGCGTGCACATCGCCATTGCCGACATCGCGCCCGCCGATGAGACCGTAAAGATGGTCGAGCAGGCCGGTCGGCAGGCGCTCGCCTGCCAATGCGATGTCGCGTCGGAGCCGTCGGTCGCGGCGATGGCGGCCGAGGTGCAGAAGAAATTCGGCCGCTGCGACATCGTCATCAACAGCGCCGGCATCTTTCCGCAGCTGGCTTTCGACCAGATGAAATTCGCCGACTGGCGGCGCGTGCTGTCGATCAATCTCGACAGCGTGTTCCTCGTCAGTTCGGCGTTCGTGCCCGGCATGAAACAGCGCGGCTGGGGCCGCGTCGTCAGCATGGGGTCGAGCACCTTCGGCTCGGTGACGACCGGCTTCGTGCACTATGTCACCAGCAAGGGCGGCATCATGGGCTTCACGCGGGCGCTGGCGAGCGAGCTTGGCCCGCACGGCATCACCGTCAACGCCATCGCGCCGAGCCTGACGCGCACGCCCGGCGCATTGGCGCGGAAGCCCCGTGCCGGCATCGCCAGCATCGACGAGGAGTTCGATCTGGTCGCGCAGGGCCAGTCGATCAAGCGGGTGGAAGTGCCGGAGGACCTGGTGGGCACGGTGTCGTATCTGACCAGCGACGACGCGGCCTTCGTCACCGGACAGATGATCAACGTCAACGGCGGCCGGATTTTCAGTTGAACCGCGGCTGCGGCGAGGACGCCGATTTCATCGCCGGCCCGGCATGTTAGCGTGGCCGCGCTGAAACCCGATCGGATGGGAAGTTGCATGATGAAGGCCGTCCTGGTTGCCGCCCTGACCGGCTGCATGCTCGCCCCGCTCGCGCAGGCACAGGAGGCGCAGCCTTTATCCGAGCCGGCCGGTCACCTTCGTCGTGCCGTTCGCGCCCGGCGGCTCGACCGGGCTGATCGCGCGGCATCATCGGCCAGAAGCTCGAGCAGCGGCTCGGCAAGCCGTTCATCATCGATCATCGCGCCGGCGGCGGCGGCGTGATCGGCGTGACGCAGGTCGCGCATGGCACGCCCGACGGCTACACCATCATGATGGCGTCGAGCACGGCGCTGGCGATCAACGTCAATGTCCGCAAGACGCTGCCGTACGATCCGCGCAAGGACATCACGCCGATCGCGCTGCTCGCGCGGATGCCCTATGTGCTGGTGGTCAATCCGGACCTGCCGGTGAAGTCGGTGGCCGATCTGGTCAAGCTCGCCAAGGACAAGCCCGGGCAATTGTCGTTCGCCTCGGTCGGGCCCGGCACGATCCATCATCTCAACGCCGAGATGTTCAAGAGCATCTTCGGCCTCGATGTGGTGCACGTGCCCTACAAGGGCACCGCGCCGGCGTTGCAGGATGTGGTCGGCGGCCATGTGCAGTTCATGTTCGCCGACGCGCCGCCGGCCAAGGCGCTGATCGAGGGCGGCAAGGTGCGCGCGCTCGGCGTCACGACGCTGGAGCGGGTGCCGGCGCTGCCGGACGTGCCGCCGCTCGCCGAGGCCGGCATCCCGAGCTACAACACCGCGTCGTGGCATTCGATCTCGACCGCCGCCGGCGTGCCGAAGGACGATCGTCGACAAGCTCGCCACCGAGATCCGCGCGGTGATGAGCGAGCCCGAGGTGCAGAAGCTGCTCGCCGCCGAAGGCGCGATCCCGCAGATTTCGCCGCCGCCGGAGGAGTTCAAGAGGTTCGTCGACGGCGAGATCGTGCGCTGGGGCGCGCTGGTCGAGAAGGCCGGGATCCTGCACAGCCAGTAGACGGCAGCGGCTCACTGGATCTGTCGGGATCCCGGCCGACTTGATCACCTTGGCCCATTTGTCGGTTTCGCTCTGCACCAGCTTGCCGAACTCGGCCGGGCGTCATCGGCATCGGCTCGGCGCCGAGGTCGTGGATGCGCGTCCAGCAGCTTGGGATCCTTCAGCACCGCGTTGACCGCCGCATTGAGCTTGGCGACGATCTCGGGCGGCGTGCCCTTCGGCACCGCGATGCCATACTAGACGTTCGGCATCGTAGCCCGGCACGGTTTCGCCGATGGCCGGCACGTCGGGCAGCGCCGCCACGCGCTTGGGCGCGGTGACGCCGAGCGCGCGGAGCTTGCCGGCCTTGATGTGTCCGATCGAGCCCGGAATGTTGTCGAACACCGACTGCACCTGGCCGGCGAGCAGGTCGGTGACCGCGGGCGCGGTGCCGCGATAGGCACCTGGACGATGTTGATGCCGGTCATCGACTTGAGCAGTTCGCCCGACATGATGCGGCGAGGTGCCGACGCCGCCGGAGCCGAAGTTGATCTTGCCCGGATTGGCCTTGGCATAGGCGATGTACTCGGCGACGGTCTTGACCGGAACGTCGGGGTTCACCTCCAGCACGTTGGTCATCTTCATGGTGCCGGCGACCGGCACGCTGTCGCGGATGAAGTCGAACGGCAGGCTTGTCGTACAGCGACGCGCTGATGAAGTTGTTCGGGCCGACGAAGCCGATGGTGTAGCCGTCCGGCGGCGCGGCCAGATAGGCCTGCGTGCCGATGTTGCCGCCGGCGCCGACCCGGTTCTCGATGATGAACTGCTGGCCGAGATACTCCGACAGATATTGGCCGAACAGCCGCGCGGTGATGTCGTTGGGCCCGCCGGCCGCGAAGCAGACGATGAAGTGGACCGGCTTGGTCGGATAGTCGAGCGCCGGCGGCGCGGCCGCCCGAAAGCGCGAGCGCGCCGAGGCAAAGCGCGAACAGACGAGCAAGACCGATAAGGTCCTCATGGCTTCCCCCTGTGTTTGATGCGCGCGCGATCGCAGGTTCCCGCCCGATCAGAGCGCGCGGGCCGATAGCTTCGGCCCGAAAGCACCGTGCCGGCAAGCCGGGCGAGGGAGATTTGTTGCCGCACGCGCAGCGCCGCGCTCATCCTGAGAAGCGGACGTAGCGCCTGGGATCGGCGGCGAGCCGAGCGTGTCGCCATGCCTTCGAGACGGCCTGCACTGCGCATGGCGGTCCTCGGATGAGGTCGTGCGCGTCGCCGCGCTACGGAATCTTCTTCACCGGCTTCGGATCGAGATTGAACAGCCGCGCCGCGTTGGCGCCGAGGATGTTGCGCTTGCTCGTCTCGTTCAGGAACGGCAGGTCGTAGATCGTCGACGGCAGGTCGAAGTCCCAGTGCGGATAGTCCGACGACCAGACGAGCTGGGTCTCGGCGTTGATCATCTTGAAGGTCGCCTGCATCACCGACTTGTCGTCGGGGATTTCCATCGGCTGCGTCGAGTAGAACATCTGCTGCATGTAATGGCTGGGCTTTTCCTTGAGCAGCGGCGCGTCCGACGTGCGCATCATGAAGGAATGGTCGAGCCGCTGCATCAGCGAGGCGGCCCAGGTCAGCCCGCTCTCGATCCACATCACCTTGAGCTTCGGGAAGCGCACCGGCAGGCCGTTGATGACCCAGTTGGTCATGTGGATCATGTTGAACCACATGAAGCCGAGCGCATGCACCGAGATGAAGCGGTTGGTCATCTGCAGCGCGCGGTCGTCCCACGAATAGGCGGCGTGGAACGAGATCGGCTTGCCCATCTCCTCGAGCAGCGCGTAGGTCTTCATGTAGGCGTTGTCGTGCACCGGCCGGTAGCGCGGCGACGTCACCATGAAGCCGACCACGCCCTTCTTGTCGCCGAACTTCTTCACCGTCTTGTAGGCGGCCTCCGGATCGTTGAACGGCAGGTAGAGCATCGACACGATGCGCGGCTCGTTGGCGAGGATGCGCTCGCAGAGCCAGGCGTTGTAGGCGTCGCACATCGCGGCTTCGATCTCGATCTGCGGATGCAGGCCGAGGAACAGCATCGGCGTCGGGAACATGCAGCAATAGTCCACGCCCATCGCGTCCATCCAGTCGAGCGTGAGCGTGATGTCGGAATGCTTGCCGGGCTTGGCCTTCTCCTTGCCGCGGAACTTGGCGCGGTGGATGCGGCCGCCGGTGTTCTGATAGCCGACCTGGGAGTTGAGGATGCCGGTGCGGCGGCCGGCGCCTTCCTTCAGCTCGCTGCGGATCACCGGGCTTTCGATGTAGTCGAACACCTCGGTGTAGTGCTCGTTCTCGTAATGGTGCGAGTCGACGTCGACGATCAGGAAGTCCTGATAGTTGCGCGCCCGCGCCTGCTCGCTGGCGTGCTCGAGATGCTTCGGCGTCGAAAACATTTCGAGTTCGACGGGACGAACGTCGTTGCGCGGCATGTCCATGGGAGCTCTCCCTGAATAGTTTCGTTAGGCGACGACGTAGATGTCTTCGCCGCGCTTGACGATTTCGTACTTGCGCAGTTTCAGCTTGCGGTCGCCGATGCACTCACCGGTCTTCAGATCGTATTCGTAGCCGTGCCACGGGCAGACGAAATGCGTTTCGTCGCCGTAGGTCTGGCCCTGGTAGAGGCCGTCCTTGTCGATCACGTCGACGACGTTCTGGGTGATCATGCCTTCGCAGGCCGGTCCGCCCTGGTGCAGGCAGGTGTTGCTGTAGGCGTAGAACGCGCCGCCCTTGTGAAAGATGCCGATCTCGCGCTTGCCCGCGGTGACGACCTTGCGGTCGCCTTCCTTGATGTCCGACGCTTTCCCCACCAACCACTCGGCCATTTTTCATTGCTCCCATGAGAGGTTGCGCGAAAAGTACCGGACCCCGCCGTCCCGGGCAACGGGCGGGGTGGAAGCCCCGGTGCATGGCTGGTCCGTTGATTTCACCCCCCGCAGCGGCCATGCTGATCGCAACGAGAACAAGACGTTAGGGCGGGGAACACCATGAGACTGAAGTCATTGGCCGCGCTGGCTGTGGCCGTCGGCCTGCTATTGGCGGCACCGCGACGGTCTCCGCGCGCCTCGGCGCAGGACTACCCCAACCGCCCGGTCAAGATCGTCATCGCCTTCTCGCCGTCCGGCGCGATCGACGTGCTCGGCCGGTTCATCGCCCAGCACCTCAGCGAAATGTGGGGCCAGCAGATCGTGGTCGAGAACCGCCCCGGCGGCAGCGGCAACATCGGCGCGGCGGCGGCCTCCACGGCGCCGCCCGACGGCTACACGCTGCATTTCGGCGCGCAGACGCTCGCGGTCAACGTGACGCTGTCGCCGACCACGGCGTTCGATCCGGTCACGAGCTTCGAGCCGATCATGCTGGTCGCCACCGCGCAGGAGGTGTTCACCGTCGCGGTGCAGACGCCGTTCAAGTCGGTCAACGACGTGATCGCCTACGCCAAGGCCAATCCCGGCAAGCTGAACTACGGCTCGGTCGGCATCGGCTCGAGCGCGCATCTCGCCACCGCGCTGTTCAGCGACGTCGTCGGCATCAAGATGCAGCACGTGCCCTACAGCCAGATGTCGCAGGGCATCACCGACGTGCTGACCGGCCGCACCGAAGTCTGGTTCACCACGTTCAGCGGGCCGCTGCCGCACATCAAGAGCGGCGCGGTGCGCGCCTTCGCGGTGACCGGCCCCAAGCGCGCGGCGCTGTTGCCCGACCTTCCGACATTCACCGAGCTCGGCATCAAGATGGGCGAGGAGTTCGAGCTGGTACGCGCTTTTCGCGCCGAAGGGCACGCCGCGGCCGATCATCGACAAGATCAACCGCGACGTCAAAAAAGTTCTGGCGATGCCGGACATGAAGGAGCGCGAGGCGCAGCTCGGCTACCGCTTCATCGGCGGCTCGCCGGAAGAGCTGGCGGCGTTCCTCAAGCACGACATCGCCAAATGGCAGGATCTCGGCAAGAAGGGCTCGTTCAAGTAGGCTCGTTCAGTTCAAGCTCGGGAGGCGCGCGTGGCATTGAAATCATTCAGCGCATTGTTGGTCGCCGCCGGTATCGCGCTCGGCCTCGGCGCGCCCGCGTCGGCGCAGGATTATCCGACCCGGCCGGTACGCATCGTGATCGCGTTCTCGCCCGCCGGCGCGATCGACATCCTCGGCCGCCTCATCGCCGACAAGCTCAGCCAGCTCTGGGGCCAGCAGGTCATCGTCGAGAACCGCCCCGGCGGCAGCGGCAACATCGGCGCGGCGGCGGCATCGACCGCGGCGCCCGACGGCTACACCTTGCACTTCGGCGCGCAGACGCTCGCGGTCAACGTGACGCTGTCGCCCACCACCGCGTTCGATCCGGTCACGAGCTTCGATCCGATCATGCTGGTCGCGACCTCCCAGGAGGTGTTCCAGGTCTCGACCGTGACGCCGTATAAATCGGTGCAGGACGTGATCGATTACGCCAAGGCCAATCCGGGCAAGCTCAACTACTACTCGGTCGGCATCGGCTCGACGTCGCATCTGTCGACCGTGCTGTTCATGGACGTCACCGGCACCAAGATGCAGCACGTGCCGTACAGCCAGATGGCGCAGGGCATCACCGACGTGCTGACCGGCCGCACCGAAATCAATTTCGGTCCGATGGGGAGCTCGATCGGCAACATCCGCGAGGGCAAGATGCGCGCGCTGGCGCTGACCGGCCCGGTCCGCGCCAAGCTTCTGCCCGAGGTGCCGACCCTGACCGAGCTCGGCATCAAGATGGGCGAAGAGTTCGAGCTGGTACGCGTTCTTCGCGCCCAAGGGCACGCCGCGGCCGATCATCGACAAGATCAACCGCGATCTGGAGACGGTCCTGGCGCTGCCCGAGATGAAGGAGCGCGGGATCCAGCTCGGCTATCGCTTCGTCGGCGGCTCGCCGGAAAAGCTCGCCGCGCACCTGAAGAGCGAAATCGCGAAATGGGATGCGCTCGAGAAAAAGGGCGCGTTCAAGTGACCGCTGGCGCGGAGGATCAGAGGCCGAGCCCCTTGGTCTTGTAGAGCGCCAATGCCTCCGGCGACGTGAGTTGCTTGATCAGCGCGCGCGCGGCATCGGGCTCCTTGGCGATGGCGGTGATGCCGGCGGAGTTGATCGTGATCTGCTGAAGCGCGTCGGGCAGCAGCCCGATCACCTCGACGTCGGGATTCGAAATCAGCTCCGAGAGCTGCTGCAGTCCGATCTCGGCCTGACCGCTCGCCACCAGCACGCTGACGCGGCCGTTCGGTCCGCCGGCCGCGAGCGTGACCTTGGGCGTCACCTGCTCGGCGATGCCGAGCCGCTCGAACACCTTCTGGATATGCAGCGCGGTGATGCCGCCGCCGGCCGGCGCGGTGTGACCGATCGACTTGGCGGCAATGCAGCGCACGCTTCAGCGCCTCGGGCGTCGAGACATCGGGATGCGGCGCGCCCTTGCGGACCGCAAGCGCGATCCCGGTGCGCGACACATCGGTTCGATCCTTGGCCTTGCCTTCGCCGATCAGTTTGTCGAGCTCGGAGCTGGCGATCAGGATCATGTCGGCGAACTCGCCGTTGCGCAGCCGCCGGGCGAGGCCGCCGGACGGATCGTAGCTGACCGTCACCTTATGCCCGGTGGCGCGCTCGAACGGCGGCACGAGCTCGACGATGGCGGCTTCCATCGCGGTGGTGATCAGCGCCTTGATCTCGGCGGCGGCAGCCGCGCCGGTCGCAACCAGCAAGGCGACAAGAGTGACGATCACGCGCATGGCAGCTCCGTTCGGCTAAAGTCCCAGTCCCTTGGCCTTGAAGATCGCGGCCGCTTCCGGCGTGGTGAGCGCGCGCACCATCGCCCGCGCGGCGTCGGGCGCCTTGGCGCTGGCGGTGATGCCGGCGGAGTAGACGGTGATCTGCTGCAACTCGGGCGGCAGCATGCCGATCACCTCGACGTCGGGATTGTCCAGCAGCTCCGAGACCTGCTGCAGGCCGATCTCGGCCTCGCCGCTCGACACCAGCACGCTGACGCGGCTGTTCGGGCCGCCCATGGAGAGCTTGGTCTTCGGCGTGATCTGATCGGCGATGCCGAGCTTCTCGAACATGCGCATGATGTGGCCGCCGGTGATGCTGCCGCCGGCGGGCGAGGCGTGGCCCACCGCCTTGGCCGCGAGCAGCGCGCGCTTGAGCGCCTCGGGCGTCGACACGTCGGGCTTCGGCGCGCCCTTGCGCACGGCGATGCCGATGCCGGTGCGGCAAAGGTCGATGCGGCCGCCCACGATCTTGCCCTGCTTGATGAGCTGGTCGAGCGCCGGTGCATCGGTCAGGAAGATATCGACCGGCTCGCCGCGCTCGAAGCGCGGCAGCAGTGCGCCGGAGGGCGCATAGCTGGCGCGGATGGTGTGGCCGTTGGCGCGCTCGAACGGCGGCAGCAATTCATCGGTCGCGGCCTTGATCGCGGTCGAGACGAACGCATTGATCTCGGCGGCCTGGGCGGAGCCGGCCGCGGCGGAGAGCGCGATGACGAGTGCGAGCGCGCGCATGGCAAGTCTTTCCATCATCCTGGTTCAAGACCTCTGGCCCGGTAGATCGCGGCGGACGATGGCGCGGCGAGGGCTTTTATCAGCGCCTTGGCCGCGTCGGCTTCCTTCGCGCTTGTGGGAATGCTGGCCGTGTAGGTGGTGACGTTCTGGAACGCGCCGGGCAGGGGCCCCACGACCTCGATGCCCGGCACTGCCATCAACTCCGGGATCGGCTGAAGCGCGAACTCGGCCTCGCCTCTGGCGACAAACGTCGCCGCGTAGCCGTTCGGCCCGCCGGCCGCGAGCTTCAGCTTGGGCTTGAGCGATTGCGCCAGGCCCATCTGCTCGAACAGCTTGCCGAAATAGACGCCGCTGCCGCCGCCGCTGGCCGGATCGGTGACCGCGATCGACTTGGCGCTGAGCAGTGCCGCCTTGAATGCGGCTTCCGATGAAATGTCCGGCTTCGGCGCGCCCTTGACGACGCCGGCGCCGATCATGCCGCGGGCGATGTCGGTGTTGCTGCCCGCGGCGAGCTTGCCCTGCTTATCAACTCGGGAGTCTGGCTGCCGCCGAGCACGACCATGTCGGCCGTTTCGCCATCCGCGATCCGCTTGGCGAGGCCGCCGGTCGGGCCATAGGCGGCACTGACCTTATGTCCGGTCGCCTTCTCGAACTGCGCCGCGATTTCCTCGAACGGCGCCTTCATCGCGGTCGAGATCAGGGCCTTGATCTCGGCGGCATTGGCGGCGCCGGCCGCAAGCAGAAAGGCCGCGATGGCAATGATGATGCGCATGGCGGCGCCTCCTATCCGACTTCCATTCCCTTGGCCTTGATCACCGCCACGGCCTTCGGCGTGGTGAGGAAATGGATCAGGGCATTGGCGCCTTCGACGTTCTTCGCGTTGGCCGAGAGGCCGGCGGAAAACACCGTCATGATCTGCACATCCGGCGGCAGCGGACCGACGATGTCGATGCCGGGCACCGCCATCAGCTCGGGCAGTTGCTGGATGCCGATCTCGACCTCTTTGCGGACGAGAAAATTGCCGATCAGCCCTGCGGGGCCACCGGGGCCGTAAACCGATTTCGCCTGCATCGCCTCGGTGATGCCGAGCCTGTCGAAAATCTTGGCCAGATTGGCGCCGCTCTGGCCGCCGCCGACCGGATTGCTCATGCCGAGCGATTTTGCCGCCAGCAGCGCCTCCTTGAATTTCGCCGCCGATGAAATGTCGGGCCGCGCCGCGCCCTTCTGCACCGCCAGCGCCATCGCCGACTTCGCGATATCGGCGCGGATGCCGGGCACGAGCCGGCCTTGCTTGGTCAGATCGTCGTGGCCGTGGTCGGTGACGATGGCGACGTCGTGGGCTTCGCCGTCGGCCACCATCTTGGCGATCCGCGCCGAGGGCCCGAAGGAAAACGACAGCGTGTTGCCGGTGGCGCGCTCGAACTCCGGCGTGAGCTCGTCGAGCGAGGTCTTCATGGCGGTGGTGGCGAGCACTTTGATTTCGGATGTCATGCTGTCTATCCCGGCTCCATGCCCTTGGCCTTCATCACGGCCTGCGCGGCCGGCGTGGCGAGAAACTTGATGAGCGCCCGCGCCGCCTCCGGCTGCTTGCCGCTCGCTGGGATGCCGGCGGTCAGGTGATTGTAGGATTGCAGCGCGGTTGGCAGCGGGCCGATGAAATCGACCACGTCGGAATGCGCCAGCAGTTCGGGGATCGGCTGCATGCCCATCTCGGCATCGCCCTTGGCGACGATCAGCGCGACCGGGCCGCCATCGCCGAACTTGGCCTTCTTGTTGATCTCGTCGGTGATGCCGAGCTGCGCGAGGAGCTTGGCGAAGTAAACGCCGCTCTGGCCGCCGCTCGCCGGATTGGTGTAGGCCACGGTCTTGGCGCCAAGCAGCGCCTGCTTGAATTTTTCCGGCGTTGAGATGTCCGGCTTGGCCGCGCCCTTGCGCACCACGACGCCGACGCCGGCGCGCGCCACCTGCGCCTTGCTGTCGGCCAGCACCTTGCCCTGCTTGATCAGGTCATCGACGCCGGCGCTGGTCGAGACGATGAAATCGGTCTGCTCACCCTTGTCGATGCGCTGAGCGATCCGCCCCGACGTGTCGGAGTCGAGCACGAGCTTGTGTCCGCTCGCCTGCTCGAACAGCGGCTTGATGTCGGCCATCGCCGATTTGAACGCGCCGGACTGCAGGACGCGGATTTCCGCCGCCTGTGCGGCCGTCCCGGCGGCGAAAGCGAGCGCTGCAGCGAGCGCAAGAGGTCTGCCCAACATCCCATTCCTCCCGTCGATTGTCTTGTTGTTGTGAATTACACTCTTATCCCGAGGCGCCTTCAATCCCTCGGCCGGAGTTTCCGATGCAGTCCTCGGACTTCGATGCGATGACAGCCATGGAGCTGCGCGGCCGGATCGCGCGCCGCGAAGTCTCGCCGGTCGAGGCGACGCGCCGCGCGCTTGAGAAGGCCGCGGCGACGCAAGGCTCGCTCAACGCATTTTTCTTTCTGATGCCGGAGAAGGCGCTGGCCGCGGCGAAGGCCGCGGAAGACGCGGTGATGCGCGGCGACCGGCTCGGATTGCTGCACGGCGTGCCGTTCTCGGCCAAGGATTTGATCGCGGTCGGGGCCGAGCGCTTCGCGTTCGGCTCGCGCTGCATGGCGGATAACATCGCTGCGGCGGATGCGCCCTCGGTCGAGCGGGCGAAGCGGGCCGGCGGCATCCTGATCGGCAAGACCACCACCAGCGAGTTTGGCTGCAAGGCCGTCGGCGACAGCCCGCTCACCGGCATCACCCGCAATCCATGGAATCTGCAAAAGACGCCGGGCGGCTCGAGCGCGGGCGCGGCTTCCTCGGTCGCCGGCGGCGTCACGTCGATCGCGCTCGGCACCGATGGCGGCGGCTCGGTCCGCATCCCCGGCTGCCTGACCGGTCTTGCTGCCATCAAGGGACAGTTCGGCCGCATCCCGGTGTGGCCGGTGTCGGCGACCACGACGCTCGCCCATGTCGGCCCGATGGCGCGCACGGTCGAGGACGCGGCGCTGCTGTTCATGGCCTGCGCCGGCCATGACGAGCGCGATCCCTACTCTGTCGCAGGGCCGGTGCCGGATCTGCTCGCGGCCTGCAGGCAGGACGTGAAGGGCCTGCGCGTCGCCTACAGCCCGACGCTCGGCTATGCGCGATGCGATGCCGAGGTGCTGCGCGTCGTCGACGCGGCGGCCAAGCAATTCGAAAAGCTCGGCTGCACGGTCGAGCTGGTCGAGCGCGTATTCGAGAGCGACCCGGTCGACATCTGGTCGGCGGAATTTTACGCGGGCGCGGGCACACGGCTGCGGCCGTTCCTCGAATCCAGCCGCGAGCTGATCGATCCGGCGGTCGCGGATATTCTCGAACAGGCGCTGCGGCAGGAGCTTCGCGACTATTACAGCAAGGTGTTCGAGCGCTACGCGCTGCGCGACAAGCTCCGCCCGTTCTTCGAGCGTTACGATATTCTGCTGTCGCCGGTGCTGCCGGTGACCGCGCTCGACGTCGGCAAGAACCTGCCCGATCATCTCGGCGACCGAAACCTGGTGTCGTGGGTCTATTACACCTATCCGTTCAATCTTACCGGCCAGCCGGCGGCGACGGTCTGCGCAGGGATCGCCAGCGACGGCATGCCGGTCGGATTGCAGATCGTCGGACGCGCGTTCGATGAGGTGAGCGTGGTGCGGGCGGCGGCGGCCTACGAGCGCAGCCAGCCCAAGGGATACAACGTGCGTACTTTTATCCCGCCGACTTGACGAGCTCGACAAGCGCGAGGGTCAGCGCCCCGTCAGGCCGCGCCAGCTCATCGAGGATCGAAAAGTGGTGGTGGCCGGGCAGGGTGGTCAGGCTGACCGGCAGGCCGCGCGCTGCGCCGGCCGCGGCGTAGTCCTCGCGATTGGCGCTTGAGCTCGGGCAATTCCGTTGCCGCCGACGAACAGCTTGCAGCGGCGGCGACGTGGCTGGGCAGGTTCCGCAGCGGGCTCAGCCGCGCGATTTCGTCGGCGCTGAGCTGACAGCTTGTCGTTGAGCGACGCCCAGCGCGATCGGCTCGAGCTCGAAGATGCCGCTGATCGGAATGCCGCCGCGCACCGCGGGATGGTCCGGCGACCGCCGCCGTCAGGTGTCCGCCGGCCGACCAGCCGCCGATGAAAATTCTGCTTGCGGTCGAAGCCGAGCCGCCGGCGTGCTCGGCGAGGTAGCGTCAGCGCCTGACGAATCTCGGCGACGATGTCGGTCAGCCGTCGCCTCCGGCGCGAGCGTGTAGCCGGGCACGGCCACGTTGATGCCGTGGGCGAGCGGGCCGAGCGCCGTGAACGAAAAACGCTCCTTCTCGTTGCGCTGCCAGTAGCCGCCGTGGATGAACACGAACAGCGGTCGCGTTCGCCGCCCCGCCGGGGAAATAGTCGAGCGTGGCGCGCGGCCGCGCCCCGTAGCGAAGGTCGCAGTCGCGACGGCGGCGCTGCGCGCAGCGCCGCGCTCACCTTCAGCCAGCGGTCGCGATAGTCCTGCACGTCCGGCGACCGCGCCGGTGTTGTCGTAGGCGGCGTCGAGCGCCGCGCGATCCATGCCGCGATAGATCGTTGCCATGCTCAGAGCGCCGCTGCTTCGAGCGCGCGCTTCGGCGCGAGATGGCTGGTGAGGCGGCGCGCCACGTCGCGGCGCACCGCGTTGAACTCCGGCGAGGAGACGTCGCGCGGCCGCGGCAGGTCGATCGTGATGTCGTTGTCGATCCGGCCCGGGCCTGCGCTCATCACCAGCACGCGGTCGGCGAGCAGGACCGCCTCCTCGACGGAATGCGTGACGAAGATCACGGTCACGCCGGTCCGCGCCCAGATCTGCAGAAGCTCGCCCTGAAGCTGCTCGCGCGTGAGCGCGTCGAGCGCGCCGAACGGCTCGTCCATCAGGAGCGTGCTGGCGTTGTTGGCGAGCACGCGCGCGATCGCGACGCGCTGCTTCATGCCGCCGGAGAGCTGGCTCGGATAGCGGTCGGCGAAGCGTTCGAGACCCGACGAGCTTGAGGAATTCGTCGGTGATCTCTTCGATCTCGCTTGCGCGGCAGGTCGCGCTGGCGCGGGCCGAAGCCGATGTTCTGGCGCACCGTCATCCAGGGAAACAGCGCATAGTCCTGGAACACCATGCCGCGGTCGCTGCCCGGCCGGTGATCGGCTTGCCGCTCGGACCGACACGTCGCCGGTGGTCGGCTCCTCGAAGCCGGCGACGATGCGCAGCAGCGTGGACTTGCCGCAGCCCGAGGCGCCGATCAGGCAGACGAACTGCGCCGGCGTCGATGGTGACGTCGATGCGCGCCAGCGCCTCGATCTCGTCGTCGCCGATCGATGAAGCGCTTGGTCACGCCGCGCACGATCAAGTGGCGGCCGTTTGCCTCAGCCATGATGCTGCGGGCTCCAGCTCAGCACGCGGTTGGAGAGCATCACGATGATGCCGGTCGGTGATGAAGCCCATCGCGCCGATCACGATCATGCCGGTGATCGACCAGATCGGTGCGCGACAGCGTGCGGCCGTCCATGATGACCGAGCCCAGGCCCGTCGGCACGCCGGTCATCTCGCCGACCACGATCAGGATCCAGGCGAAGCCGTGGGCGATGCGCAGCCCATTGAAGATCGACGGCAGCGAGGCCGGAAACACGATCTGCCGGA
Source organism: uncultured Alphaproteobacteria bacterium (assembly GCA_963850885.1). GTDB lineage: Bacteria > Pseudomonadota > Alphaproteobacteria > Rhizobiales > Xanthobacteraceae > Z2-YC6860. Next base: position 38,332 of record CAWKOD010000047.1, on the reverse strand, counting down.
ACATCGCGGAGCCCGAGCAGCCGAGCATCGCGGCCGCCTCGAACAGCCGCGGATCGACCGAGCGGACGCCGAAGATGGTGTTGAGCAGGATCGGATAGAATGCGCCGAGGAAGACCAGGAAGATCGCCGCGTTCGGCCCGAGTCCGAAGAAGATCATCGACAGCGGCAGCCACGCGGTCACCGGGATCGGCCGCAGCAGGTTGATGGTCGGGTCGAGCAACTGGCGGAGCATCTTCATGCGGCCGATCATCAGGCCGAGCGGAATGCCGATGATCGCGGCCAGGAAAAATCCGCCGTAGACGCGCGTCATCGACTTCCAGATGTGGGTGAGGATGGTGGCGCTGAAGGCGTCGTCGTAGATGCCGCCGAACGAGAAGTCGTACATCATCACGGCGACCTGGCGCGGGCTCGGAATGAGCCGCGTGCCGGTATAGGCGACCGCGAAATGCCACAGCAGCACGAGCAGCACGGGGAAGCCGGCGCCGAGCGCGATCGCCCGCAGCTTCTCCGTCAAATGACGCCGGCGGCGCGCCGCCGTCGGCGCTTCCGGTGCGGCCTGTTGTGTCGCTTCCGGAAGCGCCGTGACGTGCTCGTTCAAGACGATCCTCGACATGCTCAGACGGTTACTGGAACTCCGTGGTGACGAACTGCGTCGAGGTCGATCTCCTGGCGGATCTGCTTGTTCTCGTACATCAGCTTCGTGTAGGCGGTTGGCGCGCTCCATGAACTTGTCATCGATCTTCCAGGCCAGTTCGACGTTCGGCACCGCGAGCTCGACCGACTTCTTCTGCTGGCCGAGCTTCTGCATCGCCATATCGACGATCTCGCGGCTGGTTGGCCATCGCGTAGTCGACCGCCTTCTTGTGCATGTCGACCACCAGCTTGATGCGCTCGGGATTTTCCTTCACCGCCTTCTGGCTCGCCGACAGGATCATGTTGAGCGGCCCGATCGGCGTCGAATACGGATACTCGACCAGCATGCCGGTGCCGTTGGCGAGGCTGATGCCGCCCGCCGGCTCGGCGCCGACATAGGCATCGATGTCGCCGCGCGCGAGCGCGGCGGCCATGTCGCTGAACTGACAGCCGGATCGGCTGGATGTCCTTGATCGTCATGCCTTCCATGCGGAGCCGTTCCAGGATCACGGCCTCCTGCGTCGAGCCCGGCCAGATCGCGACCTTCTTGCCCTTGAGGTCCTTGACGGTTTTGATGTCGGTGTTGACGCCGGCCATGATCGCCATGCCGCCGTTGTTGGCGTTGGCGACGATCACCACCGGCTCGCCGGCCGCCGCGCCGAGGATGAATGCGGCGATGCCGTGGATGCAGGTGTCCACCGTCCCGGTCAGCACGGCGTTCTTGCCGTCGGTCGGGCTCTCGAACGGGATGACCTCGACCGTGTAGCCGGCCGGAACGAACTTCTCGTAGAAATAAGCCGAGATGCCGTGGATGAGCTTCAGCGTTCCGACGCGCAGGACCTTGTCCTGAGCCTCCGCCTGCGGAGCCGCGATGACGAGCGAAAGCGCGACGAGCAAGCAGAGCCCGTCAGCCGCCGAGTGATTGGCATGAACATGGGAAACCCCCGTTAGGGCATGAACCCTGTGGATGTGTCCCGGCTGCGTCAGTCTATCGCACGTTTTCGGCCGCGTGAACCTGCGTTCGCCGACCTGTGGGACGATGCCTTTGCGCTATGAATGTGCCGGGCCATCACTTTCCCGCCATTTCGGGGCGGGCCCGGTTGCGTCCGGTTCCCGACCATGGGAACAATCCAGCCCAATTGCGCTTTATGAGTTGGCGAATTTCGCAATGAATTTCCACCGCCGCGGAGTTGAGTGATGCCGCACGTTGTCGCCTCCGCGCTGGGGCGGATTTCCGCGGCACCGGGCGCCAATGTCCGGCGCACCTGGTCCGAGGCCTTCCGAACGGTGCGCGCGGAGACCGAGCGCCGCGCCGCGCATCTGTCGCCGGAAGATCAGATCGTGCAGTCGATGGCGGACGCGAGCCCGGCGAAATGGCATCGCGCCCACACCACCTGGTTCTTCGAGACCTTCCTGCTCAAAGCCCACGCCCGGGACTATCGCGAATTCGACGAGCGCTTCGGCTTTCTGTTCAACTCTTATTATGTCGCGGCGGGCCCCCGGCACGCGCGGCCGGAGCGCGGCCTGATCACGCGGCCGAACGTCGAGGAGGTCGCGGCCTATCGCGCCCATGTCGATGCGCGCGGTGGACGCGGCTGATCGAAAGCGCCGACGCAGGCGACGCTGGAAAAGATCGTGCCGATCGTCGAGATCGGCCTGCATCACGAGCAGCAGCATCAGGAGCTGATGCTCACCGACATCCTGCACGCCTTCGCGCAGAACCCGACCCATCCGGCCTACGATGCCGCCTGGCAGCCGCCGGCGTTCGAGCGCGGCGACGATTATGCCAGGATTCCGTCCGGCATCCGCTCCATCGGCTTCGACGGCGACGGCTTCTGCTTCGACAACGAGCAGCCGGCGCATCAGGTGCTGCTGCAGGAGGCCGTCATCGCCCGCCAGCTCGTCACCAACGGCGAGTGGCTGAAGTTCATGGCCGACGGCGGCTACGCCTCGCACGATCTGTGGCTGTCGGACGGCTGGGCCAAGGTCGAGGCCGAAGGCTGGGACGCGCCGGGCTATTGGCGCAACATCGACGGCGCGTGGTTCTCGCTGACGCTCGCGGGATTGAAGCCGGTCGATCCGGCGGCGCCGGTGCTCCACGTCAGCTACTACGAGGCCGACGCCTTCGCGCGCTGGGCCGGAAAACACCTGCCGACCGAGGCGGAATGGGAGGTTGCGGCCCGCGCAGGGCTGCTATCCGACGCCTTCGGCGTGGCTTGGCAATGGACGCGGAGTGCCTATCTGCCGTATCCGGCCTATCGCGCCATGGAAGGCGCGCTCGGCGAATACAACGGCAAGTTCATGATCAACCAGATGGTCCTGCGCGGATCATCGCTTGCGACGCCCGAGGGGCACGCCCGGGTCGAGCTACCGGAATTTCTTTCATCCGCCGGCGCGCTGGCAGTTCAGCGGGCTCCGGCTCGTGGATTACCGTTGAGACACAACATGACCGCGCTGGCACGAAAAATAGTCATCGATACGGCGACCACGGAATTCGCCACCGACGTCGTCGCCGGATTGACGGCGACGCCGAAGCGGCTGTCGCCGAAGTATTTCTATGACAGCGCCGGCTCCGCGCTGTTCGAGCAGATCACCGAACTGCCCGAGTATTATCCGACGCGCCGCGAGATCGGCATTCTCAACGAGCACGCCGGCGACATCGCGGCGCTGATTCCGCCGGGCGCGGCGCTGGTCGAGTTCGGCTGCGGCTCCAGCACCAAGACGCGCATCGTGCTGTCGACCGCGAAGTCGCTCGCGGCCTATGTGCCGGTCGACATCTCGGCGCAGTTCCTGCAGCAGCAGGCTGGCGGAGCTGCGCCGCGAATATCCCAAGCTCGCCGTGCTGCCGGTCGCCGCCGATTTCACCAAGCCGTTCGATCTGCCCGACGCCGTCCGCAGTCATGCCGCGGGTCGGCTTTTTCCCGGGCTCGACCATCGGCAATTTCGAGCCGCACGAGGCGGCGGCGTTCCTGCGCCACGCCGGCCGCATCCTCGGCCGCGGCGCGACGTTCATCGTCGGCGTCGATCTGGTCAAGGACACGCAGGTGCTGCAGAAGGCCTACAACGATTCGCAGGGCGTCACCGCGAAGTTCAATCTCAACCTGCTGGCGCGCATCAACCGCGAGCTCGGCGCCAAGTTCAACCTCGACTGCTTCGAGCATCACGCCTTCTTCAACCGCGAGCGCTCGCGCATCGAGATGCATCTGGCGAGCCTGAAGCGCCAGCGCATCAAGGTCTGCGGCGAGTGCATCGATTTCCGCGCCGGCGAAACCATCCACACCGAGAACAGCTACAAGTATTCGGTGGAGTCGTTCGGCGCGCTGGCGCGCGGCGCCGGCTGGACGCCGACGGCGGTCTGGACCGATCCGGACAATTATTTCAGCGTCCACGCGCTGACGCTTGCGCGGCTAGCGCTTCCGCTGGATTTCGCTCCACAGCCAGCGCGCCGCCTCGCTGGGCGACGTGTTGTCGCCGCCCGAGGCGCGGAGGTTGGCCCCGCGCATCATCGTCACGTCGATCGCATCGACCAGCGGCTTCAGCGCGGCGAGCAACGCCGCGTCGTTGATGCGCTGCGGCGAAATCAGCAGCACCGCGTCGTAGGGCGGGATCGCGTGTTTGGGATCGTCCAGCACCATGAGGTCGAACTGCGCGATGCGGCCGTCGCTGGTGTAGCCGGCGATCACGTCGACCTCGCCGTGCGCCGACCGCCGCATACATGAACTCCGGCTGCATCTGCCGCTGCTCGCGAAAGCTGATGCCGTAGGTCTTGCGGACCGCGTCCCATTCCGGCCGGCCGAAGAATTCGTAGTCGCCGGCGATCGACAGGCTCTGCGCGCGGCCGGCGAGATCGGCGAGCGTGCGGATGCCGAGCGCCTGGCGCGCGGCTCTTCGGCATCGCCAGCGCATAGGCGTTCTCGAAGCCGAGCCCGCCGAGCATTTTGATCTTGTGCTCGCGTTCGAGCCACGCGGCCATCTCGGCCAGCACCTCGGCGCGGGGCTTCACGTCGGTGCGGTGCATCTGGTTGGTCCAGATCGTGCCGGAATAATCGACATAGGCGTCGATCTCGCCGGCGCGCAGCGCATTGAAGATGACGCTCGAGCCAAGCCCCTCGCGGGTCGTGGCCGACAGGCCGGCTTCGCGCAGCCGCTGCTCGATCAGCGCGGCGAGCACGTATTGCTCGGTGAAGGGCTTGGCGCCGATCGCGTAAGTGGCGCGCGGCTGCGACAGGGTCGGAACCAGCGCGCCGACGGTCAGCAGCAGCAAGTCCCAATCCGCCCGCCGTGACCCAGGCGCGCTTGCGGCGGGTCAGCCCCACTTCCATCAGCGCCAGCAGTTGATCGACGGCCAGCGCGAACGCCGCCGCGGCGACGCAGCCGAACAGCACGAACACCCAGTTCTGCGTCTGCAGGCCGGTGAAGATGTAATTGCCGAGGCTGAAGTCTGGCCGATCGGCGTCGACAGCGTGGCGGCGCCGATCACCCAGATCGCGGCGGTGCGGATGCCGGCCATGATCACCGGCAGCGCCAGCGGCAGTTCCACCATGGTGAGCGATTGCCGCCGCGTCATGCCGACGCCGAGCGCGGCTTCGTTGATGGCGGGATCGACGCCGTTGCAATCCGGTGATGGTGTTCCGCAGCACCGGCAGCATCGAATAGAGCGTCAGCGCCAGCACCGACGGCAGGAAGCCGAGCGCCGAGAAGCCCGCGCCGAACAGCCGTTCGCACAGCGCGGCGAGGCCGAGCAGCAGCGGATAGAACAGCGCCAGCAGCGCCAGGCTCGGGATGGTCTGCACCACGCTGGCGGCGCCGAGCAGCACGTTGCGCAGCGCCGGGCGGCGCATGGCGACGCAGCGCCAGCGGCAGGCTGATCGCGAGGCCGAGCAGCAGCGCGGTGACGCTGACCGCGACATGGCCGCCGAGATAGGCCGGCAGCCGCGCGCAGGCTTCGGCGAGTTGCGGGCTCATGGCGCGCTCGAGCTTCGTCGCAGCCGCTCGGCCTGGCGGCGCGGCGTCGCCATCAGCTCGCGGACGTAATCGTCCTGCTCGCCGTTCATCAGCGCCTGCGGCGTGCCTTCGGCGACGATGCGGCCGTTGCGGATCACCGCGATGCGGTCGGCGAGCAGCAGCGCCTCCAGCATGTCGTGGGTGATCATCACGCTGGTCAGGCCGAGCTCGTCGTGCAGCCGCCGGTAGTCTTCGCCGAGCGCGTCGCGGGTGAGCGGATCGAGCGCGCCGAACGGCTCGTCCATCAGCACGATCCGCGGCTCGGCGGCGATGGCGCGGGCGACGCCGACGCGCTGGCCTTCGCCGCCGGAAAGCTGGGCCGGAAAGCGGTCGCGATGCTTTGCGCGATCGAGACGCACCAGATCGAGCAGCGTGTCGACGCGCGCCGCCATCCGCGCATCGTCCCAGCCGAGCAGCTTCGGCGTGATCGCGATGTTTTCCGCGACCGTCATGTGCGGAAACAGGCCGACGCCCTGGAACACGTAGCCGATGCGGCGGCGCAGCGTGACGGCGTCGATGCTCTGCACGTCCTCGCCTTCGACGCGCACGGTGCCGGCAGCTCGGATCGATCAGCCGGTTGACGAGGCGCAGCAGCGTCGTCTTGCCGGAGCCGGAGGGACCGACGATGGCGAGGAATTCGCGCTCGCGCACGTCGAGCGAGACGCGGTCGAGCACCGGCGCGGCGCCGCCATAGCGCTTGGAGACGTTGTCGAACGCGATGACCGCGGCGCCGGGCTCATGCCGGCGCGAGTATAGCAGTGCGCGCGTCACTCCACCGTCACGCCGCTGGCCTTGATCGGGCCGCTCCAGCGCGCGATCTCGCCGGCGACGAACTTCGAGAAATACTCCGGCGTCCGGCGGTCGGCGGCCGGGATTTCCTCGCCGATCGGCTCGAAGCGCCCGCGCACCGACGGCAGGTCGAGCGCCTTGCTGAACGCCGCGCTGAGCTGCTTGACGATCGGCGCCGGCGTGTCCTTGGCGAGGAACAGGCCCTGCCAGGTCAGCACGTCGAAATCGAGGCCCTGCTCCTTGGCGGTCGGGATGTTCGGCAGCGCCGGCGAGCGCTTCAAGCCGGTGGTGGCGATCGCCTTGACGTGGCCGCCTTCGATCTGCGGCTTCGAGGTCGAGACCGAGTCGCAGATGTATTGCACGCGGCCGGCGATCAGGTCCTGCATCGCCGGGCCGAGGCCGCGATAGGGCACGTGGGTGACGTTCACGCCGAGCATGGCGTTGAGCAGGATGCAGCTCACATGCGAGGCGGAGCCGGCGCCCGCCGAGGCGAACTGGATCTTGTCCTGGTTCGCCTTCACGTAGGCGATGAACTCCTGCATCGTGTTGGCCGGCAGATCCTTCGGCACGATGATGACGCGCGGCGACTCGACGGCAAGGCCGAGCGGCGTGAAGTCCTTGATCGCGTCGTAGGGCGGCGTCTTGTAGAGCGACTGGCTCCAGCTGTGCGTGCCGTTGTTGCCGAGCACGAATTGCGAGCCGTCCGGCGTGCCGCGCGACACGCGCAGCGAGCCGACCGTGCCGCCGCCGCCGACCGGATTTTCCACGACGACGGTCTGGCCGAGCGCTTCCTGCATGCCCTGCGCCAGGATGCGGCCGGCGACGTCGCTCGGGCCGCCGGAGGCGAACGGCACGACCAGCGAGAGCGTGCCGCTCTTGAGCGTCTGCGCGTTGGCGGCGGATGCGCCAAGCATCAGCGCGGCGGTGATGATGACGCTGGAAATGAGGCGGCCATGAAACGTCGGCATCGCGGGCTCCTGTTTGCAGCAAAGCCTAGCATCAACGTCGCGGCGATGGCGTGCCGCAAAATTGGCGGGGGCCCGGCGGTGTTTCCGCCGAGCCCCCTTATCAATCAGACGGCCTGTAAGCCGGGTTCTGTAGGGCCTGGAGCGTGAGCCCCAAGCGTGACGGCCATTCCTCTGCGACGCCGGTTGCCCGGCGCCTGAAGCAACCTACCCGGACGGCGACCCGGACAAGGGTTGGAGCTTGCGCTCCGTTGCCGTCCCTATTCGGTCTTGCTCCCGGTGGGGTTTGCCGTGCCGTTTCCGTTGCCGGAAACGCGGTGCGCTCTTACCGCACCGTTTCACCCTTGCCTCGGCAATACACAACGCGCCGCGGCGGTCTGTTCTCTGTGGCACTTTCCCTGGGGTTGCCCCCGCCGGATGTTATCCGGCACCGTTTGTCCTGGAGCCCGGACTTTCCTCCCCGGCCACCTTTCGGTGATTGCCGGAGCGGCCGTCCAGCCGACTGACGGGATAGGGATGGGGCGGGCAGCGGCTGCACGTCAAGAGGCCGGCGAGCCTTTGGCGTCAAGACGGGCCAAAGCCCTTGGGCAGGGCCGATTTCGGCTCGGCGACGGCCGGTTCTTCTGCGGCGGGGAGTCGCGGGCGATCAGCAGCTTCCGCACGATCTGCTGCGTCGCGGCGTCGGCGATGCCGTCGACCTGCGCCGGGCGGAAATGGCGCTGGAAGGCGGTGACGACCTCGGTGGTGGCGACGTCGTAGCGGCCGGTGACGTCGATGCCGTAGCCGTATTCGCCCAGCATCTTCTGCAGCTCGGTGACCTTCGTGCCGGTGTCGTTGGGCCTGAGCGGTTCGCCGTCGGCGCCGGGGCCGGCTTCGGCCCAGAGACCGACGCCGGACTGGGCCAAAAGCTTCCAGGGGAACTTCTCGCCCGGATCGTCTTGCGGTTCGGCGCCACGTCGGAATGCGCCACGATGTTTTCCGGGCGGATGATGTTGCGCGTCAGGATCGAGCGGCACAGCGTGATCGTCGCCGCGATCTGCCGCGACGGAAAATCCGGATAGCCGAAATCGTGGCCGGGATTGCAGATCTCGATGCCGATCGAGCGCGAGTTGATGTCGGGGTCGCCGCCCCAGACCGAGACGCCGGCGTGCCAGGCGCGCTTGCCCTCCTGCACGAGCTGCACGATCGAGCCGGTTTCGAGCACCACGTAATGCGACGAGACGCGGGCGCTCGGGTCGCACAGGCGGTGGATCGCCTCGTGGGCGAACTGCATGCCGGTGTAATGCAGCACGATCATGTCCGGCGTGGCCCAAGCCGGTGCGCTCGTCGAAGTTGGGCGACGGCTCGACGCGCTCGACGACGCTGGAATCCTGGGTAAATGGCGTGCGGCATGTGCGGGAGGTTAAGGCCAGACTGTTAACGGGACGACTGCGGCAATCTTAGCAAATCGGCGGCCGGACGATAGCGGGTCGACGCAGCGCGGCCCAAATGCGTCGGCCCAGGTCCGGTTTCCCGGGAGCCTGGGCCGCGCAACAGACTTTACGCGACGCTTACAAACTCAACGGTACGCCACGCTACTTCGGCGAGGCCGGGGTGCCCGGGCCCGCAGCCGGCGATGCCGGGCTGCCGGCCGGACGCGTGGCGCCGGCGCCCATGCCGGTGGTCGAGCTGCGGCGCCTTGTACGGCTCGAAGTTCGCCGCCTGCTTCAGCTCATCCTTGGTCATGGACAGCCTCAGCTTGTCGGACTCGTTCTTCGACTTGTCGCCCGGCACGACCTGGAAGGCGCTCGGAGCCAGCGCTACGTCCTTCGCGCCGATGCCGAGGAAGCCGCCGACGCCGACGACGTAGGCTTCGATCTTGCCGTCCTTGTCGAACAGGATGTCGCTGACGTCGCCGATCTTCTTGTCGTCGGCGCCGATCACGTCGGTGCCCTTGAACTTCGACGCCAGATACTGGTCCTGCCGCTGCGAGTTGATGAACTTCGCCGAGCTTGCGGACGGCGAGGCCGTGTCTCGATCGATTTCGACGCCGGAGACGGAGCTGCGTCGATTTCGGTGGACTTGGCGGCCGGCGCCGGGGCTCGGCGGACTTGCGACATCGTCCGCGGCGAACGCCGAACCGATCATCAGGCCGGCGATGGCGGTCGTGATCATGAGTTTCTTCAGCATTGGTGATCCTCCTTGAACCTGTTCAGGAACAGTGAAATCCCCTCGCTGAGACAACGCTTGGCCAGATGCGATGTTCCGGAAAAATCGCGGCAGGAATTTGCGCGGAATGTCGCAGCGGCACTGATTTGCCGCGTCAGCCCGGCAGGCGAGTGCAGAATCCGGATACCGGCGGCCGGTTCCGACTGGCCATTTCTGTCTTTCGCGAGCGGGGGCGGGTCGGTTCCCAGGTTCCGTGCCCGGTTCGGCTGGCTTTGCAAACAATTCCTTAAGCTTAAACCGCCTTTAATCCTCTGGGTGGTTCGGTTCCCGGCGGGGACCGTTCGACGCCTGACCGGTTCTCTCGCCCAAACACCCGATGTTGAGCCAAACAATCCCAGACGGCGGGCGTAACCGATTGAGGGAAAAGGCCTATGCACCGCTTCGGGTCTGCCGCGTGCGTCAGCCACCCTTTCCAATCTGGGAGCCGGTTCGCTTCGGCGCGCGCTTCACGGGAGCCACCGTGACGGCGCGCGCTGCAATGCAGCGGCCAGGCTCCGAGAGAGCGGCGGAAGATCCGCTCGGGGCACGGGAATGATGGCGGGCAGCGATGGCCCTGCTGTCGCTGGCGGACCGGCCCGTCACGTTCCCGTGCTCGCGCGGCCCGCGCTCGAGCTCCTGAATGTTCGCGACGGCGGCATCTACATCGACGGCACCTTCGGCGCCGGCGGCTACAGCCGCGCGATCCTCGCCGCCGCCAATGCCGCAGGTCATCGGCATCGACCGCGACCAGAGCGCGGTGGCGCAACGGCGCCGGCCTGGTGCGAGGCGGCCGGCGGCCGGCTCACGCTGATCGAAGAGCGCTTCTCCGCGCTCGATCGCGTCGCGGAAAAATTCGGCCACGCCGCGGTGGACGGCGTCGTGCTCGATCTCGGCGTGTCCTCGATGCAGCTCGACGAGGCCGAGCGCGGCTTCTCGTTCCGGCTCGACGGTCCGCTCGACATGCGCATGGGCACGCGACGGCCCGAGCGCCGCCGATGTGGTGGCGCAGGCGGCCGAGCGCGATCTCGCCGACATCATCTTCCAGCTCGGCGAGGAGCGGCATTCGCGCGGCGTCGCCCGCGCCATCGTCGCCGCGCGCAAGGAGGCGCCGATCCGCACCACCAAGGCGCTGGCCGACATCGTCGGGCGCGTGGTGCGCGCCAAGCCGAACCAGATTCATCCGGCGACGCGGACGTTCCAGGCGCTGCGCATTTTCGTCAACGAGGAGCTCGCCGAGCTTGTCGACGCGCTCGCCGCCGCCGAGCGCATCCTGAAGACCGTCGGGACGGCTCGTGGTCGTGACCTTCCATTCGCTCGAAGACCGCATCGTCAAGACGTTCCTCGCCGAGCGAAGCCGCACCATCGGCGTGTCGCGCCATCTGCCCGACGTCGAGGCGCCGGCGCCGACCTTCCGCCTGCTCACCAAGCGCCCGGTCGCGCCGGACGAGGCCGAGATCGCCGGCAATCCGCGGGCGCGTTCGGCCAAGCTCCGCGCCGGCGAGCGCAGCGACGCGCCGCCGCGCGAGGCCGACCTGGCATCGCTGCTGCCGCGGCTGCCCGCGCTCGCCGACATCGTGAGGGGCGGCTGACCATGCGCTTCCTCAACCTCTGCGTGCTGGCGCTGCTGGTCGCTGCCGCCGCCTATGTCTACGAGATCAAGTTCGAGTCGACGCTTGCGCGCCGAGCGCGTCGCCAAGATGCGCGGCGACATTCAGCGCGAGCGCGACGCCATCGCGGCGCTGCGCGCCGAATGGAGCGACGCTGGAAAATCCCGCCCGCATCCAGGGCCTGGCGCGGCGGCATCTGCGCCTGCGGCCGGCCGAGGCCGACGCAGTATGACTCGCTCGACCGCCTGCCGGAGCGGCCGCCGGCGATCGTGCAGCCGCCGGCTACCGACGCGATCGCCGACAAGATCGAAGACTTGAACCCGGTGACCGGCAGCGTTCCGGCCCTGATGGGGCAGCGATGACCGCGATCGATCGTACAGCCGCTGCCTCCGGCGCAGTCGCCTGCCGTGATTGCGGCCAAAATCCAGCCGGGCCGCTGGCTCGGCACGCTGCTCTATGGCCGCAATGTCGATCGCACCGCCAAGGCGCGCGCCCGCGTCGGCCTCGCGATCCTGGCCTTCGCCGCGGTCTATGCGGTCATCGCCGTGCGCCTCGTCATGTTCGCGGTGGCGCCGGAAAGTCATTTCGTGCGGCGCGGCGCGTCCAAGGACGCGGTCGCGACCGCGCGTCCCGACATCCTCGACCGCAACGGCATGATCCTCGCGACCGACGTGCGCGCGCCGTCGCTGTTCGCCGAGCCGCGCAAGATCATCGACGTCGATGAGGCGACCGAGCTGCTGACCGCGGTGCTGCCCGATCTCGATGCGACCGAAGTGCGCGACCGCATCGGCTCGCGCAAGGGGCTTCGTCTGGCTCAAGCGCGAGATCACGCCGAAGCAGCGCAGCGAGATCTACAAGCTCGGCCTGCCGGGCGTCGGCTTCCTCGCCGAGAACAAGCGCGTCTATCCGAACAGCGCCGAGGTGTCGCACCTGATCGGCCACGTCAACATCGACAACCAGGGCATCGCCGGCATCGAGAAATGGGTCGACGGCCGTGGCTTGCAGGCGCTGCATCTCGCGGGGCTCGCCACCGACCGGTTGCAGAAGCCGATCGAGCTTGCGGTCGATCTGCGCGTGCAGCATGCGCTGCGCGACGAGCTGATCTTCGCCGCCGAGAAGTACAAGGTGAAGGCCGCCGCCGGCCTCGTCGTCGATGTCGAGACCGGCGAGATCGTCTCGATGGTGTCGCTGCCGGACTACGATCCCAACAGCCCGAAGCAGGCCAACGATCCGCTGCGCATCAACCGCCTGACCACCGGCGTGTTCGAGCTCGGCTCGACCTTCAAGGCGCTGACGCATGGCGATGGCGCTCGATTCCGGCAAGTACACGCTCAATTCGATGATCGATGCGCGCTCCGCGCTGCACTACGGGCGGTTCACCATCCACGACTACCACGCGCAAAATCGCATGCTGAGCGTGCCCGAGATGTTCACCTATTCGTCGAACATCGGCACCGCCGCGCATGGCGCTCGGCGATGGGCGTCGAGCATCACAAGTGGTTCCTGCAGAAGATGGGCCAGCTCGACCGGCTGCGCACCGAGCTGCCGGAAAGCGCCGAGCCGATCGTGCCCAAGCGCTGGGGCGAATTGAACACCGTGACCATCGCGTTCGGCCACGGCCTGTCGGTCGCGCCGCTGCAGGCGGTCGCGGCGATCAATGCGCTGGTCAACGGCGGCTATCTCATTCCGCCGACCTTCATGAAGCGCAGCAAGGAAGAGGCGATGAAGCTGGCGAAGGTGGTGATCAAGCCCGAGACCAGCGAGAAGATGCGCTATCTGATGCGGCTCAACGCCGAGAAGGGCACCGCCAGCAAGGCCAACGTCCCGGGCTATTACGTCGGCGGCAAGACCGGCACCTCGGAGAAGGTGGTCGGCGGCCGCTATTCCAAGACCAAGCTGCTCAACACCTTCACCGCGATCCTGCCGGCCGACAAGCCGCGCTATCAGCTGATGATCATCCTCGACGAGCCGCAGGCGCTGCCGGAAACCTACGGCTTCGCCACCTCGGGCTGGAACGCCGCGCCGACCGCCGGCCGGGTGATCGCCCGCATCGCGCCGATGCTCGGCATCGAGCCGCGCTTCGACCTGCCGCCGGCCGACCAGCTTATTTTGGCCAAGGTCCGGCAGTGAACTGACTTGTCAGGCCCGGCGAAAGCGGGGCATCCAGTACCCATCTGAGTCGCTGTTGAATTCGTGACCGGCGCGATATTCGCAGCCGCCGCAGAGGCCTATGAAGCTTTCCGAACTCCTCACCGGACTGGCCTCGCTCGATGCGCGCACCGGCGCGATCGAGGCCGCGGGCGTCACCGCGGACAGCCGCAAGGTCAAGCGCGGCGACGTGTTCGTGGCGGTGCCGGGGACCAAGGCCGACGGCTTGGCCTACGCCGCGCAGGCGGCCGCGGCCGGCGCCGCGGCGATCGTCGGCGAGGGCAGCCCGCCCGCGCTGCCGGCGGGCGCGGTGTTCATCAAGGTCGAGAACGCCCGGCGGGCGCTGGCGCTTGCTGGCCGCGAGAATCTATCCGCGGCAGCCGAAGGTGATCGCCGCGGTGACCGGCACCAGCGGCAAGACCTCGGTCGCGGCCTTCACCCGGCAGATCTGGGCTGCGCTCGGCCACGAGGCCGCCAGCGTCGGCACCATCGGCGTGGTGACGGCGAAGCGCGAGGTCTACGGCTCGCTGACCACGCCCGATCCGGTCGACCTGCACCGCACGCTGTCGGAGCTGGCGGGCGAGGGCGTCACCCATCTCGCGATCGAGGCGTCGTCGCACGGCCTCGACCAGCATCGGCTCGACGGCGTTCGCGTCGCCGCCGGCGGCTTCACCAATCTGAGCCGCGATCATCTCGACTATCATCCGAGCGTCGAGGCCTATCTCGCGGCCAAGCTGCGGCTGTTCGAGTCGCTGGTGGCCGACGGCGGCGGCGCGGTGATCGACGTCGATCACGAGCACAGCGATGCGGTGGTCGCGGCGGCGAAAAAGCGCGGGTTGAAGCTCATCACGGTCGGCCGCAACGGCGACGGCATCCGGCTGGTCGACACCGCGATCGACGGGTTCACCCAAGCGGTCAGCGTCGAGCACGCCGGCAAGACGTCATCAATTCCGGCTGCCGCTGGTCGGCGGCTTCCAGGTCGAGAACGCGCTGGTGGCGGCGGGTCTCGCGCATTGCGACCGGCGGCGCGGCGGATCGCGTGTTCGCGGCGCTGGCTTCGCTCAAGGGCGCCAAGGGACGGCTCGATCTGGTCGGCGACCGCAACGGCGCGCCGGTGTTCGTCGACTACGCGCACAAGCCGGACGCGCTGGAGAAGGCGCATCGAGGCGCTGCGGCCCTACGTCAAGCGTCAGCTCGTCGTCGTGTTCGGCGCCGGCGGCGACCGCGACAAGGGCAAGCGCGCCGTTGATGGGCGCCATCGCCGCCAAGCGCGCCGACCGCGTCATCGTCACCGACGACAATCCGCGCAGCGAAAATCCCGCCGCGATCCGCGCCGCCATCATGGAGGGCGCGTCCCGCGCGCCGAACGTGCGCGAGATCGGCGACCGCCGCGAGGCGATCCGCGGCGCCGTGGCCGCGCTCGAGCCGGGCGACGTGCTGCTGATCGCCGGCAAGGGCCACGAGACCGGGCAGATCGTCGGCGCGCAAGACCTTGGACTTCAGCGACCACGAGGAAGTCGAAGCCGCGCTGCGGGAGAAGGTCGCATGAGCGCGAAGCGCGAGAAGGTCATGAGCGCCGCTGTGGACGGTCGAGGCCATGGCGAAGGCGATGGGCGCGCACGCCGCAGGGCGCGCTGCCGCAAAGCGTGCCGGGACTTTCGATCGACACCCGCACCATTCAGCGCGGGCGAGGCGTTCTTCGCGCTCAAGGATGTGCGCGACGGCCATGATTTCGTCGAGGCGGCGCTGAAGGCCGGCGGCGGGCTTGGCCGTCGTCGCCGCCGACAAGCGCGGCATGTTTCCGAACGATGCGCCGCTGCTGGTGGTGCCCGACGTGCTGGAGGGGCTGATCGCGCTGGCGCGCGCGGCCCGCGCGCGCAGCAAGGCCAAATTCATCGGCGTCACCGGCTCGGTCGGCAAGACCGGCACCAAGGAGGCGCTTCGGCTGGCGCTGTCGAGCGACGGCGAGACCCATGCCTCCGCGGCCTCCTACAACAACCACTGGGGCGTGCCGCTGTCGCTGGCCCGCTGCCCCGAAAGCGCGCGCTACGCGGTGCTCGAAATGGGCATGAACCACGCCGGCGAGATCGCGCCGCTGACCAGGCTCGTTCGGCCGCATGTCGCGATCATCACCACCATCGAGCCGGTGCATCTCGAATTCTTCCCCTCGGTCGAGGCCATCGCCGACGCCAAGGCGGAAATCTTTCAGGGCATCGAGCCGGGCGGCGCCGCGGTCATCAACCGCGACAACCCGCATTTCGCGCGGTTGCAGAAGCAGGCCAAGGCGGCGGACGTCGGCCGCATCGTGTCGTTCGGCGAGAACGCCAAGGCCGATGCGCGGCTTCTGAAGTTCGCGCTGCAGGCCGACTCCTCGACCGTGCAGGCGCGCATCCTCGGCGCCGACGTCACCTACAAGCTCGGCGCGCCCGGCCGCCATGTGGTGTGGAATTCGCTGGCCGTGCTGGCGGCGGCGACGCTCGCCGGCGCCGATCTTGCGCTCGCGGCGCTGGCGCTGGCGAATCTCACGCCGCCGAGCGGCGGCCGCGGCGAGCGGATTACGCTCGAGCTTCCCGGCGGGCCGGCGCTGCTTGATCGACGAGAGCTACAACGCCAATCCGGCGTCGATGCGGGCGGCGCTGGCGCTGCTCGGCCAGGCGCCGATCGGGCCGCGCGGCCGGCGCATCGCGGTGCTGGGCGAGATGCTGGAGCTCGGGGCCCGCGGCGCGGAGCTGCACCGCGGCCTCGCCGAATCCGATCGTGGAAAATTCCGTCGATCTCGTGTTCTGCGCCGGCCCGCTCTATCGAGAGTTCTGGGAGGCCCTTCCCTCCGAACGCCGGGGCGGCTATGCCGTGACGGCCGCGGCGCTCGAAGCCGATGTGCTCGGCGCGTTGCGGCGGGCGACGCGGTGATGGTCAAGGGCTCGCTCGGCTCGAAGATGGGCCCGATCGTCAAGGCGCTGACCCGCCAGTTCTCGTCGCAAGACGCCCGCGCAGCGGTGTCCGCTCAAGGTTGATCCGATGCTCTATTGGTTGGCCGATCTTTCCAGCACGCTCTCGATCTTCAACGTGTTCCGCTACCTGACGGTGCGGACCGGCGGGCTCGATGATCACCGCGCTGGTGTTCGTGTTCATGTTCGGGCCCTGGATCATCGATCATCTGCGGCATTCGGCAGGGCAAGGGCCAGCCGATCCGCGCCGACGGACCGAAATCGCACATCCTCACCAAGACCGGCACGCCGACCATGGGCGGGCTGATGATCCTGCTCGGCATCGTCGTCGCGACGCTGCTCTGGGCCAATCCGCGCAACCCTTACGTCTGGATCGTGCTGGCGGTGACGCTCGGCTTCGGCCTGGTCGGCTTCTACGACGATTATCTGAAGGTGACGCGGCAGACCCACAGCGGCTTTGCCGGCGTCGTTGCGGCTTGCCATCGAGGCCGCCATCGCGCTCGCCGCCTGCATCGCGATCTCGAGCCTCGGGCGGCCGGCGTTCGCCACCTCGCTGGTGTTTCCGGTGTTCAAGGACATGGTCATCAATCTCGGCTGGTTCTTTCCGGTGTTCGCCGCCTTCGTCATCGTCGGCGCCGGCAACGCCGTGAACCTGACCGACGGGCTCGACGGCCTCGCCATCGGCCCGGTGATGATCGCGTCCGCGAGCTTTGTCGGCATCGCCTACCTCGTCGGCAACGCGGTGTTCGCCGACTATCTGCAAATCCATTTCGTGCCCGGCTCCGGCGAGCTTGCGGTGGTGTGCGGGGCGGTGATCGGCGCGGGGCTTGGGCTTTCTCTGGTTCAACGCGCCGCCGGCCTCGATCTTCATGGGCGACACCGGCTCGCTGGCGCTTGGGCGGCCTGATCGGCTCGGTCGCGGTCGCGACCAAGCACGAGATCGCGCTCGCCATCATCGGCGGGCTGTTCGTGCTGGAAGCGGTGTCGGTGGTCGTGCAGGTGGTGTCGTTCAAGCTCACCGGCAAGCGCGTGTTCCGGATGGCGCCGATCCATCATCACTTCGAGCAGCTCGGCTGGACCGAGTCGCAGATCGTGATCCGGTTCTGGATCATCGCGATCGTGCTGGCGCTCGCCGGATTGGCCACGCTCAAGCTGCGATGATCCCGGTCACCAGCTTTGCTGGAAAGAAGGTCGCGCTGTTCGGGCTCGGCGGCTCGGGGCTCGCGAGCGCGCAGGCTCTGGTCGCGGGCGGCGCCGACGTGATCGCGTTCGACGACAACGCGGCCAGCGTCGAAAAGGCGCGCGCGGCCGGCATCGCCACCGAAGACCTGCGCAAGATCGACTGGTCGAAGATCGTCCGCGCTGCTGCTGACGCCGGGCGTGCCGCTCACCCATCCGGCGCCGCATTGGTCGGTGGTGCTGGCGCAACAACGCCAACGTCGAGGTGATCGGCGACGTCGAATTGTTCTGCCGCGAGCGGCGCAAGCTCGCGCCGACATTCGCCGTTCGTCGCCATCACCGGCACCAACGGCAAATCCACCACCACGGCGCTCATTCATCACCTGCTGCGTTCGGCCGGCCGCTCCGCCGATCTCGGCGGCAACATCGGCACGGCGGTGCTGACGCTCAAGCCGCCGAGCGCGGACCATGCCCACGTGGTCGAGTGCTCGTCGTATCAGATCGATCTTGCGCCGACGCTCGATCCGCGCGTCGGCATCCTGATCAACGTCAGCGAGGACCATCTCGACCGCCACGGCACGCTCGAGCACTACGCCGCGGTCAAGGAGCGGCTGGTCGCGGGCGTGCAGGCCGGCGGCACGGCGGTGATCGGCGTCGATGACGAATGGTGCGCGGCTGCGGCCGATCGCGTCGCGGCGATGGGCAAGACTGTCGTGCGCATTTCGGTGCGCCAGCGCCTGGCCGACGGCGTCTACGCCGAGAACGGCGAGATTGTCCGCGCCGCCGGCGGCAAGACGCAATCGATCGCCAAGCTCGACAACATCGGCTCGCTGCGCGGCTTGCACAACGCGCAGAACGCGGCTTGTGCGGCTGCGGCGGTGCTGGCGCTCGGTCTCGATGCGGCGGCGATCCAGAAGGGCTTGCGCTCGTTTCCCGGCCTCGCGCACCGCATGGAGCAGGTCGGGCGCAAGGGCCCGGTGCTGTTCGTCAACGATTCCAAGGCGACCAACGCGGATTCCTCGGCCCAGGCGCTGGCCTCATTCAACGACATGTTCTGGATCGCCGGCGGCAAGCCGAAGACCGGCGGCATCACCTCGCTGGAAAAATTCTTCCCGCGCATCCGCAAGGCCTATCTGATCGGCGAGGCGGCGGCGGACTTCGCCCGCACGCTCGACGGCAAGGTCGCCTATGAGATGGCCGAGCACGCTCGACCGCGCGGTGGCGGCGGCGGCCCGCGATGCGGAAGGCTCCGGATTGAAGGAGCCGGTGGTGCTGCTGTCGCCGGCCTGCGCGTCGTTCGACCAGTACCGCAATTTCGAGGTGCGCGGCGACCGTTTCCGCGAGCTGGTGCTGGCGCTGCCGGGGGTCGCTGCCAATCCGGTAACGGACGCAAAAGCCCTCGGAATTTCTCTGAAATTCGCCCGCATTAACATCTTGGAAACCATGGCGCGTCAGGACTAGGGCGGGACGAGGAGCAGCCATGGTTTCGCGCACGGTACGCACACCCTTCGGCGATTGGTGGTGGACGGTGGACCGCGCGGTGCTGGCGGCGCATGTTCGGCCTCATGCTCGGCGGCATCATCCTGTCGCTCGCCGCGAGCCCGCCGGTTGCGGCGCGGCTCAACCTCGACGCCTTCCATTTCGTCAACCGCCACATCCTGTTTCTGGCGCCGACCGTCGTGGTGCTGCTTGACGACCTCGTTCCTGTCGCCGCGGCAGATCCGGCGCGTCGCGCTGGTGGTGTTCCTGATCAGCCTGCTGCTGGTCGCGGCGACGCCGTTCTTCGGCGCCGAGATCAAGGGCGCGCGGCGCTGGCTCGTCATCTTCGGCGTCAACGTGCAGCCCTCGGAGTTTCTCAAGCCCGCCTTCGTCATCCTGATCGCCTGGCTGTTCGCCGAATCGACGCAAGCGGCCGGAGATGCCGGCCAACACCGCGGCGCTGGCGCTGCTGCTGATGGTCGTGACGCTTGCTCGTGCTGCAGCCCGACTTCGGCCAGACCATGCTGATCGCGCTGGTCTGGGGCGCGCTGTTCTTCATGGCCGGGATGCGGCTCATCTGGGTCGGCGGCCTTGCCGGCCTCGCCGGCGTCGGCCTCGTCGGCGCCTATTTCACCGTGCCGCATGTCGCGCAGCGCATCCAGCGATTCATGGACCGCGGCTCGGGCGACACCTTCAACATCGATCTCGCGCTGGAAAGCTTCGCGCGCGGCGGCTGGTTCGGCAAAGGTCCGGGCGAGGGCACGGTCAAGCGCATCCTGCCGGAGAGCCACACCGATTTCGTGTTCGCCGTCGGCGCCGAGGAGTTCGGCATCGTGCTCTGCCTGATGCTGCTGGCGCTGTTCGCCTTCATCGTGATCCGCTCGCTGCGGCACGCGCAGCGCAACGAGGACCCGTTCAGCCGCTTCGCCGCCTCGGGTCTCGCGATCCTGTTCGGGCTGCAATCGGCCATCAACATGGCGGTGAACCTGCATCTGATGCCGGCCAAGGGCATGACCTTGCCGTTCGTCTCCTACGGCGGCTCGTCGATGATCTCGCTCGCCTACGGCATGGGCATGCTGCTGGCGCTGACGCGGGAGCGCCCGCGCGCCGAATATCTGGCGAAGCGCGAACTTCGGCTACGCCGGGAGTCCGGCCTGATGGCGACGGGCGGCGTCCTTGTCGCCGCCGGCGGCACGGGCGGCCATCTGTTTCCCGCCGAGGCGCTGGCGGCGGCGCTGGCCAAGCGCAATGTCGCCGTCGGCCTCCTGACCGATGCACGCGCCGCAGCGCCATGCCGGCGCGTTTCCGCCGGACGCCGTTCACATCATCCCCAGCGCCACCATCCGCGGCCGCAATCCGCTGTCGCTGGCAAAAACCGGCGGCCTGCTGAGCTATGGCCTGCTCAAGGCCTGGATGATGCTGCCGCGGTCTCAAGCCCGCGGTGGTCGTCGGCTTCGGCGGCTATCCGACCATCCCGCCGCTGCTCGCCGCGAGCCTGCGCGGCATTCCCACGCTGATCCACGAGCAGAACGCGGTGATGGGCCGCGCCAACCGGATGCTGGCGCCGCGCGTGCGCGCCATCGCGACGGGCTTTGCCGGCGTTCTCAACAACAATCCGGCGCTGGCCGCAAAGGCGACCCACACCGGCAATCCGGTGCGGCCGGCGGTGATCGCCGCGGCGGCGATCGGCTATCCGCCGCTCGATCGACGGCGGGACCGCTGCAGCTTCTGGTGTTCGGCGGCAGCCAGGGCGCCCGCGTGATGGCGGACATCGTTCCGCCCGCGATCGAAAAGCTCGAGCCGCGGCTGCGGGCGCGGCTGAAGATCGTGCAGCAGGCCCGCGATGAGGATCTGCCGCGCGTTCGCGACATCTATGCGAGGCTTGCAGGTCGCCTGCGACGTGGCGCCGTTCTTCAAGGACCTGCCGGCGCGCATGGCGGCGAGCCATCTCGTCGTGTCGCGCTCGGGCGCCTCCACCGTCGCCGAGCTTTCGGCGATCGGCCGGCCCGGCATCCTCATCCCGCTGCCGCATGCGCTCGACCAGGACCAGCGCGCCAACGCCGGCGTGCTGATGGACGCGGGCGGCGCGATCCGCCTCGACCAGGCCGATTTCACCCCGGAACGGCTGGCCGCCGAGATCACGGCGCTGGCCGCCGAGCCCGGCCGCCTGGCCCGGATGGCGGCCGCCGCCAAGGCCGCTGGCTCGATCGACGCCGCCGATCGGCTGGCCGATCTGGTGCTGCGGGTGGCGGGTGTGGTACCGCGATAATTCGGCGTCACCACATAAGGCTTCCCAACAATGAAACTGCCGCGCGAAATCGGCCCGATCCATTTTGTCGGCATCGGCGGCATCGGCATGAGCGGCATCGCCGAGGTGCTGATGAACCTTGGCTATACGGTGCAGGGCTCGGACGCCAGCGACAACGCCAACGTCAAGCGGCTGCGCGACAAGGGCGCCAAGGTCTCGATCGGCCACAAGGCCGAGAACCTGGACGGCGCCGAGGTGCTGGTGGTCTCGTCGGCGATCAAGCGCGACAACCCGGAGCTCGTCGCCGCCCGCGCGAAGCGCCTGCCGGTGGTGCGCCGCGCCGAGATGCTGGCCGAGCTGATGCGGCTGAAAAGCTGCGTCGCCATTGCCGGCACCCACGGCAAGACCACGACCACGTCGCTCGTCGCGGCGCTGCTCGACGCCGCCAACTTCGATCCGACCGTGATCAACGGCGGCATCATCAACGCCTACGGCACCAACGCGCGGCTCGGCGCCGGCGACTGGATGATCGTGGAGGCCGACGAATCCGACGGCACGTTCCTGAAATTGCCCGCCGACATCGCCATCGTCACCAACATCGACGCCGAGCATCTCGACCACTTCAAGACCTTCGCCGCCGTGCAGGACGCGTTCCGCGCCTTCATCGAGAACGTGCCGTTCTACGGCTTCGCCGTGATGTGCACCGATCATCCGATCGTGCAGCGCATGGTCGGCCGCATCGAGGACCGCCGCATCATCACCTACGGCGAAAATCCGCAGGCCGACGTGCGGCTGACCGATCTGAGCAACGCCGGCGGCCGCCAGACCTTCACGGTGCTGTTCCGCGACCGCGACGGCGAGACCGTCCACACCATCAAGGATCTCACCTTGCCGATGCCCGGCCGCCACAACGCGCTCAACGCCACCTCGGCGGTCGCGGTGGCGCATGAGCTGAAGATTCCCGACGACGCGATCCGCAAGGCGCTCGCGGGCTTTGGCGGCGTGAAGCGGCGCTTCACCCGCGCCGGCGAATGGAACGGCGTCACCATCATCGACGACTACGGCCACCATCCGGTCGAGATCGCCGCCGTGCTCAAGGCGGCGCGCGAATCGACCAAAGGGCAGGTCATCGCCGTGGTGCAGCCGCACCGCTATACGCGACTGCAATCGCTTGTTCGAGCCGTTCTCGACCTGCTTCAACGACGCCGACGCGGTGATCGTCGCCGAGGTCTATGCGGCGGGCGAGGCGCCGATCGAAGGCGTCGACCGCGACCATCTCGTCACCGCCGTGCGCGCGCGGGGCCACCGGCAGGTCGTTCCGCTGCCGGGCCAGCCGCAGCTCGCCGGCATCGTGAAGGGGCTCGCCAAGCCCGGCGACTACGTGGTCCTGCTCGGCGCCGGCAACATCACGCAATGGGCCTATTCGCTGGAAGGCGAGTTGAAGGCGCTGGGCTGATGAGCTTCCCGGATCTCGTTCCGGAACTGAAAGCCAAGGCGCCGAAGCTGCGCGGCCGATTGCTGCCGAACCAGTCGCTCGCCGAATTGACCTGGTTCCGCGTCGGCGGTCCGGCGCAGGTGCTGTTCATGCCGGAGGACGAGGCCGATCTGGCGTATTTCCTCGGCGCGCTTCCCGCCGACATTCCGGTGACCGTCGTCGGCCTCGGCTCGAATTTGATCGTGCGCGACGGCGGTGTCGCGGGTGTCGTGGTGCGGCTCGGGCGCGGCTTCAACGATGTGACGGTGGATGGCATGCGTGTCGTCGCCGGCACCGCGGTGCCCGATGTGAAGGTCGCGCGTGCGGCGCAGGAGGCCGGCATCGCCGGGCTGGCGTTCCTTCGCGGCATTCCGGGCGCGATCGGCGGCGCGCTCCGCATGAATGGCGGCGCCTACAAGGGCGAGACCAAGGACGTGCTGGTGGAGGCGCGGGCGGTCGATCGGCAGGGCCGCATCCACACGCTCAGCAATGCCGACATGCACTACACCTATCGGCACTGCGGCGCGCCGGAGGATTTCATCTTCACCGCAGGCGACCTTCGAGGGAACGCCGGGCGACCGCGCCGCGATCGCCGCCGAGATGGACAAGATCACCGAGTCGCGCGAGGCGACCCAGCCGATCAAAAGCCGCACCGGCGGCTCGACCTTCAAGAACCCGCCCGGCGGCAAGGCCTGGCAGTTGATCGACGCCGCCGGCTGCCGCGGGCTGGTCGTCGGCGGCGCACAGGTTTCCGAGCTGCACTGCAACTTCCTGATCAATCTCGGCACCGCCACCGCCGCCGACATCGAGACGCTCGGCGAGACCGTGCGAAAGCGCGTCAAGGAAAGTTCCGGCGTCGATCTCGAATGGGAAATCAAGCGGATCGGCGTCCCGGCCTGAGGATTTCCTAACCGCCAGAGTCGGTTACTCGACAATCCGAAGATTTCGAGTCCGGAGGCGCTGCCTGAGTCATTTTTGTCACGACCTCGCAGCTTCGCCGTGGGCCTGCGGTCGCCCGGGATTCACCTTTGGCCGCCAGCGGGTTAGCGTGAAATCTGATTCGCGGAGCGGCAGTGACGCGCAACAATGATCCGATCCTGGTCGTCGGGGGTGGCCTCGGCGGCGCCTCCCTCTCGCTTGCGCTGGCGCGCAAGGGCTTCCGCGTGCGCCTGCTCGAGCAGGCGCCGGAGTTCGGCGTCGTCTGGCTCTACGACGGCTTCCCCTTGCCGATGCAAAAGGGAGCCGCGGCATGAGCAAGCACGTCGCGGTGCTGATGGGCGGCTGGTCGGCGGAGCGCGAGATCAGCCTGCGTTCCGGCAAGGCCTGCGCCGACGCCGCCGAGCGCGCGGGCTACCGCGTCAGCCGGGTCGATGTCGGTCGCGATATCGCGGAGGTTCTCAAGTCGCTGAAACCCGATGCGGCGCTGAACGTGCTGCACGGCCGGCCGGGCGAGGACGGCACGCTGCAAGGCATGCTGGAAATCCTCGGCATTCCCTACAGCCACTCCGGCGTGATGTCGTCGGCGGTCGCCATGCAGAAGGACGTCGCCAAGGTGGTGATGGCCGCCGCCGGCGTCGCGGTGCCGGAGGGCAGGGTGGTGTCGCGCCACGAGGCCGCCAAGGGCCACCCGATGCAGCGCCCTTACGTCATCAAGCCGATCGCCGAGGGCTCCAGCGTCGGCGTCTTCATCGTCACCGAGCAGCACGAGCACCCGCCGCAGGAGCTGACCCGCGAGGATTGGGCGTTCGGCGAGCAGATCCTGGTCGAACGCTACATTCCCGGCAAGGAGCTGACCTGCGCCGTCATCGGCGACAAGGCGCTCGACGTCATCGAGATCGTTGCGGCGACCCGGTTCTACGACTTCGAGGCGAAATATGCCCCCGGCGGCTCCAAACACATCCTGCCGGCGCCGATTTTACCTTTTGTTTACCAAGAGGTCCGAAGACTAGCGCTCAAGGCGCATCACGCCCTCGGCTGTCGAGGTGTGACCCGCGCTGACTTTCGCTACGACGACCAAGCCGTGGGGACGGAGGGGCTCGTCTGTCTTGAAGTGAATACTCAACCCGGCATGACCGAAACCTCGCTCGTGCCTGAGCTCGCGATCCACGCGGGCATGACGTTCGATGAGCTGGTGCGATGGATGGTCGAAGACGCCTCGCTGAACCGGTGACCGATGGCGCGCCCATGCGCCCGGCGGCCGGCGCGGCGCCGGTGTCTCGGCGCGCCCGCATGCGTATTCCTTTGGGCTTGAACCTTAGCCGCGGCCGTTCCATGCGTTTTCTGCGCCGTTGCCTGGGATCGACCGAGACCTTGCCGATTCCGCGCGGCGCCGGCATCGCGGCCGCCATCGCCTTCGTGCTGGCCAGCGTTGCCTACGGCACGGTGCGCGGCGGTCATGTTCCCGTGGTCATGGCCGAACTCCGCGATTTCCGCGACTCCGTCGCCAATCTGGCGGGCTTTCGCATCACCTCGATCGCGCTCGCCGGCCAGCGCCGGCTGACCCGCGAAGATATCCTCGACACCGCCGGTGTCACCGGGCGGTCGTCGTTGCTGTTCCTCGACGCCGCCGAGATGCGGGCGCGGCTCAAGGCCAATCCCTGGATCGCCGAAGCCAATGTGCTCAAGCTCTATCCGAGCCGGCTGCACATCGCCGATCACCGAGCGCGACGCCTTCGCGCTCTGGCAGCGCGACGGCAAGGTCGAGGTGATTGCCGAGGACGGCACCGTGGTCGAGCCCTATGCGGGCCAGCATTTCGCCAAGCTGCCGCTGGTCGTGGGCGTCGGCGCCGAGACCCGGGCCAAGGATTTCCTGGCGCTGCTCGACAGGTATCCCGCGATCCGCGACCAGCTCCATGCCGCCGTCCTCGTCGCCGAGCGGCGCTGGAACGTCATGCTCAAGAACGGCATCGACGTGCGCCTGCCGGAAGCCGAGGTGGAGCGGGCGCTCGACACGCTGGTCAAGCTCGACCGCGACAACAAGATTCTCAGCCGCGACATCGCCGCGATCGATCTGCGGCTGCTGGACCGCGTCACCGTGCAGTTATCGGATGAGGCCGCAGCGGCCCGTGCCGAGGCGCTCAAGGCCAAGAGCCCGAAGAAAAAGGGAGGCGCCGCATGAGCCTCCGTAACGGCTTCACCCCGAAGATGCGGCCGGTGTCGCCGCGCCGTTCTGCCATCGTCGCGGCGCTCGACATCGGCACCAGCAAGATCGTCTGCCTGATTGCGCGGCTCACGCCGCAGGGGCCGCAGGACACGCTGCGCCGGCGCACCCACGGCATCGAGATGCTCGGCATCGGTCATACCGAGTCGCGCGGCATGAAGGCCGGCGCGGTGATCAATCTGGCGGAGGTCGAGCAGGCGGTGCGCCATGCCGTCGATCTCGCCGAGCACGACGCTTCGGTACAGCTTGAATCGGTGGTGCTGTCGCTGTCGTCCGGCCGTCCCTCCAGCGAGTTCTATGCGGTCAACGTCAACGTCGCCGGTTCCGGCGTCACCGATGGCGATATCGCCCGCGCGCTTTCGGCCGGCTGCAATCATTCGGTTCGCGCCGGCCGTATCGTGCTGCATTCGATGCCGATCGGCTACGCGCTCGACGGCGTGCATGGCGTGGGCGAGCCGCGCGGCATGCTGGCGCGTGAGTTCGGCGTCGACATGCACATGGTGACCGCCGACGTCGCGGCGGCGCGCAATCTGATGCTGGTGGTCGAGCGCTGCCATCTCGAGGTCGAGACCATGGTGGCGGCGCCTTATGTGGCGGGCCTCTCCGCGATCGCCGACGACGAGGCCGATATCGGCGCCGCGCTGATCGACATGGGTGCCGGCACCACCACCATGGCGGTGTTCTCGTCCGGGCGCTTCACCTACGCCGACGGCTTCGCGCTCGGCGGCAATCACGTCACGATGGACTTGGCACGCGGGCTGAACGCTCGTATCTCTGATGCCGAACGAATCAAAACGTTCTACGGAAGCGTGCTCGCGGGAGGATCTGACGAGCGCGACATGATTTCGGTGCCTGCGGTCAGCGATGACGACCGCGAGCCCCCCCAGTTCGTGTCGCGCGCGAGTTTGGTGCGCATCATCAAGCCGAGAGTCGAGGAGATTCTCGAAATGGTCCGAGACCGCCTGGCGGCTTCGCCGTTCGCGTCCGAGCCGCGCGCCCGCGCCATCCTGACCGGTGGCGGAAGCCAATTGACCGGACTGCCGGAGCTGGCGGCCCGCATCCTCAACCGCCCGGTCCGCATCGGCCGTCCGCTCGGCATGTCCGGATTGCCGGAATCGGCCAAGGGGCCGGCCTTCGCCGTGGCCTCGGGCCTGCTGGTCTATCCGCAGACCGCGCACCTTGAACATTTCGAACCGCGGCGAACGCGGCACTTGATGACAGGAACCGGCTACATCGCCCGGGTCGGACGATGGCTTCGGGAGAGCTTCTGATGACCCGCACCAGATTCACTTCGCGTTTCACCCAGAGTTTCATCCATCGGCCGGCGGCTGACCGGCACGACATGGCGGCGTCGCATGACGTTCGCCCAAGCAAGAGGCAAATATGAGCATCAACCTGAAGATCCCCGATATCCGCGAGCTGAAGCCGCGACTGACCGTGTTTGGCGTCGGCGGAGCCGGCGGCAACGCCGTCAACAACATGATCACGGCCGGACTTCAGGGTGTCGACTTCGTCGTCGCCAACACTGATGCCCAGGCGCTGACCATGTCCAAGGCCGAGCGCATCATCCAGATGGGCGTGCAGGTGACCGAGGGTCTCGGCGCCGGCTCCCAGCCTGATGTCGGGCGCGCTGCGGCCGAAGAGGTGATCGACGAAATCCGCGATCATCTCACCGGCGCTCACATGGTGTTCGTCACCGCCGGCATGGGCGGCGGCACCGGCACCGGCGCTGCTCCCGTCATCGCGCGGGTCGCCAAGGAGCTCGGCATCCTCACCGTCGGCGTGGTGACCAAGCCGTTCCACTTCGAAGGCGTCCGCCGCATGAAGTTCGCGGAGCAGGGCATCATCGAGTTGCAGAAATGCGTCGACACCCAGATCATCATCCCGAACCAGAATCTGTTCCGGGTGGCGAACGAGAAGACCACCTTCGCCGACGCCTTCGCGATGGCGGATCAGGTGCTCTACTCCGGCGTCGCCTGCATCACCGACCTGATGGTGAAGGAAGGCCTGATCAACCTCGACTTCGCCGACGTCCGCGCCATCATGCGCGAGATGGGCAAGGCGATGATGGGCACCGGCGAGGCGTCCGGCGAGAAGCGCGCGCTCCGCGCCGCCGAAGCCGCGATCGCCAACCCCTTGATCGACGACGTGTCGATGAAGGGCGCGCGCGGTCTGCTGATCTCGATCACCGGCGGCAAGGACCTCACGCTGTACGAGGTCGACGAAGCCGCCACCCGCATCCGCGAGGAGGTCGATCAGGAGGCCAACATCATCGTCGGCGCGACCTTCGACGAAACCCTCGAAGGTCATCATCCGCGTCTCGGTGGTGGCGACCGGCATCGACCACATCGCGACGGCGGCCCGCCCGCCGGGCGAAACTCGCATGACGGAGCTCAGCCAGAAGCTGCGGGTCGACACCCAACGCATCGCCGCCGAGCGCATCGAACCGCAGGCTCGCCCGCTCGCAGCGCCGGCGTCGCGTGCCTCCGTCGAGCAGGCCGCAACCGCAGCGGTGGCCGCGGCTCTGGCGTCGCCGGATGACGTGACCATCCGTCCGATCACGCCGAAGCCGTCGCTGTTCGTGGAACCGGTGATGGCCGATCCCGCGCCGCAGGACATGCCGAAGGCGTTCATCCCGCCGCAACCCGAGCGTGCGAGCCGTCCGCGCATGCCGCGGATCGACGAACTGCCGATGCCGGCCCAGAACGAGATCCGCGCCCAGCAGAGGGGCGAGGCCGAGGAGGCCGGGCCGGAGAAACAGCGCATGACGCTGTTGCAGCGTCTGGCGGCGGTCGGGCTTGGCCGTCGTGAGGAGCCTGAGGCGGAGCAGCAGACAGAGTCCGAACGGCCGCAATTGCCGCCGTTGCCCCAGCGCCAACCCGTCCGCATGCCGGATCCGGTGTCGGAATATGCCAAGCGTCCGCCCGCCCCGGCCCCGCAGGGCCTCGATATGCACGGCCGGCCGTCGCTGCCTGTGCACAAGCCTGTGGACGACGACCAACTCGAAATCCCGGCGTTCCTGCGCCGGCAGGCCAACTAAATTCCAAAGTCCGAACTGCCTAAAATCCCGGCGGAAACGCCGGGATCAGTTCCTCAGGCCGCGTCTATTACCTATATATTTTTCATAAGCCTATGATTTATATTGTTATTTCTAGCCGCGCGCGCGGCGAGCGGCGTCAGTTCGAGCCGTGGGGACGGTCGCGTTCCGCTCGATCCGGTACCGGCATCACTGCGGTCGGCGTGTCGCGTATCGGGCGGCTTTGCGGCCTTTTGGCGGTAACACTTGGTAAGAAAGCGTGAGTTG
The DNA here is from genome assembly GCA_963850885.1 of uncultured Alphaproteobacteria bacterium. Classification (GTDB taxonomy): domain Bacteria; phylum Pseudomonadota; class Alphaproteobacteria; order Rhizobiales; family Xanthobacteraceae; genus Z2-YC6860. Next base: position 9,207 of record CAWKOD010000047.1, on the reverse strand, counting down.
GCGGTGATTCGTTCCCGCGCTAAATTGTTCGTGGACAAGGGGGATTTCTGCTGACTGTGGCGGGGGGTCGCGGCGCGAGCCGCAAAAACTATCCTCCGGCATTTTTGGCAAAAAGAGGACCTTCGGGTCTTCTAGGGGTTGCACGCTTCGCGTGCACGGGGGTTGCAGAGTTGGGCATGAAAGCCGGCAGGCAAACAACGTTACGCCGTCAGACCGCGGTCAGCGGCATCGGCGTGCATTCCGGCTCGCCTGCCACGCTGACCATGCTGCCGGCCGAAGCCGACACCGGAATTGTGTTTATCCGCTGCGGCGCCGACGGCCAGCCGGATCGTGAGATCGTCGCCAACGTCCGCGCCGTCACCGCAACTGAATTTGCCACCGTGCTCGGCGACGCCGCCGGGCCGCTGTGCTCGACCGCCGAGCATGTGCTCGCCGCGCTGTCGGGCCTGGGCGTTGATAATGCCGTCATCGAGATCGACGGACCCGAAGTGCCGATCATGGACGGCAGCGCGGCGCCCTTCGTCGAGGCGATCGACCGTGCCGGCTTGATCACGTTGGCGGTGCCGAGGCGCTATATCCGCATCCTCAAGCCGGTCCGCGTCGCCAGCGGTGACAGCTACGGCGAGCTGCGGCCGCATCCGACCGGCTTCCGCGTTGAACTCGAGATTGACTTCGCTCACCCGCTGATTGGCCATCAGGGCGTGGCCCTCGACATCGAGCCGGATACCTTCCGCCGTGAGCTTTCTCGCGCCCGCACCTTCGGTTTCATGCGAGACGTGGCGAAGCTTTGGAGCGCGGGCTATGCGCTCGGCGCCTCGTTCGACAACACCCTCGTCGTCAACGAGGATCGTCTGCTCAATCCGGACGGCCTGCGCTTCCCCGATGAGTTCGCCCGCCACAAGGCGCTCGATGCGATCGGCGATCTTGCGCTCGCGGGCGCGCCGCTGCTCGGCGCCTATCGCTCGGTCCGCGGCGGCCACAAGCTCAACCACGCGGTGCTTTCGGCGCTGATGGCCGATCCGTCGGCCTGGGTGCTGGTCGAGGGCCCTGAAGTCCGCCCCGAAATCCGCCCGGAAAGCCGTCAGGAGGCGCCTCGCCGCGCCATCCGCGGGCATGCCGACCTGGCCACCGGTCTGGTGGCGCCGGCTTACGGTCCGGACGTTTCCTGAACCGACCCGCCTTATTCCCGGCAGAATGTCCGCATAAACGGTCGGTCAACCTTTATTATCAAATAGATAGGGGCGCGGCTCAGGTCGCGAGTGGGGCACTTCGCAAACCATGCTGTCGCGTCGAATTTCATCCGCCGGTCCGGCATGGCGCGCGCCGCTCGCGCAGCTTCTGCGCTATGCCGTGATGTTGGTCGTGCTGGCCGGTCCGCTCGGGGCCTGCAGCAGCATTCCCAGCCTGTTTGGCGGCGCCGAGGAAGTTGCTCCCGACGAGCCGCCGGAGAAGCTCTACAACGAGGGCGTCTTCCTGCTCGACAACCGGCGGTCTTTCAAGGAAGCGTCGAAGAAATTCGAAGAGGTCGAGCGTCAGCATCCCTATTCGGATTGGGCGCGCAAGGCGCTCATCATGGTGGCTTACGCGCGATACGAAGCGAAGGATTATGACGAGTGCATCTCGGCCGCGCGCCGCTTCGTGACGCTGCATCCCGGCAGCGCCGACGCGCCCTACGCGCAGTTCCTGATCGGCTCGGCGTATTACGAGCAGATCCCCGACATCACCCGCGACCAGAGCCGGACCGAGAAGGCGATCGCCGCGCTTGAAGAGGTGACGCGCAAATATCCGGATTCGGAATACGCCCAGAACGCCAAACGCAAGATCGAGGTCGCGCGCGAATCACGTCGCTGACCACCTTCTCCGGAAGACCGGTGATGCTGACTAGATCGGCCGCCGGCGTTGCATGGCGGACCGCGCGCCCGTCGGCGGTGAGTTCGGTCAGGACCTGAAAGATGCGCTGCGCGGCTGCCCTTTCTTCCGGAGTGAGGCGCGCCAGCACTTCCGCCGCATGCCCGGAGATAAAGGCGGCGATGCCCGTGTCGCGTGCGCCGCCGGTGGATTCGGCCAACCCCAGATCATCGATCTGGCGTTCGTATTCCGCCAGCCCGAGCGGCTCCCAAGGTCGTTTCTTGCTCCACATGCGCATGAGGGCGTGCTGCAAGACCGGCAGCGCGTCGGGCTGACCGGCAGCGTCGTTGAGCAGACGGTCCACGAGAGGAGCCGTTATCTCGGCACCGACCTTACGAATAGGTCCTACAATCGCCTGAGACATCTGGTCGCGGTTCATCTCCGGCACAAGGTAGATGCCTTCGTTGATGGCTTCCACAAGGGTCGCGTAACTGGCGCACTGAGCCAGGTACTCGGTTCTCATCGTGATGATCGTATGGATGCGCGACTCCGGGCCCGACCCGGCGCTCAGCATCGACTGCAGGAACAGGCGGATGTCGCGGTCGCGGCCTGTACGGGCGGAGTATTGGAACAGCTCTTCGAACTGGTCTACCAGAATGGCGACCCTGCCGGAATCGGTGTCCAGGGCCCGCGAGGGATCAGTCAGTAGATCTTCTTCGGTTTGTCCTTTCCTGAGATACGGACGGAGCTTGTTCTTCCACGCGTCCAGCGGGCCGTTGCCCGGCTGAACCGTAATAATTTTCCAAGGGCCGTCGTCCGCCATGTAGCCCGCTTGCAAGGCAGCCAGCACGCCGGCTCGAATGAGCGACGATTTGCCGCAGCCTGACGGGCCGAGCACGGCGACAAAGTGCAGCAGCCGCAGCCGGCGCAGCACCTCATACGTCTGTTCGTCCCGTCCGAAGAAGACCGCGCTGTCTTCGATTTCAAATCGCCGCAAGCCGTGGAATGGATTGGGCCCTCGCGGGAATTTCGCGAAAGCCGCGGTCGGAATCCTCTGCGTGCTAGACATGGTCCCCTTCGATAGCGTCGAGGAAGTCGTCGAGCCCTTCGAATTGGTCGGGCTGGCGCATGCGGATAGGAATCACGTCGTCGTCTATGATGCCGAAGTCCTCGCCGCCCCCAGCCTCGGGAACAACGCCAATTTTCTTCGGGCGATGCCGCTCCCGAACCAACATCCGGCTCTCGAGAGTCAGAGACTCGGCCCAGCCGGTCCCTTCCGGGCCGTAATACACCACCAGGCCGTCGCAGTAACGAAGATTGGCTTCGTGCCGCTGCGAGAGGTCCGGGTTGGCGGCCCCGTGATCGAGAAAAGCGACCGCGTACTTGCGCCGTCGAATGCTGTCGATCAGGCCCTGAAGGGGCACGCGGTTTCCGGCTCTATACGAGATGTAGACGAGCATCCCGCCTGGCGCTGTCTTCCGTGCCTCCCTCCAGACAGCCTTCGGCTCACGGAACAGACGGCTCTCGAGTTGCGTTACGAACCGGTCGAACGGCATGTTGAACACTTCGGGCGAGCGGACGGCGGGCGCCCGCACCTCGAAGGTCCCGGCTTTGAGTTGCGTCAGGAATTCGCGATACGCAGGATTGGTAACGGCTTCGGGCTTCAGGTCCGGGGGAATCCAGACCAGGGGCCGCGGCTTTTCCGGACGTTGCAGCGCCAGTTCGAGTTCCAGTTGCGGCAGCGGCATGCCGGCATCTCCCCAACCGCGGCCGGCCGTGGCGTTGATCAGGTGCACGGACGCAGCCGCGCGCGCGAGGGAATCGCGGCAACCGCCGCGCACGCTAACGCCCTGGAGGATCGACCGCTGCGGTTCGACATTGTGGCCGGCGCGCTGGGACCCCCGCTGCAACATCGCCAGAACCTCGGCCCGCTCGGTGTCGAGGTCGTCGGTGGCCTCCGCCAGATACACGGGCAGGTTAGATCCTGCGACCGTGTTTCCGGCAGCAATCTCGGCGCCCGTAGTCGCTCCGCGTTGCATCTCCCGCAGTATCGCGGCGAGGTGGCGGACGACGCGGTCCAGACTATCCCAATAGGGATCGGGATCGGAGCGGCGGGGCTTATTGAACCGCGTGCACGCGCCGGTCGCGGGGTCCGTCTTCGAGAATTGAACTGTAGGGGCGTTGCGCACCTGTTCGGGCAGGTCGTTGACAGGGGCCTCTCCATAGACTGCAACGACCATGCGGCTTATACCGCGCACGGTCAAATCGAAAGCCGGATGACGGCGGGCACAGAACTCGGCCGCCTCAGCCCGGCAGTAAGTGGACGCCATGTAGGCCGGCGATACAATAGCGAGAAAAACGGCGCTCTTGTGTAGCGCCTCTGCAATGCTGGAATCCGCCAGACGGCCGTCCAGATCGCGCAGATCGCGCCACATTGAGGGCTTGTTCCGCATTTCCTGCCAGAGGCGATCATGAACCGCATTGTAGAAATCGGTGACCCAACCCTTATCGTCTTCCGCGAGTCTCAGGTCGTCCAGATGCGCGTAACTGACGAATACATCAAACTCGAACTCAGGCACGACTCCCACGGTCCCCCCACGGTAACGCCGGACGCTGATAGTTACGAAGGCTTCCATACTACCAGAGAAAGGCGTGGATGGATTAGCGCGCCGGCTCACTACCTTCGAGTGCTTCTTTTCCAGACTTAGATCGTAAGCCGTGCGAGAGTCACCGGCGAGCATTCCTAACCGGTGCCCAAACGGGGCCGTAATAAAGGTGTCGAGGAGAGTGTGGGCGCTTATGTTGAGGGGCCGGCGAAGTCCGAGCCCCCCTCCGTCGCGTGCTTTCTCCGCCGGCGCTGCTGCGGCACCCCACGCGCTGAGGTCGAAATCACCTATTGCCAGGCCGCCTCAGCCGCACCAACGGTCAGTGCTCGTGCTTCACTTACGGCAGACGTTTCCCGGGTCAGGTACGGGAATTAGAGGCTGGGTGCCGGCTGGCGACAGAAACGTCGCGAGAACTTCAGTGACGACGCCAGTCTGATTGATGACATTATGCACCTCGTCCGGACTTTCAAAGAATGCCGAAGGGGCATTGTGGACGATTATGCAGCCATTTTTCTGTATTTCCGTGAGCGCGCCACTTTTTATCACGACCACCACGGGACCCGGATGAATGTGCCATCCAGTAGTTGCTCCGGGTTGAAAGATCAGGTCAGCCTGCAGCACATCGGTGGCTCCCTTCATGTGCAAGATGACGTTATGGTTGGGGTCGATACCCTCTGCCAGCGGGATGATTTGCAGCGGGCTTACCTCGCTGAAGGCAACCGCCACGAGTAGCGCGACTGCGCCAAGCCGCCAAAAGACCGGCCTCACGCGCCGGTGCCCGGCGGCCGGCAGGGCGAGTTGTACGTCGTGATGTTCCACCGGCACCGATTGTCCGGGTGTGCGGCATCGTTTGTCGTAATCATAGGTTTCTCCTCTTTCGCCGCGTATGAGGGTGCTTAGTGCGGCATTGCAAAACCTTATCTGAGTTGGAGAAATGAGTCCTGGGGAAAATCTTGGGGTTTTCTTGGGAAAGTCCCAACACAGGTAGCACGATGAAAAGAAACCACCTCCGCAAGCTCGACTGCGGGGACTGCGGTAAAATGGGGCCGCGCGGCGGCGCAGTCCGGAGGTCAACCAACGAACCGGCCAAGAGTCATTTACGAGTTCGGCCCGTTCCGACTCGATCGGGAAGCTCACCTTCTTGTCAGCGGCGACAAGATCGTTGCCCTGGAACCGAAGGCTGTCGAGGTGCTCCTGATTCTCGTCGAGAAGCGTGGGGAGCTGGTGGCACGGCGAGACCTGATGAGCGCCGTGTGGCCGGATACCTTTGTGGAAGAGAGCAATCTCTCGTCAAACATTTCGATCCTTCGCAAGCAATTAGGCGTGACTCCGGACGGAGGAGATTACATCCAAACGATTCCCAAGAGGGGCTACCGGTTTGCCGTCGTCGTAAAGCAAGTCCAAGACGAGCCGCCGATCCTGCTAATTGGCCAGGACATTGGTTCGGCAGCCGGTCTAGCCGTGGAACCGGAATCCAACGGGGCCGAGCAGCCGGCCGGACCGCACCAAGCCGCCACGGCGGGGACGACTCCGGCGGGGAATGTAAGCAAACGAGCCGCAAGGCCCGGAGTCCTGCCGGCCGCGGCGGCAGTACTTTTGGTGCTGGTGCTGACGCCGCTGTACCTGGCGGGGTGGCACTGGAAGCTGCCCGGTTCCAGCGCTGAGGCGCACATCGACGCAATCGCGGTGCTGCCACTGGAGAATCTCTCCGGAGACCCGGCCCAGGAATACTTTGCCGACGGAATGACCGAAGCGCTGACGGCCGACCTGGCTCAAATTGGGGCACTGCGAGTGATTGCCCGCGCGTCGATGATGCAATACAAGGAAACGAAACAGCCGTTGGCGCAGATTGCCCGGCGGTTGAAGGTGGAGGCAGTAGTGTCGGGCTCGGTGCTTCGTTCCGGGGACCGGGTGCGAATCACAGCCGTCCTGATTCGCGCCGCCACAGGCCAGCAACTCTGGGCCGAGACCTACGAGCGAAGTCTGGGCGACGTCCTGGATCTGGAAAACGAGGTGGCTCGGGCCATTGCCGGCGAGGTGCAGGCGAAAATTACGGCGCAGGAGCAGATACGCATGGCGCGCAACCGTTCAGTCAACGCCGACGCCTACGACGCTTACCTCAAGGGCCGGTATTACTACAACAGGTTCACGGTAGATGGCTTCTCCAAAAGTATTGAGTACTTCGAACAGGCGATCGAACTGGACCCGAACTACGCCACGGCTTATGCCGGGCTGGCAGACGCCCTGGCGAGCCTTGAACAAATCGGCGCCGCCCGGCACGAGGATGTTCATCCGCAGGCGTTGGAGGCGGCGAGCAAGGCACTCGCGATGGATGACACCCTACCCGAAGCTCACGCCGCAATGGCATCGGTGAGAGCAAATGACTGGGAAAGGTCCGCAGCCGAGCGAGAGGCAAGGAGAGCCATCGAGCTCAATCCCGGCTTTCCATTGGCGCATTTATACTACAGCAACATGCTGCGTCATCTCGGCCGGAGGAAAGAAAGCATCGCGGAAGCCAGACGCGCGCTCGAGTTGGACCCGCTTTCACCGCTGACCAACGAAGAGCTGGCCGATGCACACTTGAGCGCGCGTCAATACGACGCGGCCATCGAACAGTATCAAAAGACGCTGGAACTCTATCCGAATCAGGCCGCTCCGCGAGATTCACTCGGGTGGGCTTACGTTTACGAGGGAAAGTATGAGCAAGGAATGGAAGAGATTCGAAAGAGCATCGCTCTGTACGGAGAAGACCCGAGCCTTTCCCCGGAAATCGCATTCATCTATTGTATGACCGGTAGAAAAAGCGAGGCGCAGAAGATCCTGAACCAATTGCTGAGCACATCGAAGACAGTTCCCATCGCCGCCCACCACTTTGCGTTAATTTATGTCGGCATGGGTAAAAAAGACGAAGCGTTTGCGTGGCTGGAGAAGTCCTACGAGCAACACTCTCCCATGATGGCGTGGCTCGAAGTCGATCAGAGGTTTGACAGCCTGCGCGAGGAGCCAAGGTTCCAGGATCTCATGCGGCGGGTCGGCCTGATTTAGGTGATTTGGTAAGCTCCTGATTTAGGAGGCTTCCTTGACAATCCCAGTGTCTCAGCGCATAATAAACCGCCACTCTCGTTCCAACCATGTAGCCGCGACGGTAAAGAGACCATGCGAAAACTGTTGGATGCCGCGCTCGTACTGGCAGTAGGGGCGCTGATTTCAACGAGCTGGGTTCGCGTGCGGTGACAAGCTGATTCTGACTATGGGAACTCTTCGTTTCCGTCAGATCAATGAGAGTCCGCGCTCCGCATCGATCCTGGCCTACACACCTCGGAACTCACCAGTTGGCGAAGTTCTAAGACAATTGGAGCAGCAATCCCCAGGGAAGCGGGGTGGACTCACGTTCCATTCTTTCGACGACCCAGCCAGGTTGGGCGAAATGCTGAGGGCCCATAAATACGACCTGCTGATGGTGGATTCCGGCGAGGCCGACGAGTTGGAACGGCAGGCGCGGTCGGTCCCGTCCAAGCCAGTTGTATTGCCGGTCGTACCTCAGTCCAGCAAGGCTGCGGCTGCCCAGGCGGAGAAGAAGTTCCACTGCGTGCTCACGGTGCCGAATTCCCCCGGCCGCTATCTTTCGGCAATCGATCGAGCCATCGAATTCAAGCTGAAAGCGCGTTCGAGAACGGGGCCGCCGTAGGCCAAGAAAGGCAGTCCACATCGTGAATGGCCAGCTTGACTATCCCTCCGTAGCGTCGCGGCTGCTTTGTGCGTTCATGGTGATCCCCTCCGCGATCCTGGCACAGGCGTGGCTGTCCCCGAAGGGCGAGGGAGCGGTTTCACTGAGTTATCAGAACCAATATGTCGCAGATCATGTCTTCGAGAACGGGGATGCACACGACATCGGCCACATCCTCTCGCACGCGCTAACGCTTGATGTGGACTACTCACTAACCGACCGCCTGGCGGTGCGAGTCGCGGTACCGTTCGTCGCAGGAAAGTATTATGGTCCAACGCCGCACCAGTTACCCATGGACAACGGAACCTATCACTCCACCTTTCAGGATTTCACAACCGATGTCCGGTACCGTCTGATTAAGCGTGGAGTAGTAGTAACCCCGTTTTTCAGAGCAGTAATTCCCAGCAACAGCTACACATATTTTGCGCACTCCGCGGCTGGACGCGACCAGCGCGAGTATCATCTCGGCACAAACTTCGGACGCCGGCTCGACCCGCTGATTCCCAAGGCCTACATTCAGGCTCAGTATTCGTACGCATTTGTCGAACGCGTGTTGGGCATTGCCCCGAATCGCAGCAACCTTGAGGTACAACCCGGCTATTTCCTAACGCGGCGAATCTCGGTTCTAGCCACAGGCCAATGGATGTACACGCACAGCGGCCTTGATCTGAACTACAACCTCTTTCATGTAGGCCTTTCGGGCGATCAGTGGATTCACCACGACCAAATCGCCAAGACCAGTCTTCTGGACCTAGGTGGGGGAACGTCTTTGGCCATTGCGCCATCGTGGCAGATGTTCCTCACCGTGGCACACTCGGTCGAGGGGCGAAACGGGCATTTGCATACGGCAGTCGTCACGATCGGGGTGAGCCGTTCGTTTGGCACGGGATCAACAGTCGAGAGAGGGTCCCTGGGACCTAGCGGGGAGTTCCTGCCGGGCGCCAATCGACCATTGGTTTGTACTTGTTCCAAGACCAGGTAAGGCATCATCGATATGCTCCAGAGTCTGATCGCGGGCAGTCTGCT